>JACKBU010000026.1 GCA_020634395.1 Ardenticatenaceae bacterium | reverse complement strand
GGGAGCGTACAGGCTGTACCCGGACGCTATCCCGCTGCTGCCACGGCGGGTTAACCGCAACGTCCAGCAGTTCCTGACGTTGTATTGGGACACGCTGCCTTACACCCGCGCACAGGATTGGCAGAAACGGCGCGTGGACGAGGTGCTTCTGGTGGACACGCAGTCTATCGCCAGCGTGCGTGGTCTGAGTAAAAATCCCAAAGTGCGGGTGATCGACCACCACGTCGACCATGACGCCCACGAGGAGTGGACCTACCAGGTGGAAGCCGTAGGTGCCACAACGACGCTGTTGGTGGAACACTTACAGGCCTCGGGCCTGACCGTGGCCAACGAAGAAGCCACGCTGCTGCTGCTGGGCATTTACGAAGACACCGGCTCGCTGACCTATGACACGACCACCAGCCGCGATGCGCGGGCGGCCTCCTGGCTGCTGGAACAGGGCGCGCAGCTGCCTGTCGTGCGGCGTTTTTTGAATATTCCCCTAACGGCCGTGCAGCGTGAGCTTTACGACCGGCTGCAGGCTGCTGCTCAGTGGCAGCGCGTTCACGGGCAAAACATCGTTGTGGCCGCGGCACCCGCCCCATCCGGCTTCGACGACGAAATCTCGTCGGTGGTGCACCGCCTGCGAGATGCGCTGTCGCCGGCCGCGTTGTTTGCGCTGGTCGAACTGGGCAACGATGTGCAGTTGGTCGCCCGCAGCAGCCGCGACGCCATAGATGTGGCCGAAGTAGCCCGCGCGCTCGGCGGCGGGGGCCACAGCCGCGCCGCAGCCGCGATGATCGTGGGACGGCCGTTGGCCGACGTGAGCGCCGAACTCAATACCTTGCTGCCGCGTGCCATTGAGCCGATGGCCCGGGTGGCGCAAATCATGTCCTACGGCGTGCAAACCCTGGACCCGGAGACCAGTGTGACCGATGCGGCCATGTTGATGCAGCGCTTCGGCCACGAAGGCTATCCGGTGGTGGATCCGGAAACGCGACAGGTGGTGGGCCTGCTCACCCGGCGCGGCGTCGATCGGGCCATCAGCCACGATCTGGGGCGCTTCCGCGTGGCGCGGGTGATGAAGGAAGGCAACGTCACGGTACGGCCGTCTGATTCCGTGGAGCGCGTGCAGCAGTTGATGCTGGACGAGGGCTGGGGCCAAATCCCGGTCGTGGCCGAAGGTGGCGGGCATCCTATCGGCATCGTGACACGCACCGATTTGCTCAACTTTCTCTTCCAACCATCGCCAGATTCCGCAGAACCGGATATGAAACGCCTGCTGCGCGATGCCCTGGCTCCACCGCTGTGGGGCATGGTGCTGGCCGTCAGCGCCGCCGCCGATGACCTGGACATGCCTTTGTACTTTGTGGGCGGGTTAGTGCGCGACATGCTGCTGGGCTACGCGCCGACCGACCTGGACATGGTGGTAGAAGGCGACGGTATCGCTCTGGTGAAAAAGTTACAGGCCCAGTTTGGCGGTGAGGTCCACACGCATCGCCGCTTTGGCACCGGCAAATGGTTCATCACGGCGGAAATCTGGCAGCAGGTGCAGGAGCTGCATGCAGCGGCGGACGGCGGCTGGACGGCCGTCACCGGCCTGACTCTGCCTGCATCCATCGATTTTGTAACCGCGCGAACCGAGTTTTACAAAGAGCCGTCGGCGTTACCGCAGGTGGAGCGCGGCTCCATTAAATTGGACCTGCACCGGCGCGATTTCACCATCAACACGCTGGCTGTGCGGCTGGACGGCGCACATCTGGGTGAACTGCTGGATTTTTACGGCGGACGGCGCGATTTGCAGCAGGGGTTGGTGCGGGTGCTGCACAGTCTCAGCTTTATTGACGATCCCACGCGCATTTTGCGGGCCGTGCGCTATGAGCAGCGGCTCAAATTTGCCATCGAGCCGCGCACAGCCGAACTGCTGAGCGACGGCCTTTCCATGCTAGACCGGGTGACGGGCGACCGCATCCGCCACGAGCTAGAGTTGGCGTTTCGGGAACAGGTTCCGGCGGCCGTTATGGCGCGCTTGTGGGATATGGATGTGATGATGCACATTCACCCGGCCTTGCGCTGGAATATGGACATGGCGGCGGCGTACGCGCGCGTGCCAGACATTCTGGCCGATCCGGCCTGGCGCAAGGCGCTTTCGGATGAAACACCGGCATTTTTGTACTTTGCGCTGTGGATTTTGCCGCTGGAGCCCAGCGAGCGCACGGCCGTGATGGGGCGTCTGCGCGTGCGTAAAGCGACGCGCGAGGACGTGGCGGCGGTAGCGCGCCTGCTAGAAGTACTGCACGCCCTGCCAGATGATCCGTCGCGGAGCGAGGTGACGTTTGCGTTACGGCCGTTTCTGCCCCGCGTACTGCTCACGGCCCGGGCCGCGCTGACGGATGAAACGGCGATCGGTTGGTTGGAATGGTACTATCGGGAAGGGCGATTGGTGGAAACGGCCGTGTCCGGCGACGATTTGCGCCGGCTGGGACTGAAACCGGGACCGCAGTTTGCTGTCATCCTGGATCGCTTGCTGGCCGCCCGCCTGGACGGCGAGGTGAGCAGCGAAGCCGAAGAGCGGGCTTTATTAGCCGAACTGGCCGCAGGCAGCGAGTAACGGGTAAAAATGACGCGCTAACCGCCCTAAAAGGTGGAAAGCGTGCCTTCTTTGCCGTTCAGGCTCCAGTTACCTTCCACGAGAAAGCCCACCGCTTCGTCATTCTCCCCATCCATCATAATTTTCAGGCGGCGGTTGCCAGAGGTGGCCGCCAGGTCAATCACGCGCAGGTATTCGCTGAGACTGGCGTCAGCGGGGGAGAGGTCGGCCAGGCTGTTGGGCGAGTTGCGGAAGAAGTCCCAATCGAAACGGCCGTGTCCGCTTCCCAGGTGCAGTGGCAAAGAAAAAATCCCCGCTTCCACCAAATCTTGTAAAAAGTGCGTGCCATAAGAAAGCTCCGGCATCTGCCCATCCTGCGGCACGCCGATTTCGATGAGCACCAGGGTGTTGTGAATGTCCGCGTAGGTCACGCGCACGCCGAGATCCAGGTTGGCGCTGCCCCAACGACCCGGCCCCATCAAAATAAACCGCTCATCGGCTAGAATCTGGTTGAGGCGGCCAACCACTCGCCCTAATTCCAGCTTCGTTGTCTGGTCGGGGATTTCGCGGTATTTCTCAGGGTCGACAAACACGACGTAGCGGATGCCTTCGGCCTGACCATCTGGGATAAGCTTGTGGGCGGTAAAAAGAATGTCTTCGCGCGGAATGTCGGGCGGAATACGGACCGTGCCGTGCTCGTGGCGCTGGCTGAGTGGGCGGCATTGGAGAATGCTCAGTTTGTAGTGGGAATGTGGGTAGCCCGGCTCGATTTGCACAGCAAACTCAATGTCTACCGGTGTGCCGTACACCTTTTCCAGCCGGTTCAAGACGTTGATCATCAAGTTGATGAACTTCTGGTCTTTGGTCAGATTGTTGAACGTCAGAACCAGCTTATTCTTGCCTTCCAACGAGGCGGAGGAAACGATGGCCTGGAAATAATCGCCTTCGTCTACAGAAGCAATGGTGCGCAGATGGGGATAGTCTTCGTCCAATACTTCCCGTATGGGCAGGCTTTTGAATTCGTTATCGACGATGTCGACCAGGTCGATGTACCACTGGGAATGCTGGCGTATGGCGGCGGCCGTCGTTTCTGGGCGCAGCTGCGGGTGGCTGAGGCCGATCATGCGCGGGTAGTCTTTGTCTACGCGGTCGACAGCACGGGTTCCTAGACCCCAGACCAACCGCAGGAAGCCGTCTTCGCGGCGCAGGCGCGGGTTCCAGCGATAGGGGTTTTGGCTGAAACCAACGCCGGCAAGAGGCGGGAAGTAGTAACGGCCGTATGCCTCGCCCTCCACCCGCTGCAAAAGCACGCCCATACGCTCGTCATAATCGATCATGCCGTGCTGGCCCCGGTACAACAGCGCGTCCGGGTTCAGGGTACAGGCAAAAACACGCTTAACGGCGTCGATCAGCGCTTCCAGGTTTTCTTCCAGCGTTCCCTGGTTGGGACAAAAATAACTGTCGTATTTTCCGGCAAAGGCCGTGCCGAAATTATCTTCCAGCAAGCTCGATGAGCGCACAATGATGGGGCTGTTGCCCATCTCTGCCAAAAGCTCCTCTAACCCTTCCACGGCTTCCTCGGGCAGCACGGCCGTCTGGTGGGCTGCTCTGATCTCGGGATACTCCATCTGGGTCTCTTCCAGCGAGCGATACTTCTGGTTCATAAAATCGGCCAGATTATTGATCAGGTAAAAATCGTAAATAACTTCGGTGCCGATGAAGTACGATTCCGGCATGGTAACCTGGTCGCCAATGTATGGCCCCCACTCCGGATGATCCTGCTTGAGAATTTTGTAAGCCAGCATGATCCCGGCCGCCTTGCCGCCAATTTTTCCGCTGCCAATCCGCCGCCGATAAATATCGCGTAAATCGGCAATGGTAAAAACTTTTTTAGCGACGCCGATGTAGGGAAGCTGGTCACTGATCATACGCTTGATCAGCACAACTTTTATCTCGCGCAGGTGGTGCTCGACTCTTTCCCGTTCCTCCCCCGTCATGGTCTCATAGATCTCGCCCTGGCGGAAGAGCAACTCCCAAGGAGCAATCTCCGGGTTAAACGTCAGTTCGCTGGAAAGCGTGGGGGCGGGCTGGTCGGCCAGCACCTCCTCGATGATCTGAGTTAGCAGGGAACTGCCCAGGTTGTTGGCAAAGTAAGCGTCGGTGTGGAAGTCGCGCACGCGATCTTTGCGCTTTTGCCAGGTGACGGTCTCTTCCTGGAAGTAAGGGTCTACGAGACCTTCGCGCCGCTGCGAGGCAATCGCCAACTGGCGCACCTCGTTATAGAAATCTTCTTTGCTGATGATGCCGCGCCGGAAAAGCTCCTGGCGCATTCGCCGCCGGATTTTGTCGCACAAGATGGGGTACTGCGCCAGCCGGATGTAAATGTCGATTGCCGGCGTAACGCTTCGCAAATCATCTACGTACTCCATAAGCCACCTCGTTCAGTAGGAATTTGGGAAAACGGTTTGTCATCGCGGTGTGTTGATGGCTGAGTTGATGATGTGGGATATTCAAAAACAGATCATACCATTAAAAAATAGATACAGTCCCTTTGGCATCGGTCTGTGACCAGTCGCCTTCAGCCAGGTAGCCGATGGCTTTGTCGAGAGAACCATCCATGATGATGTTGAGGCGCTTGGTGCGGTTCACTGTTTGCAGGTCGATGAGGTGCAAGTAGGGAGCCAGGCCGGCATCACCAGGGGAAAAGTCGGACAGGACGTTGGGCGCCTGGTGGAAGAAATCGAAGTTGAAACGGCCGTAACCGTCCCCATTCCCAATCTCCAAACCCAGCGAATGAATGCCCGACTCCACCAAATCCTGGAAAAAGTGCGTGCCATAGGAAAACTCCGTGCCCGCACCTTCCGCCGGTTCCGCCACTTCAATCAAAACACGCGTATTGTAAATATCTCCGTAGGTCACGTGGACGCCCAAATCCAGGTTGACGCTGCCCCAGCGCCCCGGTCCAATCAGAATAAACTCTTCATCCTCCAGGAGCTTGTTCAGGCGGCCAATGGCCCGCCCCAACTCCATCTTCGCCACCAGGTCGGGCATGCGCCGGTACAATATGGGGTCAACATAGATGATGTAGCGAATGCCTTCTGCCTTGCCATCCGGCACCAGTTTATTGGCCGTGAACAGGGTATCTTCTTCCGACACGTCCTCGGGGAACTCGATGATACCTCCCTGCACCCGCTGACTGAGCGGGCGGCACTGCAAGATATTGAGCTTGTAATTGGGATACGGGTAATCGGGGATGATGTCAACGGTAAATTCCACGTCCACCGGGCGCTGATATTTATCTTCCAGGCGGCGCAGGGCAGTGCGCATCAGCCGCACAAACTTGCGGTCGCGCGCTAGAAAGTTAAACGTTAGCACGAACCGATCGGCCTCTCCGGCCGAAGCCGCTGACACCATTTCCTGCAAGTAATCGCCTTTATCCACGGAAGCGATGAAGCGCAAGTCGGGATAGTGGGCGTCTAAGATTTGTTGGATGGGCAGGCTGGTGAAGGTGTTTTCTTCCAGATCGATCACGTCGATGAACCACTGCGAATATTGGCGAATGGACTGGGTATCGGTTTCTGGGCGCAGTTGGGGATGGCTGAGGGCGATCATACGCGGGTAATCGTTGGCCACCCGGGTGACGGCGCGCGTGCCGAGGCCCCAAACGAGGCGCAGGAAGCCATCTTCGCGCCGAATTTTGGGATGCCAGCGGAAAGGATTTTCGCTGAAACCGACGCCGGCGAGGGTGGGGAAGAAGTAACGGCCGTTTCTATGCCCCTGCACCGGCTGAATCAATACCGCCATCCGCTCATCGTAATCAATCATGCCATTCTTACGCCGGTACAGAATCGCATCCGGGTTCAGCGTGCTGGCATATACCCGGCGGATCGCATTCAACAAGTGCGCCAAATTTTCTTCCGGCGTACCCTGGTTGGGGCAAAAGATCGTCTCGTATTTACCGGCAAACGAAAACCCAAAGCTGTCTTCCAGCAGGCTGGAAGAACGCACAACAATCGGGTGATTATCCAGATGCGACAACACTTCGCGCAGCTGATCCACAATGTTCTCTGGAAATTCCCCTTCCAGGTGGGCCGCCACGATCTTGGGATACATGTCCCGAATTTCGTCCAGAGGCCGGTACTTCTGATTCATAAAATGATCCAGCCGGTTCATCAGCCGAAAATCATAAATAACCTCTGTGCCGATGAAATATGAATCGGGGATGTCTACCCAATGGCTGATGTCCGGCCCCAATTCCGGGTCCTGCTGGTGCAAGATGCGGCGCGCCAGCAGCATGCCGGCCGCCTTGCCGCCAATCTTGCCAGAGCCAATGCGATTGCGATAAATGTGGCGCAAATCGGCGATGGTGAAGGCATTTTTAGCCACGCCAATAAACGGCAGTTGGTCGCTAATCAGCCGCTTGATCAGCACCACCTTGATCTCTTGCAAATGATGCTTCACCTTTTCTTGTTCAGGCAGCGGCATGGCTTCGTAGATTTCACCCTGGCGGAACAGCAGTTCCCAGGGGGCAATCTCCGGGTTAAACGTCAGCTCCACGCTGCGGGTGGGCGCTGGCTGGTCCATGAGCGCCGCTTCGATCAGCTGCGTCAGCAGCCCGCTGCCCAGGTTGTTGGCGAAATAGGCATCCGTCAAAAAGTCGCGCACGCGATCCTTGCGGCGCTGCCAGATGCTCGATTCTTCCTGGCCATACGGATCGTGCAGACCTTCGCGGCGCTGGGATTCGATGGCCCGCGTGCGCACCAACTGCTCAAACTCTGTTTGATCAATAATGCCGCGGCGAAACAACTCCTGGCGCATCATCACCCGAATCTTGTCGCAAAGAATGGGATACTGGGCCAGCTTGATGTAGATGTCAATTGCCGGCGTGACGCTGCGTAAAGGTCTGGTATCCATATAAGTTCTCCCTGTTACGATTATAACAGGTTGTTCCCAGCATGCGGGATTGGATATACTTTTGAAGCCTGAGGTGGGGCGGCTGGATAGGTTTTACGGCCGTTACCCCAATCGGCGGCTACAAAAACCCATTAACGCCCCAAAACAGTCCCTATAGGAGGCAGACATGTCAACCATTTTTACCAAAATTGTGAACGGCGAACTGCCGTCTGACATGCTGTACCAGGATGACCTGGTGACAGCGTTTCGAGACATCAATCCTCTCGCCCCTACGCATATCCTGATCGTGAGCAACAAGGTGATCCCCACAGTCAACGACCTGACGGAAGCAGACGAAAAGATTACGGGCCGAATGATGACCGTGGCTAAAAAACTGGCAGAGCAGGAAGGCATCGCCGAAGATGGCTACCGGCTGATCATCAACTGCAACGCTCACGGTGGCCAGGAGGTTTTTCATCTGCACATGCATCTGGTGGGGGGACGGCCGTTAGGCCCCATGCTATACCGTCAAAAAGGCGAGTAGCGGGAAGCGGATAGCCGGTGGCCGGCTCACGGCTCTCATGGCTCGCTGGTGATGGCGTTACCTTCTTCGCGGCAGGCACAGGCTTCCTTGTCTACCCCGCCCCGGCTGAGCAGGCCATCATATTCGCGCCCTAAACCCTGCGTCACCCAGCCGGCCAACTCCAGCGGGATGGCTCCATCGGCGGAAACCCAACGGCCGTTATACAGCCGGGCCACATGCACGTGCGTGCCATTGGAGAACCCGCCCTCGCAAGAAGGATGCCCTAACCGATCCCCGGTCTGCACAAACGTCCCAACAGGGATGCGATCCCGCGTTTCCAGGTGCATATACAGAATCGCCCAGCCCGTTCCGGCAAAGCCATCTTCGTCCAGGTCCACCACCACCGCGCCTTTGTCACTGCGCACCACCAGCCCATCGGCCATGGCCGTTACCCAGGCGTCGGAGACTACGCAGCCCAGTTCTTCGGCTGGCGGAGCAAAATCAATCGCCGCCCAGGCTGAGCCAGAAGCCCAGCCACCGTGCGGGCCGCCGGTAAAGTACCAGGTCTCGCCTGCATCCCAGGGCAGCTGCAGCAGCGGCTGGCGCAAATCGGCCGGCCACAAAGGGTCAACAGTGAAGGCGAACGGATTGCCAAACAAACGGTTGTAGGTGGCAAACAAGCCATCCGGCCCCACATCGCGCTGCCACGATTCGTAAGTGACGCCGCTAAACGAACCCAGGACATTTTGTACACCAGCGGTGCCATTGTTAATGTCGGCGGCGAAGGCCAGCCGGGCGCCGTCGTCGAGGGTTGTGGTGGTAATGCCGCCCTCGCTACGGCCGTAATATCCCCAATTCAACAAATTGGCCGCCCGGCTAAGCTGTAGATACAGGCCGGGGACCGTTTCGTCCTCGTAGCCGAGGAGGTAAGGAGATGTGCTGGCTCCGGAAACGGCCGTTTTTGTCAGCCAGCCCGCGCGATGCTCCAAAAGCGCCAGCAGCAGGCGGGGATTCACGCTAAAGCGGTCGGCCACCAACTGCACAATCTCCGGGCCGTCCAGTTCAACACCTTCCACCTCATCAGTGACCGCCAGCAAATAACCGCCATACGACTCGGCAAAGGCGCGCACGTCGAAATTCTGCGCCGCCGGGCCGTAGACCAGTTCGCTGTCGGGAATGATTTTGAAGCTGGGGGCCGTCGCGTCAATGTGGCTGGGGACAAGCACTTCCTGGCCCACCAGCAGCACGGCATCGGGGTCTAACTGATTTAGCGCCAGCAGTTCTTCCACCGTTGCCCCATAAATCTGGGCGATGTAGCCCAGCGTTTCCCACGCGCCCACAAAGTGGCTGGCGACGGGACCACTGCTCACGGCCGTTTCGTGCGGCGCGTCCGGCGTGGGCGTGCCCGCGTAAGAGGGGCGGGTGGGCACAATCATTTCTGGGATGATGGGCGTAGGACGCGCCGATTCCTCGCCCTGCTGGGCGGGAATAACAGCTGCCCCGGCCATGGTGGGCTGCGCCTGGTTCGGACCCACAACCGTCACGGCCGGATCTGGCCGCTCGCAGGCCGCCAGCAAAAAAGCAAGGACGAGGACTATCAGAAACCGGGCAGATTTGTGCGGTTCGGTGCACCAACGAAAAGGTACGGGCTTGGCTTTCATCCAGTACATGGTCATCCATTCAGCATCCGGCACGCCGGACGTAGGGGCGCTAACGGCCGTTGTTCATAAAATCCTGCGCTGCCAGATAATCCAACACAGTCTGGGAAAACTCATGGTGCGATTCGCGGGTGTATTTAACGGCCGTATATACCTGCGCCAAATTCTGCACGCCGGATTCCTCCACCAGACGGCGCAGGCGCGGAAAACTCATATAACGTTCCCAACCTCTCAATTCCCGATCCGTATAAATCTCGCGGATACGCTCGTCGCTGTAATCCTGGTACATTTCGTAGTGGACCAGGCCGTCTAAAGGCAGGCGGTCGCGTGGCGCAGGATCTTCGTCCGGGTAGCCCAAAGAAAAACCCACCACTGGCACCACGTTGGGCGGCAGCTGCAAAATACGGCCGATTTCGTCGCAGTTGGCCAGCGTGCTGCCCATATAGCAAATCCCCAGACCACGCGCTTCGGCCGCCAGAGCCACGTTCTGCGAAACCAGTGTAGCGTCGATGGCGGCAATCATAAAACTCATAAAATTGTCGAAATTATCCGGCGCGTTACTCAGATCCAGCCAGCGGCGCATTCGGTGAAAATCGGCGCAGAAGGTCAACAAGACGGGCGCGTCCAGCACCATACTCTGTTCCATGTGCGGCCAGTAAAGTTGTTCTCGCAGTTCCCGGTCGCGCGTTACGATGATGGAATAAGTCTGCATGTTGCCCGACGACGAAGCGCGCACACCGGCAGCCAGAATTTCGTTGAGCAGATCTTCCGGCACGGGATCTGGCAGGTAGCGGCGAATTGAACGATGACGATTGATGGCTTCAATGATTGACATAACGATATCTCCTGAAAATCAACGAATTAACACAAATTCATACCCCTAAGCGACAATTCGTTGCCAGTTTTCATCGCTATGGGAGAGCTTTTGCTCGTGGAAACTCCTGAGGTGTTTAGGAATTTAGATGTCACAGTTCGAGTGTTGCGGGCATGAAAACACCCAAATCCTTGAACGCCCGAACACTTGCCCACCGTGAGCGGCAGCGCTCAGACTAACGTTTTTGTACCATGCCAGATATTAAGGGAAAATGGGCGGTATGCAAGCAAATTACGTACAACGACTACGACTCACATTCAGCAAGGAAGGACCGACCCGGTTTATTGGTCACCTGGATCTGGCCCGCACGCTGGAGCGCTCGCTCAATCGGGCGCAAATCCCCATGGCTTACAGCCAGGGCTTTAATCCACGGCCGCGTATGCAGATGGCCACTGCCCTGCCGCTGGGCTACACGAGCGCCTGCGAGCTGGCCGACATCTGGTTAAAAGAAGCAATGGATCCCGAAGTGGCCCGGCAGCAAATGATGGTCCGCATGGCCCCTGGCATTGACGTCTGGGACGTGCAAGAAGTGGGCCTGAAGGAGCCAGCCCTGCAAACCCGCACCCTGGATTCCACCTACGAAGTGACGCTGCTGGAGCCCGTAGACCAGGAAGCACTCCAAACACGCGTCGCGGATCTGCTGGCCGCCGATTCCCTGCCCCGCGAACGGCGCGACAAACCCTACGACTTACGCCCACTGGTGCTGGACCTGTCTCTGCTGCCGCCATCTGGCGAACTGGCGCGCCTGTCTATGCGCCTGGCGCTGATGGTGGGCCAGACCGGCCGTCCTGACGAAGTGCTAGACGAACTGGGACAGGATCCGCTGGCCGCTCGAATTCACCGCACGGCGATGACCCTCGCGCCGCTCGAGGAGGAGGGTTGAGGGGAAAGGTTGGCTGGTTTGTAGGACTATTGCTGGGCTTGATGGTGGGGTGCGGCACGGCCGTTTCCCCCACGCCCATCCGGCCTACGCCCATTCAACCTTTGGCGACGGCCGTAAACGCGCTGCCACCCACGGCCGTTCCTCCTGCCGATCCTGCTCTGACAGCCACACCGGCGCCAACCCCCATCCCCGATACCGGCTGGCAGACCCTCCAACCCGGACTGGAACAACGCACGCTGCACCTGTTTGATGAAACCGGCGCTGCCCGCGAAAGGCTGGTCATGCTGCGCCTGGAACCGACACAGTTCACGTTTCGCGTTGCTTATCGGCCTGGGGCGCCGCAGTCCATTCCGCAGTGGCAGGCGGAAACAGATGCGCTGCTGGTGGTGAACGGCGGCTTTTTTACCCCGGAAAATGTCGCTACGGGCCTCATCATCACAGAAGGTGTGGCCAACGGCAGCAGTTATGGTGATTTTGCCGGCATGCTGGCGATTGACGACGGCGGACCACATCTGCGCTGGCTGCGCGAACGGCCGTATACCCCCGACGAGCCACTTTTGTACGCGCTGCAGTCCTTTCCCATGTTGGTACAGCCCGGTGGCGCGTTGGGTTTCCCCGAAGAAGACGGGGTGAAGGCCCGGCGCACGGTGATTGCACAGGACAGAAACGGCCGTGTCCTCTTTATCTTTGCACCCTGGGGGAGCCTGACACTGCATGAACTTAGCCGCTTCCTGGTGCAATCCGACCTGGATCTGGACATTGCCTTCAACCTGGATGGCGGACCGTCAACAGGAATGCTACTGGCGGCCGAAACGGCCGTGGAGATCCCGGCTTTCACGCTGCTGCCGGCCGTGATTACCGTTCATCCACGGTAACGTGGTTGATGGTTGGCTTGTACGGCCGTGCACCCAAAGAAGAACCGGCAGTTAGTCGAAGTTCTTTTCTCCAGCCCGAATGGGAACGCTTAGCCAGTTTTCATGCGGCGGCAAAGGGCAGCTGTAGGCAGTATTGTAGGCACAGTAAGGATTGTAACTGTAGTTAAAATCCACTTCAAACATATCGTCGGACAGCTGCTGGAGGCCGGGGCGGTGGTTGTCCAGGTAACGCCCGGCGCCGTAGGTGGAACGGCCGTTTGTGGCATCCCTAAACGGCAGAAAAAAGTCGTACCCCTGCGGGTCGCTGTAAATCGTCAGCGTTGCTTCTTCCTCATCAACCATAAAAGTAAAGCGCGCCCAACGTCGATAAAGGCGCATTTCGCCGGTGCTGGTTTCCATTTCAATCAGGGGTTCGTCATCTGCAAAGCGCTCTACCGGGACAGTAAAAACAAAGGCCGGATCTTCGCCAAAATACTTCAACCCGGCAAAATCTTCCAGTTTTTCCTCAGCGAGGGGCGATTGTGGATGATGGGCCATAAAGTGATCTACTTCTTTCCGAAAATGGCTTAATTCGCTCATCAAGTCACCTGCCTATTCTAAATTTATAGTCTGTCAGTTGGACGATGTAACCGAAGGCATCCTTACACATAAAAAAAGACACCCTGGCGGATGTCTTTAGCGACGGAGAGGGTGGGATTCGAACCCACGGTGACCTTACGGCCACAACGCTTTTCGAGAGCGCCCCGTTCAACCACTCCGGCACCTCTCCCGTTCAGGAAGCAATTATCAATGAACCGACTTCAATTGTCAATTTTCCCCGGCCAACAAAAAACCCGGTCGAGCCGGGCTAGAAAAGTAAAAGAGGGAGAATACGGCCGTTAATTGCCAGCCGATATGGCAGCGTTGTTAATTGTTATAGCCGAACGCGTCAACAGTTCGCCGTTAACCCATACATCCAGCGAATAATCCCCAGGCTGGAACCCTTCTTCCGGATTCAGATAAATATAACCAGGGCCATCATTGCCATAGTTCCACAATTCGTTGCCGCCCTCAACCACCTGCCCGTTATGCCGCCAGACCCAGGCCCAGGCCATGCCATCTTCCATCTCGGAATAGTCGAACGTGGCATACAACGTATAAAACCCTTCGCCAAAGATTTTTCCCGGGTTCACTGCTTCATAGCGATCATCAATTTCTGTCGAAAAGGATAGGGAACCTAATTCTGTATTGTCTTTAAGTTTAGCTGTGGGATCGTATTGGTCAAATTCTGAGGGAAGGATCGGCTTAGTGGATGTGTAAGTTGAGGTTGCGGCTTCTTGCTGGGTGTCCAAGGTTTGCACCAAATCAACAGAGTTTGGTGCGGAAGGGTTCGATTCAACTAACTTAACAATTTCATCACGAGGGGGTTTGGCATTTACTAAGAGGGCAACACGGTTGATATTGTCGGTTGGATTCCGCCAGGCATATGCGGAAACGGCCGTTGTCAGCAGCAAAAGCACAAGGCTGGTCGACAGATAAGTCTGCAACCGCTTTTCTGCTTGTCGGCGCATGAAGAAGTATGGTGACTGCTTCATGTCTCGCCAGGATTTCACTGCTACACCAAAAGTAAATACAACAAGAAGCAGCAGTGTACCCAATATCCAGGGTATGATGGTCTCAGTGAAAACTACAGACAATATACAAATCCTCTTCCCGAATTCTGGGATCATTATAGATAAACGTCAGATTTGAGGCAACTCCCCGTAGGGTCTTCGTAGGTTTACTCCTGTAAGAGCTCACAAATGCCACCATTTTGACTCCCTTAAAGCTCTTAATTTTAATGGATATATCAACTACCCGCCTCCTCATATGCCTCTGTATAATCTTAGAATTCGCGGGGATTGTAGCGGTAAAAAGGGATTACGCATATCATTGGGTCAGCCGGGTCTCCGGTAAAATGAGTAGAGAGTAAGTAATTCACATGACAACATCATCGCCAATGATTCATATCCACGGGTTGGTAAAACAGTATGGTATGAATTTAGTACTGCGCGGCGTCGATTTAGAGGTAGCCGAAGGAGAATTTGTCACCCTGGTAGGGTCTAATGGCGCCGGCAAGTCCACACTGATGCGCATTGTGGCTACCCTTCTGCAACCTTCGTCTGGTTATGTGCAAATCGGCGGCTGGCAGCTGCCGCAGTACGCGGCCAAGGTGCGGCGGCATATCGGCTTTGTCTCGCATCAATCGCTGCTGTACGGCGATCTGACGGCTGCGGAGAATCTGGACTTCTTTGCCCGATTATATCGCCTGGATAATGCCACGGAGCGTGTCATGGCGGCGCTGAAGAAGGTAGGCTTGTTTGCGCGACAGCGCGACCCAGTGAGCACCTTTTCGCGCGGGATGGTGCAGCGTTTGACGATTGCCCGGGCTACCTTGCACGAGCCAGACGTTTTGCTTTTGGATGAACCGTATACGGGTCTGGATCAGGATGCCAGCCTGCTTTTGGATAATTTACTGCGCCAGGAACATGAAAACGGCCGTACCATCCTCATGATCACCCACGATCTGACCCATGGTTTGAACTTATGCGATCGCACAGTCATCCTGAACGGGGGCAAAATTGTGCACGAAATCAGCAGCCGGGAAGCAACTGCCGCCGAGTTTCTGAATCTTTACACCTACTACACCCGAAACCAACGAGAAAAGCAGCATGCCAATGAGTGAACAGACCTCTCTGACACGGCCGCCCGAATCTGAAGCGCGGGCGTTTTTAACGGCCGTTTTGGCCATCGTCTGGAAAGATTTACACATCGAACAGCACACCCGGCAAACCATCAGTGTGATGGTTATGTTTTCTGTCGTCACCGTCGTGATGTTCAATTTCGCCCTGGAAGCCAATCTGGATGCCGCGCGAAATGTGGCTACGGGGCTGCTGTGGGCCACCATCTTGCTGGCGGGCACGCTTGGTCTCAACCGCTCGCTGGCTATCGAACGTGAAAACCAGACAGTCGACGCGCTGTTAATGGCGCCGATTCACCGCAACGCGATCTATATAGGTAAAGTCATCAGCATTACGTTGTTTACCCTGGCCCTGGAAGCCATCCTGGTATTGCTGTTTATCGTCTTTTTCGATAAGCCATTATGGCGGCCTGTCGTCCTACTGGTGCTGGTTTTAGGGACCATTGGGTATGTGGCGGCCGGCGTCATTGTGACCTCGATGACCATCCAGACCCGCAGCCGGGAAGTATTACTGCCGGTACTGCTGCTGCCCCTCTCCTTGCCCCTGGTGCTGCCGGCGGCAACGGCCGTAGCCGCCTACATGTTTCCCCAACTGCCCGACTGGGGCGAAGTGCAAAGCGCCGTATACATCGTCATCATTTATGATTTGCTCATGTTGACGGCTGGTTTTTTGACGTACCATTTTGTTGTAGAATCGTAGCGAAGATTTTTCTTAGTTTAATGGAGAAGATGTATGTTACCTTCCGCACGGCTTGACAAAAGTGTCCGCATCTTTAACTGGGCTGCGGCCATCTCCATTTTTATCGCCCTGCTGGTCATTTTCTTTTATGCGCCAGTAGAAAAAACAATGGGCAACGTTCAGCGCATCTTTTACTTTCACGTCGGCTCGGCCTGGGTAGGCGCAGTCGCCTTTTTTGTGGCCCTGGCCGCGGGCGTTTTGTATCTGCGCCAGAACAGCCGCAAATGGGATACGTTGGCCCTGGCTTCCGTGGAAATCGGTCTGGTTTTCTTGACGATGGCCACTGTGGCCGGTTCCGTTTGGGGCAAACCAGCCTGGAACACCTGGTGGTTGTGGAGCCCTCGTCTGACGCTCATCACCGTCGCCTGGCTTACTTATGCCGCCTATTTCATGCTGCGTGGCGCCATTGAAGATGAAGAACGACGCGGCCGTTTTGCGGCCGTTTACGTTATCGTCGCTTTTGTCACCATCATCATGGCCTATCTTAGCATCCGCATCCTGCGCGACATTCATCCCGTCGTCGTAGGCGGCACGATGGAAACTGCCCAGGGCGCTTCCGAAGGATTACAAGAGTTTTCCGGCCTGGATTCGGCTAAAATGGGCATTACCCTCATGGCCAGCACGACAGCCTTCTCCGTTTTATACGTGGCCTGGCTTCTCAACCGAATTCGCCTGCAACAACTCTCTGATGCGGTTAAAGACCTGAAAATTCAGGTAACTGCCCATCTCCAAGGAGAACACGCCTGATGCCTTCCCTGTTTTTTCTTACAACGCTCCTGCAAACGGCCGATGTGGCTCGTCAAGATGTGGCCAATCAATTCAACAATTATCTCGTCTTAGGCTACTTTGTGATGTGGCTGATTGCCATGGTTTACATCGTCAGCCTGGCCGTCCGTCAGCGAAATCTTCAAAAAGACCTGCGCCTGATGGGGCAAATCTTGGAAGAGGAAGAAAAGTAAATTCCGCGCAGGTTTCCCAAAATTGAAGTCTTTGTCGCGTTCGAAGTGGGTAAACGGTAAGAATATCTATTCCAGCCACATCTAAGAATGCGGAAGATCCTTCATTCAAGGGGAGTATGTCTATGCTAAAATCTACATCCATACCAGGGCGGCTGCGCAGCCTGTCTACCGGGCAGTGGCTGCTGTTGGTAGCTGTTTTCATCGTTGTTCTCTTTCTGGTGTTGGGCACGCTGACCCAATCCTCCACCGGCAGCCAGTTTGCCTTTGGCATTCAAACACAGCCTTTTATTGTACTGGCCGTTTTAGCCTTTTTTGCCGGTCTGTTAAGCTTTGTATCGCCCTGTACCCTGCCGGTGCTGACTGCTTATTTTGCCTTTGCTTTCCAGAGCGAGCGGCAGCGAATTGCCGCCAATACGCTGGCTTTCATGCTGGGGTTGGCAACCACTTTCAGCCTTCTGGGCGCGGTGGGCTTCGCCGTAGGCCGGGTCCTGCTGCAAAACCAACAGCTGCTGCTGTTGGTCGGCGGTTCTATCATCCTTATTTTTGGGGTGATGAGCCTGTTGGGAATGGGCTTTGGCGGAGTCAAGTCAGCGGGTGGCCAACAGTATAGCGCCACTGTTCGCGGCTCGTATCTGTTTGGTCTGACGTTTGCTGTGGGATGGTCTAGTTGTGTCGGTCCTATCCTAGGGTCCGTGCTGACCCTGGCAGCGCAAACCACATCGGTGTGGCGCGGCATGATGCTGCTGTTTATTTACACCATTGGGCTGGGTCTGCCCCTGTTGATTGTTTCCACCTTCTTTGGCCGTATGAGCCGCCAGAGCCTGTTTTGGCGGGCGCTGAGGGGTAAAGGTTGGGACTGGGACACCCATGTTTTTGTGGTGGCTCTGGTCTGGGCGCTGGCGATCTGGCGTATCCTGGTGGCTACTTTTGAATATGGTGTGCGCAATTTCTCGTTCATGCAGGGGTATGAAGTCACGGCGGCGATGCAGATCGGCCTGTTGGTGCTGGCGGTTTTAGGGGCGGCCTTGTGGGTGTTTACCAGTTCTGAGGGTAAACATGTCACTATTCGACTGCACTCGACACAGTTGATCAGCGGGGCCCTGTTTATATTGATGGGTGTCTTAATGCTGGAAGCCCAACTTGCCTTCTTCAACAACATTATTCCTCCGGCGCTGTCGGAATGGCTGGCGGTGCAGGAAGAGCGGTTGATCTCGCTGTTTTCCCAATGACCAAGGTAGCGGAATCATCACCCGGGGCGGAGAAGAAACACGGCCGTTCCTCTCTTCTGTTGGTGGGCGGCGCCGTTTTATTGGGTCTGGCGCTCTCACTGCTGCTGTTTGGCGGCAACCTGCTGGGTGGAGAAAAGTCAGACGAAACGGCCGTATTCCCTCAACTTTCCGCTCAATCTGGCAACGCCCAGGTAGCACAGCTTCCGGCCAGCAGCAGCGAAATTCTGGACGTGGGAGACACGGCCGTTAACTTCTACCTCCACGACCTGGACGGCAACGTCGTCGACCTGGAATCTTTTCGCGGCCAGCCGGTTATCCTGAACTTCTGGGCTACCTGGTGCGCTCCTTGCCGCGTCGAAATGCCTGCTTTGGAGGCCGCTTACGAAGCCCACCAGGATGATGATCTGGTCATTCTGGCTGTCAACGCGCAGGAAACCCACCAGGAAGTCACCCGGTTTTTCGACGAACTAGAGCTGACGTTTACGCCTTTGCTGGATGCCGACGGTGAAGTTTCTCACCTGTATAATGTGTTCAACTTCCCATCCAGCTATTTTATCGATGCGACGGGCAAGATAACGGCCGTGCACCGCGGCTTGCTCACCGACCAGCAAATCGAATCGTATCTGACCGCCACCATCCACAGCGCCGATTGAATAGCGGCGACCCCGTGCCGCATTAGGAATACGCCATGACCTCTCCTTATTCACCGCAAAAAAAGCCGGTAACCGGCCGTCAGCGCTCCCTGGTTGTCGGCATAGACAAACTCATCTACCACTTCAGCCGCCACTGGCTGGCAGTCTTTAACATCGCCATCGCCATTTACGTGGGCCTGCCGATGCTGGCGCCTGTCTTGATGGAAACCGGACTGACCGGCGCCGGGCGCGTCATCTACACCGTCTACAGCCCGATGTGCCATCAAATGGCCTCGCGCTCCTTCTTCCTCTTCGGGGACCAGATCGCCTATCCGCGCGCTATTGCCGGCACAGACCTGACGCCAATCGAGGCTTACATGCCAGACGTGCCAGAATTCGCCGGCATCTCTACCGACCCGGCCCAGTGGATGACGTTCCTGCTGGCAGCGCGCCGCTTTGTAGGCAACGAGCAAATGGGCTACAAGATGGCCCTCTGCGAGCGCGATATTGGCATTTACTTGTTTGTCTTGCTTGGTGGATTGCTTTATGGCCTGCTGCGTAAGCGTTACAAAATCAAGCCCTTACCCCTATGGGCCTTTCTTATTTTTGGCATGGGGCCTATCGCTTTGGATGGTTTTAGCCAGCTGTTCAGCCAATATGGCACGGCCAGCCCGGCTCTTGGCTTCCTCAACAACATTTTTCCCCTACGCGAAAGCACGCCCTGGCTGCGGCTGCTGACGGGGGCAATTTTTGGCTTTTCGCTCGTTTGGTTGGCCTACCCTCATGTGGAAGAAGGGATGCAGTCAACGGCCGTTGACCTGGAAGAAAAATTGACACGCATTGGCGAACTAAAACCGGCTGAAGAAAGTTGATTTTAGGAGCCTGACCAGCGACGAAATACCAGCGTGGCGTTGTGCCCGCCCAGACCAAACGTGTTGGATAGGGCAGTTTGCAGTTCGGCCGGACGTGCCTCGTTCGGCACGTAGTCCAGGTCGCAGTCGGGATCGGGCGTTTGGTAGTTGATGGTGGGCGGAATCAGGCCTTCGTTTAGAGCCTGCAGGCAAAGAATGGCTTCTAACGCCCCGGTGGCCCCCAGCAAATGTCCGTGAACCGATTTGGTTGAACTGATCGGCACGTTGTAGGCGGCTTCGCCGAAGACTTTTTTGATGGCTGCCGTTTCACTTTTATCGTTGAGGGGGGTGCTGGTGCCGTGGGCGTTGATGTAGTGGACGTCTGACGGCCGTATCCCCGCCTCTTCTAACGCCAGGGCCATCGCCTGCGCCGCCCCGGTCCCATCTTCCGCCGGCATAGAAATGTGATAAGCGTCAGCCGTGGCCCCATAACCCGCCAGTTCTCCGTAAATGGTGGCCTGCCTTGCCAGAGCATGGTCCAGTTCTTCCAGCACCAACACGGCCGCCCCCTCACTGACCACAAAGCCGTCACGAGTCCGGTCAAACGGCCGTGACGCCGCCTGCGGCGCATCGTTACGCGTGGAAATGGCCCCCATCACCCCAAATCCGGCCATAGCCAGCGGCAGGATGCACGCTTCCGTACCTCCGGCCAGCATCACATCGGCCGAGCCCGCCTGCACCTGACGCATGGCCTCGCCCAGCGCGTTGTTACCGCTGGCGCAGGCCGTAAATAAAACCAGGTTCGGCCCGCATAGCCCAAACTGGATGGAAATAAGCGCGGCCGGCGTGTCGGCCAGCATCATGGGCACAAAAAATGGGCTTACCCGGTTGCCGCCCCGCTCCTGCAGCGTCTGTTGGCTGTCGATAATCGGCTGCATAATGCCCATTCCGCTGCCGATAATCACACCCATGCGGTGGCGGTTGGATTCCGAAATGGGCAGTTGGGCGTCGTTGATGGCCTGTTGAGCCGCCGCCAGCGCCAACTGTGTCACGCGGTCCATACGGCGCGCGTCTTTGCGCCCAAACAGGCTCTCGGGGTCAAAATCCTTTACCTCGCCGGCAATCTGGGTCTTCAGGTCGCTGGCGTCGAAGAGGGTAATAGGGCCAACGCCGCTCTGGCCCTTGAGCGCACGCTGCCAGGTCGAGGCTACATCGTGGCCTAACGGATTGATGGTCCCCATCCCGGTAATGACGACGCGTCGTTTGTTTAGATTCATGCGCACTTTTCCCAAAATAAGGCCGCCTGCCGAAAGGGATAAGGCAGAACGGCCGTCTCACATACCCCTTTTATAACCCATCAGGGTCAAATCAGATACGCAAAAAGGCCGCCGACGTTCTCCCCCGGCGGCCTTTCTGGTTAATTTACGGCCCGATCGGCCGGCAAAACGATAGACTCTTACTCGATTGACAGGATAAACTTACCCGAACCTGCTTCAAAGAAATCGCTGACGCGGATAATATAAACATCTTCCTGTTCGAAGGTGTAGCTTAGTTCCTCGCCTTCGCCGGAAAAACCATCGTCGGCTTCGGCCAGAACGTTGTCATCGAAATCGCGGATTTGCAGGATCAGGTCGAGGTCGTCTTCGGTCTTGGCAACCAGATTGATGGTGTCGCCGGCCGAAGCGCGAATCATGTATTCCATGTAGCTATCCGGACCAAAGCGGCCGATGATCTGATCGCCCACGGCCGTTTCAAATGTCACCAGATCTGAACCAACCAGCGTGATGTCATAGCTGCCCGTGCTGCCTTCAAACCCAACTATCCGGAAATAGTAATTTCCATCTTCGGGAACGGTGAAGAGCAGTTCTTCAAAACCGGTGTTGGCATCCACTTCATCGAGCATTTCATTACTCGCGTCGCTGTAAACTTGCAGCACCACGTCGAACTCCAATTCCACCGGGTCTACCTGAGCAACAACCAGGTCATCGGCAAAGGCGTAGAAGGGGAAGTCATGGGTCTCTTCCGCGTCGGTCAATTCGTCGGAGGCAAAGAGGAAGTTAGCCGGTTGGCTGAGGTACGACTCCTCCACCAAAATGTCGAAATCGCCTGCTGCACCATCATAACCGCTTACCGAAAGTGTATACGTGCCATCTTCGGGGATGGGCAAAATGCGGATGTATTCGGTGTCGTAAGAGTTATCGGCCGGTTCATCCAGGAGGGAACGGCCGTTTGCGTCCAGCACGTCCACCACCACGTCCATTTCCTCACTCGTCGGCGAGACGGTGATGTCTACATACTCACCGCCTGTGGCTTCAAAGGTGTACAAAGCTTCATTGATTCCATCGACAGAACCAGAAGTGATTTCACTGTAGACGATTTGTCCACTGACGTCACCCGCTGCTACTCCAGTGCCTGCTTCCGTCAACGTCAGGGAATAATCACCTGTAGCCCCATCATAGCCGGATACCACAATCGTGAAGGTGCCGCTGCCGGGAATCGCCAGATCCGTGATTTCTTCTACGCCAAAGGAATTGTCCACCGGGAAATCCAAAATGGAAGCGCCGCTTTCATCCAGAATATCGACTACCACGTCCAGGTCGCCCTGCGGCTCCACCGTCACATTCACGACCTCGCCTTCCAGACCGATGAAGTCCCAACTAGAGGAACCGGCATCCGTCAGGCTGGCCTCGACGCTGTCGCCATACAGCAAAATTCCCTCGGAAACCTGGTCGCCCGTGCTGACGTCCGAAGTCGTCGCAGCCGGTTCGCTGACCTCAATGGTCTCGGCCATGGCTGCAAACGTGCCCATGTACTCCTTGGCCTGATCTCTTGGGGCCGCACCAACCAGAATGGCGGAATAGTCGCCGTTGATCACCAGGGCAACATAGGCCGTGAGGGGATCGCCATTATCGCTTTCTGTCTCAATAATGGTGTAGACGGCATCCTGGCCATTGACGGTAAAAGCGGTTGGACCTTCGACTATCGTATCGTTATCGCCCAGATCAAACTCCGTGATGACCTCGTTGATAGCTTCTTCCGGATCGGTCGAGGTGAAATCGCTCGTTGAACCGGTCACAACCAGGGCTACCGGTCCGTCGGTACCCGGATTGTCGCCGGTGAGAGCGGCTTCGGTGGATGCGAAAATGTTGAAGCCCGGCAGCCCGCCTTCAAACCAGCCTTCGGGGTAACTGAGGCTCAGGCCCGCTTCTTCGCTGACAAAATCGGTCAGGGCGGCCACCGGCTCTGGGACAGCAGTGGCCGTGGGTTCGGGCGTATCTGTGGGCACGGGCACGGCCGTGTCCGTCGGAGGCGGGGGTTCGGGTGTGTCCGTTGGGGCGGGAACATCGGTCGCCTGCGGCGGTTCTGGCGTGGGCACAACTTCCTCGCCGCCGCCGCACGCCGCCAGGGCCAGCAGCAAAACGAGAACGGCCGTTAGCCCTATCAACATACGTGAACGATAAAATCTCATGGGGAAACCTCCTGTAGGTTTAAGAAAAAACAAGGTGCTTTTTCTACAATTGTGGTCGCTCGATCGCACTTTTGGAAATAGCACTAATTACCTATTTCTGTGACCTGGGGATTCTATCAAGGTTGATGGAAAAAAGTGTTTTGGGTTTTACGCCAAAGCCGTCAAACCCAAAACGAAGTATGCGGGTATCTTCGCTCTAAATCCTGACAAATCGTCTTTCAACGCTCACGATTTAACCAGCGCAGTGTCAGTTCTCCCAACCGCTCCGTGCGCTGGCGCAGCACGGTACAAGGCGGCAGTGAATCCAGGAACATCTGACCATACCGCTTCGTCAACACCCGCTTGTCCAGCACGGCAACCACACCCTCATCCGTGCCGCGCCGGATCAGGCGGCCAAACCCCTGCCGGAAGCGCAAAACCGCTTCCGGCACCGAATATTCAAAGAAGGCATTGTCAAACGTCTCCGAGCGAGCGGCAAAAACCGGATCAGAAGGGACGTCAAAAGGCAGTTTGGCAATGATCACGCATTGCAGCGCCGCTCCTGGAATATCCACCCCTTCCCAAAACGAGCGCGTGCCCAGCAGCACCGCCCGGCTCCCTTCCAGCTTAAACTGCTCCATCATCTGCTGGCGCGACATGCTGCGCCCCTGCACCAACGTCGCGATGCCCGCGTCGGCCAACGGGCCTTCAATGGCCTGCGCCGTCTGGTTGAGCTGGCCATAAGCCGTAAACAGGACCATCGTCCGGCCGCTCAGAGCTTTGGCGACATCGATAATAGCGTTTTCCAGATAGCGCTGGTAGCCAGGCTGATTGGGTTCCGGCATGTCGGTAGCCAGGTAGAGCAGTACGGAATTTTCGTAATCGAACGGGGAACCTACGGCCAGCTGCAGCGCCTCGTGGGCGTGCAGGCGCTGGCGCAAATAGGTGAAATCGGCTTCGTCCCAGGCTCCTGCGCCGGCCGTGCGCATGGTAGCAGATGTAAGGATAACCGTCTCCAGCGCGCCAAAAATGTGCTTTTCTACCAGCGGTCCCACGTGCAGCGGCGCCGCGTGCAGCGAGAGGCGATCCTTAAATACTTCGGCCCAATAGATCATGTCTTCACGGGGGGCCAGGACAATCTGATCCAGGTTTTGCCGCGTTTCTTCCAGATCACGGCCGTTCCCCATCAACGAACGCTGCAAATCCTCACCATCTTCAATATCAAAGTTGTAGATGTGTTCTCCCAGCCCTTCGGCCAGCTTGCCAAAGCCCGTGACCAGGTTTTTAAGGTGCTTGTTCAGGTTGTCCCAGGCGATTTCTACTTCGCTGTAGTCGGGTTGGGCGCGCACGGCCGTTGTCAGGCGAATTTGCTCGGCAAACTGGCTGCGGCGATTGACATAATCCTTCAGGAAGTAACCCAACGTGGCAAAAAAGTCATCCAGTCGAAAGGCCGCATCCTGCGCTTCGCGGCGCATCCCTTCGATGTAGGTCTCCAGCGGAGTATACAGTTCACGCGGCAGGCGGCTGCGCAGGCGCGTCTGCACCTGCCCAAACAGGCTGGTGTTGGGCTTGGTAATATCGTCCAGCACCGCTTCTAGAAAACGCTTGTCGGCGCGAAAACTGAGGCCATCGGTAACGGCCGCTTCCAGGTGATGGGCTTCGTCGACGATCAAATCGACAAAGGCAGGCAGGATGTGATTTTCGCTGGCCATGTCGGCCAGCAGCAGCGAATGGTTGACGATGACGATGTGGGCCTGCTCGGCGCGCATGCGGGCGATGTGCAGCGGGCAGCGTGCCTGGGCGCAGTGTTCGGCCGTGCACACCTTGTTTTCGCCGTTTAGCCGCGACCATGCCTGCCGTTCGCTGGGCGTGCGCAGCACAATCTCGCCCACGTCGCCCGTCTGGCTGTGCGGCAGCCAGAGCAGGATGCGCGCATAAAGTGTCATATCGTCGGCGCTGCTGGGGCCGTTGTGGCGCATTTGTTGGAACAGGCGCGTGCACAGGTAGTTGCTGCGCCCTTTGCGAATGGCGGCGCGCAGCTCAAAGGGCAGCACGCGCCGCAGTTCCGGCAAATCCTTGTTGATGAGCTGGTCTTGCAGGTTGATGGTGTTGGTGGAGACGACCACGCGACGGCCGTTTTGCACCGCCCAAAAGGCGGCCGGCAGCAGGTAGGCCATACTTTTGCCTGTGCCCGTGCCCGCTTCGACCAGCGTGTGGGTGCCAAGGTTAAAAGCCTCGGCCACGGCCGTCATCATTTCCACCTGCTGCGGCCGATACTCAAAATCGGGGAACAACTGCTCGAAGTGACCGCCTGGCTCCAGCATGCCGGCCAGCAGGTCTACCTCTAACATTTCCGGTTTTTCCTGCGGCACGGGAATCTGACCGGTTGGTTTTTCCGGATGAAAGAGGTCGGGCAGCCGCTGGCCGGCAGGGCGGGAACGGCCGTCGCTAAACGCCGACCGCGCCTTTTCCGCCAGTACGTCCTCAAAAAAGAGCGTTTCCGGCCAGGCGATGCGCCGTCCGGCCTGCACAATTTCTTCCAACTGCCACATTTCCAGCGCCAACGCGCGTTCGCGCAGCGCCAGGAACAGCTCTACTGTCTGCTCCGCATCATCATGGGCGCGGTGGGTTTGCCCGTTGTGGGGATCGGGCAAGTTCAGATGGTAAACCAGCGATTCTAAGTCGTACCGCCCCGCTTCAGGGACCAAAATCGAAGCCAGCGTGAGGGTGTCGATGCGCTGGTTACCTACACCCAGGCGCTCCTCATTCAGAAAACCCAGGTCAAAGTCAACGTTGTGGCCCACCACCACGTGATCACTCAACATGCCGCGCAGCCGCGAACGCACGGTAAACATGGTCGGGGCATCGGCCACCATGTCGTTGCTGATGCCGGTCATGCTGCTGATGAAAGCGGGAATCTCCCGGTAGGGATTGACCAGCGACGTAAATTCATCCAGGATATCGTGGTCGCGCAAGGTAATGGCCGCCACTTCGATGATAGCGTCACGCTGCGAATCCAATCCAGTGGTTTCCACGTCCACGATGACGTATGTTGTAGACATAAAGCTACCCCAAGTTTGTAATGGCTAAAATTGTCGTTGGATTATAGCACGGATTTTCTACCAGAAAGTGGAAATTCTGGAGTCACCATCCGCCCTCTGCCCTTGACTCCACGCCAATATGACAGAAAATCAAACCATCTGAATACCCAAACACCTGAACACCTGATCACTTATTCATGACACTCATTTGGATTTTCATTCTTCTCGTGGTACTGGCAGCGCTGGGAGCGCTGGTTTACTGGCTGGTGGTCATCACCGAGGGTGTGTACCTGGGGCGGCGGGCAGTGGTATGGATGTATGACCTGACCGCTCACAAGTATGACAACATCAAGCAGTTTGAAGAGGAAGCCGAACGCCTGTTTGTGGTACGGCCGTTTCTCAAACACCTGCCTGCCCATCCCGCTCCCCTGATTCTGGATGTGGCCGCCGGCACCGGGCGCGTGCCCTACTTTTTGCTGGAAGAGCCTTCGTTTAACGGCCGTGTCGTTGCCCTGGAACCGTCGCGCAAGATGCTGGCTGTGGCCGTGCCCAAACTACGGCCGTTTCATCAGCGGGCCGCGCTGGTGGCGGGAACGGCCGTGCCGCTGCCCTTCCCCGCCAACACCTTTCACGGCGTCACCTGCCTGGAAGCGCTGGAATTTTTCCCCTCCGACGAAGCTGCCCTGCGCGAAATGGCCCGCGTGTTGCGGCCCGGCGGCAGCCTGATGGTCACACGGCGGCGCGGCTGGGAAGCGCAAACCTTCGTCGGCCGCTATCGGGACACAGAACAGTTCGAAGCGCTGCTGGCCGACCTGGGTTTCAGCGACGTCAAAACGCTGCCCTGGCAGGTAGACTACGATCAAGTTTTCGCCAGAAAAGGCTAGAGGGGACGCTGGCCTTAATTTATGCTCTACGCTTTGTAACACACGCCAATACAGGTGTGGATGGCGCTACTCCTCAAGGGTTGCCGGAGCCACACTCACAACCGGCACGTTGGCCGTATCGCCGGTGATGGTCACCGCTTCGCCGATGACCCAGCCTGGCTCACCGAGAAAACAGCAAAGCTGCCACCACTCACCGTTAAAAGATTGGCCCACCACTTCATACTGCCCGCCCTGCTCGACGGCCGCCAAAATGGAATAAGCGGTGCCCGGTCCCTGGCGCACGTTGAGGGTCGGCACGTCGACAATGACCAGGGGCACGGCCGTTGGCAGCAAGGTGGGGCTGATGGCGGCTGAGGGGGTAAAGGTGGCCGGCAGCGTGGCTGAGGGCACGGCCGTCGGTGAAGGCGTGATCGTTGGCAGCAGCGTAGCGGTAGACGTGGGCATAGACGTGGCCGTGGCTGTAGCTGTCGCCGGGAACGCCGTGGACGAAGCAGCCACAACAACCTCAGCCACAGGAGAACTTGTATTTGTAGCTGCCATGGTGGGCGTTGCTGTGGCCGCAGCCGCCAAAATGCCCGCCGGCTGCGCGGCCAGCGAACGCCGGCTGCCGCCCGCTCCGGCAAACAACCATACGGCCGCTGCCAGAACCAACACAACCAGCAAACCAGCAGCAGCCCAGGCGGTCTTTTTAGACCAGGCACGGCCGTTCGCCGGTTCGGCGCGTAAATCGGCCGGCAGGGGACCCGTTTCCGCGCGGCGGAAAACGGGACAGGCGGTGTGCTGCGCCGTCAGGCAGCAGGTTTGCTGGTGACCAAGGGCCACCGGGTCCGGTGGTTCGGCCCGGTGGCAGGCGCCGGCCGGTGAAGCAAAGAGAAACCGTGTCGCCGGGTCATCGATGCTGCCAAAATAAGGGCAGCCATCGGTCAGTTCGACAGGCGGCGGGGTACGGGCAGAAACGGCCGTTTCTGGCAAGGCCGCCTCTTTAACCAGCTGCTGGCGCCGGGCGCCATTTGTGCCATTTCCCGCACTAAAAGACATGGGTCTCCTTTATCTCGACGTTTAGTTTACCTCGCACCCCAAGCACCGGCAAAGGGCCAGCTTGCCGGCTTTGCCCTCTGCAACGCCTTCGCCCACGGCTTGTAAGCCCCGCAGAACCAGACCGCGAGACGATTCAATCTCGCGCTGCTTTTGCCCATCACGCCGACCACCCGCCAGGGAACGAAGCCCAATGGGGACGGCGGTATTCTCGCTCTCGCTCTGGCTCTAGCCTTCGCCTCCTTTTTGCGCTAGACTTTGCCTTCGGAGGTCAAGCCCATGATAGATACCAAAGGCAACTTCTACCTCGGGCGCATCGCCAGCGCCCAGACCGGCGAAACAAGCACAGACCCGCTGCTCTACGATCCGGCCGACCTGACTACCCACGCCGTCGTCGTTGGCATGACAGGCTCGGGCAAAACGGGCCTTTGCCTGGATTTGCTGGAAGAGGCCGCGCTCAACAACATTCCGGCACTGATGATTGACCCCAAAGGCGACATCACCAACGCCCTGCTGCATTTCCCCGATCTGCTCCCGTCGGATTTCCAGCCCTGGATCAACGTCGATCAGGCTCGGCGGGATGGCAAAACAGTGGAGGAAGCGGCAGAGGAAACGGCCGTGCTCTGGCGCAGTGGTCTTGCACAGTGGGAGATCCAACCGGAGCGGCTGCAAGCCCTCAAAGACAACGTGCGCTTTGCCGTGTACACCCCCGGCTCCGACGCCGGGCTGCCCGTCAGCATCCTCGCTTCGCTCAAAGCGCCGGCCATTCCCTGGGAACAAAATAAAGAACTGCTGCGCGAACAAATTTCCGGCACTGTCACCGCTCTGCTGGGGCTGATCGGCCTCAAAGACATCGATCCCGTGCGTTCCCGCGAACACATTTTGCTGGCCAACATCTTCGAAGCCGCCTGGAGCCAGGGGCAAGATCTGGATCTGGGCGAGTTGATCATGCAAACCCAGTCGCCGCCTTTCGAGAAATTAGGCGTCTTCGATATCAACCGCTTTTTCCCCGAAAAAGAGCGTTTCGACCTGGCTATGCTGCTGAACAACATTCTGGCGGCTCCGGCATTCCAGGCCTGGATCGAGGGGGAGCCGCTGGACGTGGCCCGCTTCTTGTATGATGAAGACGGCCGTCCGCGCCACACCATCTTCTACATCGCCCACCTGCCCGAAGCCGAGCGCATGTTCTTCGTGACGCTGTTGTATTCGGCCGTGGAATCATGGATGCGGGCACAGAGCGGCACCACTTCGCTGCGCGCGCTGGTCTACTTCGACGAAATCTTTGGCTATCTGCCGCCCACCGCCAACCCACCCTCCAAAGAACCGATGCTGCGCATGCTCAAACAGGCACGCGCCTTCGGCGTGGGATTGGTCCTGGCGACGCAAAATCCCGTGGACGTCGACTACAAAGCGCTGTCCAATGCCGGCACGTGGTTCATCGGTAAATTGGGCACGGAGCAGGACAAAGAACGGTTGCTAGATGGGCTGGCTTCGGCCACGCCCGGCGGTTTGGATCGCAAAACGTACGACAACCTCATTTCGGCCATTGGCAAGCGCATCTTCCTGCTGCGCAACGTCCACGACAAACAACCGACCCTCTTTCAAACCCGCTGGGCGATGAATTATCTGGCCGGTCCGGTCACCCGGGCGCAAATTCCGGCCTTAAACAAGCTGGCAGGTGCGGGGGAACAGTCAACAGATGACAGTGAACAGTTAACGGAGAATGAGGCGATGGTGACCGACACCGCCTCATCCCCAGCACAATCTCCAGTCTCCAATCTCCAATCTCCAGTCTCCAGTCTCCCCGGCACCACGACCCGTCCCGCTGTTCCCGGCCGGGTGGCGGAGTATTTTCTGCCCAATAACCTGACGTGGAGCCGGGCGGCCGCCAAAGACGGCCGTTCTCTGCCCGCGTCTGCTCAGGCTGTTGGCCTGCTGTACCGGCCGGTGCTGCTGGCCCAGGCCAGCGTGCGGTTTTTGAACCGCAAGTACAACCTGGACGTGGAGGTGAAGCGCACGGCCGTTGTGCCGGAACCAGATGAGCGCGGCGTGGTGCACTGGGAAAACTCCGCGACGGCCGCCCTGGATGCGCGCGAGTTCGACCCCGAACCGCTGCCACAGGCGCGCTTCACCAACCTGCGCGGCGCGCTCAACGATGCCCGCACCCTCAGCGCACTGGACAAAGATTTCGCCGATTGGGTTTACCGCAACACTGAAGTAACCGTCAGAGCCAACGAGACGCTGAAAGTGTACGCTGGACCGGACGTAAGTGAGGAGCAGTTTGCCCGCTTATGCCAGGAAGCAGCCAGCGCCGCCCAGGACAGCGAACTGGACAAGGTAGAGGCCGCGTTTGAAAAGAAGATCGACGCCATCGAAGTGAAGCTGACCCGTGAAGAGCGCGAACTGCGCGAAGACGAAGCGGAACTTTCACAGCGCAAGCAGGAAGAGTTAGCCACCCACGCCGAAACCTTCCTCAGCCTGTTTAGCCGCCGCAAACGCAGCGTCTCCTCTTCGCTTTCCAAGCGGCGAATGACCTCCAAAGCCGAGGAAGATGTAAAGGAATCGAAAGAAGCGATTGCCGAGTTTCAGGCCCATATCGAAGAGCTGACCAAGGAAATGAGCGCCGCCCTGGACGAGGTCAAGGCCAAATGGGACGAAATTGCTGCCGATACCAGCGAGATCACGGTGACTCCTTACAAAAAAGACGTCAACCTGGAACTCTTCGGTGTGGCCTGGCTGCCCCACCACCTGATGCAGACCCTGGATGGGGTGGTTGAATTGACGGGATTTAGCCTGGACAGAGAGTAGAGGCGGAGCGCCTGTGGCGCACCAGCTCTAATCTCCTGTCATCCACTACTTATGGACAACTCTACAGACATTCTGCGCAAGCGGCGGCGGTTGGCCGAAGAGCAGTTGGTTGAAAACAGCAGCTGGCGCGCGGGCCTGACGGACGAGCAGGCGCAGCAGCTGCTGGATTGGGCGCTGGATTTTGTGAATGAGGCGATCTGGCAAACGGCCGTGCTACCCGCCGCTGAAGCCGACGAAGCGTTGGACGATGCGGTAACAGCCCTCGTTCAGGTCATGCGCCAGGTCGGCCCGCTCCTGGCCCAACTGCCCCAAGATGATGCCGACGGCCGTCGCCAATCCTTGCAAGAACTGGCTGAAAGTTACAAGGCCCTCACCGGGTATCTTCCCAACCAGGAAAAACTCGAACAATTGGTCTATTTGCCCCAGGCATGGGATAATGAAGCTATCTTTACACAGCTTTATAACCTGATAGCCTGGGAGCAAGAAGAAGAATGAACAAACGCAACGTCGGGCTGGGCACGCTGGTCCTGGTCATCATCGCTGTCATTTCTATTTTTATCGGGCGCGACCTGTTCGCCGATTTAGGACTTGAAGAACCACCGGGCGGCACAACGATAACGGCCGTTCCTCCCCAACAACCACCCTCCTCCGCCAACTGGTACGAAATTTACTTCACCAACCCGATCTGCCCGCCGGAAAACGAACGCACCGGCGGCATCGACGAGACCATTGCCGCCGATATTCTCGCCGCCCAAACGCAGGTAGACGTCGCCGCCTTCGAGCTAAATTCCGAACCCATCGTCAATGCCCTGATCGACCTGGAAAAACGCGGCATCCCCGTGCGCGTCGTCACCGATACCGACAACGCCGACCAGACCTCCATCAACCGGCTGCGGCGCAACGGCATCAGCGTGGTGGAAGACAAGCGCAGCGGCCTCATGCACGATAAGTTTGTGGTCATAGACGGCCGTATCCTCTACACCGGCTCCCTCAACTACACCACCAACGGTGTCTACTGCAACAACAACAACCTGGTGCGCATCGACTCCTCCCGCCTGGCGGCCAACTACAGCGCCGAAATGGACGAAATGTACATCGACCGCCGCTTCGGCCCCGATTCGCCCGATAACACGCCCCACGAACAACTCACCATCGGCGGCGTGCAAATCGAAAATTACTTTGGCTCCGAGAAAGAAATTGCGCCCATCATCGCCCGCGCGGTGGCCCGCGCCCAAAACGAAATTCTCTTCCTGGCCTTCTCTTTCACCGAAGACCAGATCGGCGAAGCAATGTTAGGCCGCGCCGATGCGGGCGTTCCCCTGCGCGGTGTGTTCGAGACCGTTGGCGCCGAGAGCGGATTTAGCTATTTCCCGAAGATGGATACGGCCGTTTCCCCCAACGTCCAGGTGCGGCTGGATGGCAACCCGCGTGTCATGCACCACAAAGTCATCATCATCGACCGCCAGACCGTCATTTTCGGCTCCTTCAACTTCAGCGCCAGCGCCAACGACCGCAACGACGAAAATATCCTCATTGTCCACGACCCCACCTTCGCCAACTACTTCGTCGAAGAGTTTGAGACCGTCTGGCAAGAAGCTGGCGGGTAACGGATTCACTCGCTGCCCGCTATCTGCTCCATCACCGTATCCAAATCTTTATCTCCTCGCCCACTTAAGTTCACTAGGATGATCTGGTCCGGGCGCATGGTGGGCGCGCGTTTGATGGCTTCGGCCACAGCGTGGGCCGATTCCAGAGCGGGGATGATGCCTTCTGTTTTACATAACGTCTGAAACGCGGCCAGCGCTTCCTCATCGGTAGCGTAGGTGTAACCGGCGCGCTCCTGATCGCGCAGCAGGGCATGTTCCGGCCCCACGCTGGGGTAATCCAGGCCGGCGCTGATGCTGTGCGTTTCCATGATCTGGCCATCCGGCGTTTGCATGACGTAGCTTTTGGTGCCGTGCAGCACACCAATGCGCGCCACGTTGGGATCGGCAAAACGGGCTGCGTGCTTACCGCCAGCGATGCCCTCACCGCCCGCCTCGACACCAATCAACTCCACGTCCTCGTCGTCGCGGAAAGCATGAAAAATGCCCATCGCATTGCTGCCGCCCCCTACACAGGCGATGATAACATCAGGCAAACGGCCGTGCTGCGTCAACATCTGCTGCCGCGCTTCCAGCCCAATTACACTCTGAAAATCGCGCACCATCATCGGGTATGGGTGCGGTCCCAACACGGAGCCAAGCAGGTAATGGGTCGTCCCCACGTTCGTTACCCAATCGCGGATAGCTTCGTTGATGGCGTCTTTGAGGGTTTTGCTGCCGCTCTCCACCGGGCGCACTTCCGCGCCCAGGAGCTTCATACGCAGCACGTTGGGCTGCTGGCGGGCGATGTCCACGCTGCCCATGTAGACGATACACTCCAGCCCCAACAGCGCACACGCCGTCGCCGAACCCACGCCGTGCTGCCCCGCGCCCGTCTCGGCGACGATGCGCCGTTTGCCCATGCGCTGCGCCAGCAAAGCCTGGCCCAGGGCATTGTTGATTTTGTGCGCGCCGGAATGGTTGAGGTCTTCGCGCTTAAGGTAGATTTGCGCTCCGCCCAAATGTTGGCTGAGGCGGCGGGCGTGGGAGATGGGCGACGGCCGTCCCACGTAGCTTTGCAACAAATGCTCAAACTCTGCCACAAACCCCACATCCTGGCGCGCTTCGTCGTAAGCGCGGATAAGTTCTTCCAGGGCGGGCATGAGGGTTTCCGGCACAAACTGACCGCCATACGGGCCAAATTTGCCGTGTTCATCAGGCACAGAAGTTGGTAGTTGGGGCATCAGGTTTTCCTTATAGAAGGGTCTAGAAAAGGCAATACTATCATTTTCACGACAATTTCCAAGGTGACGGGAACGGCCGTTTGCCGTCTATCCCTCACTCCGGGTGAGCTATCATCTCTCGCAGGCGTGGCTCCGCCAGCAGCAGCGCCGTCACCGATGGGCTGTCGGTGATTTCACCGGCGCGGGCCATGCGCAGCACCTCGGCGATGGGCAGCGGATGGATTTCCAGCACTTCGGTCGATTCGTGGGCCGTCGGCTCCGACAAAGTAACGCCAGTGGCCAGGTAGTAGTGGCCTTCCTCGTTGCTAAAACCGTTGGCCGTATAAAAGCGGCCCAAAAAGTGCCAATCCCGCGCCACGCCGCCGATCTCTTCCCGGAGTTCAGTCACGGCCGTTTCCCATACCGTCTTTCCCTCTTGCAAGCCGCCGGCCACTACCTCCCAACACCAGGCATCAATCGCGTACCGATACGTATAGATCAGGACAATCTCGCCCTGGTCGGTTACCGGAATCACCCAGGCAGCAGGTCTGGCCATCACCACGTTATAAACACCCGGACGGCCGTCTGGCGTAATAATCCTATCCTGGCGCACCCTGTACCACGGACAAGACCAGACGATTTGGGAAGAGGTGGTTTGGTATGGCGACATAGGAGTTATCATCGGCAACCGATGAAGGGATTCACGGTTCGGCATGCATCATTTTCGCCAGGCGAATGAACTCGCCCACCAGCGCCGGGTCTTTGCGGCCAGGGGCGGATTCCACACCGCTGGCCACATCGACAGCGAAAGGACGGACAAAGCGTACAGCCTGCGCGACGTTGTTGACGGTGAGACCGCCGGCCAGCATCAGACCAGGGACTTTGCGGGCCAGCACGGCCGTTGCGCCCCAATCGCCCGTCTCCCCCGTGCCGCCGCGCAGGGTGGGATGATAGGTGTCAATCAGCAGGCTCGGCGGCAGCTTATCGCTTGCGTCATGGTCAAACCGCGCTTCGTATTCCGGCGGCAGATACCATTCGGCGTCGGCCTCGGCCTCGGCCAGAGAGGCGGGGCGCAGAGCTTTGTAGGCACGGCCGTAGATCGGTGAGCTTTTTTCGCCGATGAGGGCCGGCACTTCTTCGCCGCTTAGTTGGGCAAAATCAAGCCAGCAGTCGTCCAGAATTTTGGCCATCGTGGGTGCGGTTTCATTAACAAACACGCCCACCAGCAGCGGACAATGCGGCGCAGCGCGCAGTGCGGCCACGATGCGCCGGGCGACATCCACCTCAACCGCTCGTTTGCTGGGTGGATAAAAGATGAAACCCAGATAATCCGCGCCGGCGGCCACGGCCGTTTGCGCATCTTCCAGGTTGGTAAGGCCACAAATTTTTACTTTCATGAGGCGGGCAGATTAATCCTTTAAGGCGGCCAGGAGCATTTGTGCCTGGGCCACGGAGAGTTGATCATCCTTCAGCAGCTGCAGAATGCGGACCTGTTCGTCGACCGGGGTGTCTGGCGGCAGGGATACGGGGGACGACGAGACGGAGGTGGAGGTAACGGCCGTAATCAACCGCTCTTCCAGGCGCACGGCAGCCAACTGGTCCAGGGTCTCCGGCGGCAGCTCGGCGGCGATTTCGGCCAGGACGGCGCGTACGGCCGTCGCCAGATCGTTCTCCGGCGGACTCAACGGCGCAAATTGAAAATCGGCGGCGCTAAACTGTGGCGCAGCGCCTGTCCACGCTCTAAAAGCCACACGCTGCCCACCTTCTACAATCAAATCCACCTTGCCCTCTTCGATGTGCCCGGTCAGAACGGTTTGCTCATTGTCCGGCCCTGTCGTTTCATGCTCCAACGGTAGATCATGTTCCACCAAAGCGCCGCGCGCCGTCAGATTAAGTGGTGCATCCGGCGGCCAGTAGACGTAGACGTCGGCCCCGGCGGCCAGCTTGTGCACGCCAGAAGCCAGGCCACCGACCAACCAGATCGACTGCGCAGCCGCAACGTTTACCCGCCCACCCAGGTTGGCCAGAACAACGTCGTCCAGGGCTTTTTCTACGATCAGGTCGCCATTGACTGTGCGGACGTCCAGACGGCCGTCTACCTGCCCCAGGCTGACATGACCGTTGGCGAACTGCAGCGTCACGTCGCCTAGCGCCCGGTGGATTTGCACAGCACGTACGCTGCGCAGGTCAACTGCGCCCACGACCTCTTCTATCACCAACTGGCCGTTCATGTTGTCGGCCAGCACTGTCTGGGCCGCCCGGGTAATTGTCACAGCATCCAGGTTGCGAACCGTCACACGGCCCGCCGCATCGTCGATGGTGACGCCGCCGCTCAGGTGCTTGATGGTGAGGTCACCGCCGATGGTCCCCAGCGTCAGACGCGCTTGTTTGGGCGCAGCGACGTATAAATCGGCGACGGCCGTCACCTGCAAGGCAGCGGGAGCGCTCTGCTCCACCACAACGCCATCGCCCTGAATGGAGACGGCCGTTTCTCGCCAGCTTTGCACCACCAGGTTACCCTGGCACGCCGGGATGACAATTTGTGGCGCGTCACTTGTTTCAAACCGTTGTTCATTCATAAGATGGTTAGCCAGGCAAACTGGTCGAGCGATTTTGCCCCAGGCAGCCGGTAAGCTTAATCATGGCTTTCAGCGCGAACCAGTAACAAAGAACCACTGGTCTTGTGTAAGACTTTTTCAAAGAGGCTGCCGGACAACCAGCGCCTGAACCCACTGCGATCGTGGTCGGTTAGAACAATCAGGTCTATGGACTGTTCCTCGCTGTAAGCGGCGATGACTTCCTCGGGCTTGCCGAAGCGCACGGCCGTTTCCGGCCGTTGTTTGATGGCATACCGCTCGCACAGGTCTTCCAGGTAGCCTTCTTCCTGGCGAAAAACTTCTTCCACATCGCCGGCGGCGTGTGAGTCAACCAGCAGCAGGTGGAGTTGGGCCTGCAGCGCGCCAGCCAGAGCAAAACCGGGATCCAGCGCCTGCACAGCCAGCAGCGCCGGATCGACCAGAACGAGGATGTTGTTGATCGCTGCCTGGCCGCGTACAGCCAGGACGGGGCAGCCGGCGTGGTGCAGGACTTTTTCGGTGACGCTGCCCAGGAGCCAGCGCGACATGCCAGAACGGCCGTGTGTGCCCATGACGATGAGATTGGCGTGTTCGGAAACGGCCGTTTCCAGCACACAGCCGGCGGCGTTCCCTTCTGTCACCATCGTCCGCATCGCCACACCACTGCCGGCACGCGATGCATACACGCTATCCAGGTAACTGACCAACCTATTCCGGTAGTCGAGCTGGCTGTCCTGCAACATGGCCACATCTGCAGGCATAGGCGTCACTTCAAAGCCATAGTAGGGTACATCCATCGATTCTTGCGCCGGCAGTACACTCAGGAGGATTACCTCCCCTTTAGCTGCCTGCGCTAGCGCCAACGCCGGTTCCAAAGCCATTTCCGCCAGCGTTGACCCATCCAACGGAACCAGGATTTTTTTGAACAACACTATCTCCCTCCTCAGACGATAGAACCGTCACACAAAAGTTTATAATGCCCCAAGTGTACCGCGACTGATTTATGAATAGCAAACAGGCCCCTCTAATTGAGGGGCCTGAATATCAACTTATTGCATCAAATTAGAGGACAAACTTAATCGCCGGCTGGCACTTCCATCCGCCAGGGATAGTCGGGGGCGTATGAACTGAGAACACGCATATAGTTGGCGCGTTCAAAGGCGGCCGGTTCGGCACAGTTGATCTGGCTGAGACTGCCCTTCAACTGGGCAAGCGAGTCATACTCGTTCTCTACCAACCACTCTTCCAGGCCCAACGACAGTACCTTCAGGCGGTTAATGCCGTTGCGCAGCAGTTCCGAAGCCACCATAGTGATGTCGGCCCCGGCGGCTATGCCTTTGAGTACGTCGGTGACGGTGTGAATGCCGGTTGTCAGGGCCAAGCTGGCATTGACGTGGCCATACAAGATGGCGATCCAGCGCAAGGGCAAGCGCAGTTCGGTAGAAGTGCTTAGTTTCAGATTAGGCACGACTTCTAAAGTTTCCAGGTCCAGATCGGGCTGGTAGAAGCGATTGAACAAAACCAGGCCATCAGCGCCGCCATCTACCAGTCGCCGGGCCATGTTGGCCATGGCGCTGAAATAGGGGCTGAGCTTCATGGTTACCGGAATGGTAACGGCCGATTTGACATCTTTTAGAACGTCCAGATAAATTTGCTCGACCTCACTGCCTGAAAGGTTGGGATCGGTGGGGATGTAGTAGACGTTCAGTTCCAGCGCGTCGGCGCCTGCCTCCTGGATCTGGCGTGCGTATGTTACCCACCCGCCTGTAGAAACACCATTCAGACTGGCGATCACAGGAATTTCCAGCGCCGCTTTGGCTTTTTGGATGTGTTCCAGATATTCCACCGGGCCGGTTTTATATTCCTGGGCTTCGGGGAAGTAGGAAAGAGCTTCGGGGAAACTTTCGACGCCCTGGGTGAGGTAATGGTTCAGAGTATGGCTTTCCAGGGTGATTTGTTCTTCAAACAGGGAATGCAAGACGACGGCGGCAGCGCCGGCATCTTCCATCCAACGCAGATTATCAAGCGTCCGCATGAGGGGCGAGGATGATGGCACCAGTGGGTTTTTGAGCTTCATGCCAAGGTAGGTGGTGGTCAGATCCATGTTATATCTCCTTCGACGAATTGTCAGTTATGGTTGAGAGGTGGGGGATTGTGAACGGCCGTTTCCAACCTTCACAATCCCCTGCATAACTTCAATTCACAAACTTGTTAGCTTTTCCCGTTGCTGCTGGGTCCCTTAGCCAGTTGAGAATACTGCTCCCAACGTGCTTCGACGTCCGCCTGTGCCAGTTCCAGCAGCTTGGCTGCTCGTTCAGGATGGCTTTGGGTCAGCATCCGGTAACGGCCCTCACGATAAATGTACTTGTCCAAAGAAATCTTCGGCGCTCGGGAATCGAGGCTGAAGGGATTCTTCCCTTCCACGGCCAGGTCCGGATTGAAGCGGTACAACGGCCAGTACGCAGAATCCACTGCCGCTTTTTGTTGTTCCAGTCCATACTTCAGGTCATAGCCATGCGCCACGCAGTGGCTGTAAGCCAGAATCAGCGAGGGACCATCATACGCTTCGGCTTCCATGAAAGCGCGAATCGTCTGGGCGTCATTGGCGCCCATCGCCACGCGGGCGACGTAGATATTGCCATAGCTCATCGCCAGCAGGCCCATATCTTTCTTGGGCAGCGGTTTGCCGGCGGCGGCAAACTTGGCCACAGCACCACGCGGGGTCGCCTTGGACATCTGGCCGCCGGTGTTTGAATACACTTCAGTATCCAGAACCAGTACGTTAACGTTCCGCCCGGAGGCCAGGACATGATCCAGCCCGCCGTAACCAATGTCATACGCCCAGCCGTCACCGCCGACGATCCAGACGCTCTTCTTCACAAAAACGTCGGCCATGCTCAACAGATTTTCCAGCTTACCTTCCATTTCAGCGTCTTCCACATCTGCCAGAAGAGCCGTTAAGCGATGTTTCAGATCACCGACGCGGGCGCGTTGGGCATTGATCTCCGCTTCATCAATTTGTTCGGCAAAGAGAATCGAATCGGCCAATTCTTCGCCCACGACCTCGCGTAAGGAACGCAAGCTCAGAGTAGCCGCTTCGATGCGTTGATCCAGGGCTACGCGCATACCCAGGCCAAACTCGGCGTTGTCTTCAAACAAGGAGTTGGACCAGGAAGGGCCACGGCCGTCGCTGTTCTGCGTCCAGGGCGTCGTTGGTAAGTTACCGCCATAAATCGAAGAACAGCCCGTAGCATTGGCTACCATAGCCCGATCGCCAAAGAGTTGGGTCATCAACTTCAGATAAGGCGTCTCGCCACAGCCAGCGCAGGCTCCCGAGAACTCGAAGAGCGGCTCCAATAACTGCGAATATTTCACCTGGCTGACCGGGATATTCGTCCGATCTATCTCCGGCAGGCTCAGGAAAAACTCCCAGTTTTCGCGCTCCGGCTCGCGCAGTGGAATTTGCGGCTGCATGTTAATAGCTTTGAACTTCGGTTGCTGCTTGTTCTTAACCGGGCACACTTCCACACACAACGTACAGCCCGTGCAGTCCTCAGGCGCCACTTGCAGCGTATACATGGCATCCTTAAATTCTTTGAAGCGCGCAGGTGTTGACTTGAAGGTAGAGGGAGCGTCAGCCAGCAGTTCCTGATCATAAATCTTCATGCGGATAACGCCGTGTGGACAAACCATGGAACATTTACCACACTGGATGCAGATGTCAGGATCCCATACCGGGATTTCGGTGGTAATATTGCGCTTTTCCCACTTGGTTGTTCCGGTCGGGTATGTGCCATCAACGGGCATGGCGCTTACCGGCAAGTCGTCGCCCAGCCCTTCGATAATGCGAGCCGTGACCGATTGGACAAATTCCGGAGCATATTCCGGCACGATAGGCGGCCGTTCAAAGTTGCTGGTGGCCTCGGCAGGTACCTGCACCTGGTACATATGAGCCAGAGCGGCGTCAACCGCATTGTAGTTGGCCTGCACCACTGCTTCACCGCGTTTGCTGTAAGTCTTCTTAATCGCATACTTAATGGCGCCGATTGCTTCATCGGTCGGCAGCACATCGCTGATGGCGAAGAAACAGGTTTGCATGATGGTGTTGATGCGATTACCCATACCGGTTTCCCGGGCGACGCTGTAGCCATCTACCACGTAAAACTTGAGCTTCTTCTCAATGATGGCTTCCTGCATGGAACAAGGCAGTTTGTCCCACACTTCATCCGGGCCATACGGGCTGTTCAGCAGGAAGGTGGCGCCTTTCTTGGCCAACCGCAGCACATCATACCGTTCCAGAAAGCTGAATTGATGGCAGGCCACAAAGCTCGCTGAATGCACCAGATAGGTGGCGTTGATGGGTCGTGGACCAAAGCGCAAGTGCGAGGTCGTCACGGAACCTGCTTTCTTCGAGTCGTATACGAAGTAGCCCTGAGCATAATTGTCGGTATCTTCGCCGATGATTTTGATGGAGTTTTTGTTAGCACCGACCGTACCGTCTGAACCCAGGCCATAGAACACGGCGCGGACCACATCATCTGGTTCAATGTCGAAGCTCTTATCCCATTCGAGGCTTGTGTGAGTCACGTCGTCGTTGATGCCAACGGTAAAATTGTTCTTGGGTTTACTTTTGCCCAGTTCATCGAAGACAGCCTTGATCATGCCTGGGGTAAATTCTTTGGAGGAGAGGCCATAACGGCCGCCGATGACCCGCGGGAAGGCTGCAAACGGCGCTTCCCCTGTTGCTATTCCTTCCGCGACGGCGGAAACAACATCCAGGTACAACGGTTCGCCGGTAGCGCCGGGTTCCTTGGTCCGATCCAGAGCAGCAATGGCTTTGACGGTTGGTGGCAAAGCCTGCAGAAATGCCGATATGGCGAAGGGACGGTACAGGCGTACTTTGACAACGCCAACCTTTTCGCCCTGAGCAGCCAGGTACTCGGCCGTTTCCTGCGCCGTCGCTGCACCGGAACCCATTAAAACGATAACTCGCTCGGCTTCTGGCGCGCCAACGTACTCGAAAAGTTTGTACTGCCGTCCGGTCAGTTTGGCGAATTTGTCCATCGCGTTTTGCACGATAGCCGGCGTCGCTTCATAGAACGGGTTGACACTTTCACGGGCCTGGAAATAGACATCCGGGTTTTGGGCTGTGCCGCGCAGTACCGGATGATCTGGGCTAAGGCCGCGCAGACGGTGAGCGCGGACCAGCTCATCGTTGATCATCGCGCGCATGACTTCTTCTTCGATCAACTCAATCTTATTCAGTTCATGAGAGGTCCGGAAACCATCGAAGAAGTGCAGGAAGGGGATGCGTGCTTCTAGCGTAGCGGCCGTGGCAATGAGGGCAAAGTCATGGACTTCTTGCACGGAGTTGGAGGATAACAAAGCCCAGCCTGTGTTGCGGGCCGCCATCACGTCCGAGTGGTCGCCAAAAATAGACAGAGCCTGCGCCGCCAGCGAGCGTGCGGCAATGTGGAAGACAGTGGAGGTCAGCTCGCCGGCGATTTTGTACATGTTGGGGATCATAAGCAGCAAGCCCTGGGAGGCGGTGAATGTAGTGGTCAGGGCGCCTGACTGCAGCGAACCGTGTACTGCGCCAGCAGCGCCGCCCTCGGCCTGCATTTCCACCACCATGGGAACGGATCCCCAAATATTGATTTTGCCTTCAGCGGACCATTGGTCAGCAAACTCACCCATGGGAGAGGAAGGCGTAATTGGGTAGATGGCGATAACTTCGTTCACTTTGTGAGCCACCCGGGCGGCAGCTTCATTGCCATCTAGTGTGATCATTTGTTTTGTCATAACGATTCTCCTTCACACAACACTCTGTGATTCCGCAATACAGCTCTGTGTTTGCGTCCGCTGTGTTACTGTTCACTTGTCGATTCGTAAACCTGGGCTAAATCTTCATTACGCCAGCGGTTTGTGGGAATTCATGGGTATACTTGTGGTCATATTCCGGGGTTATTGTATGCTGCTGGAAGCGCTACCAGACAGTGACAGATTGCATGATTGCTTATGACAAAAGTCATCTGGTTTAGGGCTGTACCACTGGAGTTTTCTGAGTATTGCAGGTAGAGGCCAGGTGTTTTCTTGACAGGCAATGGGTGATTCGATAGCATCGCTTTCACTTCAGGATGTAGCGGGAAAGGGCGGCTGGAAACGGCCGTTTCCCGGCCACCGCACCCCTTACGAGGACATATGAATAAGACAGATTCTCAAACATCCCAAACAGTAGAAAAACCAACACTCACCGACATCCTAAGGAAAAGAACCGTCGGCATCATTGATCCCATCGTGACCTTGTTGGCAAAGTATCACTTCTCCCCAGACACACTCACCGTCATCGGGATGCTGTCACACTTTTTGTTGGCTTATCTGATCGCCATTGGCGAAATGCGGTGGGCCGGTATCGCGATGATCATCCTGGCGCCCCTGGATGCGCTGGATGGCTCTTTAGCCCGCAAACTGGGCCGCAAGCAAGGAGGCTTCGGCGCCTTTTTAGATTCCACGCTGGACCGGCTGGCCGAGATCATTCTATTTGCCGGATTTATTTACTATTACCAGCAGCGCGGAGAAGTGGCGATGTTGGCCTTGTCTTATGTAGCCATTACCGGATCGTTGATGGTAAGTTATACACGCTCTAAGGCAGAGTCTTTACATATGTCGGCCAAAGTGGGCATTATGAGCCGTGTCGAACGGTACGTATTGATGATGTTCTTTTTGATCATCGATTATCCCGGCGTGGCAGTAGGTGTATTGGCCGTCTTCACCTATGTCACCGTCGGCCAGCGTATGTACCATGTCTGGTACCAATACTACCATACGAAAAACCACGAGACGGATGATGAGGAAAACCAGACCTCATGATAGAAGATAAACCGTTGAGTGAACCCTGGAGCATTCGCCGGACGGCGCGTAATCTAAACACCTACTGGTACTTAATTATATTTTTTCTTGCGGTTCTGGCGGCGCTGTATGGTTATCATCTGGCGACTGCTCTGACGCCTGACCGCGTGGCTGTTTCCCTGGGCGGCGGCTTTGACGTGTACTGGTACGGCATCTGCATCGTTGCCGGGATTGGCCTGGGCGCTTATGTTGTCTCGCAGTTGGCGCTGGAACGGGGCACGGCCGTTTTCCAACAACACGTTCCGCCCATCGTCCAGACCCGGCCCCTGGCCGACCTGGAACTGCCAGAAGAAATCAGCCAGGTTCTGGCCAAAAACAAAATCAACACCTGGGGCGACCTGCTCCTGGTTTGGGGGTTTTACCCCCGCAACACCGGCCTTAACGCAGCCGGCCTCGAAGTAGTCCAGGCGCGCCTGCAAACCCAACCCGACATCGAAGAAAACTGGCTGGTTGATGCGCCGTGGCGTGTCTGGAATCCTGATCACGTCTGGAATGGTCTGATCTGGGTGTTGATTTTAGGCGTTATTGGCGCCCGACTCTACCACGTGCTGACCCCCTCCCCCAGCATGGCCGCCTTCGGCATTAACTCGCCGCTCGATTATTTCCGCAATCCCTACCAATTGATCAATCTGCGCAACGGCGGGCTGGGCATTTACGGCGGTATTTTGGGCGGTTTTTTGGGCCTGTTAATTTATGCGCGCCGGGCGCGCATCCCGTTATTGGGCTGGGCAGACCTGGCCGTGGTGGGGCTGGCATTGGGGCAGGTGTTTGGCCGCTGGGGCAACTTTTTTAATCAGGAGTTGTACGGCCGTCCGACCAACTTACCCTGGGCCGTCCACATCGACCCCATCTACCGCCTGCCCGAATACAGCGAATACGGGCGTTTCCATCCTGCCTTCCTATACGAATCATTGTGGAGCCTGCTCACATTTATTGTGCTTTACACACTGCTGCGCCGCTACGGCGAACGCCTGCTGACCGGCGAGTTGATGGCCTTGTACTTCATCTTTTACGCCGTTGGCCGCATTCTGTTGGAGCAGGTGCGCCTGGACAGCCGCATGCTGAACCTGGGTTTTATGCAGCTCAACATGGCCATTGCCACGTTTGTCTCTCTGCTCATCGCCATCGGCATGGCTGGCTGGATCATTGTCCGCCGCTACCGCCGACGGGCCGCAGGTTAAAACCAGCATAGAATCCTCCTCGCTTCCTATTGCCAATACTGGAGCAAACATATACGCTATATTTGCCACGGGCGACTTTAACTGTGTGCTGCTTCAGGCTAGACGGCCGTTACACCCGGCTGGCTGGCACTGTTTAATCAGCAGGAGGGCTACACTGGAGAATATCAATGATCATTGCAGAAAACCTCGGAAAGAAATTTGACAATTTTACGGCCGTTCACGATCTCGACCTCCACGTGCCGCCCGGCGAACTGCTGGCCCTGCTGGGACCAAACGGAGCCGGCAAAACCACCACCGTGCGCATGCTAAGCTCCATTCTCCGCCCCACCACAGGGCGGGCCACTGTCAACGGCTACGACGTTGTACGCCAGGCAGCCCAGGTGCGCCGCTCGATCGGCATGTTGACCGAGCAGCCGGGCCTGTACCTGCGCATGACCGGGATCGAATATTTGTTGTTTTACGGCCGTCTCTACGGCATGTCCGACGACGCCATTCGGGAACGCGGCCTCGCCCTCTTTAGCCGCTTCGACATGGCCGACGCCCATGAGCGCCGCCTGGGCCAATACTCCAAAGGCATGCGCCAAAAAGTAGGGCTTATTCGTGCCATGCTGCACAAACCCAGCGTGCTTCTGCTCGACGAACCCACTTCGGCTATGGACCCACACAGCGCCAAACTCGTGCGTGACACCATCAAAGAGATGCGCGATGATCAGCGGGCCATCATTCTCTGCACCCATAACCTGGCCGAAGCCGAAAGCCTGGCCGACCGCATTGCCATCATCAAAAAAGGCGCCATCGTTGCCAAAGGCACCACCACCGAGCTCAAGCAGCAGCTCTTGGGCCATCCCCAAATGGAAGTGCGCGTCGATCAACATCTTAACGGACAGGTACACGACCTGGAGCTGGATAAACTGGTCACCATAGAGGCCATAAGCGAAAACAGCATTCGTTACCGCACGCCGACGCCCGAACAAACCAACCCGCTTTTGGTACGCCGTTTGGGCGAACGAGGCCTGGGCATCATCTCTTTGCACGAAGTCAGCCAAAGCCTGGAAGACGTATACCTGCGCGTGGTCGCCGAAGAATCCGTTGACAATTAACTGCTGATAGTGAACAGTTTCCAACTTTTACCTAAACCCTAAACTCCAAATGGCTCAAATAACCTTCAAACCCCTCTTGAAACCCATTCCCCTCAAACGGGACGACTGGCGCATGGCGGCCGTGGTTGCCCGGCGTGAAATCAAAGATTCTTTCCGCGATTGGCGCATCATGACCCCCATCATTTTGTTGACGGTCTTTTTCCCGGCGTTGATGAATTTTGCTGCCGGCCGCATGATGGCCTTTGTATCCAACTACGGCGCACAAATTATCGCCACGCAGTTGATCCCGTTTTTGCTGCTCGTCGTGGGCTTTTTCCCCATGTCGTTTTCGTTGATTATTGCCCTGGAGACGTTTGTGGGTGAAAAGGAGCGTAAAAGCCTGGAACCGCTGCTGGCCACCCCGTTGACGGATTACCAACTATATCTGGGTAAAATGATTGCCGTGCTGGTGCCGCCGCTCTTAGCTGCCTATTTGGGAATGGCCGTTTATCTGGTCGGGCTGTATGTTAACCTGGGCTGGACGCCCTCGTTCCAATTATTGGGCCAGACCACCCTCTTGACGACGGTACAGGGTGTTATCATGGTGGCCGCGGCCGTGGTTATTTCCAGCCAGACGACCAGCGTACGCGCGGCAAATTTGCTGGCCAGCTTTATCATCGTGCCCATGGCCTTGCTGATTCAGGGCGAGGCCGCAGCTCTGTTTTGGGGCAACCATGTTGGCCTTTGGTGGCTGATTCTGGCGCTGTCCATCACGGCCGTTGTCCTTATCCGCATGGGCCTCCACCTTTTCAAGCGCGAAGAACTCATGGGCCGCGATCTTGACGAGGTTCGTTTGGGCTGGATTCTGTCCGAGTTTTGGGCAGTGATGAGTGGACGGCGAGAGAATAACGGCCGTTACCCCAACCCCTTCCGCTGGTATCGCCAGACCCTATCCCTCATTCCCCAATTAAGCCGCCCGGCAGCTACGCTAACCCTGGCTTTGTTGGGCGCGTTGGGTATGGGGGTAGCCCTGGCCTTCGTCTACCGCCTGCCCCCCGACATGCTGGCCAGCTTCACCAGTGAACGCATTGCCGCCAACCTCGATCAGCTACAAATCGTGGCGCGCGGCCTGCCGCTGGCCATCTTCATGCAGAACGTGCGCGTGCTTGTCCTCATGGCCCTGCTGGGAACTTTCACCTTTGGCATCCTGGGTATCCTGGTGTTCATGCTGCCTTGGGTCATCGTGGGATTTGCAGCCGGGCAAATCTTCCTGGCTGGCGAGAATCCCTTCCTCTTCCTGGTGGCTACCATCTTGCCGCACGCCATTTTTGAACTACCGGCCATTTTGCTGGCCGCCTCCGCCGCGCTGCGCTGGCATCTCACCGTCATCGCCCCGCCGCCGGACCGTACACTCAGCGAAGCGTTTGTCGCCACTTCCGCCGAGTTTGCCCGCGTGTTTATTGGCCTGACGCTGCCTCTGCTGCTGGTGGCCGCCTTCGTCGAGGCTTATATCACGCCCCAGGTGCTGCTGGCCGTTTACGGGAACTAAGCACACCTGGATACAGCGCCTACACTGGCATAGGTGATTCATCGGTTGTTCGCCTCTCGCCCGGTCTGGGTGGCTTTGGTACACTTGCCCCACTATGCGTGAGAAGAAAAGTTATCCGTTGATCGTGGGTTCTATAGCCCTTATCGTCGTCCTGGCCGCCATCGCCGTGGGCTGGCGTCTGCTCAATGGCGACAGCAGTCTGCTGCGCAATGTCGCCATGCAGCACGAACGCATCACGCCCAACGCCGATGGCGATACCGACGCCACGCGCATCCAATACGATCTGTCGCGCAATGCCACGGTTTCCGTTTACCTGGAAAACGAAGCTGGCGACCGTTTTTACTTCCGTCAGGAGAAAGATCGGGGCGCGGGCGAGTATGAAGTCCTTTTCAGCGGCGTGGTGGATGGCTATACACTGCCCGGCGAATCGATCAAAGGTGCGGTGCTGGATCGTTTGTTGCAAGATGGAACCTACACCTGGACGATTGAGGCCACTGACGAAAACGGCCGTACCGAAACCCAACAGGGCCAGATCACCATCGCCGATGCCGACGCCGCCCTGCCCGAACTGCGCGACTTTTCCCTCGACCGCGACACCTTCACCCCCAACCGCGACGGCATCGACGACCGCATTCAGGTCCAGTTCTACCAGACTAAAGAAGCCAACGTGCGCGTCTTTTTACTTACCCATGACGGCCTGGAACTACCCATCGCCGAGCTGGAACGGGACATTCCCGCCGGCATGCCCGGCCGCCACGTCTACGACTACGAAGGCGGTGTGGACAACGGCGAAACGCCGCCGCCCGACGGCACGTATCCCATCGTGGCCGTCGCCGAGGACGCTGAAGGGCAAAAGGTGCGGGTCGAAGACGAACTGACCATCGCCTACGGCGGCGTGCCCCGCGCCGATATTTTTGCGCCACCATCCGGTGACACGCTGAGCTTCAACACGACGGCCGTCGCCATCTGCGACACGCTCTACTTCACTATGACCGTGGAAAACTATGGCAACACACCCATCCGCACCACCGGTCCCGCTCCCGGCACCGTCTACGACTCCGATTGGAACTACAACACCCTGGGCTGGCATACCGAATCTGGCGCCTGGCGCGCCGCCATCGGTTACGAAAACGAGCTGAGCAACTATCCCTACCGCTGGGCAGTAGGCGGCCCGGACGATTTGCAGGAAATCGACGGCTACAGTTACCTCATGCCCGGCGCGCGCGCTGTCATCACCGGCGGCATCCGCCTGGTAGATGTATTCGGCAACCGCAACCCGCAGCCCATCTGGGCCGGCCTTATCCATGAAGACGTGGCCATCACCGAGTTCAACAACCGCGTTGATCCCCAGGCTGTCCTGGTAGACGTGCCTGACCCGGACAACATGCCCGTGTGCGAACCCCGCGAAATCCCCATGAAGCCGGAAACCGAAAACCAGAACTAGAGAAAGGTTACAGTTTTGTTCGTCGTCGCGCGCCTGCTCGGTTGAAGTACGACCTTCTTGTAAAAGCCCATCCCTTAATTTCAGCTAAGCAGCAGGTGAGGATCGGTGGCAGGGGAACGGCCGTCACGGTAAACTACACTCGACCCACAGCACACTGTAACCCGCGGCGCCGGGCCGCCGCACTAAAGGATTGAGAAGACAGTTTCATGACAAAGATTGGGCTTATCGCGGCCTGGGGGCTGCTCGTGTTGTTGGCTGCGTGCCAGCCCCAGGTGATGGAAGTAGAAGTAACGCGGCTTATAGATAACGCACCGGTGGAAGCAGCGGTTACGGCCGTCGCCACCTCCTCTCCGGTCCAGATCGAAGTCACCCGCCTGATCACTACCGAAGTTGTGCAAGAAATTCCTGTTGAAGTTACCAAAGCTCCCCTGGGCACAAACGAACACCCGGTACAAATCATGTTCTCGCCCGCCAGCAGCCCGGCCGTCATCATGACGCGCGGGCAGGTGTTGGCCGACGCCCTCAGCACGGCCACCGGGCAGCAGTTTGTCGTCGGCGTGGCCGACGATGAAGCCGCCCTCATCGACCTGATGTGCACCGCCCCGGCCGACATCATCGGCGTGCTTTCGCCGTTGGGCGTGGTGCAGGCCAACCAGCAGTGCGGCGTGCAGCCCGGCAGCATCGCCGTGCACAGCGACGACCTGAGCTGGCAGGCCGGTATGATCGTCGCCCGGCGCGACAGCGGCATCACCGCCCTGACTGACCTGGAAGGCAAACGGGGAGCCGTGCCCGACGTTAACAGCCTGCCCAACGCCCTAGCCATCGAGACCATGCTGCAACAGGCAGGGATCACCCCCGCCGAAATCATCGAAGTGCCCGGCGACAACAGCGCTATGCTGGCCGTTTTTGATGGCGAAGTCGATTTTGCCGTGGGCACGTTTACCCCGCCCATCATGCCCCACGAAGAACGCCTGTGGGAATACGGCGTCGACAGCCCTGATATTTCGCGGGTGTTAGGCATTGCCCCGGAGCGCAGCCCCATCGGCTATGTGCTGGTGATTGGCGAGCCGGAATTTGGCGGCTATCGGCTGCGCGATGCGCGCGCCGGCATTTTCGACATCCAGCCGGAGATTTACAACCAGACCCGCGTCGTGGCCCTGACGCCACAAATCCCCAATGAGACGGTAGCCTTTGGCCGAGATTTCCCCCTGGCGCTGGCGCGGCGGGTGATCGCTGAAATGCAGACCTTTGCCGCTTCGGAGGCATGTGCCGATTCGCTGTGCGCCAGCGATTTTTACAACTGGCGCGGCCTGGAACCGGCCACCGATGCCCAGTTCGACCCCGTCCGCGACATCGTCGCCAGCGGGGTGTTGGCGCAAGAATGAGAATCGCGTGTCGTTGGCTTACGGGACGACGGGCGCGGAGTAGTTGGTAGGGACAATTATGCTAGACGTAGCCATCATCATCGTAAGCTGGAACGTGCGCGACTATCTGGTCGATTGTTTGCGCTCCGTGCACAAGGAAATTGTGCGCGCCCGGCTGCGCGCCGAGGTGTGGGTAGTTGATAACAATTCTACCGATGGCACCGTCGAACTGCTGCAGAGCCTTTTCCCACAAATTCATCTGATTGCCAATGATCACAATCCCGGTTTTGGCGCCGCCAACAACCAGGGTATGGCCGCCGCTGCGCCGCAAGAACCGCGCTACTACTTTCTGCTAAACCCGGACACGATGCTGCGCCCAGGGGCACTATCGCACCTGGTGCAGTGCCTGGACGAACGGCCGAATGCGGGGATGGCCGGAGCGCGGCTGGTCTACCGCGACGGCCGTTTTCAGCACAGCGCCTTTTATTTCCCCGGTATCACCCAGCTAACCTTCGACCTGTTCCCCATGCCCGATCGGTTATACGACAGCCGCCTGAACGGCCGTTACAACCGCCAGCAGTTTCGCCCCGACCACAAACCTTTCACCATCGATCACCCCTTGGGCGCCTCGATGATGGTGCGCGCCAGCGTGGCCGATGCCACGGGCGGTTTCGACGAAAGCTACCACATGTACTGCGAAGAAATCGACTGGAGCTGGCGCATCCGTGAAGGCGGCTGGGACATTTATGCCGTGCCTGCCGCCGAAATCGTGCACTTTGGCGGGGAAAGCACCAAGCAGGTGCCGGCACAGTCGATCATCAACCTGTGGACCAGCCGAGCGCAGCTTTACCAGACGCATCACGGCCGTTGGCGCAAAGCACTGGCCGCCAAACTGGTGACGTTGGGCATGCGCCGCAAAGCCACCAAAACCAACGATCCCCACCTGAAACAGGCATATGAACGAGTCATCCACATCTGGGCCAACGGAACCACTCCCGCCGCCAACCACAGTGACGCCAGCACCGACGACAGCGCCTGATTCGCCCGCGTTGTCCGCAGCGGCAACAAGCGAGATCACGGCCGTTATCCTCACCTACAACGAAGCCGCCCACATCCAGGAATGCATCCAAAGCCTGGCCTGGGCCGACCGCGTGATAGTCTTTGATTCCTTCAGCCAGGATGAGACCGTGACGCTGGCGCAGGCCGCCGGAGCGGAAACAGCACAAAGCGTCTTTGAGAACTATGCGCAGCAGCGCAACGCCGCCCTGGCCCACGTCACCACTGACTGGGTGTTTTTTGTGGATGCCGACGAGCGCGGCACGCCAGAGCTGGCCGCCGAAATTCGCCGGGTGGTGGCAGAACGGCCAGAAATGGGCTGGTACGTGCCGCGTCATAACTACCTGTTTGGCAAACTGACGCTGGGGGCCGGCTGGTTCCCGGATTATCAACTGCGCCTGTTCAAACACGGCCGTGTCCACTACGAACGCCCCGTCCACGAGCTGGCAGTCGTCGATGGAGCCATCGGCCACCTGGAAAACCCGCTCATCCATTACAACTACCGCGACGTGGCCCACTTCCGCGCCAAGCAGCGCGCCTATACCGACTACGATGCCGGTATTTTGCAGCAGCAAGGGGTGCGGCCTAAACTCCACAACTACATTTTGCAACCCTGGCGCCAATTCTGGTGGCGCTTTGTCAGCCTGAAAGGCTACCGCGACGGCCTGCACGGCCTGCGCCTGAGTCTCTACATGGGCTATTACGAATGGGTGAAGTATCGTAAGCTGGCAGCGTTATGGCGAGATGGGGCAAAGGGGTGATCAGGGGAAAAGGATGACAGGCAAGCTCACCGAACTTCTTGCCTGTGCGAGGATGGAATATGACGACAGTTAGCGTGGAGTGTACATTTGCCCAAGACGGCCGTGTCCAGGTGCGGCGCATGGAGGTAGACGGCCGTTGGCTTACCGTAGAGCAGGGCCGCCAATGGCTGGATCAGACCGGACGCCACGTTTTGGTAATGGTTCCCGGCCGGCCGGTAAAAGAGCTGGTCTTGCGCCCGGAAAGCCTGACCTGGGAATTGATCAACGGCCGTAACAGCATTCATCTCGTCTAAAAAAGAGCTGCCCCCAAACTTTCCCTCGCTTCTCGGCGTTAGATTTTTCGACCCTTTAGGAACCCCCAGAGATAACGGGACAGCGAACGGCCGTTCTCACTCTGGTCCGCTGCTCACCGCCCGCCACCCGCCCCATCAACGTTGGCTTAAAACAGGCCGCCCGTACAAAAATCATATCGTCGCCAACCAAAACTGAGGCATAATTAGCAATTTTGTCACGAACGAAATTTTGAGGTTGACGATGACGACTACAACTTTACGAAGACGCTCTATCGCTGTTCCGGCTGAACACCGCCGGAACTTTTTTAATTTGTACATGGACATCGCCTGGTTTGGCGTACTGAATGCCAGCGCTATTTCCTTTATGGCGGTGTATGCCACCCGGCTGGGGGCTACCGGCTGGCAAATCGGGCTGCTGAATGCCGGACCGGCCGTGGTCAGCCTGCTGGTGACGCTGCCGGCGGGCAGTTGGCTGCAAAAGCGCGGCTCCATCAGCCGCAAGGTATTTTGGGCTTCGGTGGGCAACCGCCTGTTTTACGCGCTGTGGGTCTTCCTGCCACTCTTTTTGCTTCCCGAGGGGCAGATCACGGCCCTGATTGCCCTGGTTTTTCTGATGAGCATTCCCGGCACGGCGCTGTCGGTGGGTTTTAACGCCATGTTTGCCGCCGCCGTGCCGATAGAATGGCGCAGCCACGTTACCGGCATTCGCAATGCGCTGTTGGCAGTGACGTTTATTGGCGTGTCGCTGTTGTGCGGCTGGCTGCTGCAAGTGCTGCCGTTTCCGCTGGGCTATCAGGTGGTATTTGCCCTGGGCACGCTCGGTGCAGTCATGAGCAGCTGGCATTTGTGGCGGGTACGGCCGTTAAACGAAGCGACCTACACCCCGCGCCACGGCCAGAGCGTGGGCGACCTGGCCCGGCCAGGTACGGTGCGGGTTTGGCTGGGCGGCATGCGCACGGCCGTGGGCGATTGGCGATTCTTACTCAACCGCCGCGCCACTGCCGGCAACCGGAAACCGGAGATAGACAGGGCGTTTCGCTGGATTTTACTGGCGATGTTCCTCTTTCATCTGGCGCAGTATCTGCCAATGTCGCTTTTTCCACTGTTTTGGGTCAATCACCTGGGTCTTAGCGACCAGGAGATCGGGTTAGGCAACGCCGTTTTTTATGGCACAGTCCTGCTCACTTCGATGCAGTTGAGCCGCCTGACACAGCGAGTGAGCAACCGGGCGCTGCTGGTAATCGGCGTGCTGGGCATGAGTTTGTACCCGGTGCTCACGGCCGCGACCCGCGACCTGACCCTGTTTCTCATTGTCTCGGCCGTTGGCGGCCTGACCTGGGGGCTGGTGTCTGGATCACAGGCCAACTACCTGCTGGAACGAATCCCCGAGGATCGCCGCCCGGCTTACCTGGCCTGGTATAATCTGGCCCTCAACGCCGCGGTGCTGCTTGGCTCGCTCGGCGGTCCACTGGTCGCCGCCCAGATCGGCCTGGTGACGACGTTGGTTGTGGCCGGTGCAGCACGATTTGCGGCGGCTTTGTTTGTGTGGCGGCGGGGGTAGAGAACCGGCGATTGGAGATGGAGGATGGAAGATTTACTCTTCGATCCTCTTTTTTTTGCGGCGGGTGATGGCGGAGCCGGCTTTTTTGACGCTGGAAACGGCCGTTGCCCCGGCAGATTTCAGCGCCTGGCTGCCGCTGGCCAACAGTTCACGATTTAGGCCGGTGATTGCCTGGGCAGTGAGACGCCAATCCGCCATCGCTTCCGGCCCCAGGCTGAAATACGCCTTGGCTCGCTGGCCAATGACATAGGTCATGACGGCGTTGGTGGAGGCAGAGGCCGTCATGCCGACGACGGGCAGCGCCCCGGTGATGTATTTGGAACCGATGCGCGCCGTTAGCCGCCGCGAAACACGTTTGCCAACCCGATGGGCCAGTGTGGTGGTGCCGGCGCTCAGTCCGGTAACCAACAGAACAACGCGTTGTTTTTCGGCCGTGTTCAAAGAACGGCCGTAAAGGGCGGCGATTTCCAACACCAACTCAGCTTGCAGCTTGAAGGTGAGGCCCAAGTCGGCGGCAATGCCCAGCGTCAGGCCCGCCACCGTGCCCACGCCAGGGATGACGGCTGCCGCGGAGGTGGTAGCACCGATCACGGCCGTTTCCCGGCACTTGCTCCAGATCAGCCGATCTGCCAGTTTTTCCAACGGTTCGTCGGGATATTCGGCTTGCAGGCTGGCCGCCCGATCGGCGGCAGCCTCTTCGTCGGTCTCGTCAATCGCCTGTCCCAGACGATCCAGCAGCTTATCAACCAGTTGGCTGCGCCCAGACTGCTCCTTGTTTTGTCTAACTGTTAATTCTGACATCACAGATACCCATAAGAAATAAAACCCCGTCAGACGGGGTTTGAGGATGTAGAGACGGCCGTTCCAGACCCGCCGTCAATCAAAGCCTTACAAATTATCGGCAAAAACACATATTCCCGGCGTCACTTAGACGATGCCGGTTAGAACCATCAGGCCAAAAGCCACGGCAATAATGTCCAGGACGACCAGCAAGGCCAGAACCAGGCGCTGGCCGGGCGTGAAGCTGCTCCAGGAAAAGGCCCCGCTTGACTGAGGGCTGGTCTCCACCGCGCCGGAAGTCTCCATCTCGTCCTGCATCGAGCCGGTGCGGGCGCTCTTGCGTCTGAGTTGGTCAAATTCATCCTCGCTGCTGCTTTCTGCGCTAAACCCCTCTACAGGTTCGGCTGTTACCACGTCATCATCATCCAGCAGCCAATCGGGGGTTTCATCAAAAGTGTCATCACTGAAGCGATCAAAATCGTTGGACATGGTTTATCTCCCGGAATTTGTGAACAGCAAATCTTAACTGCAAGGCTACCCGACATTATGACAAATGTCAATGGGAGACTCACCTCCTAACAAGGCCCTTAACCGCGCAAGGAAACGTCTCCGGCGGCGATGGTGTGCATACGGCCGTCACGCGTCTGCACCAGCAGCTGCCCCCACGCGTCCACATCCACCGCCTGGCCTTGCAGGGCGGCCTGGCCCGCCTGGTGAACGGTCACAGCCTGCCCCAGGGTGATCAGGCGTTCGCGCCAGCGAGTCTGCGGCGAATCGCCGGCTGCGGCTGCCTCGTAGTGGCGTTCCAGACTTGCCAGAATGTCTACCAATAACCGCCGCCGCGAAAGCCGGTGTCCGGCAGCCAGCGAAAGGCTGGAAACCGGCGTGAGGCCTTCCGGCAGCTGCACGGCCGTCATGTTGACGTTCAATCCGATGCCCAGGATAGCGGTTTGGAGACGGCCGTCTTCCCCTACGCTGCCTTCCAACAGCAAACCGCCCCACTTGCGCCAGCTCCCATCCAGCGAAAGCATCACATCGTTGGGCCACTTCACACCCAGCGGCACGCTTACCAGGTGCTCAGCTGCTTCCACCACCGCCAGACTGGCGATCATCGTCAGCCAGGTGAGCTGCTGCGCCGGCCAATTGGGGCGCAAAAGCAGCGAAAACATCAGCGATGTACCCCGTTCGGCTTCCCAACGGCGGCTCATCCGGCCGCGCCCGGCGCTTTGATAATCAGCCACCAGAACGGTTCCGGCCGGCGGCTGGCTGGCGTCTCCCTGGTTCACCCACTCTTTCAAAATGTCGTTGGTAGAGGTGATGGTATCGTAAAAATGATAGTTTTGACCAAGCCAGCGCGTGCTTAGGTGGGGGAGAACGGCCGTTTTTGTCAATTCATCGTCCATAGCCCGCTCCAAATAAGATTCTTACCGCTTCTTCTTTACTGTGTTGACAGAGGAGTAGCAACCTTTATAATTAGGGAGAGGATAGGAATAAAGTACTACTAACATAAAAGTCTTTCTTACGAATTAAGTATATTCCCAGTATTGTGTGTCTATTTTACCGTCTGAGTAACAAAATATGAATCTAGAGTCTTCCCAGGGTGACCCAAACGCCAATCAGCGCGACGATTCGTTTTGGGCCGCCTTGTTTGCGCATGGCGAGACCGACACGGTACCCGAGGACGCGGACCAGGATACAGCGATCCCTGTCGATCGATCGTCAGATGGTCAGCTCACCTGGACCCCCAGCCCTCCAGCACCCGCTGCAAATCCGTGGGATCTGGCCCAACAAGCTTACGACGATGAAAGCCTGCTAGACCTGACGGTTAGCGGCTACAACAAAGGCGGGTTGCTGGTCCAGTGGCATGGGCTACCGGGTTTTGTGCCTGCCTCCCAGCTTATTGATTTTCCCCAGTTCCACGTCGCTTCGCAGCGTGCTCAAGTCCTTAAAGATGCCGTCAACAAAACTCTCACTTTGCGCATCATTGAGGTGAACCCCCGGTCAAACCGCCTGATACTCTCTGAAAGGGCTGCGCAGGTGGAAGCCGAACAGCGTCAGACGATTTTGGAGTCTATCGACGTCGGCGACGTGCTCACCGGCAAGGTGACAAATCTGACGGATTTTGGCGCATTTGTCGATTTAGGCGGCGTCGAAGGGTTGATCCACATTTCCGAATTGTCCTGGAGCCGTGTGCCCCATCCCAGCAAGATTGTCCATCCGGACCAGGAGCTAGAGGTTTTGGTGTTGGGCGTGGACCAGGAAAACGAGCGCGTGGCGCTCAGCCTTAAGCAGCTTCATCCAGACCCATGGGTCACGGCCGAAACACGCTACCAGCCCGGCCAACTCGTCGAGGGTGTGGTGAGCAATATCGTCAATTATGGGGCATTTGTGCTGTTGGAACCGGAGCTGGAAGGGTTGGTCCATATCTCTGAACTGGCCGAAGGCTCATTTTTGCATCCCCGCAATGTCGTGGACATTGGCGATAGAGTGACTGCGCGTGTGCTGCAGGTAGACGGCCGTGCCAAACGTCTGGCCCTGAGCCTGCGCGGTGTTTCCCAAAACCAGTAGAGAGTGAATAGTAGATAGCAGATAGGAGCCGAGCGTCCATCCGGCGTGGATTTGCGGTATACTTACTATCAATTGATTGACAATTATCGGCTATCAACTATTTATGACTCGTAAAGCCTCAACGCGTGCCCCCAAAAGCGAACCTGTACCGCCGCCCACCTGGGACGAACGATTCATCAACAGCCTGATTCCCTGGCGGGTAGAAATTGCCGGCGGCGCACTCTGTCTGTTCGCTTTAATCACGCTGCTGGCCCTGCCCGGGCTTACAGAAGCGGCCTGGTCGGGCTGGTGGACCAGCCTGCTGCGCCAGGTGTTTGGTTGGGGTGCATATCCTCTGTTTTTTATTCTGGCGGCAGTGGGGCTGCATCTGGCCATCCGCAAGGTGAAACGGCCGTATCACTTCCAGGCCTCCCAGGTTGTCGGCCTGGAACTGCTGCTCATCACCGCCCTGCCGCTCAGCCACCTGCTGACCAATTCCAACCTCTCCGACGCCTACCGGGGCCTGGGCGGTGGACTGGTCGGCTGGGCTTTGTCTGAGCCGCTGCTGGAACTGATTGGCCCTTTGTTAACCAGTATTGTATACGCCGTTTTGCTGCTGTGGGGATTTGCCCTGCTGGTCAATTATACCTGGCTAGACATGCTGGAAACGCTCAACCGCCTCACCATCGCCCTGCGCCAGTGGGCAGATAAGATTGCCCCGCCAGAGCCGGAAATTGTGGCTCCGGCTGTAGAAGCGGAAACGGCCGTGCCCCTGCCCCAATCTCGCCTCACCAATCCACCTGATCTCATCATCATTGACGATTCCGCACCCCAAGACGAGGGCATCGACTGGCAGCATCGCGACAAGCGCCTGCCGCCCCTCACCCTGCTGGAAGAAGGCTCGGCTGCAGCCATGTCCCCAGCCGAAATCGACGAAAAGAAACGCATCATCGAAGAGACTTTGGCCGACTTCCAGATTCCAGCTACGGTTACGGAAATCCGGCGTGGTCCGGCCATTACCCAGTTTGGCGTCGAACCGGGCTACGTGGAAAAAGTGGGGCCCGAAGGCGACCTGAAACAGCAAAAAATCCGCATCGGCCAGATTGCCTCGCTGCGGCGCGATCTGGCATTGGCGCTGGCCGTCACCCGGCTGCGCATCGAAGCGCCGGTTCCCGGGCGGGGCGTGGTCGGTGTGGAAGTGCCCAACGCCGAAATCAGTTTGGTGCGGCTGCGCTCCGTGCTGGAAGCAGATGCCTTTGCCAAAATCAAAAGCCCGCTTGGTGTCGCTCTGGGACAAGATGTCTCCGGCGTACCACTGGCCGTTGATCTGGCGACATTGCCCCATTTGCTCATCGCCGGCACGACCGGTTCCGGTAAGTCGGTGTGCATCAACGCCTTTGTCTCCTGCCTGGTGTTCAACAACCCGCCGGACAAACTCAACCTGATCATGATTGACCCCAAAAAGGTCGAGCTGATCCGCTTCAACGGCCTGCCGCACCTTATCGGCAAGGTGGAGGTGGAGGCAGACCGGGCCGTGGGCGTGCTGCGCTGGCTGACAGCGGAAATGGACCGCCGCTACGAGTTGTTTACGCAAGTCGGTGCGCGTAATCTGAATGGTTATAACCGCCGGGCAGCCGGACACAAAACCCTGAAGAAACTGCCTTACCTGGCAGTGTTTATCGACGAGCTGGCCGATTTGATGCATATGTATCCCGGAGACGTGGAGCGTACGCTGTGCCGTCTGGCACAGATGGCGCGGGCGACGGGTATTCATCTGGTGGTGGCCACGCAACGGCCGTCTACCGACGTCATCACGGGTCTGATCAAAGCCAACTTCCCCGCCCGCCTCTCCTTCTCCGTAGCCTCCGGCACCGATTCGCGCGTGATTTTGGACACCGTCGGAGCGGAACAACTGCTGGGCAAAGGCGACATGCTCTTCCAGGCGCCAGACGCCGCCGGTCCGGCGCGCGTGCAAGGGGTCTTTGTCAGCGACAATGAAATCGAGCGCATCGTCAACCACTGGCACACCACCCTGCCCGACTTTGAGCCTATTCCTACCCCCTGGGAAACTCTGATCGCCAAGCACGCCCTGCTGGACGAAACCGATCAACTCCTGGAACAGGCCATCGAAATTGCCCAAAAGCAGGATACTATTTCCAGTTCGATGCTGCAGCGCCGGCTGCGCATTGGCTTCCCCCGCGCCGCCCGCATTATGGAACACCTCTACGAAATGGGCCTGGTCGAAGACCCGCAAACCGGCGGCAAAACCCGCAAATCTCTCGTCGACGAAAACGACGATCCCCTGGAAGAAATCCTCTCCGAACAAATCGAAGAATAACCCCCAGCGCGCCAAAGAATCACCTTCAGGTCGGCCAGCTCAGCCTATGCTCAGTCCCTGACGCTGCTGCCCACTCAGCCGGGTGAAAGACCGGCGCCGGTTATAGATTAATGTTGGGATATATCCCGGAAAAAGCGGCGGGGAATCGTTTATACTGTTGTAGTTGGCGCAATTGGTTTAATAGTTTGCATCCTCAACATACCAGCCAACGCTCACCACATATTAGCTGATCATCTTATACCGCTGGATGACTGCTGTTTAGTGATAACGGCAGTGTTAAGAATCTGGCGACCCCAACACACCGTTGAGTAGTCTGATCGTCAATCAGAGCAGCAAACAGGCTTTTTGAGGAGGCCCCCATGGATCGGCTGCAAATCTCGTTATTCGGCAAGTTCTGCGCACGTTTTGGGGAGCAGTCATTGGACGGACTAGATGCCTGCAAAGTCCAGGAATTGTTTTGTTACCTGCTGCTGCATGCGGACAGGCCGCATCATCGAGAGATGTTGGCCGGCTTGCTGTGGCAGGAACAGCCTCCAGCTCAGGCAAAGGGCTACCTGCGCCGCACCTTGTGGCAGTTACAAAATGTTTTCAATGACCAGGATGATTTGAATTCGGTAATTCATACCGATTCGGACTGGATTCAGCTGAACTGCCAGGCTGGTTTGTGGCTGGACGTGGCGGTGTTTGAGCAGGCGTTTGCCAGTTCACAAGGAAAAGTGGGACCGGGGTTGGATGACACGGCCGTGCGTGCTCTCATCGAAGCCGTGCAGCTTTACCATGGTGACCTGCTGGAAGGCTGGTACCAGGATTGGTGCCTGTTTGAGCGCGAACGCTATCAGCAAATGCTGCTGTTAATGCTGGACAAACTCATGGCCCACTGCGAGAGCTGCGGCGCCTATGAAGCCGGTATCGTGTATGGCATGCAAATTTTGCGCTACGACCTGGCCCGCGAACGTACTTATCGCCAGTTGATGCGGCTGTTTTACCTGGCAGGCGACCGCACCGGCGCACTGCGGCAGTATGAACGGTGCACGGCCGTTTTGCGAAACGAGTTAGGCGTTAAACCCTCCACCTCTACCGAGCAGTTGCGCGCGCAAGTCGAGGCTGATGACATGGTCACACACGAGTCCACCCTCGTCTGGCCGTCCAGCAGCCCGCTCTTCTGGCAAAGCGCCCTGCAAAACACCCTGCAGCAGCTGCACAACTTCGACGCCATCCTGGACCAGACACGGCAACAAATCCAACAAGAAATCCAGCGCGTCGAATCCACTCTCTCTAATACAACAGGCTGAAACACCTCTGCAACTTGCCCCAACACTGCCTCCTTCCCTGAGAGTTGGCTGACAGTTCCACTCCGGAAGCCTTGCAAGCCAGGAGCCCGCACAGCTTCCTGGTATAATCTCTTGTAGATGGGCCAAACGGCCGTCGTATGGAATCAACTTGCAGGTGCAAATCATGGGAAAAGGTCAAAAACGCTTTGCCAGATATGCCTGGGTTCTGGTAGCGTATACTATCGCCGTCATTTTATGGGGCGCGTTTGTGCGGGCCACGGGGTCCGGAGCCGGCTGCGGCGCTCATTGGCCCTCCTGCCAGGGAGACATCATCCCCCGTCCGGAATCCATCGAAACGGTGATCGAATTTACCCACCGCCTGATGAGTGGTTTGTTTGGCATCCTGATTTTGGCATTGGTCATTGGGGCATTTCGGGTGTTCCCGAAAGGGCATATGGTGCGGAAAACGGCCGTTCTCTCCCTCATCTTCACTTTCACCGAAAGCCTGCTTGGGGCCGGACTGGTCCTCTTTGAACTGGTCGCCTACAACGTTTCCGCCGAACGCGCCGTAGCCGCAGCGCTGCATCTGACCAACACCTACTTTCTGCTCGGTTTTGTAGTGCTGACCGCCTGGTGGAGCAGCCGCGAACACCCAGCGCGTGTACGCCTACGCCTGGAGGGCACGGCCGTCTGGCTGCTAGGCATAGGCCTGGCGGCCATGATCATACTCAGCGCCGCCGGGGCAATCACCGCCCTGGGCGATACGATCTTCCCGGCGCAAACGCTGGCCCATGGCCTGCAGCAAGATGTGGATCCGGCGGCCCATTTCCTGGTGCGGCTGCGCATCTGGCACCCGATGCTGTCCATCCTCACCGGCTTTTACCTCTTTTACATCAGCGGCATCGTGATGGAAAAACGGCCGTTACCCGACGTACGCCGCTTCGGTACGGCCGTGCGCATTGTGGTCATTACCCAGGTCATCGCCGGCGGCATCAACGTCATTCTGCTGGCTCCGGTCTGGCTGCAAATGCTCCACCTTCTGCTGGCCGATCTGCTGTGGCTGAGCCTGGTACTGCTGGCAGCCACAGCCCTGGCCGTCCCCGCAGAAGCGCCAAACGACACAGAAGAAACGGAACAAGTTCCGCGTTCTTCGTTGTCTATCCCCCGTTAAGCGTATGGACTGGTATGTTGGAACGATGGGTTTTGCCTACGAGCCGTGGCGCAACGGCGTCTTTTACCCGGCCGGCATGCCCCAAAAACAATTTTTAGGCTATTACAGCCAGCGCTTCAACGCCGTGGAGATGGATTCCACGTTTTATGGTCTTCCCTCGGCCAAGACGGTGCAGAATTGGACGGCCGTTACCGAGCCTGGCTTCAAAATCTCCCCCAAAACGCCGCGCGCCATCACCCACGATCTGCGCCTGGATGATAGCGCAGCGCAAATGGCCACATTCCTGGACACTATGCGCCTGCTTGAAGATAAACTCGGGGCCATCCTCATCCAGTTTCCGCCCGATTTTACAGTGGGCGCCGCCCAGCGCGTCGACCACTTCCTAGGCCAACTACCTGCCGATCTGCGCTACGCCGTGGAATTTCGCCACCGCTCCTGGGACACGCCGGAAACAGCGCAGATGTTAGCCGCCCACAACACCGCCTGGGTGATGACCGATTATCTGTACATGCCGGCTCGCATCACTTACCGCACGGCCGATTTTCTGTATCTGCGCTTTTTGGGGCGGCATGGGCAGTATCCGGACAAAGATCGTGAGGTGGAGGATAAAACGGCCGTCTTGCAAAACTGGCGCGCGCAAGTCGAGACTCACCTGGAGGCCATCGACACGGTTTACGCCTTCTTTAACGACGATTACGCGGGCTACGCCCCGGCAACGGCCAATAAGTTTAAGAAAATTGTGGGGATGAAAGTTGAGGAAATACGGCCGTATCAGCAAGGCCGCCTCTTCTAGCTAACTGCACCTACAAAAAACAGCCAACGGCTTTATCAACCGTTGGCTGTTCCCTCTTATTCGTAAACGTTGCGGATGGTTAACCGCCGGCCAGCAGCTGCATTCCTCGCAAACCCGCCTCCTGGGCCAGAGTAAACCACGTCCCAGGCAGGACGCCAATTAGCAGGACGGCCAGAACCATGATCACCACGGCCGTGCGCAGCGCCGGTTTGGCCTCAATCTGCGCTTCCCCTTCATACATGAACATCAGGTAAACCACCCGCAGGTAGTAAAAAGCGGAGATAACGGCCGTAATTACACCTACCACTGCCAGCCAGATCAGGTTCGCTTCCACGGCCGCGCGGAACACATACAGCTTGCCCACAAATCCGGCCGTCGGCGGGATGCCGGCCAGCGAAAGCATAAACACAGCCATCGCCAGAGCCATTGCCGGACTGCGCTTCCACAGGCCTTTGTAATCGTCCAGCGCGGTTCCCTGGTCGTCATTCTTCTCCATGGCGATGACGATAGCAAATGCCCCCAGGTTGCTAAACAGATAGGCAAACATGTAAAACAGTGCCGCGCTCACCCCATCGGGGCTGTTGGCGCTGGCCGCCACGGCGATCAATATGTAACCAGCGTGGGCAATGCTGGAGTAAGCCAGCATCCGCTTAATGTTGGACTGGGCAATAGCCGCCACGTTCCCCACAATGAGCGTCAGCGTCGCCAGGATGGCCACAGCGCCCACCCAGGCATCTCCCACGTGGGGAAACGCCACCATCACAATGCGCAGCAAAGCAGCAAAACCAGCCACCTTGGCCCCCACCGACATAAAGGCCGTCGCCGTTGTAGGCGCGCCTTCATAAACGTCGGGGGTCCACATATGGAAAGGTGCGGCTGCCACTTTGAAGGCCAATCCAACTAACAAAAAAGCGATGGCGCCAATTCCCAGGGCGGTACTCACGTTAATCTGCTGAAAAATCTGAGGGAGGGAAGTAGTGCCAGTAGCGCCATAGGTCAGCGCAATGCCAAAGACAAACACCCCAGAGGAAAAGGCGCCGAGCAAAAAGTACTTCATCGCCGATTCCTCTGATTTGAGTTTAGGCCAGGCAAAACCCGACAAAATGTAAAGTGGGATGGATAGCAATTCGAGGGCCACAAAGATCAAAATCAGGTCGTTGGCCATACCCATCAGCATCATGCCGCTCAACGAGAAAAGCAGGAGCATGTAGTATTCCGGCTTGTCCAGCGCCTGCCCTTCCAGGAAATTGATGGAAATAAGCAGGCTGAAGATTCCGGCCAGGATCAGGGTAACGTTGAGAAAGACGGCGTAGTTGTCCACCACCACCATCGGCGTGCTGCCCACGGCCGTAAATGTCTCGCCGCCGTTATTCCACTGGGTCACACTGACCACCAGCGCAGCAAACAACCCGATAATCGCCAGCCACGGTGCCCACGTGTGCTGCTCATCAGACACAAACAAGTCCACAAACATCAGCAGGACACCCCATCCCGCGACGATAACAAACGGTAAAATCACATACCAATCAATTGCAGGCGCTTCAAACATAGCAGTCAACCTTTTTGCTTGCTCTTAATTTCACGATGATACCACAAAGTTGGAAAGTTGGTGGGTTCGGACTCAATTCAACAAATCCCACGAACCATCAAACCTTCCTTACCCACACGCGGTTACTATGAAAGGTGCTCTGGCCGGCCATGTCGCCCAGGGCATCGGGCGTGGTCCAGTTCACGTTACGGCCGTTTCCCAACTGCCCCCATCTTCCCTTTGGCGAGGCCAGCACACCCGGCCGCACCGCATCCGTGACGATGGCTCTAAGTTCGCACCAGCCACGGCCGTTTTCCACCACCACCATCTCGCCCTGCCCAATCCCGCGCCGCGCCGCGTCGTCCGGGTGGATTTCCACGCACGGCTCGCCTTCGCGGGCCAGCAGGCCGGGCTGGTTGGCAAAGCTGCTGGTAACAAAATGATGGGCCGCGCCGGTAAGCAAATTTAGCGCTTCTTCAGGGGCAAACCGGCCGTCGTTGCCCCCGTCATCCTCGCGCACGGCGTAACCCGGCAGCGGGTCCAGGCCCAAATCGGCCATGAGCTGGCTGTACAGCTCCACTTTGCCGCTGGCGGTGGGGAAACGGCCGTCGGCAAACGGCACGTCCGGCTCATAATGCAGTTCAATCGAACCCTCGGCTTTCAGGCGGTCAAGAGTAATATCGGCCAGGGCGGGATTCGTAACGGCCGTGGCCTGCAGCACCTCGTCAATCACCTCATCGGCGCGCTGGTACAGCCACGGTTCCGTCAAACCCATTTCCCGCGCCAACAGGCCCATGACTTCCCAGTTGCTTTTGCTCTCGCCCAACGGCGGAATAGCCGGGGTGTTGTAGGCCAGCACAGTATGGCCGTAAGCTTTATGTAAATCTGCGTGTTCGAGCTGCGAGGTGGCGGGCAAAACGATGTCAGCGTACACGGCCGTGTCCGTCATAAACAGTTCATGCACCACCGTAAATAAATCCTCGCGCTGCAATCCGGCCACTACCTGCCCCGCATTCGGGGCAATCGCTGCCGGATTGGAGCCAAACACGTACAGCGCCTGGATGGGCGGATCAGACACTTCGCCCAGCAGCGCGGCGCCCAGCCGGTTCATGTTCACCGCACGCGCCGGCGGCGGGCACTCTGCCCATTTATTCAGCGCGGCGCTATCCCATTGCAAATAGCCGCTGGCCGAATACGCCAATCCGCCGCCGCGTCGCCCATACTGCCCGGTCAGCGCCGGCAAGGCGCAAATGGCGCGCACGGTTTGCCCGCCGTTCAGGTGGCGCTGCAGCCCATCGGCGATTTTGATGAGCGCCGGCTGCGTGGTAGCGTACAGTCGCGCCAGTTTGACAATGTCGGCCTCTGCTACCCCGGTGATGGCGGCCACGCGGTCCGGGGGATAATCGGCCAGGCGGGCGCGCAGCTCTGGCCAGCCGGCGGTATGCGCGGCCAGCCACGCCTCATCGTGCAGCCCTTCGGCCACGATGACGTGGGCCAATCCCAGGGCCAATGCGCCATCGGTGTTCGGTTTGGGCGCGATGTGCCAGTCTGCACCTTTGGCCGTGCGCGTGCGGCGTGGATCGATCACCACTAACTGCGTGCCGCTGCGCTGTGCATCCTTCAAATGGGGCATGAAATGGGGTGCGGTGCTGACCGGGTTATGGCCCCAGACGATAACCAGCTTGCTGTGGGCCACATCTTCATAACGCGGCGTGCGGCGCGCGCCCAGCGTCGCTTCCACGGCAAACTCGGCCGCCGCGCCGCAAATGGAACGTTCTAAGCGGCTGGCGCCCAAACGGTTCCAGAAACGGCCGTTGCACACGCTCATCTGCACCAGGCCCAGCGTGCCGCTGTAGCTGTACGGCAAAATAGCCGCTGCGCCATACTCGGCGATGATGGCCCGCCAGCGCGCCCCAATCTCGCCCATGGCCTCGCCCCAGGTGATGGGCTGCCACTGCCCGCTGCCCTTTGGACCAACCCGGCGCAGCGGCTGCGTCAGCCGGTCGGGGTGGTAGACGTGGTCGAGATACGGCCGTACTTTGGCGCACAACCAGCCCTGCGTAATGGGATGGTCAGGATCGCCATAGAAATTGACGGCACGGCCGTTTTCCACCTCGGTGATCAGGCCGCAGGTATCAGGACAATCGTGGGGGCAAGCGCCGCGAACTTTAAGCAGTGTCATTTAACCGACCTCCCTTCCGGCCGGGAAAAGGTATGTTGGTGGATGATTGTTTGTCCCGGCAGCAAATGGACAAAGGAAAAGCCGGGGTCATCTTCAAAGGCGTGGTGCACGGTGACCTCACCGGGCCAGGCGGCGAACTGGGTGTACGCGCTGGCAACACTGCTGTAGAGGATGCCATCCCGCAGGGTTTGCATAGGCTGGTGGACATGGCCGTGAAACACAGCCCGCAGTCGGCCGCGCGCTGGGAGGAGAATAGAGTGGAGAAGACGGCCGTTTTGCACCAGCATATTCGCGTCCATCCACTCCGAATTCAGCGGCCAGATCGGGTGATGCATAAAAATCGTCAGCGGCGGACCGTCCGGCTGTGCTTCGGCACGGGCCACGGCCAACTGCGCCTCAGAGAGCAACCCCTGCGGGTCAATATCGTCCGGGCCGCGCGTATCCAGCACCAAAAAGCGCTCGCCTTTTACTTCAAAAGCGTAAGACAGCGTATCGGGATCGTCGCTGAGGTCGGTTTTGGGCCCCATCGGCAGGCCCTCTCGAAGCAAGGCGACGCCATCATGATTGCCGTTGACATAGTAAATGGGCATGGTGAGGCGGGCAAAGGTAACGGCAGCCAGTTCGTAGGCCGCCGGATCCGCGTCGTAGGCTACATCACCTGTGTGGATAACAAAATCCGGCTGCACCGGCAGGTGGTTGATCATGTCTACCAGCCGATCAGCGCAGGGCCAGGGAAAAACGCCATGATGATCGGGGGAAACGGCCGTTGGCCCAATGTGCGTGTCGCTAATATGAACGAAATATACTTTGGCCATCCTCAAAAAAAGCGGTTCCGGTCCTACAATACACGCCTGAACCAGAACCGCTCAAAAAATCGACAGGTAACTGCTAAGCCAAACTGCTACTGACCTACCATCACCGTAGCGCTGATGTCGTTGACCAGACGCGACACCGAGCTATCCATCAGGTTAAAATAACCAGACGGCGCAATGCCAATCCAGACAATGAAAACCAGAAAAGCCAGGAAAATGACCAGTTCGCGCCGATTCACATCGCGTAGAGCTTCATTTTTAGGATTATCCAGCGGCCCCATAAACACATTTTGGAACATCCACAACAGGTAAACGGCCGCCAGAATTACCCCCGAAGCGGCAAAAGCCGTGTAAATCCACGGATGCGTGCCCAGCGATTCCGCCCCCATCGACCCCAGCAAAATGGTAAACTCGCCCACGAAACCATTCAAACCCGGCAGCCCCATGCTAGAAAGCACCACAATCAACGACAGCACCGAAAACAGCGGAATGGCTTTCCACAAGCCGCCAAACTCCGACATCAGGCGCGTGTGGCGCTGTTCATAAATCACCCCAACCAGGAAGAATAACGCGCCCGTCGATAAACCGTGATTTACACCTTGCAGAATGCCGCCCTGGATGCCGGCGGTATTCAGAGAGAAGATGCCCAGCATCACAAAACCTAAATGGCTGATACTGGAATAAGCCACCAACTTCTTCACGTCTTTCTGCGGGAAAGAGACGATGGCCCCATAAATGATCCCGATAATCGCCAGCACAGCAATAGCCGGCGCATAATCAAACGAGGCCTGCGGGAACAGGGGCAGATTAAAGCGCACAAAGCCATACGTACCCATCTTCAGCAGCACGCCGGCCAGGATAATGGAACCGGCCGTAGGGGCCTGGGTGTGGGCATCCGGCAGCCAGGAATGGAAGGGGAACACCGGCACTTTAATAGCGAAAGCAATGGCAAAACCAAGGAACAGAATGTGCTGCGCATCGGCAAAAGCGGCCCGCCCGGCAATCAAATCAGGCACGGAGAATGTGCCGTTGGTAATGCCCATGTAGAGGATCGCCAGCAGCATCAGCAGCGAGCCAGCCATCGTGTAGAGGAAGAACTTGATGGAGGCATAAACCCGCTCGGTTCCGCCCCAGATACCGATCAGGAAGTACATGGGAATGAGAGTGAATTCCCAGAAAATGTAAAACAAGAATAAATCCTGAGCTAGAAAGACTCCCATCATGCCTACTTCCATCAATAACATAAAAGTGTAGTAGGCTTTAACCTGCTTATCGATAGCCGACCAGGAGGCAGCGATGGCAATCACGCTGATAAATGCGGTTAGCAGTACCATTAAAATGCTCAGGCCATCGATGCCCAGGAAGTATTGAATGCCCCAGGCGGGAATCCACGGGACGCGATCGACAAGCTGCAAGCCAGAAACGGCCGGATTATAACTCGCCAGCACAATCACCGAAATCACCAATGTGATCAGACTGGTCACCAGGGCAATCCACCTGATCAGATTGTCCGACTCCCCCTTTCCACGATCGGCCAGGAGAATAGCCAATACCCCCAATACCGGGAAGAAAACTAAAACGCTTAGTAAAATGCTCATTGCTTCTCCAAAATCCCTATTTATCAGCTAGCAGCCGTCGGCTAGTAAAGCACCCATAAGAAGTACACTAAAAGAGCAACTGCTCCCAGGAATACCCCCAGGGCATAGGTACGGGCAAAACCAGTCTGTGTACGGCGAATGGCTCCAGCCAATCCCTTAGTCAAGCTTCCGATGCCGTTCACCGTGCCATCAACACCAAACTTATCAAACACATCCGCCAGGAACGTAGCAAAACTCACAAACATGTCACGGATAATGTTGTTGTGGACAAAGTCGTGCCAGAAGTTCCAGTCCACAGCAAAGGCCAACCAGTCAGCCAGCCACTTGAATGGGGGCACGACAAATTTCATGTAAAAGGTTTCCAGCGGCAGAATGCGGAACCACCACAAGGGTTTTATCCTTTGCAGCGGATCCGGATCCGCGGCCGTTTCTGGCTTGTTACGATAAATGTAAAAAGCACCGCCCAAAGCCACCAAGGCCAGCAACGTCGATATTCCCGCCACGACTGGCGATAAAACAATAGGCGTGTGAGGCAGGTGGATAGTACCCGCTTCCGTTAACTCAAACGCGGCGATGGAATGCTCTAACCAGCTTTCTAATCCTACAAAAACACCGGCCGGATGGTGGTGATTCGCTTCGGCCATACGAGTGGTTAGAAACGGTAAGTTCAATAAACCGCCTACCGCTGCAAGAGCAGCCAGTGCGATTAACGGCACAGTCATTAAGCGAGAGCTTTCCTGTGCATGCTCGGCGGCGGCATGCCGCGGCGCCCCAAAGAAAGTGAGGTGCAGTTGGCGGCCCATGTAAAAGGCAGTGCAAACGGCCGCAAGCGCCAAAACCACGTATACGACTTGAGCATGCTCATTGGCGTGCGCCAGGATTTCGTCCTTTGACCAGAATCCGGCCAGTGGCGGGATACCGGAGAGGGCCAACGCGCCGATCAAGTAAGTCCAAAATGTAACCGGCATCCTGTGCCGCAGCCCGCCCATCGTGCGCATGTCTTGCGGATCGAACACGGCTTCGTGATCCTCGGCATGGCTGTGATCGTGCAGAAGGTGATGGTGACCATGCTCCATGCCGTGAATGACCGAACCGGAGCCAAGGAAAAGCAGCGCTTTGAAGAATGCATGTGCCACCAAATGGAACATGGCGGCTACATAAGCTCCCATGCCTGCGGCAGCGATCATAAAACCAAGCTGGCTAACAGTGGAATAGGCCAGAACTTTTTTGATGTCGAACTGAGTGAAGGCGATCAGACCAGCTAACAAACCTGTTGATGCGCCGATAAGCGCCACCAGATCGGGTGTAGAAATCACACCAAAAATCACGGGGCCGCTTTCTCGGGCAATCTCAAACAACACGTTGCTGCGCACAATCAGGTAGATGCCGGATGTGACCATCGTGGCGGCGTGGATGAGAGCAGAAACAGGTGTCGGGCCGGCCATAGCGTCGGGCAGCCAGACGTACAATGGGATCTGCGCCGATTTACCGGTGGCCCCCAACAAGAACAGGGCGGTGATGGCCGTGATGACGACGCTTATCGGCGCGGAGAAGAGACCGAACTGCACGATATGGTTGGTCTTAAACATTTCAACGGCCGTTTCAAATACCGTATCAAACTCCAACGACCGGAACGTCCAGGCCATCAAGAACATCGCCAGCACCATGCCAAAGTCGCCCACACGGTTGACGATAAACGCCTTTCGGCCAGCGTCGGCATTCATTGCCTTGCCCGCCGCATTCTTCCGATCAAACCAAAAGCTAATCAGCAAGAACGAGCAAAGCCCCACACCTTCCCAGCCCACAAACAGAACCAGGTATGTGCTGCCAGACACCAAAATCAGCATAAAAAAGATAAACAGACTGAAATAAGTAAAAAAGCGCGAGAAATTGGGGTCACCGTGCATGTAGCCGATGGCGTAAATGTGAATGAGCGACCCCACGCCTGTCACGACCAGCATCATCGTCACAGACAAAGTATCTACACGAATGGCCCACGGGACGTAAAAATCGGCCGCCGGAATCGAAATCCAGTCCATGATGGGCACAACCACCGGGTGAAACTCATTCGTCTGCAAGGTGAAGAACAACAGTACCGCAACAACAAACGAACTAATGGCCATCAGGCTGGCAAACCAACCCGACCAGCGCTCGCCCACTTTGGCATCTGCCTCCACAAACCGCCGACCGAACAGCCCATTAAACAACACGCCGACAGCCGGAAAGAGTAACAGCAAGGGAGCTAATCCATACGCATTCATAACTGGGCTATCCCTTTAACAAATTCATATCGTCGATGTTGATGCTCTTTTTGGTGCGGAAAATGGCTACGATTAGTGCCAACCCTACGGCGACCTCAGCCGCCGCCACCGTAATCACAAAAAACACCAACACCTGGCCATCTAAATCACCCAGATAGCGCGCGAAGGCCACAAAGGCCAGATTCGCCGAATTAAGCATCATCTCCACCGACATGAAGATGATGATGGCATTACGGCGCAGCAGCACCCCCAGAGATCCGATGGTAAACAGGATGACGCTGAGCGCGATGTACCAATCAATCGTGACCTCAGGCATCTTTCCCTCTCTTCTTCGTTTTGCCAAAAATGAAAACCCCTATCATGGAAACCAGCAACAGTAGGCCGGTCACCTCGAAGGGGAACACGTAACCAGAGAACAAATGAAGTCCCAAAGCGGTGGGACTTGTGTCCAACATAGGCGCAGTGGCTGCCGGTGTTTCGCTCTGGAACAGCAGCAAGGCGCTGGATAAAAGTAAAACGGCCGCTAACAATCCAGCCACCGCGCGATGAAATCGCTCTCCGCCATGCACATCGGTAACGCCCCGCAACTGCTCTGCGCCCAATAACATGATCACAAACAAGAACAGCACCATGATAGCTCCGGCATACACCGTGATTTGCACCATGGCGATAAAAGGCGCATTGAGAACGATATAAAAAACGCCAATCGTGGCAAAATTCAGCACGAGGTAGAGGGCGCTGTGGACGGCATTGTGGCTCGTTAACATACCGATTGCCGAGCCGATAGCCACAATCGCCAACAGGAGAAAGATGATAGGATTGCCCATATGAAATCGCCTTAAACTATCTGCAGGCGGCTCCGGCGGCTTCCCTTCTTTAACGCCAGCCGGGCCGCACTTTTTACTTCGGATTTTCCATTTCAGGAATAGCCCGGTTAAAGACGCCCGGCTCTACGGTCTGCGGTGTAGGACGGCCGTTTACCGGCACATCCACAATCAACATATCCTTCGTGTAAATGGCGCTCTGCCGATCATAAAAACTCAGCTCGTAATTATGCTCCAGCACAATTGCCTGCGTAGGACACGCATCTTCACAGTAGCCACAAAAGATACAGCGCAGCATGTTAATTTCGTACACCCGCGCATACCGCTCGCCGGGAGAAAAGCGCTGCTCATCCGTATTTTCGGCTGCCTCCACAAAGATAGCGTCAGCCGGACAAGCCGCCGCACATAACGAACAACCAATGCAGCGTTCCAGGCCATTGTCGTACCGCTTTAACTCATGGCGTCCCTTAAAGCGGTTACGCACGGGACGCTTAATTTCTGGGTATTGGATGGTGACAGGGGGCTGAAAAAAGTGTTTCAGCGTAATCCCCATCCCTCTAGCAAGTTCAATAATCGCTTCAAACATAACGAAACTCCGTTAGAAGCCAAAGAAGTTGGCAATTGGTGCAAAAACGCCCTCCGCAGCCAGCACAATGAACACCGCGACGATCATAAAATTGATGACCGACACCGGCAAAAGCACCTTCCAGCCAAACAACATCAACTGGTCATACCGCAGCCGCGGGAAAGTCGCCCGGATCCAGATCATCAAAAACAGGCCGATGAAGATTTTGAGGAACAAGTAGACGAAACCCAAGACTGGGATTTGATCAACAAACGGCCCGCGGTAGCCGCCAAAGAATAGCGTAGCAGCAATGGCGCTCAAAGAAATCATCTTCATGTACTCGGCCATGAAGAACATACCAAAGCGCATACCGGCATACTCCACGTTAAAGCCAGCCGAGAGTTCCTGCTCCGCTTCCAACAAATCAAAGGGCGCGCGCTGCAACTCGGCCAGCGCCGCAATGGAAAAGATAATGGCCGCCACGGGCTGCAAGAAAACGTACCAGTGTCCCTTTTGCGCTTCCACAATCACGCCCATGTCCATCGAGTTGGCCAGCATCACCGGAATGAGCACGGACAGCGACATCGCCAGTTCATAGCTGATCATCTGCGCCGAGGCGCGGATACCACCCAAGACGGCGTACTTGCTGTTGGAAGCCCATCCCGCCAACACCACACCATACACGCTGATAGAGGTCACGGCCAGGATAAACAAAACGGCCACATTCAGGCCCGGCACAATGGCAAAGTAGTTATACTGCTCCGGCACCAGGCCGGGAATCTTACCGGCCCAGGGAATGACCGCCAAAATCAAAATTGCCGGGATCACGGCCAGCATGGGAGCCAGATTGTATACCAGCCAATCAGCCTTTGCCGGCGTCGGGTCTTCCTTGAAGAACAGTTTGACGGCGTCAGCAGCAGGCTGCATAAAACCGGCCAGTAGCTTTTTCTCTCGCCCGGTGCGAGTGGGAAAGGGAATATACCCGGCGCGATTTGGTCCTACGCGGGCCTGCATCCTGGCCAGGACTTTTCGTTCCAGCAGAGTGGTGTAGGCAAAGCCGGTGATCACGACCATCGACATGATAAACCCTACAACCAATCCCCATAAAGCAATTTGACCAATTGTCATGCGAAGTCCTCTTTGTTCACTGTTTAATCGGCGGCCAATTGGGCCACGGCCGTTTTATGAATCTCCGCCACGGCCGTTCCCGGCCACCACGGCACACCCGAGACCAGCGCCAACCCGGTCGGGGCTGTATAGTCGATGCGCGCCGTTACGGGCACGGCCGTTCCGTTTACCACCACCTCAGCCGGCTCGCCATCCGCCAGCCCTAAACTGGCCGCGTCGTCCGGATGCAGGGCTACCGTTGGCTCCGCCTTGCGCGGCTTGATGACACCGGAGTGGTTCACCAGCGTGCCCGGCTGGTACAAGACGGCCGTGTGCATCATTTGTAGTCCGTCGCGGCTGGCGCTCTTCACAGTCGGGATGTCAAAGTGCGCCACTTCGCCTTTTTCAGCGGCGACCGGCCACTGCTGACCCAGCCCCCAGCGATTTTCATAGGCATTGCCGCCATAGTACAGATCTTCGCCGCCAACGTCCGGCCACTGCTTGGCCACCTGCGCCAGCGTGCGGTAATCCATGCCTTTGTACTGGCCTACCACGCGGGCCACATCCTTAAACACCAGGCTGGCGGCAAACGCCGGTTTGCCCAGGCCTACCCTCTCCCCGATCTGCGCAAAAATCTGCCAGTCAGGGCGGCTCTCGCCCATGATGGGGATGGCCGGGTAATAACGCTGCACGCGGCGTTCGCCGTTAGTAAAGGAACCTTCGCGCTCAGCCCAGCTCTGTGCCGGCAGCACAACATCGGCCAACACGGCCGTTTCTGTCATGAACAGTTCCTGCACGACCAGGAAATCGAGTTTTCCGCGGTCGGCCATCAAGCCATCACCCACAGGATCAGCCCCGGCGACAAAAAGCGCGCGCACGGTCCCATCGGCCACGGCCGTATAAATGGCGGCGGCATCCAATCCCGACTCTTTGACCGGTTTATAGCCAGGGGCATACGCTGGATGAATGCCCATGTCCCAGGCGCCTTGCGTATTGTTATGCGGCCACACCGGCACCAGCCCGTTGTTCAACCGCCCGGCGTGGCTCTGCCCGTCTTCGTTCTCCAGCAGCAGCAGGTTACCCAGCAGCTTGGCCAGGGCGTCGGTTTCGTCGTAGGTCAGACCCTCGTGGCCGTAGAAGACCACCAGGTTTTCCGCTTTGATGAGGGCCTCGGCGGCGGCGACAATGTCGTTGGTGACGGCCGTTTCCGTTTCTACCTTAGCCATGTTCAGCAGCTGGTTGATGGTCGCCAGCGCCTGCCCTGCCTCGTAGCGCAGTGCATAGGCGGCAAACTTGTCCAGGCGCGTCGGGCGGGCATTGGCCACTACCAGCTTCGCTCCGCGGTCTGTGGCCTGCTTAACGCGCAGCCACCAGACCGGCGCAGAGTTATGCAGATCCGCGGCCACCACCAAAATGGCATCCCCCTGGCCCAATTCTTTCAAGTTGCTGCCGCTCATCAGGCCAACCTGGGCCGCCACATCGCCGCCAGCCATTTTCCGTTTGGCCAGATCGATGTTCTGACTCTTCAGCCCCTCGCGGAAAAGGCGCTGCAGCGAGAAGAAATCCTCGTTGCTCAGGTGACTGCCGGCCAGACCGGCGGCCGCCTGACTGTGCTTTTGTAAATGGCCGGCCACGTAATCCAGCGCTTCATCCCAACTGGCGGGCACCAGTTCACCATTCTGGCGAATCAGGGGCGTTTTCAGCCGATCAGCGGCGTCGGCGAAGTGGTGGACGAAGCGGCCTTTGTCGCAGATCCAGATTTCGTTTACGGACTCGTTTTGCCGGGGCATGATGCGCTTAATGACGGTACGGCCGTTTGTCACCGCTTCGCGCCGCGTGCTCATGGTGGTGTTGCAGCCAACCGGGCAGTGCGGGCAAATGCTGGCGACGGGCGTAAGCTCCCACGGCCGTGCGCCAAAGCGGAAATCGGCCGTCGTCAAGGCCCCCACCGGGCAAATATCGGTCGTATTGCCGCTCCATATGCTGTCAAAACCCGGCTCAGACATCGTTACAATTTCCAGACTCCGCCCCCGATTGTGGAAGCGGATGACCGGATCGTCGACGATTTCTTCCTGGAAGCGGATGCAGCGTGCACATTGAATGCAGCGTTCCCGGTCCAGGTAAATCAGATCGCCCAGTGGTACATGTTTTGCCAGCTTCAGCTTATCGGTGTAATGCATCCGGCTCTGACCGGCGCCGTGCGCCATGGTCAGGTTTTGCAGCGGGCACTCACCGCCCTTGTCGCAAATCGGGCAGTCCAGTGGATGGCTGGTCAGCAAAAACTCAATCACCGACTTGCGCGCCGCCATCACCGGCTCGGTAGAGGTGCGCACCACCATGCCCTCAGAGACCTGCACGGTGCAGGCGGTCTGCAGGCCGCGCCCAAAGTTGAGCTGCGGCGAGCCATCGGCGTTGGTCAGCAGTTCCCCGGTAGCACGGTCGCGGACCGGCAAACCTACTTCCACCAGGCACATCCGGCACATGCCCACCGGCTCTAGCTTGGGATGGTGGCAAAATACGGGAATGTCGTTGCCAATTTGTTTTGCGGCGTCTACGATCTGGGTGCCTTTGGGCACGCTTACTTCGACACCGTCAATGGTCAGGGTAATCAGATCACTCATCTGGTAATCTCAACTCCAGGGTTAAGAGGGAACGGCCGTTTTCGCCGCCACCTTCTTCACCTGTCCATTCGACGCCCCCTGCACCTTCGCCCGGTATTCTTCCGGAAAATGCTTAATCGTCGATAGAACAGGATTAATCGCAAAATCACCCAGGGCACACAAAGTCCGCCCACCAATTTGGTTAGCCACACTTTCTAACGTTTGCACGTCTTGCGGCGTGCCGTGCCCTTCATAAATGCGATGGAGCAGTTTCTCCATCCAAAAAGTACCTTCACGGCACGGCGTACACTTGCCACACGACTCATGCTTGAAGAAGTGCAGCATCTTCAGCGCCGCCCATACCATATCTGTACTTTCATCCATCACAATCACCGACGCCGACCCCATCACGGAGCCATGCGGCGTCAGCCCTTCATAAGTCAACGGTGCATCCAGCGCACTTTCGGTAATCACCGGGCCAGATCCACCGCTGGGCAGCAGCGCTTTAAACTTCTTGCCGCCCCGCATCCCGCCGGCCATCTCGATCAATTCCCGGTAGGTCACACCCAGTTCCACTTCGTAATTACCCGGCTTTTCTACGTGGCCACTCATGCACACGATCTTCACGCCCGGGCTTTTCTCCGTGCCCATGCTGGTATACCATTCCGCGCCGTTCACCAGAATCAACGGCACATTGGCCAGCGTTTCTGTGTTGTTGACCACGGTCGGTTTGCGATACAGCCCTTCGACGGCCGGAAACGGCGGCTTTGACCACGGCTGGCCTAACTCGCCCTGCAATGAATTGATGAGCGCCGTCTCTTCACCGCAAATGTAAGCCCCGGCCCCATAGTGGCAGTAAAAATCACAGCTAAAATCAGTTCCGAGGATGTTTTTACCCAGAAAACCAGCGTCGTAGGCTTCGCGCAAGGCTTCTTCCATAGCATACGCGGCATCCATAAATTCGCCCCGGAAATAATTGTAAATAGTCTTGGCCCCAATCGCATAAGCGGCGATGATGGCCCCTTCGATAACCTGATGCGGATTCTTTTCCGACAATTCCCGGTCCTTAAACGTGCCAGTCTCAGACTCGTCCGTGTTAATGACCACGTACTTGTCGCCCGGCCCCTTGGGAATGAAGCTCCACTTCACGCCGGTTGGGAAACCGGCCCCGCCACGGCCGCGCAAACCAGACGAACGCAAGACACCAATCACATCTTGCGGCGCCATTTCAGTGAGAGCTTTGCGTAAACCCTCGTAGCCACCGTGCTCTCTGTAAACTTCAATCTTGTGCAAATCAGGGATGTCTCGGTGACGCAACAAAAGATGGGCCATAAATGCACCTCAACACGTCAATCGCGATTCGCGTATGACACGATTTTTTCTACAACAGCAGGTTCGTCCGTTTCCTGGCGCAGCCGGGCCAACAACTGGTCGAACTTCTCTTCGTCTAGATTCTCTTCAAAACGCAGGTTGCACTGTAACATGGGCGCACGGTCGCACGCGCCTAAACACATTACCGTTTTCAGTGTAAACAACCCGTCTTCTGTGGTTCCATCGACCGGAATGCCCAATTTGTGGCTGGCCATCTCCACAAAATCGTCCGCACCGCGCAAGGCGCAAGCCAGATCGTTGCAGATTTCCAGCACGTACTTGCCTACCGGCTCTTCGTAATAAAGCGAGTAGAAACCGGCCAGAGACAATACGTGGGTAGGGTCAAGACCCAGGATTTCGGCCACTTCGCGTTTGGCTTCTTCACTCATGTAGCCGTATTCATGTTGAGCCAGGTGCATCAGGGGTAAAACGGCCGATTTCTTCGTCGGAAACCGCGCCAGAATCCCTTCAATCTCTTTAGGATACTTTTCAGCGATCAAGGTTTTCTCCAGAAACGGGTGGGTCATTATCGGCCGTTACCGATCAATCTCACCCAACACAATGTCTATGGAGCCGATAATGGCGACCACATCAGCTACAAACAAGTTCTTCGACAACTTCGGCAGCGCAGCCAGATTGACATAGGAAGGCGCCCGAAAATGGACTCGCGCGGGCTTAGATCCACCGTTACCCCGCAAGTAAACCCCAAACTCACCACGCGGCGATTCAATCGCCTGATAAACAAAACCTTCCGGAGCGTTAAAGCCCTCGGTCCATAGCTTGAAATGATGGATAACAGCTTCCATGCTCCTGCCCAGTTCAGCCCGAGGCGGAGGCACAATCTTGCGATTGTCGATTTGTATAGGACCGTCTGGCAGCTTATTTAGGGCCTGCTCGATGATGCGCAGGCTCTGGCGCATCTCTTCCATGCGCACCCGGTACCGGGCGTATACATCGCCGTCCGTTTCCAGCGGCACGTCAAAGTCGTACTGCTCATAACCAGAGTAAGGGTTGGCCTTGCGCACGTCGTAGTTCACGCCGGAGCCGCGCAAGCTGCCGCCAGTCAATCCCCAAGAGATAGCATCTTCAGCCGATATGACGCCCACACCCTTGGCACGCCCTAAAAAGATAGGGTTATTCTTGAGCAGCGCTTCATAATCCGCAATTTTGGCCGGCATAAAGTCTAGGAATTGGCGCACGGCCGTTTCAAACTCTTCCGGCACGTCACGCCATAACCCGCCAGGACGAAAATAGCTCACCATCATGCGGTGTCCGGCCACCATCTCGAACACATCGAGAATATACTCGCGCTCGCGAAAGCAGTATAAAAACACCGACATGGCCGCCAGATCCAGAGCACTCGTCCCTAGCCACACCAGGTGGCTGGCCACACGCTGCATTTCCGTCAGGATGACGCGGATGGCCTGGGCACGCGGCGTGGCTTCTACACCCAGCAATTTTTCCACGGCCAGGATATAGCCCAAATTGTTCGACATCGGCGAGAGATAATCCATGCGGTCAGTCATCACCAATGCTTTGGTGAATGTCTTCGCCTCCATGTTCTTCTCTATGCCGGTGTGCAAAAAGCCAATATCTGGCGCCAAATTTACGACGGTTTCCCCATCCAGCTCAACCAACAAGCGTAACACGCCGTGAGTACTGGGATGCTGCGGCCCCATGCTTAACAGCATGTGCTCTTCAGCATCTTCAATTTCCATGCCGGTGCCAACCTTGTTACGCAGCTCTTCTAAGGTCAGCTCCTGAATGGCGTCGCCGCCAGCAGAAAGGGTCATAGTTACCTCTAGTTCAACGTTCAGCAGCCTCTGACATCTGTAGTCCTAAGGCCAGATCTGAATTTTGATTTTTAGTCTTTGGTCGCATGAGGCTTTTTGGCGTTAATTTCATCGAAGTTAAAGGAAAACTGCACCTCTTCGTAGCCCAAGGGGTAATCCTTACGCAGGGGGAAGCCTTGCCAGTCTTCGGGCAAGAAAAGCCGCCGTAAACTTGTGTTTCCTTTAAATCGAACGCCCATCAAATCCCAGACTTCCATTTCCAGCCAGGTGCCAATCGCCCAGATTGAACCTACGGTTTCCGGACCATCTTCGGGGTCTTCAACACGCACACGCAAACGGATACGGTGGTTGCGCGGAATGGAATAGAGCTGGTAATTGACCGCAAAACGAGGGAACTCCGGCAGCATGTCATCGGCGCAAATGTCGGTCAGGAAATTGTATTGCAGAGACTGCTGGTCGCGGAGGAATTGGCAGACGGATTTTAAATCTGCTTTGCGGATGTATAGTGTACGCTCACCGCGAAACTCGCTTACTTCTTCGATCGCTTCCGGGAACGCTTTTTCAATCTCGCTTACGATGACTTCGTCTGGATTCATCAGGCCCAATCCCCTAGTTTTTCATTGCGGATTTTCTCGTGCAAGGACATGATGCCATCCAGAAGGGCTTCCGGCCGGGGCGGGCAGCCGCCCACATAGACATCTACCGGGATAATTTCGTCCACGCCTTGAACAATAGCATAGTTGTTAAAAACGCCCCCGCAGGAGGCACAGTCGCCCATAGCAATGACCCACTTGGGTTCGGGCATCTGGTCGTAGAGGCGGCGTACCACGGGTGCCATTTTCCGGGTAACGCGCCCGGCCACAATCATTAAGTCTGACTGCCGCGGGGACGGCCGATTAAGCTCCATGCCGAAACGGGAGGCGTCGTAGCTGGCGGCCTGTGATCCCATCATTTCGATGGCGCAGCAAGCCAAACCAAACAAAATAGGCCACATCGCATTGGTGCGGCCCCAGTTCACCAAATCTTCCAGACGGTAGGTGACAACGCCGAGGTTGCCAAGTTTTTGTTCTACTCCCATTCGAGTACTCCTTTTTTCCAGACCCAAACATCACCCAGGATAAACATGACCATGAAGATGAACATGACAGCCAGGCCATAGAAGCCCAGGTCACGAAAT
>JACKBU010000025.1 GCA_020634395.1 Ardenticatenaceae bacterium | reverse complement strand
TGAGCGTCAGGGTGTTGTCGGTGCCGTGGGTGGATTGGCTGATGCCCATGCCCCAGTAGATGGCAGCGCGGTTGGCCTGGGCATAGAGGCGGGCGGCTTCGCGGATGCTGTCGGCGGGCACGCCGGTAATCGTTTCGGCCCACTCGGGGGTGTATTCTTCCAGAGATTCGACGTAGTCCTCGAAGCCTTCGGTGCGGCGGCGGATGAAGTCCTGGTCGTAGAGGCCCTCTTTGACGATGACGTGGGCCATCGCCTGGAAGACGGCCACGTCGGTGCCGGGGTTCTGGCGCAGCCAGATGGTGGCAAAGTCGGTCATGCCTATCTGGCGCGGATCGACCACAATGAGTTTGGCGCCATTCTGGCGCACGGCGCGTTTGAGGAAGTTAGCGATGACGGGGTGGGTTTCGGTGGTATTGGAGCCGGTGACCATGAAGGTGTCCAGGTGTTCCATCTCGGCGATGGAGTTGGACATGGCGCTGGAGCCGATGGCTAACTGCAAGCCGGTGACGGACCCGGCGTGGCAGAGGCGGGCGCAGTGGTCGACGTTGTTGGTATGCAGCAGGGCGCGAACGAATTTTTGAAAGATGTAGGTATCCTCGTTGGTGGCTTTGGCGCTGGCATAGGTAGCGATGGCGTCGCCGCCGTAGGTTTGGGCGATGCGCACCAGTTCGTCGGCGACGAAGTCCAGGGCTTCGTCCCAGGTGGCTTCGCGCCAGACGGGTTTGGCACTGCGCCCTTCCGCGCGGTTGGCGCGGATGAGCGGCGTTTTGACGCGGCCGGGATGCTTGACGTAATCGGTGCCGAAGCGGCCTTTGACGCAGAGCATGCCGTAGTTGGGGGCGGCGTCGAAGGGGGCTTCGACGGCGTAGATGTATTCGTCTTTGATGTTGAGGTGCAATTGGCAGCCGACGCCGCAGTAGGGACAGGTGGTTCGGACAATGCGGTCTGGGGTTATCATGGGAAACTCCTTTGGGAATCTTTTAACGCCAAGGCGCAAAGGCGCGGAGGAAATGTCGACGGATTCATGATTCGCTTGTGCTCATTTGTCATGGTGCGCCTTGACGCATACGGTTTCCTTGATGGTTGGTTCGTTGACGATGTGCTAGGTTACGAGTTCACTTTGTCGGAACTCTTCACCCTTGCGGGATTCAGAATGACAATAAGATAAGAACGGTTTACGGGCTGACGCTGTTGGGATTCTTCACCCCTGCGGGGTTCAGAATGACAACAAAACACGCTCATTGTTCGCGGGTGTGTTCGACCATGAGGGTTTTCATCTGGTCGAAGCCGGTCCAGAGGCGGTGGAGCTGGCCGGCGGGCCAGTGGACTTTTTGCCCGGCGCGCAGGGGCAAACGTTCACCGGCGATGCTGGTGTAGCCGGAGCCTTCCAGGCAGATGACGTCGATGGGATGGGCGGCGCCGTGCTCGTCGATGGTAGCATTGGGCAGGAAGGAGAGCTGAGCCAGGTGCAGGTGGTCGGTGGTCAGCAGGACCTGGACGGAGACGCCGCGATTGCCCTGGCGCGCCAGCGGGGTCCATTGGGGAAGAGCTTCGGTATTTAATGACATGCACTTTCCTCGCAGGGTCTGTGGGTTTAGATGGGTTCATGGGGTGGGGCTTCCTGATATTCCGGGTGTTGGGCGATGAATTTGTCGAGGCCGGCGACGGCCGTAGCGCGTACCTTCTGCTGCACCATGGGGGTCCAGCCCAGGAAGAGGCCGGTGGGACCAAGGGCCATGCGCGTCCAACGCCAGAGGTCGAACTGATCCTGGTGGCGGATGATGAGACCATCCTGGAATTGGAAGGCGGCATCGATGACGTTGTGGACGGGGCGGCCGGTGGAAAAGGTATAGGCGGCTTCCCAGTGAGCGTGGCCGGAACGGCCGTCCGCCTGCACCGCGTTAAAAGTGATTTGCAAATCTGTGCCCCGGGCGCATAACATATGCCACATGGCCTGGGCGCGACGGCCGTGTAGATCCTGAAACACGGGGTCGGAAAAGTGGACCTCGGGGTGGTAGCAGGCGTTCATACGGGTGTGGTCGCGCTGCTGGAAGGCGGTGTAAAAGGTCTCGATAAGCTGTTGATTGGTCATGCGCATTCCGGCGCCTCCGGGGAGCTAGTGCAAAAGCTAGAGCTAGAGCTAGAGGCCGGAGGCGGTGGGGTTTGTGGGTTCAGGTGGACTCATTATACAGGAAAGTGGGGGATGGGGGGTAGGGGGTGGAGATTAGAGATGAGGCTGGAGATTGGAGATTGGAGATTGGAGACTGGAGATTGGAGACTGATGATGGGTGATGGGGGGTGGATAGGAGGTCGTTAAAAAGAATTAAAAAGGAATTAAAAAGGAATTAAAGAGCAATTAAAAAGGAAGTAAAAAGAGATTACGAAGGAATTAAAAAGATTATGCGGGGGGAGATGGCCGGTTTTAGGTAAGGGGTCGTTAAGCAGCAGTCAGGGGGTGGTTATGTGGTCATCAGGAAAAGGGCGGGTTGGGGCGAGGCATGCGGGAGATGAGACGTTGGAGAGCGGCGGAGGTATCATCCGCCTGCTGCACCCGTTCGAGATAATGGGCGTGGATTGGAGGATACGTTGGCAGAATTTCGGACAACAGAATTTGAGTGGGTGAGGGTGAACGGCCGTGGCGAGATTATCGACCGGCGGACGCACAAGGCGCGGCAGTGGGTGGAGCGGCTGGCGGACGGGGTAGAGCTGGCGCTGGTGGGCATTCCGGCGGGGCGTTTTTTGATGGGCGCGGGGCGCGGCGAAGGATATCCGGACGAACGGCCGCAGCATCCGGTGGAGGTGGCGGCGTTCTGGCTGGGGCAGTTTGCGGTGACGCAGGCGCAGTGGGCGGCGGTGCTGGACGACGAGCCGCCGTATCGCTGCCGGGGGGCGGAGCGGCCGGCGGACCGGGTGTCCTGGACGGCGGCGCAGCGCTTTTGCCAACGGCTGGCGGCGCAAACGGGACGGCCGTACCGGCTGCCAAGCGAGGCGGAGTGGGAGTACGCCTGCCGGGCGGGCACGACGACCCCGTTTTATTTCGGGGAGACGATCACCACCGACCTGGCCAATTACGTGGGGGAGTACCAGTATGGGGAAGAAGCGGCGGGGGTGTACCGGCATGTGACAACGGCCGTGGGCAATTTTCCGCCGAACGCCTGGGGGCTGTACGACATGCACGGCAACGTGTGGGAATGGTGCGCTGACGCCTGGCATCATGGGTACGAGGGGGCGCCGGGAGACGGCCGTGTGTGGGCCGGCGGCAGCACGTTTTGGCGGGTGCTGCGGGGCGGCTGCTGGCATGATCCGCCGGATTTCTGCCGCAGCGCGGCGCGGCTGAAGCAGGGACCGGAGGAAGGGGAGGATTTTTTCGGCTGCCGGGTGGCGTTGACGGCCGTGGGGGAAGGGGACGCGGATTTACGCGGATGAACAGGGATTTTGGGGGGGACCGGCAGGTTGGCGGGGCAGCGTGGGACGATTTTGGGCGGGGCTGCGGGGAGGGGAAATGGTTAATTGTTGAATGGGTGAATTGTTGAATTGGTGAATGTTAAAGGGGGAAGGGACGAGGGGGCAGAAGTCATTATGCAGGGGTGACATTTGACAGCCGACGCATGGATGGTCTCTCTTTATCTTTTTTACATTGGCGCGGCTTATCCAGACGCCGAGACGGCCCAGCAGGAAATGTAGTCGAGAGTTTAGAACCCAATGTATTACTGTTACGGGTCTGGCGTTGAAAAACGGCCGTCTAACAAGCGATGAAGCCGGCGCATGAATGGGGGAAACGGCCGTGGCCAGTTGGCGCGGCTTATCGTGGCGTTAGACGGCCCGGCAGGAAAAGTAGTCGAGTTTATGATCCGTATTACTGTTACGGGATTTGCTTCGGAGGAAACGGCCGTCTAACAAGCGATGAAGCCGGCGCATGAATGGGAAGGAAAACGGCCGTGGCCGGTTGGCGCGGCTTATCGAGGCGTTAGACGGCCCGGAATGAAAATTAGTCGAGTTTGCACCCCGTATTACTGTTATGGGTCTTGCGCTGTAGGAGACGGCCGTCTAACAAGCGATGAAGCCGACGCATGAATGGGTGGGAAACGGCCGTGGCCGGTTGGCGCGGCTTATCGTGACGTTAGGATTGTCACTTACGAAACATCAAAAAGAAACTTAAGATGACACGAATTTGCACGGCTGAGATAAACAAAGTATTTGAGGAACTCAAGAGAGAGATTATTTGGCTTCATGGAAGGTGGATAATCTATAGACAGCTTTTCGCCGAATCAAGCAGACGCCTTGAGCTAGCATAAATGAATGTGCCTCCTCTTTCTTTTGATATCGTTCAAGTGATCTTTATGGAGAAATTCAGGTCTCGTTAAGTAAGCGAACCGATCCCGCGCATTCAGGGAAATTCGAAAACTTGTCACTAGAGCAACTGCAATTACAGCTCTCAGGCTTATGGTGACAAACACCTTGCAACAGAAAACCGAATGATACTTGATGAACTCCATCTGAAATGTGAACCTTTTCGCTCGTGGCGGAACAAACGTCTTGCACACTTGGATTTAGACACAGCAATGAAAGTCAGTCCAGACCCACTTCCCGGAATTTCATGAAATGATGAAGACGCCCTCTTTGACCTGATTCGAAGATATAGTGGAAATAGAGGGTCAATATGATGACAGCGGTATTTGCCAGATTGCAGGTGGACTTTAGCTATGCGTCGGGAAAGAATATGCATCTTGATTAAAGATTCTGCGTTATCCAGGGTTTTTGGTATATCCTATTGCTCCGCTTGAAATATGGAAAAATCCCCATACTGAAATAAATTAGAAACACCTGGTAAATCAAGGTGTTTGTTCATTGGCAGCAAATTGGTCGATGGCAAAGACTCTACGCTTGGGAAGAAATACGCGAAATTGCAAAGAGACAAGCAGAATTCGTAAGCCGACGCTGGCGCGAACATCGGACTGCCCGTGTTTGGGATCAATCAAGCCATTGCAGTGAACCGCGCCATCAACCAGATGGTGGCGTTAGGCTGCTGGAAATAGCGAAACGAAGTAGCATTGCCCACTCGAAAATATCACATCAAAAATGTCATCTCGTTTCTCCACGCTGCCGCGATCAACGCTTTTCTGTCTTGAAGGATAACAGGGCGGTAGATGTGTGGTATTAAATAGGCGTTATTCTGAGGACGCAAGCTGAAGCAATTGCTGAACACATAGATTGTGTAGTAGGTATGTCATCTGGCAATAGGTGATAAAGCAGCCATTAGCTTTGCAACTGCTTTCTACCGGTGCACTAGGATACGGGCGCGATGTAAAAACTGCGTTTGATTTAGGATGCGTGCAAAATCGCCTTTGAATCCTTCGCTGTTATGAGAACTGATATACCAGGCAGATAGCAGAACGCATTAGGCAGTAGAGAGTTGAGGTTTGTAAAAAGTGGAGGCAACCGAGTATGACGACTTTAATGCAAACTACCTAACATTCCGTGCCGACGCTGGCGCTGATACCTCAAGACGGCTTGTGATTTGGTGAATCGCAAAAGCTTTGGTCAACCGCGCGGGCGCCGGCTGATGCGGTGGAACTGCTACACTGGGCGGAATGAAAATTGACGAGTTTGCATCCCGTATTACTCCTGCGGGTCTTGCGCTGGCGGAAAACGGCCGTCTAACAAACAATGAAGCTGACGCATGAATGGGAAGGGCAAACGGCCGTGGCCGGTTGGCGCGGCTTATCGGGATCGTTAGGTGAGACAAGAGGTCAATGAAGCAAACTATGACGCAAAGAAAATACATGAGCGAGTTCGGTGTGAGTATCGCAAAGATGGAACACTTTGCGTCCTTTTGCAGCATGAGAGCAACTTGATGCCGTGGCGATTTGTTTAATGAAGAAGAACCTGCGCATATCTGCGCATTGGACGCGACCACGAATAGCACTTGATCCTGATTCATTGTTATGCACGACTAATCAAACTATCGAGGGAAGATTCCTGACAACATGGCAACAAATTTGAGAAGTCATTAAGTATTGGTTTGTTACTAAACATCCTTTCGGAACTTTTACATGCCAAAGTGGACTGCAAAGCACCCCCATGAGTGGTGGTTAAGTTTCTCGATAGTGAGGCAGCAAAATATTATTAGACTGCAAAATCAGCAGTTATTGATGTCCAAAATGGGTAGGTTCTGGCCGATGAAAAATCTTGAAGTATTGTATATTGGTCATCTTACGGTGTTGATGGAGCACGGACAGCTCCTCAGAGGTTGAAGGAGCATTCTCATTACAATCAATTTATGCTGAGGCAATAAAAAACACGCCGGATCAGGAGATTTGAAGCCGGTTTTATGGGCATTTGAGCCAATGTTGGCTATTAGTATTGATGGTCGTTCAAATCAACAATTTTGACAAATGATGAGGAAGATGATCAACATGCTGAACAAGTAGTAAGGCAACTTATCAATGAACAGCAGCAAATTAACTTTACAGAAGCGGCTTTGATCAGATATTTTCAGCCCGAGTACAACCGCTGCTGAAACAGTTTCCCAAATCCAGCACACAAAAGCATTCTGAGTGTTTATGACATTGATTTAGCTTCTGGGAACTGGAAATTCATACGGAAGAATTAGGCTGCCAACTTTGGTCTTCGAGTGCAGATGCCAAGTGGCAACATGGCAATGTTTTTCCCTCTTCACTCCAGAGAAGAACGGATATGGATGCTGGATTTTTTGATCAGCTTCGCATTAGCCATGAACTGGCAGGTCATTTCGACCCAGTAACAACGCTTGCGGGGTGACGCTGGCTGCCGAATCCTGGGCCGGCTGACTCGCTGACTGCGTTTTATTCATTGGATTGGCTGCGCCAGCGCACCTGAAGCTGGCGTTAGACGGCCCGGCAACAAAATTACTCGAGTTTATGACCCGTATTACTGTTACGGGTCTGGCGGTGGAGGAGACGGCCGTCTAACAAGCGATGAAACCGACGCATGAATGGGAATGGGAAACGGCCGTGGCCGGTTGGCGCGGCTTATCGTGACGTTAGACGGCCCGGAACGAAAATTACTCAAGTTTATGACCCGTATTACTGTTACGGGTCTTGCGCTGGCGGAAACGGCCGTCTAACAAACAATGAAGCCGGCGCGCATGAATGGGAAGGGAAACGGCCGTGGCCGGTTGGCGCGGCTTATCGAGGCGTTAGACGGCCCGGAACGAAAATTACCGAGTTTGCACCCCGTATTACTGTTACGGGCCTTGCGTTGGAGGAAACGGCCGTCTAACAAGCGATGAAGCCGACGCATGAATGGGAAGGGAAACGGCCGTGACCAGTTGGCGCGGCTTATCGGGGCGTTAGGAGCGGATAGTGGTTTGACGATTTGATGCAGAAGGTCAAATCACATCAAATTACATTCCTATGGGGTTGAGCATGTACAGGAAACCTTTTTTGCACCGTCTAAGCTATTGGGTAATATGTTTGATTTTGCCTATGATGCTTGTAGGCTTGTTGAGTGAGCTTGACGTTCGTGCAGATGATTTTATGGTGACGACTGCGGATGATTTTTTTGGTCCGGGATCGCTGCGGCAGATTATACAAAATGCCAACGAGAATCCAGGGGCAGACACCATTACTTTTAATTTGGCACCTGAAAGCATTATCACGTTGACTTGGCGAGCACACCAGCCGACACTATCCTGATCACAGATACGCTAACTATTGACGGCCGCACGGCCGTTTCCCTCACTATTAGCGGGAATAACGAGAGGAATATATTCACCGTTGGCCCAGGAACGGCCGTAACTATTACCCATCTCACTCTGGCTAACGGATATGGTTTGGCGGGAGCTGCCATTTATAATGATGGCGATTATCTAAAGATTGCACAGTGTCAGTTCCTGCATAATGATTCGGCAAGTTATCCTGGCGCTGCCATTTATAACCAGGATGGGACGGTCGTTATCTGGGACAGCACCTTTCGCTACAATCAGGCCGCATTAGGCGGTGCGATTCACCAATTGTCTGGGACAACAACCATCAGCAACACAATCTTTGAAAACAACATGGTGGCCCAAAGCGGAGGCGCTATCTCCATCGCGGGGGTGATGCGACAGTTGAACATAGCCGTATCATCTCAAACAGCGCATTTTCCGGCGGGGGCGTTTTCAACGACGGGATGCTAACCCTAGTGGATACAGGAATCTTTAGCAACACAGCCGCCCATCAAGGAGGTGGCATCTATAGTGATAATCATGGGCAATTGTTCATCACCAACGGCTTTATAGCGTTCAACGGCAGGTTATGGGGGCGGTGGTTTAGACAATCATGGTGTTTCGACAGTGACTACCAGTCAGTTTCACCAAAATGATGTTGTTGGGCCAGATCATGGCTTTGGTGGGGCCGTTGAAAATTTCGGGCCATTGACTGTTTATGACACTGTGTTTACAAAAAACCATGCCCCATATATGGTGGTGGCATCTACAATTACTCAGCGACGGCCGTTATTCAGACCTGCCAATTCGACGAAAATACAGCCCTCTCAGGTGGCGGCATTGAAAGCGATTATGGATTTCTTTACGTGAATAACAGCACTCTGGTAAACAATCTGGCTAATCAGGGCGGCGCTGTTTTTAACTTTGGTAACCTGTCTCTGACCAACAACACGCTTTCGGGCAATGTTGCTTCCGGCGTGGGCGATGAAGAAGGCGGTGGTGCGATTATGCAGGCATACGGGGTGCTCACCCTCACCCACAACACAATTGCCAACAACACAGCCCCAACTGGCCAGGGCGAGATGGCATTTGGCAAACAGACGGCCGCACCTCAATTCAGCACAGTATTGTCGCCGAAAACGGTGTGGGGAACTGCGGTTTAGCGGGCGGTGTATGGGATGGGGCGTCATACAATCTAGCCGACGACGGAAGCTGTCCGGGCTTTACTTTGGCGGATCCCATCTTGGCTCCGTTGGGAAATTATGGCGGTGATACGTTAACCCACGCACTACTTCCGGGTAGCCCAGCAGTAGATGCCGGTGATAACGATCTTTGTGCCTCAACTGACCAGCGCGGGGAGCCACGGCCAGTGGACGGCAATGTAGACGGCATGGCCGTTTGCGACATCGGGTCTGTGGAGATGGATTATCATCCAGCGCTTACTCTGACGGTATCGCCTGCATTCCAAACCATTGTGGCGGGAGAGACGGCCGTTTTCACTCTCACCATCCGCAACACCGGCAGCATCACACTCGCCCAAATCAGGTAGAAAGCCCATTCCTTATGGATTGCACTTTCGCTCAGGAGATGCTACTTCCGGGTGAAGAGGAAAACCAAGTGTGCAGCATTGTCTCTGTTGCTGAAAGTTTCACCATGCCTATTACTATAACAGCCCAAATGGCAGGCTTCCCATCAAGTCGCATTCATATTGATGAAACTATGCAAGTTTTGGTTGAGTGGCGACAGTTTTTACCAGTTGTCCTGAAAAGTTAGGATTAAGCAACAGTCAGGCAGGCTGAGATTTTGGAGTACAAGAGAGGTTGGGTAAGAACGGCCGTCTTGTTGAGCATATACATTGGAAGGGAAACGGCCGTCATTCGTTAAAATCCTGGGCAACCGTCAGCGCCAAAATCGGCCCAATCTTTAGGCGTCGCTTGGGGCAAAGGCGGTGGAAATTGTTGCTCAGAAAGGCAAAGAGACCTAACAACGTTTGCAGTTGATGCTAGCGCGAGTCCTCGGAGGGCTGGCTCTTTGGCTGCGATTCATTCATTGGTTGACCGCGTCAGCGCAACTGAACTGGCGTTAGACGGCCCGGCAGGAAAAGTAGTCAAGTTTGCATCCTGTATCACTTTTACGGGTTTTACGCTGGAGGAAACGGCCGTCTACCCACCAATAAAACGCGCAGGAATGGGAAGGAAACGGCCGTGGCCGGTTGGCGCGGCCTATCGAGGCGTTAGGTGTTGGATTAGCTTGCAATGATACCTAAAAGAGCCAAGCACTTAAAGTCAAAAAAATATTGCTTCAATTGCTTGCTTTACATAGATTGATTGTGGCACATTCTAATTTGGATCATATTACCACTCTTATCTGTGAGGCGTGAATTTATGGAGGGTTTTCATAAGTGCGCGTATCTTATTTTTTATTGCAATACTGTTTTGGGTAGGGTGCAAATCGCAAATAGTAGAGCAAAAATTTGAGGATTTTGGTTTTTCTGGTGGTTTAAGTTTGAAACGACCTAGCAATTGGCAAGCAGATTACGTGGAGCGAACTGGCACCATTGTGCTACGAGCTGAAAAAGGAATATTGAACAAGGATGTAGTGACTATAGAAATTCAACCGTTTTCATTTTCTTTCCCCGAGGAAGGAGTGGAAGCAAATATTGATAGATTAGCGACCCACTTCTATGGAGATTCGTTAACTATTGTTCAAAATCCAATTAAATTGGAACATGAGAATTACGAAATTACCACAGCGATCATTTCAATACCAACTTCAACATTATCAGAAGATTCAAACAAGAATGAAGAAGAAATTCGAGATGAAAGTCTATTCCGAATAGTTGAAATGCGTGCGGTAAAATGCACCGATAATTTTGCGATGATTTATACTTATACCAGTAATAACGACCAATTGAATGCTGAAGCAAATGAAATTGTGGAAAGCATTGAATTGAAAATGTTCAAGCGATTGATAAGTATTTCCATGACAAGCTGAAAGGGGAACGGCGTCTTTCGTCAAAATCATAGGCAACTGCCAGTGCCCAATCCGACATGGTCTTTCGTCGCTTGGAGCAAAGGCGTTGGATATTGTTGCTCAGAAAAGCAAAGAGACCTAACAAAGTTTGCAGTTGACGCTGGCGCGAGTCCTCGGACGGCTTTGAAGCGTCTTGGCTGCGATTCATTCAATGGTTGACAGCGCCAGCGCAACTGAACCTGGCGTTAGACGGCCTGGGACGAAAAATTAGTCGAGTTTGCATCCCGTATCACTGTTACGGGTCTGGCGCTGGAGAAACGGCCGTCTAACAAGCGATGAAGCCGACGCATGAATGGGGAATTGGAAACGGCCGTGGCCGGTTGGCACGGCTTATCGGGGCGTTAGGGTGAAGCAAACCTCAAAGCATTGACAACCGTCACGTGACAGAGTACATTCTGGCATATGATTAAGTCATTTGCGGATCGACGCACTCAGGAATTGTATGCTACAGGCACGGCCAAAAGATTCCCTCCTGATGTCGCCAAACGGGCAGCTCGCAAACTGGAGTATGTAGACCGGCTATTAAATTAGAGGACCTGAGAGTTCCACCAGGGAACAGGCTTCATGCTTTGGAAGGGGACCGAAAAGGCCAGTACTCCATCTCCATTAACGACCAGTGGCGCATCTGCTTTCGATTTGTTGATGGCGATGCCTTATGATGTTGAAGTTTGCGACTACCATTAAGATGAGGTGTAACTATGAGTATTCCTAACACAACCGGACTAAAGCGCAGGCCAACACATCCAGGGGAGATGTTACGGGAAGACTTTCTGCCGGACTATAACCTTACTGTTTCGAGTCTGGCAGAGGCAATTGGTGTTTCTCGCCAGTCAATTAATGAATTATTACGTGAGCGCCGGAGTGTTAGCCCGGAAATGGCCTTGCGGCTGGCGCGTTTGTTTGGCAACTCGCCAGAGTTTTGGCTTTGTGGATGCACAACGGGCGGTGGACTTATGGGAAGCCGCGCAAGCAATTGAGAGCGAAGTGGCGCGTATTCAGCCGATTGTGGCAGCTTAAAAATTGAGCTTGGCAATCAGGCGTCTTATCTATGCAGCCGAGTGGTTGAACTTGGCTTAAGCCGCTGGAAGTGGCTGCCCAGAAAGAAAAAGAGTCCTAACACTAACACGCCCTCAGCCGACGCTGGCACGATGCCTCGGACAGCTAACTAGTTGGTGACTGTCAAAGATTTTGGTGACCCGCCCCAGCGCGGCTGAGGGTGACGTTAGACGGCCTGGCAGGAAAAGTAGTCGGGTTTATGATCCGTATTACTGTTACGGGTCTTATGTTGGAGGAAACGGCCGTCTAACAAACGATGAAGCCGGCGCATGAATGGGTTGGAAACGGCCGTGGCCGGTTGGCGCGGCTTATCGAGGGTTAAGGGGGCAAGCAACGAAATGCGTTTATGCTCTAAAAATATCTTCAAGCGTTCACCCGATAATCATGGTGTCTATGTGCTTAAGAGAAATTCTCTCCGCTTATTATTCGTGGCGCTTCTCCTTTTGCTTGTTTCAGCGTGTTCAATCTCAACGCTTGAAAACCCCGTTGCTCAGCAGCCTGAAATAGTCATTAATCCTTCCCCGACACAGACAGAAACACCAACTATTGTCGCTTCACCTGTTTCAACGATATTACCAACCATTACTCCGCTTCCTTCATCCACATCTACGTCTATTCCAACAGAGACTCCGTCTTCTACCCCTACACCTTCGCCTTCTTGCCCCGGGCCCCGCAAGGCTGCTCCGTTTGATCTTCCTTCTACTACAACGGAACTACAGGTATTCATTTTGGCCTTCATCAATCAGGGTGGTCAGTGGGAGGATCTGTGGGCGTTGCTAGATGAGATGGGAATTGAGCATGATGCAATTCAGGCCGATATGACTGGAGACGGATTAATGGAAACAGCCGTTTATGCTCTACTGTATGAGGAAGACTACACACCCGATCATGCCTGGTGGATTTTTAAATGTACTACCAATCAATACGAACTTGTATATGATGCTAGAGGAACCTGGGCTTTTCACAAATACTTTATTGCCGATGACTTGAATAGTGATAATCGTTCAGAAATCATAAATGTGGGTGGATTTGCTGGTTCAGCCTGCGATCTTGAGCCTAATGTATGGTCATGGCGAGCTGATGGCATAGTAGACCTATCTCCCGATCAACTTGAGCTCGAACTCGGTTGTGCCATTAACGAGCATATCACTCTGCAAGACATAAATGGCGATGGTGTCAAAGAGATGATTTTAACTGGAGAAACAGTAGGGCATCTAGACTATGCTCCTATACGAGGTATTACGCAAACCTTCACGCTTCAAGATACCGGGTACAGGCTGGAAAGCACAGTTTTTGCTCCCGCAGACCTGCGAATCCATGTTCTTGATGATGCCCAAAGAGCACTAGATGCTGGAGATTTGCCTCTGGCTGTACAATTTTATACTCAAGCCGCCTATGAAGAGATGATGACGACAGAGTCATATTATCTCTCTTATCCATATATGAGTGGCTATCTTCCTAATGGAGATATGTATCAAAAAGGATTAGCCCTTTTCCGCTTATTTGTTATCGAATTGGCAACAGGGAATGAAGAAGATGCCCGCTCCATCTTGACAGTGCTAAACACCGCGTATCTGGAAAACATGCCAGGCCACGAATTTGTGATTCTTGCCCAGACGTTCTATGAGGCTTTTAGGGAGAACAGGAGTTTGAAGGAATCATGTGAACTAGTCACAGAATATGTTTCTGATCATTATTATGATCATAATCAGACCGAGCCACCGTTGACCAGCCATTTCTATTGGGGTGCAAACATTGCTTCTTATACAACACCTGATTCTTTTTGCCCTGTTTTTGCCTTACCAACAAATGTTACACCATAAAGAAAAGAATATTCGTTTCGGCAAATTTCACTCTGCAAGAAAAGTCAGTCAGGCATCCCGCCTAACATTTGTTCCAGGCGATGCTGGCGCACATCCTCGGAAGGCTTGCGTTTTGGTGAACCGCGCCGGCGCACCTGAACCCGGCGTTAGACTGCCCTACAGGAAGAGTAGTCGAGTTTTTTGACCCGTACACTACGTGTCTTGCGCTGGAGGGGAAACGGCCGTGGCCGGTTGATCCGGCTGGTATGTCAGGTACTGTTACGGGATTTGCGCTAGAGGAAACGGCCGTCTAACAAACAATGAAGCTGACGCATGAATGGGAAGGGAAACGGCCGTGGCCAGTTGGCGCGGCTTATCGGGGCGTTGGGCAGTTCGGTTATCAAGTTATCCAATTGTGCGAGAGAGTATGACAACCAAACCTATTCATGAAGTGAAAATACATTCTTGGTATATTGACCCTAAAGAGTATGCTCGCCATGAGAATCGCCGCGGGAAACGTCATGCTTATCAAACTATAAAAGCCTCTTCCACGGCTCTCGTTGTAGTCGACATGATTCCATTCTTTGTGAACGAAAATCCGTATTGTCGGGGTATCATCCCTAATATTGCCCGATTAGCATCAACGTTGCGTGCGGCTGGTGGCTCTATTGTATGGGCACTTCCCGCCGTAGAAAATAGAGTTTCAGATGTAAAGCGAGAGTTCTTCGGCGATAAGGTAGCCGATATGTACAACCAATCGGCTGGGAGTGGCTCGCTCAGTGACCGCATATGGCACGAATTTGATGTTATGCCTGGTGATATTATTATCGAGAAATCGTCATCAAGTGCATTTTTCCCTGGGTACTCACCATTGCACTCAATTTTACAGAAAAACAACATTGATACAGTGCTAATCACAGGAACAGTGACCAATGTTTGTTGCGAGTCATCCGCGCGTGACGCCAGAGAGTTAGGCTATCGAGTCATCATGGTTGCCGACGCCAATGCAGCCGTCTCTGACCAAAGCCATAACGCCACTTTACATACAATTTATCGTTCGTTTGGTGACGTGAGACCAACTGAAGAAGTTTTAGGGCTATTTGCATCAGAGAATTAGAGTCTTGCAATAAAAACTGCCCAACAAAGCGTGCACTTGACGGGTGGGATTCTGCGCCATTTTCGGGCATTTTTCTACACCCGAACAGAATCCTGCTCTTGGAGTTTTGTCCACGCCCGCCCACCCGTGGTAATGATAATCTAAAAGTGAGCCACTTAGGGCGAAAAGTGATCCTGAAAAATTGAGCCACCTCAGCACCTCTGCTATCGTTTAGATGATGACGAAAGTGGAGGTGAGGAGATGCTAAATATGACTGAAAAAGACAGGATCCGCCGGCTAGTTTTGGTGGAGGGCAAGAGCATCCGTCAGGTAGCCAAAGAGACCGGACGCTCGCGCAATACCATTACCAAGATGCTGGCCGACAGTGAACCGCCGCGCTACCAACGTGCCGTTGAGAAACCGACGCCGGTTTTAGGACCGTTTACGGCGCTCATCGACCGCTGGATTGCTGAAGACGAGAAGAAGCCGAAAAAGAAACGGCGCACAGCCAGGCGAATGTACGACATTCTGCGAGCTGAACCGTACGGCTATCAAGGAGCGGAATCAACGCTGCGGCGATACGTTGGCCTGGCCCGACGCCAGACACGGCACAAGGTGTTTGTGCTGCTGGACTATCAAGCGGGGGAAGCGGCCCAACTGGATTTCGGCGAAACAGACGTCATCGTTGCCGACCAGCGGGTGGTGGCCCAATTGTTCCTGATGTGGCTGGGTCACTCCAGCGCCACATTCATGAAGGCCTACCCGGCCCAGACACAAGAAATCTTCTTTGACGGCCACGCCGCAGCCTTTGCCTTCTTCGGCGGCGTGCCACGACAGGTCTGGTACGACAACCTCAAGGTGGCGGTGGCCAAGGTGCTGCGCGGTCGTAACCGACAGGAACAAGAAGCGTTCATCAGCCTACGCAGCCACTACCTCTTCGAAGCCCACTTCTGCAACACGGCAGCGGGCTGGGAAAAAGGTGGCGTGGAAGGTCGGGTCGGCTACGGTCGGCGTAACTGGCTCGTTCCAGTCCAGGAATTCCCCTCCTGGACCGCGCTCAACGACTATCTGGCGGAACAATGCCGCCTGGAGTGGTCGCGGCGTTTGAAGGGCCGCGGCCAAACTATTGGCGAGCTGTTGGCCGCTGAAAGGGCGCAGTTCTTACCGCTGCCGGAACAGCCATTCCCCTGCTGCAAAACCGAACCGGTGAAAGCCAATCATCTGTCCCTGGTGACCTACGCCACCAACCGCTACTCCATTCCGGTGGAACACGCTCACGAGTCGCTGCTGTTGCGAGCCTTCGTCGACCGGATTGAAGTCACCAATGGTCGCCAGATTGTAGCTACCCACCCGCGCTGTTGGGACAGAGAGCGCGACATCCTCGACCCGCTGCATTTCCTGGGCCTTCTGGCTCGGCGGCCGCGGGCGTTCACCCAGGCCAAAGCCATTCGCCAGTGGCGGGAGACATGGCCGCCGGTCTTTGACCGGTATTGGACGGTGCTGCAAGACCGGCTGCCGGAAGCCGAGTGGAGCACCACGTTCATCCGCATCCTCCAACTGTGCGCCACCTATCCGGAGGAAACGCTGGCCCGAGTTCTGGAAGTGGCGCTTAGCCATCATTGCTACAGCTACGATGGCGTGCGGGAATTGCTGCGCCGGCAAACAGAGCCAGCTCCGCCGGCGCCGGTCAACCTGGCCGACCGTCCCGACCTGAGGCAAGTGCACGTGGACCTGCCAGACCTGGCCCAATTCAACCGGCTCTTGCCGACAGGAGGTGTGTCATGAAAGTCACATCCGCTCACTGTGAAGCCCGTCTGCCCGTGCTGCTGCGCCAACTCAAGCTGCCGACGGTGGCCGCCAATTACCATCGCCTGGCGCAAGAAGCAGCCAGCAGCGGTCAACCCTACGACGAATATCTCCTGACACTGCTGGAGCAGGAGACGTCCCAGCGCGATGTCAACCGGCGCAAACGGCGCATTCAAGATGCTCGCTTCCCCCGGCTGCACACCCTGGATGAGTATGACTTCACCCTCATGCCCAACCTCCCCCAAGCCAAAATCCTGCAGTTGGCCCGCTGTGATTTTATTAACCAGGCGGAGAATGTCCTCTTTGTCGGCGCCATTGGCACCGGCAAGACCCATCTGGCCATCAGTATCGGCCTGGCGGCCTGCCAGGCGGGCAAGCGGGTTCGTTTCTTCACTGCTGCCGGGCTGGTCAACGCTCTGTTGGAAGCAGCTGAGCAGCACCGCCTCAGCCGGGTGGAAAGGCTGCTCATGACGCAGGACCTCATTATCATCGACGAGGTCGGCTTTGTGCCCTTTTCCCAACAAGGCGCCAATATGCTTTTCACCTTCGTCAGCCAGCGCTATCTGCAGGGCTCGCTGCTGGTCACCACGAACCTGGCCTTTGCCGACTGGAGCGAGGTCTTTGGCAATGCCCTGAGTGTTGGCCCGTTGCTGGACCGGCTCACCCACCGCTGCCACATCGTTGAATTTAAGGGCGAGAGCTATCGATTTCGGCAAAGTCTCGAACGGCAGCAGCAGCTGGCCGAAGTAGGCCGGGAAGCTTTGACCAGGAGTGTTTCGAATGTTCCTTAAAAAGAGGAGGATGGATCACTTTTTCACGATCACCTGGATCACTTTTTGAGGATCGTTTTATTGGTGTTTACTTATCAGGTGGCTCATTTTTTCAGGATCAAATGGATCACTTTTTGATTGACAAAACCACACCCGCAAGTAACGCAAACCGTTAGGCGGTAAAGTCTACAATGATATGTTCATTCCGGCTCAGAAAAAGAGTGTGAAATAAGTATGAAAGATTTTGACCCGGCAACAAGTTTCGGTGTAGATGTAGCGGCAGATTACGCTGATTACAAGCGTGGTGACGAAGAAGATGCAGCTGCGTTTCTTGCAGAATTTGCAAAAGAAGGCTCCGCACTTGAATTTGCCATTGGTACAGGGCGTATCGCACTTCCACTAGCAAAAAAGGGTGTCCAAGTAGATGGCATTGAATTATCACCCCATATGGTAGAACAACTCCGCGCCAAACCAGAAGGGCAAAATATCAACGTAATTATTGGAGATATGAGTAGGGCAACTACCAACCATCAATACCCTCTCGTATATTTGGTCTTTAACACCATCTTTAATCTTCTCACCGCGGATGACCAGATTCGTTGTTTTGAAAACGCGGCGCGCCACCTTACCCTCAATGGATATTTCATCGTTGAAACCGCCTTGCCACATGCCTGGATTTCCCCAGATAAATCCGATTATGTTCACACTGAATACGTCGGCCAAGCCACAGTCGGACTTGATGTCGCCCGTTATGATCCCGTCACACAATTACTCGAAGAAAATCATATTCGATTTACTACACAGGGCATCATGATGTCGCCCATTGTTTGCCGCCTAATTACTCCAGGCGAAATGGATTTAATGGCGCGCATTGCAGGAATGCGGCTCGTTCAAAGATTTGCTAATTGGCAGCGATCTCCATTCGATATACATAGCAAAGCGCATATATCAATCTATGGTTTTTAAGAACCACCCAACCTTGCTTCCACCCGACGCCGCTTCGCGGCCTACTGGCGGAGGCGGTGTTAGACGGCCCGGCAGGAAAAGTAGTCGAGTTTGCACCCCGTATTACCCCGTATTACTGTTACGGGTCTTGCGCAGGAGGAAACGGCCGTCTACCCACAAATGAAACGCGCACAAATGGGTTGGAAACGGCCGTGGCCAATTGGGCCGGCTGGTATGTCAGGTACTGTTGCGGGATTTGCGCTGGGGCAAACGGCCGTCTACCCACCAATGAAACGCGCAGGAATGGGAAAGGAAACGGCCGTGGCCGGTTGGCGCGGCTTATCGAGGGTTAAGGTGGTACAAAGCATTTGTTTCCCATGAATAAGGTAGTGCGGTGATTGAAGAAATAAAATTCTCTAGCGGCAGAATCCAGTTACAAGGAACACTGCACAAACCAAACGGTCCCGGTCCGTTTCCGGCCGTGATTGTCCTTCACTCGGCCAGCGGCGGTTCGCGCCTTGATCCCTTCTACGATCATCTCAAAACCGCCCTTCCAGCTCGCGGTGTTTCGGTTCTTGTCTACGATCGGCGCGGCTCCGGTGAATCAGCCGGTGACTTTTCCACAGCGGATTTCGAAGACCTGGCTACAGATGGAGCGGCTGCCTTCACCTACTTGCGCCAATGCCCAGATATAGATGCGGCTCGGATTGGCCTGTACGGCATCAGCCAGGGCGGTTGGATTGCGCCGATCGTGGCGACAATGGAACCAGCCGCTGCCTTCTTGGTCATCGTCTCTGGTTGCGCCGTGTCCCCTGCTGCCCAGATGGATTTTGGTGCCAGGTACACCTTGACCGAAGCGGGTTTCTCTGAGGAGGCTCAGCAGCGGGCACTTGCTCTCCGTCATCAGGTCAACGAGTATTATCGTGGAAAACTGGAACGTAATAAGTTACTGGAGCAACTCAAGGAAGCAGAGAAAGAGCCTTGGTTTAAACACGCCTATATCCCCAGGGATGACAGGCTGCCCGAAGAGGTCACTCTGTCCAAATGGTATTACGAAATGGATTATGATCCCCTTCCCATCTGGCAAAATCTGAAGCAGCCAACCCTCTTTTTCTTTGGGGATCACGATCGATGGGTGCCGATTTCAAAAAGCCGGTCCAATTACCAAGATGTGACGGCCCACATGGACGATGTTAAGTTCGTGACCCTGGCTGGTGTTGACCATCTTATGCACTATGCAGACGGCCGTAAAAAGGATCAATTGTCCGCGCAGTATCTAGAAATTCTGCTGGACTGGATCACATCCAGGGGAGGGCGTTAGCCTGACTTGGGCGCTGCTTAACAATGCTTGCAGCGCAGCGGCGAGGTTCCGGCTCATTCACTTCATTCCGCTCGATTAACCAGACCGACCGGCTCGCCGCCCTCTGAAGCTGGCGTAGACGGCCCGGCAGGAGAAGTAGTCGAGTTTGTGTGCTGTATTATTGTTACGGGATTTACGCTGGGGGAAACGGCCGTGGCGTGGTAGCGTGGCCTGGGGTGTTAGTTGGCTCTTTATCACTCTGGTATCGCATATGGAGGTCTTGAATGTCTGAGCGTGTGGGCTATGAACTGTTGAAGGGTTTTCTAGAAGCGTTCAATCGCCATGATCTGGATTCCATAATGGACTATTTCGCAGAGGATTGCATCTTTTACATGCCGCGCGGCTCGGCACCCCGCGGTGATCAGTATGTTGGGAAAACCGAGGTGCGAGCCGGCCTGGCAAAACGATTTGAGGGCATTCCGGATGTTCATTATGGCGAAGACCAACACTGGCTTTGCGGTGATTTCGGAGTTTCCGAATGGACCCTGACTGGCACATCTGTTTCCGGGCAAAAGATAGAGGTGCGAGGCGTTGACCTGCTTGAGTTCGTCGCAGGAAAGATCGTCCGCAAAGATTCTTTCTGGAAAATACTTGAATGACCCGCCAGATGAGCGGAGTATGTCAGCCAGCTGGATTCTCAACGCCAAAATTGTACTATTCGTGGTTTTGTTTTGTCTGATTTATCTGGGAAGGGAAACGGCCGTATCCCGGCGGCCCAGCTGCTCGCGACGTTAGGCCGCTGGAACCCTAAATGCAGAGGCTTTATCGCCCTGATACTGTCTCCGCAACTACATAGAAAGCAGGAATAAGGCCGCCTTCTTGCCCTACCCGAATTGGGTCAGGCATCACCGTCACTCGTTGGGAGGCTTTGCATGCACGTTGAAACCGTCCGAATCAGTCGTCGTTTCCAGGGACCGCCGCGATCCAGCAATGGTGGATATGCATGCGGGTTAACTGCCCGCAGGCTCAAGGGCACCATCACTGTGCGACTGAAAGCGCCGCCGCCGCTTGAGACTGATCTTCGGCTTGAAAGCGATGCTGATAAAGCCCGGCTCTTCAATGGTACCTCGCTCATCGCAGAAGCACAGAGGGCAAACCTTGACTTGTCGGTACCGACTGCGCCTTCTTATGAACAGGCCAGCCAGGCCGCAGAATCGTTCATTGGCTTCACGCAGCACCAGTTTCCAGAGTGTTTCGTATGCGGTCCCCAACGGTCGGACTTCGACGGACTACGGATCTTCCCCGGTCCCCTTCCCGACGTCGGTGTGATCGCCGCCCCCTGGGTCCCCGACCAATCGCTGGCGGATTCCTCGGGCCATGTGGAACACGTGTACCTGTGGTCCGCCCTGGATTGCCCAAGCGGCTTTGCCCTCGTGCCGCTGCCGGATGGTCTGGGAATCGTCCTTGGAGAACTGTGCGTATCAGTGGTTCGGGATGTTTCACCCGGTGATGCCCTGGTGGTTGCCGCCTGGCCCATCGGTACAAATGGGAGGAAGCGATTCGCCGGCTCAGCAATTTACACGGCTGACAGCGCGCTGGTAGCACAGGCACAGGCCACATGGATCGAAATTCCATTAAGCCAATGGCAGTAACGCTCGTAGTACACTTGCTGACGCCTGTCATGGCAAAGGCCAGATGTGCTGCAAGTTTCTGAAACCCTACTCTTGCATTCAAGAAATCAAGATTGAGAGCGGCAAAGCCATCCAAGACTTCAGACACTTAAGAAAGGCCAGTTATTGACACACCCTTAAGTTTAAATGCAAGCTTTTGACTGCAAGGTTTTACAAAAACTTACATCGTCTGTCTCTTAGGGGAAAACACAATGAAACCACTGACAGTAGCTTCGGAAATTTTCGCTGCCGTTCGAGTACTTGGAAGAGGAGGGCTCTCCCGATACCACACGAGCGGTGTCTCAGAAGTCGGCAAGTTTGAAGGGGAGTTACAAGAATTCTTCGGCGTCCGCCATGCGCTAGCCGTAAACAGTGGCACCAGCGCCTTGATTTGCGCTTTGGTTGGAGCCGGCGTTGGCCCCGGTGACGAAGTTTTGGTGCCCGCCTATACCTGGGTCGCAACCGCTGCGGCCCCGCTGGCTGTCGGAGCCATACCCGTACTCGTCGAGGTGGACGACAGCCTGACAATGGATCCCACGGATATCGAGAATAAAATCACCGAGCGCACCCGGGCCATCATACCGGTCCATATGATCAACGTTGTAGCCGATATGGACGCCATCATGAAAATCGCAGCGGCACACGATCTCTTCGTCATTGAAGACGCCTGTCAGGCCATAGGCCTGACCTACCAGGGGCGGCGCATTGGCTCCATCGGCCATGCCGCGGCGTTCAGCTTCAACCAACACAAAAACATCAAATCTGGTGAAGGCGGCGCGCTATTAACCAATGACGACCGCGTCCACGTCCGCGCATTGATGTACCATGACGTTGGCAGCTACATCCGCCCCCACAGTCCCGGCGCCGACGAGCCGCTCTTTGTCGGGGTTAACTTTCGCATGCCAGAAATTGCGGCCGCCATTTTACGCCCTCAATTGAGGTCGCTCGACAGGTTGCTGGACAAACGCCGCAAACACCGGCAAGTCGTTTTACAAGAGCTCGCAAAGCTCCCTCCAGCAGGTTGGCGCGTAAGTCCTCACAACGACGAGGACGCGGCAGCTAACCTCACGCTCAAGTTTGATGATCCCGACAAGGCGCGCGCGGCTGCCTCAGTTCAGGGCGTGAATCGCCTGTTTGACACCGGCAGGCACGTTTATACAAACTGGTTGCCCATTCTGGAAAGACGTACTGCTCACCCCAAGAGCAACCCCTATCGCGATCGTCCCAACGAAGAGAAGCTCACCGAACGTACGTGCCCGCAAACGCTGGCTATTCTCAAGCGTACGTGCAGCATCGCAATGCTGCCGGAACTGCCGAGCCTGCCGTATCGGTTTCTAATGCGGCGCGTGCTCGGTCAGGGAATGGGAATCGCTACCGCGACGGTTCCTCCAGCCTCAAGTACGAGGGCACGCATAAGCCAGACCCAGGCTGTTGAATAGCAGCATGCTTGCTCTCAGCAAAGTGCCTTTAATGATAACTTGCGGGCTGTCTACCGGAAGGTACACAAACAAGCCTGTTACTGAAAAAAGCTGACATCCAATCACGGTTGCGACAAAGTAGAATAGTTAGATTTCACAAATGTGGCAGCCTAAGGCTTATTTCTTAGCGTGACCAGAAGATAAACAAGTGCCTTCTCATGACGGTATGCTAAGAAAAGAGTCAAAATGCTAAATCTATGAAGAACTTAATGGTGAATAGAGATAATCCTTCAAATGCCCAAAGAGTAATTGTCATTGGCAGCGGCCCATCTGGAGCAATGGCCGCGCATGAACTGTTGCGGAAGGGAATCGCTGTTACGATGTTGGAATCGGGGCAAGCGGACCCTCAAGGGTTTTTAGTCCGTATCCAGGGGCGTAACATACTTCGTTGGAAACCCTCTAGAATTAAAGAAGGCGATCGTCATGTTGCTACCGGAGCTGCTCAAACAAAATGGTATTACAATTTATCTGCTGGCGGCCTCTCTAATGATTGGACAGGAGCAGTTCCGCGGTTTTCCCCTGAAGATTTTTATGAAGGAGAACGGCTACATGAACGCTACCGATGGCCTTTAGACTATACAGATCTTATTCCTTATTATGTAAAAGCTGAGCAACTACTTGATATTACGGCCACCCCTCAAGATGTTCCCAATTTGCCAGTAGGGAAGCATAAGTACAATCATTTTTTACCAAAAGATTGGGAAGGGGTGGCCAGATGTGCAGAAAAACGGGGTCAGGGATTAACGATTATTCCGCTTGCAGACGGGCCTCCATGGATGGTGGCAAAACGAGGCACCGCATTTAACAGCTACACAAATATCATCCGGCCGTTGCTAAAAAATTCAAATTTTCAGTTTATTACAAATGCACATGCGCTTCAGCTGGAATGGTCAGGCCAGAAGAAAAAAGTCGACGCAGTTATTTATCATGACCGTAACACGGGCAGCAGGAATCGTTTAGAAGGCGCTGCTTTTGTGATCGCCTGTGGTACATTGGGCTCCACGAAACTGCTTTTTGACTCATTTTGTACAGATTTTCCCCAAGGCCTTGGGAATAGTGCGGGAATACTGGGCCGATACTTACATGATCATCCCAAAGAATGGTGGGCGATGGATCTAGAGAAGCCTATTTCTCCCCTTGTTCCAAGTGGATATTTAACGCGGAAGCCCTATGACGAGTCAACCCCACTATTAGCTTCTTCTTGGACCATCGGTTCGGTTTTTCTCAAAGATAAGTTATTAACATTTGTCGGAGGGAAAGCAAAAGTTTTAGGCGTTCAGGTTTTTGGGACAATGATTCCAGTTGAAAAGTATTATGCAAAACCTGAAGCGAATAAAAAGGATGAATTTGGGTTGCCACTTCTTGAACTAAAGATCCGATTTGACGACGAGGTAATAAAAAATATGGAATCGGCTCGTGGACATTGGCAGTCCTTGTTAGATGAGGCAGGTTATAAAGGAACAATTCAGGATGTTGCTCCGCAGTTATTCCCAGGCCATTCAGTTCATTATGGTGGGACAGTGCGAATGCATAAAAATCCTAAGTATGGTGTTTTGGATGCCTGGAATCGTTTGCACGATGTGCCAAATGTGGTTGTTTGTGATGCCAGTTCCTTTACAACAGGAGCTGAAAAAAATCCCACATTGACGGCCATGGCTTTGTCCGCCCGGGCGATGGATAAACTGGGAGAAGATTTAAAAACGAGCTAATTCACTGCGCAATAATCAGCAGGGGAAAAGGGAACTCAAGGCTGCTGCAGTTTTTGAAGCGCGTTTTTCAGGGGACTCGTTAGTGGGTGTTTGGCCTGGTTGTTGAGCCACAGATTTGGAGAGACTTTTGTTTCCTCGCTGCCGAGTGGGCGGATAAGGATGGCGCTCAAGCGCAGATAGTATTTGAAAAAATCGGCCGGTTTAACGAAGCCGTAACGGCCGTATAAACCTTCCTCTTTCTGTTCAACACGATCTTTCATTTGCGTCATCGCCTGATCCAGATCCAGGGCGGCGAAAAAGTCGCTGTCCGAAACAATGATGAGGACGTTGCTCATGCCGGGCCGCATCTGGCCCAGCTTTTCGCAGACCGTGTCGACGAGACGGCCGTTTACCTGCTGCCGCTCAAACCCCGGTGATTTTTCATTTCTTTCCAGGCTGCCGCTGTGGATGCGGGTTACCTCGACATTAAAAGTAAAGGACTTGAAGGCCACGGCAAAGTCCGGGCCGCGGCCCTTTTCGCTGCCATACGGCTCATAGATAACCGTAAACCGTTTTTGCTGCACCAGTTGATAAGCAACATCTAGTTCCGCCATTAAGTCTTGAACGGCCGAATCACTTTGTGTTATCCTGATTTTTTTGCGAATCTTATCGCGGTATTCGCTGGCGAACTCTTTGAAGCCGCGCGAAGCCTCAATCCAGCGGCTCATTGGCCCGGACAATGTGTGGGGTTTGCCGTCAAATAGATAAGCAAGTAGTTGATCATTCTTGATTTTTGCGCTCATATCCACGAACTCCGCGAAGCGCGAGCATTTATAGGATTATACTAAAAACTCCCCGTCATTGTGGTCTTGGCCGAAACTGACGCAGCGGGCACGGAGACGAAACGACCCATACGAATGATATTACCAAAGAAGCGCGATCCCAGGTTCATTACTGTGCGCCGCGGCGGCACCCTCCAGGATGCCGATCATTACCTGCTGGCAGTATGGGCAGCCGACTGACAATATGCTGCATCCAATGCCTTCACTTGCCCGAGGCCGTAAACGCCCACGCTCACCTGCAAAAGCAAAACTTATCTCCGTCGATAGCGAAAACAAGATTTCATTAGGCGGAGTGGTTTTGTGGCTTTGAGTTCTGGAGGCAGCAGAGACGTTGAGGAGGTGAAGATTGGAGAACACGCTAAAAACGGCGATGGCCCAACAGTTCGGTGCTACAATCGATATGCTGGAAAAAGTAACCATGGCCTGCCCGGACCAGTTATGGACAGTTCGCCTGTGGGAGGATAAGCAGCTGCCCCGAGCAGCTGAGTTTTGGTATATTGTCTACCATACGCTTTTCTGGCTTGATCTGTACCTGTCCGGCTCGGTAGAAGGTTTCAGACCACCTCCGCCATTCACACTCGACGAGTTGGACCCGGCAGGAATTATCCCGGAGGAACCCTTCAGCAAAGAGACGCTACTCACTTATCTCGAACACGGCCGTCAGAAATGTCAGTCCACCATTCAAGGGTTAACCGAGGAGAAGGCCAGACTCCAATGCCGCTTCCCTTGGGGAGAAGTCACTTTCGCCGCACTGCTCCTGGATAACATGCGCCACGTTCAAGAGCATGTGGCACAGTTGAATATGATTCTTGGGCAAAAGGCGGATTGGTCGCCTGGGTGGGTAACCAGGGCAAAGAAAGCCACAGACTAACGCCGGCAGCATGGGGAGATTGGCCTTTCTTATTCTATATCTGAGGTAAAACTATGAAAATTCAGTATCTCGAAATCGTAACCAGGGAAGTAGACGCGGTATGTGCCGCTTATGCCTCGACGAACAACGTGCAGTTTAGCGAACCCGATGCGGGACTCGGTGGCGCACGCACCGCGCCGCTAGCCGGCGGGGGGCTGGTCGGCGTGCGTGCACCTCTGCGTGAAGATGAAGATCCAGTGGTGCGACCCTACTGGCTTGTAGCCGACATCGAAGCGGCTTTGGCCTCCGTAGTTGAAGCAGGCGGCGAGATCGCCCTGTCGTCGATGGAGCTCCCCGGGCATGGCACAATCGCCATCTATCTCCAGGGCGGCAATGATCACGGTCTCTGGCAGTTGTAGTCGGTTGGCCGCTCGCTGCTAGATACGGCTGATGCCGCGGGAGGCGATGCATGAATGGCATGGGAAACGGCCGTGTCCCATACACGCAGCAGCTAAAGATATACGGACTGGAAATGAAATGAACGGGGATTCTGCCCACAAACGTGGTTGGGAAATTGCAGAAGTCGTTTTTGGTGTTCCCTTTCTTATCAGCATCGGCTTGCAGTGGGCAATCCCTCTTTCATTACCTCCGGGCATCTTCAGGCTGGCCCTCATCCCCATCGGAATCATTCTCATTCTGGTAGGCCTGGGTTTTATCGTCCAGGGGCGTCGTGAACTGGCTCGTTATGCTCAGCCCACAGACCCCGGTCATCCTACAGATAAAATCGTTAAAACGGGCGTGTTTGCCAGATCGAGAAACCCGCTCTACTTGGGAAGTGTGCTTGTCTTCCTGGGCATTGCCCTGGCGCTGAATATGCTTTGGGCATTGGTAACGCTTCTGGTTTCGATAGTTCTTTGTTTATATGTCCTGATCCTCCCCGAGGAGCGTTATCTGGCTGCCAGGTTCGGCGCGGAATATGCAGAGTATATGGCTGCTGTTCATCGATGGTTTGGCCGTAAATGAGCGATTGGTTTTATCCCGTGCGGCCAGCTCGCCTTATCTTCTACTGTTCAATCTTTCGATGTCGATAGGGGAGAAAATAGGTTATACTCTTGCCGGCCAAAACGCAGGGTTCGTAACCAGCATCTTCATCGGTGTGGGCACGTTTGTCGATGGACTGATCGCCGGACGAAAAGCGAAGTAATTTCTCTGCAAAATGGACTGATGTGGGTCTTTTAATGGCCTTAATAGACCTGCTGTTGATCGTGTTAGGCGGCTTCTCGCTCTGGGAAGTCGTGGGCCTTGTCCTGGCTGTAGGCGGCGGCGTTGTCGAGACCTGGCCCACAACGGCCGTCACAGAAGATGATCTATGAACTACATCTCCCCTCCAGACCAGCAGGCCTATTACGAACAGGTATGGCATCTGGTTCGCCAGGTTCCGCCGGGAACAGTGGCCACCTACGGACAGATTGCCGACATGCTCCCTCCACCCCCAGGGGTTGAACTTCAAACATACAAAGCTTACAGTCCACGATGGGTGGGCAGCGCCATGGCCGCCTGCCCCGATGACGTGCCGTGGCAGCGCATCATCAATTCGCAGGGCAAGATCAGCCAACGGCCCGGCGCGCAGAAGCAGCGGCAACTGCTGGAAGAAGAAGGCATTCTGTTTGCTAAAGACAAAGTTAACCTGAAAGTGTACCAGTGGCACGGCCCGGGTGCGGCGGATGAGCCACGGCAAGCTTCCCTGTTCTAACGCCTGTTGCCGGACGGAATGAAAGGGGAAACGGCCGTTTGGCCATTGACAATCCGCAGGCGAAGCGCACACAATAGTCGCTGTCCAAGGAGCCACTAAGACACTCATGACGTGCACCGGAAACCCGGCAAAATTTAAGGAGGAAAGCATACAATGTGGCAGGCATTCCTTCTAGGAGCAGCGAGCCAGTCTTCACTTTTCATCAGCGGGCTAGCTGTTTACTGGATAAAAGTACCCCAGAAAGTAATAGGCTGGTTGGCTGGATTTGGTGCAGGGGCTTTGATTAGCGCCATTGCTTTCGATCTTATCGCCCAGGTGCAGGCAGCAGGCATGGGCAGTCTGGAACTAACCGTATGGCTGCTCATTGGTACCTTTATCTTCATTGGCGGCGACACGTGGGTTGATAAACAGTTTGGCGCCGATGGCAGCGGCGGCCCGCTGGGGATTGTCCTGGGCGCTGTGGTAGACGGAGTTCCTGAATCTCTTATTTTCGGCATCCAACTGGCCGCTGGCGTGCCCCTTAGCGCGGCCTTTCTGTTTGCCGTCTGGATGTCTAACATTCCCCAGGCGTTGGCCCCCTCGGCGGACCTGGCGCAAGGCGGCTGGCATATACAGAAGATGGCTGCCGTGTGGGGGGTTGTTGTTCTCGCCTGTGGCCTGGCTGCCGGTGTAGGCTACTTCGCAGCCAATAACATCGGTGGCTTCAACGGTGCGCGCATGGCAGCGTTGGCGGCCGGCGGACTTTTAGCCATGCTGACAGATTCTTTGATGCCGTTTGCCTTTCAGCGGGGCGGCCAGTGGGCTGGCCTGGGCACTGTGATTGGCTTTGCCATCTCCTATCTTTTGTAAGCGGCCTGCCTATAAACCAGCGAGACGCGGGTAAGGATAAGATAACCATGTCGAAAGAGCTGGAAATACGAAATATGTCACGCTCAGAAGTTGATGAGCTTGTGGCCTGGGCAGCACGCGAGGGCTGGAACCCCGGCCTGCATGACGCCGATTTGTTTTGGGCAACGGACCCGGAAGCGTTTATCGCTGCGGACCTGGACGGCGAGCTGATTGGCGGCGGCGCCATCACGGCCTACGGCAGCGAGTTTGGCTTCATGGGGTTCTTCATTGTCCGGCCGGAATACCGGGGGCAGGGGTATGGCAATACCCTGTGGCACGCGCGCCGCCAGCGCCTGCTGGACCGGCTGCAGCCCGGGGCCAGCATCGGTATGGACGGCGTTTTTACCATGCAGGATTATTATGCCAAAGGCGGCTTCGTCTTCTCGCACCGCAACATGCGTTTTCAGGCCAAGATTTCCGAGCGACCCGCTGTTTCTCAGAACGATAACGAACATATCGTGCCGCTGACGGCCGTGCCATTTGAGCAAGTCCTGGCTTATGACCAGACCTCCTTCCCCGCCGGACGTGCAAACTTCCTGCGCGCATGGATCGCCCAACCGAACGCCCTGGCCCTTGGCTATCAACGCCGCGAGAAGCTGTGCGGATACGGCGTGGTGCGGCGCTGCGGAGAAGGGTGCAAAATCGGCCCGCTGTTCGCCGACGATGCGCAGGCGGCCAAAGCCCTTTACACGCATCTGGCCGGGTTTGCGGCGGGCGGTGCGCTGTATCTGGATGCGCCAGAGAACAATCCGGCGGCTATGTCCCTGGTGGCGCAGAACCAGATGGTCGAAGTCTTTGGCTGTGCGCGGATGTATTTGGGTCCGGCGCCCATTATCGCCCACGAGCGGATCTTTGGCGTGACGACCTTCGAGTTAGGGTGATGGCAGAACGAGATCTGATCGGGTATGGGGGCCGCCCGCCGCAGGCGCGCTGGCCGGGTGGCGCACGGGTAGCAGTTCAATTCGTGCTCAACATCGAGGAAGGCGCGGAGCTTGGCCCTCTGAACGGCGATGAACAGTCGGAAAGCTATCTGCACGAACTGCCGGGACGGCCGTCTCGCGTGGCAGAACGAGACTTCAGCGTGGAAAGCATGTACGAGTATGGTTCGCGCGCCGGCGTGTGGCGTATCCTGGAATTGTTCCGCGCGCGTAACCTGCCGCTTACTGCTTTCGCGGTGGGCCAGGCACTGGAACTCAACCCCGCCATTGGCCAGGCGCTGCGCGCCGCCGGGCATGAAGTCGCCGGGCATGGCTACCGCTGGATAGATTATCGTTACGTTCCTGCAGATGAAGAACGGCGCCATATCCGCCTCACGATCGAGGCCGTAGAGCGAATCTGCGGCCGACGCCCCGTCGGCTGGTACACGGGGCGGGTCAGCCAGAATACGCGCCGCCTGCTGCGCGAGGAAGGCGGGTTTCTCTACACCTCCGACGCTTACAACGACGACCTGCCCTACTGGTCCGGCGAGCCGTCCGCGCTCCTGGTGATCCCGTACACGTTGGTCAACAACGATGCCCGCTACCTGCTGCCTACCGGATTTTCTTCTGGCGCAGATTTTTTCCAACTGCTGCGGGATGCTTTTGACCTGCTGTGGCTGGAAGGCGCACAGCAGCCAAAGATGATGAGCGTGGGGCTGCACGGCCGTATCAGCGGGCATCCCGCCAGGGCCATGGCCCTGGCCCGTTTTCTCGATTATGTGCAGGGGCATGACGCGGTCTGGATCTGCCGGCGGGAAGAGATTGCCCGGCACTGGATGCGCGAACATCCCTTCTCGCCCAGCAAGCGGGCGGGGGATGCGGGAAACAGCCGTTAGCGCCCAGCTTCGTCCTTTGTCAGGCAGCCAAACCTGGGGATATAACCAGTTCATGAACGAGCCAAAAGTCACGATTCCACTTAAACGGTTTCTGCTTATTGCACAGTGCCCGGAAGCGTGGCAAGAGTTGGATTTGTATGTATTTCGGGACGAAGCCGTGACCTTCTACGTGGGCCAATCGCAACTCGCGTTTGCCCGGGTTTAGGAGCATCTTACAGGCGGCTTCAAAGGCCACTCGATCACGGGGCGGTTTGTGTGGAGCAACTGGCCGAAATCCATGAACTTCACGATTGACCTGCTCAGTTCCCAGGCCGCGCAGTTTGACAACGTCGGCAACGAGATAAACGCCGCCGAACAACTGCTTATCCGGCGGTGGGCGCCCTGCTTTAACGTGTCGCACAACGGGCAGCCGACGCCGCTGCCTTCCCGGTATCGGCCGCCAAATGCCCGGCTGCGCTGCAGCCGCAGCCTCAGAAAGCTGATTCAGGAAGCGGAGCGGGCCGTTAAGATCGAGGACAACCGGCTGTGGTTTCAAGATCCTGCTAGTTGACGGGATGAGCGGGGAGGGAGGAACGGCCGTCTTCCCGAATACAACCTGTCCAGGCCGGGCACTTGCTGTCACCCTGGAACATACGCCGATTCCGCAGACGAAGCGTATTGACCCTTTACACGACCAGAACACTTGTGCTATAGTGTTCTGGTCGTATAAAAGGAGTTATTCAGGCCATGAATGCCAATGCTTTTCGTCACTTCTACAACTACCACTTCGCTGTAAACCGCAAAATATGGGATACCTGTATTACTCCCCTCTCCTACGAACAGTTCACCCAGCCGGTAGACTATTCGCAGGGTTCCATCCGCGAGCAAATCATTCACCTGATCGGCGCCGATGATGTCTGGTTCAGCGCACTGCGAGGTGTTGAACCTTCTGAGCCGCCGCCTCCCGGTAGCGTGGATGATCGGGAAACCATTCGCGCCTACTGGGACTGCGTCGAGCAAAACATGCGCGATTACCTGGCCGAACTGCAAGACGACATATTGTTCACTGAGCCGATAAAAGAACCAGACGAAGACCAGGGCCTCCTCGTATGGCAGGTGCTGCTCCACGTGGTGAACCATGGCACCGATCATCGCGCCCAACTCCTCCTTTTGCTCCACGACCTGGGCGTCGAAACGCCCTACCAGGATTATATTTTCTACGTTTATGAGACTATGTGACGAGTCTTGGCGTGGCGGCAAGGGTCATCACTCACGACTCCTGCTACAGGCGACCTGAGCATATTTTAAGAGCCAGCGCACCCGTACTCTTTGTTTTATCACCCAACGAACCGCACCATCCCCACCTTTATTCATTGGCGAAAAAGGAGACGAATTTGAACGACGAAAAAGAACAAGCTGCCCAGACTGCTGCATGGCCGCAAGGCATCAGCGCTATCACATTGTTTGTTGAAGATATGGAAGCTGCCAGGGAGTTTTATCAGAGGGTTTTTGAGCTTCCTGTGATGTTTGAGGATGATGCTTCCACTGTATTCGAGTTTGGGAATACGCTGATAAATTTACTGAAAACCTCCGCGGCGCCGGAACTTATCAGGCCGGCCGCTGTTGCCAGCCAGGAAGCCGGTCATCGCATGGTATTCACGATTACGGTTGATGATGTGGATGCTCTATGCGCCCGGTTGGTTGAGCGAGGGGTTGAGCTTCTGAATGGTCCTATGGAACGGCCGTGGGGCATTCGCACCGCCAGCTTTATTGATCCGGGCGGCCACATCTGGGAGATCGCCCGGTAAAGTATTCTTATGACACAATGGAAAACACTTGTCTGGCTGGACCTTTACCTGTCCGGCAGTTCGCGAGGAGATTTCGCGCCGCCCGCTCCGTTTGTGGCCGGTTCGCTGCCCGAACAACCCTACAGCAAAGAAGAGCTGCAAGGTTATCGTCTTTACTGCCGCCGGAAGTGCCAGACGATATTTGAAGCACTGACCGAAGAAAAAGCAAACCAACTCTGTAAATTCCCCTGGGGTGAAACGGTTAGCTTCGCAGAGTTACAACTCTACAATATGCGCCACGTGCAGGAGCATGCCTCCCAACTGAGCCTGCACTTGGGGCAAGAGGCCGGTTCCGCGCTGGATTATTGGGTGGCCAGAGCGGGCGACACGGCCGTTTAACCCACCTGCCCCATCTTGACCCGGGAAAACACTTGCACCCCAGGAAATTCTGACCATCTATGAACAACAATCGCTCCATGCCCACGGCCGTAATAATCCCAGAACTCCCTTACTCCGACGTAGCCGAAGCTGCCCAATGGCTTTGCCAGGCATTTGGTTTCGCCCAACGACTGCGCATTGGCAATCATCGCGTCCAACTATCCTTTGGCGCGGGCTCCATCGTCGTTACAAAGCGCCAGGCCCCCGCAGAGAGCGGCGTCTCTGGCTGCTCGGTGATGGTGCGGGTCACAGACGTCGACCAGCACTATAAAAAGGCGAAGCAGAACGGCGCAACGATCCTCCAAAGTCCGGCCGACTTTCCCTACGGCGAGCGCCAGTACGTGGCCGAAGACCCGGGCGGTCACCGATGGACCTTCTCGCAGACCATTGCCGACATTGACCCGGCATCCTGGGGCGGCATCTTGTACGAGTAGACAACAGGAAGTAAAACTTGTTCATGTTTGAGATTACGTTTGATAGTGAAGGCCGGGTGCTGGCATGGTAACCATCGACAGCGAAACCGCCCGCCGCTTCATCCTGGGCAAGCAGGGTTTGTGGCCGGGACGACGTTGGCGCGGCAGCGAGGGCACGCAGCAGGCCATGCGGGCAATGGAATATCTCCAGCTGGACCCGCTGCAAATTATTGCTCGCAGCCAGGATATCTCGCTGTACGGCCGTGTCCTCGACTACACCCCTGACACATGGGAAGAAACAGCCTACGGGCAGCGCCAATTCTTCGACTGGGGCGGCTGGCTGGCCACCCGTCCGATGGATGAGCTGCCACACTGGCGCGTGATCATGCACCGCGAACGCGACGGCCACCCCGATTGTGACCCGCGAATTCGCCGGATGGGCCAGGAGCACGCCGCGGCCATCGCTGAAATGCGTGCCATTCTCCGTGAGCGCGGCGTCATCAGCAACCGCGATTTTGAGATGGCAGCGCGGACACGAACACAGAGCTACCGCGGCCGCAAGGACAGTTCGCTGGCTTTGTATTATCTGTGGCGCACCGGCGAAGTAATGACCCATCACCGCGAAAACTTCGAGCGCGTCTACGCCCTCACAGAAACCGTCGCCCCGGCTCATCTCATTCACGAAAGCAGCGACGACGCGGCTGACCGCTTCTTGTTTCTAAAGGAAATTGGCTTTGCCGGACTGTCCCGGCTGCAGCGCACACAGGACGCCTTCCACCGCGGGGTGCCGTTTAGCAGGAAAAAGCAGATATGCCAGGCATTGTTGGCCGATGAAGCCATCATCGAAGTGAAAGTTGCAGGCTGGCGGGCTGTGCATTATGCTCTCGCCGGCGATGCCGGGCTGCTGAGCGATCTGAGCGCCGGACGCGTGCCCCCCGCCTGGACACCCCAGGAAACCACCACAACCGACGAGGCTGTTTTCCTCGCGCCGCTCGATCCTGTCAGCGCGCGCGGCCGGGCTAAAGTTGTATTTGGCTTCGACTACGTGTGGGAAGTGTATAAGCCCGAGCATAAACGTCGGTTTGGCTACTACACGCTGCCTGTTTTGTGGGGTGACCGGCTCGTGGCCCGCTTCGACAGCAAACTGGACCGGGCAACAGACACGTTTGTCATCCTGGGGTTCTGGCTGGAAGATGAAGCCCTGGGCCACGATGAGGCCTTTGCCGAAGCGTTGGCCCGGGGATGGGCGCGGTTCCTCAGGTTTCTCGGAGCGAGCAGGCTAGATGCGGCAGCAGTTAGCGAACCGCTGCTGCGCCAACGCGCTAGTTGTTTGTAGAAAGCGACCTGGCGCATCGCGGCTGGCAAGCCGTGAATAGACGCACGTCAAGTGCATCGTGTATAGTGTGAAGATGGTCGCGCGTAACAACGGCCGTCTCCCACCTTCCACCCCACATCTTATGGCAATCACAAGCACAATATGATGCAAAAGGAGTTCAAATGACCCACTCTCAACCTCAAGGTTTTCTCGCCCAACCATCGGCTGGTAACGGACCAGGCATACTGGTCCTGCATGCCTGGTGGGGGCTGAACGATACCGTCAAGGCTTTCTGCACGCGGCTGGCCGCAGCCGGTTTCCTGGCCTTTGCCCCTGACCTCTATCACGGCGAGGTTGCCGACACCATTCCCGGCGCCGAAGCGCTGGCCCGTGCGCTGGGCGCAAATCACCTCCAGGCCGAGGCCGAGGTCGCAGAAGCAGTTCAGTTTCTTAGCGAACGGGCGGAACAAACCGGCCACGGTCTGGCCGTCATCGGCTTTTCTTTGGGCGCTTCCTATGCGCTGGGCCTCTCGGCCGCCGACCCGGAGCACATTCGTCACGTCGTCATTTTTTATGGAACCGGGGGCGGCGATTTTAGCAAATCACGGGCCGCTTACCTGGGCCACTTTGCTGATGAAGACGAGTACGAACCGACGTCTGACGTCGCCTGGGTAGAAGACGCCCTCAAAGCAGCCGGCCGCCCCGTCACTTTCTACCACTATCCGGGCACGGGGCACTGGTTTTTTGAACCCGATCGGCAGCAAGCCTACAACGAGGAGGCAGCAAACCTGGCATGGGATCGCACCTTGGCCTTTCTGAAGGATGCTTTTGCCGGGCAAGCCTGAGCGGCTTCCGGGATAATGCCTGATAACGACCAGCCACGGCCGTTGTCCACGGTGCGCGCCTATTGGGACAACCAGGCCGCCACGTTTGATAACGAGCCCGATCATGGCCTGCGCGATCCGGAAGTGCGGGAAGCGTGGACCCAACTGCTCCGCACCTGGCTGCCCGAAGCGCAGGCCAGCGTGCTAGACATTGGCTGCGGCACAGGCTCGTTGAGCCTTGTGCTGGCCGAATTGGGCCACCGGGTAACCGGCATTGATTTGTCGCCGGCCATGATTGCCCAGGCCACCAGAAAAGCGGCCCGCGCCGGCCAGGAGATCACCTTTCAGGTGATGGATGCGGCCCGCCCGCAGTTTGCCGCTCAGCGGTTTGAGGCGATTGTGTGCCGCCACCTGCTTTGGGCGCTGCCCGATCCTGCCGCGGCGCTGCGGCGTTGGATCGCGCTGCTAGAACCGGGAGGACGGTTGTTGTTGATTGAAGGTTACTGGCATACAGGCGGCGGGCTGCACGCGGAAGAGGTAACGGCCGTTTTGCCTTCCACCTTAACCGCCATTGCCATTCACAACCTGAGCCAACAACCCCTCTACTGGGGCAAAGACGTACAGGACGAACGCTACGCGATCACCTGTATACTTGAAAAGTGAAGACCTTTGCGAATTTGGCCAAGTCTGGCCGGGATCCATGATAACTTCTGGCCCCGGCTTTTGTCAGCGCCAGAGCGTAAAAACAGAGATTATGTCCATACGCGATGACTTAACTATCCTGGAGTTTGAAACCGGCGCCGCGCTGCGCGCCTGGCTGGAAGAACATCACCGCACTTCGCCGGGTATGTGGTTACGCATCTACAAGAAAAACGCTGGCCGCCGTTCGGTGACCTTCGAGGAGGTGCTGGACGAGGGGCTGTGTTTCGGCTGGAGCGAAAGCACGAGACGCCGCTATGACGAGGTTTCATACCTGCAAAAGTTCACGCCCCGCCGGTCCGTGGGCACCCAATCGCCCCGCAACCTGGCCCGGGCGGAGCTGTTAATGGCTCAGGGCAAAATGAAGCCGGCCGGTCTGCTCGCCCTCGGGAAAAATGTAAAGGAGTAAGGAATGGGTAAACACACCCTAATTGAACTGGAAAAACAAGGCTGGCAGGCGCTCTCATCTGCGGGGGACGCGGGCAAACGGTTCTATGAGGCTATCCTGCGAGAAGACGCTGTGATGGTTTTTCCCGGCGGCCTGCGCCTCAGCGGCAAGGAAGCCATCCTGGCTTCGCTGGCCGCCCAGCCGTGGCAATCCTTCCAAATGGAAGAAGCGCAGACCCTGGATTTAACGGAGAATGCCGGCGTGGTTGTGTATCAGGTGACAGCGCAGCGCGCAGGTAGTGCACCCTACGAGGCACTTATCAGCAGCACCTATGTGCAGCACGATGGCGTGTGGAAGCTGGTACTTCACCAGCAAACGCCTGTGTAACGGCCGTTTCCATCCCTGATTGCCGCGCCGCAAAAGCGACAAAAAGATGGCCTTCAAAGTTTTTGTCGACGACAACTTTCACTATCAGGACGCCGCGCCACGGTATGAACTGGGCGAGTATGATTCCTGGCCAACGGCCGTCGCCGCCTGCCAGATGATCATCGACCGCTACCTGGCAGACACCTACCAGGCGGGGATGAGCGCCGCCGAGTTGTACGCCCGTTATACCACCTTCGGCGAAGATCCCTTCGTGGCGCCCACGCCAGAAGGCGCCCACTTTTCGGCGTGGGCTTATGCCAGAGAACGCTGCGCCGAGATTTGCGGCGCCGCCTGACGCCGCCTGCCATGCGCCACCCTCCAGCTGTTCCTGCACATCACCATAATTGAATGAGGGCTATCGCTTATTCGGTCTACGGCCGTATCGCCCGGCGCTGAAGTCGCCGGGGCTGCCCAACAACGCCCCGTAAACGGGGCTTTTTTCTTCTTTTAGCCGGTTTCAACCGGCGTTGTCGGCAGCCGGGGCGTTTACGCCTTGATGAGACCAGCCAAACGCTTAGGGGCCGCGAGTATGCCACTGCCCTTCAACTGAATTATCGGGCTTGTGGCCGGCTGGCGTTTCGTGTTACAGTGTAGGAACACGGCCGTAAGTCTGCTGCTCGAAACCCCAAAACGATGGGCAGCCTGCTTCTCGCAGACTCCAAAGCCGCGAGTCACGGCTGGCAGTTCAACAGCACCATTGTGTACCCGGGGGGTATAAGCCAAGTCTGAGTTCCATCCTGTTCATATTTAAGGAGAAACAAATGAAACGTAAGTTCACCCCTCGGCTTTTGGGTCCGGCCTTGTTGGCCTTGTTGTTCGCGCTGCTCGGGATTACCTGGGTTTACAGCCAGGACAGTCCGGCAAACTCCTCACTTTCCAGCCCGGACACGCCAGGCAACACTTCTTCTCAGGTCTCGGCGCCGCTGGGCGCCGCGTTTACTTACCAGGGCGAGCTGCAAGACGCGGGCCAGCCTGCCAGCGGTATTTACGACTTTTCTTTCCGGCTGCTGGATGGACCCGACCCCATGAGCGACAACCAGGTCGGTTCGCCGGTGGCAGTCAATGGCGTGTCGGTTAGCGACGGCATCTTTACAGTGGAGCTGGACTTTGGCGCTGGCCCGTTTACCGGTGACGCCCGCTGGCTGGAGATTTCGGTTGGGCGCGATGGCGAGAGCCTGACGACGTTATCGCCGACACAGCCTTTAACGGCCGTTCCCTACGCCCTCTACGGCGAAGACGCCGACGCCGACCCGGCCAACGAGCTTAACAGCGGCATTAACTTTATCGGCACCACGCTGCAAGTCACCGATGCCGGCGGCACGCTGACCCAAAATCTCGGCACCTTTAACGGCAACTTGGTGATCACCGCAAACGGCCGTCTGGGGGTGCGTGAACTGTCGCCTATCACCGACGTGCAAATTACCCAAAGCGACGGTTTGATTGGCGGCACGGGCGGCCTCACTTTCTCCCGATCTACCAACTGGAAGATTATGCACACCGGGTCGCACCTCAGTTTTGTGGAGAACAATGTGCGGCGTTCTTACATAGAAACAGGCACCGGCAACTACGTCACTGTGTCTGATGCCACGAAAAAGAAAGACGTACAACCGCTGGGTACGGTGCTGGACAACGTCATGCAGCTGCAGCCGGTGCAGTTCCATTACCTGACACAAGACAACAGTGCCCCCAGTAATTACGGCTTCATTGCCCAAGACGTGGCCACCGTTTTCCCCGATTTAGCCCGCACCGCCGAGGATGGCACGATGGGTTTGTCTTACGCTGACTTTGGGGTGTTGGCCATCGCCTCGATTCAGGAACAGCAGGCGCAAATCGACGCCTTGCAAAAAGAAAACGAAGCTTTACGCGCCGAAATAAATGACATCAGGTCGATGCTGAACCAGGGAAACACCACTATCAGCAGCACGACGTCGGCCAGCCTGCCGGCGGCGCCGTTATCGGCCTCCGCGTTGCGGCCCGACGGTTTGGCAGGTAGTCTCTTCTCGTCCTGGGCGGGAGTGGTTTTGCTGGGTCTGGTTTTGCTGGGTGGCATGCTGTTTTGGAACCGGCAGCAAAGGGGCAGCCTATCATGAACCGGCGTAACTGGATGATAGTCTTGACGGCCGTGTGCCTCGTCTGCCTGGTAATGGGCGGCTTGGTCCTGGCGCAAAGCGGCGGATCATTTGCGCTGCGGCAGTACACAATAGACGGCGGCGGCGGGACCAGTGCCGGCAGCGCGTTTGTGGTGCGCGGCACGGCCGGGCAGGCCGATGCCGGCACGGCCAGCGGCGGCACCTTCCAGATCAACGGCGGCTTCTGGCACAGCCGCGGCCCAGAAACGATTTATCTGCCGTTTGTCCTGCGCTAAGCGATTTAAAAACCGGAGACGGAGAGGCGCTGCCTCTCCATCTCCGGCCTTCAAAGTTCCAATCGACTGAAAGAGAAAAGAAATCGTAACGGCGGCACTTGCCGCGCTGTCCGCCCTATGTAATGCGCCGTGGGGTAATCCAATCCAGCACCAAACCGGCCAGAATACCCACCGTGATAACGCCCATAATTCCCAGAGTCCCGGCAATAACCCGGCCTGTGGTGGTCGTCGGCGTCACGTCGCCGTAGCCGATGGAACCGGCGGTGATTATCGACCAATACACGCCTTCGGAGAAGGTGATGAGCTGGTAGCCCTCGTCGCCCAGTTCTACGTCGGCCAACTGTTCGACTTGATTTTGGAGACGGCCGTTTTCCGCATTAATAAAAAGATAAGGAAACACAAACAGCACCAGCACCACCTGCACTATCAGGTAGCCATACAAAAAGCGGCGGTTGTGGCGCACCCGCCGGATCTCATAAGCGTTGGCCCGCGCCTGCATACGGCTCAGTTCTCTATCCTGCTGCAGCAAGGAAGAGGGAGCAAGGCGCAGAAGTTTGAACATCTTCTCTAACTCCCCCTCTTTTTCATACTGGTAAAGCGCATAACGCAGCAGCAGGCAGGCATGGTGATCAATCCGCTCCGCTATCTCTTGATCGTCAAAGCGGGACTGGTAGAGCGACTCGCTGAACAGCATCATCTGGTAGGGCGATTCCCATTCCAGCTCGGCCAAATCCTCCGGATCCACCTCGCTGGCCAGGAAGTGTGAATAGTCCGCCTGCTGCAGCAGCTCAGGTTCCTGTCTCAGAGCGTGCAGAAAAGCCAGCCGCTGCTGCCCGGCTTTCTCGGTGTCGGTCTCTTCGATTTCCTGGTACTGTTGGATGATCTGGTCTAGCTTTTCTTCCGTCGTGCCGGATTCGGCAGCGTTGGCGGAGGCGTTGGATTTAGAGTGCAGGTGTATCATGTGGTTATTATAAAGTTCCTTTGATCGGAGAAGCGAGTACAACGTTACACGCCGCTGTTCAACAAACATTCCCGGCCTGCCCGCTCTCCGGGCCGGACCTCAGCAGGCTGCGCTAGAAAACAAGCGTGTTTTTCAGAAAACCTCGTGAGATCTTGATCAAAACCTCGTGAGTTTTTTAAAAAAGCTCACGTGTTTTTTTAAAAAACTCACGAGGTTTTTGGCTCAAACTGGCGGCCAGATGGCCCATAACCCATCTGGCCGCCAACATGCCTTCACGAAGCGGTTATAGACCTCTTCTCAGGAGTCTATGGTTCTAAGCCCTGCGGGACACCATTGGGGTACTCCGCGTTGATGGCTTCCTGAATATTCTGGATGCGGTTTTCGGGGTTAGGATGGGTGCTGAAAAACTCTGGCTGGCGGTTGGGCCCGCCGGCTTCGGCCAGAATTTTCATCAGGTCGATCATGGAGCGCGGGTCGTAGCCGGCTTCCGACATGAACTGGACCCCTAACCGGTCGGACTGGAGCTCGTCGTCACGGCCGTATTTCAGGTTCACCAGCCCGCTCACCAGCGCCGAAAGCTGCGCGGCCGTCAGGCCGCTGTTGGGGTTGTTCGGATCATAGGCTGCCACGACGGCCGCACCACTTAAACCCTGCGCTAACTGTTGTTCGGCCAACTGCTCGGCCGCATGGCGGGCCACCACGTGGCCAATTTCATGCGCCATCACACCCGCCAACTGCCCTTCCGTCTGCAGGCGTTCGAAGAGGGCATCGGTGATAAACACCTGCCCGCCAGGCAGCGCAAAAGCATTGATGGTCTCCGGATCGGCCAGCAAATGGCACTCAAACGGCCAATCGGTCTGGCCGGCTTCGCTGTTGTTTAGAATACGGGCGCATACCTCATCCAGATAGTCTTGCGCATCCTGGTTCTGGAGCAGCCCACCGTGCATCTGCGCCATCTCCGGCGCAGCCTGCAGGCCCATCGCAATTTCCTGGTTAGGCGACAGCGCTACCTGCTGGGTCTCGCCGGTAATGGGGTTAAACTCGCTGGAAGCGAAGTAGGTAATCAATGAAATCCCGGCAATCACCAGGGCGATTAAGATACGTCCCCAGCTAAAGCGGCCCCCACCACTTGAACTTGTTCTACCGGATCTGCGAAACATGGTGTTCTCCTTTTTCTGTTGTGTTTAGGAACGGCCGTTGGCCCTTATCGTCCCCAGATCAGGCGCACGACATAGGCAATCAGCCAGAACAACAGGGCATAAGCGACCATGGCAATTAGGGAAGAAATTTCCAGCACGGACCCGCTGGCCGAAGGCGTGGAAGTCAGACCGGCAAAAGGCGCCAGGAAGGGCGCAGTAACGGCATAAACAAAGTTGGCAAAGCCGCTTTGCGGATTGGCGGCAATCAACTTCAGAAATACACGAAACAAAATCAGCAGTTCCAATACCACAGCCACCAGCCAGATAATCTGATTGATCTTACGCAGGGCATAGTTATTCACCCGTCCTTTGTCTGCCGGGCGATAGTACACATCGTCGGTTGTAGCTCCGATCCCCGGTTCCAGGGGTGCCGGTTCGTGCACCACATCTTCGTCATGAGCGTGTCGAACAACGACAACATCATCATCGGTCACGTTCGGATCGTACATCTGGGTATCCTCCACGTACTGGGAGAAAAGGTGTCTTTCAATCCCATTACAGTAAGAACCAGGCGATTGCCTGGCCTGCGCCGCCGCTCGTAGCGGTCCTCAGAAATAAAGCTTAAACAGGCGCAGTTGGGGTATTTGAGCAGTCTTTTGACCAGAAATACGGTGAAAACAGGGTTTCACTCCGGTCAATGCTGCCTGGGTAAATGACGCCGGTTTGCAGGTTTGCTTACCTACAAAACCGGAGCAGGACGGCCGTTTGTCCAGCGCCTGCCTGATTCACCACACTCCCAGCGTAACATGACGGTTAGGCCGCCAGAATAGGGATAATCCCTACTTTTGCAGGCAATCTACCCTGATATTAACGGCCGTTTCTCCCTCCCACTGCGCCAGCCCTCAGTTTTGGGTCCATGGGTTCTTGGCCCAGTTGTGATACATTTGAGGGCGTCCGATAGACAAAAGGAGGTGTGCTGCTCCATGAAATTATCACGGATAGAAACGGCCGTGCGCGTTGTGCTGGCCTTCAACGAAGCCTTTAACCGCCACGACGTGCCGCAGATGATGCAGTTGATGAGCGAAGATTGCACCTTCGAAAACAGCGCTCCGGCCCCTGATGGCACGCTTTACGCCGGCAAAGAAGCGGTGACGCAGTTCTGGCAGGAATTCTTCCGCGCCTCACCACAGGCCCACATTGAGGTCGAAGACATTTTTGGCCTGGGCTACCACTGCGTGATGCGCTGGCGCTACGATTGGGTCGATCTGGCCGGAGAAAAAGGCCACGTCCGCGGCGTGGACATCTACCAGATTAAAAACGGTCTCATCAGCGAGAAGCTCTCTTACGTAAAGGGCTAGGACAATGACGCGCATCCTGTTTACCTTTATCGGTGGCAACGGCCACTTTATGCCCCTGGCGCTGATTGCCCACACGGCCGTTTCCCAGGGCCACACCGTCGCTTTTGCCTGCGGACCATTTATGGTCGCCATAGTGGAAGCCGCGGGGTTTCAGGCCATTCAACTGGGGGCGAGCACAGGCAGCCCGCCACAACGACGGCCGTTACGGCCGTTAGACGTCGCCCGCGAAGCGCAAGAATTCCGCGATCACTTCGCGCGCCAGGGCGCACAGCGCCGCGTGCCCCCTACCTATGACCTGTGCCTGGAATGGAAGCCCGACGTCGTGGTATGCGACGAGACCAACTTCGGCGGCATGGTGGCCGCCGAGCGCCTGGGGCTGCCCTACGCCGTGGTGCTGGTGATGGCCGCCGGCTCCTTCGTGCGCGCCGCCGCCGTCGGGGAGGCGCTCAACGAACTGCGCGCCCGCTATGCGCTGCCGCCGGACCCACAGCTGGAGATGCTGCACCGTTACCTGGCGCTGTCACCCTTCCCGCCCTCCTTTCGTGATCCGGCCTGCCCGTTGCCGCCAACCGGCCACAGCTTTCGGCCGGATGCCGGGCAGGCGAGGCGAGAAGCTCCGGCCTGGCTCTCGCGTTTGCCGGCCGCGCCCACGGTTTACTTTACCCTGGGCACCGTCTTTAACATGGAGTCAGGCGACCTGTTCTCGCGGGTGCTTGCCGGACTGCGCGAGCTGCCCGTTAACGTCATCGTCACCATCGGAAATGAACTGGACCCGGCCGAACTCGGCCCGCAGCCGGCTAACGTCCACGTCGAGCGTTACATTCCGCAAGACCTGATCCTGCCCCACTGCGATGTGATCGTTTCCCACGGTGGTTCGGGCAGTGTGGGCGGCGCGCTGCAATACGGCCGTCCTTCGGTCCTCATCCCCATGGGCGCCGACCAGCCGCTGAATGCGGCGCGCTGTCAGGCGTTGGGTCTGGCGCAGGTGCTGGACCCCATCGCCGCCACGCCGGAATCGGTGCGCACGGCCGTTACCGACGTCCTGTCCGCTCCTGGCTACCGCAAGGCCGCATTACGCTTCCGCGACGAGTTTGCCGCGCTGCCAGGACCCGATCATGCCGTCCGGCTGCTGGAACGATTGGCCGCAGAAAAACGGCCGATCGTCGGCTGACTGCCTTGAAAAACGAAGAGGATTCATTCGTAGGGAATAAAAAAGGAGGGTATTCGTGATTGAAATCTTAGAAGCTACATCGCCCAAAGAGTTGGATGAGGTCCGCGTTCTCATTCTGGCTTTTATGGAATGGTCGAAACAACTCTATCCAGAAGCAGTTGATCTGGTAGTGCAGTACAATGCCGCCGTTGAAGCCGAACTCGCCGGGCTGCCGGGCGAATACGGGCCACCAACAGGCCGGCTGCTGCTGGCTTATTCCGCAGCTGAAGCCGCCGGCATGGTTGCCTTGCGTCAGCTGGACCCTTCTATCTGTGAAATGAAACGCCTGTACGTTCATCCCCGGTTTCACGGCCGTGGAATAGGACGTGCGCTGGCCTCTACCCTCATTGCGCAGGCTCGCCAGTTGGGTTATGCCAGCATGCGGCTGGATACAGGTTTTCGCCAGACCGCAGCTATCGGGCTTTATCGCAGCCTGGGCTTTGAGGAAATAGATCCCTATCACGACGTGCCCGAAGAAATGCGGGCCGGCATGGTTTTCATGGAGCTGCGATTGTAAGCGCGGCCACGGCCGTTACGGCCCGGAGAAAGTTACAATGAGCTGTCCTTTCTGCCAGTTAGAACTGAACGAACAACAAAAAGTCGTGCTGCAAAACGACCACTGCCTCTTTTTGCAAATGCCGCACGAGATTTTAGTCGGCTCCGGCATCATCATCCCCCGGGCGCACCGCGAGACAGTTTTCGACCTCACGGCCGTTGAGTGGGCGGCAACCCATGCGCTGTTGGCCCAGGTAAAGACCCTGCTCGATGCCCAGTACGCGCCGCAAGGCTACAATCTGGGCTGGAACAGCGGCCGCGTCGCCGGGCAAGAAGTGTTCCACGCCCACCTGCACATCATTCCCCGCTATGCCGACGAACCGCTGGCCGGCAAAGGCATCCGTTACTGGCTCAAACAGCCCACCAACCGGCGGCCACGCCAAAATTAGGTCGGCCGAAAAGCCAATCTCCCCCATCCTTTTCTCCATTCGTAAAACGCTAACCACTGCTGACGAAGTGCTGACGGCCGTTCTCTATTCGGCGGCCAGTGATACACCACGCGGCAACCAGATGAAAAGACAGGTTCACGGGCCTGCACCAACTTGGATATGATGCATCCATCACTTTTGGGACAGCCAGAACGCATCCTTTTCATTGCGGAAGCAAGTAGAGCCGTGCTGCGGATGATTAGGCGGAAGCTTCTTTGGCCTGTTTTACGGCCGTTTCTGCCAGCATTTGTTTGATGGTCCCCTCGGGCAGTTGGTCGATCCGCCGGAAGCGGAGGCAGCTTTTGCCGCAGTTCAGATGCGCCAATTCCGCCTGGTGTGCGGCGACAACTTCCACGTCCATGTACAGGCTCAGGTAGTTCTTCTGCGACTTAAAGCTGCAAATCAGATCATCCTGGGCCACGCCGGGCATGTTGTAGGCGATCACTTCGCGGGCGTCGGGCAGCGTTTCGGCGATCCAGCTTCGGAGCGTTTCCAAAGCCGCGCGGCGCTCCGGCGGCAGGCTTTGCAAATAATCGTCGACGGCGGGGGATTTTTCGGTCATACCATCCTCATTTATGGGTCTAAACGGCCGTTACCAGTTCCTGACTGCCTATCATAGCATAACATGACGGCCGTTTATGCCTGAACCACCGGATCGTCGGGCGCCGCGCGGCGTGCGGGCAGGCTGCCCAGCGGGATAGCTTCTGGCGGCAAACCGGTGGCCGCCGCCTGATTGGCCATCTGTTCGTAAGCGTCGTCGGGCGCGAGCAAATCTTCGGGCTGCAGCGGCGGCAGTCCCCAGGCCAGGCGGGCACGATCACACAGGTCGTTGGGCGCGCCATCCAGCCAGGAAATCTGAAGCTCGCGGCAGGGAGACGGCCGTTCCTCGTAGATAGTACAGCGCACGCAGCTGCCCACTTTGCCCTCTAGAGCCACGCAGCGCACCGGCCGGCTCAGCGTTCCCTGCATCGCCGCCCGAAAATCATCCAGCTTAACGGTGAGAGCCGCCGGAACCGTGCCGTCCCAGGCCGGTTCCGTCTCGGCCCAATAAAAAGAAACACGATAATATGCACAACATGCGCCACAACGTTGACAAACATGCTCCGCATTTGCTTTCATAAATAGTCGGTTTTACGCTTATCAGCAACTCCTTGTATCCAAAATTACCCCCATTCAGGGGCGCACACGCAGTGAGACGAAATCTTTGGCGGTGGGTGTGGGTCAATCGTTGGTGGGATTTTCCAGCGGCTGCGGGTGGTTGCACTTCTCTAAGCCGCGCCGCTGATTATACAGAGACCGGCCGCAAATTGAAAAGACCGGCCAGACGTTTCAGGCGCGCCGGGTAAAGAATTTTTTCCAAGGCGGAAACGATCAAACTCCAAGGCGGGAATTTTTTTTCCAATGTGGAAATTTTATTTTCCAAGGCGGAAATTTTAAACGGCAAGCGCCAATCACCAATTTTTGCTAAAGTTGCCTTATGAATGGGCGTGATTCACTTTCCAAGACAGCGCCAGACGCCGATCAGACCTTCGCGCCGCTGGCAACGCACCTCAGCCCCAACGGCCGTTTGCGGCGGACGTGGCCGCTGGCGGGCGGCATCTCGGCCGACATGACGGCCGTTGAGATGGAAGATGGAAACGGCCGTGCGCAAAAATTCGTCGTGCGCCAATACGGACCGGCCCATCAGCAGCAAAATCCGCACATTGCCGCCCATGAATTCCAGCTTTTGCGCCGGCTGCAAGACGCCGGCATCGCCGCCCCGCCCCCCCACTATGCCGATCCGGCCGGGGCGCTGCTCGGCAAACCGTGTCTGGTGATGGGCTACATCGAGGGGCAGCTCGATTTTGCCCCGGCCGATTTGCCCCAGGCCATGCGCCAGTTCGCCCACCATCTGGCCCAAATACACAGCCTCACAGACGCGAAGCTGGGCTGGCCGCTTTTGCCGCGGCTTGGCGTCGCCTGCCCGGAACTGGCGCGCCCGCAAAGCGATAGTGCCCTGGAAACCGCTCCTCTGCGCCGCGCTTTGGCGGCCGCAGTGCGGCCATCGTCCCGCACGGCCGTGCTGCTCCACGGCGATTACTGGCCCGGCAACGTCTTATGGCAGGCAGGGCGATTAACGGCCGTAATCGACTGGGAAGACGCCAGGCTGGGCGACCCGCTTTTTGACCTGAGCATCAGCCGGTTAGACGTGGCCTGGATATTCGGCCCGGCAGCGCTGTCGATTTTTACGCAGGCCTATGCGGCGGCCACGGCTGTCGATACCACTTCTCTCCCCTATTGGGATTTGTGCGCCGTCCTGCGGCTGGCGCGCCTGGCCGGCACAGACCTGGCAGCCTGGGTGGACTTCTTCAAGCCGTACGGCCGTGCCGACATCACCGTGCCCTGGTTCCAAGAACAGGTCCAGGCTTTTGCCAAAGCCGCACTGGCGCAGCTCACAAAAAGGCAAAACCCATGACCCAATCCTCAGACACAAGCCCACGGCCCTGCCCGGAATGCGGCGCGCCGCCGGTAGCCGGCCTGAACTGCGGGGAACAGCTCGGAGCAGTTCTCGCCTGGGAGTGGCAAGACCCAGAGCTGAGCGCCCAACACTTCCTGACCGTCGCTTCCTACAACCTGCAGCATCCGGCCCAGTTCACCGCCGCCGCGTACGCCGGGCTGCGTGCCGCCTTCATCGACCACCTGGACAACGGCCTGCCCGTGGCCGAAATCCGCCGCCGCATCAGCCACGTCGCCGAAGGCAGCCAGCGTGTCTTGCAGCCGGAAGCCGAACGCCGCTTTGTTTTACGGCCGTGGCCCCAAACCATCGCCGACGTTTATCTGCCCGACCAGCCGGAAGGCGCTGCCGGGCGCGTACGCGCCTGGGCTGCCAGCATCCGCGCCGAATTTGCCACGGAGAGCAATCCTTAAAACCCGCTATGAACTCATCTATTACCCCGCCTGTCCTCAAAACAAAACGGCTGATCCTGCGTCACCTCACGCCGGAAGACGCCGCCTTCATCCTGGACTTGTTAAACCAGCCCTCTTTCATCCAGTTCATCGGCGACCGGGGTGTGCGCACGCTGGCCGATGCCCGCGATTACATTACCCACGGGCCGATGTCCAGTTACCAGCGCCACGGTTTTGGCCTGTACCTGGCCCTGTTGAAGGATGGCTATGAACCGATTGGCATATGTGGACTGATCAAACGAGAAACCCTGCCGGATGTAGACGTGGGTTACGCGCTTTTACCCCAGTTTTGGGGCCAGGGATTGGCGACGGAAGCGGCTACGGCCGTCTTCACCTATGGCCGGGAGACGTTAGGCATTCCCCGCATCGTGGGCGTGGTCAATGCCGACAATGCCGGTTCTATCGCCGTGCTGCAAAAACTGGGGCTGCGCTTTGAAAAGACAGTGCGCCTTTCGGACGATGGACCAGAAGTGCTGTTGTTCGCGCCCGAAGCGTAGCCTCCAAAGCGGCCGTGCGGGAGCGATTGCGCACCAAAGCTGTAAAATCCAGCAGCAAATAATGGCGAAGGGACACGATTTGGTGTTAATTCGCTGCCACTTTCGGGAGAAGACCCTATGTATGGAATGACGGGAAAACTGATCGCCCACAGCGGCAAACGGGATGAACTGGCCGCTGTTTTGCTGCGCGCCGCGGAGGTGGTGGGCCAACTGCCGGGCTGCCGCCTGTACGCCGTCAGCGCGGCGCTAGACGACGATACGACCATCTGGGTGATGGAGGTCTGGGACGACAAAGCCGCCCACGACGCCTCGCTGGAAGAAGAAGGCGTGCGGACACTGATTGCCGCGGCACGGCCGTTGCTGGGCGGCCCGCCCGACGGCGCGGAACTTCACATCTTAGGCGGACACGGTCTGGAGAACAGGCCCCAGAAGCCATAATTCCCGGCTGCCATCCGCGGAAGACGCCGACCGTTTTCTGCCATCAGGAAACAGAAAAGTTTGTTTTACGACTACAGAGGGAAGCGTCAGGCGTTTCTACGTTTCTTGCGCCCGCCGCGCGTCTGGTAAAAAATCTCGTCAGGATCGACGCCCTGCTCCAGCAGCGCCTGCCGCTTGGGTTTAAGCGCGCCGGTGGGGCAGGCGCCCACGCACTGGCCGCAGAAAACGCAGGTGGTATCCATCATGCCATCGCCCATAAACGTGCCGATGGTGGTGAAGTACCCTCGATTATCAAAGTTAAGGGCAAAAGCATACTGGGCGTCGGTGGCGCACACCTGCACGCAGCGCCAGCAGTTGATGCACTGGTTATAGTCGCGCAGGTAGAAAGGATTGTCGTCATGCACAGGTGATTCGCGGCTCACGGCATCGGGGAAACGGGCCGTGTCTGCGCCATATTCGGCCATGAGGGCCAGGATTCCCGGCGCTTCAGCCAGATTGACCGTGGCTGCCAGCATTTCCAGGATGGTGCGACGGCCGTGTCGCACGGCTTCGGTGTCGGTTTGTACGGTCATGCCTTCGGCGCAGGCCGTGACACAGGCGGCCGCCTGCGTACGGCCGCCGGATTCCACGGAGCAAATGCGGCACAGGCCATTGGCCGTCAGGTGGGGGTGATAGCAGATGACGGGGATGTCGATGCCCAACTGTCTGGCCGCATCGAGGATGGTCGTGTGGGCCGGGACGGTGACGGAACGGCCGTTAATCGTTAAAGTGACAGTTTCACTCATGCTGCTGCTTCCTTGTCATCAGTGACCAGTTCTGGCCACAATTTAATAGCGCTCATCACCGCGGAAGCGGCCGTTTGCCCCAGCCCGCACAGCGACGTCTGGGTCATGGTAAGGCCGATATCCAGCAGGGTTTGTTGATCGGTGGGGAGGACACGGCCGTCGTGGGCTATGCGCTCCAGAATCTCCATCTGCCGCTGCGTGCCAATCTGGCAGGGAAAACACTTGCCACAACTCTCGTGGGCAAAAAAGTGGCCCAGCTTATACAGAATACGGCGCATATCGGCCGTTTCGTCAAACACCATCACCACGCCAGAGCCGATGGGGAAGCCAAACTGCCGCGCCCCTTCATACGTCAGCGGCGCATCCAGCTTATCTGGGCCGATAAAAGCGCCGGCCGCTCCGCCAACCAGCACGGCCTGGATGTCGTGCCCTTCCCGCACGCCGCCGCCCAACTGGATCAATTCCCGGATGCTGATACCAAACGGCAGCTCATACAGGCCGGGGCGCCGCACATGGCCGCTAAGACAGAACCACTTCGTCCCGGCCGATTCGTCGGTGCCAAAACGCAGCCATTCCTCCACCCCAATGCGGGCCACAGACAGGGCCGCGACCAGCGTTTCGACGTTGTTGATAGCCGTGGGCTGGTTGAACAGGCCATGGGTGGTGGGGAACGGGGGCTTGATGCGCGGAAAACCGCGTTTGCCCTCGATGGCTTCGAACAGCGCCGTCTCCTCGCCGCAAATGTAGGCTCCGGCTCCCAGGCGCACCTGGATGTCAAAGTTAAAGCCCTGGCTGCCCAAAATGTTCCGGCCCAGATACCCTTCTTCCTGGGCGCGCTGCACGGCATGGCACAGGCGTTCGTAGGCACGCGGATATTCGCCGCGCACAAAAATCCAGCCGTTTTCTGCGCCCACCACATAAGCGGCCAGGCTCATGGCTTCGATGAGGCTGTAGGGGTCGCCTTCCAGGATAGCCCGGTCTTTGAACGTGCCCGGCTCGCTCTCGTCGGCGTTGGCGATGATGTGCTTCTGGCTGGGCGCGCCGGGAGCGGCCCGCGTGAATTTCCACTTCAGGCCGACCGGGAACATAGCCCCGCCGCGCCCCAGGATGGCGCTGCTTTCCATGATTTCGATGATTTGCTGCGGTGTGTACTGCATGGCCCGCCGCAGCCCGACGTACCCATCGTGGGCCAGGTAATCTTTGAGACTAAGCGGGTCTACTTTGCCAATGCGATGAAGTTTGAGGAGCGGCGTGCCGTAAATTTTCGGCTCGGGTTCGGGGTAGGTTCCGGCCAGGAACTCGGGCACGGCGGCGGGGGTGAGGTTGCCAGCCAACCGTGTGCCGTTTAGCCCGTTGGGCGCGTGCTCGCACATGCCCAGGCAGGGCACGCGCTCAAAGGTGACACGGCCGTCTGCGCTGGTTTCGCCCGGCCGGAGCCCTAATTGAGCGGAAACGGCCGTGGCCACCTCATCTGCCCCGCAGCTGGTGCAGGCAATGTCTTCACACAGACGTACCACTCGCCGGGCTGTCGGCTCATTGTAGAACATGGTGTAAAACTCGATGACACCATGCACGTCGGCCAGGGGAACCCGCAAGGTGCGGCTGACAGCCTCTTGCACTTCGCGGGGCAGCCAGCCGTATACGTTTTGGGCTTCATGAAGGAGTGGGAGGAGGGCTTCGCGAGAACGGCCGTGATACCGGGCCAGGATGGGGTCTAACAATGTCAGGTCAAATGCGCGGGTTGCATGTGTTTCCACAAGATCACCTCTTTCAGTGGGGTAGAGGACGTCCCCCATTGTAGGGCATCTTGACCTAAAATCAAATGTTAGCCAGCGGCATTCGCACCGGCAGGCGCACATCGAACAGCGCACCTCCGGCCGCACCGCTTTGCGCGCTAATTTCTCCGTGATGCAGACCGACAATTTCCTGCACAACGCCTAATCCCAACCCCGTGCCGGGAATAGTCGACTGGCTGGCGTTGCGTCCCCGATAAAACCGGTCGAATAAGTGTGGTAAATCTTCCGGATCAATGCCGACGCCGGTATCTTCTACCTGTAAATGGATGCTATCCTCGCTGCGGAAGGTTCTGATGTGGATGGAACCGGAGGGCGTATAGTTGATGGCGTTGTTCAGCAAGTTTGTCAGTACGCGGGCCAACTGCGATGGTTCGCCAAACACGGCTGGCAGTTCCGGATCGAGCGTGCAAACCAACTTCAGGTTGCGGGCTTCTATCTGGCTGTGGTGGCTGGCACTCACCTCGCCGACGATGTGATTGAGATCGACCAGCGTGTATTGTGTCTGGTGCAGGTGGCTGGTTTGATGGGATTCATCGAAGATATTCTCAATCAGCTGGGTCAGCCGCGCCGTTTCCTGGCGGAGAATCTGGAGATACCGCTCTCTTTTTTCCGCTTTCCCCTTTTCCATTAAATCGAGATAGACGTTCATATTGGTGATGGGGGTTCGGAGTTCGTGAGAAACGTCGGAGATAAATTTGGACTTTAGGCGGTCGAGTTCGGTAAGCCGTTTGTTGGCTTCGGCCAGTTCGTACGTGCGTTCGGCGACGCGATCTTCCAACTGGGTGGCGTGGGCGCGGAGTTGTTCGTAGAGGTAGGCATTGTCCAGGGCCAGCGCGGCCTGGGCGGCAAAGGCTTGCAGCAGTTCTACGTGGCCTTCGTGGTAATAATCGGGCTGGTTTTTGGAAAGGGCAAAAACGGCCGTTGTCTCGTCCTGCAAAAAGACCGGCACACCCACCCAGGCCCGTGTATGCGAAACCCCTTTGTCGTGCAGCCAGCCGGGATATTGATAGACATCGTTGATGATAAGCGGCTGTTTCGTCTGCAACAGCTGGACCAAATTCGGAGTTTTGTCCACTTCAAACACCAGATTGGCAACCTTAGTGGCCACCTTTACCCCGTATTTATCGTAGCCGGTGGAATGAACGAGACGAGCAAAGTTTCCATGAATCATGATCAGGTTGGCTGCATCGCAGGGAACCACGCGCACGATCTGGTCTACCATCAACCGTAGAACCTGGTCAAAATCAAGCGTCGAACTCAGCGCTGCGCCGGTTTCCTGCAACACTTCGGCTTTCTCGCGCTGGCGCCTTTCCGCTTCGTACAGCCGATTTTGCAAAATGGCAATCGCCAGCGAGTCGGCGATTTCTCGGGCTATAGCCACATGCTCTTCGGTGAACGCGGCCGGCACGTCGGCCCCTAAATTCAGCAATCCCAGCAGCTCATCGGCCTGGATCATAAGGGGAACGTTGAGGTAGGCCACTACGCTGGCAGCCTGCAGCGTCTCCGAAACAGGAACGGCCGTCTGGCGGAGATCCGGCACATACTGAACCTGGTTCTGCCGGGCGTGATGCAGCGCCTGCTCATCATCAAAACGTCCGGCGGCGCCGGAGGTGGTCATCACGCTGCCTTCCTCGTCCAATGTCAGGGTGAGAGTTTCCGATGGCGATAAGCCTAACAGGACGACGCTGGCATGGGTCCACGGCACGATTTGCTGCAGACGCAGCAAGGCGTTGGGGATCATTTCTTGTAGGGCGCGCCGGGAGAGGATGGCCTGGTCGATGGCATGCATGGCTTCCAAACGTTCGGTGAACTGCCGTAAGCTGGCTTCGGCCTGTTTGCGCGGGGTGATGTCCAGTTTAATGGCGATGAAATGGCTGACCCGGCCTTCTTCGTCTAGCACAGGAGTGATGGTTTGTTCTTCGGTGTACAGACGGCCGTCTTTGCGCCGATTAATGACTTCGCCATGCCAGGCCTGCCCGCTGAGTATGGTCTGCCACATATTGTGGTAAAACGCTTCCTCATGCCTGCCCGAACGAAGGACTGACGGATTTTTACCCACGACCTCAGACTCTTTATATCCTGTCAGGGCAACAAAGGCCGGATTTACCCAGATAATTTTCCCCTGGCGGTCGGTAATCACAATGCCGTTGGCGGCTGCTTCCAACGCTGAACTGCGCAGCCGGAGCTGGTTTTCTATGAGATTACGCTGCTCAATTTCATGGAGCAGTTGGCGCTGTAACCGTTCCCCCAAACGGTCGACGGCTAAGGTCAGCATTAAAATGAGCAAGAGGCCAACGGCCGTATCCAGCAGTATTGTGGCCACAGGTGCATCGAAAAAGAAGTACTTGGCCAGCTCAAACAAGAGCAGCGAGAGCACACCAAGCACTATTACGAGCTGCTTAACTCGACCAATGTCGCGCGATAGTAGCGAGTCTAAATTCATATACTACTCACGGGCCGGATCTGCCGGCCACAGGGGTTTTGGTGTTACCTCTATCATTAAGATGAATAGTTTAGTAGAAAACCTGCGGCGGTGAAATAGAATTTATGTACCAGAATCGCCAGTATCCAGGGTACAAATTTCCGGAGCGGAGACATAATCTTTTGCCCCACAAACTGACAAATGCCTGATTTTTCTTTATAATAATGTAACTTGTCTAGGTTAAGCGATGTTTATTTCGGTGCTACTTGCGGTTTTGTAAACGGCCGTTTACACCTATTTCTTGGAGATGATTCGTGACCCAACTTGGCTCAAGCTTTCGCACTCATAACAAACGCCTTGCTGCTGCTAATAATAAACTTACCGCCCGCTTGGCGATCAGCGGTATAGCTACCTGCTTCTCTTTCTCCCACGCCCCTTCTCCCACCCACTATTATCTACCCCACCTTTTATCTGTTTTCAAAAAGTAAAGTAATAAACGACACAAATAAGTCATCTAACGACTACTTGCTATGCCTGCCTTATTGTCTGAAACGTTCTTATATGCCCAAAGCCACGTCGCCGAGCTGCTCAATGCGCTGGGCGAACACTTGCTGCTTGTCGCAGTTTCCCTGGGCATCAGTATGCTAGTGAGCATTCCACTAGGAATCTGGACATCCCGCTCGCGGACTGCTTCGCTTACGGTGATCAATACGTTCAACGCCCTGCGGGTGATTCCCAGTATTGCCATCTTGTTTTTGGCTATTCCCGTCTTTGGTTTGTCCAATGTGTCGGCTATCATTGCTCTCACCATCCTGGCGTTTCCCCCGATTCTCATCAACACCAACGCAGCCTATCGCACCATCGAACCGGCTATCCGCGAATCGGCCTTTGGCATGGGAATGACAAGCAAGCAATCCTTGTGGCGCGTCGAGACGCCGCTGGCACTGCCGGTGATCGTGGCCGGGGTGCGCACGGCCGCTGTTGAAGTAATCGCCAGCGCGACACTCGCCGCCTTTATTGGCATTGGGGGGCTGGGGCTGTTTGTCGTACGCGGTTTTGCCCTCTATGATATTCCGATCTTACTGGTGGGAGCAGTTCCCGTGGCTTTGCTGGCGCTAACGGCCGATTTGCTGCTGGGCGCCTTGCAAAACCGCCTGCAACCACCTTCCTGATACAGTTCCTTTGTCCAGGTGACCAGGTCGTTTCAGACAACCTGAACACTTAACTTCCCGGGCACCTGAGCATCTTATTCAACCAAACTATTTCTAGGAGGAAATACGTGAAGAAAACATATGGATTATTTGTAATAGCTGTACTTGTCCTGATGCTGGGCCTGGCCGCTTGCGGCGGAGGGGACGACAAAACAATCACCGTCGCTTCCAAAGATTTTACCGAGCAGTTCATCCTCGGCGAAATGTATGCCCAACTGCTGGAAAACGCCGGCTACACTGTGGAGCGCAAACTGAATCTGGGCGGCACGCCTGTGGCCCAGCAAGCTCTGCTGGACGGCGAGATCGACGTCTATCCGGAGTACACCGGTACAGGGCTGCTGACCGTACTCAAAATGGACATGATGAGCGATCCGCAGGCTGTGTATGACACGGTGAAGCAGGCTTACGCCGATCAGTTCTCTCTGGTCTGGCTGCAGCCGGCGCCAATGAACAATACCCAGGCGCTGGCCATGACAAAACAGCGAGCTGCTGAACTAGGCATCACCACCTTTTCCGACATGGTTGCCAACGCCGATCAACTGGTGCTGGTGGGTCCGCCAGAATTTGCCGAGCGAGAAGACGGCGTCCCCGGTCTGAAACGGGTGTATGGCGACTTCCAGTTCAAGGATTTCCTGACAGTCGATCCCGGTCTGCGCTATCAGGCTCTATTGAATGGGGAAGCTGACGTGGTAGTCGCTTTTGGCACCGATGGCGAACTGGCAGCCTATGATCTGGTATCGCTTGTTGACGACAAAGGCTTGTACCCACCTTATCAGGTAGCGCCCGTCATTCGCCAGGCGGTTCTGGATGCCAACCCGGACGTCGCCAACGTATTGAACGGAGTGGCCCCCTTGCTGACCAACGAAACCATGCAGCGCCTGAATTATGAAGTGAGCGGCAACGGCCGTGAACCCGCCGACGTCGCTAAAGAATTCCTGGTTTCCCAGGGGTTGGTTTCCGAGTAACCGCCGGGGATAAACGGACCTTTTTTTCTTATGAGTACCATCCGCTTTGAAAACGTCAGCAAACAGTTCGCCAATGCCACGCGGCCGGCCGTTGACGACGTGAGCTTTGTGGTGGACGAAGGCAGCTTTGTCGTTTTGCTGGGGCCATCCGGCTGCGGCAAAACGACACTGCTCAAAATGATCAACCGGCTCTATGAACCATCCGCCGGAACCATTTATCTGGGCGATGAAGACGTCCGGCAAATGGACGCCACCCAACTGCGCCGCCAGATTGGCTATGTCATTCAGCAAATTGGTCTGTTTCCGCACATGACTGTGGCCGAAAACATTGCCATCGTGCCGCAGCTGCTGCATTGGGAAGCCGGCCGGATAGCCGCCCGCATAGATGAACTGATGACTCTGGTGGACCTGCCGCCGGATGAGTACCGCGACCGCTACCCATCGCAGATGTCCGGCGGGCAGCGGCAGCGCGTAGGCGTGGCCCGCGCTCTGGCCGGCGATCCGGGCGTCATTTTGATGGACGAGCCGTTTGGGGCGATTGACGCCATTACCCGCACAGGCTTGCAGGATGAACTGCTGAGTCTTCAGCGCAAGCTGCACAAGACGATTGTTTTTGTGACCCACGATGTGGAGGAGGCGCTGCGGTTGGCGGATAAAATTGTGATCATGCGTGACGGCCGTATCGTGCAGTACGATTCGCCCTTTACCATCCTCAGCCGCCCGGCCAACCAGTTTGTACGCGATCTCATCGGCGCAGATGACATTGTGCGCCAGCTGAGTCTGATTCGCGTGGAAACGGCGATGGCGCCGCTGCCGGCCGATTACGGCCGTAACGGATATCCCACCATCGCCTGCGACGATAACTTGCGGCAGGCGCTGTCCGTGCTCTTGGGCACGGCCGCCGCCGCGCTCACTGTGCTGGATGCGGAAGAACCGGTGGGACTGCTGACCCTGGCCGACATTCAGAACTCGGCCGTGGAGACGTAAGGCGATGGGGTATCTGTTCAGCAATCCACAGGTGATCTTAAAGCTGGCCGGTGAGCACCTGTACATGACGGCCGTTTCCCTGTTGATCGCCACGCTGATTGCCCTGCCGTTGAGCATGGTCCTGGTGCGCAGTGAACGCCTGTCCTCGGTAGTGCTGGGGGTCCTGGGCATCTTTTACACCATTCCCAGCATCGCCCTGTTGATTTTGCTGCTGCCGCTGTTTGGCCTGAACCAGACGTCCGTCATCGTCGCGCTGATCATCTACACCCAGATCATTCTGGTGCGCAATATGGTTACCGGCCTCAAAGGCGTGCCCGAGCCAACGCTGGAAGCAGCCAGAGGCGTGGGCATGAACGCCTGGCAGCGGTGGATCAAGGTGCAGCTGCCGCTGGCGCTGCCTGTCATTCTGGCCGGGATGCGGATTGCGGCCGTGGTGGCCGTGGCCATTGCCACGATTGGCGCCAAATTTGGCGCCGGCGGACTGGGCACGCTGCTGTTCGATGGCATCGCCCAGAACCGCTACGATAAGATTGTGGCCGGTTCCGTGGCCGTGGCCTTGCTGGCCTTTATCCTCAACCGTCTGCTCATCGCCGCAGAGGATTATTTTGACGTGAGCAAACGAATTGCCCGGGCCGAAAAGAAGCAGGCGCGCCCGGCAACGGCCGTATCCTCCAGCGATTAGGCCCGGTTTGTTGTGCTTCTTGCGATTTGTTTGGATGGGTGCGGGAGACAGCCGCTCTTCCGCACCATCCTTAATCAGCTACAGGTGAAACATGTCTAATCTTGATCAGGCTCTCTCCGTTGCGGTGCAGGCCCATACCGACCAGAAAGATAAAGCCGGCCAGCCATACATTCTGCATCCGCTGCGCATGATGATGCAGATGGATACAGAAGAAGAACGGATAACGGCCGTTCTCCACGATGTCGTCGAAGACTCCGACTGGACAGTGGACGATTTGCGCGTAGCCGGTTTTAGCGAAGCGGTGGTAACGGCCGTCGACGCCCTGACCCATCGCCCCGAAGAAAGCTACGAAGCCTTCATCCAGCGCCTGAAACCCAATCCCCTGGCTACCAAAGTGAAGCTGGCCGACCTGATCGACAACATGGATCTGCGCCGCCTGTCCGGCATCACTGCCAAAGATTTAGAACGCCTGGAAAAGTATTATCGGGCCTGGAAAGAATTGACCGATCCGGAGGGATCCGGCTGAAGCCGCCCCCCAACCTGCATTCTCCCTGCCCTTTACGCCCGAAAGCGCCCCACGGTCGCGTCTGCCAAACGTGAGGAAAACGTTGCATACGGCCGTTTCACTTTCCCCCTGTTTTTGTTTATAATGTTCTGGGCATCCGCACCACTCTCTCATTACCCACCATCGGCCCCAACTGTTACTGCTTACACTGGAGGTGTACGACCATGTCCAAACCAGTTCTTACCCTGCTCCTTGCCTTGCTTTTACTGCTGTTCGGTTTGATTGGCTGCCAGTTGCAGCCCCCGCCCGCCGAAGACGCCGCCGCCCTGCTGCCCAATCTGTCCGGCTACAACACCATCGAAGGCGAAAGCTTTACCGACGCCCTGACAACCTTAGGCGTGATGGCCACGTTGGGGGGCCTGCCGGAGTTTGGCGCGCCCATCGCCGCCATTAGCGAAATCGTCGGCTGCTACCAGGAAGCGGGGGCCGTCAGTGCCCGCGTGTACAGCCAGCAGACGGACCCGCGCAACAGCGGCATCGTGGCCATTGGCGACCGCAAGGCGCTGCAAAATCCGGTCACTTTCCTGCGTTGTGTGCCGGGAGCGACCAGCGGCACGGAGTCTGGCGAACCGGTTTTGCAGCCCTGTGCAGCCAGTTATACCCTCAGCAAAGATGACAATGACTTCTACATTCTCTATGCTGGTCTGACGACGGATATGTGCCATACATTTTGTACAAATCTGGAAGGCTGCACGGCCCATTGATACGGCCGTTTTTGCCATTCCACGGTTTATTGTCCGGCTCGCTCCGGTATGCAACCTGCCTCACACCGACTCCCAAACCACATCCAGGCAGCGGAGCCATATTGAAAGGATAAGGGAAATGCCAGGGAACATTATGGTAGTGGATGACGATTTCCATTCGCGTCAGCTATTACGATTTATTCTCTCGAACGCCGGTTACACGGTAGTTGAAGCCCAGGACGGCCAGGATGCGCTGGAAAAACTGGCTTCAACTCCCACCGATCTTTTGATTTTAGACGTCTTAATGCCCAAGATGGATGGTTTTTCCACCATGGAACACATCCGCGAGACCCCGCGGTTAGCCAACCTGCCCGTCATCTTTCTCAGTTCGCGGGCCGACGTAACGGCCGAATACACCGGACTGGCCGCCGGCGCGCAGCAGTATCTGGTCAAACCATTTAGTGTGCCCGCGCTCCTGCAGCACATCGAAGAGCTGCTGGCGGCCCCGGCGTAGCGCGCATGCCAGTCCAATCTCTGCGGAACCATACAACCAAGCATCAAACCGAGGTGAACGATGAATCCAGCAGCCCTGGCTCTTATTTACCACGATCCACAAGGCCGGTTATTCCCGCAGTGGCAGCGCCTGCTGCCCAAGCTGGCCGGCCTGTTTGCCGGTATTGCCGTGCGCGGCAGTTCCACAGCCCACCGCCCCACGCTTGACTTTTTAGCCGGGCAGGGGGTGCTTATCTACCAGGAACCGGGCAGCAGCGCCAATGCCGGACCGCACATTGGCAGGGGGCGGCGCCAAGCGTTGGAGCTGGCCCTATCGCTGCACCAACCGGCGGTGATGTACTGCGACGGCGACCGCATGCTGCATTGGGCCGAGCATTATGAAGCGGAACTCACGGCCGTTTCTGCCCACCTTCTCGCCGCCGACTTCACCGTCTTTGGCCGCACGCCGCGGGCTTTTGCCACCCACCCGCGCAGCCAACAAGACACAGAAGCCATCGTCAGTGAGTTATACGGCCGTATCAGCGGCCGCAGTTGGGACATGCTGGCCGCCGCCCGCGGCCTTTCGCGCCGTGCTGCCGAGTTTATCGTCGCCCACAGCAGCGACGACGAAATCAGCACAGATGTCTCCTGGCCTTTGCTGCTGGCCCGGCAGCACCCCGATTGGACCCAGCGCTACGTCGCCACGGAAGGCATGGAGTTTGAAACCATCGCTCAGGTTCTGCCGGAAGTCGCCGAGGCAGGCGGCCCAGAAGCGTGGCTGGCCGCTCTCGACGCTGATCCCCATGAATGGGTCAAGCGCCTGGACCTGGCCCGCGTGATGGCCGCGGCGATGACCCACTTTACCCACCAAACCGCACCCAAAGAAACGCTCGCCGGCTGAAAAAGAAACCCGGCGCCGGCCTCGTGGGATTAGTGCCGTCAATTCGCCGCTCTCCGCATGACGGCCGTCTGCATTACGCGATTCATTTTTTTTAACCTACAATGGGGCGAAGTTTGCCGGGCAGGAAAAGAAACCAGGAAGGAAACATGAGCACACTCGCTGTTGTATTGTTAGCGGCCGGGCAGGGAACCCGGATGAATTCTAAAACGCAGAAGATTTTGCACGAAGTGGGCGGCAAGCCGATGGTGCTGCACGTCTTTGAAGCCGCCGAAGCCGTTTCCGATCGGCGGCCTGTGCTGGTAGTGGGGCCGGGCAAGGCGGGGGTGCAAGATCTGGTAGGCGAGCGGGCAGATTATGTGACGCAGGTGGAGCAGCTAGGCACAGGCCATGCCACCATGATGGCCGAGTCTGTCCTGAAAGGCCAAACCGATCAGGTGGCCGTGGCCTACGGCGACATGCCCCTGCTGCGCGCGCAAACGCTCTCTTATCTGGCCCAGACGCAGGCCCAGACCGGAGCGGCCGTGGTGATGTTGTCCATTATGGGCGATCCCACGTCTTCTTACGGCCGTGTCGTGCGCGATACTCACGGCCGTGTCCTGGAGATCGTCGAGGTGGCCGAAGCGCGGCAGCGTTCCAACACCACCTTTCTGCTGGCCATCCGCGAACTGAACGCCGGGGTCTACTGCTTTGCCGCCGACTGGCTGTGGGCCAACCTTCCCAGGCTGCCGCTGCGGCAGGCGCGCAGCGGCCACGAGTATTACCTCACCGATATGATTGGCCTGGCGATTGACCAGGGGCGGCTGGTGGAAGCCGTAACCACCGACGATCCGGACGAATGCCTGGGCGCAGGCACGCGGGCCGAAATGGTGCTGGTGGAAAAAGCCTTTCGCCGCCGCGCCAACCGCCGCTGGCTGGACAACGGCGTCACCCTGGTCGATCCGGACGTCACCTATATCGATCCGGACGTGACGATTGGACAGGACACCGTTATCTGGCCCAACACGTATCTGCAAGGCACAACCACCATCGGCGAAGACTGCGTGATTGGCCCCAATGCCATCCTGCGCAATGCCCGCGTCGGCCGCAGCTGCCGCATCGAACAGGCAGTTGTGGAAAACAAAACGATCGCCGATAATACAGTGGTAAGCTGTTAGTTGTTAGCTGTTGGCTGTTAGCCGTTAGCTGTTAGATGGTAACATTCAGCCAATCGACCATTAAAAATTAACCCAATTCACCCATGATTTCTTCTGATTTACGCGACAAATTGATCCAGTCTGCCTGTGAAGCGCGGCAGAATGCTTATGCGCCTTACTCCCATTACCGGGTGGGTGCGGCAGTTTTGACGGAAGACGGCCGTCTCTATACCGGCGTGAACGTAGAAAGTGCCTCCTATGGGCTGACCGTTTGCGCAGAACGGAACGCCGTCTACAAAATGGTATCCGAAGGGATCGGGCGCATCACGGCCGTGGCAGTGTGCACCGAAAACGCCGGTTCGCCCTGCGGCGCCTGCCGCCAGGTGCTGGCCGAGTTTGCCGGCGACGTGCCTGTCTGGCTGGTGGACGATAAAGGAAACGGCCGTGAAACCACCCTTTATACCCTGCTCCCCGACCACTTCGGCCCGGAACACCTGACTTGATAGAGACCGGAGAGTAGAGACTGGAGAGTCGTAGCCGGGGTATCCCTGCCCCGCTTCGTCAGGCGCGATAAGAAATCGCGGCTACAGAGTGGCAAGTCATCTCCCATCTCCAATCCCTAATCTCCACTCTCCCATCTTCCTTATGGCAAGAGAACGTACTTTCCGCACCGAGGCGATTGTCCTCAAACGCACAGACTTTGGCGAAGCCGACCGCCTGCTGACCCTGTACACGCGCGACTATGGCAAGCTCAAAGCCATCGCCAAAGGGGCGCGCAAACCGCAAAGCCGCAAGACCGGCCACGTAGAATTGTTCATGCGCACCCAGTTTCTGCTGGCCAAAGGCCATGACCTGGACATCATTACCCAGGCGGAAATGGTGGAATCGTATGCTGCGCTGCGCGATGACCTGGTGCGCACGACCTATGCGGCCTATGTGGTGGAGCTGCTGGACCGCTTGACGGTGGAGGAAGGCCAGCATATCAGTCTGTACAATTTGCTGGCCGATACGCTGGAACGGCTGGCCTCCGCCGACGATCTGCGCCTGGTGACCCGCTACTTTGAACTACGCCTGTTGGGGCAGTCGGGCTTTCAGCCGCAGTTGTTTACCTGCCTCTCCTGCGACGAACCCATTCAGGAACAGGACCAGTTCTTTAGCAATGAGTTGGGCGGCCTGCTGTGCCCCAACTGCCACGCCGCCGACCGCCATGCCCGGCCGATTTCCTCGGTGGCCGTGAAAGTTTTGCGCTATTTGCAAACCCGGCCCTGGGAGACGGTGCAGTCCTTGCAGTTGAAACGGCCGTTACACCACGAACTGGAAATGATCATGCACGGCTACATCCTCCACATCCTGGAACGCGACCTCAAATCGGTGGACTTTTTGCACCGCCTGCGCCGCGAAGCCGCCCTCTTCACCGATAAAGAGTAGGGATTCTGTCGGACTTTGTACAGTCTGCTTTTGCGGCGTGCTGCGTGATACGTGCTGCGTGATGATCTCTGTCACGCAGCACGCAGCATGCGTCAGTCAACATCCACTGAACTCCCAGAGGCTCGGACCAGGCCATTTACCAGCCTCTATCTCCCCAAAACATGCTCAGAGCTATTCGCCATGTTATAATTTTCCACTTTGACGACAAAACTCCTCCGGCGGCCTGCGCCGTCGCTAAGAAAGGATTGTGATGAGCAGCAAACTCAGCTTTCAAGACATTATCCTGCGTCTTCTTGACTATTGGAAGGATCAGGGCTGTTTGGTGCAGCAGCCTTATAACGTGCAGGTGGGCGCCGGCACCATGAATCCCGCCACTTCTTTGCGGGTGCTTGGCCCGGAATCGTGGAACGTGGTGTATGTAGAACCCAGCATCCGGCCGGACGACGGCCGTTTCGGGGAGAACCCCAACCGCATGCAAATGCACCACCAACTGCAGGTCATCCTCAAACCGGATCCCGGCAATCCCCAAGAATTGTTCCTCAAAAGCCTGGAAGCCATCGGCATCGATCCGCTGCGCCACGATATACGTTTTGTGGAAGACAACTGGGAAAGCCCGGCCCTCGGCGCGTGGGGTCTGGGCTGGGAAGTGTGGCTGGATGGGCAAGAGATCACCCAGTTTACCTACTTTCAGCAGGCCGGCGGGCTGAACCTGGAACCGGTAGCCGTGGAAATCACCTATGGCCTGGACCGCATTGCGCTGGCTTTGCAGGGCGTGAACAGCGTGTGGGAGATCGATTATGGCGTAGGCATTCCCTACGGCGATCTGCTGCTGCAAAGCGAAATCGAACACTGTGAATATTACTTCAATGTGGCCGACGTGGAGGCCATCCGGCAGGTGTACGACCAGTACGAACACGAAGCGCAGCGCTGCATCGAAGCCGGGCTGGTTGTGCCGGCGCACGATTTCAACCTGAAGTGCTCGCATCTGTTCAACATTCTCGATACGCGCGGGGCCATTGGCGTCACCGAGCGGGCCAACTACTTCCACCGCATGCGCCACATCGCCCGGCAGATTACCGCCCTGTATCTGGCCCAGCGAGAAAAACTAGACTTTCCGTTTAACCGCGCCTGGCGCGACGACACGGCCGTTAAACCCGGTTATCTCCTGCAGTTCACCCAGATCGAACAGCCGCAAACCTTCCTGTTAGAGATCGGTGTTGAAGAAATGCCGGTAGACGACATAGACGCCGCCGTCCGCCAGTTGGCCGAACTGGTCCCGGCCGCCTGCGACAGGCTGCGCCTGCACTATGACAGCCTGGACATCAGCGCCACGCCGCGCCGCCTGGCCGTGCAGATCAACCGCCTGGAAGGACGGCAAAGCGACCTGGAAACCGTGGTCAAAGGGCCGCCGGCCGACCGCGCTTTTGACGCCAATGGTCAGCCGACGAAAGCCGCCGAAGGCTTCGCGCGCGGCAAAGGCGTAGGCGTGGAAACGCTGCAAATTATTGAAGAAGGCGATAAACGGTACGCGGCCGCAGTGGTCAAAGAAGAAGGCCAGCCCACGGCCGTTATCTTAGCCCAGGAGCTGCCCAACCTGATCGCGGCCCTGAAATTCCCGCGCAGCATGCGCTGGAATCACAGCAACGTGGCCTTCAGCCGCCCGGTGCGCTGGCTGGTAGCTCTGTACGGGCCGGACGTGGTGCCCTTTGAATATGCCGACGTGCTCAGCGGGCGCATCAGCCGCGGCCTGCGGCCTTACGATTCGCCGGACCTGGAAATCAGCGAAGCCGGCCAGTACGCTGTGGTGATGCGTAAAAACGGCATCATCCTGAAGAAAGAGCGGCGCAAGGAATTGATTACGGCCGTCGCCAACAAGCTGGCCGCTGAAAAGAAAGGCGTCATTCCCGATGATCCCGGCCTGTTAGACGAAATCGCCAACCTGGTGGAACGGCCCACGCCGCTGCGCGGGCAGTTTGAGGAGCGTTTCCTGGCCCTGCCCGACGACGTGCTGGTGGCCGTCATGCGCAAACATCAGCGCTACTTCCCGGTTTATGGCGAAGACGGCCGTTTGCTGCCCTACTTTATCGCCGTGCGCAACGGCGACGAAAAGCACCTCGATCAGGTCATCGACGGCAACGAACATGTCATCCGCGCCCGCTTTGCCGACGCGGAATTCTTCTACAACAGCGACGTGAAGCGCTCCCTGGCCGACTTTTTGCCCAACCTGTCCACGCTGACCTTCCAGGCCGACCTGGGGTCGATGCTGGATAAGGTGCAGCGTTTGCAAAGCCTGACGCCGCAGATCGCCGCCATGGTTGGCTTAACGCCCGACGAGACGGGCATCGCCCGGCGCGCCGCGGCGCTCTCCAAAGCCGACCTGGGAACCGAACTGGTGGTGGAGATGACGTCTTTGCAGGGCACGATGGGCGCCCATTACGCCCGCCTGAGCGGCGAACCGGAAGCCGTGGCCGCGGCCATTGGCGAACAATATCAAGGCGTCAGCCGCACCCGGCCCGGTCTGGCCCTGGCGCTGGCCGACCGACTGGACAGCCTGACCGGCCTCTTTGCCGCCGGCCTCGCGCCCAAAGGCTCCAACGATCCCTTCGCCCTGCGCCGCGCGGCCATCCAATTGATCGAAAACCTGACGGCCAACCAGATACCTTTCGACCTGCGCACGGCCGTTAACGCCGCCGGCGCCTTGCAGCCTGTGTCGTTTACTGACGAAGTGCAGGCGGAGGTATTGGCCTTTATTACCGGCCGCCTGGAAGGCTTGTTACGCGACCAGGACGTACCGGCCAGCGTGGTGAAGGCGGTTCTGGCGGAACAGGCGCACGATCCGTACGCAGCGCAGCAAACGGCCGTGGCCTTGCAGTCGGCCATCGCCGCCGATGATTGGGAAACGCTGCTAGACGCTTATGCCCGCTGCGTGCGCATCACCCGCACGCAAGACGGCGTCTTTACCCTGCATCCGGACGCCTTCACGCTGCCGGAGGAGCAGGCGTTGGCTGCCGCTTATGCCGCGGCCCGCGCCGCTCAGGACGGCTCCGTAGAGGCATTGGTCAGCGCCTTACGCGCTCTGCAGCCGGTGATCAGCCTGTTTTTTGAGAACGTGTTGGTAATGGATGAGGATACGGCCGTGCGCCACAACCGCCTGGCCCTGCTGCAGCACATTGCCGCTCTGGCCGATGGCCTGGCCGATTTGTCATATCTGGAAGGCTTTTAGCGCGGGAAACGTTTTACGAGACGTAAAGAGGGCTTTCGCCAGGGGTGAAAGCCCTCTTTTTGTTGGGGGTTGTGTGTGGAGAAAACGGCCGTTCCCCCCCGTGCAAGTCCCGTATCAGTGATACGGGATAGAAACTCCACTACTTTTCCTGCCGGGCCGTTTAGCGTTTGGTTCAGTTGTCGGGAGAAAAAAATCAACACATAGGCGGGCGGGACTAATTAACCAATCACGTCCTTGAACGGCAAGTGAGATCCGATCTCCTGGTCATCTGCAACCGTTGTTATGCCATATCAACACCCATACTTCGTTTACACGTACAAACGTTCACCTAAACCGAGAGCAACAAATGGTCTTGAAGCATGAATTGCTTTAATAACCCTTACAATTTCACTGTCTAATTCTTCCCTTCGCATTTCTCGCAGAATTCTTCCAGCATTAAGTGAGACCCCGTAATTTAACTGTGCCCATTCTGACAACTTGCTTATCAGTTTTTTACCAGATACAACTGACATACGACTTTCTTCGGTTGCCCATGCCTTATCTAATCTCTTTCGAGCTTTACTATTTGCTTTAGAAACGCCACCCCCTCTATCCTCTAAGGAGTATTCAGTAGACATTGCATCAAACACATCATTTTTCATCGACTCTATTATTTTGCCAATTATTGATTTGATTTCTAAAACGGTTGGTGGAGAGTCAGTCTTACGATTTTCTCGGGAAATTAATCTTGCAATGGCTTTAGGTTCAAGGAAGTAGTTTTCGATTTCCTTTTTTGTCCAAATGTGAATGTCAACCCCTCTGGAAGCTGCGTCTTGATACCTATCTGTTATCTGCTTTTCAGTATGATAGTCTGAATCGAAAATGCAGTATGTAATAACTTCTTCATCCACTGCGTTTTTTAATAATAGTCGTGAACCTACAGCGTAATTCCATCCTGACCATCCCCCAATTTGCATATTTGGAACAACATCTAGTGAACTTGGGCTGGACGGATACACCTTGTCGTGAACCACTTTTAAAAATTGCATGTCCTTGCCTTCAACTAACAAACATCGTCTGGAATGCCAAAGGCGAGCTAACTGTAGATTATGGACTCCACCTATATTATCGATCACGTTTTGTACCGACGGAATTGATGTGGCAAAGACCGATTGACGAGATACTCTATCAATTATTAATATGTTGGTCGAATCTACTTCCGACATGATTTCAACTGAATGGGTTGCTACGATTATTTGAGGATGTCTTCCAAGTAGCAGCCTAATTAGTTTTCTTTGCAAATCAGCGTGCATGTATACATCGGGCTCATCAAGTATTATCGTTTGGCTTTCTTCAAATCTCGCCAGAAACCACATTGTTTGAAGCCACATCTGCAAACCATGACCCATCCAAGCAACCTCAGCCACGAATTCATGATCTTGTACAAAAAGTCCTAGCCTGTCCCCGGGAAAATTGCCTTCACGGTCGAGAGAAATTACTCTTAGATCCGCCCACGTTTCTTCAGCCAGTTTCTTAAATTCATCATAATATTCTGGGTAAAGATATAACTGATTGCGGAAATGAAGTGAGGCCCATGCAGAGGATGTTACTCTCCTTGCATAATCCCGATCTAAAATTACTTCTTCTTTTACAATTGGAGCCACTTGTGGAAGGGCATTAATGCGAGGTAATGGCATTTTTAATGCTTGCCCTTTATTTGTGATCAGTCGGTCAGCTGGATCGAAAATTGTTGCATAAATGTTCCCATCAGAGCCGATGTAAATTGCTACGGTTGCCCCATTTTCAAATTTGGCCGTTATCTTTGCAGGAGGATCGCCTAGATTATAAAAAACACTATCAGCATTAAAGTCAATCCTTTGAAGTGACGGAGACATACCCCTGTAGGACATTGGCAACTCTAACCACGAAGGGGGCTTTTTAAAGCTAACAGTTCCATAACGTGAACAAACAAGAGATATGAGGCGTAGGGCTTCGATCACCGTGGATTTTCCTGCATTATTTGCACCCACCATTATTGTCAACGGTTCGAATTTTATTAAATGATCCTCAAAGCAACGGAAGTTTTGAAGGTGGAGTTCAGTTAACATATCTTTTCATTAATTATTGACTAGTCGTATAAATCTTTTGAATGTATAACGTCTCGATAACCGACCACGGCCGTTTCCAATCCATTCATGCGCGTTTCATTGTTTGTTAGACGGCCGTTTCATTAATTTTTCTCTTTCTTTTCCCTGCTGCCAGGGCTTCTAGTCCTGTAAAAGACTTGCATAGTTACCATGTGCGACTGAGCACTGGACTCTTCACCGGCTACAATACACCAGCCCATATTCCACTGTCAAGCAAATTTGTCGTACCTTCTGTCGTTCGCAAAACAGCACGCCATTATCCAACGAACACCCTTCCTGCTTGCTTCTCTCAAGTTTATTTCCCACAAAGCAAACGGCCGTTCCCCCCATCCCATCAATCCCCCCCACTCGCTTAAACTTTTTGGGCAAGAGATGCGCATCTCTTGCCCAAAAAGTTTAAACAACTTCAACATTCATCAAGACAATTTCTAAAAAAGTCCCGACAAATTAAAGAGAGATCAGGGTTACTGCGTTAATAACCCTGATCTCTCCGGTTGGTCGCTAAACAAACTGCATCCGCTCAACAAAACAACAGGCACAACTCACCAGGCGCCGGACCCCGATCCGCTGCAACCTTTACAATCTTTCGAACTTCGCGCGGCTCAACAACAGCTTAAATTCCGGCCCCGGCGGGACCGCTGACACGGCGGCGCGATGCCCAGAAATCTGCCGTTGGTGCAGCGCTGTCCGCTAATCTCCCGGCCGCTTGGTCAGCAAGGACAAGAGCGCCGCATCCATTTCCAGGTCCAGGGCGCGCGCCCGCTTCGGATTGCTGCGCAGAATCGCGCACAGCGTATCTAAGGCGTCTACATCTTGCCAGACCGGCTCCGCGTCCATCACCTGCCGGCGCAGCAGTTCCTGCCGCCAGGCCGCCAAAGAAAGCGCCTCGCCCTGGTCCGCCCAGATAAGCAAAGCCGTCTGAAAATAAACGCCCGGCCTTCTATCGATTTGCTTCCATATTCTTTGCACGGCCGTCAGCCTGATGCGTCTGACACGTTCCCGGGTCACGCCCACGCGCTCTTTCGTGTCATCTAACCGCTCTCTTTCGTGATGCTGCTTAAAGAAAACCAGCTTCTCTCTTTCCGAACAGTCGGCAATCAAAAAAGACAATTCCTGGTTCAGGGACGCCGCTTTGTTGACGCCCGCCAGCGCAAACAGCAGTGCCCACTGCTCATTTTCCTGCTCCGGCGCCAGATACTGCCATTCCCCCAGGCTCCTGTCCTGGTAACAAGCCTGCGGATGCAGTTTGCCAGCCGCCAGTTTCTCTTGCAGCCCCTTCTGGTGATAGGCCACCAGTTTAGCCAGCGCGGCCGGCACATTCTGCATAAAGTCGGCAGCCGCCGGGCAGAAATCGACAGCTTCGCCCACGGTTTTAAGCTGCGCCGCCTGGAGGCGCGCCATGCTGTCCGCCCCCACTTCGTCGGCCAATATATCAACCGGCAAATCACGATACCGCATCATCAGAATGCCGGCTGGCGCCTGCGGAGCGGGAGCTGCGTCTGGCTCACTCTGGGTAAACAGTTTAAGCTCATTGATGGTCAGGTTAAAGCCGTTGTCGGCCAGCAGCGCATTCATAGCCTGCTCCACCCGAACAACCGTCGTCTTACCCACGCTTTTGATGATAATCAGCGAGCCTGTTTCCCACGCCCTTTGCACGTCCAGCGTCGTCGCCAACCCGCCCCGTTTTAAGTAATACACGATACGCCGCGAAACACCCAGACTATCTATCGGCATGGATGCCAGAAATCCCTGAACATATCCCGGACTTACGTCGTTTTGAGTTTGTTGTGCCATCTTCACCTATCGCCCAGTTTGTTTCCCTAAGTTTACCAGACTCGTAACGGCCGTGCGGGGGTTCTTCTGTACTGCCTCGTCAACAAACCTCCCAGAGGTTGTTGCCGCCACTTTGCGCCGCCCTAAAAACCTCCGGTAGGTTGGATGCTCCTCTCTGGTGGCCGGCACAGCTGCGCCGGCAGGCTGCGCCTGTACAGCGGCACAAACTGCCGGTTCACAAAGTCTCATAGTTCCTGATCGTGGGGTTCTGGCTCCAACACCGGGCGCAGCGCGTGCCGGCCGGCGGCGGTCGTCCACGCCGCCACGCTAACCCAAAACTGGCCGTTCAAATAGACCGTAGGCTTCATCGGCCCTCTCTGTGTTGACGGGGTATTTGCCGGTAAGGGACACCCCGAGAGGGAAGGATACGACCCGCGCGGCGTGCATCCGGACAACCAACCGGACCGTGTTTTCTTACCAGCCTCCATCAAGCCCCCTACGGGGCATGTTTTCCGCGGCTTTTAGCCGCTATTCCTGGGCCACCAGCGTTTCCATCCATTCGATGTGTTCAGGGAAATGGTCCACCGTGTTGCCGATGATCAGCTCTTCCAGCAAACGGCCGTCGCCCATTTCAGGTTCACCGGGCAGATAAGCGGTAAACGGCCGTAGCAAATCGGCGTCACTCAACTTCTCAATCTCCAGCATCAACTCCCCATGAATCTCCCGCAGGCGCGTCAGCACATCTTCCAACGAAACCAGCTCCCAGTTTTGCTGAATCGCCGCATTGACGGCGTCCACGTCCCCGCTGCGGTATAACGCCTCGTCCACGCCCAGCCCTTCATAACGCGGTCGTCCTTTCAGCACCACCAGCACCGAGCGTTCCCACACCGCCAGGTGAATTAAATGATCCTTCACCGTCCAACCGGCGGCGTCACGGATCGTCGTCATCTGTTTATCGCTCATCTGCTCCAGGGCGGCGTTTAGCGCCAGCCACTGCCGCTCCATTTCTGCGGTCAGTTCCGTCTTATTGGGCAACGTTTGTTCACTCATCGTACCTCCGTTTGGCATATATCGTCTTGATCGATGGGGTCTACAAGCAAAATAAGGGCGCCGTTTGGGCAACGGCCGTGCATCTAAAAAACAAAAAAGACCGGGTCAAGTGTCCTTTGAACCGGTCTTTGTGAGCTGCGGTGCCAGGATTCGAACCTGGGAATGGCGGATTCAAAGTCCGCTGCCTTACCGCTTGGCGACACCGCAATTTCAGACGAGAATGCTAACACAACGCGCCATACTAGGCAAGAGCGTAGACGAACTGCCGGCGGCCGCCAGCTCACAGCTTACGGCTGGCAGCCAACCGCTTTCTACATCTCCTGCCGGCCTTCTAAAGCGCGGCCCAGCGTAATCTCGTCGGTATATTCCAGGTCGCCGCCGACGGGCAGGCCGCGCGCCAGCCGCGTCAGGCGCAGTCCTTCGCGCGCCAGGCGGCGCTGCAAGTACAAAGCGGTCGATTCGCCTTCGAGGGTGGGATTGGTTGCCAGGATCATTTCGCGGAAGTTTCCCTGTTCTACGCGGTCCACCAGTTCAGCAATGCGCAAATCCTCCGGGCCAACGCCCTCTACCGGCGAAATGGCCCCGTGGAGAACGTGGTAACGGCCGTTAAACGCCCGTGACCGTTCAATCGCCACCACGTCGAGAGGTTCCTCGACCACACACAACACGGAAGGATCACGGCCGTTATCCTGGCAGATCACACACGGATCTTCCTCCGTAATGTTGAAACAGACCGAACAAAACCGCGTGCGCTGCTTCAAATCTTGCAAAGCCTGCGCCAGGTCCAACGCCTGATCTTCCCCGGCGCGCAGCAAATAAAACGTCAGCCGCGCCGCCGACTTGGGACCAATACCCGGCAGGCGCGCCAGCTCATTGATCAACTTCTGTACCGGCTGAGGCAGAACGTTTTGGGCCACCTTTACAAACCGCCCAGGCCGCCCAACAAGTCATTCAAGCCGCCGCCCATGCCCCCGGTAATGCCTTCCATGCGCTCGGCCGAGAGGGCTTGTGATTGTTCGATGGCCGCATTCACCGCCGCTACCAGCATATCTTGCAGCATCTCCACGTCCTCCGGGTCTACAACTTCCGGGTTAATGGTGATGGACTGCACCCGCTGATGTCCGCTGATGACAATAGAAACAGCCCCGCCGCCGGCCGTCACCGTCACCGTCTCGTTGGCCAACGCTTCTTGCGCTTCCACCATTTGCTGCTGCATCGCCTGCATCTGAGACAACATTGCCTGCGGATTCACGTTCTTACTTTTACCGCCGCCTGCTTTTCGCTGAAAAGATCGTTTTGACATGGTTATTCCTTTTAGCTGTCAGTTTTTGGTTGTCAGTTGTTAGACGGACGATCAACCAACAACCAACAACGCCCAACTCTCACTTACTCTTCTCGCACAACGCCGCCCAGTTCTTCGGCCAGCGCGTCGAATTCATCTTTTTGAATGGGGATGGTATATTCGCTCGTTACGACAGCGCGCACAGAACATTTTGTACCCAATAGTTGGCTGAAAATGTCTCCAACCACCTGCACGCCATCCGGTAACTGATCAAACTTGTCTTTGAAGATGGGGTAATCAAAGCCTAACACAATGGTGCTGCCTTCCGTGGCCAGTGGTTTGCCCATGGTCAGCAGGGCCGGCAAATTACGGTTCACCTGCTCCACGCGGCTCAGCATCTCCCGCCAGTGGGGCGTGACCGCGCCTAAAGTCAGGCGCTGCGGCACGGCCGTTTGCGGGTCAGGTGCGGGCGCGGCGACCGCCGCCGCCGTTTCCTTCTCCGGAGCCGGCGACTTGTCCTTCTTCGTCCCGGCTTTTGTTTTGGCCGGTTTGGCCGCCGGTTCAGGCGCTGCGGCCGTGGCCACGGCCGCAGCCGGGGGCATAGGCAGCGGCTCGGCCGGCAGCAGTTCCACAAAAGCCAGCTCCAGAGGCAGCTGTGGCTGCCAACTGATGGCCGGCGTCAGGGCCGCTTCGCTAAACCGCTTGATGGCCTCGATAAGACCCTCGCGCGGGGCGCGCCGGGCCTGGATCAACATCATCTCCTTCTGTTCGGGCGTGCCATCCAACGGCAGCTCCGCCCCGCCCGCCTGCAACAGCAGCAGTTCTCGCAGGTACACCACCATCTGGCGGCAGAACTGGCGCGCATCGGCCCCGGAAGCCAGCGCCTGGTGAATGAGGGCTAACCCCCCTGCGCCGTCCTTGTCCAACCAGCGATCGACGAGTTCGGCTACGGCCGTATCGGACGCTGTGCCCAAAACCATTTGCGCCCGCTCCAACGTGATTTCATCGCCGGGAGCCAGCACCAGTTGGTCCAGCAAACTTTCCGCGTCGCGCACGCTGCCGGCGCCTTGCCGGGCAATCATCGCCTGCGCTTCCGGCTCGATGGTGAAGCCTTCTTTTTCGGCCAACCAGCCCAACCGCTCGCTGATCTCGGCCGTCGTTAGCAGGCGAAAGTTGAACTGCTGGCAGCGGGATTTGATGGTGATGGGTACTTTGTGTTCTTCGGTGGTCGCCAGGACGAACTTGGCGTGGGGGGGCGGCTCTTCTAACGTTTTGAGCAGGGCGTTGAAGGCGGCCGTAGACAGCATGTGGACTTCGTCGATGATGTAGACCTTGAAACGGCCGTTATTCGGCGCAAAATTGATCTTATCCCGTAAATCGCGGATGTCATCGACGCCGGTATTGGAGGCTGCGTCGATTTCGATCAGGTCTAAAAAGCGCCCTTCGTTAATGGCCAGACAGTTGACGCAGTGGTTACACGGCCGTTCGGCCAGATCTTCATCCAGGCAGTTGACTGCTTTGGCCAACAGGCGCGCCGTGGTGGTTTTGCCCGTGCCGCGCGGCCCGCAAAACAAATAGGCGTGGCCCACCCGATCAGCTGCTACACTATTTTGCAGCGTACGGGTGATGTGTTCCTGGCCGATCACGTCGCCAAAACGCGCCGGCCGCCACTTGCGATACAGAGCCTGGGACATAGGCTTAGTTTAACATTGCCCCAAAGCAAAGACAAGACGAGGGAAACGGCCGTCTCCTCCTGATCACGCTCAAGCTTGGACCAATTTTGAGATTGGTCTAATCTAAATCCACCACTACTTCCGCCGCCGCAGCAGCACAGCCAGCAGGGCCAACCCCGCAGCACCCAACGCCAGGTTCCGCGTCGTATGATCGTCGGAAGCCGTCACGCCTTTAGCCATCACCGGCATGGCGGCGATTTTGGCCGTCGCTTCCTGCTGCACGCGAGCAAACCACTCCGGGTCGGCGCGGTATTCGTCGGCCAGCTTGCGTTTTTCGGCCACAAATTCATCCGTCACATACTCATCAAACGAACGCAGCCCGGCGATCTGGAACTCGTGCTTCTTAAACAGGCGATAAATCTCTTTCACGCGCTCAATGGTGATGTTGCGCCCCAGGGTGTAATCTTCAAAGCGTCCTTCCATCGCCAGCAGCGCCGTTTCCGCCAGGCAGGCATAGGCCGTTTTAGGCGGCAGGCCAATGTTGTAGCCAAAATCAATGTCTCCAGGGATGAGCACCTCGCCGCTCTCAATCACCAGCACGTCCGGGCGCAGGTCGGCCTCGGCTTTGTTGATGTCCGGCGGCCGGGCCACATCGCACACCACGGCCCCCGGCTTGCACTGGCTCACGTCTACAATACGCTGTCCAAACGCCGACGTGGCCGTAACAATCAGGTCGCAGTCGCCCAGCAAGCCGTCAGCTCTGGTGGCGATGGTCACGTGGGCGCCCGGCGTCTCTTCTTGAATCGTGCGCTTCAAGTCAATCAGCCGCTCCGGCTCAATCGAAACCAGCACCACGTCAAAAATCGCCTGCGCCAGCAGCCGCGAGCAAATGGAGCCAATGGAGCCCGTCGCGCCGATGATCATCACCTTGCCCTTAGTCAAATCTTGCCGGCCCATCTTGATGACGGCTTGTTTGGCGGCTTCCAGCGTGGCCGAAACGGTCAGGCTGTTGCCGCTGGTAATGGCGATGTCCGATTCGTGGGCCACGGTAATGCCCGCATCGCCCACCACGCTGGTAAAGGCTCCCAACCCCATAATGCGCGCGCCTTTGCGCTCGGCCATACGCGCCGCCTGATTGAGACGGCCGTAAGTAAACCGCTCGCCATGCCGCATCATCTCGCGCGGGGTAGCCGCCAGGCTGAAGAGATACCCTTCAATCTTCTGCCCCGTCGTTGGCGACTGCCCCCCGGTAATGCGCGAAATGTAAATGGGCGGCATGTAAGCAGCCACCGTCTCCACCAGCTTGTCTGGCAAAAACCGCGTCCAAAGAAAGCGGGGATCATTGTGGATGAACTTGATATTCAGTGGATGAATAACGAAAGCAAAACGATTGATGCCTGCTTCCGCGGGCTGCAAATAACGGATACCCGGTGTCCACTCGATTTCGGCCATCAAATCAAGGTAAGTGTCTTCTGTCAGAGGAGCGTCGGGATCAGGGCGCAAAGCAGCAAGCATCGCTTCTATCGCCGCCGCCGACCACCGCCCCAGACTCTTCTCGCCGTCCGTCGATGGCATGAGCGTCACCAGAATAGACACGCCGCGCGCCCGCAAATCAGCCACATCCTCCTCGTTGGCGCACTCCACGACCACTGTTTTGCGCTTGAGCTGCGCCGGCGCATAGCGGCGAATGGCCCCTATGTCACCGGCAATGACGTCGGCCCATTCAAAGGGGGCGGCGGCGCGGGCTGTGCCCGGTTCGCCCGGCTGCGGCTTGATGCGCCGGAAAGGGGCGCTTTGCAGCTGCTCCAGCGTGCCGGGCGCCGCGCGATTTAGCGTCTGTTTGCTGCCCACGCCGGGAAACTGCGGCAGGGCAAAATAGACAACCGGATCAGCGTAGCGGACGTGCGGACTGCGGCGGTTAAGGGCCTGTGTCAGACCGGGATGGTTCAGGCCGGGAACCATAAGAATGTGCTTTTGGGCGAAAATGCCCGGCTGGGCGCGGTCGGCCAGGATGACACCCCAACGTTCCAGCCCGGCGCGGATACCGCTGCCATCGACGACCGGTGTGGTTTGGGCAGCGGCGGGCAGTGTCTGGCCCAGTTCATGAGGTTTGCTGAAGGGGCCCAGTTCCAATAAGGTGGGCAGTCCATCCAGCCCAATGGCGTCGACACGGCCGTCGTATTCGGCAATGAGGGCGCGTGCCTGCTCCGGGTCGCCGCCGCAGCCCTTGCACTGGATTTGTATTTCCTGGCCGAGAAAATGGACCACTTCGGTTTGGTTGTCCTGGTTTAGATGAATAACAAGCACTCGTTTCACGGAAAAGCCTCCTGGAAATCCTGGAGCAAAGAGACAAAGAGCAGCGCCGATAGGGTTTGTCGCTTTGGCAGATGGTAAATGAATTAATAACAGGCGATAAGCTGTGGAAAAATGATAGGGGGTATCAGGGCTTAGAACAAGAGAGGAATGTCAATTTGTCCGGCGTCATACGTCATGGGTTAGGCGCAGGTGTCTTTCATTCAGCTGCCGCTGTTAGCTCGCCTGTTTCAACGTTGAGTAACCAGCGCGCGCCGTCGGTCCCGACCAGCCGGGCGCTGTTCGGTTCAGGCCAGGCCTGGGTTATCAGGCGCCGCTCGTCATGGTCGATGAGGGAAACGGCCGTTTCCCCCGCCACGTCTACCAGGAAAACCGAGTGGGTCCAGTCGGGCGGCAGGCAGGGGTTGTAGGCTACCGTCGCCAGCAGCTGTGCGCCGTCCGGTGACCAGACCAGATTGCCCGCCGTGGCCGGCAAATCGTAATCCAGATCAATGGTGCGCTCTGCGCCCGTGGCGACGTTGCGCAAAATCACCTGGCGCGGACCGCCGGAACCAGTGCTGGTGTAGGCCAGTGTTTGCCCATCGGGGGACAGAGCCAGCGAGGTGCCCACGTACGATACCAGTTGGACGTAGGTGCCATCCGTCAGGTCCAACCGCCAGAGGTCAGAACCGTTGACAAACAGGCCGCAGCCATCGACGACAGGGCGGTTGGTGAAGTAGAGGTAACGGCCGTCATCCGCTCCTTCATCGGCCGACCAGTGCAGCGGCGCGGGATAATCCAGCCCTAAGCCGTAGGGCCGCCATTCATCAATAACCGTCCACTTCTGACTGCCGTCCGTGCGCTGCACGGCCAGGTAAGCGCGGTATATCGGCCCGTTTTCGCCCGCATCGACCGGATCAGACAGGCCATACATCACCTGCCACTGCCCGTCGGGCGACGTTTCCACGGTGGGACTGATAGGCGCCGTATGCATGGGCAGGGCGGACAAAGCGACGGGCAGATCCACACTGGCCGCCGACTCGCCCAGAACAAATACCGACTCGCCGGGTGCGTTCCAGGCCGCCAGGCTGGCCGGACCCGCAGGCAAAGGCAGCAGCTTCTCCACTGCCAGCGTGCCGGCGTCTGGATCGAGGGTCAACACGGCCAGGTGGCTGCCGGGCATGGGACCGCTCATGGGTTCCGGGCACAGGCTGACGCCGGTGATAAGCGAACGGCCGTTCACCAGGACGACTCTCGTGTCGGCGCACATAGCCATCGCGCCGCCGGGATTGGCTTCCTGCCAGGCGGCGTCGATAGCATCGTTCAGGGTGCTGGTCAGAAAGGTAAATTCGGAACGGCCGTCGGCCGCGGCCCAGACAAAATCCGGGCCGTCTCCTGCGGAAACCTGCAGAAGCAGGCTGCTTTCGTCGGACGACCAGATGGGCTGCCAGGTCGGACCGCTGCCGCCCAGCCCGGCGCGATCCACCGCCGAAATCGGCCGTTCTTGCCCATCGGCAACGTTGACCACGTAAAGTCCCGGCTCGCCGCCGACTTCGTAACCCGATTCGCGGGTAAAAGCGATTTGTTCACCAGATGGGGCGACGCTGAAGGCACGCGGCACGTCGACAGCCAACAAAATGTCTTCGCCCGTGGCCGAGTGCCAATGCAGTTCATAAGTATCATCTACCGCCAGGATGTAGGCGAAGGCTTGGCCATCCGGCGCCCAGGCAAAGGCGACAACATTGTCGTCGATCAGCGTTTCCGTCTGGCCACTGCTCATGTCCAGGTTGAGCAGAGGACCGGCGGCCAGGCCGCCCGGTCCGGCCGCGTGGGCGCGGTCGGTGTAGAGGATTTGATTGGTCGCCAGGGCATAATCCCCACTGAAGACATGGCCGTCACCCGGTACAGGCAGTTCCACCAGTTTAAGACCGCTGCCATTGGCGATGAGGCCGGAAACGGCCGTGTTCCCGGCCTCGTCTTGAAAAATGTTGTGGATCAGAACGAAATAGTTGGGCGGGGGGAAAACGGCCGTGGCTGTAGCCGGGACCGGCGTCGGCGTTGGGGGCACGGCCGTAAAGGTGCCAGTCGGCAGCAGGATGGCCGGTGTGGGGCTGGCTATGCTGGTGGGAGCAGGCAGTGTGGCGGCGCTGGTAGGAAAAGGGTCAAAAACGGCCGTGGGCTGCTCGCTGCAGGCTGCCAGCCACAGGCTTACCATCACAATCCAAAATCCAACCAACCGCTTATCCATACTTACCCTTTATCTCCCGCAAAACAACGTCCGACTGGTCATTATAAGCACAGATAGAGTGTCTTACCCGACGCAAACTATCCGATTGCTCCTCTAACCGACCAGGGAAATGCCGGCTTCCGTCAGGCGCTCCTGCACCAGCGTCAGCAGGCGCGGCCGCATCTCGGCGGCTTTGCCAAAGCGGGCCTTGGCTACCAGGGTCAGCTCTGTTTGCTGCCCCATCTCACCCGACGTGCTGATGATCTGCCACGGTTCGAGCAGGTTGGGCAGCAGCGTCACGGCGTCCTGACGCATGCTCGTCAGCAAGTCCACGGCGCGATGCAAATCGCCGGTTTCAATTTTAAGCGTGATGTCGGCCACGGAGAAACGGCCGCGGCTGTAGTTGCGCACCAGCCGGATTTCGCCGTTGGGCACGGTCAGCAGTTCGCCAGTTGGCGCACGAATTTGAGTGGTGCGCAGGTTCACCACCTCTACCACGCCCTCCACGTAGTTGCCGGCGCCGGTAAATTCCACCTTTTCGCCCACGTCGAAGGTGTCTTCAAAGATGAAGCTGACACCGGTGAGAAAATCGCTGATTAACGGCCGTGCCCCCAAACCAAACGCCGCACTGAACAAACCAATCATCCACACCAGCGTATCGGCATCCACAAACAGGGACAGGCTGAACAACGTAGCCAGGCCAAATCCTAAAAACGTCAGGCCGCTGCTCACCAGGTCGCGCAGCGTCAGCAGGCGTTCACGGCGAATGCCCGGCCGCTGGCCAGAAAAACGATTGATCTGGACGATGCGCTGTGCCAGATAGCTGCTGAGGTGATGAAAGATCCAGGCCAGCAGGTAAAATAAGGCGATGAGGGCGATCCGCCCCCACCAGATGGCTTGAAAATCGGTCAGGCTGTCAGGTATCATGCAGTTTCTCCCATACCGGGAAGCGGGCAGGCCCACTCCCCAAATTGCTGAATCCTGGCGCATGATAGTGGATGACACGGCCGTTGCCAAACTGCTTTGACGCCCTTTTTGGAGACTGTTATACTCAACCTTTGCAGACTGATAGTCGAGTAGTCAGTGAGCCGGTTGGTCGAGAGTCAAACCGTCTAACCACCTGACACAAAAGGCGAATTCCATCAACCAACCGCCCCCAACTATCATCTTCCAACTACCAACTTCTAATGAGGCATTCAACCACATGGCAGATAAAGACAAACTGGTTCCCCGCAGCGAAGATTTTAACGAATGGTACAACGCCGTCGTGCTCAAAGCCGACCTGGCCGATTACGGCCCCGTGCGCGGCACGATGATCGTCAAGCCTTATGGCTGGACGCTGTGGGAAAACATCCAGGCGGCCCTCGATAAACGCTTTAAGGCCACCGGCGTGCAAAACGCCGGCTTCCCCATGTTCATCCCCATGAGCTTTCTGCAGAAAGAGGCCGCCCACGTCGAAGGGTTCGCCCCTGAATTGGCTGTGGTCACCATTGGCGGCGGGCAGGAATTGGCCGAACCCATCGTCGTGCGCCCCACATCCGAGACGATGATCGGCCACGCTTACGCCAACTGGATCCAGAGTTACCGCGACCTGCCCATTCTGCTTAATCTATGGAACAGCGTGGTGCGCTGGGAACTGCGCACCAAGCTCTTCTTGCGCACGTTGGAGTTTTACTGGCAGGAAGGCCACACCGCCCACGCCACCGCTGCCGAGGCAGAGGAGCGCACCCGCCTGATGCTGGAAGTCTACGCCGACTTTGCCATCAACGAAGCGGCCGTGCCGGTCATTCGCGGCGTCAAGTCGGAAGCGGAGCGTTTTGCCGGGGCCAATGAAACGTTAACCATCGAAGCGATGATGGGCGACGGGAAGGCGCTGCAGTCGGGCACGTCGCACAATTTAGGGCAAAACTTTGCCAAAGCGTTCGACATCCAATACCTGGACCCCAACAACCAGCTGCAGTACTGCTGGACCACATCCTGGGGTCTGTCCACGCGCTTCATCGGGGCCATTATCATGACCCACGGCGACGACCAGGGGCTGATTTTGCCGCCGCGATTGGCGCCCTACCAGACGGTGATTGTGCCCATCTATAAAAAGGAAGAAGAGAAAACGGCCGTTCTCGCCGCCACCGCCCGCATTAAAGCCGAACTGGAAGACGCCGGCATACGCGTGCACGTTGATGACCGCGAAAACCTGACCCCCGGCTACAAGTTCAACGATTGGGAACTGCGCGGCGTGCCCAGCCGCATCGAAATTGGCCCGCGCGACGTGGAAAAGCACAGCGTCGCCCTGGCCCGCCGCGATGTGCCCGGCCGCGATGGCAAACAGTTCGTCTCGCAAGACGGCCTGGCCCAAACCGTCACCGACCTGCTGGCCGACATCCAGCAAAGCCTGCTGGACCGGGCCACCCAATTCCGCGACGCCAACACCCACGACGTCAGCAGCTACGACGACTTCAAAGAAGCTATCCAAAGTGGCTTTGCCCGCGTCTGGTGGGCCGGCAGCCGCGAAGACGAACAGCGCGTGAAGGAAGAAACCAAAGCCACCATCCGCTGCTTCCCGTTGGACCAGCCCGGAGGCAGCGGTATCTGCTTCTACACCGGCCAACCCGCCGACAAGATCGCCATCTTCGGCAGAGCATATTAGTCTAATAGTCGAACAGTCTAGTAGTCTCATAGTCAGGTAGTCGGACTACCAGACTTGTGGACTACAAGACTACATGACTACCAGACTACAAGACTATCAAACTACCAGACTATGAAACTATCCAACTCCTTCGGTAAAACCCTGCGCGAGGCGCCAGCCGACGCCGAACTGATCAGCCACCAACTGCTCATTCGCGCCAATTTTGTGCGGCCGGCCGGAGCCGGTATCTACACCTTCATGCCCTTCGGCTACCGTGTCATCCGCAATATCTGGCAAATTATGGCCGAGGAGATGGACGCCATCGGCGGGCAGGAGATGTGGATGCCCAACCTGCACCCGGCGGCGCTGTGGCAGGCCACCGGCCGTTGGGACACCGTGGATGTGCTGATGAAAGTAAAGGCGGGCGGCGGGCGCGAATACGCCCTCTCCGCTACCCATGAAGAAATCGTGACCGACTTGTGCCTGCGCGAGATTGAAAGCTACCGCGACCTGCCGCGCATGGTCTACCACATCAGCAAAAAATTCCGCGATGAGCCGCGCGCGCGCGGCGGCCTGCTGCGCCTGCGCGAATTCATCATGAAAGACGCCTACACCCTGGACACCGATGAGGCGGCCTTCGACGTCTACTATCCGAAGATGCTCCAGGCGTATTACAACATTTTCTCGCGCTGCGGCACACCGGCCGTCGCCATTCAGGCAGATACGGGGGCGATGGGCGGCAAAACGTCGCATGAGTTTGTGATTCCCCATGCCGATGGCGAAGACACCTACATCACCTGCGAGCAGTGCGGTTATGCGGCCAACGTGGAAGCGGCCGAATTTGTACGCGAAGGCGAAAAACCGGCCGCATTGGCCGACTTGGTAAAAGTGGCCACGCCGGACTGCAAAACCATCGCCGACGTGGCTGCGTTTGTGGGCGTGCCCGCCAGCCAGACCGTCAAGGCGGTATTTTACTGGTGGACGCCGAAAGGGGGAGCTGACGGCCGTTTCCTCTTCACCCTGGTGCGCGGCGACCTGGACATCAACGAGGTCAAACTGCTCAACGCCTTAGGCGGCGGGCAAATTCGCGCCGCCACCGATGAAGAAATTCGCGCCGCCGGAGCCGAACCCGGTTATGCCTCGCCGGTAGGCCTGGACGTAGCCGCAGCGCCTGAGCAGCTGGGCCTCTTCGTGCTGGCCGATCTGTCCATCGAGGCAGGCGGCAACTTTGTGGTAGGGGCCAACGACGCGGGCTACCATTTCACCGGGGCCAACTACCGGCGCGATTTTGCCGTCACCCACATGGCCGATATCGCCCAGGCAGACAGTGGTCACGGCTGCCCGATCTGCGGTGGGCGGTTGGTGGCCGCGCGCTGCATTGAAGCGGGGCATTGTTTTAAGCTGGGCACACGCTACAGCATACCGACCGGAGCGGAATACCTGGATGAAAACGGCCGTCCCCAGCCCGTCTTCATGGGGTCCTACGGTATCGGGC
>JACKBU010000024.1 GCA_020634395.1 Ardenticatenaceae bacterium | reverse complement strand
TCCCTCTGGGAGGGGATTGAGGGGAGGGAAACCCTTAAACTACCAGGGCCTTATAGCACATCCCTTTGCCTGCTCTGCCCTCTCCCCAACCCTCTCCCAGAGGGAGAGGGAGCCGCCGGACTTCCCCTCCCACTGGGAGGGGATTGAGGGGAGGGAAACCCTTAAACTACCAGGGCCTTATAGCACATCTCTTTGCCTGCTCTGCCCTCTCCCCAGCCCTCTCCCAAAGGGAGAGGGGGCCGCCGGAGGAGGGCAGGATTGGCCTTTCCTTCAGCGGGCGCGGAACCTGTGGCGGCGGTGCCAGCGCACCGAATCCAGGAACGGCCACAAACTTGCCTCGGCCGGGCCGAGGAGTTGACGGCCGTTACACGTCAGCAGATGGCCGGGCAGGTTGGCGGCGGCGGGCAGCTGCGGCGAGACGTTGACCAGGTAGCTGTCGCTCAGGCTCAGCAGACCTTCGTCGAAGGTCCAATGACAGAGGTGGCACAGGGCCAGGCCGTTGCGCGGGTCGTCGTTGTGGCTTTCGCTCCAGGGGATGATGTGGGCAGCGGCCACGGCCGTATGCCCATCGGCCGTCAGGATGCGTACACCGCAGATGGCGCAGCGGTGGTCGTAGGCCTGGACGATGGCCCGGCGAAAGCCCTGGTCGCGCACCGGTTCGGCCACGGCCGTTTCCTTTACCTGTTTCTGTTCACGCCGCGCGTGCGCCAGCAGGCTCTCGCTGTAGACAAAGGCGGCCACGTTGACTTCCGTCTGGCGCAGCAGGGGTTCATGCAGCTCCGGGGCAAAGTAGGTGGTGACCAGGACGTGGCGCAGGGCGGAACGGCCGTCGGCCGTTTGCAGCAGATCGAACAAGGCATCGTCCAGGCGTGCGCCCAGGACCAGGGCGTGCAGGGCGGACAAACCGGCGTTGGGGCGGTAGACGGCCAGGGCCGCTTCCTGACCGAGGCGCGGCTGTAAGTGCCAGAAGCCATCGCTTTGCAGGTAATAAAAGGGATAGGTGAGGATGCCGCGCTGGCTGGGCGGGCGGACGGTGTGCCAGTAGGTGGTAAACAGTTCGCCCAGTTCCGGCGACAGTTCGATCAGGTTGGTGGTGAGGCTGCCCTGAGCAAAAAGGTCCAGCACGGCCAGGAGCAGGAGGGGTTTGTGCGGGGCGCGGTGGGTGGTAACGGCCGTCCAACGGGTACGGTTTTTATCGGTATGCAGGCGAGAAAACTTTTCCAGATAATAGTGACGGCTAAAGGTGATCGTCATTTCGTTGATGTAATTAACGCACGATTTCTATACATTGCGAAGCGTTCACCACTGCCATTAACAAAGCTTCTAGATGTTCTACTTGTGATTCATATAACGTAATACCAATTTCAACAAAACGGGACATTCCATACTCTGTCAGATTGGCAGAGCCAATATAGGCGATCCGACCGTCTACGAGCATCACTTTCGCATGAGAAGTCAAAAGCATACGGCCCTCCTCGACCTGCTGATATTCGTAAAAGCTGAACTGGTCTGATATCTCTTCCTGCTGGCTTTGTTCCCATAGTTGCTTCATGACACGGTAGTTAACGGTCGTTACATCCGAAAGCTGACGAGTAATGATGGTGACAACTACGCCCCGCCCTGCTGCTGCCAATAATGCCGAAGCCAGGCGGTTGAATCCTTCTTGTTCAAAGAAGGGATTGAGGATGATGATATCCCGACTGGCCGTGGTGATAAGCCGGTGTAGAGTGGCTGCTAGTGAAGGGATATGCTGTTTCACATCGGGTGATAAGGGCAGATTATCGGGGAGGGTGGCAATCAATTGAGCCTGTTTGTGTGGCGTCGTTTCTTCCTGAATCTGGTCAAACGCTTGCTTGAGCAAAGCTGCATCGCGTAAAACTTGGTGTAGCCGATCCGGATCAATCTGATATTGATCATAAACGGCTCCGCGGCGGTCTCGGCGTTGGCGCGTTAAGATGCCTGCGCCAGCAAGAGTAAGAAAGATGGCTTCTATGCATTCGATTGTCAGACGGTTTTCAACCATTGGTTGAGTCGAGTGAAGAGAAACCAACTCACTACGGCCGTGAAGAAGCAGCAATGCTCCTTCCAGTAACGTCAAAGCAGTGGCGTCAATATCTGGCAGGCGGGCAATTTGCCAGGCCACTTCAAACAAAGCGCTGGTTGTCCCAGTAGCCGATGAATTCATTGCCATCAGGTTCTATCCGTCCAAATAAATATTTGCGGCTCAAATTGCGATTGAAATGCTCACAGCTCATTTCTGAAATGTGCATACAGGCGTGACAGGCTCCAGTTTCTTCCATGCAAACTGGATCGTAAACACAGGCTTCCCCTTTATCCACCACAGCGCGTAAATGTTCATCCAACGTCTGCTCAAAGAGCGTGTACAGACCGCCAATGGTGAATTTGGAACGATTATTGCTGTACAAAACAAAAGACAGGGCGTGGGGGAAGAGGTATTCGCTTAAACTGGTGCGGTCAAAGCCGCTTTGGATGACGGCCTGACGTAATACCATGTGGCTGAAGGAATGAACCAGGCCATAAACAGCACGGGTGACAGGCTCACTCTCAGGAATTTCCTCAAAGGGGTTAATGTTACGCATTCGATTGAGAATCCAGGCGCGAACGGCCGCTTCATCATTCAGGTCAGACAATTGTCCATTCACCAGGCCGTTCAAGTTCAGCCAGCGGATGACACGCACCGGGTCAAGTCGAAACATCAGGGCTTCTGTTTCGGTGGTGTCTACAAAAAGCGGAATACGTGGGTCATTTTGCTTCAAACGGGGGAAGGAACGGATAATCGTATTGGCCGCTTCTCTTTCATTACGTGTGTAGCCAACCACAACAGTTGTGACCGGAAAATCGCCAATCAACCGAACATCTGCCAGACCGGTTTCACGCAGAGCGTTGGGATAAGCCACTGTGTAAAGAGGAACCCGGCCAGGGAATTCTTGCCGCGCTTTTTGTTGTAGGCCGCTCAGAGTTGTAATGCTCAGTGTTTCATCAGGGCGAACAAATTCAAGTAGTTCCTGACCCGCTTCTTCCAGAATATCATCAGGGAGCGAGACCAGAGATTTCGCCCGATTAATTAACTGGTCGCGGCGACTGCCTCCCAGCCCCGAAAGCCCCTGGCGTAAACTATCCAGTTGGGCTTGCAAGGTTGCCTTCATTGCCGGGGGAGCCTGTTCGACAAACCGTTCCAGAGTAGCAATGCTTTCCTGATCAGCCGTCTGGCCTTGTGGATTGGCGACCAAGTCTACCAGCCTGTTTTCTGTTCCATGGTTAAATAGACGCAGGTAAGCGGCGATGGCCAGCCAGTGACGATCTGGGTCGTCGAGAATTCGATCCAGGTCGCGGCCGGGCAGGTTGATGAGGGTGCGATACTGAGGGTAATAGGCAGATGTGGCGCGATGAACAATGGGGCGCATCGTGCGGTCAGGGAGATTGCAATCATCGCAACGGCCGTAAACAATCGGTTGGCTAAAACTACACTGCCGACAGCGCCAGCGGAAATGGGTGTATTTCTGGCTGCCGCCCGTATCTAATCGGCATATGGTCATACCCATGTGTCGGGCAACCTGGTATGATGAATGGGCGAATATGACCGCAGTTGTGAATTAAGACATGATGTAACTGAGTTAACGTGGAATTACAATGGCGACAGCGCATGTCCCGGTTAAAACGGACTGCCTGTTCGATGCTCTGATAGGAATAAACACGCCGACACTGCCAGTTGTCACATTGAAAAAGAAGTGGAAAAATTTCTGATTCGACGGCCGTTGGCGACCCCAATACATAACGATCAGACTGAGAATAGGGGTCGGGGAACCCTCTCAAGCGGTCTTCTCCTATTGTCCGCCACTGATTGAGCAGCCAGGCAACTTTTGCCAGTACATACCGCTTGTTGAGCTTTTTCTCTTCCTCAATTTCAAAACGAGTTACCCGAAGGATGGCCTGACCGCTTTCATGGTCGAAAGTCTTGTCTGGCAGGAAATTAAACAGGACTTGTGTTTTACCGCGTCTCATGATCCTCGCCCCTTTGTTATATTGCTCCAGAGTTTCCAGGAATCCCGATTCAAAGAGATTTCCAGTTGTTCATCAATATCGCGCAGGCTTTGCATTGGCTGATCAGTCAGATTACTGGAAGTAAAGTTTTCGCGGGGGTTCCGCAGCATGTCAATGTATTCGTTGGCTTTACTCAGTTATTACCTGATCGAATTCTTGCCCGGCATCGTATTGGCCGGTACGGTAGGCTTTTTGTAAATAACTGGCAACCTCGTCCGGTTGAATCTGCTGGCTTTCTATCAACTGACGGGCTTTGCGGCCGAAATAGAGTGATTCGTACCCGCTTCCCCCCATAGTCAGGTTGTAGTCATTGAGCAGCATGGCCATGAACAGACCGGGCAAGGTGCGCCTGATGCTAAACTTGCTCCAGCGATTGATAGGCACCGGCTCTACCAGTCGATCCAGATATTCGTGGTACTTGGCAAAATAATGGTAGTGGCTCTGATCACGCTCGCGGGCCGGATTAAAACAAAGTAAAACGATACCGGGGTGGTCACGGCCGGCACGGCTGGAAGTCTGGATGTATTCAGCTGTCTGGCGCGGCATACCAAAGAAGCACATATAGTTGATGCGTTCCACGTCCACACCATGAGAAATAGTGCTGGTGGCTGTCACCGAACGTAAACGGCTGCTGAAATCTGGAGTCGGGCTTTCCAGTTCATCCAGAATGCTTCTAACTTCGGAAAATGGCGTTTCGCCAATGATAGATTTGTTGACCAAGTCAGAATAGCCATTATCGGTTAATTCTTGATTCAACTGCCCCTCAATACTCTGATTGAGCCGGTCGCCCTCCCTTTTTGATAGCAGATAGGTAACAAATACTTCGTAATAGGAAAGCATTGCCAGAAATTCATCAGGTGTGGAAACGGCCGTCAAACCCAGACGAGGAATTGCTCCAGATGGGTCGCGGCGCAGGTCTTCCACTTCTCGATGGAATAATTCAGCCAGACGGATGACGGCATTGATGTGGGTATAGTTATGGGGCATGATGCCCACAAAAAGGCGGCGGGTGTCATCAGTCAGAGTCGTGGCATAGAAGGATTCACCTAGTTCAGGACCAGGAACGGGAAAGCGGCGAGCCTGACGATCATACAGATGGCGCACCTGATTTTCATACTCCTCGATGGTAGCAGTGGCCGCAATTATTTTTGTGCGAACCTGTTGCTGTTTAACTTGGTAGGTGTCCATGAAGGTTTCGTAGTGGCCGTCAAAAGCACCTAATTCCTCACGCAACAAGTGCAACTCATCTTGAATTTGCAAAGTTGGAGATGGGTCTTTGAGGGTAACAGGTATGAAGGTATTTGGCTTTAACATCACAGCCATATTTTTCAGTGCATTCTGTTCAGACTCAGGTAGCCGTGCCGGGGGCAGCGGTGAGTGACGGCTCCGTAAAGGTGGCTGAATTTCCGTTCGTAGCCAACTGGCCGTTACCTTATCAATGGTTCCGGCAATAACAGTAGGCAAATAACGGTAAATCTCATTATCCACGATGTAAATAGGCAGAATGCCACCGTTGGCAGCTTCGGGACAATGTTGATTGGTGCAGCGATGTATAAGACGAGTTGTTTGTTCATCTAAGGCCATCTCAACTGACGGTTGACCACAGAATGGGCAGTTGGGAATGGTCAAGAAACGCGGTAACAAGCCCAGCCTGCTTTTGAGCCGATCCAGCCAGCCGCCTCCACCATATTGAGTCAACCGATTAGGGGTGTTGCCAGAACCCACCAAGTAGGCCACGCTAAAGGGATCGTTGTCCGGCCCGTTGATGGGGGATGCTTTGCCTGCGGAGCAATTCGGCCGCGCCTAGAATATCGGCTAGACGTTGTAACTGTTGTAAGGAAAGCAAACGTAAAGGAAAACGCATCCAGGCAGTTACACCCGCATTTTTGCCCCGTAACCGGTCAAAGAAAGCGGTGCAGACGATGAGACCGAAATACGCTTCTGTTTTACCGCCACCCGTGGGGAACCAGAGAACGTCCACAAAGTCCCAATCGGCACGGCCGTCTGGGTCATCATATTCGCGCGCAGCAATAGCGGGAAGCTGGGTGACAATGTAGACAATTTGGAAAAGTCGCCAGGAAGGATGTTTACTGCCCTGGACAAAGGTTTGATTCATCAATTGAAAGGCGTGACGCAAAACGGGATATTGTTCCAGTACCCAAATGCCTCGGCGGAAACGGCCGATTTCTTCAACAAAATTTTCCAGGTCTTGCTGCGCTTGATCGAGGATCTCTGGTGTCCAATCAGGGTCGTTGCGACGCTGATTTTGCAGTTGCTGCCAATTGGCCCGGTAGCTATCCATGGCTCCAGCAATCGCGTTAAGTGTGGCAACCGGGTCTTGTGCTAAGTCGGTAAATCTGGCTTTGGGCAGGTTAGGTTCAACGGCATCACGGGTTGTGTAAACAGGTTGGCGATAGACAGGCGCGTCGACCGTCACTACAGCATTTTGCTCATCCAGTTTTTGCACCCCACAGTTGCGACCCAATCCCCAAAGTTCCCTGTTGTAGCGGTAGTCTTCAGGGAGCAGGTCAAATACAAAGGGTTGTATGGTGGCATTAACTCCTTCAACCTGAAGGCGAACGTCAAACAGGTAGTGGTCGGTATTGTTGTTCTCTTTGCTATCGTTAGGAGCGGTGTTCTGTAGCAGGATGGATAGACGCAAACGGCCGTTGCCAGCGGGCCGGGCCTGAACTTGAAGTCTTATTGTCCATTGAGGAATAACTTTCGGGTTGGCAGCGGCCATTTGTTGGACAAACGCATTATAAGTTACATCATCTACCAGAGCGGTATCGGGAACCGGTCGTCTTCCTTTAGTCTCACAAAAGCAAAGCGGATCGACACTGGCCTGTTGTTGTACCTGTAGCAGAGCCTGATCGATGGCCTGTTGCACGGTCGTGCAATCTACAGAAACAAGACCTGGAATCTGCCCTGGAAAGGATATTGTCACAGGGTCAATCTTCACGGACACCCTGCAATAAGCTAACGCCCAGTCACTCGTGCCCTGATTCTCTACCTGATTTTGCGTCGCTCCTGGTACTGGTGTTTGATAACCTGATACCTGACGTTGCTGTATCAAATCGGGAAAAATCCGATAGTAAACAGTAAATTCAGGCTTAATGTTCAAGCTGGCGTTGGTGGTAGTTCCTGGCTGAATCAAAACATTCACCCCCATGGCCGAGGGGGCGAGGCGAGAAAAGAGATCGTTATCGGGAGTATCGACCGCATCCTCATCCTGATCAGGGCGGTTAGCCAGAGACCCAACAAAATATTTGTTCCTTGGTCGGTCACCTTTGCAAATTGTCTCACTGCGACCTGCAAGCTGATCTAAAGTGCGCTGTATAAGGTATTCAGCCAGTTTGATTTCATCCTGTCGTTTTGGTTCTATCATGTTAACTCTGTTCCCTTTTCAAAAAACCTGCCCGTATGCACATATGGGACAGTTTCTGTCTCCTTACCCACATGGATTATCCGATGGACAGATATGCTGTCCCGGAAATCATCCAGATATAGGTTCAATTCCTGATCAATGCATTCATCTGCGAAGTCTGATTCTTTACTTTTAATTCCGGCCTGGACAATTATCCGATTCAATTTGCGAGCCAACGATAAGTGCAATCCTCGCACCTTTTTTACGGCACGATTGATTTCTTTCCACTCCTTAATCAGAACCTGATCCTGTAACACTGCACCGATACGCCGGATATCTTCACCATCGCGGGGGCCGAGAACCCAACCTTGCACCCAAAAGTAAACAGCCTGGGAAGTTTCAATTTTGCTACCCAATTTCTGCATTCGACGATGAAATTCATCATATGAAAGATTGGATCGGAAAAACCCTTCGCGGATAGCCTGCTGCCAGTAACTTGCCAAAATATAAGTGACGCCCATTGTCGGATGTTGACGAATACGTTCTAAAACGGATTCATAGAGTTGCCGCTTTTGGTCACCATCCACGAAAATCACTATATCTTCCGGCCTGAGACCTCGCACTTGACGTTCATCAGTCTTGTTGCTACTCAAAAGTAAAACTGTCATACGGCTATCTGGCTCCGCTAGGCAAAAGCCGTCTACGAATTCGATCCGTAGAGCAGATACAAGCGCATTTTGTCGGTTAGTGGAAGCAAATTCAGAAGGGCGTAAGGCTTCTTCCGTATCATTACTCAGAATGTCTTGCCCCTGCACAACGTCATACTCAACAGTGGCAAATGGTGTCCATAAAGAAAGATCTGTAGCTTGGCTTGTTGCTTTAACAGCCTGTTGTGAAACGCGCTTACCATCTACAGTAGTGAAATCTATGCTGACTTCATCGTCGAACCTGTTGTTCTCTGGGAGGTTGTATTGCGAACGATCAGAGGATAGAGCAGACCATGTTCTTTGCCTTCTTTGATCACTCGTCATGTATTTAAGCGTTCTGTGTGTGGAGGCCACCTGACGAGTTATGCGTTCCGCCTCGTCTTTATAGGCCAGATAGCCAATTTCTGGGGCAGCAGCAGTTAAGGCGTATTGTCTGCGCCCAAAACTTAATTGACCAGGAAATAGCACAGTGTCAGATGAATCCAGAATGTGTAGCTCTTTGAAGGTTCTGAGCAGGATGTAATCATCCGATGAGTCTTCTGTTAAATCACCAAGATTAACACCTTCTTTTGCACGTAAACAGAGATTTAACATGCGCCTGGATGCCTGATTGGGACATACAATCATTAGTTTTTTTCTTAAGGCCTGATGACTCTTCACTTGTTGCACCAATGTGTCGTATTTGGGGTTGCCCGCTAGAAGCGCAGATTGCATTTCCTTGAGGTCAAGGATGAGTGATGGCCAATAAACTTCTGCCAGATCGGGTGCCTCCTGTCGTAGAACTGAACCGAAAGCCTCCAGGTCAGCAATACGTCTTTGAATAGAACGAACACCCCACAGATTGCGCGCTTCTTCCTCATAAACTGGCAAGGGTACTTGCATTTGCAGCATGGCATAAAAGATGCCATAGGCTGCACGAATTGCACGATGAATGCCCATCCCATGTCGTCCACTGAAAGTCTGTTGAACAGTAGATAAATCCTCCCACAAACGACTGGCTGCCGATTCGAAAACAGGATGGTGGCAAATTAATAATTTATGTTCTATCCCATGTGCGATATTGTTGAACTGGGTATTTCCTACTTCAAATGGATGCCTTGCATCTGCCTGTCCAGACACCAGTTGGGAACCAAATCCCATCGCCAGACCTTTATGATCCCATATCCAGGTAAGTACATTCTGGCAACCAAGCGTTTCCAAAAAAGGTGCAAACGGATCTGTAGTAATATGAATAACAGAAGGCACTCCCCTTTGCGTTGCAAGTTCTTGAATTCGAAGTGCATAATCACTAAACGTGCCACCTGAATAATCAACGATAATGGCTCCTAATCTTGTTGGCCATGGGGCATCCAGTAAGTGAGGACGTGACAAATGGTAAAGACTGGGTTGCTGGGTACATACTTCACCGGGTACAGGGATAATGGCGGGGTCTCCTTGGGCACGCAAACGAGCTATCGGTAAAGCTGTGGCTATCGGCTGGCGGGATATTTTCAGGCCGAGGTAATGTTCACGCACTTCAGTTCGGGGACTTATCAACATGACCGATTGCCTGCGGGCTTCATTTCTCTGAGAAGTTTGAATTTGTATGAAGTTATACAAAACTAGTTGGGTAGCAATGAGGGCTGGCAGGTTACAAACAGGGACAGGATAAGAGAGAGCCAGCGACTTTCTCGATTGATAAGCATGTCGCGCCAGCAACAAACAGACACGATCCAACCAATGCAGGTTGATAGATGCGGTTTGATACTTGAGTCGTTGCTGTTGAGCAACCATCAGTAAGTCATCGTCAGCATGTGAAATCAGAAAGTCATGCCAGGAGTTAGTTGTTTTGTTGAGCATATAAACACCATGATTTGAGAGGACACTGCTCACAGGCTGGTTCCTGCTTTTTCATACAAACTTTATCTGCCAAGTCCAATAGGGCATAGTTATACAGACGTGGGTTTTCTAGATCTAACAGGGCCAAAAGTAAATCTCGAAACAGACGGTTACGTCTTGAGGAATCCTTTATTTTCAAGCCAAACAGGCGGCCTATAACCCGGATAGTATTGGTATCTGCCAGAGCCTCTGGCAAATTCCAGGAAAAAACACGTACTGCGCCAGCAATATATTCGCTCACACCTGGCAAAGATTGTAGGTCTTCTTTGGCAACAGGTATCTTGCCATCAAAACGGCGCACTACATCGCTGCCCATTTGGTGCAACATATCAATTCGCCAGCGCAGTCCAAGTGAGTAAAGTATATTATGCAACTCGCTTTTGGAAGCCTGGGTCATTGTTGGTAAATCTGGATAGATATTTACAAACTGTTTGTAGACTGGCACAACCTGTATAGCTTGAGTGCGATGGAGCATTACTTCCGAAAGGAGGATCTTGTACGGATCTCTGGTCACCCGCCATGGGAATTGACGGAAGTTTTCTTTCCCCCAACTTATTAAAGATATCTGTATCAGGTGAGCATCAACCATATGGTTGTTAAACTTGATGATTTTGGTCAACTTACTATCCTATAATCTACATAAGCCGATACAGAGCGTGTTTCAGTTCCTTTCTTGATTGATCAAGCTCTTTAGAATCGCTTCCATGACTGGTGGACAAACCCCATTGCCCATAAGCTTTACTTTGTCTCGTCTAGCCAAACCTTCAGCGAATACAAAATCATCACCATATCCCATTGCTCGTTTTAGTTCATCGGGTTGAAGCATTCGCATTTCATCCTGATCTCTGGTTTGGCCAGGAATAACGTACCCAAAACGATCCAGAGTTGTAACTGTGCGCAGTGGTCTATCAAGATTTTGCCATCCTCCGTTACCACCCTTTTTCGCAGAACCATAATAAACTACTAGGAATGGTTCCAATTCTTTTCCTTCTTCTTGCATTTGCTGAATCGCATAATCAGCTTTAGCGAGTGTAGCAATTGCCCGTCTTGCTGTTCTGAGCGGCCTCATTTCATAACGATTACTTGAAATAATTTTTCTGGCAGGAACTAGATGTGATTTTGATTTTGTGAAATCGATTTGCTTTGGATCGCTAACACGAGAGCAAAGCATAAATAATCTTTTTCGAGATTGGGGAACGTTAAAATGCTGTGCATCCAATTCTTTCTCAACGCAATTATAGTCTAGTGCTTCTAAGCTCTGTTTCAACTCATCGTGGCGTGACCACTGTAACATTTCCATTACATTCTCAATGACTATCCACTTGGGTTTTAGAACTTCTGCAAAACGAATGACTTCTAATGCAGTTTCCCTGCTGCGCTCACAGCGAATACCTTTCCCTTTTGCTTTTGAATGATTAGTGCATTCTGGGGATGCCAAAACTAAATCGATATCTCCAAAATCATCCGCTACTTTATGGGGGTCCAGATCAAAAATGTCAATTTGTTGCGCTTTGCCTTCACCAAAGTTCGCATTGTATGTAACTATAGCAGGCTCCCACATATCAAAAGCGGCAACAATCTGGGCACCTGCTAGCCGTGCGCCATAGCTGCTACCACCCGCGCCACAGAATAAGTCAATCGTTTTAATACTTGAGTTTTCTAGAAGAGGTTTTTTCATGTTTATTACTTCGACTGTCCAAGGAAAAGCTGATTAATAGCACACCAGCAAGTTTGAATTACACTTGTTGAACTGTCCGAAACAGATTTCTAAACAAAAATCTGGCCACGTTAATTTCATGGTTTCTTACGGCCGTTTTCCTTTCCCACTGAATCACGCCCCCAAAGATAACATAAACCACGGCCGTTTGTCATGGAAAAATGTCACCCGATCCTCATGAGAAAATAGTACCAACTGCCCCACTTCCAGGCCCAGTACACCGTCCACCCTGCCAGCTTACCCCGCCACCCTTGCAAACCGCGTGAAGATCCGCGCCGACTCCCGGCCTGCCTCAAGCCTTCCCCGGCTGCAAAAGCAGCCAGGGCTTGAAACGAAAAAAACCTAACGCTTGAAACGAAAAGTTTTTAAAGCTTGAAACGAAAAAATCCTAACACCTGGAACGAGAAGTTTCTAAGCCTTGGAACGAAAAAAATAAACCTGGATCCGGATCGAAATAAACCTGGAATCGGATCGAAATAAAGTTAGAAATGGATCATTTCTAACTTTATTTTAAACCGTTTCTAGGTTAAGTTTTTTTCGTTTCAAAGTTTGAAGGGGGCGGCGAGAGGGGGAGAGGGGTACAAAAAAAGCGGCAGGGCCTGGTGCCCCGCCGCTTGCTTAACGAATCATGGTCACAACGGCCGTCAGGCCACCGTCACTTTATACGTCAGCGCACCGGCACGCACCTGCTTGCCAAACGCCGCCCGCACTTCGATGCGGTAGGTATTGGCCGGCAGCTCCGGCAGAATAAAGACCAACTCGGACGGCCGGATGCTCAGCACCCGGCTCACCCGCGTCTCCACGTCGCCCGGGGCCACAAAAAAGATGCCCTGCGTCGGGTCGGCGGGATCAAACTTCAGGCGATACCCTTTGATCTTGCCGCCGCCGCCCGAAGTGGCCACGCTGTTGTCCGTGTCACTTTCATGGTCGTGGAACAGCGTCAGATTGGGGATGGGCGTACTGGCTTCCAGCTTGCACACGGCGGCCTTATCAAAGACCGGCCGCAGGCCGCTGCCGGAGTTTACCCGGACTTCCAGCTTATGGCGCGCCGGGTCAAATGAGTCATCCGGGCCGTCGAAAACGCCCTTGATGCTGGCGCTGTAATTGGCCGTGGGGGTGACCACGTTGTACCCTTCCCGCAAAAGCTGCAGAACGGTGTCGAAAAACGCTTCCTGGTTAGCCATCGCATCCTCGCGCATCAGCGTCGAGCCGCGGCGAGCCATCCGGTCGATCACACCGTCCAACATGATGGTATCTTTGGGCTGCACTACAGCCCGGTAGGTTCCTTCGCTGGTACCCAGTTTATTCTCTACAAGCGTATATTCTATACTCATGTCATCACCTTTAATGTATTGTAGGCTGCGTGGATTGGCGGGACGTATTTATTCAATTTGAGTTTTCTTTTTAGTTGATTTTTGTGCCCGTTACTTCTGCACACCCCATTGCATGAAATAAAATCGTGACCAGAATCGTTAATGCCTACAGCATAAACGAAACGTGAATTTTTAAAAATAGGCAAAAAGTACTGGAGGGAATCAGGAGGTGGCGGGTGCGTCCGTCCGCGCCCGGCCTACCAGCCATACCAGCGCCGCGCCGGTAATCACCCCCCACAAGGCGCCGTTCAACAGGCTGACAAATATCCACAATGAGCCGGCCGGCAGACCGTAGCTGTCAAAGTAGTAGTTGTAGTGGTTGTAAAAGTAGAGAGACAGCCAGCGGTTCAGCAGCAGGCCCATCGTCACCGCCGGGATCCAGACCCAGGCGTTGGGCAGGCGGCGGCGCAGCAGCAGCCACTGCGCCCCGCCCACACACAAGCCCGTCGCCAGGTCCAGCAAGATGCCCCCGGTAATGCCCAGTCCGGCCCAGCCGATGAGGATAAAGAACATGCCCGGCAGCCAGAAGCCCACGGCCGTGGCCCCAATCCAGCGCGCGCCCACCGGATGATAAGCGCGCAAAGCGAGCCACTGGCCTGCGCCCCACACCAGCCCAATCATGGCCAGGATAAGGGCCGGCGGCCAGAAATAGCCGTAGCTGTAGGCGTCGGCAACCGTGGATACAGGCCGGGCCAGGAACAGGGCCAGCAGCCAGCCCAGGGTGCTGCCGGCCACCCACCAGCCAAACCCGCGCCAATCTTCTTGGCTGAGGAAGGGCAGGGAGACGGCCGTGTCCGGCCCGGCGGCTGGTGTTGCTTGGGGGGCGGCCGTGGGTTCCCGCTGCGGTTTGGCCGGGGCCGCCTGCCGGGTGACCGGTTCGGGCGCTGCCTGCTCCGGCGGCGGCGGTTCCTGCCGCGCGCGGGACTGCTCTACCAGCACGGAGGGCACGGCCGTGCGCGTGACGGTTTCCGGCTTTTGCAGCGCGGCCGCCAGGGCGGCGGCCAGGTCTCCGGCCTGGGCATAACGCGCGTCCGGCTGCTTGGCCAGGGCGCGCTGGATCACCTCGTCGCAGGCGCTGGGCAGGGCGGCATTCAGGTCGCGCAGGGGCGGGGCCGGTTCATGGGCATGTTTATACAGCAGGGCGGCGGTGCTCTCGCCGGTAAATGGCTGCCGCCCGGTCAGCATCTCAAAGACCACCACACCCATCTGGTAGATGTCGGAACGGCCGTCCACTGCTTCGCCGCGAATCTGCTCCGGGGTCATATATTCCGGCGTGCCGATCAGCGTCACCGTGCGCGTCATTTCTGCCAGCCGCACGATGCCAAAATCCGCTAAATAGGCATAGCCGTCGTCGTCAAAGAGGATATTGCTGGGTTTGATGTCGCGGTGGATCAGGTTACGGCCGTGGGCTTTATCCAGCGCCGCGCAGATGCGCTCGGTAATCATCTGCACCCGCGGCAGGGGCAGCGGTCCCTGGGCAATGGCCTGGCGCAGGTCGCCCCCGGCCATCAGGCGCATCACAAAATACGGGTGGTCGCCGTCACGGCCGTAATCATACACCGGCACGATTGCCGTATGTTCCAGCCGGGCGATGGTTTCCGCTTCCTGCTCGAAGCGCCCATAAAAGGTCGGGTCGTGGGTAAACTGCGGCGGCAGCACCTTCACGGCCACTTCCCGCTTAAACAGCGGGTCGTAACCCAGGTAAACGGTAGCCATACCGCCCCGGCCCAATTCATCGCGGATCTCGTAACGGCCAAGAGTTGTTGCCATCTATTCTATTCTCCGGTCCAGGGGCGCCCCGAAAGCCTGGCTGGGTATCCTGTATCAGGTGAGGAGTCGTAGGGGCAGTTGGCGGAACCGCCTGACCTTAGGCGGCGAACGGCCGGTACTGCAGGCCGCCAACGGCGTGTACCACAGGCCGCGAACGGCGTGTACCACAGGCCGCTACTGCTCCTACGTCGTGGTCTGGTCGTGGGTGGGATGGAGGGTGCTGGTCACATTATAGGGCTTTTGCCGGGTAACACGCAACAGGGGAGATACGGCCGTTTTGCCGCCGCCGCGGCCGTGGGTAGAACGTCCGCGCCCGCCGGCTTGCCAGACGCCCCGCGCCTCCGGGCCGCAGGTACAGGGCGGCCCCAGGACCGCCCTGTGGGGCCTGGGCGGCTTACCCGCCGCCTTTTATTACCAGGGGCAGGTAGGCGCGCGGCGGCAGGACGATGGCCAGGGTGAGGACGCTGCGGTTATTGCTGTTGTGCAGGTCGGCCGTGGCGGCGCTGACGGCCGTTTCCAGCCTCAGTTCCCGCCCGGACAACCCCACCTGTAGGTCAAGCTGCACGGTAGAGGTCACACCGGGAGCCAGCTCCGGCAGGGTGCAGCCCACGCCGGTCGGGGCGGCGGTGCAGAGCCAGTCGCCCCCCTGAACGGCCAGGAGGCCGGCATTGGCGGGCAGGAGGCTGTGCAGCACAAGCTGTTCGGCCGGGTCCGGGCCGGTATTGCCCACGGCCAGCACCAGCGTGATCACCTCTCCGCTGTGCACAACGGCGGGCGTGACCGTCTGGCTGACGCCCAGATCGGCCTGCGGGCCGCTGGCGGGGAGCACCGCGGCTGCGGCGGCCGCGGCGTTGTTTGCCGGCCAGGCATCGGGCGTGCTGGCGGTGATCACGGCCGTGTTGGTGAGGGTCCCGGCCACGGCCGGCGCCAGCGTGTGCAGCGTGACCGTGCTGCGGCCGCCGGCGCTTAAGGCGGCCGTCTGGCAGGTAAAGACGCCGGATGCTTCCTGGCATGTCCAGCCGACGGCCGTATACCGCTGGTAGGCCACGCCGTCCGGCAGCACGTCTGTCAGGGTGAGGGCCTCGGCGGCGTCCGGGCCGGCATTGGTGACGGCCAGGGTATAGGTCAGGGCTTGCCCGGCCAGCACCTGGGTGGGCACGGCCGTTTTGGTAAGCTGCAAATCGGCTGCAGTGCTGTTCACGGCCGTGACCGCTTCGTCCCAGTTTTGCGACAGGTCAACGTCGAAGTGGGGGGAACGGACAACGGCCGTGTTGGTCATGAGGCTGCTGGCGGCGGGCGCTGTGCCCTGCACAATCAGTTCCGGCGCCGGGCCCACGGGCAGGTCTGGCCCAAGCGTGCAAACCACCAGCCCGGCCGGCATCTGGCAGGACCAGTCTGTGCCCTGGGCGACGCCGCCGGATAAACCGGCCGGCAAGGTATCGGTCACCGTCACGCCGGAGGCCAGGTCGGGGCCGTCGTTGACCACGGTCAGGGTGTAAACCAGGGGGGCCAGGGGAACGGCCGTCGCCGCCGCCGCCTCTTTGCTGAGCCGCAAATCGCTGTTCTGGCCGGCCACAAATTCAAAACTGCCCACGTCACACTGCCCGCCTTGCGGCCGGCTGACGCCGCGTTGATCGCCATTCACCGGACTGCCGGGGATATCTGTGCAGCTGCCGGCATCAATGGCCGGGCTGGCGGCTTTCAGGCCGTGGGTGGGTGTGGCTCCGCCGTTATCTTGCAGCGGTCCCAGGGCCGGATCGGTAGCGATCTGGTCTGTGGCCGCCTGAAATTCACACGCATCGGCCCCGTCGATGTTGTAGCCCAGCGAAACAAACGGCGCAGTTTGGGCGCTGCGGCCGCAGTTGCCGCCGGTGTTGGCCGCCACGATGCTGTTCTTCAGGGTGATAAGGCCGGCTTGCGGCGCTTGCGGGGCCGGACCGCCCATCAGCAGGCCTTGTTGGTGAGTGTTATAAATGCCGCCGCCGGTCCCAGCAGCGTTGCCGTAGATGGTTGAATGGTCGATGTTCACCGCCAGGATACCTTCGTAATAGACCCAGATGCCGCCGCCTAAATACTGGCTGGCGCGGTTATGGCTGATGGTGACGTTGGTCAGGTTGGTGGCGCCGCCGGTGAGATAAAGTCCCCCGCCGTTGCTGCCGGCGGTGTTGTGGCTGAACGTGCTGGTGGTGACGTTAACGTCGGCTGTGCCTGCGTGGATCAGGCCTGCGCCGTAGTAGGTGGACTGGTTTTCCACGATGGTGCTGTCGGCAATGGTCAGCGCGCCGCCGTTGTAAATGCCGCCGCCAAAGCCGGCCTCATTGCCTGACACCGTGCTTTCCAGCAGCGTCAACTGCCCGCCGTTGTTGTAGATGCCGCCGCCGCCGCCGCTGCTCAGCAGCGGCTGGCCGGGGCTGGCCTGGTTATGGGCAACGAGGACGCGCGTCAGAGTGAGGGCGCTGCCGGAGATCAGCGAAAAGCCGCCGCCGGAATAGTTGACGCTTGTGCCAACGCCCAGGCTGCCGCCCTGCACCGTCAGGTCGGCTGCCGCAACATGGACACCGGCAAAGGGTTGGTGGAATACACGGTCGATTTGATTGCCGTCGATAATGGTGACGGCCGTTCCTGCCCCAACCAGCGCCACACTTTGCAGCAGGTCCAGGTCGCCCGTAACGTTACCGTTTTCCTCCACGACACCGTTGGGGTCGGCCAGGGTAAGCCGGTAATGCCCGGCGGGGATGGCAATGAGGTCACCGCTGCCAGAGCCGGCGGCGCAGGCGTCGACGGCCGTGTCTGTATTGGCCGCCTGGATGGCTTCGCGCAGGGAACACTGCCCATTTGTTTCCAGTTCATCGAGGGTGGTGGTGACGGTGATGGTCGTGTCTGGCGCGGCGTGGCTGTTCAGGGGGCTTAACCAGAAAACGGCCGTCCAGACCAACACACTGGCAAAAACAAGGGCCACAAACGCGGCCGTTAGTCGGTGCATGATGAATCCTCCTTTGGAAATGGGAGCGCGGACGGGACGTCCGCCTTAGCAGGCGAGACGCCGGCGCTCCCCGGTCTTCATTACTGCTGCAGCACCCTCTCCAAAACGGAGGCGTACTGTCTATGGTGGCTGTTATGTACGGCAGCAGCGACTGATAAAAAAATGGGGGCACAGTTACCTATGCCCCCATTTTCCTTCCCTCTTCCTGCTATCGGGCTAAATCATTGATAGGTGATCAATTCTTAACCACGAAAGGCAAGTAGACAGCCAGGGGGGTGATGTCGAACGAAGCGACGGCCGTGTTGTTGCCGGCGTTGCTGTCGTTGACGGCGAATACGGTAAACTGCTGCTGCACCTGACCGACCGACTGGGCCGAAACGACGATAGTGGCCGTATCTTGCTGGCCCGTTTCCAGCACACCAAAGCTGCAGGTGAGCTGGCTGCCGTTCAGCGTGCAGATGTCGGACGACTCGAAGCTGACTGCAGCCGGCAGCAGGCTGGTTACCTGCACGCCGCCAGCGGCCGATGGCCCGCTGTTGGCCACCGTGAGGGTCAGGGTGACCCGTTCTGTCAGGCGCACGGAGTCCGGCGCAGCTGTGACACTGAGGCTCACGTCGGCCAGTGCGCCCAGCGAGTTGGTGTCTGTGGCTGTGTTGTTGTTCAGGTTCGGGTCGGTCACGCCTTGTGGGGCGGCAACTTCGGCCGTATTGATCAACAGGCCGGTGGCCGTGTTGGCTACAGTCGCCGAGGCCAGGATGGTAATCTCACCGCCAACCGGTACATCCACGCTCAGGTTGATGTCGCCGCTGCCGCTGGCGTTGGCGCAAGAGGCGCCGGCCGCGCCGCTGCACTGCCAGGCTGCGCCTTCCAGCTCGGCCGGGAAGTTGTCTGTTACCAGAGCGCCGCTCACGTCACTCGGACCGGCATTGCTGACGGTGATGGTGTAGGTGAGCATTTCGCCGGCGACGATGTTAACCTGCCCGTCGCTCTTGGTGATGGCCAGGTCGGCTTCCAGGCTGACGTCGGTCGTGGCGCTGGCGCTGTTGTTGGCCTCATCGTCGTCGTATTCCGCGGCGGAGACAACGGCCGTGTTCTGCAACGAACCGGTCGTGCTGCTGGCTACCAGGGCCACAATGCTGACCTGCGTCGTGGCGGTGTTGGCCAGAGCGCCCAGGCTGCAGGTCACGACGCCGCTGCTTTCCGTACAGGTCGGCGACCCGGGGGCTGCGGAGACGAACGATACGCCTGCGGGCAGGGTGTCGGCCACGACGACGTTGGTGGCGTCATCCGGTCCCTGGTTGGTGACGTCGATGGTGTACGTTACCTGCTCACCGGCTGTCACGGGATCCGGCGCAGCACTCTTGGTGATGGCGAGATCGGCCGTCTTGATGGCCGTGGCGATAACGGCCGTGTTGTTGCTGAGGTCCGGGTCTGTGTCCGCGCTTTGCACACCGGCGCTGTTTTGCAGCGCACTGGTGGCCGCGGCGGCGACGGTGACTTCAATCGTGACCGTCGTATTGGCTCCGCTCGCCAGAGGGGCAACCGTGCAGGTAACTTCGCTGCCGGCTGCGGTGCACGTGGGTGAACCGGGCGTGGAAGAAACGAAACTGACGTCGGCCGGCAGGGTGTCGGTCAGAGTGGCCGCGGCCGTCATGTCGCTCGGTCCCTGGTTGGTGACGGTGATTTCGTAGGTGAGTGTTTCCCCAGGGATAACCGGATCGGGCGTGCCTACCTTGGCAATCATCAGATCGGTCTCGGCGGTAACGGCCGTGGTATCCGTGGCGTTGTTGTTGGCTGTGTTGGTATCCACCATGCCGTCAGGCGGCGTTACGGTGGCCGTGTTGCTCAGCGTGCCGGAGGCGTCGCTGGCAATGGTCCCGGTCGCGATAAAGGTGGCTTCTCCACCGACCTGCAGGTTGACTGTGGCGTTGATATTGCCAGAGCCGCTGGCGGTGGCACAGCTGGAGCCGGCCGTAGCCGTGCAGGTCCAGGAGACGCCGTTGATGACGCCGCTGAAATCATCGCTGACCGTGGCCCCGGTGACGTCACTCGGGCCCAGGTTGCTGACGGTGATGGTGTAGGTGTGGGAGGCTCCGGCAACGGCCGTGTCCAGCCCATCCGTTTTGGCCATCGCCAGGTCCACTTCGCCAAAGTCGAAGTCATTGTAGTTCAGCAGGTACAGGCCGCCTTCAATATCGGCGACGTAGACGGCCCCGGCAATGGCCACGCGCGAAGCGTAACCGGCCGTGTTGTAGTAGCCAACCTGGGTGGGGGCCGCGGGGTTGCTGATATCGACCACGAACGCGCCATCGGAGCCGCCGGCAACCACGGCGCGGTTGCCCGCGACCACGACGTCCAGGGCCAAAGGCAGATCACCGTCGCTCAATTCCCCTACCAGGCTGATGTTGTAGGGGTCACTCACGTCGATGATCTTCAAGCCGCCATCGTCTGCGGCCAGATAGGCATAACTGCCCACGACGACAGAATCCCAGCCCGCCCCGGTGGTCAAGGGCAGCGAATCGGTGACGAACGGCGTGTTGGGGTCACCGGCGTCGACAACGTAGAAGCCATCCAGGTCCGCGGCTACGTAGACGTAGTCACCCACGACCGCCACACCGTTGGCGTAAGGGAGATCGGGGGTGCTCAGGCTGGTAACGGCCGTGGGATTGGCCGGGTCCGTGATGTCGGCGATGAACAGCCCAGCACTGCTGTCGGCCACAAATGCATAATCTCCGCCAACGGCCACGTCAACGGCGACATCATTTGTCGGCAGCGCATTACCGGCGACCAGACCATCCGGCACGCTAATGTCTACCACGCGCAGACCGCCCAGCCCATCGGCTACGTAGGCATAATCGCCGGCGATCTGGCCGTTCAGCGCATAGTCGGCCAGCGCGGCCGCATCCGCTTGGGTGGGGGTGGTGCGGTCAGAAACGTTGGTGCTGACCATGCCGGTGAAGCCGTTGGCGCTAAAGGCATATGGGCTGTTGGGCGAAACGTCGACGCCGTTTACTTCGCCTAGAGTCTCATAGGTGCCCAGGATATTCGCGTTGTTGATGTTGCTGAAGTCGATGATGCTCAGCCCGGCCCAACTGTCGGCCACGTAAATGCGGTTGTTGCCCGCAGCCACGTCGACGGCGTAACCAGTCGTGTCCACGTTCGGAGTAGCGAAGGGGACGGGGTTTGTCTCGTCGGTGGCGTTGAACAGGCGCACGCCGGCGTCATCGTCGGCGACGAAGACGTAGTTGCCGAAGTAGCTGACATCCAGGGCCAGGCCGACGGTAGCGGCACTGCTGAGCGACGTCAGCACCGCCGGATTGGCGATGTTGATGATGTGCAAACCGCCGCTGCTGTCGGCCACGTAGGCGTGACCGCGCGCGGCGTTGGCCGCGATGCCTTCAGCGTAGTCGGCCAGCGCCAGGCTGTCTTCCAGGCCAAAGAGCGGCGTGATTTCATAAGATTCGATGCCGGCTGTGCCTGCCGCCACAAAGGCGTACAGTTCACCAATGCCGCCGGGTACCAGGGCCACGTCACGGGCATTGTCGCCGGTAGCCGCTGAATTGATAAAGGCCGGGGTGGTGATGGTGCTGATGTCTACGGCTACCAGACCACCGTTGTCGAAGGCGATAGCGGCGACGTCTCCGGAAACGTCAACGGCCGTGGCGTAATCGTTCGGATCGGCGGTGTTATAGTTAGAGACAAAGGTGGGTTGAGTAGGGCTGCCGGGATTGGTGACATCTAAAACGAACATACCCGCGGTTCCGGCGGCGACAAAGATTTTGCCAGACGCATCGGGAATGGTGATATCTTCAACGATGGCATCCGCGCCTCCGGTAACGGAGAGGGGATCGGACTGTTGCACGACAATCGGACTGGCCGGGTTGGCGACATTGAGAATAACGACACGGGGGCCCACGCCTAAATAAGCATACTGACCATAATAGGTTACAGTGCGTGAGTCACCGCCTATCTGCGAGACGTAATTGACATTGTTAGCGTCGATTGCCTTCACCAGAGCCCAGCCACCGGCAAAAAGCAGAAGGGCGAGGCCAAGGAGAGCGGCAATCTTTGTGAAGTAGCGATGACTTTTCATGTTAGTTCCTTGATAAAAAGGCCGTGCCGGAGGTGAAACTCCGGCACGGCTCATCTACAGGTTAACCTTAACGCCGCGTCCGAACGTCAATCGTTTCGGAAGCCTGGCTGCAACCTGCTGCGTTGCAAGCTGTGACGTAATACCAATACCTTGTGTTGCGATTTACAGTTCTGTCGGTGTAGGTGCTTCTATCTACGCCGGAGGTGCCGATGAGGACAAACGCCGTGCCATCTGTGCTGCGATAAACCTCGAAGCGGGTCTCGTTTGTGGAGTTGTCTATCCAGCTGAGGGTGACGTTGTTGCGCTGCACGCGCGTGGCCCACAATTGAGACGGTGCGCCGGGGATTTCGGTGGCGACAACGGCCGTTACCACGTTGCTGTACGGCGACACCGCTGAACCGCCGCCGGCAAAGGCCTGCACCCGGTAGGAGTAGGTCGACTGCTCGGCGACTGTGGTGTCGGTGTAGGTGGTGATGTTCGCGCCGTTCACCGTGCCAACGCGCGTCCAGACAAAGTCTGGTCCGACGCCATCAGCCCGCTCCACGTAGAAGCCTTGCTCGTTGTTGGCGTTGTCGGTCCAGGTGAGGACCACTTGCGGCCCGGCCTGTACCTCGGACACCAGGTTGCTGGGAGCAATCGGCGCGACGGCCGGGGTGGTGGCGCTGGCGGTGTTCGACGGATCGGACGAACCGGCTGTGTTGTAGGCAAAGGCGCGGTACCAGTAGGTTGTGGAGGGTACGGCCGTCGTGTCGCTGTAGCTGGTCGCCCCAGGATTGGCGACGACAAAGGTCGTGGTCCACGGGCCGTTAGGACCGGTGGTATTGCGCTCGATGCGGTAGCCGGTAACCAGGCCACTGGCCGGGCTCCAGCTCAGGTCCACGCGGTTGCCGCTAACGGCCGTGGCGCCCAGTGCGCCGACCCAGGTGGGCAGGCCACCGGTGCTGGCCGTTACCGGGACATCCCAGGTGGATTGGCCGACGTCGTTGTAAGCTGCCACGCGGTAGTTGTAGGTCATGCCTGGCAGCACGGAGGTATCCGTCCAGGCGTTACCGCCAGTGCCGCCGCCCGGCGTCTGGCTGGGGATGCGGGCCACTTCGTAGAAGTCGCCCATCACCGGCACATCTTGCCGCTGGATGATGAAGCCGATTTCTAATTCAGCCTGATCGAACCAGGAAAGCTCCACCGAGTTGGGCGTGACGCCCACGACTTTGGTATCGATGGGAGCCAACGGCAGGTCAACCGGGGTGGTTATGAGAGCCAGAGGCGAATCGGGGCTGGGGCCGGCGCCGTTGAAGGCGACAACCTTAAAGGCGTAGGTCTTGCCGATGTTCATCGCGTCGTTGACGAGCGTTGTGCCATCGTAGACAACAGCCAGCCGATCCCAGGAGGCGGTGGCGTCGTTGGCTCCGTAACGGATCCAGACTTCGTAGCCGTCTGTGTCGGCTACAGCTTCCCAGTCCAACTGCACAGAGAAGGGATCGAGGGAGACGGCCGTTACCCAACTGGGTGCGGCTGGTGCGGCTGTTGTGGCGCTGCTGTCGCTGCCCACGGCATACGGGCTGCCCTTACCAGTCAGCAGCCAGGATGCATAGGCGATGCCACCCCAGTTATCCTGCAGGCCTTCCGTGCCATCCAGCGAGGTCATATTCTCAAAGTCGGGAATCTGGTCGCTGAGGTAGTTGGGGGTCAACGGATAATTGGGATCCAGGATGTTGGGCGGACCTTCCGGACGAACGTCCAGGCCCAACGCTGCGCTTTGGGTGCGCAGGTGTTCCATAAACTCGCGGGTGTGCGTTTGCCAGTAAGCGGTGGCCGAGGCAGTCAGAGCCGTGCCAGACGGAGCCGCAAACCGGTAGGTGATCACATCCCAGTTTTGCCCTTCGGGATACCGACTGGCTTCCTCGACAGGGGTCTTGGTGACGGGATCGTTGTAGGTGATGAATTTGGTGCCGGCGGCGCTGTAATCCGCGTAGGTGAAACCGGCCGGCGGGATGCGGTTGTCGAACAGGACAGTGGTGTTGATCAGGTCTACGGACATGATGTAGTTGCCGGTTGCTGTGTCCAGCGCCCCTGTCCGTTTTTCATAGATCATGACCTTGTTGTCGACGGTGGCGTCGATCAGGTTGCCCAGGGCACGGTCGTCCAGTTGCAGGCTGCCCGCGTCGTCGTAAAGTTGGGCGGTGGCTTCGTCGTAGTAGCCGGAGACGTACACCGGGGCGCCGTTGGCGTCGGTGACGGTGAGGCTGACAAACAGGCGACGGCCGTCCGGATAACCAGTCGGGATGCGATGGCCAGATTCGTTGGTAACCTGAACCTGTACTTCGTAGACACCAGGCGAAACTTCTACCGGCGCACCCAGTACGTCCAGATTAACGGCTTCCAACATTTCCACTTCCGCGTTGCGCTGCGCCCGCGTCCACATGGGGTCACGCGAGGAGAGCATACCGGGGAAGACACGCACGTCGTTGCCCGTGACCGCGCCGATGACTTCCAGGTCGACCTCGGGATAGAGGATGGACATCATCATGGGCAGGTCGCGGTTAGATCCCTGGAACTTGTGGAAAGCCGTGCCGCCCTGCGGATTTCGGTCCTTGGCATAAGGGAACCAGCCAGACAAAACCGGATCGGCATTGAGCGAAACCGGCGTCTCGTCGGAATACTCGTGCTTCATGGTGGGCATGTGGCAGTCCTGACAGCGCTGGTCATCGCCGCCCACGCCATCACCAAAGTTGCTGAAGCGCCATTCCGTGTAGGTGCGCTGTTCTGGCATGCCGTGGTTCAGCACCGGGATGGTCAGGTCATGGCAGCCGCCACAGAACTCAGACGTTTTGATGAAGTCGCCTTCAAACGTGGTGTGCTCTGGGGAGAAGGCCTGCCCCTGATAGTTATAAGTGCCATCTGGATTTTGCGGCGGGCCGATGGGCGCTTCAAAATGCAGCGGTACAGAGCCATCCGGGGAGAAGGCGGGCTGGCCGCTGGCATCCACGCCACCGGGCAACTGCCAGCCGGGCGGATAAATGCCGTAGGTCTGGCCGGTGTAAGAGGTGCCATCCAGCGGAACGTCGCTGAAATAAATCTCGGCCGAACCCGGGTATTTGCCACCGTAGGTCATGCCATCGTTAATCTGGAACGTGGCGTCGCCATAGGGCATACCGGCGTTGGGGCCATGCGGATAGGGGTCGCCGGCATGAGGCCAGTCGCTGATGCCGGCCAGCATGTTCCAGGCTGGATCATTGGGATCCAGATCATCTCGCTGCATTTCCACGCCACCGATGGTGCGGTGGCAGAATTCGCACAGAATACCTTCGTCGTCGGTGGAGAGGACGATGCTGTTGATGGCGTTGCTGGTATCTGCCTGCCCGGCCAGGTTGGGGTCGGTCCGGCCAGAGTACCAGGCGTTGGGGCTGTGGCAGCGCACGCAGACGTTGCCCGCGCCATCTTCACCGGTCAGGTTCAGGACCGTCTGATTGACGATTTGCTGGTTGGCGCGGAAGATGGGGTCGCGGAAAGCGTTGGCGTGAGCGGAACCAGACCAGTTGCCAAAGTGCCCGGCCTGCTGATCGATGGTGCCACCATGACAGGCGGCGCAGGTGACAACAAACTCGAAGGTGTTATAAGGAGCGGGAAAGGTGATGTTGGCCAGTTCTTGTTCCTGGGTGCCAGGATTGGGAACGGCCACATTATCGGGGGCGGGTCGGCCACCGGGAACGTCGGCGTAGCTAACGCTAATGATCGCTAACATGGCCGTCATGACGGCCAGAACGAGCAATGTCAGGCGTGTTTTGGGACTGCGCACGTTCAGCAGGGATTGGATACGATGTTTAACAGGGGACATTATTGACCTCCCTCGGTTTCTGCTGCGGCGGGGGCCAGCAGTGAATCGCCCGCAAGCTGGAAGGCGTCGTTAAATCGGGTGTTGCCGAGCAATGCGGCCTGCGGGGCCTGGCCTTCAATGGTCTCGCCAGGATCGGCGAAATGCACGGCCTGGCTCAGGAAAATGGTTTGGCTTTCTTTGTTTAAGGGGTTGTAGTCCAGTTCCAGGTTTACAACGCCTTTGAAGGTGTGCGGTCCATAACGATACTGGGCTACCTCCGGGCCGGCGTTGGCGTCGGTGATTTTCCATTCACCGTGCACGTACCATTTGCCCGCTTTTTGTCCGGGCATATCTTGGGCCGGGGAGAATGCGGACAGTTTCATTTCCAGGATACCGGTGGTGAAGGCGGTATTGTTGGGGTTGACGGCCAGTGCTTTGACGATAAAGCCGTCTTGCAAGGTGCCTTCGGTGATAACGGCCGTTCGCCCTGGATGGGCCACGTACGCTTCTGTTATCTTCCAACCGATCTCCTCTAGGAATGAGAATTCCCCGGTGGAAACAGCCGAAGCCGAAGCGCCTACCAGGGTTTGTTCATTTGGCGTCCGCGTACCAGACACTTTTTGGCTTAGACCTTCCTTCAGGGTTTCGGCCAGCATGTCCGGCGGGGCGGCCAGAACGGCTACCAGGAGCAGAACACCCAAACCAAGTAGGGCGGCTGCCAAGCGAAACTTCTTTCTATGGGGCATATGATGTCCTCCTTTGTTGATGTATGACGGCAAAGCCCACTACAAACTTTATTTACAGGGCTAATTATTGAAGAAAAAGGCCGGTTAGAACGTTGGGGTTCATTGGGAATTGTGAAGAAGGCCTAAACAATTCCCGCTGCCCGGCTTCTTTGGGTGCGCGGCGGGCAGAGTTCAGAACGGCGTCGTCGTATTAAGTTGGGGGAGGTATCAGTATGAGGAGCGGCTGCTGCAGGCCAGGGCGAGTTCTATCTGGTACAGCAAATTGGCGGGGTTAATGGGTTTGACCAGGTAACTGCTGATGGAGAATTGGTGGGCACTGACGGCCGTTTGCGTGTCGTGGCACGTGGTGAGAATGATGATGGGCAGGGTGGGGACACAATGGCGAATGGCTCCTAAGAGTTGAAGCCCATGACAGACTGGTATGTCGATTTCTAGGAGAAGAAGTTGGTAACGGCCGTTTGCCAGGCTTTGCAGCACTCCCTGGCCAGGGAGAACAGCCTGAACGCTATATCCACTGTACGACAACAAATGCGTCAGTGACAACCGCACACTGGCATTTGCGTCCGCAATTAAGATATTTTTCCGATACACTCGCTTTTTCTCCCGGAACCCGATCCGGTTATGGCGTGATAGACGCCGGGAGGCTTACTGCTTTTTCGCCCGGCGTTCAGGCGCTCACCCACTCAACCACAGATATGTCAGTGGAGATAAACACACCACCATATCAATCGTAACGTGTTCGAGGCGAAAAATTGTTAAGGCTTGTGGCTGATTGTTAGGCAAACGGCCGTGTATGCCCGCGGCTCAACAAACCAGGCGATAGCCAATACCACGCACCGTAATAATCTTGGTAGGGTGGCGAGAGTCTTCTTTGAGGGCTTTGCGCAGTTCGTGGATGCGGCCACGCGCCAGATCGTTGGCTTCGAATTGGGACAGATCGTAGCCCTGAGCCTCCCGCACCAGATCCACGTATGAAATCGTCTCGGAGGGATGACGCATGAGGGCTAACAAATAATCAAACGAAGTAGGGGTCACGTTCACGCTTTCCCCTTCGTAGAAAATTTGCCGGGCCACCAGATCCAGGGTGATCTGACCGCAGTGCAAAAAACGCTGGTCGTGGCCATTAGGTTCAACGGCCGTGGCAGCTGAATGGTCGCTGCTGCCCTCTAGGCGGGCCAGCAAGGTTTTCATTTCTTGCACAATGTCCTGGGACGTGCTGGGGCGTTTGCTTAGAATCGCCTCGACACGATGCAAAATGTCTATGGGGTTAATGGGCTTAAACAGATAGTCATTTGCCCCTTTGCGCATCGCCTCGATGGCCGAGTCCAGAGAAGCATAAGCGGTGAGGATAAGAATCGGCATGCGCGGATGTATCTGGCGAATTTCTGGCAAGAGATCCAGACCACTCTTTTCCGGCATGCGAATATCCAAAAACATCACATCGAAAGATCGCTGGCGCAGATAGGCCAGAGCCTCGCTAGGATTGGCGGCTGAATAAACCTGAAAGCCTTCATCGCGCAGGATGATGGCCAGCGTTTCGCGCAGATTTTGTTCGTCGTCAACAATCAGAATATGGGCAGGTTCAGGCACTGGGTGCTCCTTGTTGTGTCGTGGGTGTTCGGTAATCGGGTCATGTATGGTTGCCCTTTTGGCGGAAAGATCAAGAGCGGGTGGCTAACGGCCGTGACACGGCAGCCAAACCGTAAACACAGCTCCCTGTTCTGGTAGTTCAGCATTTTGCACCGTAATCTGGCCGCCGTGGTTTTGCACAATGTCATAGCATATTGCCAAACCCAGGCCCATACCCGACTCTTTGGTCGTAAAAAAGGGCTCGAACAGGTTGGGGATGATTTCTGGGTCCAGGCCGGGGCCGGTATCTCGCAGTTGCAGGCCGATACGATCCTTGGCCGGATCCGGCAGCAGGCTCAGAGATAATTCGCCGCCTTGCGGCTGCATGGCGTCCACTGCATTTAAAGAAATGTTCAGCAGCACTTGTTTAAGCTGGTTGGGAATTCCCAGGGTGGTGCATTGAGAAGAAACGGCCGTATCGTCCACCAGCCAGCGAATATTATTTTGCTGCAAATGGGGCTGCAAAATCGCCTGCGTATCCTCGATCAACTTCTGCACTGGCAAAGGCACGATGTCCTGGCTGGTACGCGGCCGGTACACCTCACGCAGCTGTACCACCAGATCAGACAACCGGCTGGTTTCCGACGAAGCCATCTCCAGGTAAGTGTGAATGGGATGTTCTACCGTCACCCGGCGCTGGCTGATAAACAGGCAGTTCTTTATCGTCTGTAGTGGATTGTTCATCTCGTGGGCCACAGAAGCGATCATGCGGCCCATGGCAGTTAACTTTTCGGTTTGAATCAGGCGCTGGCGCATCGCCTGTTCCTGATTGAGAGCCGCGCTCAGATCCTGGTAGAGCTGGGCATTGTGGATCGCCAGAGCAGCGTGGGAAGCCAGAGCCTCCAACCGGCGCAAAATGCTCGTATCGAAATGGCTGAGATGGCTGTGGTGGGCCACCAGAAAGCCTATCGTCTGCTGCCCGATGCTTAACGGCGCTACAGCAATGGAATCGGGCATGTTTGGCCGGGCATCTTCATCCTCCGGCCAGTGAGGTTTTACTTCCGCCACCACCGGCTTGCCCGTCTGTATCATCCAGTCCACCTGGGCAGGAGAAAGAAGCGCGCCGGTTGTCTTCCCTCTGGCCGTCAACTGCCAGCTCTGGCGTGTGGAGGCAGCCAGGGTTGTTCGATACAGTTCGGTGTTTTCAACCCCGTAGAAGATCGTCACGTCATCACAGGCGACAACCTGCCGGCATTGGCGCAGCACCATTTTAAGCACGTCATCCAACTGCAGGCTCTGGCTGAGGGCTTTGGCGGCCATGACCAGGGCTTCCGCAATTTGCCGTTGTGAGCGTTCCGATTGGTAGAGGCGTGACGATTCGATGGCGATGGCCGCCGAACTGGCCAGGCGTGACAGGGCTACTTCATCACCAGACAAGAAAGCAAAGGGCTTCAGGCTGCGGATGCTGATGGTGCCCAGCTTGCGCTCGCCGTTGGCGATGAGCGGGGCTACTAACATGGCCCCTTCTGACGAGGAGTATTGGGTCCATTCTGTTTTTACGGCCTGGAGGTCGGGGTAGGCCATGATTGTTTGCGCCGATAGCGCCTGGCTCAGGAGGCTTTCCTGTGCATCGACAAACAGTGTCGTCAGTCCCGGTTCGGTGATGCCGCTCCAAATAACGGGGGTCAGCAGCTGCGCCTGGTCGTCAACCAGATGGATGACCACCTGATCCATTTGCGGTATCAAAACCTGGGTGGAATCGGCAATGAGCTGCAGCAGGTGGTCCATTTCCAGGCTTTCGTTCAGGGCCTGGTTAATGGCGGCCAGCGTTTCTGTTTCGCGGAGCTGGCGTTGGATGCGGGTGTGCTGCCGGGCGTGGTTGATGGCCACGGCCGCCCAGTTGGCCGCGGCCTGGATCAGGCGGCTGTCTTCTTCGTTGAAGGCATTTTGTTCGCTGTGAATGGCCTGCATGAGGCCGATGGTTTCTTGACCCACGCGCAAGGGGACGAGCATCAGGGCGCGTTGGAAGTCGTAGCAGGGGTAGCCGCACTTATTTAAATAGAAGAGGCACTCTTTGGCAGTGGAGAGATACGGCCGTTCGCCGGCCAATACCGTAGTCAGCAGCTCACTGTCCAAAGAAATGCGCTGCCCTTTCAGGTAGGCAAAACCCAGTCCCTCGGTGGCCCGACACACCAGCTCATTCTCTTCCATGAGCATAATGCTCAGGCATTCGGCGGCCAATAAGGGCATTACCTGCTGCATAATGCGGCTCAGAACCACCTCCATCTCCAGGCTGGATACCACCGATTGGCTGAGCTGGCTCAACGTTTGCAGCTCCTGATTTTGTTTTGCCAGCTGCCGATCCGTCTTTTTGCGCGCGCGAATGTCGCGTACGATGCTCGTCAGGCCGCCAGCCTGCCCATCTTGTGCTTCGATCAGAGAAGAGCTGATCTCCACCGGCAGCAAATCGCCGTTCAGGGTGATAATTTCGTATTCGGTGCTGCGGGTAGATCTGGTTTTTAGCAGGTGCTGGATATTGGACCTGGCCAGGTTTGCTCCCTCTGGCGGCAGATAGTCGTATATTTTACTCCCCACCAGCGCCTGCGGGCTGGCCGCGCTCATCATCTGGGCCATCTGTTCATTGCAAAACAAGATTTCGCCGTCCAGGCCAGTGAGCAGGATACCGTCGGGCGAGGTTTCTACCAGACTACGGTAGCGTATCTCGCTGTCCCGAAGTTTTTGTTCGACCTCCTTGCGTTGGGAGATGTCCTGCTTGATAGCAATGAAGTGGGTAATTTGACCGTCTGTGTTGCGGACGGGGGCGATGGTCTGCTCTTCCGTATAGAGACGGCCGTCTTTTCGCCGGTTCACAATTTCACCCGACCACACCTGGCCAGCTAGGATTGTCTGCCACAGATGACTGTAAAAGGCTTCATCTTGCTGGCCGGACTTCAACCTGTTGAGGCTGTGGTTGGTAATTTCCTCGGCCGCGTAGCCGGTCATGGCGCAGAAGGCCGGATTGGCCCATTCGACACGGCCGCTGCGATTGGTGATCACAATGCCATTGGCGGCGGCTTCCAAAGCGGCCGTTTGCAGCCGGATTTTCTCTTCGGTCAGACGCTGCTGGGTCACGTCACGAATCAACAGCACCCGGTACGCCGGGTCGCCATTGTTGGAGCGGATACGTGAGACGGTTGTCTCGACTGTGCAGGCACGGCCGTCTGGCGCCTGGAGAACGGCTTCCAGACGCACGTGGCTCTCACCGGGCAGGCGCTCCTCAACCTCGGAAGCCCATACTTGATACTTGCCCGGATCGGCAAAACAATCTTCAAACCCCGTTCCCACGAGAGCCTCTGGTTTTAGGCCCAAAACTTCCCATACCGATTGGTTAGCCAGGAGTATTTTCTGCGTTTGCTCATCCACCACAAACACAATTTCACCCAGGCCGGACAGCGTTTTTTCCAGTAATGAGAGAGAAGCCTGCAAGGAATCCTGCGACTGGGCTAAGGCCTGCAGCGAGCTGCGCAGCGGCCGAAAAGAAAAGCGATAGATCAGTGGATACACCAGGACGGCCAGGATGGTGGCGTCCAGGAAGGTTTGGACCGCATGAATCGGCATTGCCAACGGTTCATTAAACAGGAACTCCAGGATTAACATCACCAGCAGCTCGGTGATGTATATGGCAGTCAGGGTAAAGAGCAGCAGCCGTTTGGGCGACAACCGGTGCAGCAGCTCCGAAAATTCTTCCACAAAAAGTTTGTGGCCGACCATGCTTTCAGGTCCAGGTTCCAGGTGGGATTGTTTCATAAAGTTCACGTCCAGGTTGTTGCAGTGTTCACCAGACCCGTGTTGTGTAGGTCTCTCAATTTTTTGGTATACGGTAAATTTGCTTAATGTAACTTAACAACACGCTTACACTCTGTGTTGGTTCAGCCCACATTTAAGCAAAGAGGCCCCGATTGCGTCAATAGATTTTTAGTCTTAGATCATTATCTTTATACTAAAAGGAACCAAAATACGCTGCCAGCGCTACCATTCATCTTACCTTGTTTACTTATCTCAGCCGTTTCTGCGCCAGAAAGCGGGGTTTAATGGCCTCAGTTTTCGCGTTCCGTCACTTTGGATGAGATCTCATACCCCTGCCGGTGGTTCAGGAACGGCCCGCTGCCCCATTAGAATTTCCTGTTGAGAGCGAAGTATCCTGCCCCGGCCATGCTAGAATGTGCCGCATGAAACGATTACCCCTCCTGGTTACCTGCAGACCCGGCCCCGGCTTGTGGACGTTAACGGCCGTTCTGCTGCTTCTCCTCCTGCCGGCCTGCGGCGCGGCCACTCCTCAGGCCGGTACTCCCACCCTCACCCCTACGGCCGTTACTCCCGCTGCCACTGTCACTGTCCCGGCGCCTGCCTCTACCCCCGCCGCCGGAGAAACCGCAGCGCCGTCCCAGCCCACGGCCGTGCCTACCGCCGCCGCTGCGGCCACCCTCACCGCCGGGCAGCCCGGCGCGCTCATTGCCGTCAGCATGGACAGCCGCGTCGGCGTGCTGCTGGACGACTTCCCGGCCGCCATGCGCGACCGGGTGGCCGACGCCCTGCTGACGGCCGGCGATGCCTTCTGGCAGGCCAAAGCGCAGCATCAGGTTCGCCTGACGCGCAACCGCCTGAACTTCCGGGGCTATATTACACCCGGCAAAGGTCAGCTTCCCTTGCCCCCGCCCGAACTCTGGCAAATCGAGCTGGACAGCGCCGGACCGGTGCGTGAAACCATCGACGGCCACGACCTGATCCTGCAAAACTACACCTTCCACAGCACCCTGCTGGCCGACGAAACCTCGCCTGGACAGTCCGAACCGGCCCTGGCCGCCCCCGGCGGCGTCTGGCAAGAGCCGTTCATTTTCCCCGCCGACCCCGACCTGCTCTTGCAGCATACCGGCAACGCCTGTGTCAACGAGGGCGGTTACCCGGCCCACAGCTACGACTCGGAGAACATCTTCGACCTGTATGACTACACCTGCACCGCCGACAGCGGCGGCCCGGCCGGTTGCCATCGCACGTCCCTGCCCAACCTGTCTTGCCAGGAGGCGCTGGCAGCTTACGTGGGCACGGTGCAAACGGCCGTGCGCTTTGAACGCCTGCCCTGGGATGACTCCCTGGCCGACCAGGTCCGCCTGGGCCCGGTTACCAATGCCACCGCCCCCGACCTGATGGTTGTGGCCGCCGACCTGAGCAACAACCGCCTGGTCTACCGCTATATCCAGCCCGACGACTGCGCTTTGCAGGAAGGGGCCGTGGGCGCGCCCGGCTGGCGTCGCCTGCTGCAGTTCGACGCTACCGTCTACAACGTCGGCGGCGCGCCGCTCACCGTTGGCCCGGTGCGCGCCGAAGACCCGGTCCACCACGTCTTCGAGTACAGCGCCTGTCACGATCATTTCCACTACAGCTTCTACGGCGACTTTAGCCTGGAGGTGGACAGCACCGCTTCCGGCAGCAAGAAAGCATTTTGCGTGCAGTCCACCAGCCGCTACAGCAACTACGAACTCGCCCCGCTGACCCACGAATACTCGTGCAGCGTGCAGGGCTTGCAGGTAGGGTGGGTGGATGAATACGACGCCGGGCTGGACGCGCAGTGGATAGATATAACGGATCTGACGATCGAGGGAGATGCCCAAACGGGTGACCTGGTTTTTGCCTCCAACAGCGACCAGTTCCTGTGTGAAGGCACGCCGGAGCTGGATGAGAACGGCCAGCCGGTGTGGGAACCCAGCGGCTTTACCACGGCCGACGGCGAAAGTATTGACCGCCCGGCCTGTGACTTTATCCCTGGCTGGCAGGAGAACAATGAAGGCCGCCTGGCCGTGTCTATCCCGGCGGCCGGCAGTTTTGTGACCGCTCCCTGCCCCGGCCCGCAGGTGGGGCCGCGCCGCAACTGCGGCTTCAGCCCGCTGCCGGAGGGCAAAACGGCCGTCTGCACCCCCGGCCAGCCGGTCGATCTCACGGCCACAACAGACCCGGAAACACTGCAGGTCGTGCGCGTCTGCGAGCGCAGCGCCGTCCTGGGCGGCGTGGCCTGCGCCTATGAAGATGCCCTGGCCAACGTGACGGTGCTGGCTGAGGAAACGGCCGTTTCTTTCACCTGCCCGGCCATGCGCGATGACCCGGAGGCTGCGGGCGGCTACAGTGTTTATACCGCCCCGGCCTGGCCCAACGATGCGCCCGCGCCGGTCACCATCGAGGGCCTGGCGGCTCCGGCTACGGCCACACCCACCGGGGCAGACGGCCTGCAAACCTGGACCAGCGATACCTGGAACGTGGCTCTGGATTACCCGGAGGCCTGGACGGCCGTCTCCAGCGGCGACAGGGTCACGTTTACTGCGCCTGAGGGTGTGGTGCTGCAGTTGGCGCCTGTGGATCCGGGTGGGGCGACGCCGGAGGAGTATCTGGTGGCCGCCCCACTGCCCAACGTGCGCTGCACAACGGCCGTGAACCCCCATGACCTGACGGTTCGTACCTGCAGCGATACGGTAGCGCGCCAGCGCACGGCCGAAGTTTTGCTGCCGCCGGACGCGGCGGCGCCGCGCCTGCTGGCCCTCTCCATGTCCCTGCCCGGTGATGAGGCGGCGTTTACGGCCGTGGTAGATTCTATGCGTTTACGATGAGGGCGTTGCCGTGCGGCGCGGCATTCTTGGTGCCTGGAGCGGTGAAGACCTTCCCTCCCCTCAATCCCCTCCCGGAGGGAGGGGAAGTCCGGCTTCCTCTCGCTTGGGGAGAGGAAGCCGGTCAGGGGTAACAGGGTTACGGTCTCAAACCACGATAGAAGTAAATATCCTCCTCGACCGTGCCGCGCAGGCCGCGCGTATCGGCCCAGACGGTATACGGCCGTCCCCACTTATCCGTTGTGACCCACATATAATCACCCAGGAATCCGGCCTGCACCGGGTTGTTGTCCGGGGTCAGGTTGGGCATAGAAGTGGTCGTCAGGCGCTGGTAGGTGATGTACGGATGATCGCTGGCCGGGCGGCGCACTTTCGCCAGGGTAATGTCGTTGCAGCCGGTGAATTCGCAGTCGCCGTAGGAACGATCATAGTAGGCCACCCACAGCGTACGGCCGTCGCTGGTCACAGCGCTCCACGGCTGCCACTGCGCACTATCAGGCGGCGTCAGCTGCCGGGTATCGCTCCAGGTTGCTCCGCCGTCTGTGGAATAGGCATAAAAGACATCATTGTCACAGGGCGGCGTTGCCGTTGCCGCCGAGCCAATGGTGCCATCCTCCCAGTCACAACTGCCGCCGCCGTTGCGGAAATCGGCCCAGGCCACGAAGAGCGTGCCATTCTTGTCCACTGAGGTAGACATGGAAGTGAACTCCGGCACACGGTAACCATTGGGCGGCAGACAGCCACGGCCGTAAGGACAACCGGTAGCCGGGTCGGGGCCAAGCGGCTGCTTGCCGATCAGGTCGCCAACCTTCACCGGAGCCGTCCAACTGCCGGGGTCAGAGCAGTCGGCCGAGGCGGGGCAGGAAACAAACAACACCTGGTTTTCGCCCAGGTTGGGTGTGTTGCTGTTGCCAAACACCACGTAGATTGTCCCATCGGCGCCGACCGTCGGATGCGAACCTTGATCCTGGTCGCAGGCGTCGGGGTCGGCCGAACCACTGAACAGGCCGCACACTTCCGCGCTGGCCCCGCTAATCTCGATGGGCGGCGACCATGTCGCGCCGCCGTCTATTGACTGGCTAAAGTTGATGGGGCTGTTGCCGCCAACGCCAAAGGTGGTGTTGGCAAAGCGCGTCCAGGTGGCATAGACGTTGTTGCGTTTGGGGCTGCTGTTGGAAGCGTCGGCCACAATAAACTCTTTGTCGTGGGCAATGTTGGGGTCGTTGTCGCTGACTACCACACCCACGTTGGTGCTGTAGATCTGGTAGGGGTCCGATGAGTCTGGGCTGTGGAAAAAGGCCCCGCCAATGCCAGCGTTCGACTTGGCGACGACAATGCCGTTGGCCGCCGAAGCCAGGTCAAAAATAATCCCGGCCACGTAAGCATTGCCATCGGCGTCGAAGGTGACGGTGGGGTCGCTGCAGGCATCGGCTGTGTGGCCATCGCCTAACACGAAGCCCCAAAACGGCGGAATCATGTCGCCCCACGTCAGGCCGCCATTAAAGGAGAAATCAAAGCCGCAGTGGTTGTAGCCAATGCGTGAATCGTTCTGCCCGGTGATGAGGTTGTTGGGGTTGTTGGGATTGACGGCGATCACTTCTTCCGCCTGGCGGCGCAGGGAACAATCCTGGTTGACCCGAATGTTCACCGAGCCAAAACGGTGATAGACATTCTGGCAGCCCTGGGTAAGAGGCAGCGAACCGATGGGGTTACCGCTGGAGACGGTCGCCTTGTTGCTGCTCAGGGCCAGGTTGGCGGCGGCTGCTCGCTGATCCAGTTCGCCGGAAGCTTCCAGCAAGGTATACAGAGTCCCGGACGAGATGAACTGTTCATAGGGGGCCGGCTGCGCACTCCCTGTTTCCAGGGCTACGGCGCGGGCGAATATGCGGTTCTGCGGCTGGCTGTCGGGGGCCTGCACGCCCTGAACGGCCGTGGCAATGGCCGGTAAGAGCAGCAGTCCAAGCGCCAGCACCAGAATCAACAGAACGGTCAATAACAGAGACTTTCTAGTTCTCATTTCCATCCACTCCTTATATACACGAGAAACTGTTTGCCTGAGGCCGCCCACGGGAACAGGCGCGGTCTCAGAATTGACTGGCGGAAAACAGGGGCAGAACACCACCTCCTTATTCAGGCTTGCGGTAACTTGGGGTCTAAAAGGAATGAAGAGAGGAGATGATAAACGCGATGTGCCGCTGTGCCGACGGGCAAACTACCTCTAAGCCACAATCGAACATACCGGTTCTATATTCTCTTGTCGGATGCTAGGAACTAAGGGTAGGGGATCATGCGAAAGTGTCTGTGCTTACCTGGTACTTTGCAGTATAGCAGAAAAGAACTGGCTTGTCATCGTTATCAAAACTGATAATAGGGCCTGGTTAGGTGTGCCGGAAGGAGGCGGCGAGACGGCCGTATACGCCCTTCCTATTCCTATGTGTCACCATCGGCCGCAGCCTGGCCGGCGGGGCAGGGTTGACGGCCGTTTCTCCCTGGCGGACAATACCCGTATGCAGCAACTCCCGGTCAAACGCTATCTTTTCTTATTCTTGAGCCTGCTTCTGCTCCTGGCTGCCTGTGGGCTGGCCCAGATGCCGCCAGTGCCCACGCTGGCGGGCACGGCCGTGTTGCCTCCCACCGCCACATCGACCCATCTGCCCCCTTCCCCCACGTCTGTGCCTCCTACAGATACGCCCATGCCTACGGCAACGCCCAGCCAGACGCCGACCTCCACCGCTACTAGAGTGCGGGCCACCGCCACCCAGGAGCGGCCAACTGCTGTGCCCAGCGAGACGCCCACGGCCACACGGCCGTCGGCTGTGCCAGCCGGCCGGGAGTGCCCGGTTGAGCCGCCGCTGAAGCCGGAATACGCCCATGGCGTATTGGGCGAGGAGGCGTGGCCCACACCGGACCCTGCCTTAAGCGCGGCCCACTTCTGGTTAGCCAAGCCGCTGCCGGGCGGCGGCCGCTTCCTGGTGAATGATACCTTTCCGTATGGCTCGGATGGGAACGGCCGTTACCTGCTGCACAACGGCGTCGACTCCGCCGAAGATAAGGGCACGCCGGTGCTGGCCGCCGGGGATGGCGTGGTGGTTTATGCCGGAGCGGACGCCGAAGCCTGGTTTGGCTGGCGCTGCGACTGGTACGGGCACCTGGTGGTGATCGAGCATAATTTTACCTGGCTGGACCAGCCTGTTTACAGCCTGTATGGGCATGTGTTGGGTATCACCGTGGAGACAGGGCAGCGTGTCAGCCGCGGACAGCAGGTGGCAGAGATTGGCGTGGGCGGTGCGGCCACGCACCCGCACCTGCACTTTGAGGTGCGGGTGGGCGAGAATCAATTTGGCGCGACGCGCAACCCGATGTTGTGGCTGGATCCGGGCACGACGCGGGGTGTACTGGCCGGGCGGCTGGTGGATGAAAACGGCCGTCCCTGGCAGGGTGTGACGGTGACGCTGGTAGACGGCCGTGGCGAAGAAGTCCAGTTCATGAACAGTTGGACCTACCTGGATGATCCCGACCACCTCATAAACCCCGACGAAGGCTATGCCGAAAACTTCGTCTTTCCTGACCTGCTGCCCGGCTCCTACGTTGTATACACCAAAGTTCAGGACGTGGAATATCGCCAGCCGGTCGAAGTGACCGTCGGCCAACTCAGCTTCGTCGAGATCGTCACCCAGGCGCCCGCTGCCCAGTAAACAAAACAGGGACGGCACACGGCCGTCCCTGTTCATTATTTATAGGAAAGGCAAACCCCTAATTTGCCCTTTGCTGTCCGGATTTTCTCTAGACGACCTTCTCCTTATCCCGCCGCAAATCTTCCCGAGTGAACATATTCCGGTCGACAGCCCCTTCTTCGGTATGTTCGTGGGTGATCTGATGGGGCACAATCGTGACCACCACCCGTTCCAATCCATTTAGGGCCATGTTGAAGATGAGGACGCTGTTCTGGTGCAGCGCCTGCTTCCAGGCAGAGTCCATAGCCAGATGCCCCACCACCACGTGCACAAAAGCATCCGGGTTTTCGCGCAGCAGGTTCTCCACGTACATGCGAATTGGCCGGTTTAACTGCCGGTAGGGCGAAGGCACGATCACCAGTTCTCCTTCGCCAATGCGCTCGTCCCACAGCTGGCGGACCTTACGTGATTTTTCCGGATTGACGCCAATGTGCACCGCTTGCCAGGGATGGTTGAGCGACTTGGCAAAGTTGATCAACTGGATGGTCCCGGCGTGGACGCCGTCCACCAGCACCACAGTCAGCACCGGATGCGAGGCAATGTCGTAGGTTTTCTCGCTCAGGGTCAGAGCCTCGGCCACGTCTTTGTAGTGGTGATGGACACGGAAGAAGGCAAAGACCAGTATCGGAACCAGCATGATCACAAACCAGGCTCCAGAAGCGAACTTGGTGACGGCAAAAATCAGCATCACAATGCCCGTGCACACTGCGCCCAGGGCGCTGACCATACTCTTCAAACGCCAGCGCGGGTCATAGGCCATCTCTGTTTCCAGGCCCTGGACTTTTTCCCCCGGTTTTAACTTGCCGATTTTGCGCAGGCGAACCACCATGCCGGTTTGCGAAATGGTAAAACTGAGGAAAACACCGATGGCGTACAAGGGGATCAGGGCCGTGGTGCGCGCTTTCATCACAATCACCAGCAGCGAGGCCAGCGTAGCCAGGGTAACGATGCCCCAGGAGAAGACCAGACGGCCGCCGCGGTACGTTAACTGGCGCGGTAGAAATCCATCCCCGGCGTGCAAAGCCGCCAGCCGGGGGAAGTCGGCGTAGCTGGTGTTGGCGGCCATCAGCAGAATTAACGCAGTGCCGGCCACCATCGCCAGGTAGAGGATGCTGCCGTTGCCAAAGACCACCCGGCCAAGCTGCGAAATGATCGTCTCCGATTCACTGGGCACGGCCTGAATCTGGTGGGCCAGGAAGGTGATGCTGAGGAAAACGGTGATCAGGATGCCGCTCATCCACTGCAAGGTAACGGCCGCATTGTGGCTGCGCGGTTCCTTGAAGGCGGTGATGCCGTTGGAGATAGCTTCGATGCCCGTCAGGGCGGCCGAGCCGCTGGAGAAGGCGCGCAGGATGAGGAAGAGGGTGAGCGGCTGCACGGCCGTTTGCACTACTTCCACACCCGTCACCACACCGAGCGTGCCGCTGAAGTAGCGGACCATGCCTACAGTGAGTGTCAGGAACATTGTGCCCAGGAAGAAATAAGTGGGGACGGCAAAAATCGTACCACTTTCCTTCACGCCGCGCAGGTTGATGACCGTCATGACGAAGATGACGGCCAGGGCCAGTTCCACGCGCAGCGGCAGTAAAGCCGGAAAAGCGGAGATGATCTGGGCGACGCCGGAGGATACACTGACGGCCACCGTCAGGATGTAGTCGGTGAGCAGCGCAGCGCCGGCGATCTGGGCCGCCACTTCGCCCAGGTTATCGCGGGCGACGATGTAAGCGCCACCACCGTTGGGGTAGGCGTAGATAGTTTGCCGGTAAGAGATGGTGACGATCACCAGCAGGATGGAGATGGCAATGGACAGGGGAATGGAAATGCCAAAGATGGCACTGCTGCTGCCGGCCAGAGCCAGGATAAATAAGATTTCTTCCGTCGCGTAGGCGGTGGAAGAGAGCGCATCGGAGGCAAAGACGGCCAGGCCAATAGGCCGGCTGACCGTCTGGTGCTCTAAATCTACCGTTGCCAGGGGTTTGCCTAGCAACAGGCGCGATAGCGAGAATTTTTGGGAAGGTTGTTTGATGAATTTGGTTTGTTGTGTTTGTTCAGCCATGGCTGTTATCCTTTTGGTTGGGTTCTGGTGTTAGTGAATGCCTTTGTCGCTGAGGAGAATGGCGGGTGTCCACTCCAGCTTGCCGCCGGTTTGTTCCAGGGTGTAGAGTTGGTGGTTGTGCCAGGTGAGCTGCCAGCGCAGCCACCAGCGCTGGATCTGGGTCCAGGGCTGCAGGTGGGATGGCGGCACGTTGGCGAAGACGGCCGTTACCGCCAGTTGTTCAGCCGCATCCACAACGGCGTGGATAAAATTGGCATACTGGCAAATTTCCAGGATAAAATCCACGCCGTAATCTTCGGCCGTGGCGCTGAACTCCTGGATGTCCAGTTCGTCCTGCCGCGAAAGCTGTAACATGCCGGCTTCTGTCCCCAACTGCAGGGGGTGGATCACCGGTGTCATTTTGACCAACACAATGGTAATGTCCTGGCGGCGAGCCATGGCACAGGCCAGATGGAGGGCCTGCATGGTCCACGGCCGTTCGCCCAGAACAATCATGATTCTGGTAGAAGGCATCGTATAACTCCTTTTACTGCGTTGCAGTGTTCATAAAGGAGTGTACGGCGACGGCCGTAAAGATCGTGTCAGGGAAAACAGGCGAAGGAGTAAAGAAAGTGTAAAGAAAAGTGAGGTTTAATCGTCGCCGCGGCCGCGGTCGATGGGATCGTGGTCGACGTACTCCGGATCGACAAAACGGTAGCCGACGCCTGGCTCGGTGAGGATGTAACGCAGATTAGCACTGGGATTTTCGCCCAGCTTCTTACGAATCTGGTTCACGTAAATGCGAATGTAGTGGGTCATGTCGCGGTAATCGCTGCCCCACACCTGCGCCAGAATCGTTTGGTGGGTCATGATCTGGCCGGGATGGGCGGCCAGCAGGCGCAGGATGTCGTATTCGAACGGCGTAAAGTGCACTTCCTCCCCGTTGACAGTCACCCGGCGGTTGGTTAGATCGATGGCGAGGGCGCCGCTGCGAATAACGGCCGTAGGCGATGACGCCGGTTCCATTGCCGTGCGCCGCAGCACGGCCTGAATGCGCGCCCGGAGTTCTTCCATGCCAAAGGGCTTGGTCAGATAATCGTCGGCCCCGGCATCCAGGGCCGCCACTTTGGTACTTTCACCGCTGCGCACCGAAAGCATAATGATGGGCACCTGGCTCCACTCCCGCAGCCGCCGGCAGACCGCCAGGCCGTCCGGCTCGCCGCCCAGAGCAATATCCAGGATGACCACGTTGGGCTGGCGTTGGGCCACGGCCGTTAAGGCCTCCTGGCCATTCGCAGCCGTGATCACCTGGTAGCCGTAGCCGCTGAGGCCGGTGTGCAGCAGCTTGCGAATTTGCGGTTCATCATCCACAACCAGAACTAACATCCAATCCCTCCAGCCGCGGTTTCCTCTTCACGCGGCAGGGCCATGATAAAGGTAGCGCCGCCGCCGGGTGTGTCTTCCACCCACAAACGGCCGTGATGCAGATCCACGATGCCTTTGCTGATGGCCAGCCCCAGACCGACACGGCCGTCTTGCCCCCGAAAGAAAGGCTCCATTACCTGCGCCTTCTGCGCCTCCGGGATGGTAGGGCCATGGTTAATGACCAGCAGGCGTACTTCACTCTGATCGGCCTGACCGCGTACCATCACCTGGGCGTTCATCGGCTCGTAGCGCAGCGCGTTTTCCACCACGTTGCTCACTGCTTGCAAAATCAGGCCGTAATCAAACAGCGCCAGGGGAAAATCATCGGGGAAATCCAGTTGCAGGCGTTCGGACTGATGCCGTTTCCAGGCGTGGGCGGCCACGTCGGCAGCAACTTCATCCAGGGCATTCCAATGGCGGTTGATGCGCAAAGCCCCGGCTTGCAGCCGCGACATATCCAGCAAATTGCCTACCAACATATTCAGATGGTCCGCTTCCTGATTGATGCTGTAGATCATTTCCAACTGCTCTGCCTGGGGCAGCCGGTCATGGAGCTCGGCCAGGTTTTCGGCCGAGGTTTTGATGATGGTCAGGGGGGTGCGCAAGTCGTGGGACACAGCACGCAGCAGGGCCGTCTTGAGCCGGTCGGCTTCTTCCAGGCTCTGGCTGCGCTGCGCGCTTTCGGTGAGCTGGATGCGCTGCAAGGCCATGGCTGCCTGTACTGTACAGGCCATGAGCAAGCGCATTTGCGACTCGGTGGGCACGGCCGTAAACGTGACCCGCAGCGTGCCATAAATGCTTTGCCCGGCCTGCAAGAGCAGGTAAGACGTGGTTGAATTGGCGTCAGACGGCCGTTCCACCGTCTGCGGCAGCACTTCTACCTCCTGTACCGGCAAAAATTCCGGCAGCTGCTGCTGCAAGACGTGCACAATACTGGCGCGGTCGGTGAGCTGGTTAAAGGCGCTGCTCAATGTATACAACACGTTTTGTTCGGCGGCGTTCAGGCGGGCGGCTTCGGCCTGCTGCCGGGCGTAAGCCGCCAACTGTCCGGCAATCACCGCTACCAGCAGGTAGACCAGCAGGTCTATCACCTCGCGGGGATCTTCAACCGCGAGCGTGTAATAGGGCTTAATCAGGAAAAAATTGAAACTGACAAAGGTCAGTACAGCCGCCAGCAGCGACGGCCCGGTTCCCAACCAGACGGCGACGACAAACGTGCCGACGATGTAGATTAGCGAGAAATTGGCCAGGGTCAGGTCTTCTCGCAGCCACCAGAGGACCAAGGTTATGACCCCAACGACCAGCACAGCCATCAGGTAGGGAAACGGCCGTAACGCCGCCCGGAAACGCATGGAGCGATTCATGCTGCGGTTGGGGAAGCGGGCAGGGTATCAAAGCGCCGCGTCCCTTCGATATCCAGCACAAAGTCCGCCCCAAAGGCCAGGGACGGTGTGAGGGCGCCGGACGGCTGCTGCTCCAGCGTCTTTTCCACGGCGCGAATGCCGGCTACGGCCGTGAACCGGTATGTCTCCACCGTCTCCAGCCACGCTTCGCGCCGGTTACCGGCGGCGTCGCGGGCGCAGGCCCAGATGTAACTGCGGGCTGTTTGCTGCAGGTGTTCATCCGGGCCGCGAACCACCCAATCAATGAGTTTGCTGCTGGCGCGGCGCAGTGGAGCAATTTTCATCAGGCGGGTGAGCAAGGGGGAGACGGCCGCTGTGCCCGGCGGCAAAGGGATGGACATATAGGCGGTGACATTCTGGACGCCGGAAGAAAATGGCGCTGTCGCCACATCGCCCCAGGGGATGGACGTTACCTGATAGGTACGGCCGTTGCTAAACGTAACTTCTTTGTGTTCCTGGCCGAGGGGGATGGACACGAGACGGCCGTTGCGCCGTACCAGACTGCCCTTTGATAGGCCGCCGAGCATCTCCAGCATTGATTTGGCCGTGCCGGCGCTGGCCCGTGACAGAGCGAGAAAGGCGATTTCCAGCGAAGCTGCCTGGGGCAGTTGCGCTGCCACATAGCTGCCCAGGCAGTCTGTGGGCACAATGTCGAAGCCCACGCCGGGAATCAGGGCGATGGCTTGCTCGCGGGCGTGGCTGTCATAAGAGAAGATCGACTCGAAGACCGGGATTTCGCCGGTAATGTCCAGGTAGTGGGTTTGCCCAGAAAGGCAGGCCTGGACCATGGGTTCGCTGGTATGAATAAAGGGTCCGGCGGCGTGCAGCACCAGGTCTACCCCGGCTACGATCGCATGGAGTTTGTCGCTATCGCGCAGGTCCAGGACCACGTGGTCGAGGTTGTGCCGTTGGGCGATGACGGCCGTTTTGGCGGCATCGCGTCCGGCCAGCAGCGGGCGGTGTCCCCGCCGCACAGCTTCCTCTACCAACAATTGTCCCGTGTATCCGTACGCACCATAAAGCAGCCAGTTGGCCATCTGCCATCCTCCTTGTTTGGTCGAAAATCATTTTACCAGTATGATCCACCAAACCCAACGAAAGACCCGCAGGTTTTTTAAGAACTTTGGGGAAGAGGTGTGGTATGACAGGCAAACAAACCCGATTCACGGCCGTCCGCCTGGTTTTATTGATGGTTGCTCTGGCACTTATCGCCGTGGCCTGGTGGCAGGTACTGGCCGCGGCATCCGGCCTGACCGTGCGCCGGGTTGACCAGGATGGCGTTCCTTTGCGTTTCATCGTTGCCGACGGGGTGCAGGATGCGCCTGGCGTGGTGGTGGCCCACGGCTTTTCTGGTTCGCAGCAGTTGATGTTGACGTACGGCTACACGCTGGCCCACGCCGGGTATGCCGTCATTTTGCTGGACTTTGCCGGGCACGGAGCCAACGCCCAACCGCTTACCCTGAACGGTTCCGTGCTGGCCGATAATCTGGCGACGGCCACGGCCGTTCTGCAGGCGCAGCCAGAGGTAGACCCGGCCCGGCTGGCGGTGCTGGGCCATTCCATGGGCAGCGGGGCAGTGTTGCAGGCAGCCGTGGACCACGGTGAGACTTATCGGGCCACCGTTGCTATTTCCCCCACCGGAGCGGATGTCAGCCCGACCTTGCCGCGCAATTTGCTGTTGATGGCCGGCAGCCTGGAGCCGCCATTTGTGGCCAACGCCCAAAACTTGCTGGCGCAGGCCGGTGGTCCCAACCCGGACTTCTCGCAAAACATAGCCCGGTCGCTGGTAATTGTGCCTTACGCGGAGCACATCTCCATTTTGTTTCGCTGGCTGAGCCACCTGACGGCGCTGGACTGGCTGAACCAGGCCTTTGGCGTGCAGCAGGCCAGCAGTTATCGGGATGGGCGCATCATCTGGTATGGGCTGCATCTGGCGGGCTGGCTGCTGTTGCTGCTGGCGGTTGCGCCTGTTTTGCCGTCGGCTCAGGGGCGACGCGGCATAGGCAGGAAACGGCCGTGGCCCTGGCTGGCTTTGGTGCTGGGCGTGGTGGTGGGAACGGCCGTTCTCTGGCTGCTCAATCTGGTGGCGCCCTTGGCGTATCTGGGCGGGTTGGCTGTGGGCGGCGCGTTGGGTGTGTGGTTCCTGGTGGTGGGGCTGGTCTGGCTGGGGATGGGGATACGGCCGTTGCCGCCCACAACGCGCAGCCTGTTGTGGGGAGCGGTCTTCTTTGCCTTCTTGTGGCTGGCATTTGGGTTGCTCAGCCAATGGGTATGGCTGCCCTGGTTCCTGATCCCGGCGCGACTGCTGCGCTGGTTACCGCTGGCGCTGGCTTTCTTCCCCTGGCTGCTGGCGGCCGGTGCAGCCACGCAGGGCAGCAGCGGCTGGCAGCGCCTGGGCTGGTGGGCCTGGCAGTGCCTGGTATTGGTTCCGGGGCTGCTTCTGCTGGCTCTTTTTGTCCCCGGTCTAAACTTTCTGGCCCTGATTGTGCCGGTCATCCCTGTCATCGTGGGCTTGCTGACGCTGGTTGGGGCGGCCATCGACGATGCCTGGGCTTATGGTCTGGGCGGCGCGCTCTTTTTTAGCTGGCTGGTGCTGGCTGTTTTTCCGTTGGTGGGCTGAAAAGCCGGCAGATGAGAGGTTCCGTTCGCGGCGCCTGGAAAGTACACACTCTATGATCTACGTCGACAACCACAAGATGACCGATGCGCGCCTGAACCTGGCGCTGGAGGAATATTTGCTGCGGCACGTACCCACGGAGGAGCCAATGGTGCTGTTCTATGTGAACCAACCGGCGGTGATTGTGGGGCGCAACCAGAACACGCTGGAAGAAATTGACCCCGACTACGTGGCGGCACAAGGCATACAGGTCGTGCGGCGGTTGTCGGGCGGCGGCGCGGTTTACCATGACCTGGGCAACCTCAACTTTAGCTTTATCACCAACGGCTCGCGCGATTTGCACAATTTTCAGCGCTTTACAGCGCCGGTGATTCGCGTGCTAAACCAGTTGAATGTGCCGGCGGTGCTGCAGGGCAAGAGCAACATTTATGTGGAAGGTAAGAAGATTTCTGGCAACGCCCAATACCTGGCCGGCAACCGTATGGTTAGCCACGGGACGATTTTGGTGGATAGTGACCTGGAAGCGCTGCTGCGTGCTTTAAATCCACGGCAGGTGGAAATTGAGTCGAAGGCCGTGCAGTCGATTCGGGCGGTGGTGGGCAACGTGGCCGACTGGCTGCCGGAGATGGACGTGGACTCCTTGCGGCAGGCGCTGCTGGCAGGTTTGTCTGCAGACGGCCCGGTGGAAGAGATGGCGTTGACGGCCGTTGACTGGGACGCCGTCCACCAAATCAAGGCAGAACGTTACGATACGTGGGAATGGAACATCGGCCGTTCGCCGTTTTTCGTCGTGCAGAAGCGTATCAATTGGGCGGGGACGGAGATTGGGGCAGAGGTGGCGGTGAAAAACGGCCGTATCCAATCCCTTTCCTTTACCGGGCCGCTGGCCGGCTGCGGTCTGCAGACACACCTCATTGGCCACCGCTATGATCCGGTGGCCCTGGCCGTGACACTGGACGCTTATGGCCCGGTGCACGACCTGCCGGCGGCACAGCTGCTGAAGCTGCTGTATTAACAACTTATGGCATGTAGATCCCTCAGGAAAGATGTTACAGTTAACGAAATGGTGATGTTAAGCCGCCACGGTAAAATATTATGATACCATTGGCTTAGAGAGCGAGATGAATTAGCGGTTACTTTGTCCAAATCTCTGTTATAATGAATGCGCCTTCCTTATGAAGACTCGTGTATACGAAAAACTCACCGTAAAAAATGGGACGCCTTAAGGCCCTTGAGCCAATCCAAGAATTGTAACGTTCCATTTGAGGAGATGTAAAATGACCTTAGGTGGTTGGGAATGGGTAGTTATTTTGGTAATTGTTTTGTTGATTTTTGGTGTAGGACGGATCAGCAAACTGGGTAGCGAAATGGGTAAAGGCATCCGCGCTTTCCGTGAAGGTTTGCAGGAGGGTCAGGAAGACACGGCCAAGAAGGATAGCTCCGACGAAGAAACAAAAACCGAGTAGCTCCCCGAGTTTCATTCAGGACAGTGCTTCAAGAAATTGCCGTTTGGATGCGCTTTGCCGTTTAGCCCAAAACGAGCGATGGCCCAAAAGCCTTCTCCCGCAGCTTCTTGGAGTTCCGTAAACAATCAATTTTGACGTATGGACAGCTTTTTTGGAATCGGCGCCCCGGAATTAGTGATGATTTTGCTGCTGGCCGGTTTGGTCTTAGGACCGCACCGGATCCGGCAGGTGGCCCATTGGCTCGGCAAAACCACGGCCCAGCTGCAGGCCATCGCCCGCGGCTTCTCGCGCCAGCTTAATGCCGAACTGGACGCCGTGGATGGCAGCGGCGACTTGCAAGAAACGATGAGAGAAATGAAGGAGCTGCGCCGCCAACTCGCCGATTTACGCCGTGAAGTGACGTCCGTAGCCTCGCAGCCCTTCGAAGAAGGACGCCGTGCTTTGATGGAAGGCCAGAAGGCGGTGGAGAATTCTATTCACCCACCGGCGTTGAACGTAAAACCGGGAAAAGCCGAAGTATCAAAAACACCACCCGCTGCGGGGAATGGCGCCGATCCCTCCTTGCCAAGCCTGCTCGACATAGCAGATGATCCTGATTAATGAGCACATCCAACGAAAGTGAAGAAACCTTCGTTGAGCAAACGCTGCTGGAGCACCTCAACGAACTGCGCAAGCGCATCACCTGGGCAGCCCTGGCCCTGGTAGTTGCCACCATCATCAGCTTTATTTTTGCGCAGAAAATTCTCCTATTTTTGCTAGAACCCTATAACTCGCAGCTGCAAACCCTGCGCCCGACGGAAGGCATTGAAACCTTCTTTAAAGTTGCCCTGGTCTCGGGCATTATTTTGTCCATGCCGGTCATCTTGTGGCAGTTCTGGTTGTTTATTTCGCCCGGTCTTACCAAAAAGGAACGCCGGTATGTTTACGTTTTCATTCCGGCGGCGCTGGGTTTGTTTTTGCTGGGTATTTTGTTTGCCTGGTATGTGCTGGTTCCGGCGGCCGTGGCCTTCCTCTCTTCGTTTATGCCGGACGTGTTCAAGACGGATTGGACCGGGCAGGAGTACATCAGCTTTATATTGGCAATGCTTTTCTGGCTGGGGCTAAGTTTCCAGATGCCGGTCATCATCTATGTGCTGGCGGCCGTGGGGTTGGTGAACGGCCCGATGCTGCGCGATCAGTGGCGGGTGGCCGTGGTGGGCGTTGCCGTGCTGGCCGCGGCTATTACCCCCTCTATCGACCCGGTGACGATGCTGTTGACGATGGCCCCTCTTTTGGTGCTTTACTTCTTAAGCATTGGGCTGGCTTATCTGGGTTATCGCCGGTTTGAGCGTTCGGTGGCGGTAGAGTAACGGCCGTTTTCCACCTTCATCCACTCTCCCCAAAAATTATCCGCACAGTGTCACTCGGAAAACGGCGTGCAAAACCCTGATCCCTATCTACAGCTTGAAGAAAAAATCGTCCGCTGGGCGGAAACGCAAACGGCCGTCTACGCCGTCCTGCGTATTGGCTCCCGGGCAAGACAGGTGGGCCCGGCCGATGAATGGTCGGACCTGGACCTGATTCTGCTGGCGGCTGCGCCCGAGCAGTACGCGCAAGATGCGGCGTGGCTGGAAGTTATCGGCGAGCCGCTGATCCCGGTTCTGGAACGCCATGAGAGCGGTTTTGAGTGGCTGGTGTTGTTTGCCGATGGCCTGAAGGCAGACTTTTATTTCAGCCCGGCCGATGAGGATGTAACGGCCGTTCTCGCGCGGTTTCCATATTCCCACGTTCTGCAGCGCGGGACAGACGTGTTGTACGTGCAGCCCGGTCTGGCCCTCGACCTGCCGCCAGGCGCGCCGCCGCCCGTCACACTGCCAACGGCCGTAGCGTTGCAGCACGAAGTCAATACCATGCTTTTGTCCGGTTTTAAGGCCGCCAGGTTCATTCGCCGGGGGGATTTGTGGCGCGCTCATTTGCTGCTGGATACGACCATGCGCAGCCAGCTTCTGACCATGATTGAATGGCATGCCTGGGCACAGTTCGGGCCGGAGCTGGACACCTGGTACAACGGCCGTTATCTTGAGGATTGGGCTGATGCGCGTGCTGTGGCCGCTCTGCCCTTCACCTACGCTGGTTATACCGCCGCCGATTCCTGGCGTGCCTTGCTGGCCATGCTGACACTGTATCGCTGGCTGGCCGAAGAAACGGCCGTTCGCTGCCAGTTGCCCTTCTCTCCGCGTGCCGCTGACCAGGTATTGGCCTGGATTCAAGAAATTTACTTGACAAATTCTTCCACGGGCATATAATTTGATATTGAACTATTTAGCCCAAAATCATTTGAGTCTGGAACGTGACATGGGAACCCATTACACTGGCACTGAAGCTGAGGTGCGTGCCCTCGATTTGTACATCAAACTAACCCGCGCGGCGGACGCCGTAAACGGCCGTATCAACCGCCACCTGGCCGACGAAAACCTGACCATCAGCCAGTTTGGCGTGTTGGAAGCGTTGTATCACCTGGGGCCGCTGCACCAACATGAGCTGGCCGAGAAGATTCTCAAATCCACTGGCAATATGACATTGGTGCTCGACAACCTGGCGAAGCGCAACCTGATAGAACGCTGCCGCGACGAAGAGGACCGGCGTTATGTGACGGTGCATTTAACGGCAGACGGCCGTGCCCTCATCGCCCGTATGTTTCCCCACCATGTCGCCACCGTTGTGGCCGAGATGGCCGTTCTCTCGGCCGCCGAGCAAGAGCAGTTGGCAGCGTTGTGCCGCCGCCTGGGCCGGCAAGAAACGGCCGCAGTCTAATTTTTTTGTAAGATAATTCAATATCAAACTATCTAATGGTAAGAAATATTCGCTCAGTGCGAAAAGGAGAACCGTATGTCTTCTATTCAAGGGTTGCACCATATTACGTTGGTTAGCAGCAACGCCCAACGCACAGTCGATTTTTACACCGGCGTTTTAGGACTGCGCCTGGTCAAACAGACCGTCAATTTTGATGATCCCGGCGCCTATCACCTTTACTTTGGCGACAAAACGGGGCGGCCGGGCACGGCCGTTACCTTCTTCGAATGGCCGCGCTCGCCGCAGGGCCGGCCGGGAATTGGCGGAACACACCATTTTGCCCTGGCTGTGGCCGATTATGATGGCCTGCTGAAGTGGAAACGCCGCCTCACCGACATGGGAATACCGGTCAACGGCCCGTTGGATCGCCACTATTTCACTTCCATTTACTTCCGTGATCCCGACGGCGTCATTCTGGAAATTGCCACCATGGGACCCGGCTTCACCGCCGACGAGCCGGCGGCCACGCTGGGCAGCGAACACCGCGATCCGCCGGCCCAGATGATAGTCAACAACCGTGACGAAGCGCGCATCGCTGCGGCGACATGGCCGGAACCCGTGTCCACTATCACCCCCGATATGGCCCTCAGCCACGGCATGCACCACATCACGGCCATCGGCACAGACATTGAGCGCACTCATGCCTTTTTTAGCGGCCTGCTCGGTTTGCAGCGGGTGAAAATGACCAGCAACTTCGACGATCCGACCTCGGCGCACTGGTATTGGGGTGTCGATAACGGCCGTCCCGGCACACTCATCACCTACTTCGAGCGCGATCCGCAGGATAAACGGTATCACTTCGTGCAAATGGGCGCCGGTCAGACCCACCACTACGCCTTTGCCGTGCCCGACGCCGATACGCAGCTTGCCTTTCGTGAAAAACTGCTGCAAGCCGGGCTGCGGGTGACGCCTGTGTTGGATCGCGTCTACTTCAAAAGCATTTACACCAATGACCCCGACGGTCACATCGTAGAACTGGCGACGGCCGGTCCCGGCTTTTTGCTGGATGAGGACGAGGCTGAACTGGGCAAGGCGCTGCAGTTGCCGCCCTGGTTGGAGCAGCATCGGGCCACCATCACCAACCATCTGACGCCGCTGCAGGTTCCGGCCTGGGGCGAAATGGCGGTGGTGTGATGAGTGAAAATGACTTTATCCCCGGCGCGCCTCACCAAAACCAACCTGTTGTTGCCCACGGTGCTCCTCTCGACCGGGCCGTGGCGGCCATGATTATGCTGCACGGCCGTGGCGCTACCGCGGCCAGCATCCTGACCCTGGCGCCAGAGTTTGACCGGCCAGATTGGGCTTATCTGGCTCCGCAGGCGGCCGGCAACAGCTGGTATCCTTACAGCTTTCTGGCACCCATGGAGCAGAATGAACCCGGTATTTCCTCGGGCTTAACGGCCGTTACCGACACCTTAACCCGGGTCATTGCTGCGGGTATTCCAGAAGGACGGGTTATTTTGTTGGGCTTTTCGCAGGGCGCTTGCCTGACGCTGGAGTTTGCAGCCCGTCACGCTCGACGCTACGGTGGGGTAGTGGGTTTTAGCGGCGGCCTGATTGGGCCGGAGGGCACACCGCGCAGCTATGCGGGTTCGCTGGCGGGCACGCCGGTTTTTCTGGGCTGCAGCGATACGGACCCTCATGTTCCCAAGTGGCGCGTGGAGGAGAGCACGGCCGTTTTGCGGCAGCTAGGCGGCGAAGTGACCATGCGCCTGTATCCGGGCATGGGCCACACCATCGATCAGGATGAAATTGATTTTGTGCGCGATTTAATGCGCGACCTGGAGTAAACGTTTAAGCAGGGAAAGGCCTTGATGCCAGTCTGTCGTGATGTGTGGCGCGTGATGGCTTGCAAGAGAACACCACGCGCCCGCATCTCGACCAGGCTCCGCGGAATTCCAAAGCAGCCAGCTTTATAAAAGGTCTTCTGGCCTGATCCGCAGGACGTCATCGTCGGTTTCGGGGGTGGCAGACGGCCGTTTTGCCAGCAAATAGGCGGCAACTCCACCGCCGATAAAACCAAACAGATGGCCCTGCCACGAAATGCCGTTCCCCTGTGGCAGCACGCCCCACAACAAGCCCCCATACAGGAAAAACACCAGCAGCGCCCACAAAATCGAAGCAAAACTGCGCTCGAAATAGCTGCCTAGCACCAGGAACCCAAAATAACCAAAAATCAACCCGCTGGCCCCGATGTGGACCGAGTGGGCCGGGCCAATCAGCCACGTTCCCAAACCGCTAACCAGAATGGTGATAATCGTCACGCTGGCGAAAGTGCGCGTGCCGCGCAGCAGCACAAACCAGCCCAGCACCAGCAGCGGGACCGTGTTCGCCATCAGGTGGGCGAAGCTGCTGTGCAGCATCGGGGCAAACAAAATGCCCTCCAGTCCCGCGGCCGTGCGGGGTCGAATGCCCAAAGTGTTCAGTCTGCCATGAAAGATAAAGAGGTTGATAAACTCTACCAGCCACAAAAAAGCGACAAATCCCCCCAAAATAATCAGGTGCGATTTTAACGTCTCGCCAATCTCACGCAGGTTGGTTTCTCGTTCACGGCTCAGGTAACGGTCGTTATCCATGGGTATCTCCACAGGTTTCAGTCAATTTCATTACCTGCAATACGGCAAACAGGGGCGTTTGGTCGCAAAGGTGGACTTATTCGCTGGCAATTATGGGCAGGCTGATGAGGGGATAAGGCGTCAGCAGGAAGCCATTGGCCACCCAGCCGACACGGCCGTCTGCTAACTGCACCTGTATCCAGGCCGTCGTGGCGCTGCGGCCCAGCAGCGTCACACTCTGGCCGTGGGTGAGGTAAGTGAAGGGATCGTAAGTCATGCCCGGACCGGATCGCACGTTGAGCACGTTGGCATTGGTTACGGCGGCGACCGGCGTGTTTTCCTGCCCCGGCATGCTGCCAGAACTGGCTGGTGGGTTGGCCGGTTGTGAGGGGGGTAAGCCGCCAAGTCGTTCCCAGCTCAGTCGCGCTTCCGCCAGCCCGATTTCGTCGTAGTATTCCAGCTTAATAGCGACGGGACCGGCTACATCCAGTTCCGTGGAATGGGCCAGCGAGGTTTGCGAGTGCCACTGATCGATGCGCAGTACGTCGTTAAGCCACAGGCGCACGCCGTCGTCGGATGTGGTAGTAAAGCGGTAGCGCCCCGGCTCCAGGTTGAGGGTATTGGTCCAGCGCACGGCGAAGCGGTCAGGCACAATCGCTTGCGGGGCAGGCGATTCCAACGCCCAGTCGAAGTTGATTTGCGGATCGGTACGAACCAGGTTAGGCGGTCCGGCAAACAGCAGATTGTTGTAATATTCGCCGCGCCAGCCGCCGGGCGGTGGATTCCAGCCCGGCCCGGCCACAGCTACCTCGGACCCTGGCACACGTTCCCAGGTAAGGTTGATGAGTGCCTGGTGCTGATTCTGATAATACTCCACACGCATGGGATAGACACCTTCGTCCAGGTCAAGGTAGGCGACGTATGTGGTTTGCGGCTGGTTGATCCAGGCGTCAATGAGCAGTTGGTCGGTCACCCACACGCGGACGCCGTCGTCGGCGCTGACCGTGAAACGATAACGCCCCGGTTCCATGTACTGCGAACGTGTCCAGCGCGCCGAGAAAAACTCCTTGTGTACCGGATCGCCCGGACCATCCAGCCCCCAATTGATGTGGATGTCCGGGTTGCCGTTATCATCGAATTCTGGTCGGATGAGCACAGGGGGGCCATCGAGGGTTTTGTTATTCCAGTAAACGGCCAGCCAGGCTGATTGGGCGTAAACGGCCGTTCCTCCGCGCGCCAGCAACACCGCCAACACGCCAAAAACGCCACACACCCATAACCCGCTGCGCCATGCGCTGCTTCTAACGCCGATCATGTCTCTCATCCCGCCAATCAGCGGATAATTCCCGCTTCTGTGAGCGGCCAATAACGCACCCAGGCATGGCCGCGAATCTGATCAATCGCCACCGGCCCAAACGAACGCGAATCGCGCGAAACTGGCCGGTTGTCGCCCATTACAAATACGGAATGGTCGGGTATTTGAGTGGGCGGATAGTTGACCTGCCATAGGGGTGGCAGGTAGGGTTCAGCCAGGGCACGGCCGTTTACCAATACCTGGTTATCGCGTATTTCTACCGTTTCACCCGGTAAACCAACCACGCGCTTAATTAACGGCACCGGCGAATCCGGCACAGCAACCACCACCACATCTCCACGCTTTGGCGTAATCAGCCGATAGCTCACCTTTTCCACGATAAGCCGCTGCCTCTCATGCAGAGTTGGCTCCATGCTTGCGCCGTACACAATGTTGGTTTGGGCCACAAAGTAAATGATGAGAAAAGCCAGGGCGGCGGCTTTGAATACAGTCGAAAGTGTCTCTTTAATGAGATACCGAAGCTGGTTAGAGGTGGAACTCCCTTCTGAAGCGGCTGAAAAATCGTCAGGTTCTTGCGAAGACCACATGGCTTATGCTCCTTACCGTTAAACAGCTCTCACTTGATCAACCAGTACGCGGCCAACCGTGGCCGGGTGCATAAGGCTATTATGCCAGAATCCGCTGCATTTGGTAACTACGATTTGACTACGCGCCAGATCAGGAGCTGCTTGGGGGCCGGACGGCTGCGGCCATTTGCTGCCGGTAGACGGTCAGGGCCTCCTGACCGGCTGAGGAAAGGCGTTTGGCGCGCCCACTCACAGAAGATAAGGCAACACGCTAGCCCGTCATGAATGGGGCGCACTGGCTGATGGCTTCCAGCCCGTCGGCCGTTACCAGGAACAAATCTTCCAGGCGAATGCCGCCCCAACCGGGCAGGTAGATGCCCGGCTCTACGGTGACCACTGTGCCCGGTGTGAGCCGGTATTCCTGGCCGGATGGCGTGAAGGTGAAAAACGGCCGTTCATGAATATCCAGTCCCAGCCCGTGCCCCAGCCCGTGCCCAAAATAATCGCCATAGCCGGCTTCCCGGATGACGCTGCGGCCCAGAGCGTCTACCTCGTTGCCGTTCTGGCCGGGGCGGGCGTGCCGGCGCACGGCCGTTTGCGCAGCCTGCACCACGGCAAAAATTTCCTGGAACTGCGCGTCCGGCGCGGCCCCCACAAAAAATGTGCGGGTCAGATCGCTCTTGTAGCCGTCTACCTGCGCCCCCATGTCGACGATGAGGGGGTCGCCGGCTTGTAACGGCCGTTCGCCAGGGTGATGGTGGGGCAGGGCGGCGTTGGGTCCGCTGGCCACCAGGATGTCGAAGGCCATGGCTTCGGCTCCCGCTTCACGCATGGCTTTTTCCAACTCCCAGGCCAGCGCCCGTTCCGTCATGCCCGGTTTGGCCAGTTTGGGCACACACGCCATGACCTCGTCGGTGATGGCGGCGGCAGCGCGGATTTTGGCCAGTTCGCTGGGGCTTTTCCGCTGGCGCAGCGGCTCCAGCGTGGGTGAGAGCGGCTTCCAGGTGATGCCGCTGACGTTTTCCCAACGCCGGGCTTCGCTGAGGGTGAGGTGGTCGGCTTCCAGGCCAACGGCCGTTACCCCGGCGGCTGCCAGGTACTGTTCATCGTCCTCGGCCGTGCGGCTATGGCGAAAAAGAGTGAAGGCCGGGGCCTGCGCCTGGGCCTGCTCCCAATAGCGGAAATCGGTGGCCAGCAAGGCGTGATCTGGCGTGACCAGCAGGCTGCCGGCCGAGCCGGTGAAGCCGCTGAGCCAGCGCCGGTTGGTTGGACTGGTGATGAGGATGGCGGGGATGTCCCAGGCGAGGAGGTGTTGGCGCACGGCCGTTAACCGCTCCTGGTACTCATCGGGCAAAGAGGCGGATGTCATGGCTTGTTCCTTCTTCGTTTTAGATATTTGCCTGTAAATGCTCTATCTCGGTAGTCAAGATAGCCCGTAGAACAGCTACAGTAGCGGCATATGTGGCATCCATGCCAAAGTAGGACAGATTTTGCGTGCCTAGGTTCTTCCCCTTGCTAAACGGTGTGTCGGACGCATAGTGCAAAATGCCCACCGGGAAAGGACCGTTATACAGGTTCACAATCTGGTCGTATGGATGGCGCTTGGGGCGCACCATCTCATAAATACCGCTGAGATAGGGGCCGGCTTCCATTTCCATGTCGGTGTAGCCTTCCTGGTAAAAAACTGACATGTATCCTTCATTTTGCAAAAATGTGCCGGGCACGGTGATGGCTTTCTGGTTGTCCATCACCGAGCCGTAAACCAGGTACGGCGCCACGTCATCGGCGGTGAAGCAGTTGTCGAACAGGTATGTATTCAGCGAATGTTCGTCGTGGACCACGCTGGGAATCATCACGTCGCCAATGCCGCCGTTCAGCGTGGCCGCTTTGCCCATGATGTAGACGCCTCGTATTTCGTCAACATTGCGGGCCATTTCGGTGAGTACCTGGTAGGCGGCCATGCCTAAGGGATAGTCGATGTTGATGATAAGGGCTTTGCTGTTGGCCAGGTTTTCGATGCCCGGAACGGAAAGGCGAGTGTCCATCTGCGTCACGTCCAGCTTATTCAGGGCGATGACTTGCACCTCGATGTCGAAGGCGTGTTCGCTGGGAATGCGTTTGATGCCGACGGAACGCTCGTGGGCCAGGCGGTCTTCCTTCACGCTGGGATGCACGGCTTCGTACTTTTTGAGCACGTAGTAGAGAAAGTTTTCCAGGCTGCTGGGAATGTTGCGTTCGACAATGTCACGGTATTCCTGGCGCAGTTCCTGAGAGCCGCTGGCGCTGAGAAAGGCTTCCAGAGCGCGTTCGATTTGTAAACCAAAGCCGCTGAGCATGTTGGGCAGGCTGTGGGGATTGCTGGACACAAAGTAAATCGGCCGTTCGTCGAACGCGATGTCGGCTGTGTTTTTTTCCACGTTGCGCCACCAGCGTCGGGTGGCGCGTTTGTAGTCGGCTAGCGAGCCGGCCAGTGACTGTATAGCTATTTCGCGGCGCTTTTTGGCAATGTCCAGCAGCTTATCGGGCAGATCGGCTTGCCAGATGCGGCAGAGTCTGTCCAGGTCATCGCTGGAGATGCCGGCAGCTTCAGATAGCAGGGTGATGTGCACGGCCGTTGGCTCCTGGCCCGCCGCTTCGGTTTTAATCTGCTGCAAAAGCTGGATGGTAGATGGCTGATGGAGGATATTGTGCAGCTTGCGCCGCTCAATCTGATAGGCCACCAGGATTGGCACCAGGTCGTCGATATCGGAGCGGCTGGCAATGTACACGGCCAGCGTACAGTGGCCGTCAAAAAAGCTGCGCCGCCGCCGCCCCGGCGCACTAACCTGAGTCCAGGACTCCACGTCGGTATAACCATGCTCGGCAAACACGCGCGCCGATTGGCCCATAACCACCAGGTCAACCTGGTCGATGCAGTCCGGCACGCGCAGGATGGAATAAATGAAGGCGGCCATGTCGATGGTGGGTTCATCGGCATCGACGTGCAGGGCAGAGTGCATGCGTTTGTGGGCTTCTACCAGGGTTTTCAGCTTAACTTCGCGTGTGCTGCGCAGCAGGGAGTAGTAAGTACGCAGATAGAGATTAATCTCTTCGTTGCCAGAACTGGGGACGGTTCGATCCATAAGACTCCAGAGAAATTGTCAGATGTTAGTAGTCGACGTAGATGTGGCCGTGGCCGGGAATGACGTTGCCGATGATCACGGCCGTTTCACACCCCGCCAGATACGCTTCTACCTGCTCCGGGGCCAGGGCCACCAGCAAGCCGCCGGAAGTCTCCGGCGTCCAAAGCATATCTTGCACCAGCTCCGGCACGCCGTCGGCAAAGGTGACGTGGGGGTGGAAAAAGAGCGAGTTATTACCCTTGCCGCCGGGGAACGTGCCCGCTTCGCCATAGGCCAGCGCGCCGGGCAGCCAGGGCAGCTTGTGGACAAAAAAGCGAAAGTCCACCCCAGCTTGCTGGGCCATCTCGTGGGCGTGGCCCAGCAGGCCAAAGCCGGTGATGTCGGTCATGCCGTGGGCCTGAGCGCGCAAGGCGGCTTCCGAGGCCTGCCGGTTCAGGATTTTCATGGAGGCCACGGCCGTGGCCACGTGCGCCGGATCAGCCACCTGTTGTTTTAGGGCCGTGGTGATCACGCCTACGCCCAGCGGTTTGGTCAGCAGCAGAACGTCGCCGGGCTGCGCGCCGCCCTTGCGCTTTACCAGCGCCGGGTCGATGATGCCGGTGACGGCCAGGCCATATTTGGGCTCTTTGTCATTGACGCTGTGGCCGCCGGCAATAACACCACCTGCTTCGGCAACCTTTTCCGCCCCGCCACGCAGCACTTCGCGCAGCACGTCGCCGGCCAGATTATCTGGGAAGGCTACCAGGTTGACGGCAAACAATACCTTTCCGCCCATCGCATAGATGTCCGACATGGCGTTGGCGGCGGCGATGGCCCCAAAATCGTAGGGGTCATCGACTACGGGCGGGAAGAAGTCGGTGGTGGAGATGATGGCCTGGTGGTCGTTGATCTGGTACACGGCGGCGTCGTCGGCTTTTTCCAGGCCAACCAGCAGGTTTGGATATTTGGTTGCGTCAAAGGTTTCGCGTAATGGCTGCAGCACGTGCGCCAGGTCCGTTGGACTCAGTTTAGACGCTCAACCCGCGCAGGAAGCATAAGCTGTCAGGCGAATTTCTTTACCAGTCATTCAGATTCCTTTTGTTAAGGCAAAGTGAGTGTTCGATAATGAGAAGTATACCGGATGCCTACGCGTGGGCAATTGCAATTGACGGCCGTTTTCGTCAAAATATAATCGCCTGATGTCGGGGCAAAGACAAGAATTTCGTATCCGGCAAGGGTAAGCGTATGATGAAACGATTCCGACTTTCTGAATTTGAAGCGCGCGCGCAGCAGTTGGTGGAAGGCTCGTTTGGAAGACTGCTAGGCGGAGAGCTGGGGGCACTGGATGTGACCAACCGGCTGGCAAAAGCCTTGGAAGACAGCCAGAAAGACGGCCGTGTCGCTGACATCTTTACCATTTCTCTGCACCAACAGGATGCCGCCCGCATCCTGGCCGAGCAGCCGGATATTGAACAGGTGCTGGCCGACTACGTTGGCCAACTGGCGCGGCAGTCTGGCTGGCGGTTGGTGTCACGGCCGTATGTCACCCTGGCCGCCGATCCGCGCAGCGCTCCTCATGAAGTCCTCATCCTGGCCGAGCACAGCCAGTCGGCCCAGCCCACCACGGAGTTTAATCTGCCGCGCCCGGACCTGGATGAAGCTGCCCAGGAAATTTTAGCCGCTGTGCAGGCGGTGGATGCCTACTTGATTGTAGATGGCGGGCGGCACGTGGCCCTGGACCGGCCCTTGGTAAGCCTGGGGCGTCGTATGGACAACGACGTGGTGCTGGACGCGGCAACGGTCAGTCGCCGCCATGCTCAAATTCGCTGGCGATACGGCCGTTTTGTCCTCTACGATCTGAGCAACCGGCCGGGCCGTACGCTGGTTAACGGCGAGCCGGTGCAGGAATACGTTTTGCAGTCTGGCGACGTGATCACCCTCAGCACCATGAAAATTATCTATGGAGAAGGGCAGGATGACCTGAACGGCAAAGATCGCTCTGACCGTGCTTTTGTCGAAGAGGAAACCATTCCCCGGCCGATCATTTCTAACGATGATCAGTAAACGGCCGTTTGCCTTGTCTGCGCCTTGCAGGGGCCGCGGTGGGCAGCCAGAAGGCGCCATGCCTTCAACCGCCACAAGGTTTCGACCCTGCGTCCAAAGACCGCTAACTCAGGATCAAGCCGATCGCCAGTATTAGCAGGAGAAGGTAGTTTATAAACGGCGGCCAGTCGTGCCACAGCAGTGTGCCCGCCAGCAGACCCCCCATGGCCAGAATTCCGACGATCCATCCCAGGATAGGCAGTGTACCGCCCACAGCCAGCGCACTGCCCATGAAGGCAATCGCCAGGAGAACGCTCACCGTGTGCGGCCAGAATGTGCGGCCGCCAATGTTCACATCTACCGGCAGTTCAGAATCGTAGTTTTGCAGCAGGGTCACGGCCCTGGACCAGTATCTCACTCGTCTGATGCTGATGGGCATCCACAGTAAAAACCCCAGAGCAAACAAGCCTGCCGCGACCAGGCCTAACCAGCGCGGCCAGCCCGCAGGCCGCTGCCGGGCCATGATGAGAAATAAAACGGCCGTTGCCGCAAACACCACAGGGAAAATAATCGCCTGCGCCGTCCATCCCCAGCGGTCGTTGGCGATGAGTTGGAGTTGTTCCCGCGGGCTGTCATGGGGGAATTTGCGGAAATACGCGGCTACCCCGGCCCCAATCATAAAAATGATCACCAGTACGAGCAGTTCAATTCCTAGAGTTCGCAAAGGACTTTTCCTCCTATCAGATGCGGAGTCTCCGATCATCTGCCTGGCAGCGCCAAAGGCTGTGGTGATGATCACTCTTACTCTAGCAGCCGGTTCTTTAGGAACTCTTTATTTTGGTTTCGTGGTCTGGTGCGGCGCGTAGCAGGAAGACGGCCGTAACGTCCATCCTGGAAAAAGCAGGCAAAGCAGGGGGTTCAGCGCAACGCTTTCCAGACGTCGGGCACTTGCCCCCAGGCAACATCTTCCGCACCTAAAAACTGTCCCAGATCGGCGGCCGCCTGGGCGATAGCCTGGACGGTTTGTTGGCCGCCCGGTGCGCCCTCTTCGGCGTAGACGTTGTGCAGATGTAGGGTGTTGGTGCTGCGGTTCATGTCGGCGTCAATGCGCCCAATCAGGCGGTCTTGGTGCAAGATGGGCAGCACGTAGTAACCGTACTGCCGCTTTTTCTTGGGCACGTAGATTTCGATGCGGTAGAAGAAGTTGAGAAGCAGTTCGGTGCGGTCACGGTCGCAAATCAGGTTATCGAAGGGGGAAAGCAGAGTGGTACGGCCGTGCCAATTGCCTGCCTGAATGTGCGCCAGCAGGTCGCTGTCTTCCTGGTGCATATACCAGGGACCGGGCAGCGGTACCTCGTCGCGGCCGAGAACGGTCACTTCTAATAATACACCTTCGTGCACCAGCTTTTTTAGCACGGCCGTCAGCTTTGGATAACGCCCGCGCGTGTAGTGTCGCTTAATCTGTTTGGAGGTGGCCGCGCCCAGCGCCCGCACCGCCTTTTGCACGGCAAAACGCGTCACCTGTTCTTCGTTCCACGCCTCGCGAGGTGTCCATTCCGGCCAAAAATCTTCGGCCAGGCCCCAGAGGCGGTGGTTGTTGTGGGGACGGCCGTATACCGTCAGCAGGCCACGCGACCATAAACGGTCGATCAATACGGATACATACCGTCCACTCCACCAACGGCTGTCAAACCGCGGGTCGTCGGGGATTTCCAGCTCGCGAGACATTTTGGGTCCCTGGCGAAATTCGGCTAGCATATCTTCCTGCATCCGATCAATTATCTCGCGACGCTCTTCGACCCATGTGGAGTCCGGCTTTTCCTGCAAATGGCGCATGTACCAGTTGTGGACCGGCCACTCATCCGTCAGCACCAGCGAAGCGGCGTGTGCCCAATACTCAAAAAGCGCTCGCTCTTCAAAGCGCAGCCGTTCTAGTTCGGCCTCGTCGAACGCCCCCAGGCGGCTCCACAGAACGAGCAAATGTGTGCGCTCCACATGGCGAATAGGGTCCAACTGCACGCAGCCCAGGTCGCGGATAAGGTCGAGCAGACACGGCCGTTCCGCCTCATCCAAATGCTGTCGTGAAATCGCTAATCTGCGGGCATCCTGTTGGGACAAAATCTGCATCACACCACACCTCCGTTTTCTGTCTGCCTATTGTAGTGCAAAATGGCTTTTAGAACGATTGTTCCAACACAAGCGCCGCTCGGGCGAGCGTTTCTGTGCCGCTGGCACGGAGATGGGTTAGGACAACGGCCGTTGACCGCCGAGAACTTGTTAGAGTAAGCGATGAGAGGCAACCCGGCGGCCGAAATCCGTTCTGGGCAGCCGAGAAGTTAGGGGCTTGACAGGTAGTGGCATAATAGCCTATTGGTGGTGAATAATGGCAGAGTGTACTCATCTTGACCAAATTCGAGCGGTGACGCCCAGCGGTGCAGGCTGCGAGGAGTGTTTAAAAACAGGCGATACCTGGGTTCACCTGCGTCTGTGCCTTATTTGCGGCCATGTTGGCTGCTGCGATTATTCACCGAACAAACACGCCACGAAGCATTTCCATGCCACCGGCCACCCCATCGTTCAATCATTTGAGCCGGGCGAAGATTGGCGGTGGTGTTACCTAGACCAGGTCTATCTAAAAAAGAAATAGGAGCGCCCTCTCTCTTTTCGATCTGCTAATGCCATTCTTATTTGTTTGTGATATAGTTCTTTACGTATAGTAAAAAGAAGTGCCTTCCGCAAACGCGAGTTGCTCCACCCAACAGTTGTGACGCAAAGGTATTGCACGTTTAATCACCTGGCCGGGCTCATGGCCGACTTCTGGCTGCCTGGTCGTTTATTGGGAAACGGCCGTCCTCGCTTTGGGCGTGCCGTCAATTTAGAAATTAAAACGATAAGGAAATCGTAAAGTTAATAACGCTATGACGAAAAATTTGAAAATTATTCCCCTGGGCGGCCTGGGGGAAATTGGGAAAAACATGACTTTATTGGAATACGGCCGTAATCAAATTATTGTCGACTGTGGGGTTATGTTCCCCGAAAGTGACATGTATGGCATCGACCTGGTCCTCCCTCAATTCGACTATGTGGTGGAGAACCAGGATATTTTGCGCGGCATCGTGCTGACGCATGGCCACATGGACCATATTGGCGGCCTGCCATATTTGCTAGAGCGCGTGAATGCGCCGATTTACGGTACTGCGCTGACCATTGGTATGGTGGAACGCCAGTTGGAAGAAGCCCACGTCCTGGAGCGGGCCAGTCTGGAAGTGATCGACGACAAGCAAACCCTGCATTTGGGGCCATTCCGTATCAGTCCCTTTGCCGTGGCCCACTCTATCCCGGCGGCCGTGGGATTGGTGATCGATACACCTGTGGGTGCGGTCATTCATACCGGCGACTATAAACTGGACGAAACCCCGACCGGCGGCCGTACGACCGATTTCAAACGGCTGCGGGAGCTGACGCCGAACGGCGTTTTGGCCCTGATGGGTGACAGCACAAACGCGGATCGGCCCGGCCGCACGCCGACGGAACAGTTGGTGGCCGATACGCTGGACCAGCTTTTTGCGGAGGCGGCCGGATCGCGGATCATCATTGCGACCTTTTCCTCGCTGCTGGCCCGGCTGCAAGAGATCATGCGGTTGGCGGATAAATACGGCCGTAAAGTTGCTCTCACCGGCCGCAGTTTGCAGCAAAACGTGGAACTCGCCCGCGATTTGGGTTATTTGAAAATTCCCAAAAAGCTGCTGGTAGACATCAGCGATAACATTCCGGACGACAAGCTGGTGATTTTATCGACTGGCTCGCAAGGTGAACCACGCTCGGCGCTAAACCGCATGGCCAAAGGCGAACACCGCCAGATCCAGGTCCATGATGGCGACACGATCATCGTTTCCGGTGGCACCATTCCTGGCAACGAAGAAGACGTGGGGCGCATGTTGAACAATTTGTTTGCCCGCGGCGCGAACGTGATTTACGGATCGTTGGCGACGGTGCACGTTTCGGGTCATGGCAGCCGCGAAGACATGCGGATTATGCTGGAGACGGTCAAACCGCGCTTCTTGATTCCGGTGCATGGCGAAACGCGCCATTTGCACTTGCATGCGCGCCTGGCGCAGGAGTGCGGCTTGGCGGCTGAGGATGTTTTTATTCTCCACAACGGAGCTACGTGGGTGACAGATGGCGACAAAGCGTGGCAGGAAGGCTCTATCCCGGCGGAAGACGTGTATGTAGACGGTTCGCTGGTTGGTGAAATTGGCGAACTGGTAATGCGCGACCGCGAACGGCTGGCGCAGGATGGTTTTGTGGTTGTGTATGTGCCCATCGACCGCCAGCATAAGCTAGCCGGCGAACCGAGCATTATCAGCCGTGGATTTTTGCGGATGGATACGTCGGGGGATCTGATGGATGCGGCGCGCAAGGAGTTGAAGCGGCAGTTGAAGCGCAACGGCCGTAATCACGATGACACCGTGCGCGAAACACTGCAAAATTTCTTCTATCACAAGACCCAATCACGTCCGGTGATTTTGTCCAACATCGTGCGTGTATAAAAAATAAAAAGGCCGGCGTCTTGAGAAAGGCGCCGGCCTTTTTTTTATGCGTGCCTTCAGGCAAAATCTGCCAGAATGTCGTCGATAAACTGCTGCCAGGTGGGGTTTGGCTGCCAGATGGCGTCTAGAATCTGGCGGGCGGCGGCGTTTGGCAGACCCAGATGGCGTTGGTATAAGTATAGAAATGCGGAAACCCGCATATTGGCGATGCAGTGGACGAAAATTTTACGGCCGTCATAAGCCTGCATAGCCTGGCAAAACTTCTCAAAGTCGCGGCGTTGGGGAGAGTTCCAGATAACCGGAATGTGGACGTAATCGAGACCAAGCTGGGCGACGATACCTCTTTCGTTGAGCAGGGCCTGGGTGGAATCGGTGGTGGCCAGGTTGATGATAACCTGGTAGCCGGCTTGGTGCACGGCCGTAAACTCTTCGGCCGTCGGCTGCCCGGCTGAAGCCACGCGGTCATTCAGGGGATAAAAGTTGTAGATATTGCCCAGATCAGGTAGCAGGGTCATCGGCGGCCTCCATTTCGACTAGAACGGCCGCTTGCTGCTTAATTGATTTGACCATTTCGTTGAGGCCGGTTTTGCGGGTAGGGCTAAGATGGTTTTCCAGATTCAGCTTGGCGAAAAACTCGGGGATGTCCAGAGCCAGGATCTCTTTGGGAGAACGGCCGTTCACCAGGCTGATGACAATAGCCACCAGACCTTTTACGATAGCCGAGTCGCTGTCTCCCACAAAGGTAAGCACCGGTGGAGAGCCTGCGGTGGTTGTTTTGATCCAAACGCCGCTCTGGCAACCTTCGATGCGGGTCTCTTCTGTTTTGTCGGCCGGGTCCATGGGCGGCAGGCCGCGGCCTAACTCGACCAGATAGCCATACCGATCATCCCACGATTCTAACCAGCTAAAATCTTCTAAAATTTCTTCAGGAGTCATCATCATAAGTTGATAGTGGGTAGTTTGGGTAGTTGGATGGGTGAGATGCGGACTGGCAACTAACAACTATCCACTGCAATCAAGATTTTCGAATCATTTCCCAGGCCATGTGCTGTAACTCAGGGGCGATGAGCTTTTCCCAGGCCAGTTTGACGGCGTTGGGCGAACCGGGGGTGGAGAAAATGAGGGTGTTGTGATAAACGCCGGCGGTGGCCCGGGAAAGCATCGCCGCCGCGCCAACTTCTGCCCAGCTTAGCATGCGAAACAGTTCACCAAAACCGGGCATTTTCTTTTCCAGCTTACTATCCAGCACGTCGAAGGTAGTGTCGCGGGGGGCGATGCCGGTGCCGCCGTTAAAAAGCAGAACACGGGCAGCAGAGGCGGTGAGGTCATCGAGCACGGCCGTTACCTGCTCCGGTTCATCCCGAATCAGGCGGTAGTCGGACACGATGTGGCCGGCGGCGGCAATTTCCGCCCGCAAATAGTGGGCGTTGACGTCGGTATCTGGCGTGCGGCTGTCGCTGACGGTAACGATGGCGATGGCAACAGGGCCACCAGACGCTGCCTGGGCCTTGTGCGCAGCGGTACTGGCTGATTTGATCTCGCCAGGGAAATTAGTTTCTAACATGGCCCCATTTTATCAGGAATTTGCTATCTCGCTAAGGAGGAAGGGGAAACGGCCGTGGCGCCTTTCATCTCCGGTGGAGAGCGGTCTCACACGTAAGATAATTCGTAACTTGCAACTTATACCATGCCCGCGTAGAAATAATGCACGGGGATGACCAGATTACTTCATGCCTTTGATAATTTTCTCCATTTTTCACCACGAGCAGTAAACAATCGTTGTTTGAACTTTATCCATCATTCGAGGATGTCTGGCAAAGGAGTGGAACATTAATGAAAGTAGGTATTTTGGCTGGCGGCAAGGGAACACGCCTCTCTGAAGAAACCACCATCAAACCCAAACCAATGGTTGAAATCGGCAATAATCCCATCATCTGGCACATCATGATGCATTACGCGCATTATGGCTTCAAAGACTTTGTCATTGCCCTGGGTTATAAGGGCGAGGTCTTGAAAAAGTACATGGTGGATTATTTGTCGCTGGGCAGCAGTCTGACTGTGGATTTTCGTAACGGTGAGGTCCGCTCTCATGAAAATTATCATCCGGATTGGGTGGTCGAACTGATTGATACAGGCCATGATACCATGACCGGTGGGCGCATTAAACGCTTGCAGCCTTATCTGGGCAATGAGACGTTTATGTTAACCTGGGGCGATGGCGTTTCTGACGTCAACCTGAACCGTTTGCTGGCGTTTCATCGTGCGCACGGAAAATTGGCCACCATGACGGCCGTGCGTCCTCCTGCCCGCTATGGTCACCTGGAGTTCGATGGCGATCGCATCGTCAGTTTCGAAGAAAAGCCGCAAACTGCCGAAGGCTGGATCAATGGCGCGTTTTTCGTGTTAGAGCCGCAAGTCTTCGACTATATCGATGGCGATGAAACGATGTTCGAGCATGAACCGCTTTCCCGGCTGGCGGAAGAGGGCCAGCTAATGGCCTACAAACACGAATCTTTTTGGCAGTGCATGGACACCTTGCGCGAAAAACATATTTTAGAAACACTGTGGCAGAGTAAAAATCCGCCCTGGAAGGTCTGGGACTAGGGATTATGCCCGGACCCGGTTTGCATATTCAGGTATCAAAAAAATCTGTCAGGATAGAAACCCAAAGAGGATGTGACATATGCGAGTTTTAGTAACAGGTCATAATGGCTATGTGGGCACAGTGATGATGCCCATGTTGGTTGCCGCCAACCATGACGTTGTCGGGCTGGACACCAACTTGTACGAAGGTTCCACGTTTGGTGAGGACGTTTCCCGGAATTTCCCCGAAATCAACAAAGATATCCGTGACGTAGAGTTGGCCGACCTGGAAGGGTTTGATGCCATTATTCACCTGGCCGGGCTATCCAACGACCCGCTGGGCGATTTAAACCCCGAATTAACCTACGACATTAATTACCGCGCCTCCGTCCGGCTGGCAAAGATGGCCAAAGAGATAGGCATTGAGCGGTTTATTTTCTCCTCGTCTTGCAGCAACTACGGCGCCGGTGTAAACGATTGGCTCGATGAAAGTTCGGCGTTTAACCCGGTGACGCCCTACGGCCGTTCCAAAGTCATGGTCGAACAAGACGTCACCAAGCTGGCCGACGACAACTTCAGCCCCACCTTCCTGCGCAGCGGCACCGCCTACGGCGTTTCCCCCCGTCTCCGCTTCGACCTGGTTCTCAACAATCTGGCCGCCTGGGCCTACACCACCGGCCTGGTCTATTTGAAGAGCGATGGCACCCCCTGGCGGCCCATCGTCCATATCAGCGACATGGCCCGCGCCTTCATCGCTGTGTTGGAATCGCCCCGCGAACTGATCCACAACGAAGCCTTCAACGTGGGCCGCTCCGGCGAAAACTACCAGATCCGCCAGCTCGCGCAGATCGTGGCTGAGACTATCCCCGGCAGTCGCGTAGAGTTTGCCGAAGGCGCCAGCGCCGACAAGCGCAACTACCGCGTCAACTGCGATAAAATCATCAACACGCTGCCTAATTTTAACCCCCAGTGGACTGCTCAAAAAGGCGCGCAGGAATTGTACGAAGCGTACAAGAAAGTGGGCCTGGAGCTGGAAGAGTTTGAAGGCCCCCGTTACCGGCGGTTGAAGCACATTAAGTCTTTGATGGAAGACGGCCGTCTCACCAATGATTTGCGCTGGCGGCAGCTAGACCCGGCCTGATAGGAAGTAACCATGATCCATAAAAACGAAACCACCTGCCGGGCCTGCGGCTCCGAACGGCTGCACACGGTCGTCGAATTTGGCGTTACGCCCCTGGCCGACCGCCTGCTTCGCAAAGATCAGCTCGATGAGCCGGAACTCATGGCTCCCCTCACGCTGGTTTTCTGCGAGGACTGCGCTCTGGCTCAGATTCGCGAGACCGTCGATCCGGAAATCCTGTTTTTTGCCGAATATCCCTACTTCTCGTCTGTATCGCCCTCGCTGCTGCGCCACTTTGCCGGCAGCGCTCAAGACATTATGGCCGAACGCCACCTGGACGATAACAGCCTGGTGATGGAAGCCGCCAGCAACGACGGTTACATGCTGAAAAACTTTGCCCAGGCCGGCATTCCCGTACAGGGTATCGATCCTGCCAAAGCGCCCGCCCAGGCGGCCATCGACGCCGGTATTCCGACCATGGTCACGTTTTTTGGCGAGGAACTGGCTGAACAACTGCGCGCTGCAGGCAAGCAAGCCGATATCTTCCTGGCCAACAATGTCCTCGCCCACGTCCCGGATCTGAACGGCTTTGTCACCGGCATTCGCACCATTCTCAAAGATGACGGCATGGCCGTTATCGAAGCGCCTTACGTTGTCGATCTGGTAGACCACTGCGAGTTCGACACCATTTATCACCAGCATCTGTGCTATTTCTCCGTTACTGCGCTAGATCGATTGTTCCGGCGGCACGGCCTGTACCTCAATGCAGTGAAGCAGGTAGCCATTCACGGCGGCTCGCTGCGGCTGTTTATCGAACCGGTGGAACGGCCGCAAGAGTCCGTGAAGCGCCTGCTGGCCCTGGAAAAAGAGCGCCAGGTGGACCAGATAGACTTCTACCTGGACTTTGCCGACCGCATCGGTGCGGTGAAGAAGCAGTTGTTAGAGCTGATGGATGGTTTGAAAGAACAAGGCTGCTCGGTTGTGGGTTATGGCGCGGCGGCAAAAGCGACGACGCTTTTGGCTTACTGCGGCATCGACAAAAAATACGTGGACTATGTGGTAGACCTGAATCCGTACAAACACGGCCGTTTCATGGGCGCCAACCACTTCGAGATTTTCCCACCGGCCAAGCTGCTGGAAGACCAGCCGGACTACGTGCTGCTGCTGGCCTGGAACTTCGCAGCCGAAATTATGAAACAGCAAGAAACCTACCGCGAGCGGGGGGGCCAATTCATTGTGCCAATCCCCAGCCCGGAAATTCGTTAAGACGCCGCGTATCACTAGCGGCAGTAAAAAGTGCAGATCGCCTCTCGGCGATCTGCACTTTTTTGTTTGTAGAGGATTTTTAGCCAGTCCAATAAGCTTATCAAACCGACTAACTATCAACCACCTCTCCCTCTCTTTTTTCGCAGCAGCCAGCCGCTGAGCAGCATCAGGAGGCCGGTAGCTGCGGCCGCCGGAGCCGGGCTGCCGGTCTGCGCGTGGGTGGTTTGCAGGGTCACGGCCGTTGGCGTTTGCGTGGAGCCGTATTCAAATGCCCCAATGTCACACTCGCTGCCCGAGGCTGTGCCGTTCCCATCCACGTTGCGCGCCGCGCCCCGCTGGTCGATGTTGTTGACAGGCGCAGCCGCGCATGCTGCGGATGGCGCTGCGTCGATGGCCGGACTGTCAGTGACCAGCGCGTGCGTGTAGGGATGCGGGTTGACGCCGTTCTGGGCCAGGGTCGTATCCAAAATATTGTTAATTAAGGTGCCTGAACCGGGTACAATATCCGTGCCCCCTATATTAGCCATGCCGCCGATAATGCCACTGGCGCTATTTTCGCCGAGAAGGTTATAGTCGTTGGCGTTTAAGATAGCGCTGTCCTGGTAGACGTTGGGGCCGCTGGGGGCTGAATTGCCGCTGACAATGGTGCGGTGCAGGGTGAGGGTGGCCGAGCCGTCGTAACGGCCGTTATTTTCCAGCCCGCCGCCGCCGAAGACGGCCGTATTGCCGCTAACCGTGCTGTTGTACAGGATAATTTCGGCGGTGCCGTAGTCCGTGCCATAATTGTAAACGCCGCCGCCACGATTAGCCGTATTGCCGCTGATCGTGCTGTTGTTTAGCGTGACAGTGCCGCTGCCATAGTACACACCGTAATTGAAAATGCCGCCGCCCCACTCAGCCGCACTGTTGCCGCTGACGGTGCTGTTGTTCAACGTGATGTCCCCATTGCGGTTATGGGTGCCGCCGCCGTACACTGCGGAGTTGTTGGCAATGGTGCTGATTTCAATCGAGACGCTTGCGTTTCCTGCATCGGCATAGCTTTCGATGCCCGCTCCAGCCTGCGCCACGTTGCCGCTGATCACGCTGTCTTGCACGGTCACTGTCCCATCGCGGTTGTAAATCCCGCCGCCATACGTTGCCCCGTTGCCGCTGACGGTGCTGCGATTCACCGTCAGCGTGCCATAGTTGGCGATGCCGCCACCGGCCAGAAAGGCGTTGACGTCACCGGTATCACCGCCGCCGGAAATGGTGGCATCGTTCAGCGTGAGATTGCCGGTGGATGTCACCGTCAGCACACGCATCGACCCATTGCCCGGCCCCTGAACGGCCGCGCCATTTCCCTGGATGGTAATGTCGCTGGTGATATTGGGCAGCGCGGCGTCGTAATTAACGGCATAGTTGCCATGGGCCGTGGTGTAAGCATATGTGCCGCCGGCCAGGATAATGACGTCGGCGCTGTCGCCGGCCGGACATTCGGTATGGAGTTGTGCGTCGGCATTGGCGTTTTCGATAGCTTCCACCAGCGAGCAGCCATCGCCGCTGGCAATGCCTGCTGCACCGGCCGAAACGGTGAGAGTGGCGGCCTGAATGTCGGGAGTACTGCTTAGCGCCAGCAGCAGCGCCGCCCCGGCCAGAGAATATGCCAGCTTTTGTTGCAGGTGGCGCGGCCAGGTTTGCAGCCTTTTGAAATAGTAGGCGAACCGGCTGATTAGCCGGTCATCCTGGCGCAGCAGCCAGCCAGCCAGCCAGGAGTGGGCAGGCTGGGTGCGGGAGACGGGGGTGTAAACGGCCGTTTCTTCTACGTCAGGCATCTTGTTTTCTCCAGTATGGTTCTGTCGGTGGCTGGGCACGCTCATGCTGTTTCCCTCATCGTTTCAGGCACATTGGCCAGGGCATCTTCGGGCAAAACGTAGGAGGTGGCCAGACGTGCATCTCCCCACTCCAGCATCTCGGGGTACTGTGTATGGCGCAGAATCTGCACGGCAAAAATCTCCTGCACCCCCGCTTCAAAGCGCAAGAAAGCCACCGTTTCGCCCGTCTCGATATTTACCACCCAAACGCCGCACGTACGCTCCTGCAGTCGATCCACCAGCGGAATGCCGCTAAACGTGGCCGATTCGCGCACCTGCGATAGGCCGATAAATGCCAGCGGTCCGATAAAATCCAGGCCGCGCGTAAATCCGGGCAGTTTACACACCGTTTGCCAGCTTTGCTGTGGCAGATCCACGCGGGCCAGACTGCCTTCGCCCGATTCCAGCAGCCACAGTTGTCCTTTGTAAAGGCGCGGCGAATGGGGCATCGACAGGCCGCGCAGCAATATCTGGTTGTTTGTCACGTCCATCAAGAGGCCGCCATCTTTTTTGTTGGCGCGCCAGCCGCCGGGCGTGTCTGTTTCGCCCAGGGCGGTGACGTATTTGGGTTGTCCATCCAGCAGGGCCAGACCGTTCAGGTGGCAGCGGTCCTCGGGAGCCAGGGCCGACACGAAGGGCGGGCGCCAGTGGGGAATAAAACTGTGGTCGTCGTCCAGTGTGCACAGGGCGCAAAATTTGGTGTTTACCAGCCACAGAATATCGTCGCTGCTCCAGGCCAGTTCGTGGATGTCGATGTCGCCGGTGACGTGGATACGGCGCGGCAGGTAACAGGCGTCGTGTTTGCCAGGGGGATCAAGCTTGGCGGCAACGGCCGTCATATTGCGGTAATACCAGACCGTATTGCTCCCGCCAATGGTCAGACGGTTATGGTCGGCGGCTATGCCCATTGGTTTGCTGAAACTGCGGAAATGGGTGTTTATCGTGCCCTCGTCCTGGCGCACCAGGATAACCTTGCCGGCCTGATAGGTGGAAACCGCCAGACTGATCTGCAGTTGAGCCAGAATGTCGGGGAGATTCGAAGTATATACGCTGCGCAGGGCGTTGGTGTGTGGTTGATTGGCTGAGGGCTGGCCCACTTTTTCGCATCCTATCTAACGAGCTTTAAGGTTCGCTGAACCAGTTCTCGATGTTTGCAATTTCAGCAGCTCCTGATTCTCCACCCGAACTGCCTCACAGTATGAATCTTACGGTCTATGATATTCACGGAGGTTTCAAATCTACTTAAAGTGCCGTAGTTCCTGCCTACGGCGATTGCAATGGTACTACGGTACTACTAAATTGCCTACCGTAAGAGTTACGCAAACGGCGCCGATTACCCCGTGAAAAACCGAGGGATCAGCAGCATTTTCTCTCTTGACAATTCACCAAATGGGTCTACTATTTATTTCGTTAGCAAAATATTTGTTCGCGAATTATTCTTTAACGAAGGAATAGCTGGCAATGGACGAAGATAACATTGTTTTGCCCGATGAGCCTCTTGCCGATCAGGTGTTTCATCGCTTTTTGGCGCTGCTGCGGCATAAACGGCAGTATGCCCGGCAAATTGAAACGGAACAGGGCATTAAGCCGCGCGATTTTTCCGTGCTGCGCTTCCTGCTGGAAGCTGGTCCGGCGACCGTGAGCCAAGTGCAGGCCTTTTTGCATAACAGCCCCAGCACCACGTCTACCCTCGTGGCCCAATTGGAAGATGCCGGTTTCGTGAACCGCAGCCGTTCGGATAGCGACAATCGGGTGGTGATTGTGTCGTTAACGGCAGAAGGGCTGCGGCTGGCGGAGCAGGCACCGTTTGGCGGCCTGCCGCTGCTGCGCCGCCGCCTGAGCCATCTGACGCCGGAGCGGTTGAACGAGATCGACGGTGTACTGGTGGAGCTAATGCAGTTGATGGAGAGTGGGGCCTCATGAAAGCGCTAAAACGCGTGCTGCCGTTTATACGGCCGTATACCTGGATCGCCTTCTTCATGCTGGTCACCACCGTGCTGCCCGTCGTCATGGAGCTGATCGTGCCGCGTGCTTTGCGCACCGTCATCGACCAGGGCATCATGCCCGGCGACATGGCCGCCATCTGGCGCGGCTCGGCGGTGATGCTGATAACGGCCGTTATCGGGGCCATCGCCACGCTGGGGCAGGGGTACTGCCGCGCCGAACTCTCGCAGGGGCTGGCCTTCGATTTGCGCAACAAGCTCTTTGCCCACATCCAGACCTTTTCCTTCGCCAATCTCGACCAGATGCAGACCGGCCAGCTCATGACCCGCCTCTCCAGCGACGTGGACATGGTACGCATGTTTTTCAGTGCCGGGCTGGCGCTGCTGCTGCGTGCCCTCCTCATGATCACCGGCAGCGTGGTGTTAATGGCCATCATCGACTGGCAGCTCACGCTGGTGATGGCCGTGCTGCTGCCGCTGGCGGGCGTGGTGATTGCCATTGTCATGCGGCTGGCGCAGCCGCTGTTTGTGGTTGTGCAGCAGAAATTGGGCGCGCTGAACACCATCGTGCAGGAAAATCTGGCCGGGGTGCAGGTGGTCAAAGCCTTCGTGCGCGAGCGGCACGAAATCGGCCGTTTTGAGCAGTACAACGACGATTACATGACGCAGCACATCACCGTGGGCCGCCTCTTGGCCGTGGCGCTGCCCGCGCTGACCATTCTGACCAATCTGGGCATTGTGGCCGTGGTCTGGTTTGGCGGGCAGTCGGCCATCACCGGCCGCCTGTCGGTGGGCGAACTGGTGGCGTTTAACAATTACCTGATGATCGGCATGGCCCCGCTGATGCTGCTGGGCAACATGCTGACGATGGTCTCGCGCGCGGATGCCTCGGCGGGGCGTTTGTGGGAGGTGTTGGATACGGAGCCGCTGGTGCAAACGGCCGTTTCTCCCCACACCAGCGCCATGCTCCAGGGAGCCATCCACTTTGACCACGTTTCCTTCCACTACAACGGCGGGAGCGATGGTGTTCCGGCACAAGCGGCGGCGAACGGCAACGGCCGTTCCGGCGGGCAGGACGTCCTCATTGATGTGAGCTTCACGGCGGAGCCGGGGCAGCGCGTGGCTCTGCTGGGCGCTACCGGCTCCGGCAAAAGCAGCCTGGTCAGCCTGATCCCGCGTTTTTATGATGCCAACCAGGGGCATATCACTATCGACGGGGTGGACGTGCGCGACTGGGAGCCGGAGGCGCTGCGCAAGCATATTGGCGTGGTGTTGCAGCAGACAACCCTCTTTAGCGGCACAGTGCGCGAGAATATCGCTTACGGCCGTCCCGCTGCCACCCTCGACGAAGTGATCGCCGCCGCCAAAGCGGCCCAGGCCCACGATTTCATCATGGCCCTGCCAGAAGGTTACGACAGTTGGGTGGAGGAACGCGGCGCGAACTTTTCCGGCGGGCAGAAGCAGCGCATCGCCATCGCCCGCGCCCTGCTCGTCCGGCCCGGCATCCTCATCCTCGACGACAGTACCAGCGCCGTGGACATGGAGACCGAGGCCAAAATCAAGGCCGCGCTGGATGATCTCATGAGTCACACCACCACCTTCATCGTCGCCCAGCGCATCAACAGCGTGCTCAACGCCGACAAAATTCTGGTGTTAGATCGCGGCCGTATTACGGCCGTCGGCACGCACCAGGAACTGCTGGCCAGCAGCCCGATTTATCAGGAAATCTATCATTCGCAGCTTGGTAGAGATTAGGGACTGGAGACTAGAGACTAGAGACTTGAAATCTCCAGTCTCCAGTCTCCAGTCTCTCTTACACACTATGACCAAACAAGACACTAATCCCCCTCGTGTGCGGCTCGGTTATGGCGGCGGGATGCGCCTGACCGGGGAGAGCGCGCGCAATACGCGGCAAACGGTGAAGCGGCTGTTGGGGTATGCACGGCCGTATACCCCCCAACTGCTCATCGTCGCCCTGTTTGTCATTGTCAGCACCGCCGCCGGGCTGATTGGCCCGATTCTGTTTGGGCGGGCCATTGACCTGTATGTGGTGCCCAAAGATATGGTCGGACTCGGCCGTCTGGCGCTGACGCTGCTGGTTCTCTATGTGCTCGGCGGCGTGGCCTCTATCTTTCAGGGCATTCTGATGGTCGGCGTGGGGCAGCGCCTCATCGCCGACGTGCGCGCCGAGCTGTTCAACCATTTGCAATGGCTGTCGATGGTCTACCACGACCAGCACAAGGTCGGCGACCTGATGAGCCGCGTCACCAACGACACGGAAGCGATCAACAGCATCCTCTCCAACGGCCTGATCGAATTTACAAGCAACATCCTGCTGCTGGGCGGCATCATGGTCGCTATGTTTTTGCTCAACTGGCCGCTGGCGATTGGCACACTGATTTTGCTGCCGCTGATGCTCTATATCACCTCGCTGGTGACGCGCCGCAGCCGGGTGGCTTTCCGGCAGGTGCAGCGCAATCTGGGGGCGATGAATGCCGTGATGGAGGAAAACATTGCCGGGATTCGCGTGGTGCAGGCGTTTGCCCGCGCCAGCGACACCCAGGCGCAGTTCGAGGCGGCCAACGCCGCCAACCGGCAATCGGGCACGAAGGCCGACATCATCACCGCCGCCCTGGGACCGATGTTTACCACCATGAGCACGATCACCATTGCCGCGACGGCGCTGCTGGGCGGCTGGCTGGCGCTGCGCGACGTGGTAACGGTGGGCGTGATTGCCACGTTTGTGGTGTACATCATGAACTTTTTCCGGCCGATGCGCGGCATTGCCATGCTCTACAACAGTTTGCAGGCGGCGCTGGCCGGGGCAGAACGTATTTTTGAGGTGCTGGATGAGGAAACGGCCGTGCCCGACCCCCCCGACGCCCAACCTCTAACCATCCAGGGTCTGGTCGAATTCGACGACGTGACCTTCAGCTACAAGCCCGGCAAACCGGTGCTGACCAACGTCAGCCTGACGGCCCATCCCGGCGAAACGGTGGCCCTGGTTGGCCCGACCGGCGCGGGCAAAACGACCATCGTCAACCTGCTCAGCCGCTTTTATGATGTGGATGCAGGCACGATTGCCATCGACGGCCGTGACATCCGCACGGTGCAGCAGGCGTCCATCCGCGAGCAGTTGGGCATCGTGCTGCAAGATACGTTCCTGTTTTCGGATACGGTGATGGAGAATATCAGATACGGCCGTCTCCAGGCCACCGACGACGAAGTCATCGCCGCCGCCCGGCTGGCCAACGCCGACTGGTTCATTCGCCGCCTGCCGCACGGTTATCAGGAGCCGGTGTCGGAGCAGGGGCACAATTTCAGCGAGGGTCAACGGCAGCTTCTGGCTATCGCCCGCGCCATCCTGGCCAATCCGCGCATCCTCATTCTGGACGAGGCCACGAGCAGCGTGGACACGCGCACGGAGATGCAGATACAGGAGGCGCTGCTGCGCCTGATGGAAGGGCGCACGGCCTTTGTCATCGCCCACCGCCTGAGCACCATTCGGGAGGCGGATCAGGTGTTGGTGATTGATCACGGCCGTATCATCGAACGCGGCAACCATGAATCTCTCCTGGCGCAGCAGGGCTTCTATTTTAAGCTGTATATGAGTCAGTTTAAAGGGGTAGAGACGGCCGTTTGAAGCCAGTTTGGGCATTCACGAAGCGCCTTTGTAACATATTGCACAATGTTGACGTTTCTCTAATTAGCGATTAAGCTTTCCTCTGTTAGTTGAAGCAGTTGGTTTTTGATTTAGCCCTAAAAATTTTATCTTGCTGGTGGCAGCCAAAAAAGTCTATCCTTAATCCTCTTCGCAACCTCTGCCGGTCTAGCGCCTTTTGGGTGCCGTTGATGCACCTTCCTCCGGCCAACATACCAAAAGGCCTTTTCCTTACGCCACCAGCGCTCCATTTCAACGAGGATAAAATCGTTATTCTCCCTGTTAGTCCCATAAAAAGCTGTATCGCTTGCACAAAGGTTTATTTTTTGGCGCCTGGGTGTCCCCAGTTAAAAAGGAGGTGCTATCGCCTGAAAAGTCAGCTATTCCCCAATTATTTCCCAAGTAAAACTTTAAAAGGAGAACGATAAATGAAAACAGCGTACTTAAAGATCGTGTTGATTTTAGCTCTGTTGCTGGTCGCCGTTGTGCCCGTTGTAGGGGCCGCCTCTGGCAGTGCCAACCAGATTCCTGACGGCATTCCCCCCGAAGGCGCCAACAATGACAACCCGTCCCATCCCTTGGGAGACCAGCAAAATGCTTTAAGAGTGCAGGCGGTAGCCTCGCAGATGAACGGTAAGGTGAACGGCCCGGTGGCAGAGGTTGCCAAGGGTCAGTTCGTTCAGTTAGAGCGGGAAGGTGAGGACTCTATCTGGACGGTGATAGCTGAGTTTGGTCCGCAGGATCATCCAGCTCCAATCCTTTATTCGGGCATCCCTGGGCCGCTGCACAATGAAATCCCCGAGCCAGATCGCAGTGTGGACAACACCACAATCTGGACGCCGGATTTCACCGAGGCCTACTATGAAAACCTGCTTTTCTCGGAGGCTCCCGGCGCTGTTTCCATGCGCAATTTTTACATCGAGGAGTCATCAAATCGTTACACAGTGAACGGCGACGTGACCGATTGGGTACAGGTTCCTTATAATGCTGCGGCATACGGCCGTAACTACTGCGGCGGCATCGTCTGTGCCCAAACCTGGGTGTTCGTTAACCATTCAGTTGATGCCTGGTATAATGCGCAAATTACTGCTGGCAAAACGCCCGCCGAGATTAACGACTACCTGGCCCAATTCGACGTCTGGGACCGTTATGACATGGATAACGACGGCAACTTCAACGAGCCAGACGGCTACATCGATCACTTCCAGTCTGTTCACGCCGGGGAGGGCGAAGAAACAGGCGGCGGTGCCCAAGGAACAGATGCCATCTGGAGCCATCGCTGGTACGCTTACTACAGCGCCAACGGCCCCGATGGTGTAGGGCCAAACTCCTTTGGCGGTGTACGCGTGGGTAACAGCAATTACTGGATTGGCGACTACACCATCGAGCCAGAAAATGGCGGCGTAGGTGTCTTCACCCATGAATTTGGTCATGACCTGGGACTGCCCGACCTGTATGACACCTCCGGTAACACGGGTGGCGCAGAAAACTCGACCGGTTTCTGGACCTTGTATTCCAGTGGTTCGTATGGCAGCACAGGCAATCCGGCCGACGGCATTGGCTCCAAGCCAATCTCCATGAGCGCCTACGAGAAAATATACCTCGGCTGGTCAAACTACGAGGTTGTAGACTACGGCGAACGCGCCTCTCTGAAACTAGGCCCTGCCAGCACCAATACCAAGCAGGCGCAGCAGCTCGTCGCCTTGCTGCCAGACAAGAATGTAGAATTCCCCGTGGGCGACCCCTACTCGGGTGATTACTTCTACTTCTCCGGTTCAGGCAATGATCTGGACAATAGCATGAGCCGCCAGGTGACGCTGCCTGCTGGCACACCATCGCTGGCTGCCAAGGTTAAGTACAACATTGAGTTGGACTGGGACTACGCTTACCTTACGGTGAACGGCACGCCGGTAGCCACTAATCTTTCAACCAATACAAATCCGAATGGGCAGAACTTTGGCAATGGGATCACGGGCAATTCGGGCGGCTGGGTTGACCTGTCAGCGGACCTTTCGGCCTATGCCGGCCAGACCGTAACCATCGGTTTCCGCTATTGGACAGACGGCGCCGTTGCCAATCCCGGGTTCTTTGTGGATGACATTGCGATCACCGGTCAACCTTTGGACGGTGCAGAGACAGATCCCGGATGGTCCTACAGTGGGTTCATCCGCACCGGCAGCACCGTGACGTTATCGTTCTTCAACGCTTACTTTGCCGAATTCCGCAATTACCGTGGTTATGACGATGGTTTGCGCACCGGTCCGTACAATTTCGGTTTCCTGGACAACCCGGCTTTGGGTAATTGGGTTGAGCACTTCCCGTACCAGGATGGCCTGTTGGTCTGGTACTATGATACGTCGTTCGCAGACAATAACGTCGGTGACAACTGCGCCAACGGCCGTTGCGGCGGGCTTTTCTTACCGGTAGATGCCCATCCTGATCTATTGCTGCGTCCCGATAACGGCCAGGTATGGCGTCCGCGTATCCAGTCCTATGATTCTACGTTTGGGCTGGAGCGGACAGACAGCGTGTGCCTGCATATGAACAGCGTCGAAGGTTGTTATGGCGGCCTGTCGGCCAATCCCAAATTTGACGATACTCAGAGCTACTGGGTCGCGCCAGATCCCTCCATCGGCCACTTCGGCTGGGCCAGCGTGCCGGTACCGCATACAGGCACAACCATTCGCGTGGTCAGTGTCTCCGCCCAGGGTAACTTCATGCAGGTCCATGTGAACAAGTAGCATGAATTGTCTGAACTGGTGGCTAAGGAGACTCTCTTTAGCCTGGTAACAAAAAGCCCCATCCGTGTCAGGATGGGGCTTTTTGTTTTCTGGGCTTCGCGGCAAACTCTCCTAAAGAATCTCCTGCCCTAATCCCTGATTTGGCTCATTACTCCACCCCGGCCGCCGCCAGATTGGCTATAAACTGCGCCCCCGCCGCCGAGCCGGCGCGGTAAAACACGCCAGGCTGGCCCAGGGGCGCGGGCACGGTAATGGTTTGACGGCCGTTAAACACCTCCCCCGTCCACACATGCACCCACTCGCCTTCTGGCAGGTATACCGACACCTCATCCACGCCGGGGTCCAGCGCCGGGGCAATCAGAAAATCGCGGCCCAGCATAAATTCCTGATACGACAGGTCGTAGACGTTGGCGTCGTCGGGGTAATGGATGAACAGATGGCGCACCAGCGGCAGGCCGGTGGCGGCGGCCTCTTGCGCCAGCTCTTGCCGGTAGAAGGCCAGCGCCGCGTACACCCTGGCCATGCGGGCAAAGTGAGCCAGCGTCTCCTCATCGCTGTAAATCTGGAAGTTGTCGTCGGGGCGGTTGCCTTCATGGGTGCGGAAAACGGCCGTAAACGCATTCACCTCCATCCAGCGCAGCAGCAGCTCCTTGTCGCGAAAGACGTTCATCACCGGACTGGTCAGGGCGGTGTAGCCGCCGATGTCGCTGTGGTTGAAGGCAAACCCGGAGAGGCCGCTGGTGAGCAGGGCGGTCACGGCCGTTTTCAACCCATCCTGCGCATCCCAGGTCACCAACTGGTCGCCGGCCCAAAACAGCGGGCTGATGCCCGGACTACGCGTATAGGCCGAGCGGCTAAAAAAGACCATCTCGTCGCCGTTGGGCAGCGCGTCGATCACTTCCCGGTTGAGCGCCGCCCATTCCTCCGGGTAGCGGTTGTGGTAGGCCGATGGGTCCGCGCCGCCCGCCGTCACCGCGTCGTAGGGGAACGCCTCGCCAAAATCGGCCATCCAGCCGGACGCGCCAATGCCCACCATTTCTTCCAGAATGACCCCTTTCAGCCATTCGCGCGCCGCCGGATTGGTCAGGTCTACCAGACCCGCGTTGAAATCCGTGTTTTGGATCAGGTAAGGGTCGCCGGATTGGGTTTGCACCAGGTAGCCTAAATCGGCCGCTTCGCGGAAGAGATTACGCCCGGCGTTCGCTTTGGCGCTGACGTCGGCCAGGAAGGAATTATTGTAGATGAGCACGCGGCTGCCTGCCGCTGCCAGGTCATCGACTAACTGCGCCCAATCGGGGTAATGGTCTTGGTCTAGCTGCCAGTTCCACCACAACTGCTTGCCAAACGAGGTGGTGCGCTGGCCCACCCAATCTTGCAGCCAGAAGGCGCTGATGGGCACGCCGGCGGCCTGCAATTTCGCCCACACGTCGCGCACGCGTGCCGTGCCGCCCTGCATGCCGATGATCGCGCCGTCCATGATCCAGTCGGGCAGGGGGCGCATCCGGCCGCTGTATTCGGTGTACCGTTCTATCAGGGCGGATGGGGAGTCGCCGTTGAGGATACGGCCGTGCATTTCCCCGCTGAACAAGCCCACCTGCACCCGGTCATCCTGGCGCATGTCAAACGTGCTGTACTCGCTGGTTTCCAGGAACAACGAGCGCATCTGGCTGGTGAGATAATGGGGCACGCCGGCATAAGTTGTGGTCCAATCGCCGCCCGCGCCGGCCACCAGATTCACCAGCGCCGTCACCGGCTGCACGCCGCGCCCGATGCCCTGTTCCATCACAAAAATGGGCAGCCGCTTGCCCTTAAAATCAAAATAGGAAATCTGCTCGCCAAAGCCGAAAAAGTGTTCGTCGGCGCTGCTGGCGTAGGTGAGGTAGGTGCGATTGAAGATTGGGTCATCGAGTTTCAGGGTGAAGCGCAGGTGGTCGGGCTGAATTTCAAAGAAGGTTAGTTCGTAGCGGGTGGTCTGGCCGCCGCTGCACGCCAGTTGGCCGCGCAAGATTACGCCCAGCGGCGTCTCCGCGATTTCGTCCAGGGTTTGGTCGGGGCACACGGCCGTTACCCGATCGTGAATGGTAAAAGACCCCCGTTTGTCGGTGACCAGCTCCTGCCCCTGCGCCGCATTCACAAAACTGACGCCGGGCACGCTTTGCCACAAAAATTTGTCCGGCTGGCCGCTGTGAGTGACAAACAGGCTATCGCCATCCCAAGTGAGAGCGAAGTCGCCGGTAACGGCCGTTACCGGATCTACCGTCGCCGTCAAATGGCCGCTAATCTGGCGCTGTTCGTAGGCCCGCAGCCCCCGACTTACGCCAACCAACAAACCAATCGCCACCAACAAAGCCAATAAAATGAGAACGGCCGTCTTTTTCATATGCGCCTCGAATCAGGTAGGATGAATGAACGGCCATGATTATACCTCCTGTTAAGCGGGCACACGCTACAACGAAATCCCCAGCAGGCCGCGCGGGATCTGGAAGGATAGATTTTGCTGCCGCCGCACGGTGGGCGCATAAGCCTGGCCCAGCGTTTGCTGCACGCGATCCAGCAGCGGCGCCACGTCCGCGCTCAACGCCAGGTCCAGGTCAGCGGCGCAGCGTTCAACCACTGCTGGCTCCGCCGAAACCGTCAGCACTGGCACCAGCGGATGCCCCGGCAACGGCCGTTCCCCGGCATAAGCCACCACCACCTCCACCCCGGTCGCTCCCAACCCGGTTAGCGCCTCCGTCCACTGCCCGGAGAAGGTCTGCATGACGTGGAAGCCGGATCGCACGGCCGTTTGCGCAAACGCCAGCGTCGGGGTGATGGGTCCCAACAGGCCCACGGCCGTGGCAAACTCCGGCGACTGCCACAACGACGCCTGCTGCGGCACAATCACACGGCCGCCCGCACTCACAATCACCCGCGCTAACCGCGCCAGCATGGTCGCTGCCGCTGGCCGCACCGGCCCGGCGCTCGTCAGACCCAATCGTACCTGCGCCAGCCCGGCCACGGCCGTTTCCGGCGGCGCATCGATGGCAAACTGGGCGGCAAACCAATCTGCCATGTGGGCCAGCACCGGTTCGATGCCGCCTTCTGCCTGGATACTCGCCCAGCCAAACCGCGCCGGGTTCAGGCCCATTTCCGCCAGCCGGGCGCGCATGTAAGCGTTGTGGGTCTTTTCGCAGCCATGTTCCAGCAATAGCGCGTGGGCCACCAGCGGATGCTGCAAGTAGCCCAACAGCGTGCGGTCGAAGATCTCCAGGCTGTTGCTCGACGAGCCGCAGCCCTCGGTATGCACCAGGGCCACAAAGCGGGATATGCTCGCTGCCCGTCCCAGTTCTAGTTGATTGAACCGGGCGGCGGCCATGCGCCCAATCTGCCCGGCGCATAAGCTGGTGGGCAGAATCAGGGCCATGCGGTCGCTGGCAGGGCCCGCCGCCGTGCGGAAAGCGGGATAGGCAAAGGGGATGGGGGCAGGCAGCGGGGCGATGGGCAGCGGACGGCCGTCAAATCCCTTCTCCTTCACCACTTTTACCGGTTCGTTCTGCGCCCAATCGCGCCAGATTTGCACCTGGGCGTGACCCGCCTGTTCGCCTACGCTCCGCTGCCCGGAGGCTGTGGCCACCGTCAGATCCAGCATCTGTGCTGCCAGTTCGGCCAGCGGCACGCCATCCAGATAGGCTCCGGCGTTCACGTCCATATCGCCCTGCAGCAGTTCGTAGCGCGGCGTAGTCGTCACCACTTTCAGGGTAGGCACAAACGGGAAATTGGTGATGGAGCCGTTGCCGGTCACAAAAAAGATGAGGTTGCAGCCTGCCGCCACTTGCCCGGCGATGCTTTCCAGGTCGTTACCGGGGCTGTCCATAAAATAAAACCCTGGCCCGCCCAGCGGTTCAGCGTAGTCGATGGCGTAGTCCAGGGGCAGGTCTGGGTGCTTCTTCATCGCCGCGCCGATGGATTTGAGGGCGATGTTGTACAGCCCGCGCAGCCGGTTGCCGCCGGACGGATTGCCTTCCGGGGACACGCCATGCCAGCCGGCCCATTCCTTGAACCGGGCCACCTGCGCCAGAAAGCGCTCGCCGGTCGCCAGGTCGCGCACCTTTTGCAGCACATAGGGTTCCGCGCCGATCAGCTCGTCGGTTTCGGCCAGCACGGCCGTTCCCCCGTACCGGATCACCTCCTTGCTCACCTCGGCCACCAGCGGATTGCCGCTGATGCCCGAAAAGGCATCCGACCCGCCGCACTGCAGCGCAATTTTGAGGGCGCTCAGCGGCAGCGCCTGACGTTGGCAGCCGTTCACCTCATCCAACCAGCCCGCGACGATGGCGGCAGCCCGCACCAGACTCTCCTCGAACCCGCCTTCGAGGGTCATAAAGGCGTGGCGCACGTGGGCCAGCGGGTAGTTGTGGGCAGCCATGAAGGTTTGCAGGCGGGCGTTGGTGAGGGGGCCACGGCCGTCGTCTACGGCCAGCACCGCGCCCACGTTGGGGTGGGTCATAAACCCGGCCAACGTGCGCAGCACCAGGTCGCGGTTGTGCATCTGCGCTGTGCCGCCTTCGGTGTGGGCCACGGCCGTTACGCCATCAATATTCGCATAGCCATTAACTGCACCCTTCAATCGGGTTTCCAAAACGCGCACAAACGCGGCCGTTTGCACCGTCGTGCCCAGCAAGATGATGATGTTGCGCGTGCCCGTGCCGCGCCCGCCGGGGCGTGGGTAGCCCAGGAACGTGCGGATTTCGTCGTGGCGGGGCAGGGGGACCGCCGGGCGAAACGTGGCCGGATCCAGGTGGTAGGGCGCAAAGCGGTCGGCGAAGTTGGGTACGTCTGGCAGGGAGATGTTCAGGGCGCGGCTGCGCAGCTCGTCCAGGGTGGCCTGATTGGTCAGCACGTCGCCGGGGGCAATGTCGTGCAGAGCCACCCCAAAATCTACCAGCCAGGAGGTCGGCGCTGTGCCGGCAACGATGGGGCGCACGGCGAAGCGGTGGCCTTCCAGCACGGTGTGGCGCAGGGTGATGGTTGGCCCGTGGGGTAAGGAAACGGCCGTGCCCGCCTCCAATCGGCGGATGGCGATGGCCGCATTGTCACCTGCCAGTGGCAGGCGGGCGACGGCGTGAAATGGTTGGCCGGCTATCGCTGTACCCGCCCGGAGGCGTCGCCCTGCATCAGGCGCGTCACTTCGGCCACAGTGACCTGGTTCACGTCGCCGGGAATGCTGTGCTTGAGGCAGGAGGCGGCGACGGCAAAATCCAGTGCGTCCTGATGGCCCATGCCGGTATGCAGGCCATAAATCAGCCCGGCGGCAAAGGCGTCGCCGCCGCCCACGCGGTCCACGATGTTGGTGATGTCGTAGCGACGGCTGAGGAAAAAGTCACGGCCGTCATACAGGCAGGCCGACCAGCCGTTGTGGCTGGCACTGTAGCTCTGGCGCAGCGTGATGGCCTGCATTTTGAGGTTCGGGAAGGCGGCCAGCACCTTCTCGGCCAGGGCACGGTAGCGGGCCGTGTCCAGTTCGCCGCTGGCCACGGCCTCTTCCCAATCGCCGGCGCTGAGGCTGACGCCCAGCGAGCGCTGGCAGTCTTCTTCGTTGGCGATGCCTACGTCGACGAATTTCACCAGTTCGCCCATCACTTCGGGGGCAGATTTGCCGTACTGCCACAATTTTTTGCGGAAATTGTAATCGCAGGAGACCGTGACGCCCTGGGCGTGGGCGGCCTGTACGGCCGTTAACGCCAGTTCCGCAGCGCTGGCGCTCAGCGCCGGGGTGATGCCGGTGACGTGAAACCAGGCTGCGCCGTCAAAAATCTGGTCCCAGTGGAAATCGGCCGGGCTGGCGGTGGCCATGGCCGAATGGGCGCGATCGTAGACGACGGTGGACGGCCGTTGGTTGGCCCCATTCTCCAGAAAGTAAATGCCCAACCGCCCACCACTGCGCTGCACGTAAGACGTGTCTACGCCGCAGCCGCGCAAGAAGCGCAGGCAGGCATCGGCCAGCGGGTTGGCGGGCAGGGCGGTAACAAAGGCCGCGTCCTGCCCAAAATTGGCCAGGGAGATAGCGACGTTGCTTTCGCCGCCGCCGAACGTCGCTTCCAGAGTGGGCGACTGAAAGAAGCGCTCGAAACCGGGCGACTTCAGGCGCAGCATGATTTCGCCAAGCGTGACGATACGGCCGTTCATGCCTTATCCTCCGACTGCTCCCGCACCGTTTGTACAATGGCCACTGCTTCCCGCGACAACCGGGTAATCTGGGCAAAATCACCGGCGGCGATGAGCGCTTTGGCGACCATCCAACTGCCGCCGCAGGCGTGCACGGCCGTCAGGCGCAAATAGTCGGCCAGGTTGGCGGCGCTGATGCCGCCGGTAGGCACGAACTTCACGCTGCCATACGGCGCAGCGATGGCTTTTAATGT
>JACKBU010000023.1 GCA_020634395.1 Ardenticatenaceae bacterium | reverse complement strand
GAGAAAGACGTACGGCCGTTTTTGATAACGAAATGGGGCTGGAACGCCTCGTTCTGTTCAGTGACGCTGTCTTTGCCATCGCCATCACCCTGCTGGCCCTGGAAATTCGCCTGCCGGTTGAGGCCGCCCATCTTACCAACCAGCAGCTTCAAGCCAACCTGCTGGCCATCTGGCCCAAATATTTGAGCTTTATCATCAGCTTTCTCGTGATTGGCAACTTTTGGATCGCCCACCATCGCCGCTTCTCGCTCATCACCCGCTACGACAACCGGCTGCTCTTGCTGAACCTTTTTTTCTTGATGGCCATCGCCTTCATCCCCTTCCCCACCTCAGTCATTAGCGAGAATGGCAACCGCACGGCAACAATTTTTTATGCGCTAACAATTACCGCGACCGGGCTGCTTTCGGCCCTGCTGTGGTGGTACGCTACCTGGGAAAATCGGCTGGTCGATAGAAAAATGGACAGGCGGGTCGCGCGTCGTAACCTGCTCTCCATCCTGACCACGCCAATCGTCTTCCTGCTTTCGATTGGCCTCACCTTCATCAATCCCGAGCTGGGCAAACTTTCGTGGATGCTGACCATCCCGGCCGCCCTAGCACTCCGCTAAACTGCTCGCCTATTGGCCTATAGGTTTGCGAGAATCGGGTTTAGTAACCCTGTGCCGCATAATCCATCTGAGGAAACTCTACGCGCTCCGGGGCTAAAACGGCCGTGGCATGGGTGTCCTGCTTGAGCTCTGCCAGCAAAAACGCCGTCGCGAAATGGCTGATAACACCATGGGCCTCCTGCCGGTCCCAGACAGCATCGCTGCAAAACTCACCCGCCAGGGGTATGGCGTACCAGCGAACGGAGGCGCAGGGATTGGTAAAAATCATGTGCTCTGCTTCGTTTAGGGTCAGGCGCGCTTTGCGTGGGCTGGCAACCTGTTCATAGGACGGCTGCGTGCTCCACTGGTAGGGAGAATCGTTATCGGCCGTACCGCCCATCGCCAACACAGGCACGTCAATTTCCGCCAATCCAGTGTCGCCAAAGAAAAAAGCGTCTCCGGCCATTGATATCATGGCATCTACCCGGGGATCAGACCAGTCGGGCCAAAGTCCTTCCGGAACAGCATCAAGCCCGGCAAGGTCAGCCATGTCCGACATATGCGGCAGCAGCATATCACACAGCCAGGCGGCAGGATGGTTTTCGCGCGCTGCTTCTTCACAATGCGCCGCAAAGCTGGCCGAATCGATGCGTGCTCCGGCCGCCACCAAAGCCGTGTAGCCGCCGTAGGAATGGCCCACTACAGCCACAGTTTCTGGATCAACCAACCCGGCCAGTTCGCCCCCCGGCTGCACCTGGGCATCAACATAGGCGAAAACGGCCTGAATTTCTTGCGGCCGTTTTGCGGCCGCCTGCCACAAGCCACTCTCCGGATTCATCCGCTCGTCATGCTCAGGGGCCAGCACCACAAAGCCATACGATGCCAGATGCTCGGCCAACCAGCCATAGCTGGAGCCGCTCATGGCAAACCCCGGCGATAGGATAACGAGTGGGTATGGCCCAGCGGAAAGATCGGAGGCTGCCTGGGGCATGGCATAGCCCTCATCGGTAGCCAGAGTGACGGCGCCGACGGCCGGCAATTTGACCTGGTAGGCATAGGCCGTTCCCGGCCCCACGGCCGTTCCCGGCCCCACGCCTTCCACAGCCGGATACCAGAGCGACAACTTCAATCGGGGATCCTCATCCATTGCCAGGGCACGAAGACCAACGGGATGCCCGCCGGGCACTCCGTAGGTCGGCGCATCGGAATGCTTTTGGGCGCAAATCGCATCGGCGCACTTTTGCGGCCTGTTCCCCCAAAATAATGCTGCGGCCACCAAAATCGCAAACAAACCAAAGACCAGCTTCTTATGCATAAACATTTCCTGCTCCTTTCAAAACCTCTGTGATGTCTGAAGCATAGCTGCACGGTCGTATGCGCGTACAGGCACGAAAGTATGGTGAGAGGTATTGTTTTGCGGGAAGATTGGTCTCCCATCCTCCACATTTGCTTATTGACAAAATATCTTAACTATATATACTTTATACATCATTAAACGATTTTACCGATTTAGGTTATGAGCTATTCACTTTCATTCTCACAGGCGATTGTCACCGTACTTTTTGTGGGGGACAAAGTAGAGCAAGGCTTCTACGACTTTGTACCCACCAAAGAACTGTCTGCAGCGCTGAACATTGCCCGACCAACGGCCGTAAAAATCCTGGGCAGTCTGGCCAGCGCCGGCATCATCGAGACACGCGAAGGAGCCAAAGGCGGCGTACGGCTGGCCCTGCCCCCGGCCGAGGTAACCATTCTGGACGTCTTTACCGCCATCGAGTCGGGCAAGGCGCTCTTCCGGCACGATTTTGAGCTGGGCGTTACCGGCGAGAAGCCCACGCGCGCCCAAAGCGCCATTCTGAACGTCCTCAATGAAGCGGAAGCGGCCATGCAAAATCGGCTGGCACAAACCACTATTGCCGACTTGCTGACGATTTTGAATGCTTAGCCTGCCGCCAAATTTTTTGCCGAAAACTATATATAATTAATATATAGTTTATTTATATTTAATTGGTTTTACCAAAAAGGAGCATGAAAAATGAGACGATTAAGAGTTTTGTTATGGGTGATTGGCAGCGTGCAAATTGTCCTGGGGCTGCTGTATTTGTTTGCGCCGCTAAGCTTTCTGGCGCTGCTCGGCTATTCAACACCGGAAGCAGACATCGCCTATCCGCTGGGTATGCTGGCGGCCCGCTTTCTGGCGTATGGGGCGGGCATGTTTTTTATTGCCCGCGCGCCGGAGAAGCACACGTTCTGGATCAACAACATGATTTTTATTCAGGCAGTGGATTTAGCGGTGGGCGTTTTCTACACGGCAACGGGCGTGGTGGGGCTGGCGCTGTCAGCTTTTCCCATGTTTAACGCCACCATGTTCATCATTTTGCTATGGCTGTGGCGGCCTAAAGAGGTAACGGCCGTTTCCCTGAAAAATTCCTGATTCCCGCGTCCTGGTCACCGCAAATCTCCTCCAGGGGTTGATCGGCAGGGCGATTGTGCTCTAGAATGATGGTATCGTCACAGATGCGACAGATGCCCAAAAGAAAAACGATCAAAAATCATTGATAGAAACAATCCCACCGCCATGTCTCTTATAACCTTTCTTCCCCAGGATCGGCTGCGTGCCCTGGCGCGCGGAGAAACACTGCCTGAGTCCACCACTGGCGCGGCTCTCTTCGCCGACATCTCCGGTTTCACTCCCCTGACCGAAAAGCTAACGCGTTCTCTCGGGCCACGCCGCGGCATTGAAGATCTAACCCGCACAATCAACGCCGTGTACGCCGCCCTCATCGCCGAAGTGGAACGGTTTGGCGGCAGCGTCATCGGCTTTGCCGGAGATGCGATGACGTGCTGGTTTGATGAGCGAGTAGATTCTGGGGGGGAGCCTGGCGGCGAAAATCAGTCGCCAACCTGGCGGGCGGTTACTTCAGCCTTTGCTCTTCAAGCTGTCCTGCGCCAGTTTCCCGATTTGGGATTGAAGGTTGCCGTGACGACCGGCCCGGCGCGGCGGTTTGTGGTAGGCGACCCGGCGGATCAGCTCTGGGACACACTGGCCGGACACACCATTGTCCGCCTATCCACTGCCGAGCACCTCGCCAACCGGGGAGACATTGTGGTGGATGAAGCCACTTTTCAAGAACTTGGGGATCAGGTGCAAGTGGAGACATGGCGTACAGTGGCGCAGGAGCGTTTTGCCGTACTCAGCGGGCTCGTAAACGGGGCGCAGGCCGTGCCAGCCGCGCCGCCCTTGCGCCAACTGACGGCGGATGAACTGGGGGAATGGGTGAATACGGCCGTGTTTGCCCGCGAACAGGCGGGTCAGGGTGTCTTCCTCACCGAACTGCGCCCAGTGGTTGCCCTGTTCCTGCGGTTTACCGGCATTAGCTATGAGACAGATCAAGGCCGGGAACAGCTCGACATCTTTTTACGCCAGGCACAAGCTATCTTACGGCTTTACGAAGGCACCCTGATCCAGCTCACCATCGGCGACAAGGGCAGCTATCTGTATGCCGCCTTTGGCGCGCCCGTCGCCCACGAGGACGATGCCCGCCGGGCCATGAAAACTGCCCTGGATTTACGCCGGTCGGCGCAAACACTCCCCTACCTGGAGCCAGTACAAATCGGTCTCACACGCGGCGTCATGCGCACCGGGGCATATGGCGGCGCTACCCGCCGTACCTACGGCGTCCTGGGAGACGAAGTCAATCTCGCCGCACGGCTGATGACCACGGCCGGACCGGGAGAAATCCTGGTAAGCGGCCAGGTTCACAAAGCGGTTCGGGAGGCTTTCGCCTTCGAGCCGCGCCCCCCTTTGCGGATGAAAGGCAAGGCAGAGCCACTGCCCGTGTTCGCCGTGACGGGCGAACGGCAGCAGCGCGCCATCCGTTTGCAGGAACCAACCTATGCCCTGCCGATGGTGGGTCGCCAAGAGGAGCTGCAGACCATTGAAGCCAAGTTGGACTTAGCGGCGGCCGGCCAGTCTCAGATCATCGGTATCGTCGCGGAAGCTGGCCTGGGCAAATCGCGCTTAGTCGCAGAAGTGATTCGTTCTGCCCGCCGCAAGGGTTTCGTTGGCTACGGTGGCACCTGCCAGTCAGACGGCATCCACACGCCGTATCTGCCCTGGAAGACCATTTGGCAGGCGTTCTTTGATGTAAACCCGGAAATGCCTATACGAAGGCAAATCCGCTACCTGGAAGGCGAGATCGAAGACCGTGCACCAGACCGCGTTGAGGCAATGCCGCTGTTAAACGTTGTCCTCGATTTGCACATTCCCGAAAACGAGTTCACCCAAAATCTAGAGCCAAAGAATCGCCAGAGCGCGCTGCACGCCCTGCTCGAAGATTGCCTTAAGGCGCAGGCGGAAGACGAACCGACTTTAATCGTGATCGAAGATCTTCACTGGGTTGACATCCTTTCTCATGGCCTGCTGGAGGGACTGGCGAACGCGCTGGCGCAGCATGCGGTATGTTTTGTCCTGGCTTACCGTCCACCGGAACTTCTGCGTTTGCAGGAACCCCGGCTCGAAGCGCTGCCGCAGTTCACCAAAGTTGAGCTGCGTGAATTGACTGGAGCCGAAGCAGAAAGTGCCATTCGGGCTAAACTGGCGCAGCTGTATCCTGCTCGGGGCGGGACACTGCCCACAGGGCTGGTAGAGGCTCTGATGGCCCGTGCGCAGGGTAATCCGTTCTATCTCGAAGAACTGCTGAACTATGTGCGCGACCGCGGGCTTGACCCCTCTGACCTGAACCGCATTGAACTTCCCAACAGTTTGCATACGCTAATCCTGAGCCGCATTGACCAGTTGAGCGAGCAGGAGAAAACCACCTTGCGCGTGGCAAGTATCATCGGGCGGCTTTTCCGCGCCGCCTGGCTAAATGGGTATTATCCCGACCTGGGAGCAATGCCACAGGTGAAACAAGTGCTCGACCAGCTGGATGAGTTGGAAATCACACCGCTGGATTCGGAACCCGAACTCATTTACCTCTTCAAACATATCGTCACCCACGAGGTGACTTACAGAAGCCTGCCCTTTACCACACGCGCCCGCTTGCATGAACAGCTGGCCCGGTATTTAGAAGAGGCAGACGCTCCCGTGGAAGCAATCGCTTTTCACTATGAGCAGAGTGAAAATAAGGAGAAACAGTGTGAGTACCTGCGAAAGGCAGGTAAAGCCGCGCAAAAGAATTATGCCAATGAAGATGCGCTGGCCTACTACGGGACGCTTCTGCCCCTGCTGACCGAGGCGAAAGAGCAAACACAAATTTACTTGAAGCGCGGGAAGGTCTTGCAGTTGATCGGCAGGTGGGATGACGCGGAAGCCGATTATCGGGCGGCGTTAGACGCGGCCCGGGATGATAGGCGGTTGATGGCCAGCGCGTGCTGCGCGCTGGGTGAGTTGAATAATCATCGCGGCGATTACGCGGCGGCGCTCGATTGGCTGGCACAGGCGAAGGAGGCGCTAACGGCCGTTGAAGATACACCCTTGCTCACGCAGGCGGTCATCACAACAGGTTTCGTCTGGCAGCGTAAGGGGGCGTATGCGCAGGCGCAGGAATCGTTTCACGAAGGGCTGGCCTTAGCGCGGCAAGGAGACGACAAGTTCAACATGGCCGAGGCGCTCAACGGAATGGGGCTTGTGGCAAATTTACAAAGTGACTTAGCAGCCGCGCAAACGCTTTTTGAAGAAAGCCTGAGCCTGCGACGGGCCATAGGCGACAAGCGAGGTCTGGCGGGCGCTCTCAATAACCTGGGGATTATAGCCGACAGCCAGGGTAATTATGCTTTAGGACGGGCGAGGTATGAAGAAAGCCTGGCGCTCATGCGTGAAATAGGGGATAAGCGTCACGTTGCTTTTTCGACGGCCAACCTGGGACTTTTGGCTTTCGGACGAAGCGACTTTTACACGGCGCGGGCATTGTGCGAAGAAAGTCTGGCACTATTCCGTGAATTGGGCGATAAGATGGGTCTCACTGGCTCGCTGGCTAATCTAGGGAATGTGGCCCTGGCGCAAGGCGATTACCCGGCAGCACAGGCGTATTTTGAAGAAGCATTGGCCTGGTGCCAAAAAATGGATGAAAAAACATTCATGGCCTACGCCTTGCTCGGCCTGGGATTGGTGGAATTAGCCGAGAATAAACCCGGGGCAGATGGTTACATTTTGGAAAGTCTGAAGCTGCGCTGGGAATCGGGTGAACAGCTGGAACAAACCTCCAACCTGGTTGGGATGGCGGCGTTCGCTTTACAGAAAGGCAACCCGCTCTATGCCGCCCAACTGCTGGGTACAGTCGAGGCGGCGCTGCAGGCGCTGCAGGCCACCATCGAGCTTGACATCATTCACTTTTACGCCCAAACAGTGGCAAAGGTGCAGGAGCAGTTGGACGAGGCAGCGTGGCGGGGAGCGTGGGAAGAAGGCGGCCAGTGGGGGCTGGCGGAGGTGGTGGAGAGAGTGTTGGAAACGGCCGTTACCCCCAACTCGTCATCCCAGGAGTCGTTCAACTCGCGGCTGCCTGATCATCCATTTTCATGATGATGATGTTCCAGGCCAGGTAAATGAGAAAGCGCATCTCCTCCGGTGATAAATGAGCGGCTCCCGGTACCACTTCACCACCGGAATTCCAGGCGTTGCGTTTTATGGACAGGCAGCAAATTCCCTGAGAGTCACACAGTTCCCACTGGGTTTGCCAAAAGTTCGTGGGGTGGAAGGAGTAAGAACGGCCGTTGTCGAATTTAAACTTCGCTTCTCCACGCCAGGATAGATCAGCCGGCGGCATTTGCGGGAATCGATAGTCTAGCGTTTTGGCGTGCAGTTTTTGCCGCCACCAGCCTTTGCGCTCCACGCGCAGTACCGGCTCCATAGCCTCCGGCCCCTCGAATACTTCGGCCTGAACCGGAAACCACCCTCTCTGGCGCAAGCTGGCCACCAGCTGGCCATGCAGTAGGAGTTCGTACTCACGCTTCATGAAGTGTGGCTTACGCCACGTCAGATTTTCTTTTTCCCACGACCACGATTTTGTCATCACAAACTCCTGCCATCGCTCTCACTTCCGTAAAGTTTAACGATACTCTTTACGCTGTCTTGATGCCTGGAGTTGCGTGAATATGGGCCATACCGGCATGCGGCTTACCCTGGTTTGGCATTGCTGTCCAGATGCCCGCGCTGGCGGTCCTATTGCGTCGCCTGCGGCACCCAAACGCGCATGCTCTCCATGCCACGATTGCCCCAGGCAAAGTAGGGAACGGCCGTGAGCTGCACCTGACGCGAGGTCATTTGTGTTGGTTTCGTCAAAGGCCGGTACAGGGAATTCTGCCAGTCGGAGGTGATCATGCGGCCTGGAACGCTAATGGTCCGTATGCCGCCGAGGAGGGAAACGGCCGTTACCGACAAAGGCTCCTCCGTCAGAAGCTGCACATCCAACAAGTTCACCTCGTCTGGTTGATCGCGCGATTCAAAGCAGTAGACCAGCGGGCCGCGCTGCAGGGCCACACAGCCACGCAGCGCATCAATCCGGGGATTGGGAACGGTGAACGTAGGTTCCAGGGGTAAGTCTAGCTGCAGCACATCGCCGGCTTGCCAGCTGCGGGTCACGGTAAGGTAGCCATTGGCCGCCAGGGGCGAAGGGATGTCACGGCCGTTCAGAGACACCGCTGCCGCCGCACACCATTCGGGTATTCGCAGCGAAAGAGACCAGGGCAAAGCCCCACTTTCGGTAACGGTCAGGCTCACCCGTCCATCCCAGGGGTAATCTGTCTGCATATGAATCTGCGCAGGCTCGCCCTGCACTGCAAACGCAAGCTGAGCCGCAGCAAACTGGTGAATCTGGATGCCTGTCGCGTTGACGGTAGCCAGGTAGTGGCTCAGGCTGGCCAGAAGGCGCATCACGTTGGGCGGGCAGCAGGCGCAGTTGTGCCACGCCGGGCGCAGCCTCTCTTCACCGGTGCCCGTATCGGCAGAGGCGCGCACGTAACGGCCGTTGCGCACTTGCAGCGGATTCACGTACAGATAACAGGCCCCGTCCAGGCCCGGACTGCTCAACACGCCGTTGTAAAGGGTCCGCTCAAACAAATCGGCATATTGACGCTGGCCGGTGACGAGCAGCATCCGCCAGTTCCACATCAGGCTGGCAATGGCCGCGCATGTTTCGCAGTAACAGGTGTCCGAGGGCAGTTCATACGGCCCGCCAAACGCCTCGCCGTCAAAGCGCGAACCGACGCCGCCGGTTAAAAAGAGTTTGCGTTCGGTCATGTCGGCCCACAAGCAGTGCAGCGCGTCTAGCAGCGCCTGCTCGCCGCTTTCCATATACAGGTCGGTCACGCCCGTCGTCAGATAAAGCTGGCGCACCGCATGGCCCGCCACTTCCACCGCTTCTCTGACGGGCACGTGGTCCTGCTGGTAGACCGCGCCGTACCCGGCATGGCCGCGCATGGTGTTGCGGCCCCGGCGATCGATGAAAAGCTGGGCCAGTTCGAGATGGCGTTTATCGCCGGTCAGGCGGTACAGTTCTACCAGGGCCGTCTCGATTTCGGGATGGCCGCATGTTTCGGCACGGCCGTTCCGGCCAAACAATGCCTCAATGTGGTCCACAAATTTGAGCGCCACCCGCAACAGCCGCGCATCATCCACGGCGCGCTGCCAGGCAATGGCAGCCTGGATCAGATGCCCGGCGCAGTACAATTCATGCCCGTGGTCCAGATCCGTCCACCGCTTTTGCGGCGCGGCAATCTGGAAATAGCTGTCCAAATAGCCATCGTCCCTCTGCGTTTGCTCGATGAGGGTGATGGTCTCATCGGCCATCTTTTGCAGCGCGGCATCCGCACGACGCCCCAACTCCCAACCCACAGCTTCCAACCACTTGTAGATGTCGGAATCGGCAAACAAGTAACCGGCAAATTCGCCTATCTCCAGACCGGCGGCAATACGCATGTTGCGCAAATTGCCGGCTTCCTCCAGCATGGCGAACCCGTGCACCAGGCTGACGTCACGATTGGTTTGCTGGTAGCCGGCCCAAAAACCACCGGTGATGTGAACGGCCGTGTAAGGCAGCGTAAACAACACCGATTGCTTTGAGTGCTGATTGTCAACCGGACCTGCTTTGTTTTCGATTGTCATCGTCAATCCTTTTATTCTTCTGGTGTCTGGCTGGGCAAAGAAGGCCACCCCTCGGCATCCCAGGAAAGCGATTCGAGGCGTAGTTTGGGGACGCCGTTCTGTTTGCTGTCATAGGCGTGGTACACCAACCAGTAGGCATCATCTTCGACCAGCAGCCCGTTGTGGCCGGGGCCTTTCCAACGGCCGTATTCCGCCAAAATCCACGTGCCGCCGCCCGCCGTTAAAGGGACACCCTCCCGATCCATATACGGCCCCGTCAACGAATCACTGCGCCCCACGCGGACATTGTAAGTGCTGGCGGCTCCCTGACAGCACTGGTCAAACGAGATAAACAAATACCAGTAATCCCCTCGTTTCACGATAAACGGCGCTTCAATCGCCGGATTCCTATCAGGGCCGGCCGAACGGTCGGCCAGATGCTGAAAATCGGCCGGGTCATCGGCAAGCTGCCCGGTGGCCGGATCGATCTGCCCCATCCAGATACCGCTCCAAAAGCTGCCCCACGCCAGCCAGGGATTACCTTCTTCGTCCAGCACCAGATTGGGATCAATGGCGTTCCATTTATCCCCAGGCTGTGAGCGCAAAACGATACCCTGATCCTGCCACTCATAGTTCGGGCTTTCCGGGTCCAGGGTCGTATTGGTAGCCAGGGCTATGGCTGAGTTCTGAGTGCCAAAATTGGACACCGCATAGTACAGATGCCACCGGTTGTTGAAAAAGGAGATGTCAGGCGCCCAGATGTCGGCCAGATTCGGATTGATGTCCCGCGTCCAGGAAGGATTACGAAAAAAGACACGGCCGCAGCTTTCCCAGTTGATCTTGTCTGGGGAGCAAATAATGGGAATACGGCGGCCGGTGGAAAACACATAATAGGTTCCGTCCTCAAACGCGATGACCGGATCGTGTATCTGTTGAATTTGTCCTTCCGGCTCCAGCACGACGCCGCTGTATTCAGCTTGTGGCACGGATTCTGGGGCCACCTGCTGGCAAGCCGCCAGACTAAACAGGCAAACGAAGACCAGGAGGGCAAACCAGCCTGCTGGTCTCACAGCAGGTTAACCATCCCGGCAAACAAGGCCTGAGCTATGGCGTCTGTAGACAACGTTTCTGCGTTAATTTTGAATGTGGTGATGAGGATTTGCCCATGGCCGTATCGCAAAACAGACAGCAATGAGACGGCCTTGTGGACCCAACCCACGGCCAGCCCCGCCCAACTATGATCCCGCAGCACCCAGGAAGGCAAACCGGCAATCACGGCATCTGGCATAATACTCGACCACTCCATTTCCAAAAGTGGGCCGCCGGGCAGATGGGCCAAAACACCTTGCTTCTTCACCCAGGCCAATGAGCTGGCCCAATCCCCCTGCCACGGGGTCCCATTGCGGGCCACAATCTTCCCGGCAGGCAGAAGCATCTCCCTAGATGCGGCGGATTCAGCCTGGGCCAGAAGGAGGACGCGCCCCCCACGCTGGAGATAGTCTTGCAGTTCGCCCGTATACCGGCTGGCAATGAGGATGTCGCCGGTGTCGTGGCCGTCGATTCTGCCCTCCGCTACATCGTAACTCAACTGGTGCAGGGCAGCAGCCAGAGCCGGGTTGTCCACCACACGCAGCCGCCGGTCAACTTCAGGAGCGGCCACGCACACCAGATTGACCTGGTTGGCAGCGATCTGCACATCATTTTCTGCCACCCACTGGGCAGACAGGGTGTAGACTCCCGGCTCGTCGAGCGTCAACGAGATAGTTCCGCCCGGCGCCTGTAGAGAACCTTCCGCCTCTCCAGCCCGCCAGTGGATGACGCCGCCGGTCTCCTGGCCCACAATGCCCACCGTCTGCACCATGACCTCGATGGCTTGACCGGGACGGCCGTTCCACGATAACGGCCGTAACAAAACCACCCGCTCTTGATTCAAATCTTTCAGCAGCGGGTCCAACAGGTGTTTAGTCTCTCGCTGCATCGTCAGCAGGCCGTTACATTCCCAATGGACATCGGTGAATTCGGTGATGACGTAACCGGCAACTGCTTCGTGCAAACGCATCGTTGTGATTTCATAATGGAGACTGCGCGCCATGTGTGCCTGGGATTGTTGGGCAAACTCACTGTAGGAGGAAAAAAGATCAGCCAGTCCGCAAGCCGCATACCGCTGTTTTGCACCATGGGGGTAAACAATGCCGTCATCCCACTCAGAACCCGTTTCAAACCACCACGGCTCTGCCCCATTTTCATGAATCGATGCCAGATCAGGCAGCCCCCAATTGCCAAATTCTGAGACCAGCAGCGGCAAATCGGCACGGCGTTCCTGAGCATAGTCTTTGTACCAGGTCCAGTCGTTCCGTCCGGCAAAATCAGCAACCCACTCATCCCATTCACAGGCATGATCCGGAATGGCGCGATAGTAATGGTAATCTTCTATATCACCAGCCACGTGGGCGTTACCGGCGCGCTCGCCAACCAGATGGGGATCATCCAGGGGATCACCGGCGAACTGGGCATCGCCCACCGTATCACCCGCCACCTGCGCATTGTCCAGGCAGGCCGAGTTATCGACAATGAGGCGGGTAGGATCGATGGCTTTCGCTTCGCGATAAAAGTCGGCCAGCCAGCGGCGATGCTCTGGATTACGACTGAGGTCGGTGCCCCAATTTTCATTAATCAACGTCCAGACAATGATAGAAGGGTGATGGTTATCCCTTTTGACCATGCCGGCGAAAGTCTGTTTGGCGCGGACCGATACCGCCTCGGTCAACAAGGCCCAGTTGGGAATTTCTGTCCAGATCAACAAACCCAGCCGGTCGGCGACATCGTAATACCGCGGGTCTTCGATTTTGATGTGGGTGCGCAGGCAGTTGAATCCTAGTCGTTTGATTTCTGTGGCCTGCATTTCCAGCATATCCAGACTGGGCGGTGTGTAGATGGTTTCCGGATAATAAGCCTGATCGAGCACGCCGCGCAGATAAATCGGCTGGCCGTTGAGGTAGATACGGCCGTTTTTCGCCGCCACCGTGCGAAAGCCGCACACCTTTTGTGTGATGTGGTCGGGTTGGTTGGGGTGCCGGAAAACGGCCGTTGCCGTGTACAGATGGGGTTCATCCGGGCTCCACAAACGAGGAGGCTGGCCCAGACGAACGACACCCGACGACGTGTTGGCCACTATTTCCGAGCCAACTTCATTTCCAGCCGGATCCGTCACGCTGAGAGCAATTTCATAACCGCTGTGAGGCGCGCTGCTCAGCTCCACGGCCACGCTGATGGCGGCCTCATCGGGACGCGGATTGAGCGACAGGTGGGCAATGTGTACGCGAGGCCGAAACTCCAGCCACACACTTTGCCAGATGCCGCCGAGGGGACCGTACCAGCTTTGCTTGCCATGCGGAACTTCGCTAAAGGGAAAATTGGGGTAGCGGTCGCGATCATCCGTAGCATCTATGACACGCACCAACAGCTCATTCTCCCCGGCGTGAAGGTAGCCGATCACCTCGAACTCAAAAGGCAGGTACCCGCCTTCATGCGCGCCCACGCATTCTCCGTTCAGCCACACGGTCGCCTGATAATCGACGGCCCCGAAATGGAGGATAGCTGCCTGGGAAACGGCCGTTTCCAACCACTCCGGCTCAATTACAAAATGACGGCGATACCAGGCGGTGCCGCTTGTGTGGCGTAAATCGTCGAACTGTGCTTGCCAGGGCATGGGCACAACGGCCGTGCGCCATTCCTGGGTCGCAGCTTCAGCAGCCAGTTCAGCAGCACCGATCTGGAAATCCCACTGTCCATCTAGAGAAGTCCGATGGGGATTCATAGCGTGAGTCCTCTGCTATTCGATGCCTGTTGATAGGACGGTGAAGGACATAGGAGGCAGGCTGATGGCCGAACGGCCGTTATCCACAGGCGGCGCGGCAATCTCTTTGGCCACCAGATGATCCGGCCTCTCCCAGCTGTTGGTTTCTTTAGGATCTGTACCCGCCAGCTGCCACGCCTGTCTGATACAAACCGAGGGGCGGTCCTGCCATTCGATGTCGGCAAAGATAGGGTCAGTTTCACTGCGGTTGACGATAAAAACCGCGCCTTCTTGCGTCTCAGCGTTAAAACTGGCCGAGACATCCAAAGCCGGCACACCGTCGTACAGTTTCGTTTCCACCACGGGCGCTCTCACCCCCACATCCAACGCCTCGCCACGCGCCAGATTGCTCACCAGTTTGAAGACGTAATAGGAGGGGAACTTCAGCAGGCCATCCTGGCGCGTGTGCATCCAGGAGATCACATTGACCACCTGAGCCACACAGGCGATCTTAAGGACGTGGCTCTTGCGCAAGAAAACGTTTAGCCACTGCGCCACAACCAGAGCATCTTCCAGATTGTAAATTTCTTCGGCCAGATGCGGCGCTTCTTCCCAACTGCCCTGCATGGGATCACCCTTGTACCACACCTGCCACTCATCCCACGACAAGTACACATCATGCTTGCTGCGCCGCTTGGCCTTGACATAACGAAGCGTGCCTTCCAGCGTGTCCACAAAGCGTTCAAGTGCCACGACGCTGGCCAGGTAACTGGTGGTGTCGTTGTCGTGGTTGCCGGCATAATAATGCATCGAATGGTAATCCATATGCTCCCAGGCAAGCTCCAGGGCAATGCGATCCCAGTCCGGGTAAGTCAGCATTTTGTCACTGGATGAGCCGCACAAGACGGTTTTGATGGTAGGGTCTTGCCATTTCATCATTTTGGCCGCTTCGAGCGCTTTGTTACCATAGGCAACCGCATCTAAATGGCCGATCTGCCAGGGTCCGTCCATTTCATTGCCCACGCACCAGTAGCGGACATTGTGCGGCTGGTGCGCGCCGTGGCTGGTCCGCAAATCTGACCAGTACGTGCCGCCCGGCACGTTGCAGTATTCCACCAGGTCGGCAGCAGATTGGATGGTTCCCGTGCCCATGTTGACGGCCAGCATGGGTTCGGCGTTGATGGCCTGGCAAAATTCCATGAATTCATTGGTGCCAAATTGATTGCTTTCCGTGGACTGCCAGGCAAGCTCGCGGCGAGACGGCCGTTTCTCTTTCGGTCCCACACCGTCCAGCCAGTTATAGCCGCTCAAAAAGTTCCCACCCGGATAGCGTATAACACTGTACGCCTGATCGCGCAGCGCTTCTAAGACGTCTGTACGCAAACCGCGCTCATCGGCCAGTGGCGACTTGGGATCATAGATCCCTTCATACACACACCGCCCCATGTGCTCCACGAACCCGCCAAACAGCAGGGGGGATATGGACGCAATCGTGCGATTTGTATCGATTAAGATTTGTGATTTTGAATATGACATACGGCAACCTCGCAAGTTTAATGAACTCTAGCGGCAAATTGACGCAGAGACAATTTTAATTTTTAACGACGCCAGGAGAGAGTTAGACTCTCGTTGTTACTGACCCGCCATCCCCGTTGTTACGATACCAGCGATGATTTTACGCTGGAAAATTGCATAGAATATTAAAACCGGTACGGAGGCAATAAACGCTCCGGCAAAGGCCAGCCCGCGTTGAATGTAGCTGCCCTGTTGGATCACCAGCAGCCCTACCGGTAGGGTCAACATGGAACGCTCACTCAGGACGATGAGCGGCCAGAAAAGATCATTCCACAGCAGCAAGAACGAAAAAATGAAGATGGCTACCATCGAACCACGCACCATGGGCAGGCAAATTTGCCAATAAATGCGGAACCGGCCGGCGCCATCAATGCGCGCCGCATCTTCAATTTCTGCGGGTATGGCGTAAAAATGTTGCCGCATCAGGAAAATACCCAGCACGGAGGCGGCGGCCGGCAGCCAGATGGCCTGATAGGTATTTAACAGTGTAAAGTCGCGCAGCAAAAGAAAGACAGGAATCAGGGTAATCGCGGCCGGAATCATCAGGCTGAAGATGAGCAGCGAAAACAGTAGATTTTTGAAGGGAAACTCCAAACGGGCAAAGGCATAACCGCTGAGTGTGGACAAGAACACAATAAACAAGGTGCCAACGATGGAGACGATCAGGCTGTTGGCAAACCAGCGGACGATAGGGAGGGTTGTGTCGGCAAAGATATGGGTAAAGTTAGACAGGGTTGGCGGTTGCGGTATCCATTCAATGGGGAAATTGAGCTGATTCGATTCCAGCGTAAAGGCCATGGAAACCATGTAGATGATGGGCACAATCACGACGAAGACCAGAGGCAGGAATAACAGCCACATGAGCAATGTCCGTTTGAGGCTTTTAGGGCGTACTCTCGTTTTATTTTTAGTGGCGTCGAGATTCGCAACGGCCGTTTCTGTAATTGAACTCGTCATGCTATCCTCCCTCTAATACTCTACCCGGCTGCGCAGCACCGAGAACAGAAAAATCGTCACAATGATCATGATGCCGGCCAGAACCACGGAGATGGCCGACGCATAACCAAAGCGGAAGAACTTCCAGGCTGTTTCGTACAAATACATAACGGCCGTGCGCGAAGCATTCCCCGGTCCGCCAGCCGTAATGATGTACGGCTGCGCAAACACCTGCATGTGGGAAATAAACTGTGTCACCACCACAAACAACATCGTCGGCATGATCAGGGGGATGGTAATGTGGCGAAAGGTTTGCAGCCGTCCCGCGCCATCAATCTTGGCGGCTTCGTAAAGTGCCTCCGGGATGCTTTGCAGTCCGGCCAAAAACACCAGCATCGGAAACCCAAACGTCCACCAGACAGTAGTCAGAGCGAGCGAGGGAATAACCAGCGAAGGATTGCCCAGCCATGAAATACGCGGCAGCCCCAGAAGCGTGGTCAGGAAGTAATTGACAATGCCCAACTGCGTATCCCAGATGCGTATTCCAATAATGCCCAACACCGAAACAGACAAAATGGCCGGGGCATAAAACAACACGCGCAAAAAGTGGCTCCCCCGAAAATTCTGTTTCAAGGCAGTAGCCACCAACAAAGCCAGAACCACATTGATGCCCACAGTCAGCACCGTAAAGTAAACCGTGTTCCCCAAAGTTTCTCGAAAGATCATGTCCTTCGTCAGCGCCTGATAGTTGGCTAAACCAATAAACTTTTGATCTTGGAGCATAATCTTCCAGTCATAAAGGCTAATCTGTATGCCCCGGAAAATTGGGTAAAGCAGAAAAACAGCAAAAAACAAGTAATGGGGTATGACAAAAAGGTAATTTGGCAATTGCTTGCGCAACCTCTTTCTGTTTGCTGAAACAGGCCTCACCTTATCATCCATTGAAGCGCGATAGGTAGTCATGGCAAATTATCCTTCGGACGGAAATAAAATCCGCAGGTCGACGTATGGGAATACATCGACCTGCGGCGGAAGAGAAATCTCAATTAGGGACGGGCAAGGATGGCGCGGATTTGTTCGGCGCCGGCTTGCAATTCGGCGGCCACATCCGCATCTGCGCTGGCCAGAGCATTGCCAACGGCCGTTTCATACGCCGTTTGAATCTCGATAAAAGCTTTGTGCGGCACACTCGTGCGCCCAATCTCGTTGAACTGCTTGGCAGCCATGGCCACCGACTCAATCGCTTGGACTTCAGGCGCTTGTTGCACGCTAATCTTAGCCGGTACCTGACCCGACGTCGCCCAAAATTCACCATTATTGGCCAGATAAGCCATCAATTGTTTGGCCTGGGCAGCGCCAGCCTCATCAACGCCAGTAGGCACAGACATGATGTGAGAATCAAACTTAACCGCTTGGTTGCCATCAGGCGCCAGAGAATTGATAAACGCCGTCTTTGTAAGCGCCGCTACGTCTGGATTGTCTTTCATAAAACCACCGGTCCACGTACCTTCCCACATAAAGACCAGACGGTTGTTCGCGTAAAGATCGCCGGCCCACATCTTGCCCGGCACAGCCGGAGGGGCAACATAATACTTGTACATCAGATCGTGCCAATATTGAATAGCCGCAATCGATTCTGGGCTGTCCAGCAAAACCTCCGTACCATCTTCATTCAAAATGCCGCCACCGAACTGCCACATGGTGGTAGGAATGGTGTAACGAGGCCAGGTCCAGTCAATCGCCCATACATCGACGTTGTCCGGGTCAAAACCTTCGTCTGTCGGGTGCAAACCATTGACATCCGTCGTCAACATTTGGGCCCACTCGATGAACTCGTCGCCATTTTTGGGCAGATTATCGGGGTCTAAACCGGCATTTTCCAACAGCTGGGTGTTATACCACAACAACCAGCCATGATTGTCAAAGGGGACAGCCATCGTTTCGCCGTCATAAGTGATGGCATCCATCAAGACCGGGTTGAAGTCATCCTTGCTGAGCGTGCCATCGTTATAGATCAGGTCATCCAGAGGCATCATCAAACCTTCAGAAGCCATCTGGTTAACTTCGGCGGCATGGAAGATCACCATATCCGGCGGCGTGCCTGCGGCAACGGCCGTTGGGTATTTCTGGAAGAAGATATCCCACGGAATGCCTTCAGAACTGAGGCAGGCCCCTGGCGTCTCATTGACATAATTCTCCAGCATGACGGCGAAGACAGCGCCATCCGTGCCGGTTAGACCATGCCAAAGAATCAAGGGATCGTCACATTCACCAAAAGCATTAACAATAGGGGTGGGCTCCGGTGTGGGCAAATTCGGATCAACTGTGGGCTCCTCCTGAACCACTTCTTCTGCTGGTTCAACGGCCGTGTCAGCCGGAGCTGCAGCTTCATTCGCCGGCGCCGCCGATTCGGCTGTAGGCGCTGCTTCCGGACCGCCACAGGCGCCCAATGCCAACACTAACATCAACAAAATTACCAGACTAAACACAAACTTCCTCATCTTACCTTCTCCTTTTGTAATTATGTCAACCTTAAACGTGCATTTATGATTGACTAAAAAATCGACGCAGATAGATGACTGCGTCGCTAACAAACGAAGGCAAACGCCCAACCTGAACAAAACGTCAGGCGTGCAATTAAGTCTGAGTCAGGGCAGCTGATTTTCGATTCGATGTTGCCAGCTTTACTTACGTAGACTCCCGCTCAATAAAATCAAGGGGAATTTCAAAGCGACGACTAGGCCCACTATATTCGCCCTGGATACGTTGGAATACAGCTTTTGAGAGTTGCTCACCCATTTTTTCTGGATATTGAGCGATTGTAGTAAGAGGGGGAAATACCCAGGATGCAGCCGGAATATTATCGAAGCCCACGACGGCAATGTCATCGGGTATTTTAAGATTGTTTTGTTTGATAGCTTCCATGGCGCCAATGGCCATCAAATCGTTGGCAGCAAACACAGCGGTTGGCAGCTCTGGCAACGAAAGTAACTTTTGCATCGCCTGATACCCACTTCCCAGCGACCAATCACCCACTTGTTCACAATTGGAAGCCATTTCCAGTCCAGCGTCAGCCAACGCCCGTTCAAAACCGCTTTGCCGCCTGGCACCAGCCGGAAAACGATCCGTCACACCAATATAGCCAATATTGGTGTGCCCTTTTGTCTCGTGAAGCCATTTGACGACATTGTAGGCTGCCATTTCATCATTACTGTAGGCTATATCAATCTGAGGATGATTGAGGTGCTGCCCTACAGCAGCTACAGCTGCCCCTGTACGGTCAATCACCTCGCCAAGGTCATCCTCGGTGAGGTGGTAGGGCGCCATGATAATGCCATCCACCGGACGCCGGATTACGGAATCTAGAAACCGTTTTTCACCTTGCAGCGTGTGGTCGGAGTTGGCAATCATGACATCGTAGTTGTGGACATTGGCGCTGTCTTGTACGGCACGCACGATGGAGTGATAGAACGGGTTGGTGATATCGGCGATCATTACGGCCACCATCTGCGTTTTTTGCCCGCGGAGGCTGCCAGCATGCAAGTTTGGCCGATATTTGAGGACGGCAACAGCCTCCATAACACGTTGACGCGTTTCTTCGCCAATAGGTATTGGTTCGTCCGTGCCGTTTAGCACCCGGGAGACTGTACTTTGAGAAACATTGGCCAGCCTGGCCACGTCTCGCATTGTAGGTGTTTTACGGCTGGCGCGCCTTGTGCTGGAAGCCATCGAATTCCTCTTTTTAATCTAGAGATTTCATGGCTACTGTGATGAAAGAACTCCGTTGAATCTCCAGATAAATCCATTCCCGTTCGCGGTGCATACTTTATGCAATCGTATGCGGTATAACGTATTAAAGCATACGATTGCGCAAATGTCAACTGAGAAATTGGCGTTTTATCTGAGCCGCAATTCGGGGTGAGAGGGATTTTGCCAGGGGGAACGGCCGTTTGCCGTCAGGCGAGTCTGGCTCCCGCTTGAAAGTTGGCAAACGGATCACGTCCTGCAGGCCAATCTCTGTTCATCGCAAACAGAGATGCCTGTTGGGTTAAAGGAATATACCGGTCAAACAGACCGAATAAAGGAAGGGGCCAGGGGTGAGGAACGGCCGTCCGTCCTGGACGCGTCGGCCCCGTAACGCGCCAGGCTACTGCTCAGCGCCGGCAGCGAAGGATGACCTGTCTTCGCCGATTTCGGCCAGGATAAGCGCATTCAGTTTGCTGTTCATCTCGGCCAATAACGCTTCATCGTAGTGGGCGCTGCCGGGGTGGGCCAGGTTATCCATCTCTTCGGGGTCTAGAAGCGTGTCGTAAAGAGCCACATCGTTATTTGCCAGCAATTCTGCTACCGATTGTGGCAGGTGATAATTTCCCAGGCCAAAATAGCGGACGAGTTTGTAACGGCCGTCAAACACGCCGCGAAACATCTCTCTTTTTTCCATATCGGGCGTCCCCACGGTATCCAGGATGTCCAAAAACTCCTGCGTGCCTCGCCGGAACTCCAGGCCAGCCTCAGCCGCAGCCGAGTCGAACAATACCGGCGCGTTGTCTAGCAACCATTGCGCGTCAATGGTGGCGACCATGTCGTAGGTGTACAAAGCGCCCTGGCCCGGATTCTTCGCACTGCCGCGCGGCCCATCAGCCCCCGGCTCGGCCACCGCACACGACAAGTCGTATCCTTTCAAGAATGGATAACGCTGCCGCCGTTCTGAATCTGAAAGACCGGCATAGGCCAGAATCGTGGGCGCCAGGTCGAGATGAGAACCTACAGCCTCCGTCCTTTGCCCGCCAGGTCCTCGGGGATCCACGATAGTCAAAGGAACGTTGACAACTTCTTTGAAAGCCACCCCCCCTTTTTGGCGTAGGTGATGAGCTCCCGCTAACTCGCCGTGGTCTGAAGTGAAAATGATAACCGTATTACCCGCCTCTTCGCTCTCATCCAGCGCCTGGAGCACGACGCCAATGTGCCGGTCGACGTCTATCATGCAGTTGAGGTAGTAGTTTACGTGGTTGTGCCACATGTCCCGTCGATTCATGGGAATCTGGCCGTAGGTCCCATCACACAAAACTTTATAGTTGCGCACAGCCGGAGGCTGATCTTCCAGATCGTCGAAAAACGATGCCGGTAAGGTTGTGGGCCACTTTTGCTGGTAGAGAGGCGTGTCTGGCGCCCCAAAAATCGGCACCATGCCTCGCACCTGTACCATTTCTTCATCGTCGGTGTCGAAATACATGATGTCATGGGGGTTGACAAGATTCACAGCCAGGAACCAGGGTTGAGTTTCCACAACAGCCGGGGCCTTGTCCCTTAGCCAGTTGGCTGCCTCTGCGGCAATGAGCGGATCTTTCTTAAACCCATCAAAAGGTGCGCCATGCACATCACCCCACGACTGGAAATCGGCAAAACCAAAGTGTTCCATCGCCTCGGTAGAATCGCCTTCCGCAAGCGTTGATTCGTGCCACTTGCCTTTGTAAGCTGTGTAATAACCCAAATCACGCAGCATATGGCCGATTGTGGGCAGCGTTTCCGGATCAGCGCGCATGTCGTCTATCCAGGCAAAGTTTGTGTTGTCGGTCATACGGGTGTGCGGCGTATGCTGGCCGGTCCAGATGACCGAGCGCGATGGGGTGCAGACCGTCGTTGTTACCTGGTGGTTGTTAAACGTTACCCCTTGAGAGCGCAAACGGTCTCGATTGGGTAATGTGACGCCCGCTGGCAAAGCCTGGTGGGCATACTCCTGATCTGTCACAATCATTAAAATGTTGGGTCTTTTGTTCATGGATTGATCCTTAGTTCACCTCTTAGTGGCAGAGATTTTGCTGTTCGGCTGGTTATCAGCCCAGAAACCGCCAATTCTTACGGCCGTGTTTATCCTCGGCTCTACTTGCTAATAGCGACTCGCTCGCCTGGTGTGCTTGGCTACATCGAGTTGATAGGCCTCCGCCAGCAACGGCCGTACCGCTTCAAAAGTCTCTGGACTCGGGTTGAGAACACAAATCCAGGACATGGGCGCATACACAGGATGGGGCATCAACTCATCCAGCGCCGTGAAATCATGGCCTGTATCCACTGCGCCGCTTTCACCGGCACGTTTCGGCCGTGGCCCAAACATAGACTGGTACGTGTCGGGACTAACGCCGATGTTCAGGCGAAAAACGGTGGGACGGTCCAGGTTAGAAGCACGATCGTAATCGTTGTCCTGAGTAACAAGGGTGGCAAAAGGAAACTTCTGTTCAGGATCATAGAAAAAAAACGTGACACCCTCGGTGGTGAAGGCCTCGACGTCGTCAAAGGTGTTGAGAATGTATTCCGTGATAGCGGCTTCATCCACAGCCTTCTGTTCATTATCCGACAACTGATGGGTCATCTTCTCTCCTATTTTTCCTGACTAGCCGTCAAAACCCAGGTCACAACGCAGCATTATACACCAAAGTCTGGTAACGGCCGTCTAAACCGGCCTATCACATCGTCGGTCTACAGCCCGTATCCCCCGGCGCTGAAGCTGCCAAGGCGAGTATGCGATTGCCTCATTCGTCTAAACATTCTGCTTGCAAAGTTCCCAACTTCTCTACACAATTAAGAAGGACTGGATGAAATCGCAGCATTACAATTACCAACTTATTCACCTTCAGAGAGCAAATCTTGGGGGAAAACATGGCTTTTCGTTACGATAAAGATGAACAAAATATTGTTACACTGACCTTAGACATGCCCGGTCGTTCCGCCAACGTCTTAAACAATGAATTTGGCGCAGGTTTCCGCGAGGCACTCTCCAGGCTGGCCGCCGAAAGCGACCTGGCCGGAGTTATCCTCACCTCCGGCAAAAAGACCTTTCTGGCCGGAGCCGACCTCGACTGGCTGATCCAGGCAATGGATCCGGCCGAAGTCTTCGACAACAGCCAGGCGCTAAAGGCCGGCTTCCGTCAGCTTGAAACGCTGGGCAAGCCTGTCGTGGCGGCGCTGAACGGCACGGCATTGGGCGGCGGCATGGAGCTGGCCCTGGCCTGCCATCACCGCATCGCCCTGGACGACCCACGCAGCCGATTTGGCTTTCCAGAAGTCACGCTGGGCCTCATCCCCGGCGGCGGCGGCATTGTGCGCCTGACGCGCATGATCGGCCTGCAGCCCGCCTTCCCCATTCTCTCCGAGGGGCGACAGATGAAGCCCCAGGAAGCCAAGGCAGCCGGCCTGATCGATGACCTGGCGGCCGACGCCGACGAGATGATGACCAAAGCGCGCGCCTGGATTACCGCCCATCCCCAGGCCAAACAGCCATGGGACCAGGCCGGTTATAAAATGCCGGGCGGAGATCCGAGACGGCCGTCTGTCGCCCAAATGCTGGCCATCGCCCCCGCCATCCTCAAAAAGCAAACCTACGGCAACTACCCAGCCGCCGAAGCCATCATGGCCGCGGCCGTAGAAGGGGCCGTGGTTGATTTCGAGACCGCCTCGCGCATCGAATCGCGCTACTTCGCCCACATGGCCACCGGCCAGACGGCCAAAAACATGATCAATGCCTTCTGGTTCCAGCTCAACGAGATCAACGCCGGGGCCAGCCGCCCGGCCGACGTACCACCGCAGCAGACGCAGGTGGTGGGCGTGCTGGGCGCGGGCATGATGGGGCACGGCATCGCCTACGTGTCGGCCTACGCGGGCATGGACGTGGTGCTGAAAGACGTCGACGAGGCGCGGGCGGCGGCAGGCAAGGCGCAAATCGAAGCCATTTGCGCCAAGCAGGTGCAGCGCGGCAAAATGAGCGCGGCGCAGAAACAAGAAATTCTGGAGCGCATCCAGCCCACCGGCGACGCGGCCGATTTGCAAGGCTGTGACCTGATCATCGAGGCGGTGTTTGAAGACCGGGAGTTGAAGGCAAAAGTGACTAAGGAAGCCGAGGCGCAGGTGGGGAAAACGGCCGTTTTCGCTTCCAACACCTCCACGCTGCCTATCACCGGCCTGGCTGAGCGCTCCAGCCGCCCGGCCAACTTCATCGGCCTGCACTTCTTTTCGCCGGTCCACAAAATGCGGCTGGTGGAAATCATCACCGGGGCTAAAACCAGCCCGGAGACGCTGGCCAAGGCCTTCGACTACGTGCTGCAAATCCGCAAAACGCCTATCGTGGTAAATGACAGCCGGGGCTTCTATACCTCGCGGGTCTTCAGCACCTACGTGCAGGAAGGGCAGGCGCTCCTGGCCGAAGGGCAGCATCCGCATGCCATCGAAATGGCCGGGCTGCAAGCCGGCATGCCCGTAGGGCCGCTGGCGCTGTCCGACGAGGTGAGTTTAGGGCTGATGCTGCACATCCGCGAGCAAACGCGCAAGGATCTGGCGGCAGAGGGTAAAGAACTGCCTGCCCATCCCGGCGACCGGGTGCTGGATGTGATGACGGGGGAATACGGCCGTTTCGGCAAAGCCAAAGGCGCTGGTTTCTACGAATACCCGGCCGACGGCGGCAGCAAGTACCTCTGGCCAGAATTGGAAACCATCTTCCCGCTGCAAGGCGAAAAACTGGCCCAAGAAGCGATGATTGAACGCCTGATGTTTGTCCAGGCGCTGGAAACGGCCCGCTGCTATGAAGAAGGCGTACTGACTTCCGCCGCCGACGCCAACATCGGCAGCATTTTTGGCTGGGGCTTTGCGCCGTTTAAAGGGGGCACGCTGCAATTCATTAACGATTATGGGGTGGCCCAATTTGTGGCCCGGAGCGAGGAACTGGCCACAAAGTACGGCGAACGCTTCCAACCGCCCGCCCTGCTGCGCCAGATGGCCGAACGCGGGGAGAGATTTTAAGAAAGAAATGGGACCCGGATAAACACGGATTTAATGGATTTCTTAAAGCCATCCATAAAAATTCGCGTTCATCCGCGTCCCATCCTCCTAACAGCTTATAGCTAACAGCCTACAGCTACTTCGTCCAGCCAACGTTGACGGCACGGGCGCGGTCCACGTAGGTTTGGATGTGAGCGCGATTGGCTTCGTACATATTGGCGGAAGATTGGAACAGCTTGTACCAGCCCACAATTTCTTCCAGGGCTTTTTCCCAGTTATAGGCCGGCCGCCAGTCCAGCCGGGCGGCGGCTTTGTCCCAACTGAGCCGCAGATGGCCGGTTTCCGATTTTTCTAGTTCCGGGTTGGTGTGTATCCAGGAGCCGGATCCCCATAAAGTAATCAGACGCTCGGCCAGATCACCGGCGGTGACCCCTTTTTGTTCCAGCGGACCAAAGTTCCAGGGTTCGGAGTAAGCCGGACCTTCCTGCAAGAGCTTGACGGCCACCCACATGTAACCGCTGATGGGTTCCAGGACGTGCAGCCACGGCCGTACACTCCACGGGTTGCGGATTTTAATCGGCTCGCCGGCCATCAGGGCGCGCATACAATCTGGCACCAGGCGGTAGTCGGCAAAATCGCCGCCGCCAATGACGTTGCCAGCGCGTACCGTAGCAATGGCGACGCCATGATCAGCGTAATTCTTTTTGGCGAAGTAGGATTCACGGTAAGAGGCGACGGCCAGTTCAGCCATCGCTTTGCTGGCACTGTATGGATCGTAATCGCCCAGAGGATCGCTTTCGCGGTAGCCCCAGACCCATTCCTGATTGGCGTACACCTTGTCTGTGGTAACGCAGACAATGGATTTTACTGAATTGGTCTGGCGCACGGCTTCCAGCAGGTTGACAGTGCCCATAGCGTTAGTGTCGAAGGTCAGCTTCGGCTCGGCCAGGGAGCGAAAGACGATAGGCTGCGCGGCCAGGTGGAAGATAATAGACGGGCGATGTTGGGCGATGGTATCTTGCAGCGCTTCCACGTCGCGTACATCGCCACGAACGTCTGTGATATGTTCACCCAGACAGGAAACAATATAGTTGCTTGGTTCTGTGGGCGGCTCATCCAGGCTAAATCCTATTACGTTGGCGCCGAGTTCCACCAGCCAGGTGGAGAGCCACGAGCCTTTAAAGCCGGTATGCCCGGTGACAAGCACAGTCTGCCCTTCAAAAGCATTGGCAAAAAGATCTTTCATTTACAATGTACCCTCTGATTCGATTTGGAGCAGGAAACGTCGGTCGACTCCGTCCAGATTGATGTTGGGATAATGGTATCATGCTTACCTGGATCCAACCAACAGCCGCAAAGCATGGAGGCAGCGCTTGCCGTGTTTTAGTTAGCGGATCCGCCGATAAGCCCAGACCAGCCGCTGAAAAATCGTCAAGACTACCAAAGCAGCCAGCAGCGCAAATAACCACAGATACCATCCAGGAAACAGGATGAACAGGGCATAAAAAACGATGGTTTCCGTGCCGCCTATAAGACCGGCCGGCATCGTAACGGCCGTTTGTTCGCCCCGCAGTGCGGCACCGATAGCCCGCTTTTCGAGGATCGCCGCCAGGTAAATCCACGAGGCCGCGTTTACATAGTAGCAGGCGAGCAGCACAGCCAGAAGCATGAAGCCGGTGGCAGACGGCCGTCCCAGAACCAGGCCTATGGGAATCACCGCATACACCACAAAATCGGACACGATGTCTAGATAGCCGCCAAAATCGCTCTGGCTGCCTTGCTGCCGCGCCACCACCCCATCCAACGCATCAAATACGCGGTTGAAAAACCAACCCAGAAAAGCGACAAGGTAGAGCTGAAAGTAAAGGGCAACGGCCGTTCCCACGCCCAACAGCAAAGCCATTAAAGTAAAACTGGCCGGAGGAATGTGCCCCAAAACCTGCCCCAAAGGGGCAAACACCACATCTTTCAGGCGGCGCATCTGGTTATCAAACATCGACACATCCTTGCTCCCCGCAAATAAAATACGGCCCAAAGATAGTGTCCATCTTCAGGCCGTATTCCGTTACGAGTGGTGGAATCTGGCTATGCGAATTATTTGCCGAATTTTTGTCGCAGGAGGTCGGTTAAAGTGGGTTGGCCGATTTCCTGCAGCTCATAGCGCACACGTTGGCTGGGCAGTTTGATGTCGATGATCTTGGCCAGATCGATGGGGGTCGCCACAATGACCATCTCGGCCGGAGTGCGGTTGATCGTTTCTTCCAGGTCGGCCATCTGCTCACGGCCGTAACCCATTGCCGGCAGAACAGCGCCAGTGGTCGGATACTTGGCGTACGTCGCCGCGATTGAACGCACGGCATAGGGATGGGGATCAATAATTTCGGCAGCATCGAAATACTGCGCGGCTACCACACCAGCGCCATAGGCCATCTCGCCGTGGGTCAGTGTGGGACCATCTTCTACCACCAGGACCTTCTTACCGCGAATGGCGGCTGGGTCGTCGACGAAGATTGGGGAAGCAGCTTTGACGATAACGGCCGTGGGATTTACCTGCCGAATGTTGTGCTGCACGGTCACCACGTTGTCATTATCGGCCGTGTCCACCTTGTTGATGACCACAACATCAGCCAGGCGCAAATTAGTCTCGCCAGGATGATAGCGCAGTTCATGTCCAGGCCGATGGGGATCGGTGACCACGATGTGCAAGTCGGATACGTAAAAGGGCACGTCGTTGTTGCCGCCGTCCCAGATGATGATGTCGGCTTCCTGCTCAGCCTGGCGCAAGATAGCTTCATAATCAACACCCGCGTAGATCACCGCCCCGCGCTCGACGTACGGCTCGTACTCTTCGCGCTCTTCGATAGTGCACTCGTGGCGCTCCATATCCTCGTAGGAAGCGAACCGCTGCACGGCCTGCGCGGCCAGGTTGCCATAGGGCATGGGATGACGAATGGCGACTACTCGCTTGTAACCCAGATCATTCTGTAGAATTTGCAGAATGCGGCGAGAGGTTTGGCTTTTGCCGCAGCCGGTGCGCACGGCCCCCACCGATACAAGCGGCCGGCTGGACTTTATCTGCGACTGTTTGGGGGCGAGGAAGCGGAAGCTGGCACCGGCCGCCAAAACCCGCGACGCCAGATGCATGACATACTCGTGGGAAACGTCGGAGTAGGAAAACACAACTTCGTCTACGTGCTCTGCTTTGATCAAATCGGCCAGTTCGCTTTCCGGGTAAATGGGAATGCCTTCGGGATATAGTTCGCCGGAAAGCTCGGGTGGATAGCGACGGCCGTCGATATTGGGAATTTGGGTAGCGGTAAATGCGACTACACGATAATTGGGATTGCTGCGAAAAACGGTGTTAAAGTCGTGAAAATCTCGGCCAGCGGCGCCGGCAATGATCACACGTGTTGCTGAATTACTCATGCGAATTATTCTCCTAGTAAAGTGGTTTTGTGGGGTTTTTGAGGGCTGCTAAACATCCTCAAAGCCGATCATAACAGCATTTCGCTGATTTGCCAGACGTCTTTTACGGCGCGTGGAACATATGAAAATGCGTCTAGCAGGCGCTAATCTACCCTTTTCCATTCGTATAGATGTGGATCAGGGCCAGTTTTGTAGATTCATCCCCTGATTATGTCGATCTGTATTTGATCTTATGAAAAGTAATGCTATAATGCCATTACTTTTAACTTACATAATCTTTTAACAACGACCTTTCCGCCAACGGTCGTTCGGGCCCAGGAACTCAATACAGAATGGATAGGCCTCTAGACGTCACATTGCAGCGCCAAAGAAGCAACCTAAAATGCGGCAAATGTGGAACGTGTTTGCTGGCTATACGCAATTTCTGGCGTTTGGGGCCGATAGGAGTGGTTGGCGATGGATGAGCAATTAACTGCATTTCTTGACTTTCTGCGACAAGAATACAAGTACTCCACGAATACCACGGCCGCCTACAAAAATGACCTGAGCCAGTTCATGTCTTTTTTGCAAGAGGGCCGTTTTGACGTTGAAACGTGGGATGACGTGACAGACGAAGTCGTTGATGAGTACGTCGATTACATGAAGTTGCAGTCTTACGCCTCTTCCTCCGTGGCCCGCAAAGTGGCGGCCGTTAAATCGTTTTTCAATTACCTGTTCGCCCACAACCTCATCACCGAAAATCCCACCACCAACATTGATTCCCCGAAAGTAAAAAAGCGCCTGCCAAAAACGCTTAGTTCGGAGGACATCGATAAGCTGCTGCAAGCGCCCCGGCAGAAAAAATCGCCCAAGCATTTGCGGGACACGGCGCTGCTGACGATGCTGTACAGCACGGGCATGCGGGTAACCGAAGTGGTATCGCTCTCGCTGGATGACGTGGACCTGAAAAATAACCTGCTCATTTGTCAGGGTAAAGATGAAATGGCCCGCGAGCTGCCGCTGGATAAAGAAACAAAAGACGCGATTGTGGAATATCTGGAAAACGGCCGTCAATACCTTGTCAAAAATAAGGATGAAAACGCCCTCTTCCTCAATCATCGCGGGCAGCAGCTTACCCGCCAGGGTTTGTGGCTGATTATCAAGGCCTATGCCAAAAAAGCCAAACTTAGCGGTGACGTTACCCCCCACACACTGCGCCACAGCTTTGCTGCCCATAAACTGGAAAGTGGCTCCGATTTGCAGGAAGTGCAGCGGCTGTTGGGCCACGCCAATATCTCGACTACGCAAATCTACACCCAGGTAACCGCAGAAGAAGATGAACAAGAAAAAGAAACATCGACAGACGCGGCTTAGGTTAATCCATGACAGAAGCAGTTGACAAAACTTTAGAAACGGCCGTTGCCGCCATTCGCCAGCGCACCCGGTACATGCCGCAAGTGGGTCTGGTTTTAGGCTCAGGCCTCAGCGATCTGGCCAATGCAGTGAAATCGGCAGATGTGATTCCCTATGCCGAAATTCCCCACTGGCCGGCTTCTACCGTTATCGGCCACAGCGGGCAGCTGGTGATCGGTCAGTTGGAAGGCCAGACCGTCCTGGTGCAGCAAGGACGCGCCCATTTTTACGAAGGTTATTCCCCGGCTCAGGTCGTCTTTCCGGTGCGGGTGATGCACGCTCTGGGCATCCACACGCTCATCGTCACCAACGCGGCCGGCGGCATTAACCGCAGCTTCGAGCCAGGCGATTTGATGCTCATCAAAGATCATCTCAATTTTGTGGGCATCGCCGGTAACAACCCACTGCGCGGCCCTAACGACGAACGCATCGGCCCGCGCTTCCCCGACATGACCCAGGCTTATGATCCGGCTCTGCGCCGTCTGGCCCTGGAAACGGCCGCTGCCCAGGGACTCAAATTGCACGAGGGCGTTTATGCCTATGTGGCCGGACCCAGCTTTGAGACATCGGCCGAATTACGCTTTTTGCACCTCATTGGGGCGGACGCGGTTGGTATGTCCACTGTGCCCTCAGTTATTGTGGCCCGTCACGCGGGCATGCGTGTACTGGGCATCTCCTCAATTACCAACAAGGCGATTCTGGATCCTACGTCGGAGGCCGTGGTATCGCACGAGGAAGTGTTGGAAACGGGGAAAATGATTGTCCCGCGCCTGACAAAGCTGCTTTACGGACTGCTACCACAGCTTTGAGCAGGAGCAAACCGTATGGAATGGATTAGAGGAGAACGGCCGTTTTAGCACAAACGGCCGTTTTTTGATCTGGCCGCCGGAAGGCTCATCAGACGAATGAGCATCCAGGCAGCAAATCGGCAAAAAGAGCCAATCACGGATACAATCGGGCACAATGGAACGAGTCTATGTCTTCATACTTCGCAACGATTTCCTGATATACATTATTTGTTTTCTTGGTGTTTTTTGGTACGGGAGCCAATTCTTACAAGCCCGGCGAACCCTGGAGCGGGCCATGTTTGGTCTGGAACGGGAGCGCGGTACCCAAAAGCGGAACACGGCCGTTTTTTTTCTGCTGCTCTTCGCCGGTATTGCCGGTCTCGTCTACTACGTGAACATCAGCATTGCCCCTACCCTGCCAGCCGACCTGCTAAAACCTCCTACCCCCACGCCTAACATCTTCGCTACTCCGCTTTCCTCGCCCACGCCGTTAGGCACCGCCGAGATTCGCCCCCCGGAACCCACGCCCGTGCTGGTGCCGACGATCACCCTGGCCAGCCAGCCAGGTGGCCCCGGCGAGCCGGCAGAAACCAACCCGGAGGCGACGGCCGAGCTGGCCGGCCCTCCCACGCCCAGCGGCCCCACGCCGACTCCATTTGTGGACTGCACCGTCGATTTGAACATCAGCCAACCGGCCAATGGGTCGGTGGTTTCGGGATTGATCAACTTTTCGGGCACGGCCGACACGCCGAATTTCGGCTATTTCAGTCTGGAAGCCAATGGGCCAGAGACAAACGGTTCATGGGCCTCGCTGCTGGGCCGGAATATTGAGCAGCCCGTGCGGGACAGTTTTTTGGGGAACGTCAATTTAAGTGAATGGGGTAATGGGCCGTATTTGTTACGGTTGACGGCCGTCGACGCTAACGACAACCTCACAGGTCAATGTGTCATCCAGGTAACGCTAGAAAATTAAAGTAGAGGGATTAGTCGGTCACCTGACCGTTTTCAAAAAAGAGGAGTTGGGTGTTGCCGTAAACGCGCTCATCATATAGCAAGAGGTTGTTTAGCGACAATGGCTGGCGCTCTTTGGGGTCGATTTGGACCGCGACAACACCATCAGGGGTCAGAAAGGCAGACGGCCGTTCGTCTAAAATCGCCAGTGCCTCCAGCCACAACCCCTGGTACTGCGGCGGAGCCACGTAAACCAGGTCAAACGGGGCAAAGTTCTTCTGACGCAAATAGACAAAAGAATCAGCCTGCACAACCGTGGCGCCGTCCCGTAAACCGGTAATCTGTAAATTGCCTTGAATTGTTTGGATGGCCGGACGCACTTTGTCGACAAAGACCACTTCGGCCGCCCCCCGGCTCAACGCCTCAATGCCCACCTGCCCTGTGCCGGCAAACAGATCCAACCAGCGCGCCCCCACCACGTCCTGGCCCAAAATGTTAAACAGGCTTTCCTTCACCCGATCCATGATCGGCCGGGTCGTATCGCCAGGCACTCTTCTAAGTTTTCTTCCCCGTGCCCGCCCACTGATAACCCGCATACAACCTGTTTCTCAACGGACAGTGGGCAGCGTAGACGATAACGCCCACACTGCCCACCATTCAACATCTGTCAGCTGCTCATCACCAAATCAACAATATTGTCTGGATTGTCGGCAACACGAACACCCGCATCATTCAATGCTTTAATCTTACTTTCGGCCGTGCCGCTGCGTCCTTCCACTATGGCTCCGGCGTGGCCCATCCGCCGTCCCGGAGGCGCCGTCCGCCCGGCAATGAAGGACGTCACCCGTTTGCTCATGTGCTGAGCAATGTAAGCCGCGGCTTTCTCTTCCGCATTGCCGCCGATCTCACCGATCATAATCACCTGCTCGGTTTCCGGATCCTCTTCAAACATTTGCAGCACGTCAATAAAATCTGTGCCCTGGATCGGGTCGCCGCCAATCCCAACACAGGTCGACTGGCCTATGCCGCGCTCGGTCAAAGCGTAGACGACCTCGTAGGTCAGCGTGCCGCTCTTGGATACCACGCCTACGTTACCGGGCTTGACGATGCTTCCGGGAATAATGCCTACCTTACACTGTCCAGGCGTGATCAAACCGGGACAGTTTGGACCAAGCAAGCGCGTCTGTTTGCTGTCCAGATAGCTGCGCACTTCGATCATGTCCAGCACAGGAATATATTCCGTCAGGCATACCACCAGCGGAATGCCGGCGTCGGACGCTTCGTAGATCGCGTCTGTGGCAAAACGGGCCGGCACAAAAATAACCGAAGCATTGGCTCCTGTAGCCTCGACCGCTTTTTTGACGGAATCAAAGATCGGGATTTTTTGCGAATCGGTTTCAAACCACTGACCGCCCTTGCCGGGAGTGACACCGGCTACCACGTTGGTACCAAAAGCCACCATCTGCTGCGTATGAAAACTGCCCTCTCGTCCGGTAATGCCTTGTACGACTAAACGAGTATTTTTGTCGACTAAAATGCTCATGATTTACTCCTGGTTTGCTTTTGTAACTTCTGCCGCAGCCGCTACAGCTTTCCTGGCAGCTTCCGACAGGGTATCGGCCGTTTCCATAGAGGCGTCCGCGAGAATGGCTCGACCCTCTTTGGCGTTAGTCCCGGCCAGCCGGACGACCATGGGCACATTTGTCTGGACTTCGTCCAGTGCCTGCAAAATCCCCTTGGCCACTTCATCCCCGCGGGTGATTCCGCCAAAGATGTTGATCAACACCGCTTCGACATTGGGATCGGAGAGGATAAGGCGAAGGCCGGTTGCCACCTGATCGGACTTAGCCCCACCGCCAATGTCCAAAAAGTTAGCCGGATCGCCGCCAAACAGCTTGATGATGTCCATTGTGGTCATCGCCAACCCGGCTCCATTCACCATACAGCCGATGTTGCCGTCGAGCTTGATGAAGTTAATTCCCGTCAGGCGGGCCTCACGTTCGGCTTCCGGCTCTTCGGCCACATCGCGCATTTCTCCCAGGCGTGACTGGCGGGAAAGGGCGTTGTCGTCGATGGACATTTTGCCATCCACGGCCAGTAACTTCCCTTCGCCGGTGATGACGAGCGGATTGATTTCGGTCAGCGAAGCATCATTGCGTTTAAAGCATTCGTATAAACCCGCCACAATCTTGTGAAAATCGCGCCACAACTCACGCGGCAAATCGATCTGCGAAGCGATGTAGGTGGTCTGGTAACCCCGCACACCCAGGGCCGGTTCGATGTGGGCGGTGATAATCTTCTCTGGTGTTTTTTCGGCTACTTCTTCGATATCCATACCACCAGCCGCAGAGGCCATGATCATGGGCAGGCGGCGCCCCCGGTCGATAAGCACAGCCAGGTAAATTTCCTGGTCAATTCCCGGCGCTTGCTTGTCGATCAGTACGCGGCGAACCTTGAAACCTTTGATGTCCATACCCAGGATTTGTTTGGCCAGGGCTTCGGCTTCGTCGGCGGTGTTTGCCAGTTTTACGCCGCCGGCTTTCCCTCGTCCACCTGTCAGCACCTGGGCCTTTACGACGACTTTGCCGCCTAGTTCGCGAGTAATCTCGCGCGCTTCAGCCGGCGTCGAAGCAACATCCCCTTGCGGGATCGGTACACCGTGTTCGGCAAATAATCGTTTTGCCTGATATTCATGTAGATTCACGCTTTATCTCCTTAAATAGTGGGCTTTTCGCAATGAAAAAGGGCGAACGGCCGTTGTTCGCCCCTATTAACGCTTAAAGATCGACCAAAAAATTATAGCACGCTCGAATCGCCAGGGCGAAAACCGAATTGTAAGTTGATAGGCCTATAGTCAGGTTGACAGGCGTTTGGAAACAGGCTGATAATTTTGGCAACAGATTGTCAGGCAAGACTGCTTTTTGGTCATCGATTCTCCATATTTTCATCGTGGAAAAGACCTATGAAAACACAAATTCAAGTGGCAGACAGTTCAACTGAAGCGCAAAGGAAGCGTGTGCAGTTTATGACGGCCGTTTTCTACGGCACTCTCGTGGGCGTCCTGGTCGGTATTCTGGCCATGGCTGTGGGCGTTCTGTTCATCAGCATGCTCAGCTTGTTTATGGACACGGCCGTTTTGCAGCTGCCGGGCATGAGCATGACGGCCATAACCTTTGTCACTTTCTTCTTCCTGGGCACAGTCGCAGCTATCTTCCTCATCTGGCGCAAAATCAAATAATCTTTACCCGGATCAAAGTCTAAACAAAAACGCCAGGAAGCTGTAGCTTTCCTGGCGTTTGTTTCTCAACTCACCCTGAACGTGCGGCGCTTAGGGCGCTGTTACCGTGCTCGCCGGCGTGGCGACTTCCGGAACTATCGGCTGTTCGGGGACCGGTGTAGGTGTAGCATAGAACTTGTCATCCAGAGCCGGTTTGGTTGGTACACGATCGCGCCAGAAATCCTGAACGATCACGTTGCCACCGCGCAGGCTGGTTATCAGGGCCGATACCAGCTCATCTTTTTTGGTCTGGTAAGCCGCATCCGTCAACGGCAGCATTTCTTTGCCGCTGGGAATGGCGATGAAGTAACTGATCGTGCCATCCTGGCCGGTCACGGCAATAACAGGAGTCGGTGTGTCGATCTCCTGATCGAAAACGGCCGTGGCAAATTCCGGACTAAACGAGGTTGCCAGGTCATCTTCGGTGCGCCGGAACAGCTCTGAAGCAAAGGCCATGGAAGTAGCGTTCGGATCGGCCTGCTGGCTGCGGATCGTGTTCCAAACTTCCAGGTAATTGTCAGATGTCAGCGTGCCAGCGACGTTGTCGGCTTCCTCCTGATTATCAAACACCAGGACGTAGAAGTTGACATGCTCTGCTTCGCGAGAAAGATTTTCCTCTTCGGCCAGGGCATCGGCCAAACGCTGGCGGTAAAGCTGCGCCCGCACGCTGGCTCGGTAAGCGCCTTCGCTCACACCCAAATCACGGTACTGCTGCAGCAGTTCGTCTAACTGCTGTTGGAACGAATCCGCGCTGACAGGCGTGGATGTGGGCAGAGGAGTGTTTGTTGGACCGGCAGTCGGTGTGGGAAAGCTGGTAGCCGTAGGCACGACTTCGGTGATAACGGCCGTAGGAATCGGCGTTAACGAAGGCGTGGGCATTACCGTCTCCGTGGCCGTCGGTAACGGCGTGGGCAGTTCGCCGCCGTAGTAGTTAAAAGATTTGCCAATCTCGGCTTCTACGTCAGCGTCTGAAACGGTGATACCCCGGTCCCCGGCAGCCTGCGCAATCAAATCCTCGTCAACCATCTGGTTCAACACAGTCTCGCCAAATGTCTCGGCATTGGCCGGATACAAATCGACCAAGACCTGGTTGGCAAACTGCTGGATGATCCCGACATCACCACCAAAGGCGGCCAACTGATCTTCCAATAAAACGACGCGCCGTGCCCGTTCATAAACCACACGATCCTGGAAATCCTGCAGGCTGATTTCATTGTCATTGACGACGGCCACGCTGCGATTAGGCGCCACGACAAACTCATTCACTACGGCGATAACAATAACTGCCAGAATAAGAATACCGACGATTCCCAGGGCAATCCGCAGTTGGCGCGTCTGCTGTGCCTGCTTTCTGGCCAGAAGAACTTCTTTGCGCGATTGGCGGTCTGCTTCTTCTTTCGCCTTGGTGGAGGTGCTTTTCTTGCTCATAGCCAGATGTGTTCCTGATGGTTATTCGGCGGCGAACGGAAGCAGGGCAATGTGACGAGCGCGTTTGACGGCAACGGCCAGAGCACGCTGGTGCTTGGCACAGGTACCTGTCTGCCGGCGCGGTCGGATACGACCAAATTCCGTCACATAACGCTTCAGATTCTCTGCATTCTTGTAATCAACGGTATTACTACCCTCTACACAAAATTCGCAGACGCGTTTTCTTTGCACAAAACGTTTACGACCTTGATAAGCCATAATTACCTCCAATGACAACCTTAAGCATCTTCATAAAATGCCTGGCTGCTTTTGTATTATTCAAAATCTGATAAGGTGATGATTTCCTGGGCGATCACTTCGGTACGGAAATGTTTGCGACCGGTATTATCCTCCCAACTGCGCGTTTGCAGTCGGCCTTCCAGGTAAACTTGACTTTCACTTGTCAGCCACTTTTCGCAAACGTCGGCCAGGCTGCCCCAGGCCACAATGTTAAACCATTCCGTTTCTTCGAAATACTCCCCCTCTGCAGACGTCCAGGTACGGGGAACAGCCAGGGTAAACGCAGCGACAGGACGGCCGTTTGGCATCCGGCGGACATCCACCAGACCTTCCACCTGACCAATCAACAAGACTTTGTTTAACCCTTTATTCATTTCTTCTCGCAACTTCGCCAATATCGTAACGCCAATGGCGACAGGCTAAGTAGCCGCCGCCTCTGGCGCCAGACCGGCACTATTCTTCCTTGCGGACAACGAGGTAACGAATAATATCCTCCGTAAATTGGAAGTTGCGCTCCAACTCCGAAATCTGGTCCGGATCCATCTTGGCTTCGAAGAAGACGTAATATCCTTCCTGAAAGCCCTGGATGTCGTAGGCCATAAAACGCTTCCCCCAGTGATTGATCACCGGTTTTTCGGCATCTTCTTGACCATTGCCCATCCAACCGACAATTCGTTCCACCAGTTCGTTTCGGGGCGTTTCCTCTAAATTAGGTTGCAAAATAACTGTGACTTCGTACTCGCGCATGTTGCTATTAACCTCCTTTCCTTGGGATTACTCGGGCGAGTGATGCCCTTGATCGAGTCAAGAGCGGAAAGCAGCGAACACTCAATTTTTATGCTGCTGTGCAACGAGGGAGGGATGATAGCACACTTTAAGAATTGTTCAAGTCTACTTTGACCTTTGCGGTTCAACGGTATAATGAGGCTTCTTGTATTCTAAATTTTGATGAGGAGATGTGTGTAATGGAGGAAGAAACGGCCGTTACGCCAGCCGCGCCCCAGTCTGCAGCGGCAGCCGGGGAAACTAAATCGCAAAACCGCACCGCCTTGTGGGTGCTCATCAGCGTAATCGTCGGGTTTATGCTGCCGGTGTGCAGCTGCGCTGTTTTGGGCGGAACGGCCGTGCTCAGCTCAGGTCTCCTGGGCCTCAGCAGCGCCTCCGGCGCCAGCAGCGCCGGTTTTGGTGACGCCGTAGCGATCGTCCGCGTCGAAGGCACGATCCTCAGCAGCGACCGTCCCAACGCCGCCGACGCCGTGAGCAGCCGGGTCATCAACGACTTAGAAGCAGCCGAGGCAGATCCCACCGTCAGAGCCATCATCCTGCGAGTAGACAGCCCCGGCGGTTCAGTCACCGGCTCGGCACAAATCTGGGAAACGCTGCAAAATGTAGAAAAGCCGATCGTGGTCAGCATGGCCAGCGTGGCGGCTTCCGGCGGATATTACGTCAGTGCGCCCGGCGACTATATCATTGCCCGCCCCGATACCCTGACCGGCAGCCTGGGCGTTATCCTCACCTTGTATGACGCCTCTGACCTAATAGATAAGGTAGGCGTAAAGGTTATCGACATCACCAGTGGCGAGAACAAGGCAATGGGCAGCACCTGGGAAGAGCTGACCACCGAACAACGGGATATCCTGGAATCCATCACCAACGAAGCCTACGACGAGTTTGTGCGCGTGGTGGCCGACGGCCGTAATCTCTCGGAGGCAGAAGTGCGCAAGTTGGCCGACGGCCGTGTCTACTCCGGCCGTCAGGCGCTGGCAAATGGCCTGGTCGACCAGTTGGGCAATTTCCAGGATGCCATCGACAAAGCCGCTGAACTGGGCGGCATCAGCGGCGAGCCGCGCCTGGTGGAATACAATCACGAGACTTTTAACTGGCAAGACGTTTTATTGGGTTTCTCCAGTCAGTTAAATAAAACGGAAGCCGAACGCGCTGTGGAACTGCTCACCGAATTTATCACGCCGTCGCTGGAATATCGCTACGTAGGGCCGGGAGCTGAGTAACGGCCGTTCCTACACCAATTTGCCTATGAAAAATAGACTGCTGATTTTTTTGCTGACAGGCTTTACCCTGCTTCTTGGCCAGACGCTGAGTGCTCCGTCCGCCCAGGCCCAGGGCCAGACACGGCTGGTGCTGGCTTTCTACTATGCCTGGTACAGCCCTGATTCTTTCGGCCCCGGCAAGACGCCCTTCCAGCCGGTAAGCCCTTACTTTTCCACGGACACGGCCGTCATCCAGCGCCAGGTCGCCGATGCCCAATCTGCCGGCATCGACGGCTTTGTCCAAAGCTGGTACGGTCCACAAGAAGCCAACAACCAGACCGAAACCAATTTCCGCGCCCTGCTAAACATCGCCGGCGGCAGCGGCTTTAAGGCCGCCGTCGATTTTGAAACCGGCAGCCCCTTCTTCGCTTCCAACGACGACCGCATCAACGCCCTGCGCACTCTTCTCACTACCCACGCCGCCCACCCTGCCTATCTGCGTGTGGACGGCAAACCGGTCATTTTCTTTTGGGCCAACTGGCTGCTCTCGCCCGCTGACTGGACAACGATTCGCAGCGCCGTGGATCCCGACCGCAACAGCATCTGGATTGCCGAAGGCGGTGACACCTCCTATCTCAACGCTTTCGACGGCCTGCATCTGTACAACATTGCCTGGTCGGGTAATCCGGCCGGGACGGCCGCCAGTTGGGCGGCCAACACCCGCGCCGCCGCAGCGACCTACGGCGGGTACAAATACTGGGTAGCCACCGCCATGCCCGGCTGGAACGACACGCTGCTCGGTCGGGGCGAAGCCGCATTCTCCCGAGATCGCGCCAATGGTGATTTTTACCGTTCCACTTTTGGCGGGGCAGCGTCCAGCGCCCCAGACATGGTGATCATCAACTCGTTCAACGAGTGGAAAGAGGGCAGCCAGATTGAATCGAGCCTGGAGTATGGCAACACCTATTTGCAGCTTACGGCCGAATTGAGCGCCGGGTATAAAGCGGGCAGCCTGGCGGCTCCGCCTCCGCCGCCCCAACCCACGGCCGTTTCGGCCAATCCCGAGGCCACGGCCGTGCCCCCCTCCGGCGGCGCACAACAGGTGGAGCCGACATCAACACCGGCAAACACGCCCGTGCCTGCCGAACCACCAACTGCCACCCCTACCGCCTCCCCCATCGCCTCCCCCACCGCGCTGCCAGACGGCCGTATCCTCTACACGGTTGTCCCTGGCGACAGCTTCATCCTCATCGCCGACCGGTTTGGTATCGCTTTAAGCGACCTGTACGCTTACAACAACCTGGATGAAAACGCCTTCCTGGCGGCCGGCGACACGCTGATCATTGGCTATTCCGTGCTGCCCGATGGCTCCACGTTGCTGCCCGGCTTCCCCCAGGCGCGCGTCAAACCAGACGGCCGTATCGTCCACATCGTTCAGGCCGGCGATACCCCCATCGGCATTGCCACCACCTACGATTTAACTATGGAGGCTTTTTACGAGGTCAGCGGGCTGGATGAGAACAGTGTGCTGCAGTTGGGGCAGGAAGTCCTCGTCGGCCAGCAGCCCCAGCCAGAGGAAGTTGGCGGCTCAACCAATTTGCCGGAACAACTGGCCACCCCGACACCTACGGCCAGTCCACCGCCCACGGAAACGGCCGTACCCACGGCCACACCTGTTCCGCCAACAATCACGGCTGCCGCCCCCAGCACGCCCGCCGCTGCTCCCACAAACGCGCTGGCTGTCTCGTCGGATGCGCCAACCAGATCATTACCGGGATTGAAAACACTGACGGCCGTAGCCGTAGGTATCATCCTCTTCATGGCTCTGGCCGGCGTGGTGCTGCTCTTCATCGGCCGGCGCGCCTGAGCCGATAACCCCACGTTGGTTCAGGCAGGCAGCAAAGCAGCCTGGATCACCTCCGCCAGCGTGCGGCAGCCGATCATTTCCAGGCCCGGGGGGACGGTGAGGCTGCTTTTGCGGGTGGATCGGGGCACGACACACCGTTTGAAGCCCAATTTGGCCGCTTCGCGCAGCCGCGTTTCCAACTGGCTCACAGCCCGCAGTTCACCGCTCAGACCTACTTCTCCGACAAACGCCATGTCGGCGTGGATGGGCCGGTCTTTCACGCTGCTGGCCAGGGCCACAGCAATGGCTACATCGGCGGCCGGCTCGCCAATTTGCAGCCCGCCAATCACGTTGAGGAACACATCTTTGTCGTAAAGGGGGATGTTGACCCTGCGGGTGAGAACGGCCGTTAACAGGAGCAGGCGGTTATAATCTACCCCATTGGCCGTGCGCCGCGGGTTGGAAAAGGTCGTGCTGCTGGCCAAAGCCTGAACCTCGACGAGCAACGGCCGTGTTCCTTCAATCGTCACGGCGATGGCCGAGCCCGGCGCATTCACCTGGCGCTCGGCCAAAAAGGCTTCCGAAGGATTCGGCACTTCCACCATCCCCCGCTCCGCCATCTCAAAGACCCCTACTTCGCTGGTGGCCCCAAAACGATTCTTTACGCTGCGCAAAAGGCGGTAGCGGTGGAAGGGATCGCCTTCCAGATAAAGCACCGTGTCTACAATGTGTTCCAGCACTCGCGGTCCGGCGATAGCCCCTTCTTTGGTGACGTGGCCCACCAAAAACACGGTCACGCCGTTCAGCTTGGCCAGTTCCTGAAAGCGGCTGGCACAGGCCCGCACCTGGCTGACGCTGCCCGCCGTCGAAGTGAGGCCATCGTCGTAGGTAGTCTGGATGCTGTCCACGATGAGCAGCGTGGGTTTCAGTTTTTCTACATGGCCTAAAATACCGGTGAGATTGGTTTCGGTTACCAGGAACAGGTCGTCGGCCTGAATGCCCATGCGGTCCGCCCGCATTTTGATCTGCCGCGCGCTTTCCTCACCAGAGACGTACAGGGCAGCGCCGTGTTGGTTGGCGACCAGGGCGGCCACTTCTAACAGCAGGGTGGACTTACCAATGCCCGGCTCACCGCCCAGCAAGACGAGGGAGCCGGGTACCAACCCTCCGCCCAGGACGCGGGCAAACTCGGTAATAGCCATCGGCAGGCGTTCCACGCCATCGGCGGTGACTTCCGCCAGACGTTGGGGCTGATCGGGTGTGTAGGCGTGGGCGCGGCGATTTTTGGGAACGGCCGTCGTCTCAGGGACAAGCACTTCTTCTTCCATTGTGCCAAACTGGCCGCACTTAGGGCACTTGCCCATGTAAACGGGCGTTACCCGCCCGCAAGAACGACAGACATATTGGGTTTGTATCTTTGCCATTTTTTCCTCAAGCGCACTAATTCGTATCGTGCATCGTAAATGTAACGTTAGTTGTAAACGAGACCCCCTAAGCTGGCAACGTTATGCAAGCTGTCCTCAGATATGATGAGTGGATGAATGAAAGAGACGGCCGTTTGTGCCCATTTTAGCATATGCTATACTGGACGCCTGTGATTAACTGGTTCTCCGTCTTCATCAACAGCTTTTGGATAGTCGGACTGGCCGTTCTCTTAGCCGCTTTTAGTTACCACTATTGGTTGGCCAACGATCAAAAGCAGCCAATCCGTTCACAATTAGACACGCCAACCTTCCTAAAGGCTTTCTGGCTGAGTTTTACACTCATCGGCATCGGTCTAGCCGGCACCAGCCAGCGAATATGGGAAATAGCGATCTGGACCTTTTTCACATTGCTCAGCCTTTATAACCTGTTTACACTTTTCAAGACAAACTAAAATGCTGACTTGTCAGCTAATTCCAATGGAGTTTTAGCATTACCATGGTTATAAAAGATTATATTTCCCTTGTCTGGCGTTGGGCCTGGCTAATTATCCTGGGCGTCATCGTCGCCGGAGCCGGAGCCTACATCTTCAGCAAAAACACCACCCCCGTTTATCGGGCCTCCTCGCGTCTGCTGATTGATGAAGCGCCGGGCAGCAACACAGGCAATGATTACTCGCAAGTTTTGTTTGAGCAGCGTTTGGCTCAAACCTACGTTGAAATCCTGACAACCACTCCCATCCTACAAAAAACCGTTGAACAGCTTGACCTACCGCTATCCCCAGGCCAACTGCGCGGCAAGATTACTGTCTCTGCCCCTCAAGATACCCAGATCATCGTCATCACAGTTGAAGATACGGACCCGGCGCGCACCGCGGCCATTGCCAACGCCTTGGGCAACGTGTTCATCGCCGAGAACCAGGCTCGCGATAGTTTGCGTTATGCCGAACCTATTGGCAACTGGCAGGGCCGCCTGAATGAAATCGGGGATACGATTCAATCGTTGGAAACCCAGATTAACGAACTAAGCACCGCCGAATCCGCCGAAGATTTGGCGCTGCGCTCCCGCCTGGAAACACAGTTAAACGAAGCGCAGATCCGTTACACGGAAGCGTTTAATAATTTGAATCAACTGCAAACGGATCAGGCCAAAGAGAACAGCAACCTTGTGCCCATTGAGCCGGCTACAGTACCTGGCGCCCCAATTCGTCCGCGCACCGTCACCAATACCTTACTGGCAATGGTCGTGGGCGGCATGGTTGCCCTGGGCCTTATCTTTTTGATTGAGTATCTGGACGATTCCATTAAATCGCCTGATCAGATTATGGAAGACACCGGACTGACAACCCTCGGTGCCATTGCCAACATAAAATCTGATTCTTTGCCGCAGACCCTGGTTACACAGTTGACGCCCCGCGATCCTATCTCTGAGGCTTATCGGGTCATTCGCACAAATTTGAGCTTTTCCGCTGTGGATGAAGGCCTGCGCAGTGTTTTGGTTACAAGTTCATCTCCTGGGGAAGGAAAATCGACAACGACAGCGAATCTGGCGGTGGTGATGGCGCAGGCGGGTAAGAGAACTATTTTAGTGGACTCTGATTTGCGACGGCCGGTGCAGCACAAGATCTTTGAGACGCCAAACAATTTTGGTCTGACAACGGCCGTTCTCGATAGTGAATCGTCAGTCATCCAGCATGTTCAAGAGACCAAGGTTCCCTTTCTGCGGATCATGACCAGTGGGCCAATCCCCCCGAACCCCGCCGAACTGCTCAGCTCACAGCGCATGAACCAACTCGTTCAGGAACTCCAGAGTGAGGCCGACATCGTTATTTTCGATACGCCGCCCGTTCTCACCGTAGCGGACGCCTCGATCCTTAGCGCCCTGGTAACCGGCTGTCTGGTTGTCGTGGACACCGGCAAAACAAAACGCAACACCTTTATCGGGGCAATTGAGCGATTGCAGAGAACCGGCGGCAACATTTTTGGCGCCGTCTTGAATAAACTCAATCCGGACCGGCGTGGCTACGGCTATTACTACTACTATTACAATCTTTACGAATACAACAACCAGACCAACAAACGTCGCTCTTCCAGGAAAAACCGTTCTTCAAAACTGCCAGCCTGGTTGTCGGGGCTGACGAGACGCTAATGGATGCCATACCGACACGCGCCAACGCCAGATCTTCTTCCCTGATGGTGATGATGGGAATCTTCTGGCTGCTGTTGGCGGGCGCCTTACTGTTTTATCAACTCACAAACCCGGTCACAGTCAAGGTGGAATGGGAGACCGCCACGGAACTCGACACGGCTGGGTTTTATCTTTTCCGCAGCCAGTCACCGGATGGCGGGTATGAGCAAGTCAACGACGCGATGATCGACAGCCAGGGCAGCGCCGTTTCGGGAGCGTCCTATTCGTATGTAGACAGAGACGTAGAGCCCGGCAAAACCTACTACTATGTGCTGGAAGAGGTGCAGACGAACGCCGCTGTGAATCGATATGACGAAGACATGTTCTCGTATACAGTGCCGCGTGTCACCTGGTGGGCAGTCGTCCTGACGACGATCACGTCGCTGGTGGGCCTGGCGCTGCTGGTAAGCGGCCTGCGAGAAGGAAGCGTGTGATGGTCGATAATGATGGTCATTTGTATATTGATGAATCTTTAACCTGGCGCTTGTTGGATGGTGATGCCGTCATTGTTTCGCCGCAGACCGGAAAGATTCGAGTATTGAACCACGTCGGCGCATTTATCTGGCAGAAGGTGGTTGATAAGCTGAGCATTTCGGAGATCGTTGAGGCAATAACCACAAACTACGGCATTTCGCCGCAACAAGCCCAAACAGATCTCGATACTTTCATCGACGATTTGGCCCAAAGAGACATGATTTTTAGGGAACGGCCGCGCTAACGGCCGTTTGTCACACCGCTCCAGTACGCCAGACACCGCATTTTGGTCCACTTGCGATGATCTCCCGATAAGGAAGATTTTTTCATGACAATCAACCGAACCATTCGTCTATTTTGGGCTGTTTGTTTACCTATCGCGCTGCTCGCCGTTTTCGTTCTGCACTCAGCAGCCTGGCAGAGCCAGCCAACGGCCGTTTCGCCAACGCCCCTGCCGCTTGTCGGCCAGCTTAACCAGAGCGATTCTGGCCTCAGCTTTGTGTTGAACACGGCCGTTTTTCAAACTGCCGCTGAGGAGCGGATTCAGGTAGAGGGGCTGGATCAAGTCATGAATACGTCCGGCGCTCCGGCCTTGCCATACTACACGACGTTCATCGCCGTGCCGCCGGAAGCTGAGGTCACGGTCACTGTTGCGGCCCAAGAATCCATGCACCAACACCTCAGCCGACTGGCTGCTGCCCCGGAACCAGCCCTGGACTATGCCAACGCAGCCACCGATGGTCTGTTTCCGCCGGCCACGGCCGTTCCCCAATCGGCGCAACCCGCCATGCCCGACCCGGCCGTCTACAGCCGAGATGCGCTGTACCCAACGGCCGCCTACGAACTGTCCGCTCCCATGTACTATCGGGACATCCGCATAGTGCAGTTGAAGCTGTACCCCGTACGGTACAATCCGGTGCAGCAGGAAGTCGTTCAGGATACAAAGCTGCAGGTAAACCTAACCTTTCACGGCGCGAACCTGACTGATTTACGGCCGTCACCCACACCAGGTGATATCTACCTGAACGCGCTGGCCGATCGCCTGCTCAATCCCGTCCAGGCCGCCCGATGGCGCAGTTTGCCGCCGGCGCCTGATGGGGGAGCAACGGCCGTCACCCTGCCCATTGGCCAGCCCACTCTCAAAATCGAAGTTGCCCGTGATGGCATCTACGAAATTAATTACACTGATTTACAGACCGCCGGCATGCTGCCTCTCAATCCCAACACCATCGAAATGATGCACCGTGGCGAAACTGTCGCTTATCAATTTATCGGCGACGGCAGCAGCACCTTCGATCCGGGCGAAAAGATTCGCTTCTACGGTTGGGCCATCAACGAATCTCGTTACGAAAAGCAGCTTGTGCGTAATAACGTTTTCTGGCTGTGGGATGCGGGTACGCGAACGGCCGTTACCTCTGTTGCCAATCAGGCCGGTGGCAGCCTGCCCGTCAAAACCACCTACTGGGCTTCCGTCACCCGCGAAGATGAAAGGTACTTCTTCAGCACCTGGACCAACCAGTGGGATCAATTCCCCAACGAACCGGACTCCTATTACTGGGATTGGATTCGTAAAACAGGCGCCTCGCCCCATCCCTACACCGTCACCAGGCAAATCGAACTGCCCGATCCGGTATTGGACGCAGGCCAGCCTCCCGCGCGTTACGTCATTGAGCTGATGACCCGCGAGGCCGCTACTTCCCCCAAAACTATCACCTACGACTTCATCGGCTGCATCAATTCCTATCCAGATTGTCAGGAAGAAATCTGGGGGCAACCCGGCGATCCGATACGCGGCCGCAACGTCAACATCACCAACACCGTACCGGCCACTGCCCTCGTCGACGGCCTGAACAATGTACAGATTATTGATGCCACGCAGCTAAACGGCCAGGTATCCGACAATTATCTCAACCGTATCACCGTTGAGTACATGCGCCATCTCATCGCTCTGAATAATCAGCTTGTTTTTACCGATGAGACAGGCGGCAGTGAACTGCGCGTCAGTGGTTTCAGCGAAGGAAACGCGGCCAATGCCCTGGTTTGGGACATCTCCAATCCCCGGCTGCCTAAAGCTATCAGCATGGCGGCCGGCAACGTCTCTGGCAGCACCGGCAATTACACCTACAAATTTTCCGATGGGCAGCCGGCCAATACCCAATTTATCGCCGCCTCTGCGGATGCCGTGCTGTCCGGCTCAGGCGTAATCACCTTCAGTCAATACATTCCCGCCAATCTGACGCCGCCCGGCGGCGCGGATTGGGTGGCTATCAGCCACGGCGATTTTCTGGCACAGGCGCAGCAGCTTGCCGCCCATCGCAGTCAGGCCAGTTTTGGCGGACTGACGACATACGTGGCGGACGTGGAAGATGTGATCAACCAGTATGGGTATGGCCTGCCGCTGCCCGCGGCCATCCACGGTTATTTACAGGAAGCCTTGTACAACTGGTCCACGGCTCCGGCTTACGTGGTGCTGATTGGTGATGGCCTCGTCGCGCCGCGCAATCTGCCATGTGTTAGCCTGTGTACGGATTGGGACATCAATGCCGTCAGCTATGTGCCCACCGACTTGTTGTTTGTAGACCGTTTCCAGGGATTGGTGCCGTCGGACCACACGGCCGTTCTCCTCAGCGGCAATGACATCCTGGCCGACATGGCTATCGGCCGCATCCCGGCCAAGTCGGCCGCCGAAGCTCAGGCTGCGGTAGACAAAATCATCCAGCATGACCAGAACCAGCTAACGCCCGCCGCCTGGCAAAAAACCGTGATATTCGTGGCCGATGACCCCGACCAGGGTGGTAATTTTTGTTTTTCCAATCTGCACGAGACCGGCCCGCTGCTGCCAGGCGACTTCCAGCAAGCACAGTTGTGCCTGGAAGCGTCAAATTCAACGGCCGTTCTCGCCCTGCGCCAGCAGATAACCAATGCCCTCAGCCAGGGCGCTTCCATTCTCAACTATCGCGGTCATGGCGGCGTGGAGTATTGGGGCAGCAACCCGTACATCCTCACCGTGCGCGCCACCGTCGGCGACATGACTGAGACGTTCTGGAATAATTACAACAAGCCGCTCACCATCCTCAGCGCCGACTGCCTGGATGGGAACTTCGCTTTTCCCGGCCGCAATGCGCTGAGCGAACGGACGCTTACTGCGGCGGCTCTCTCTTCGGGAACAATTGGTTCGGCAGCGCACTGGTCATCTTCCGGGCTGGGATACGATGCCGAACATACGGTTTTGCTGGAAGGGTTTTACCGGGGATTGTTTGAAGAGGGGCAAACGGCCGTTGGCGACGCCGCCAACTACGCCAAAGTTTTCTACGACAGCAGCCCCTTCTCCGATCGATCCGCCATTTATGACTTTATTCTCCAGGGAGACCCGGCTATGCAGTTGTACCGGCCTGAGGTCTCGCTGAACAAGACTGCGCAGCAGTCAAGCGTAGAATTGGGATCCACGGCCGTTTTCAACCTCCACATCCACAACAACGGCATTTATCCGGCGAAACCTACTATCACCGATACGCTGCCGTCTGGCCTGGCTTACGTTTCCGCCACGGCCAGCGTTCCCTATGCCGTAACGACCAACGGGAATAACGTTCTCTTTAGCCTGGAGACTGGTCTGGCGCAAGGTGAATCTGCTATGATTACCGTAACAACAACGGCCGTTGCTGTGCAAAGTCCGGCCACCAATGTGGCCGTGGTGCAAACGCCCGGCAATGATTTGAATCCGGCTAACCAGACCAGCAGCGCCGCCGTCTCCATATTTCAGGATTTGTTTGAGGTTTATCTACCAAACATTATTAAGTGACGCTAAACCAACCGACCATGCATAAATTAAGTCTTCGCTCTCTAGTTTTCGCCCTCGCTCTCATGGCTGTCTTGATTGCCGGCGCGCGTGTACAGGCCCAGGATGACGAGCCTACGCCCGAAGGACCAACGGCCGTTACCCTCGTCTCTTACACCGCCACGCCGCTCAACAATGCCGTCAAACTCGTCTGGATCACCGGCACCGAGCTGAACACGGCCGGCTTCCGCATCAAGCGCGGCGCGCCTGATGGCCCCTTTGAATACCTCGATTTCCTGGGCGACGATGCGTCCGGGATTATCTACGGTCTGGGCGGCGTATCGGAAGGCGCCATCTACGAACGCACAGACGATACCGTGCAAAATGGCGAGACCTACACTTACATTTTGTTGGAAGTTGAAAACAACGGCAGCGAAGTCGAACCTGAAAACGCCCGCCGCACAGTGACGGTAGGCCTGCCGCCGACCAACACGCCCGTAGCCGTCGTCGTGCCTGGCGCCACAGCCACCGGCACACGGCCCGCCAGCGGCAGCACCGCCACGTCCGTTCCCACCGCCAGCCGGCCCGCTACCGCGGCCACCTCGCAGGCCCAGGCAACTGCTACCCCGTTGCGCTTCGCCACCGTCACACCTTCAGCCAAGCAGGCGACTCTGGCGCCTACGGCCGTTTCCAACTCCGGTAATCAGGTCACAAACCCGCAGCCAACGCCCACCCGGGCCAACCCCGTTCCTACGGCCACACCAGACACGGCCGTTAACGACGCGCCTCTTGCTGCTGCCGTAGCCCTTGCCCAGGGCGAAGAAACCCCGCTCCCCATCGCGGCGGCCGCTCTACAAACCGGCTATCCCGGCACAGATAACGCTGGCTCTGCCAGTGACAACCCCACTCCCTACCCGCCCGAACAGGCCACACCCACCGCCGCACCCACCCAGACCCGCGTAGCCGTCATCGGCAGCGCCCCCGGTTATGATGGGGCGGTAGGCACGGATGCCCAGACACAGCCGGCAGCAGCCGGCAACGGCCGTGGCACCCTCTTCTTGTGGCTCGGTTTCATCGTCGCCCTCCTGATTTTTATAACCGGCGTTATTGGCTCGATTGTGCTCTACACGCGCAAATCGGGATAAACCGCTCCATGCCCAGATCTTCCACAACGCATGATCGTCAGCCAGCCTGGCCGGGCTGGCTGCTTCTTTTAAGCGGCCTGCTCTGGCTGGCCGCCGCAGGCTGCCGCCAGGCCGATGCACCACCGGCAGGCAACGTCGCTGCCGATCGGGTCAAGCTTATGGTCAGCCAGGATGGTTTTGTGCGTGCCAGCCGCACTGCTTTGGCCGAGGCCGGGCTGCAGATCGATTCGTTCGATGCCCAGAATTTACGTCTCAGCCAGGGCAGCACGGCCGTTCCCTTTGCCCTTGACGACGACGCTATCGTCTTTTATGGCCAGGCTCCCACCGACCGTTACACCAGCCAACGGCCGTACGTGCTCACCAGCGGCACTGCGGGAGAGTTAATGGGAGAAACGGCCGTCACTGAACCCACAAGCCCGGCCAACATCAGCGCCGTCACGCGCACCCTTCACCTGGAAGAAAACCTGCTCTATAAATCCGAAGCGCGCAGCTTTTTGGAAGGGCAGCCGCGTGCCGCCGACCTTTGGTTCTGGCAGCCGCTGCGCCAGGGCAACAGCCTGCCCTTCGACTTCAACCTGCCATTCGTCGCCGACGGCTCCGGCCAGATTCGCGTCCAGGTGAAAGGCGAAACCTACAATCAGGAGGTGGAAAACGACCACGACTTCGATGTGGTCATAAATGGACAGAATTTAGGCACGCTGCGGTTTGACGGCCAGATCTACTACACCGGCATCGTAGACATACCGGCGGGCGTGCTACAAGCCGGCGCCAACACACTGCTGCTGGACAACACCCCGGAGGGTGCGGCCTTTCTGGACATTATGGACCTAAATTGGATCGAAATTGACTATGCTGCCCCGCCCACGGCCGTCGCCGATCAGGTCACCCTTACCGGACAGGCTGGTGTCGTTAGCCTGGACGGGTTCAGCGGGCCAGCAGCGGTCTTCGACGTCAGCATCCCAGACGCCCCGCAGCGGCTAACGGGCCTGGACGGGCAAACCATCACTTTAGGTGTTGAGGCGGGGCAGCGGCTAACGGCCGTTGGCCCGCAAGGCTACCAGTCCGCCGAAATCCAACCGATGCGAGCCAGCGATTGGCAAAATCCGGAGAACGGCGCGGATTTATTGATCGTCACCACAGACGCCCTGGCTCCAGCGCTAGAACCGCTGGTTGCCGCCCGTCAGGCCGAAGGTCTGCGTGTCGCTGTCGTGCCGGTAGCCGAAATTTACGATGAATTTGGCGCAGGCGCCGCATCGCCGGACAGCATCAACGCCTTCGTCGCTTACGCCTACGAAAACTGGCAGGCGCCACAGCCGCGCTATCTCTTTCTGGTTGGTGATGCGACTTCGGATTACCAGAATTACCTCGATTTGGCGCCGGCTAACATGGTGCCTGCACCGATGACTGCCGTTTCTTTTAGCGGCGAAACGGTCAGCGATGCCCGCCTGGCTGACGTGGACGGCGACGCCCGCCCCGATCTGGCGGTGGGACGCTGGCCGGTAGATTCGGCTGCTGCCGTAGCCTCGCTGGTGGAACGTACGCTGGCCTACGAGAAGGGCACGGCCGTCAACGAAGCCATCTTCGCCGCCGACGCCACCGAAAGCCAGTTTGCCGTCATGACTGAGCGCTTGAGCCAGGAAAGCAATCTGCCCCAGGCGACCATCGACCTGTTGACCGGACCAACCGCCGACGAAGTGGTCGCTCGCTGGAATGAAGGCGCCTGGCTGACTACCTACGTTGGTCATGGCAGCCTGGCACAATGGGGCAAAGACAACGTTCTGACCCTGGAGGCCATAAAGGATCTGCAAAGCGCCGCTCCGCCCATCGTGGTGCAGCTTACCTGCCTGACCGGCCTCTTTTCCCAGCCGGATCAAACCTCGTTGACGGAAATGATGCTGACCCACGCGGGCGGACCGGTCTTGACGATCGCCGCCACCAGCCTGACTCTCTCAACAAGCCAGGAGCCATTTGCCGCCAGCCTGCTGCGTAACTTAAGCGACACGGCCGTTATCCGCATCGGCGACGCCTTTCAGGCAGCCAAGCTTTCTCTGGACACTCAAGCAAGCGCCGATCTGCGCGAAATCAGCGACACCTTCACCCTGTTTGGCGACCCCAGCGCCCACATCGTCCGTCCGGCCCCGGCCCAGACAGATTCTTGACACATGGACACTGTCGATGTAGAAACCACGGCCAATGATTCAAGTAAGGGGACATTTTGATCGCTGAAGAACAGGAACGCGTTTCCAACCCACAAAAAAGGCCATCACCGTCACACAAGGTGCTATCCTGGATCAACATAGCCATTGGTCTGGCGCTGCTGGTTTGGGGTGTCTGGTACGTGGCTGCCCACATCACGCTGGCCGAGATTGGGCGGGCGCTGGCCTTGGCCGATCCATTTTTCATCGGGCTGGCCCTGGCGATTTTTATCCTGACACTGCTGGCCAAAGCCTGGCGCTGGCAGCTGCAATTTGCGCCGCGGATAGCGCAGCCGCCATTTGCGGCCGCGTTTTGGGCGCTGATGCTGGGGCAGTTTGTGAACACGGCCGTTTCCTTCATGCGCCTGGGCGATCTGGCCCGCGTGTACGCGCTTTTCCAGCAAACCGGCATCAGCAAGATGGAAAGCCTGGGCACGCTGGTGCTGGAAAAAACCCTGGATCTGCTGATGCTGGCTTTGACGCTGGTGCTTATTTTACCCTTCGTGATCGTGCCCGATTTCATCGCCGAACAGGGGGTGATTTTGGGATTGGCGGCACTGCTGGTGTTCGCCATCCTGTACCTGGTGGCCTACCAGACCTACTGGGTGCTGCGCCTGGTTGAAGTTTTGGTACGGTCGTTACCCGCGCGGCTAAACGGCCGTTTGCTGCAGTTCGCCACCTCAGGCCTGGCGGGGTTGGCCGCCATGCGCAGCAAAAAAACGTTGCTCGGTTTGTTGGCCCGTTCTGTGCTCATCGCCGCTTTGTCGGTGCTGATGCCTTATACGCTGTTCTATGCCTTCCACCTGCCGTTCGGTCTGAGCGAAGCCGTGTTAATCAATTTAGGGGTGTCCGTGGCTGCGGCTGTCCCTGTCCCGACGCCGGCCAAGATTGGCATTTTTGAATTTGCTGTCGTGTTTGTCATGCGTCAGTTTGGGTACACCGATGAGGCGGTGGCCCTGAGTTATGCACTCGTTTTTCACCTGCTCATTCTCCTGCCGCAGATTGTCTTGGGCGTCATTGCTGCCTGGCGCACCGATTGGCGCTGGTCGAAGACGGCCGTCTTGTCCAAAGAACTGCGCCAAACACCACCTCCTTAGGAGCCTGTCCCCAGTTATCACCATGATCTCAGTTATTGTTCCAGCCCACAACGCCCAGGCCACCATCACTGCCTGCGTCTCCGCCCTGGCATGCCAGGAAAACACGCCATCCGACTACGAAATCATCGTCATCGACGATGGGTCCACTGACAACACCGGTCAACTGGCCGCCGCTGCTGGCGCGCGTGTCATCCGCCAGCAAAAACGCGGCCCGGCGGCGGCCCGCAACGCCGGCATTCACGCCGCCTGCGGCGACATCACTTGCTTCACAGACGCCGATTGCGCTCCCCGGCCCGACTGGATCTGCCAGATCACAGCTCCCCTTCTAACTGATCCCGCCATCGCCGGTGTCAAAGGAGCATATACCAGCAGCCAAAAAGAAATTGCGGCCCGGTTTGTGCAAATTGAATACGAAGACAAGTACGACCGTCTGCGCCAGTACCCACGCATCACCTTCATGGATTTTTACTCCGCTGCCTACCGCCGGGCCATTCTGCTGGAGCACAACGGCTTTGACGAGCGCTTCTCGCTGGCCAACTCTGAGGATCGAGAATTATCTTACCGTCTGGCAGCGCTGGGCTACCAGATGATTTTTCGCCCGCAGGCTATCGTAGGTCATCACCATGCCAATTCCGTAAGCGGCTATTTCCGCAAGAAAGTGCTGAATGGCTTCTGGACAGCCCAGGCAGTGCGCCACTTCCCGGAACGCACTGTCGAAGACACCTACACTCCGCAGGTAGAAAAGGTCCAGATTGGCCTGATGGGTTTGCTAACAGTCAGCGCGGGTCTGTCCTTTTTTTTGCCCTTCCTGGCAGTCTTGCCTCTGCTGCTCGCCCTCGTTTTCCTCCTCACCACACTCCCGTTTGTCCGCAAAGCCTGGCCGAAGGATAAGGTTGTGGCGGCGGCTTCCCCCTTTTTCCTGGCCCTGCGTGGTTTTGCTTTGGGTCTGGGGTACGTTTGGGGTCTGGCCAGGCCGGTAAATTGAGCGAGCGCCGGTTCCAGAGGCAGCTTTGTTTGCCCCGGATCCCGCATTTGATAAACTTCAAGAGACAAAATCCCGCAGCGCCGGGTGTGAGCCGAAGCCTATTTGCCAGTCGTTGCTACGGCAGCTTCGCCAAATCGATAATCGACATGGACCCTGCTTGCGCCTGAGCCTGCTTTGAGGAACCACCTACATGACGACTGCTGAACCCTTCGCGCCAACGCAGCGTAATAAACGCAAATATATCTGGCTCGCCATCCTGCTTCTTGGACTCATAGTGGTTGGTTGGTTAGGCCTAAAAACGTGGCGCATTGCGCGCACAGCCCAGTCGCTGCTGGAGCGACGCGCCGAGGTGGAAACGATGGCTGCCGGCGGCCTGGCCCATCTGGATCCGGAGCGGGCCGAACAGTTGATAATGGGGGTCCGGCAGGACGTGTTGACCTTGAAGAAGGAAGTCGCGCCCTTCATGCCGCTGATGCCGCATTTGGGGTGGGTGCCAAAGTATGGTTCCACGCTGGTTATCGCCCCGCAGTTGTTGGATCTGGCTGAAGCGGGAGTGGACACGGCCGCTTATGCTGTGCGGGGTCTCAAACCGGCGCTGGTGGTGCTGCAGCCAGACAGCAACACAGAAGACAGCGCCTTAACGGTGCTGGCACGGACGCTGGCCCAGGCGCAGCCCGATTTGCGCGCCGCCAATGAATCGTTTGCCAGAGTCTTGGCGGCACGAGAAGCCATCGGCGACACACGCGGCCTGCCGGGACAGGTACAGGATCTGTTTGCCCAGGCGGATGAATGGCTGCCGCTGGCTGAAGATGGGCTGCAATTTGTGCTGGTTGCCCCGCAGATGATGGGCATAGATGGCCCGCGCTCCTACCTAATCGTGGCCCAAAATGAGGATGAGCTGCGGCCAACCGGCGGGTTTATTTCTGGCGCCGGAATTATCACCATGGCCGACGGCCGTATCCAGGATTTCTCTTTTACCAATGCCTACAACGTCGACAATTACCTGGAAAAGCCTTATGACATCCCGCCCGAACCCCTGGAAAAATTCATGGGCCTGGAGCTTTTCCTCTTCCGCGACGCCAACTTCTGGCCCAACTTCCCCACTTCGGCCGAAAAACTGATGGACCTTTACAGCTATGGTCAGGACGTTCCGCCGCTGGATGGCGCCATCGCCATCGACCAACATTTTCTGCAGCTGCTCATCGAGGCCATCGGTCCGGTCACTATTGCCGAAGATAACCTGACACTCAACGCGAGCAACCTCACCAGCGAACTGCGGCAGGCGTGGGGGGTGCAGGAAGGGCAAAATGCGCAGGAGTGGGTCAATTCACGCAAGGACTTTTTAGGCCCCTTCGCCGCAGCCATTAAGGAAAAGATCGAAACGGATTTCGGGTCGGTTGATCCGGTCAGGCTGCTCACGAACATGAACACGGCCGTGCAAACCAAACATCTCCAGGTGTACTCGCGCCATCCGCAGACCGAGGCGGTGTTAGATGAACTGGGCTGGAACGGCCGTCTCGCCGCCTCTCCGGACAGCGATTTTCTGGCGGTGATCGATACCAACGTCGGCTACAGCAAAGCCAACGTCTACGTAGAAAAGACAGCCGATTACCAGGTGCAACTGGACGGCGACGGCCGTGCCTCGGCCAACCTGGCGCTCCACTACACCCACACCTATCCCGACAACGGCCAGCCGTGCACCCATTACAACCTCGCCGTCTACAATCAACTGCCCGACTACCTGACTCTGGCCAAAGCCTGCTACTGGAATTATCTGCGGATTTACGTGCCGGAAGGCAGCCAGCTGATCACCTCAACAGTCCATACCATTCCCGGCGAAGCCCACATCTTCGACCAGACGTGGCAAGGCCCGGCCCAAACGCTGGCCGAAACCGCCGGACTGACGACGTTTGCCAACTATTTTCTACTACCAATGGGGCAAACCATAGACAGCCAGTACGAGTACCAGCTCCCCACCGTCGTGACGACAGACGAAGACGGCCGTAAAACCTATCAACTCACTGTCCAACAGCAGGCTGGCAATCACCCCTATCCGCTGATGCTCACTGTGACCCTGCCCGAAGATACGCAGTTGATAACCGCCGCGCCCGCGTCCACGGCCGTTAACGGCCGTGTCCTACAGTTCAAACTCACGGTAGACACAGATAACCAGGTTACGGTACAGTATCGTTAAATAGAGTGTTCTGAATTAAGGGTAAAACCATTATGTTGCGAAGACTATTCATTCTCCTGCTGCTTTTTGCGCTGACCCTGGTTATCGTTTATGGACCGGGCCAGCGGATCAGTTTTGCCGCCGAACTGCCCCTGCAAACACGTATCACACGCACGCCTGTGCCCACAGCCACCTCGCCCGGCGGCGGCAATCCACCGCCCGCTACGGCCGTTCCCACCAATCCGCCAGCCGCCACGCAAGTCCCTACCAACACCCCCATTCCTGTAACCCTGGTAGCCACGCCGGGCGGTGGATTTTTGCCCACCGCTGCCGCCTGTGGCGCTCCTCCCACCATTCAGACCCGCAACAATACGCTGGTGCGGACTGGTCCCGGCACGGATTACAACACGATAGCCAGCCTGGTATATCTGGAGGTGCGTCCGATTGTCGGGCGGGCCGCCACCGCCCCCTGGTGGCAGATCCTCCTGGCAGACGGCCAAACGGGCTGGGTAGCCAACGAGGTCGTGAACGTTCAAGGCTATATCGGTGACGTACCCATCGCTACTGCGCCGGATATTAACGGCCAGACGCCCACGCCGGGCGCGCCGTGGCAGCCCACGGCCGTTCCCAGCTGCCCCACTTCTACGGCCACGGTCGCCGCAGCAGTGCCGACGGCCACGATCACAGCTGTGGCGCCGACGGCCACAGCCCCCGCCACAACCGCCACCGTCGTTAGCACAGCCCCACCAGACCAAGACGCGACGTCTGTGGTGCCATCCGGGGCCGGCACAGTGGAGGCCCTTTCGGCCAGCGCGGTCAGTGCTCCGGAAGCCACCGCCGTCCCCCTGGATGACAGTGCCACAAGCCCGGCTGCTGGCCTGCCCTGTGCCAGTGCCGTCATCGGAGTCGCGATCGCTGCGTTTTTTGTCAGCCGCCGATTCTGGTAGTTTGCGCGCGTCGTATACTTACCTCGTTTTTGTCAGCCTGGCTTCGCTGGACAATGCCGCGGCGGGTGTTTTGCCTCCGTTATACGCCATCATCGCCCGCGATTTGCAGGCCAATGAGGCGATGCTGGGGCTGGTGACGGCCGTGTATGTGCTTATCGCCGCGGCTTCTGCTGCCTATTGGGGCTACCGCGGCGACCGTAGCAATCGTCAGCGGCTGCTGCTTGGTGGCACCCTCCTTTGGGGCTCGGCCATGATTGCCACCGGGCTGGCGCGCACTTTCCCGCAGTTCATCCTATGCCAGATTGTAACGGCCGTGGGCGTCGGCAGCATCGCTTCGATCGGGTTTAGCGTCATCAGCGACGTGATCCCGGCCCGCAGACGCGGCCTGGCTCTGAGCCTATGGGGAATCTCTCAATCATTGGGCGCGGCCGTGGGAGTTTTGTTAGCCGGAATGCTGGGGGCGTTCGACTGGCGCTGGCCGTTCTGGTTTATCGCCGGATTGGGCTTCTTATTCGCCTTTCTTTACTTCTTCACCGAAGAACCGCAGCGCGGCCAGTCAGAACCAGAGCTGCAAGCCCTCTTTGCCGCCGGTAAAACCTACGATTACCGTATCACACGTACCGATTTGCCCGTAATTTTTGCCCGGCGCAGCAACATCTGGCTGTCTGTGCAGCTTATTTTTGCCACTTTAGCTTTTGGTTCCACCATTTGGGTGCCTCGATGGGCCATCGCGCGGGTCCAGGCGCTGGGCTATTCTCTGGAAGTCTCCACCATCGTCGGCAACTTGTTCGTCATTTTATTCAGTGCGGGCATTTTTATGGGCATCGCCGCAGGCTATGTAGGCGACCGTTGGCAGCAGCGTGATCCGCAAGGCCGACTAAAACTGGCGATGTGGGGGGCGTTTGGCTCCATCCCCTTCTTCATGCTGACTTTCTTTATGCCGATAAGCGGCGTTTCTCTGCCGCCCGGGGCCAGTGTATGGCGTCTGTCCTGGTCGGTGTTTGTCCTGCTGCTAACCAACCGCTCTGTTTTTGCCCTGTTTTTAACGGCCTTCCTGGCGATTGGACTGCTGGCGGTGGATGCCCCCAACTGGGCCGCCCTCATTACCGAAGCAAATCTGCCGGAGCATCGCGGCACGGTCATTGGCCTGACCCGGATAGTACGCGCCATCAGCAATGCGGTCAGCATCGCTTTAACCGGTCTGCTGCTGCAACTGTTAACACAACAATTTCCGCCGCCTGATAACTACGCCTGGGGTCTGGCCCTGTTTCAATTGTTCGCCATCCCCGCGGGTCTTTGCTACTATGGCGCGCGTAAAACGATACCGGCTGACATTGATGCTGTACGCCATACGCTGCAGCAGCGCGCCGCAACGGCCGTTCAGCCGCTAAAAGGAATAAAACCCGAGTGATATCATTCATACGCCGCTTGAAAATGTACATGTGGCTCCTGCTGTGGGGTGTACTGGCTGCCTGTGCGCCGGCGGCCACGCCTACGCCAACGGCCGTGCCCACCCAACCACCCCCCACCTCTACATCCGTCCCCAGTCCAACGCCGGTCCCGCCCTCACCCACCCCCGCACCAACCGTGGAGACCGCTGCAGTTCCGGCCAAACCGCCTACCTATACCTACGAAATCATCCACAGCTATCCTCACGATCCCGCGGCCTTTACCCAGGGTCTGGTATACGTCGACGGCGTTCTATACGAAGGCACCGGGCTGGAAGGGCGATCTTCCATCCGCAAAACCGCCCTGGAAACGGGAGAAGTTTTACAGAAACGGGACCTGCATCCTGAATACTTTGGCGAAGGGATTACTGTCTGGCAGGATCGGCTTATCCAGATCACCTGGAAGTCCCAGGTGGGGTTCGTCTACGATCTGGCCAGCTTTGAGCCGCTGGATGACTTTCAATATCCGGGCGAGGGCTGGGGCCTTACCCACGATGGCGAGCAGTTGATCATGAGTGATGGCACGAACGAGATTCGTTTTTTGGATCCGGAGACGCTGACGGAAAACGGCCGTATCCAGGTTTTTGATCAAACCACGCCCGTTGTGCGCCTCAATGAGTTAGAATACGTCAACGGCGAGATCTGGGCCAACGTCTGGCAAACAAACACCATTGCTCGCATCGATCCGGCCAGTGGACAGGTTGTCGGCTGGATTGACCTGACCGGCCTCTTGGGCGCCACCAGCTCCACCCAGCCGGTAGACGTGCTTAACGGCATCGCCTACGACGCAGCCGGAGATCGCCTCTTTGTGACCGGCAAACTGTGGCCCACACTTTTTGAAATCAAACTCGTTCAGGAGCCATCTTCGTGATCACGCCTACAACGCAGCAGCTGCAAGCTTCTCCTACTCCACGCGAAAAATTAGCCAAAACCATCGGCTACTACGCCGGGTTTTTGTGCATCGGCCTGGCCGCAGCGGTGGTTGGCCCCACCTTGCCGGGCCTGGCCGAAAACACCCACTCCCAGTTAAGCCAGATCAGCATCCTGTTCACTGCCCGATCGTTGGGCTTTTTGCTGGGCGCACTGACTGTCGGCCGCATCTATGATCGGCTGTCCGGCCATCCGGCCCTGGTCACCGGCTTGCTGGGCATTGGCTTGTGCCTGGCTCTCACGCCGACTATTTCGCTGCTGTGGCTGCTGTTCGCGGTGATGCTGCTGCTCGGCCTGACCGAATCGATGCTGGACGTGGGCACAAACACCATGCTGCCCTGGCTGCATCACGACAACGTGGCCCCTTACATGAACGGTCTGCACTTCTTCTTTGGTCTGGGCGCCTTCCTGTCGCCAATTGTTGTGGCGCAGGCTGTCCTGTTAAGCGGCGACATCACCTGGGCTTACTGGCTGCTGGCGGCGATCATGCTGCCGGTGGCGGCCTGGATTTTGCCCCAGCGCAGCCCGCAGCCGGTCAAAGTCACGGCCGTTTCGGCTAACGGCCGTCAAAACTACCTGCTGATCTTTCTCATCACCCTCTTGTTCTTCCTCTACGTCGGCGCCGAAACGAGTTATGGGGGCTGGATTTACACCTATGCCATCAACGCCAACCTGGCGACCATCACTCTGGCCGCCTACCTCACCTCCACATTTTGGGGATCATTAACTGTGGGGCGGCTGGTGTCTATCCCGCTGGCCAACCGCTGGCGGCCGCGCCATCTGCTGGCTGTGGGCATTGTGGGCAGCCTGTTGAGCATGAGTGTGCTGCTCTTGGGAGCCTCATCAGCCGCTCCTTTGTGGTTGGGCACCTGCGGATTGGGATTTTCGATGGCTCCCATTTTCCCCACGACGCTGGCCCTGGCAGAACGCAACATGCCGGTAACTGGCAAGACAACCGGCTGGTTCTTTGCCGGCGCCAGCCTGGGCGGCATGTTCTGGCCCTGGCTGGTGGGCCAGCTCTTCGACGTCACCGGACCTTATCAGGCGATGCTAACCATTGGCCTGGGAGTTGTGGGCGTAGCCATCGTGTTTGTGATCATGCTGCTGGCGCTCAAACGCTCACCGACGGGCGTCAGTTAGCAAAAATCAGGGGGCAAGTTCTTGCGTATAGGTGTCGTCGGGCAACGGCCGTCCTACGGCCGTCTGCGCCGGCAGCCGCTCCCCCGTCAGGCGATCATACAGCCCGATTTGCAGCGTTGCCCCTTCAACCCGATCGGCCGGTTTGGGAATGGTGCGCTCGTCGATGATCAGATCACCGGTTTGCCAGTAGCGCGGCGGAAGCAGACCACGCCAGGCATCCCCGTCCGTCTGCACCACAGGCGGCTGGCCCACCCGCCCCACGTGCACAAAAACCGTAGAAAAGTCTTGCGGCGCGGCCGTTGCCGACCACAAAAGCTGGAGCTGCCAGGACGTCTCTTCCTCCCGAATGTTTACCCCTTGCAGACAGATAGCTTCGCCAAATTGGGCAATGGCGCAGGGAGCGCTTGCCTGTTTTTGCAGCAAGCCGGCATGTTCCAGCTTAAAACGGCCGTCTGCCTCATAACGCGACACGTACACGTCATATCCCTCAGCCGCGAGAGCGTAAATCTCTTCGGGGTAGGCGCTGACGCCGCGCATGTCCACCTGAAACGGTCCAGAAGCGCGTACCGCCTCGTCCAGAGCCGGTACCGCGCGGGATTGGGTAACCGTCGAGGCGCCGGTCGTCAACGAGGCAAAGTCTGCCAAATCCACCACCACCGGGGCCAGGGTAACACCCCAATATCCCAGCGGGTAAGGAGGAGTTTTAGGAACGTAGCGATCGGGGAAATTGACGAAGAGGAAACGGCCGTTTTCGCCGGCCATCACCTGCACCGCGCTTTGTAAGTGCCTCGTTCCCACTTTATACAAAGCCTGAAATCCGGCCACCTGCCGGACTCCGCCTACTGCAATGATACCCAAGATGAGAAGGCCTAAGACACTGGAAACGGGCCGGCGGCGCACTGCAGCCGTCGGCCAAAAGGCGCAAACCAACATCCAGGCTACGCCAGGCGCGGCATAATAGAAAAGGCGCTGGCTGTACTGCACATAGCTGTAGGGCAGCCCGATAATCGCCGGCGTCAGACCCAGGATGGCCCACAGGAAACCAGTCAGAGAAAGCAGCCCTCGTCTGCGCCAGACGCCTAATCCCCACAAACAGCCCAACAAGAGCAAAAAAACAACCAGCCACGTATCGGCGGACATCTGCATGGATCTTCCGAACCAGGCAGCGGGATAAACAAAGCCTTGCAAGAAAAAGGCCAACGTGGACGGTTCGAAACCCAACCGGGTAATCCCGCTCTCACGCGGAACCAGCCCCCAGACGACCATAAATCCAGCGGCGAGGACAAGATAGGCTAACGGCCGTATCCACCCCTCTCGCAATGGATGCCGCCAGCTGCGCCGCACAACGGCCCACGAGGCGCTTTGAACGCGCAGCACAATCTCAAAGATAAGGGGCAGCAGACCATACGGGGCTGTGCCCTCCTGTACGGTCAGCGCCATAAAAAACACAAGCAGGCTGGCTAACCACGCCCAGCGACGGTTCGGCCGCCCTGCAGCCGGGTTGCGCCCCCCTAGATAAAGCAGCCAGGCGGTGTTTTGCAGGGCCAAAACCAGCGGCTGCTGCGGCGCCGCCCAGGCTACAGCCTGATGGGAAAAAGGGTAAACGCCAAACAAAAAAGCGGCAGCATAAGCCGCCCAGGACGAAAATCCCATTTTGCAGCTGATGGCAAAAACGGCCGTTACATTCAGTAAGTGCCAGACGATTTGCAGCCAGTGAAGGGCCATGATCTGCAAACGGCCGTTAGCCGCCAGAAAGAGGCGATTGTAGACCATGGTACCGGGGCGATAAAACTGGAAAGTAGCCGACGGCCGTATCAACTCTCCCCAGGATTGACCGACGACACGTCCGAACCACTCCGGATCATCCCAGATCAGCCCAAATTTTAGAGCAGGCGCATACAGCCAGACGATAGCTAACAACAGCCCAATCCAGGCTAGCCAAAATACCCAAAGCGGCGCACGAGTGAACACTTTTTTACCGTCAGTCACGCGGACAAATCATAGCCCAAGACGGCCGTCAGGGCTACATATGAGCTTGATTAACACCAGAGAGGGTGTATTGCCAATACATCTAAACTCAGTATAATCAGAGAAAAATGCCGGATCATTTCTGGTTACAAGAGAGGACAAAACATCTTGGCAAGCAATTCAACTGGATCGGGGAGCGGTGTTTCTGAACACCTAATGGACTACTTGTTAGAGAGCGATTTTAGTCTACCGGTTGCTGGAGAAATCCGGTATGGACATGTGGTAGAGCACCGGAACAACGAAATATTGGTGGACATTGGCGCAAAGTCGGAAGGATTGATTACCAACCGCGAAGTAGACTCGCTCGATGAAAAAACGCGCGCCATTTTGGCCGTGGGAAGTAAAATACCCGTCTATGTTGTAGACCCGGAAGACGAAGCCGGCAACACGATTTTGTCTTACGTCAAAGCAGCTGCCCAGCAAGACTGGCTAGACGCGGAAAACCTTCTCGAAACACAAGATGTCTACGAGACAGTGATTGTCGGCTACAATAGAGGTGGCGTCCTGGTAAAGTTAGGTCACCTGCGTGGGTTTGTACCCAACTCCCAACTGCAACCATCGCGGCAAACGGCCGTAACCAGAGATGCCGACCAGCAACCTTCCTTTCAAAAACTCGTCGGCAAAAAAATATTCCTCAAAGTCATCGAAGCGAACCGCGAACGCAACCGCCTGATCCTTTCCGAAAAAGCCGCCGCCCAAGAAATTCGCGATGCGCGCCGTGGTGAATTGTTTGATTCCATCCAGGAAGGCGACATTTGCGAAGGACACGTCGTCAATCTGGCCGATTTTGGCGCTTTCATCGATATAGGCGGCATCGAAGGCCTCGTCCACCTCTCAGAACTTAGCTGGAAACGCATCAACAGCCCCGCCGAAAAACTAAGCGTGGGCGAAAATGTGAATGTTTATGTATTAAAGGTAGATCAGGCGCGCCAGCGGCTGGCCCTCAGCCTTAAACGGCTGGAGCCTGATCCCTGGACCTTGATCAAAGATACTTACCGAGAAGGCCAGCTAGCCACGGCCACGGTTACCAAACTGACCAAGTTTGGTGCATTTGCCCGTCTGCACGACGAGTATGAACTGGAAGGGCTTATTCACATTTCTGAATTGTCTGACGAACACATCAACCATCCGCGCGAAGTCTTAAAACCAGCACAGGAAGTGACTGTCCGCATCATACGCATTGATCCTGACCAGCGACAACTCGGTTTAAGCATAAAACAGGTTGCCTCCGCTGACTATCTGGAAGCAGACCTCGAGATGATAAACTCCGTCTGAGCCAATCTGATCTCCGCTTTCAGCAATTCGAGGTGAAAAACAGTGAACTCGAAAAATTGGGAACGTTTTACACAACGCGCTCGTCGCGTCCTAAGTCTGGCCCAAGAAGAAGCCGAACGGCTGAACCACAGCTACATCGGCAGCGAACATGTCCTTATTGGCCTCCTGCGTGAAGAAGGAGGCGTGGCCGGTCGCGTGCTTCGGGAGCTGGGCCTGGACGTAGTTCGTGTGCAGGCTATGGTCGAGCGCCTGTCCAGCGGTCCCAGCACTCGAACGCCATTTACAAAAATCGAACTTTCCCCAAGCACAAAACGCCTGCTGGAATTAGCCGTAGAAGAAGCCCGTAGAATGGGCCAACATTACATTAGCACAGAACACTTGCTGCTGGGTATGGCCCGGCAAAATGAAGGCGTCGCCATCGACGTCCTCCGCAAATTCGGAATTAGCGCCGAGCAAATTCGCCGGCAAACCAAACAAATGCTTAAGGAAAGCCCGGTAGCAACGGGCGAACCGCAAGCTCCTAAACGTGTGAGAAAAGAAAAAAGCAAAACCCCCATGGTCGATCAGCTGGCCACAGATCTGACTGTGCTGGCTGAAGAAGGAAAGCTGGACCCGGTCATCGGCCGTAACACAGAAATTGAGCGTGTTATCCAGATTCTGGCCCGGCGTACCAAGAACAATCCCGCCCTCATCGGCGAGCCGGGTGTGGGTAAGACGGCCATCATCGAAGGCCTGGCCCAACGCATTGTCGAAGGGCGAGTGCCGGAAATCCTGCATAACAAACGCGTTTTGCAGTTGGATGTAGGCAGCCTGGTTGCCGGAACGATGTACCGAGGCCAGTTTGAAGAGCGTCTTAAGCGCGTGATTGACGAATTGAAGTCCAGTGACGCCATCCTCTTCATCGATGAGGTTCACATGTTGGTGGGCGCAGGCTCGGCGGGCAGTTCTGTAGACGCGGCCAACATCTTGAAACCTGCCCTGGCGCGCGGCGAACTCCAGTGCATTGGCGCTACGACTCTGGAAGAGTATCGCAAATACATTGAGAGCGATGCAGCCCTCGAACGTCGCTTCCAGTCCATTCGCGTGGATGAGCCGAGCTCGGAAGAAACGATTCAAATTTTGCGCGGTATTAAGGGCGCATACGAGTCGCATCACAACTTATACATTACAGAAGAGGCTATCGAAGCGGCCGTTAATCTCTCCACGCGCTATGTTACGGAGCGTTTCCTGCCCGATAAGGCGATCGACCTTATTGATGAAAGCGCTTCTCGAGTGCGCATGTACCGTATGCCGCAGCCGGCCGATATTCAGATTGCCTACGAAGAGCTGCGCGACATTCGCGAAGAGCGTGAGCTGGCTGTCGAAGAAGGCCGCCAGGAAGACATCGAAGAGTGGACAGAGCGGGAACAGGAAGTTCAGCAGCGGCTGGACCAGATGCGGGCCGTTTCAGGCGCCGGTGAAGGCGTGAATGTGACGGCCGAAGACATCGCCGAGGTTTTGGCTATGTGGACAGGTATTCCTGTTTACCAGTTCACTGAACAAGAATCTGCCCGGCTGCTACGCATGGAAGAAGAGCTGCGGCAGCATATTGTGGGCCAAGAGGACGCGATCCAGGCCATCTCCAAAGCGGTACGCCGTGCCCGGGCTGGCCTGAAAGATCCGAACCGCCCCATTGGCTCTTTCATCTTTTTGGGGCCGACCGGCGTGGGCAAGACTGAGCTGACCAAGGCGCTGGCCAATTTCTTATTTGGCAGCGAAGATGCCCTGGTGCAGTTGGATATGTCTGAGTTTATGGAACGGCATAATGTGGCCCGTCTGGTCGGTTCGCCGCCTGGATACGTGGGTTATGAAGATGCCGGGCAGTTGACGGAAGCTGTGAGGAGACGGCCGTATTCCATCGTTGTCTTTGATGAAATCGAAAAGGCCCATCCAGAAGCCTTCAACCTCCTGCTGCAGATCATGGAAGAAGGGCATCTGTCCGATGCCAAAGGTCAGCGGGTCAACTTCCGCAATACAATCATTATCATGACCTCCAACGTCGGGGCTGACACCATCAAACGTGGTCCCAACATGGGCTTTGCCTTCCAGCGGGATGAAGTTACCGAAGAAAAAGCGCAGTACACCGAAATGCGTAAAACGCTGACCGACGAGTTGAAGCGTCAGTTCCGGCCGGAGTTTATCAACCGCGTGGACAGCATCATCGTATTCCGCCAACTGTCGCCAGCGGATATCCGTCACATCGTGGACATCATCTTGACGGAAGTCAATGAACGGCTTGTTGACCATGATCTGGTACTGGAAGTGAGCAAAGACGCCCGCGCCTGGCTGGGTGAGCATGGTTATGATGCCGAGTTTGGCGCACGGCCGTTACGCCGCCTGATCCAGACCGAAGTCGAAGACCTGCTCTCCGATGCAGTGTTATCTGGGAAGTTTAAGGAAGGCGAAGTGGTTATCGTGGATGTGGTCGATGATAAGATTACTCTGCGCCACAAAGACGACGTGAACGAAGGTGAAGATACCGTAGCCGAAGAAGTCCTTCCAACACCTTAAACTTGTCCCCCAACAAAACAAATAAAAAAGCCCGCCGGTGTCGGCGGGCTTTTTTGTTGCGTTTCAATCGTCAGGGAACGGCCGTAATCGGTATAACCAGCGGCTCCCCCACCTCAATCAAATTCTGATTTTTAATATGGTTCACCCGTGCCACCTCGTCGGCCGACACGCCGTAAAACTTGCTTAGTCCGGTTAACGTATCCCCCGGACGCACGATATGGACGTACTGCACCGTACCATCTGCACCGGACACCGGCAGCAAGTACAAGTGGCCCTGGTGGACCATCGGCACAGGTGTAAAAGTAGGCGGCAGCGGCGGCGTAGGTGTAACCTCAACCCGCGGCGCCGCCGGCGGGACCGTCGCGTCCCCTTCCAGGTCCAGTCCATTGGTAAGCGAAGTAGGTAGTGTAAAAGAATCCTGGTTATTATTGCTACAAGCAGCTAATAGAAGCAAAACAAATAAGATCAAAACTAACCGGCGCATAATGCCTCCTTGATTCAGGACATTCAGTCCCAGCGGCCGTTGCATACTCCAAACACGCATTATACCAAAGCCACTCACACATTTGAAGGAACTGAGTACTCACAAGGTAACATAAAGTCAGAGAAAAGGGAAGACATTGCCCGATTTTTGTATCGGTAAATAGGAACTAAATACTATGTGGAGAGCGTGAACATTCCGCAAATATTGGGTTGAAGGGACTTTTGGCCTATTTATAATCAAATTAATGTTACCACAAAACATCGGCCGTTATCAGATTAAGGCAGAGCTGGGCCGTGGAGGAATGTCCACTGTCTATCTGGCGCACGATCCCCATTTCGAGCGCGATGTTGCCATCAAGCTGCTGCCCTTGGAACTGCTCCATCACAGCACTTTCCGCCGTCGTTTTGACCGTGAAGCTAAAATCGTTGCCTCTCTAGACCATCCGGCTATCGTCCCCGTCTACGATTTTGGTGAACAGGACGACCAACCCTTTTTGGTCATGCGGTTTATGGCCGGTGGTTCGTTAACCGACCGCTTGAAGCAGGGGCCGATCAACATTCAGGAAGCGGTGCGCATTCTGCAACATCTGGCCCCCGCATTGGATGAAGTGCATCGTCGCGGCATTGTTCACCGGGATTTAAAACCCAGCAACATCCTGTTTGATCAGCGCAACGAACCATTTATCTCGGATTTTGGTACAGCCAAGTTTACGTACGAACATACCAAGCTGACGGAAACGGGCGGCGCCGTAGGTACGCCAGCTTATATGAGTCCGGAACAAATCCAGGCAGAGGTGGAAATAGACGGCCGTTCCGATATCTACACCCTCGGCGTCATCCTCTTCGAAATGCTCACCGGGCAGCATCCTTACCAGACAAACACCCCCATTGGCCTGGCCGTCAAACACATTTTTGAGCCTGTGCCGCGCCTGCAAGATATGCAGCCCAGTGTGCCTGCCGCCTGCCAGCCCGTCATCGCCAAAGTGATGGCCAAACAGCGCGAGAGTCGGTATCAGACGGCCGTCGCCTTCGCGGATGACCTGACCAATGTCGCCTGCCACTTAGATATCGACCTCCAAAATCAATCCGCAGGACTCACCCTGCCCAGCCTCACAACGGGCAGGCGGCTGGCGCTGTTGATCGGCAACAGCACGTATGAAGACGAAATACTTTCTCAGCTCATCCGCCCCGTCGCCAACCTGCCACGTCTGGCGCAGGCGCTCAAAAATCCCCGGATTGGCCGCTTCGATGAGGTGATTTGCCTGATTGACGAACCCTCAAACGACGTGCGCCGCAGCATTTCCCGCTTTTTTGCCGAAAAATCATCCGACGATTTGCTGCTGCTTTATTTTGCCGGCCACGCGGCTGTAGACGCCAGCGGACATCTTCATCTGGCGACGACCGATACGGAACACGATCTGCTGCGCGGCACGGCCGTTTCCGCTCTGTTCATCGCCGACGAGATGGATAACTGCCCGGCCCAGCAGCAAATCCTGGTGTTGGACTGCTACTACAGCCGCGCCCTACTGGCCGCACCCAAAACACCTCCCGTTCTGCCTGGCATCATCGGCAAAGCCATCGATACCGGGGCATCGTTCAGCCGCCGCGGCCAAGAACGAGTTGTGCTGACAGCCAGCGACGCCACAGATTACATCTGGCAGGAGAGCGGCGTCAGCGGCCAGCCCAGCCCCTCCCGCTTCACCGAGTTTTTCATCCAGGGATTGGAACAGGGCGTGAGCCACGGCCGTACAGCCGACCAGGTTACCATTGGCGAGCTATACGATTTCGTCACCAACCAACTGGCGGCTGGCACCTCCCATCGGGCCCAACTGCCGCGCAAATGGCTCAACGAGGAACAGAGCAAGATTGTCATTGCCCATAATCCCCAGGTTTCGCTCGCCGCGGCGACAAGCCCAGAACGACCCCTGACGACGATGTCGCTCTATATGCGCTCAAAGATTGCCGCCCATTCCGGCTTTGTCGGACTGGCCAACGGCCGTCGGCGCCTGTTCTGGCTGGCCGCTGTTTGTCTTTTTTGTTTGGTCATTTATGTGGGTGGCAGTGCCGGGCACAACGGCCGTGTCGTCTTTTCAAAAAACGAAAGCCTGGCTGCCGCCGCCACGCTGACGCCCACGGCCACCTTACCACCCACCGCCACCCACCGGTCGCTTTCGCCGACGCCCACATCGACGTTCGCACCCACTTCCACCGCCACGCCCACGATCCTGGCCTCCGCCACGGCCGCCGTAACCGATGCCGTTACGGCCGTGGCCACCACGCCGGCGCTCTCAGCCACCACCCTGCTGCCTTCCAGTCTTTTCGCTGCCCCAGACGCCGAAGCGGCAGAGCTGGCTATCAGCGATGTGGGCGACGTCCTCACCGTCTTGGGGCGTTCAGAACAGGGCAACTGGCTGTACGTGCTGGATGGCGACTACAACTCTGGCTATATTTTTGGGGACCGGGTAGCCTGGTCCGGCAACTTTGATGCCCTGCCCGTGGTGCCAGCCAGCCGCCCCGCTTCCAGCAGCACAGCCGAGGCCTGTTCACCGGGCGCCTGCCCCAAACTCACGTTAGACCTGTATCCGCTGGACGGCCGTTGCGCCGCCGGCATCCGCTACCGCACCATCTATATGCAGGGCCAGGGCGGAGACGGCCGTTACACCTATTACTGGAACGGAACCAAAGTTGCCGGGCCGCTCACCACCGGCTTCGGCTTTGAAATCAACAACCGCACCGGTCCGCGCGTCACCGGCACGGGCAAAGTCGTCTCCGGCGATGGCCAGAGCGCCGAAAAACCACTCGTCATCAGCGAATTCCCCTGCAATCCCTGATCTCCAAACCAATAGGCCAATATACCCTGCCTGTGCTATACTCCCCGGCGGCGAAAGCAGTGTCTCGACTACAATCCACAGGGGTATATCATGCAGCAATATTTGGACTTGATGCAGACCATCCTAGACAACGGCGTTCGCAAAGATGACCGCACCGGAACCGGCACGCTGAGCATTTTTGGCTACCAGATGCGCTTCAATCTGGCCGATGGCTTCCCGGCCGTCACTACCAAAAAACTCCACCTGCGCTCCATCATCCACGAGCTGCTCTGGTTTTTGCAGGGCGATACCAACGTGCGCTATCTACAAGACCACGGCGTCAGCATCTGGGATGAGTGGGCCGACGCAAACGGCGACCTGGGACCGGTGTATGGGTATCAATGGCGCAGTTGGCCCGCGCCAGACGGCCGTTCCATCGACCAAATCTCGCAGCTCGTCAGCCGCCTGCAAGCCAACCCAGACTCCCGCCGCCACATCGTCAGCGCCTGGAACCCGGCCGACGTGGACCAGATGGCCCTGCCGCCCTGCCACACACTGTTTCAATTTTACGTGGCAGACGGCCGTCTCTCCTGCCAGCTCTACCAACGCAGCGCCGACGTCTTCCTGGGCGTGCCCTTCAACATCGCCTCCTACGCCCTGCTGACGTTGATGGTCGCCCAGGTCTGCGGCTACCAGCCCGGCGATTTTGTCCACACGTTTGGCGACGCCCACCTCTACCTAAACCACCTGGAACAGGCCCGCCTCCAGCTTTCGCGCACGCCCTACCCGCTGCCGCAGATGTACCTCAACCCAGCCGTACAATCCATCTTCGACTTCCATTACGAAGATTTCACCCTGCAAAATTATCAAAGCCACCCGGCCATCAAAGCGCCGATTGCTGTTTAGCGAGAGCGAGAGCTAGAGCAAGAGTCGTCTCTTGCTCTAGCTCTCGCTCTATCTCTAGCTCCTATGATCATCTCGTTAATTGCTGCTATGGATAAAAACCGTGTGATTGGGCAGAACGGCCGTCTCCCCTGGCGCTTACCGGCCGATATGCAGCACTTTGTCGCTTTGACGATGGGCAAACCGGTGATCATGGGCCGCAAAACGTATGACTCCATCCAGCCGAAGTACAAGCCGCTGCACGGCCGTACCAACATCATCCTCACCCACAACCGCGACTATGAGGCTCCGGGCTGCATCGTCATCCACACTATCGACCAGGCGCTTGCTGCCGCCGCCGCTGCGGACGAGGTGATGGTGATCGGCGGCGCGGCCGTCTACCGGCAGTTTCTACCCCACGCCGACCGCCTTTACCTCACCATCATCCATGCCGCCTTCGACGGCGACGCCCAATTCCCGCCCTACGACGAATCCGCCTGGACCATCACCGCCCGCGAAGCCCACGAACCAGACGAGAAAAACCCCTATTCCTACGAATTTATAACCCTGGAAAAGCAGGAGACTAAAGACTGGAGACATGAGAACCACGCCACACCCCAATCTCCAATCTCCAGTCTCCAATCCCCCAAACCATGAACACCTTAAACCCCAACATCCCCTCCACCGAACTCTCGCGGCTGATGACCACGGCCGTTTCCAAACTCCACGACTACCAGCTCCTCCTGCTGACGCCCCAGCTTTTGCTGCGCACCTTTCTGGACGACCAGACGGCCGTGGCCCACCAAATCCTGCGCCGCCTGCAAAAAGAACGCGGCTTCGACTGGGACGATCTCGTGCGCCGCGTGGAGCAGGTAACCCACCTCAGCAAAGGGCGCGACGCCCAGTTCAACTTCACCGACGACTTTGGCAAAGATTACCCCCTGGCCGACGAAACCCTGGTCGTGCTGGACGAAGGGCTGACCATCGCCCAGTCGCGCGAAGAACTGAAGGTAAACAGCGGCCACGCCCTGGCGGCGATGGCCCAGAAAAACGTCACCACCTACGCCGTCTTGCAGCGCGTCGGCGTCACCTCCGAGGCGGTGATCGAACTGCTGGCCGAAAGCACGGCCGAGGGCATGCCCATCATTTTCGATTACGTCGACGAGGCTAAACGGGGTCAGGCCCAGGCCGTCTACCAGCGCGAGGCGCTGCTGAACGAACTGATCAGCCTGCTGGCCCTGGCCAACCAGCGGCACGTCATCCTGGTGGGGCCAGAGGGCGCGGGCAAGCGCACCCTGGTCTACAGCCTGGCCCAACTGCTGGCCGAGGGCAAAGGCCCGGCCGATTTACGCTCCGTGGTGGAAATCAACGAACCGGCCCTGCTTGAAAATCCGCTGGCGACGATGCGCGTGGCCCTGCGGCGCAGCAGCGGCGGTATTTTGCTCGTGCCGGGCATTGAGCGCTTTTTTGCCGACCGGATACACGCCCGGCTGCCGGAGAACGTGACCCGCGAACTGCACAAGGCGATGTTGGGCAGTGAACACGTCATCATTGGCACGGCCGTTCCCGGCATCTATGACCGCCTGAACGCCGACCCCATCATCCGCCAGAACACGCAGCGGCTGGACGTGCCCGCCGCCACCAAAACAGAGGCCACGGCCATGCTGCTGTTCCACCAGCAGCGGCTGGAGCAGGAGTATGAGATTGAGGTGACGCGGGAAGGATTGGAAACGGCCGTTACCCTCGCCGGGCAGTACATCAAAACCATCGCCCTGCCCGCCGCCGCCGTGCAGTTGGCCGACCGCGCCTGCGCCCTGGTGCGCCTGGTCACCCAGGAACACGTCGCCAATTTGCCGCAGGTAGCCGCCGACGGCACGCTCAGCCCGGATGATGTGATGGTGGCCGCCAGCCAGATGACCAAAATCCCCATCGCCAAGCTCAACGCCGACGAGCGCGGCAAGTATGCCAATATGGTCGACCACCTCCACCAGCGCATCATCGGCCAGGACGAGGCGATTCTGGCCGTCAGCCGCGCCGTCAAAACGGCCCGCGTGGGCCTGCGCGACCCCAAACGGCCAATTGGCTCCTTCCTTTTTCTGGGGCCAAGCGGCGTGGGCAAGACGGAGCTGGCCAAAGCGCTGGCCGAGTTCATGTTTGGCACGGAGCAGGCGATGCTGGTGCTGGACATGAGCGAATACCAGGAGGAGGCCAGCGTCAACCGGCTGATTGGCTCGCCGCCGGGCTACGTGGGCCACGAGGCGGGCGGGCAGTTGACGAATTTTGTGCGCGAACGGCCGTATACCGTCGTGCTGTTCGATGAAGTAGAGAAAGCCCACGAGCGGGTCTTCGACGTGCTGCTGCAAGTGCTGGAAGAAGGCCGCCTGACCGACAGCCAGGGCCGCCTGGCGACGTTCAGCGAGACAGTGGTGATCATGACCAGCAATTTAGGCTCCAAGCATATGCTCGTGCCGGTCATCGGCGAACATGAGCGCGAACTGGTGCTGGATGAGGTCCACCACTTTTTCCGCCCGGAGTTCCTGAACCGCCTGGACGAAATCATCCTGTTCCACCAGCTTTCGGGCGACCAGTTGGCGCTGATTTTGGACCTGATGCTGAAGAAGGAACTGCAGTTGGCGGGCGCGCAGGGCATCGAACTGCAACTGACCGACGCGGCCAAGCAGTGGCTGCTGGCCCAAAACGACGAGCCGCAGTATGGCGCACGGCCGTTGCGCCGCATCATCGCCCGCCACCTGCGCGAACCCCTGGCCGATTTCCTGCTGCGTGAAGGCGGGGAACGCCAGCCCGGCAGCCAGACCACCATCACCATCGACGCTACTGACAAAGGCCTGGATTTTCAAATGTAGGTAAGCCCCAGTCTGAGGAACGACGGAACGAGCCTGAGGAACCACAAAACGAGTCTGAGGAACGACAGAACGAGCCTGAACACCTGTAGCCGCGGTATCCTTACCGCGCTCTGGGGAAGACGCGGTAAGGATACCGCGGCTACAATGATGTATGAGTGACCTTACGCCAATAATTCCCATGAAACGTGCTTTCCAGCAGGCAATCTTTATTTTTTTGGCGGCGCGCATCCTGTTAACCGTGTGGGGCATCGTCGTGCCCAGGCTGATTCCTGCGCCGCTGGGACCGGATGCGGTATTACGGCCGTATCTCGACCAGCCCTACCTCGATTCCGGCCCGGCCGGCCTGCTGCTCGGCCCCTGGCAGCGCTTCGACACCCAGCGCTACTTGCGCATCGCCCAGGAAGGCTACGCCCATGAGGAAGACTCCGTCTTTCCGCCGCTTTACCCGCTGGCGGCGCGGGGCTTAGGCACCCTGTTCGGCGGCGGGCCAACGGCCAATTTGCTGGCGGCCACGCTGATCAGCAATGCGGCATTTTTGGGGCTGCTGGTTTTGTTTTACCGGGTGGTCGCCGCAGAGTTGGGGCCGCGTTTTGCGCCGCGCGCCTTGCTGTATCTGACATTTTTCCCGACGGGCTTTTATTTGCTGGCGCCTTATTCGGAGGCGCTGTTTATTTTGCTGGCGTTGGGGGCGATTTGGGCAGCGCGGGGGAACGGCCGTTTCTTCCTCGCCGGGCTGTTGGGTTTTTTCGCCTCGCTCACCCGGTTGACGGGCTGGGTGCTGGTGGTGCCGCTGGCTTATGAGTGGTGGCGGCAAGGGGGGAAGGGATTTTTATTACAAAGGGACAAAGAGACGAAAGGGACAAAGAGAGTGTTGGCGGAGGGGCTGGCGGTGGGGCCGCCGGGAGCGGGCACGGCCGTTTTCCTGCTTTGGCGTTGGTGGGCCGGTCTGCCAGCCATCAACCAGATTTATCAGCAGTATTGGTACCAGGTCACCGGCATTCCCGGCACCGATTTGCTGCGCGCCCTGCAAACCATGTTCCTGGGCGGCCCGGCCCGCGCCGGGGAGTTCACCCTCTGGTTCGACTTTTTTTGCGCTGTCCTGCTGATTGTCGGCACGATTTTTGCCTTTCGGCGGCTTAATGTCACGTATGGCCTGTATTCGGCCATGCTGCTGCTGTTCATGCTGCTGCCGGTTTCAGAATTGAAGCCGCTGTACTCGTTTTCGCGTTACGTGCTGGCCTTTTTCCCCCTGTTCATGCTGCTGGCGCTGGCGGGCAAGAACGGCTGGGTCCACCGCCTCATCCTTTACCCATCCTTCATTCTCTACCTCTACTTCAGCGGCCAATTCTTCCTGTGGGGCTGGGTCGCCTGAGATTGGACGAATCTTTAGAGATGGGTCCAATCTAAAACCACCAACTTGTTTTTTAGGGAGGGGGGGTTACAGCGACGGCCGTGTCCGGTCAATCCACAACCGAATCAAATCCACCTTAAAGCGGTACAGCGGGCTTTTAGCCGACTGGCGCGTCAAAATATCGCGCCCTTCCAGGTCGGCCAGGGCGTGCTGCCAGTTATCGGCCGAATCGTAGCCATGCGCCGCCAGAAAATCGCGCACATCCTTCACGTTGACGGCTTCCTGGCTCACCAGCAGCTCGGCCATCGCCTGCAGCACCGTGCGCGCTTCCGGCGGCGACTCCGCCCAGATAAATTTAAAGTGCGCCTCGCCGCGCCCGACGATACGCTCCAGGCAACGGTCCACGTCCATCACCGTCAGGTAACTGCGCTGCGTTTCGTTGTGGTAAACCACCATCTCGTGCAGCACCAGCTGGGCAAAATAGGGATGCCCGGCCGTCACCTTGATGATGCGGTCAGCGGCCAGCGGATCATATTCCAGATTGAAGGCGGCCACCGGCTCCGCGATCAGGCGGTGCATGTCGGCGGCGCTGAGGAAGGTGATGGGTTTGTAGCTGGCGATGTTGAACAAAATCGACCAGTATTCTGCGCCTAACTCTTCCAGCTTGTGCGTGCCGGAAAAGACAAAATCCACCCGGTCTTCATGCTGCATGAGGTTGCGCAGGAACTGGAAGATTTCGGGTTGGAGACGGCCGTCTTCCACCCGCCGCTGCAGTTCCTCAAACTCATCAAACAGCAGGAGCAGGTTTTTATCGCCCAGCAGCGGATGCAGCCCGCGCAAAAAGCGCGAGCTAAAGAAAAACTCCGGCCCCTCAGCAAAATCTTCCCGGCGCGGCGGCTCTACGTCCAGGCCACAATCCTCCAGGGCAAAGGCGATGTCGTCGGCCACCGAAAAGAGAAAATCGGCCTCGCCGCGCGCCGGTTTGCCCTGCATGTCCACCAGCACAGCAATGTGCGTCTCGGCCATGACCTGCCCCAGGCGGTACAGCACCGACGTTTTACCCGTGCGCCGCTGCCCGTGCAGCACAATCACGTTGTTTTGATGCGCGCCCAGCAAATTCTCGCGAATAAAGGCAAACACGTCTTCGCGCCCCACAAACACATCGTCGGTTTTCAGCGGCGTGCCGGTGACGTAAGGAATGGGAAAGATGCGCTGGAAAGGTTTGTCCGGCTCGGCAAACTCTACCATGTCGGCAAAGGTCAGGGAGCGTTCGGCGTCAACGGCGTCGTCGTAGGTCACCTGCCAGGCCACGCGCAGGCGGCGACGGCCGTCCTGGGGCAAAACGGTCAGGTTTACCTGCCGCTGCTCACCGGGCGGCAAAATCTCGATCCACGCCTCACTGTCATCACCCAGATGATAATCTTCGCCGGGCAGGACTTTTACGCGCACCTGCTGGGCCACGTTCAGCCCATCGTTGGCTACGCAGTAAATCAATGGGATTTGTGCCGCCACCGGACTCTGGCGGGTTTGCAGTTCGGCACTGACGGCCGCGCGCCCCTTCAGCCGTTTAATCGCCGCCAGCACAATACCCTGCCAATGGTCGAGGGTGGTGCTGATGGCCATAAACTCGGGGGAAACGGCCGTGTCCACCGCCTGCATTTGCTGCGCCACAAACCGCTGGCCCTCATGAATTGCCGCCAGGGCATTCTCCAAAAAGATCAGCTTGGTCGCCAGATCATCGACCATCGTCACTTTATGCAGCTCCTCAATCACCCGGCCAATCTTGTGCACGCTCTGGACCAGTGACGGCGGCAGCGACGTAGTATGCTGCTCAATAGGCGAGGCGATCTGCACAATGTCATCCAGGCTGCGGGCGGCCAAAATCTGACTCAGGGCGGCAAATACGGCCTGAAAGTCAGCCGACCAGCGCCACTCCGGTTCGGCGGCCAGGATCTCCTGAATGCTGCCAACCAGGGCCGCTTGTTCAGACTCTTGGGCCGCCGTGCCCAGGGAATAATAAGCAGCCGCCAGCCGGGAAGCGCCGGGCATACGCCGATAAGCGGCCACCGCCAGATGGGGCAAAATCTGGTAGGCCGATTTTTCCTCGTTAAACAAGGCGTAGGTATGCCGCAGCACGTCTTGGGGTTCGCGCCACCAGCGGCCCCACCAACGCGCGGCCTTGTCTACCGGCCGAGGATGCGCCAGCGGTATCAGGAAGCCATAAATCAACCCCTGCAGCAGTCCAACAGCCACGGCCGTGATCATCGCCAGCATCAAAAACACCCAGGGCGTCGCCAGCACCAGGGCAATCAGCGCCCAGGGCTGCTGCACCAGCTGCATCATCCCCTGGAACGAATCAGCCGCGTCAGTCATCAGTGTCGGGTCTTGCTGCACGGAACGAGCCAGCCAAAAAGGCAGAAGGCCAAAGTTGAAGTAGAACACACGCAGGCCAATGGCAAAAGCGGAACCAAAAATCAGGGAACTGGCCAACAACACGCCGCGCACGCGGGCGCGAATCAAGTTGGGCGGATCTTTGATCATCCAGACGACGGCCGCGCCGTAAAACAGGCTTCCCAGCATAATAAATGGGGACAGCACAGACCCGGCCTGGCGCAGCGGCCCGCCGACCACGATACCGACATGACTGTGCTGCATGGCGTTGGCCAGCTCCGGCCATTCTTCGATAAAGCCCACATAAAACCAACTGAAAGCCGCAAACATCGCCACCACGCTGCCCAAAAATCCGACTATTAACCCAGCCTTGGAAGACGCTTCCTCTCCGCTGGATACCCAGCGGCGGGGATGTTTGCCGCTGGCGATGTGGGCATAGAGCGACGGCCGTTCCGGTTCAGGCTCGTTGCGCCGCCGCCAGCCCATCCAGGCTCCCTGCGAACCCGCTATCAGCAGACCCAACGCAAACGTAATTTCAATCAGATAATTGCCATTCTCAAAGATGGTTACGTAACGGGCTAGAACGGGCGCCGGGAGCACATGGGCCTCCGACATCTTCGTGAGAAAATCGACAATTGTGCCATAGGCAAAAAGGGCGTTGATAGGCGAAACCAGAGTGGTATAAACCACCAAACTGGCGACCAGACCGGCAATCAATCCGGCCTTCATGCCCGGCAGCCAGCCGCGCGCTTCGCCCCGATGAGCGGCAAACAGCCCTAACGTAAACAACACGGGGAAGCCAATCGCCGCCGAACCCATCAGCAAGAGGCCATGAACCAGTTCGTTGGGAACCGGGCGATGCCACATGGGTGAGACCAGCGGCGCGAGCAGACTGACCACCGGGTATAGGCCGGCTATACTCAGCAAAATCCCGCCGATGAAACCGACAACCAGCGCGCGCCGAATCATAACCGGCCTCCAGCCACGACGCGCAGCTCGTCCGCAAGCTGCCCGGCTGTGGCAAACCGGGCGGCCGGATCTTTGGCCAGCCCCTTCAACAAGACCATCTCCATGTGAGGAGGCAAATGCGGCGCTTTCATCAGCACGGAGGGAGGCACGGCCTGCATGTGCTGCAAGAGCATGGCAATGGGTGTATCGGCGGTGAAAGGCAGTTCGCCAGTGAGCATCTCGTAGAGGACAATTGCCAGAGCGTACACATCCGAAGCGGGCGTGGCGGATTGGCCGCGCGCCTGCTCCGGTGACATATAGTCGGGCGTGCCGATGGTGGCTCCGGTGCCTGTTAGCTGAACCCCTTCCAGCATGCGGGCCACACCAAAGTCGGTGAGAACGGCCGTGAACGATCTTCCTCCCGGCAGCTGGGCCAGCCGCTCTTCGCGGCGCAGCAAAATGTTGGCCGGTTTCACGTCGCGGTGCACGATGCCGTGGGCATGGGCATAGTCCAGGGCGGCAGCGATATCCACGACGGTGCTGACAACTTCTGCCAGCGGCATGTGCTCGCCGCGCCCATTTAACGTCAGCAGCCGTTCTTTCAGCGTTTCCCCATCGATGTATTCCATGACCATGTAAGAGATGTCGTCCTTAACGCCAAAATCGACCATCTGCACGATATTTTGATGGCGCAGTTGGGCCACGCTGGCCGCCTCGCGCTGGAAGCGCTCGATGAAGGTCTGGTCGTCGGCCAGTTGGTGAGACATCACTTTGATGGCGACGTAGCGGTCCAGGGAAGATTGGTAACCCTGGTAAACCACGGCCATGCCACCCCGCCCTACCGGCGAAAGCACGCGGTAGTTACCCAGCGTGGTCCCGGTCAGATCGGCGCCAATACGGCCGTCGGTTGAGGCAGATGGCCGTTCCGTGGGTTCGGCCCGCGTTAGAAAATCGGCAAATGCCTGAGAGAAAGGTTGGAGACGGCCGTCGGGCAGCGAACGCAGCAGCGCTTTGCGGCGCAGGCGGTTGACGATCTCCGGCCCTGCCGTGCCCGTCAGGCGCAGTCCGGCCTGCTCTGGTTCGTCCAACTGGCCCCACAGGTAACGAAAATGGTCTTCGGCCTCGGCTTTGAAGCGGTGCACAACGGATGCCGTCAGCACGTCATCGGTGACGGGTTCACGGCGCAAATCGTAGAGGTAGGAACCGGCCAGGTTGAGGAAGAAGGGGTGCGGCCCGGCCAACTGGATGAGGGTGTCGATCTGGGCCGGGAGAAACGGCCGTTGCCCGCTCAAGCCCGATAAATGCGCCAGCAATGCCGCTGCCTCGGCCTCTGGCATCAGGCCCAACTGCTCTTCCGAGAAGATATTGAAAAACGGCGACGATAGGGTGTCGGCGTGCTCGTAGGTGAGATCATAAAGACTGCGCCTGGAAGCGGTGATGTAGACAACGCCCAATTCACCGGCCAGACTGCGCAGTTCCCCATAAAAACTGGGGGAAAAGGCCGGGTTGCTGGCCAGGCTTTCAAACTCATCCAACATCAGCACGACGGTCAGTCCGGCCCGCTCCACGCGGCGCAGCAGCCGGCGCACCTGCGTAAAACGCACATCGGCCTGGCCGGCCAGATCGGCCACCATATCTTGCAGGTCGTCCTGGCCTGGCGGCAGCGCCAGATCCAGCCTATCCAGAATTTCCGGCCAAAATTCTGCATAGGTGATGTTGGCCATGCCTTCTAAATCCACATAGAGGAAAACAAATCTGGCGGGGTTAAACCCATGCCGGGTTAGAGTGTCTGGGCTGGAGAGGTGGCTCAGCAAAGAGCTTTTGCCCATTTTGCGCTCCCCCACAACGGAACGGCTCTGCCGTGTCGCGATAGCGCTGTACAATCCTTCCAGTTCTCGGGCGCGGCCGCAAAAATAGATGGGATCCGTGATTCGCTGCCGGTTAAAAAAGGGGGTGTCGTGATGATGAGTGTGATCCATGAGGCAGGACATTGTCTTTTGTAGTCTGATGGTCCTCTAGTCTGGCCAAGGCAAAAACTACTGAACTACTGGACCATTCGACTACCCGACTAAATATTAAATTTCACATTGATGATGTCACCGTCTTGCATTACGTAAGTTTTGCCTTCTTGTCGCAGTTTACCGGCGGCGCGAGCCTGGGCCATGCTGCCCAGATCGATGAGATCATCGTAGTGGATAGTTTCGGCGCGGATAAAACCTTTGGCCAGATCGGTATGAATGACCCCGGCGGCCTCTACGGCCGTTGCCCCCCGCTCCACCGTCCAGGCGCGCACCTCATCTTCGCCTACGGTGAAGAAAGACTGCAGCCCCATCAGGTCGTAGCTGAGACGGATGATTTTGTCCAGGCTGAGTTCGGTGACGTTGTACTCCGCCATAAACATTTCCAGCGACTCTTCGTCCCCTTCGGCGCTGAGCTGCGCCAGTTCCATCTCCAGCTTGCCGCGCAGATGGGTGACAATGCTGTGGCGATGGTCGTATGGCAGGCTGACTTCATCCTGGTCATCGCCGATGTTGATGACGACGAGGGTGGGCTTGAGAGTGAGTAAGCCGTAGCCGCGCAGGGATTTAAGCTGGTCATCGTCGAGGTCGAGGTCGCGTAACGGCCGTTCCTCCGTCAGCGCCTCATTCAACTGCTCAAACAAAGCCAGTTCCGCCTGCGCCGCCGCTTTGTTGTCCTTGTACGCCCCTTTGGTCAGACCTTCCTGCAGTTTGAAGAGGCGTTTTTCAACCGTGCTCAGGTCGCTGATCAGAAATTCGGTGTCCAGCGCTTCCAGGTCACGCGCCGCATCCACGCTGCCATCAGGATGGGGCACCAGGTCGCTCTCGAAGGCGCGCACCACGTGGACAAAGCCATCCAGCCCGGAGAGGTGGTTGAGCAGTTGGCTGCTGACGGCGCTGCCTTCGTCGCCGCTTTTTTGCAGACCCGCCACGTCGGAGTAGGTGATACGGGCGTAGGTGGTCTTCTTGGGATTGAACATGTCGCTGAGAATGGCAACACGCGGATCGAGGACGTCGACGACGGCCGTTAACACTTCAAAACGGCCGCCCATGCTCTGGCCGGTCGGGGCGTCACCTTTGGTCAGGGCGTTAAAAATCGTAGTTTTACCGGAACTGGGCAGGCCAATGATGCCTAGTTTCATGGGAGACTCCTGAAATTGAATAGGTTAATGTTATCGAAGGGGGAGTATAGCAGGAAACGGGAGGGTTTGATAGGGCCAGGAAAGGGAACGGCCGTGGCCCCTCTCCTCACCGCCCAGGGGAAAAAACTTGCGGCTTGAGCAAGCCCACAAAAGGCAAGTTACGATACAGCTCCCGGTAGTCCAACCCATACCCCACCACAAATTTGTCCGGCAAATCAAAGCCTTTGTACTGCAGCGGCACAGAAATGAGGCGGCGCCGGCCCTTGTTGAACAAAGCACAGACCTTAATGCTGGCCGGTCCGCGGGCACGCAAATTGCCCAACAGGTAATTCAACGTGAGGCCGGTATCCACCACGTCTTCCACAAACAGCACGTGCCGCCCGGCAATAGACTCGTCCAAATCTTTTTGCAGGCGCACATACCCCTTGTCCCTGGCCTCGGCCGAGTAGCTGGCAATCGCCATAAAGTCCACCTCCACCGGGATGGTGATGGCGCGCAGCAAATCGGACATAAAGGGAAATACGCCCTTTAAAACTCCCACCAGCAGCGGGCGGCAGCCTTCGTAATCGCGCGAGATGGCCTGGCCCAACTCCAACACTCGATTCTGAATATCTTCCTCGCTGAACAACACCTGGCTGATGCCTTCGTTGAGTTCGCCGTAGGTCTGCGGCGAGTAAAAATTCGCCATCGGGAAGCTCCTACTGCGCCTCCGTGCCCATAATGTCGGCGGCGTGTTCATCCATGCCGTATTTGATCATCATGTCGCGCAGGTCATTGCGTTTGAGCAGGGTTATATTTACCTGGGGATACAACTCGTGCATGCGGCGGATTTTGCGATTTTTGATTGTAACCAGCTTGGGGCGCAGGGTAGTCAGTTCCACATAGCGATCTTCATCCGGCAGGTAAAAATCAGGGGAGAAGGCGACGGTGACACGGCCGTCTTCGTCCCACTCCAAAGGGAAGGTCGTCGGCTCATACTGCCAGCGGATGCCGTAATAATCCAGAATACGGGCAAATTCTTCTTCCATGGGGTGGGCAAATTCTGGTTGGGGAGACTGTGTTTCGCTCAAAGGTTATTCACTCCATCGACAATACTTTACCATAAGTGATTATAAGGCAAGGATGGAGGTGTTTCAATTGGCAAAATAGTACTTGGGCGGCGAGAGGAAGCGGGGCAAGGAGTCTGGAGGTTGAACGGCCGTCCAACCTCCAGACCTGATAATTATTTCACGTCCAGCAGTTCAACTTCAAACACCAGGGTGGCGTTAGCCGGAATGGTCGGCGGGAAACCAGCCGCACCATAGGCCAGGTCGGCCGGTACGATCAACTGGCGTTTGCCGCCAACTTTCATGGAAGCGACACCTTCATCCCAACCGGCAATCACGTTGCCCTGACCGATGGGGAACTCAAAAGGCGTGCCCTGGTCGAGGGAGCTGTCGAATTGAGTGCCATCTTCCAACCAGCCGGTGTAATGGACAACAACCGTCTGTCCCGGTTCCGGGCTTGGCCCGTCGCCCTCAACGATGTCGTAATACTTCAACCCGCTGTCGGTGGTCGTGAACTCGCTCTCGTCCACTTCTGTTTGGACGGCCGGTTTGCGGACATCGTTCAACGCCACTTCCATCAACAGGTCAGAATTCGGGGGAATGGCATCGCCGTAACCTTCTTCGCCCAGCGCCAGGTCAGAGGGGATGAGCAGTTGGCGCTTGCCGCCAACCTGCATGCCCAGCATGCCTTCTTCCCAGCCGGGGAAAACCTGCCCGGAGCCCACAGAAAAGCTAAACGGCTGGCCCTGCTGATAAGAGCCGGTGAAATAACGCGGCCCATCAGCCAGCCAGATGATGAAATCGGCCGTGACGGAATCGCCTTCTTCAACCGTCAGGTCGCCGCTGCCTTCTTCCAGGTCAATGTACTGCAAGCCGGAATCGGTCGTGGTGTAATCGTCCGGGGAAACGGCCGTAGGTTGTGGCGGTTCCTCTACATCAAGCAGCGAAACCTGTAAGATGATGCTCGAATTGGGAGGAAAGATGCCGCCGCCGTCCGCACCAAAAGCCAGTTCCGGCGGAATGAGGAGCTGGCGTTTGCCGCCCACCTGCATGTCGGTTACCCCTTCTTCCCAACCAGGGAAAACCTGGCCGCTACCCAACACAAAGGTGATGGGCTGGCCGCTGGCCAGAGAATCGTCGATCAACTGCGGCGGTGTGGTCTCGTCGGCGCCGGCCAACCACATAACATAGTCGGTGGTGACGATATCGCCGGTTTGGGGTGTGGCGCCATCGCCTTCTTCCATGACGTAATAATTCAGGCCGCTGTCGGTCACTTCATAGCTCACGTCTTCCGGCTGTTTTTGCTCCAGGTCCAACATGCCCACGCCGGAGTTGTCGGCGGGCACGGCCGTATCCTGGGCGGCTCCTTCGGGTTCAACGGCCGTTGCCTCTGCGGCGACGGCGCTGGTTGCCGCTGCCTCTGTCGTACCGGCGTCTTCGGGAGGCACGGCTGGTCCGCAAGCAGCCACTACAAACACCAACGCCAGAATGGCGAAGATGCTCATCAAGGTAAATCTTTTCTTGTTCACAAAAACTCCTTTTAGTTTCACTAATTTCCAATCGGGCATTGTACCATAGGGCAGGCCCAAGCCTGTAGCAACTGGCGGTTTCTTACGAGTAGCTCATGGAATTGGGGGATAAATTGAAGCGGCGAAAAGGGGTTGGGGGAACGGCCGTTAATCCACCATACTCAGTCGCAGCACAACACAGCCATGAGCCGGAACCTCCGCGCTGAATTCCTCGCGCAGCGGCCCCAGATCGCGGTGCGCCCACAGGTCGCGCGCCTGCCAGGCGCCGCCAATCTCCAGGTCGGACCAATGCACGCGGGCCGCCTGCCGTTTGTCACCGCGGTTAAACAGGGCGACGGCCACATCGCCGCCATCCAACACTTTCTTCCATGCTTCGGTAAACCCGTGGCGCGCAACCCGGTAACCCTGCCGGCCCAAAACATCCTGATTCAGGGCAATCAGTTCCCGATTCGTCAAAATATCCTGGGTGACGAGGTCCATGTTCGTGACGTCGCAGCCGATCATCAAAGGCGCAGCCAGCAGGCACCACAGGCTAAAATGCGTGCGGTACTCAGTATCCGTGCAGCCGGCCCCGGCGATTTCGCGACTGCCGCCACGCAGCCCGACGACCAGCATATCGGGATCGTTCCAGTGGCCCGGACCGGCATACGGCGCCAGGCCGCGCTGCTGCTCAAAACCAATCGACTCGATGCCATGCAAAACACCCCCGTTGACGTAGACGTCGCGCCAGGAATCGGCAATATCGCCGGTGGTGCGCCACAGGTTGCCGCCGACGTTTGCCCCCCACAGCCAGGGCCGATGGTGGCCCCATTCACAAATGGAGAAAACGACAGCGCGTCCGCTTGCTTTTAGGGCTTCGGCCATGCGCCGGTACCGATACTCAGCGTTGGCGCGGGTATCTTCGGCACGACACCAATCGTATTTGAGGTAGTCTATTTCCCACTCGGCAAACGTCTGCGCATCGATTTCTTCAAAATCCTGGCTGGCCGGACGTCCGCCGCAGGTCTGCGGCCCGGCGTCCGAGTAGATGCCGAATTTTAAACCCTGGGCATGGACGTAGTCGGCCAGGGCTTTCATGCCTTCCGGGAATTTTTGCGGATCGGGGAAGAGACGGCCGTTTCCATCCCTTCCCCCATGCCAATGATCATCAATCACGATGTACTTGTAACCGGCATCCTGCAACCCGCTTGCCACAAAAGCATCGGCCGTCTGCCTGATAATTGCGGCGCTGACACCAGCGCCGAACATATTCCAACTGTTCCAACCCATCGGGGGTGTTTGTGCCAGAGTCATAATCCCTTCCTGTCGCTGCTGTCAGCGGTGCGGCCCAACGAAATCTTCCCACCGCAGCCCGTCTCCGCCGATTTTAGCACGCCCCTGCGCAAATTAGTGACCGATTTTCTATTCTAAACGCTTCGTGATACGCACCAAGATCGCTCCGTAAACGGCCGAATGTTACACTGCGCCAATCATGAACAACACGCCTTCTGATCCCGAACTGTCAGAACAGCCAACATTGCCGCCCAACACTCCTCAAAACAGCCATACATTTGTGATCAGAATCTGGCTTGAAGATGACGAAAGCGACGAAGCTGCCGCGTTTTGGCGGGGACACATCACACACGTTCTGGACCAGCGTCGTCGCTTTTTCCAGGATCTGCAGGGAATCAAACAGTTTATCGCGCCTTACCTGGAAGAATGGGGCGCCTTCCACCGGGCAAAATCAGAAATAGAAAACCCCAAGACCCAACCATGAGCGAATTTACGGCCGTACGCGCCGTCAGCCAATCCCTCAAAGAGCTACTGGAAGCCCACATCACCGACCCCACGGTGCAGGTCTTCCTCACGTCACCCAAAGAGATGCAGCAAAACAATCAGAACGGCATCTCTGTCTGGCTCTACCGCATCACGCGCAACGAATTTCTGCTCAATCAACCGCGCCGCCGCCCCACCAGCGGGCAGCAGAGCCGCCTTCCCATGCCCGTCAACCTCCACTACCTCGTCACGCCCCTCATGTCCGACCCGCGGGACGAACAAATGCTGCTAGGGCTGGTGCTGCAAGTCTTCAACGATCATGCCACGCTGCGCGGCAGCGATCTAAAAGACGCCCTGCTCGGCAGCGACGAAGAACTGCGCCTCTCATTCGAGGCCCCCTCTCTGGAAGATCTGACCCGGGTTTGGGGCGCGCTCCAGGAACCGTACCAGGCCTCGCTTACCTATCTGGTGCAGCCCGTTTCCATCGAATCCGACCACGAACCGGAAGCTGGGCCTCCGGTAATGCGGCGAGAGATGTTGTTTAGTCAAGTGGTCGAATAGTCCGTAGTCGTTTTACGTAGTCGATTGGAGAAAGATGTTGGCGAACACGTATCAGGTGAACACGGGGTATCGAGTGGCAACCGTAGTCGATGATCTGACAACGCAGTTTCGCGTGTTGGTGAGTGGCCGCGTGGTTTCCGCCGCCTTTGGTCAGCAGCCGCTGCCGCAGTTCACCGTCACCGCCGACCGGCCCGGCTTTTTTATCAAGACCATACCTGATGGCTTTTTCTGCCTGGCCGGAAATGAGGCGCAGTTGTTCCCGATCTATCCCGTCAACTTCAACCTTACCATCACAGCGCCCTACCAACGGGCGGTAATGCTGCCGGTCACGATCACGGCCGTTTCCGACCTCCCCCTCGCCTTACCCGACACCGCTCTGCTTTATCAGCCCGTGCGCCTGCAAGGCCGCGTCACCCTGGACGATGTGGCCCGCACGCCGGTGGCCGGAGCGACGGTGACGATAGACGATACGGCCGTTCTCACCCTGCGCACCCCGCTCCACTTCGACCACCCGGGCGGCACGCCCGTCCAGCCGCTCACCCTCAGCGGCAGCGGCACCATCAAAACGCTTACCGTGCCCGCCGCCCAATTCAGCAACACGCTGGCCCTGAATAACCGCACCGGGCTGGCTCCCGGCAGCGTGCTGCGCCTGGGCACGGCCGTTTCCACCGAATACGCCCTCATCGACGCCATCAGTGGTAACCCGGCCAATCCTGGGGACGTCACGCTGACGGCCGGTTTGCAGCGCAGCCTGCCAGTGGGAGCCGCCGTAGAACTGGCCTCCGCCGGCCCGCCCGGGGCGGCCGTCAATTTGCTCGATGATGTGCTGGCCGGTGAAGGGATTCTGCGCCTGGCCGGGTCATTAACGGCCGTGGCCATCCAGATCGCCGACGCCAACCCAGCCCGCCTGGAATACCACACCCTCCAAGCCCTCACCGACGCCGCCGGTTATTACCGCCTGGACGGGCTCAGCCGCGTAACGGCCGTCACCCTCCACGCCACCGACGGCACCGATACCGACGATCAGGACTGGACCCTGAACTATCGCCAGCCTGTGAATGTGATTGATTTTAGACTTGACTAAAGATTAGAGATTAGAGACCAGCGATTGGAGCCGAGAGAGCGACAACCTCCAATCTCCAATCTCCAGTCTCCCCGAGGAGGTCATTATGCCCGAATATCTCTCTCCCGGCGTCTACGTTGAAGAAATAGAAGCCGGCCCCAAGCCCATCGAAGGCGTCAGCACCAGCACCGCCGGTATGGTGGGCATGACCGTGCGCGGCCCGTCCGACGGCCTGCCCCGGCTCGTCACCAGCTTCGCCGACTTTCGGCGGCAGTTCGGCGGCTATCTGGATGATACCGCGCTGGACGGCCACCAATACCTGCCCTATGCCGTGCGCGGTTTCTTCGAGAACGGCGGCAAGCGTGTCTACATCAAGCGCGTGCTGGACACCGGCTCGGCCAATGCCGCCGATACCGCCATGGCCGCCAATCCGCCGGTCGGCGGCATCGTCACCCGGCTCTTGGTCAACGCCGTTGCCGCCGCCAGCACCATCCGCCTCATCAGCATGCGCGGCATCGAAAATGCGGCCACCATTGACCTGACCCAGGTGAAAAACGGCACAACGACGACCGAAACCGCCACCGTGGCCGGCTATACGCCGGGCACCCGAACCGTCACGCTGAGCGCGCCCCTGGCCAACAGCTACGAGGCCCGCTACACCAGCGTCGCCATCACCAGCATTGCCGATCCGGGCACGCCGGTCGTTCTGGAAGCGGCCGATGCCGGGGCGTGGGGCAACGACATCAGCGTGCAGGTGTTCCACACCTCCGCCGCCAGCGCCGAAGTGCAGGCCATCGTCACCACCACGAATCCCAACGACGGCGTGCAGCTTTCCACGGGTAACGGCTTTTACCCCGGGGCGATCGTGGAATTTGAGAAGGGGCAGAGCAAGGCATACGCGCGGGTAACGGCCGTTAACGGCAATGTCATCACCGTGGCCACACCCTTCGGCGGCGCCACCGACCTCGACCCCGACGCGGGGACGGCCACCACGATGGCCCGCACCTGCGAA
>JACKBU010000022.1 GCA_020634395.1 Ardenticatenaceae bacterium | reverse complement strand
TTGATTTTGGTTTCGACTGGTCCGGCCGGCGTGATAGCGCCGGTCTGAGTGGCTTTGCCTGGCCCTTCGGTAAGCTGAAAGTAGACCTTGTCGTCTTTGGCATTAACGCGCAGCACCCGGCTGATGGGCTGCTGCCCATTGCTGCCTTTGTAGTCAATGAAGTCCACGGCCTTCCCCCAACTCAGATCGGCAAACAAGACGCGGGCGTCGGCCGCATCCAGCCAGTGGGATATTTGGCTGTTAGCCCCTTCCCCCTGCCGGTATAAGCCGGCAAATAGCTGCAGCTTGGGGATGGGTTCACCATTCTCTTTAGTGAAGTGGAGGGCGTCTTGGGCGTGGAGCCAGGTGGTACGGGTCATGTACTCATAGATGCGGAAGTTTTGATTTTGGGATTGTGGCATAGGATTCTCCTAGTGAATAGTGGCGGGTTTACCCGGGTAACAGGTCTTCCGGCCACCGTCCGAGGAAGTTGAGGGTTTGCACGGCGCCCACGTGGATGCACAGGCGCTGATCGCGCCAGCGAACACGCGGGCAATGAGGGCCGTGAAAATCTTCGCAGTCGCAAAAGTAGTTACGGCCGGACCAGATGACGGTATGGATCTGGTCTGGATGGCTGTAAGACTTCACTTTGGCGATTACGTCATCTTCCTGCGCTATCTGGACGTGGCCGGCGAGGATTAGCATCCCCATGCGCCACACGCGGCTGCCAAGCTGCGGGTAGCGCGCCAGCATCTTGCTTAGGGCTTCGTGCAGCTCCGGATCGGCGACGGCAATGGCGGTGGCAATAGCTGCCTGCTTGCCCTGCTCGCCAGATGGGAAAGAAAGGGTTTCCGCGCCGGTCGTAGCTTCCCATTCCCTGGCGGCGCGGTTGTATTCGATGGTTGTGTTGGCGACTAGCATGTTTTCTCTTTAGTCGAAGCCGAGACCGCGTTCCTTCAGGGAAACGTAACGGTGATGGCCGATGACAATATGATCCAGGAGTTCCAGGTCCAGCAGCTTGCCAGCGGCGACTAGTTGTCGGGTGACGTTTACGTCTTCTGGCGAAGGTGTCGGGTCGCCGGAGGGGTGATTATGAGCGACCAGGATGGCGGCAGCGTTGTGCCGAATGCCGACCTGAAAGACTTCGGCCAGGCGCAAAACGGATGTGTTGAGACTGCCGATATATACCGTGTGTTCACCAGTGATGTAGTTGCGTGTGTTGAGGGTCAGGACGACAAGATGCTCTTTTTCCAGGTACATCATGTCGGCCATGAGATAGTTGGCGAAGTCTGCGGGTGAGGTAATCCTGGGCTGGTTCAACGCTTCTTCTCTTGAGAATCGTCGGCCCAGTTCCAAAATTGCCAGGAGCTTGCGGGCGGTGACTTCACCGACGCCTGGCTCCTGGGCCAGTTCGTGACGTGTGCTGGATCTGATAGCTGTCAGTTTTTTCTTGCGGGCCATGATGTCGGTAGCCAGGTCCAGCCCATCGCGGTTGCCGAGAGCGATGGCCATGACTTCGGCCGTACTGAGGGCGGGCAGGCCAACCTTGTCCATGCGGCTGTAAGGTTGTTCGTCAACAGGCATTTCTTTGATGAGGCGGCGATGCTTTAATCGCCGCGTGTCGTATGCCTGGAGATCAACGAGTGATTGCTGCATATGTACCTCCTTGGGTAATGGGATTAGTAAATTCACCAAGTGCAGGCTGTTAAGCCTGCTGTCAGTGGATTTACTTTGTTGCCAATTGGCAACAACGGCGTGCCGGCGCACAAGCTGAAGGAGCGTATTACATTGGGTTGTGGGGGGTTGCGGGGGGAACGACCGCGTGAGGGGGTGACGGAGGGCGTACCCGAAGCAAATGGGGTTGGGGCCCCATTTGCATCGAGTGAGACCGCAGTCAGGGGGAGACTTCCCCCTACTGATTGCACCTCAAAAAAAAGGGCCGAGGCAAACGCCTCAGCCCGGGATTACCAGATTGTTTTAAAAGGGAATGTCGCTATCCTCCTCTACAGGGCTAGGCGCGACATTGTGACCGTTTCCATTCCCATCATTCGAGCCGCCCAGGAAGCGCACTTCCGTGGCGCGGATCTCGAAGGATGCGCCACAGGTGCCATCCTGGCGTGTCCAGATGCGCGGGCCGCCGGTCATGGGGTCAGGGGTCAGTGTACCCTCGACCAGAACGCGGCGACCTTTACTCAGGTATTGGTTGCAGTTTTCGGCCACCTTGTTCCAGGTGCTGACTTTGAACCAGGTGGTTTCCTCAACGGTTTGCCCTTCCCGGTTGGTGTACTTGCGGCTGGTGGCCACATTGAGAGAAGTAACGGCTGTGCCATCAGGCATGTAACGCATTTCCGGATCGCGCCCGAGATTGCCAACGATAGTGATTTTCTGAAACATGATGTAAGTCTCCTTTAGGCTTGATATGTGACACAAAAATAGTATTTCGCTTCGTCAGGGCCGTTAGGCCCCTGTTCAACTTTAACGGCAACCAGGCATAGCAAATAGTGGCAGGCTCAGCTGTGGCCATGTCTGAACCTGCCACCAAATGTACTTAAGCGCGGGACAGAACGGTGTAGAGGTTGCCGTCTTTGGCGTGGGCGTGGTTGATTACCCAACGACTGTCACGGAGGACGCGGGCCTCCTGGCCCGACTGGACGTAGGCCAGCGTGTGACCGCTGGGTCCACGAGCGACAATGTGCCCATCGTCGGTAATCTCCGTGGAGATGGTCAGACCGACGAAGCAGCCGGCTTTGTCAGCGATGGTGCGTTTGGCGGTATCACGTACCGTCTTCGGTACGTTGCTCATCTGAGCGTACTCCCCTTCTCGGACGCGCAGCCAGTTAAACCAAACCGCATTCAGGCGAACCGGCACACCAGTGGGTTTCTCGTCAAAGTGACGGACAGCGCCAACGCCCTCGATCCAAATCGGTTCACCCACGATGCCACCGTGCCGCAGCGCATGGAGGAAGAGCCGGGCCAGGCCCGGCCGGCGCGGCCCCGCTGCGCCGCCTGCCACTTTCGGGTCAGGCTGCCATAAGAGCGCGTCGCTTAGTCCGTTGCTGTAGATGTAGGCTGCTGCACCCAGCAGCTTCTCGACCTGGTAGCCGGCGACAACATGGTCGAGTGCGGCCTCGCTGGCCGCATCCGGGCCGCTGCTCCGCAGCGTGCGCTGATAAAGCGCAACCAGCGCCTGGCCCTGTTCTTGCCAGGCCAGGCCATGCTGAAAGATGTCCAACGGCGTTTCGGTTACGCTGGCCAGGTTGTCCAGTTCCACCAGGTAGATGTCAATCTGTTCCTGGGCTTTGGTCATCAACGTGGTGAACCAGTGACACGGATCGATCTGGACGGCGCGCAAGGTGTCCTCATCCAGCGCCGGCGCAATGCGCGGCAGCAGCGCCTCGGGCAGCGCCGCGTATTGGTCAGCGACCAATTCTTGCATGATGAAGGTGATCCAATCCCGAACCGGTTGCAGGTCCACCGGGGCTTTGACGGAACCGTCGATCACGTCTTCCAACCGCGCCGGCAGCTCCATCGGGACAAATCCGTAGGTGGCTTTGAGAACCATCAACGCATTGCAATACGCGCCGAGCATCCCCCCATTGGCGAGGGCATTGCTGATCGCGGGCTGCATCGCTTCGATGCTGTATGTTTCCGCGTAAAACTGCGGGAACGGCTTTAGCTCTCCGTAGGTGTAGCCTTGTTGGTCGATCCGCGCCGGCAGCTTGCGGCTGTCCATGCGCGGCCAGGTGATGGCCGTGCTGCTGATCTGCCACGGTATCGTATAGCAATTACGGGTAGGTGTAAGAAGAACGTACTCCCCTAACTGGTTGGGGCTGCGCCAGGCCAGTACCTTCTTCTGACCATCGTAATCGGTGAATTGGTGAATCCAAAGCGCGTCATCGCCATCTGCCCCACCCAACACCTGCACAATGTAACTGTTCCAATCTTCCTGATTGACCCAGGCGGTTGCCGTCTGAGCGTCAATCTCGATGTGACCTTTGGGCACATCGCGCCGGCCAACGCTGGCCGGGAAAATATAAAGCCGCCCGCCAGGAATTGGGAACCGGAAGTTTTCTTTACCGTGATTGAGCCGGCGCAGGAACTGCCGGCCCATTGCTTTCACTGCGGCCGAGAACCACATCAGCTTGCCACCACTGGCCACGTACTCGCCGATGTACCAATTCTGGAGTTGGTGCATCTGCTCCTCAGCCTGGATGTTCTCGATGCGACTAAGCAACACGTCCAGCTGCCCGGTTTTGATGCGGTCGAGGAACAACTCGGCCTCCTGGGCCATCCAAACCAGGAGCTTCTCGACAGAGAAGAATGGGGAAAGGTTGATCAGGCTCTGCACGTCCAGGCGCATGTGGTCGTGGCTGTGAATCGGTTGGAGACCAACGAAGATACGGCCGTCGAGCGCCAGTTCTTTCTTAGTGGCGCCGGCCGGGATGACAAAATCAACGTCGATATCATCGACGACGAGGGCATGGGCTTTTTCCTGCCCGCCCTCGTGCAGGATGGTAATCTCCCAACGCTGGCAAGTTTCCAATTCCCGGCTGTGATGCAGCACCTGATATTCAGGTTGATGAGCGTGGTTGACGATGTACCGGAGCGCCAGGCCGCGCAGGTAGCTGCGGCTGATCAGGGCGCAACCGTCCCAGCTGGCCTCGTCAATCGTTTCATCGAACCGGATGTTAACCTGCTCTGGCCGGCGAAACTCCCAGAAACGATAAGGCCGCATGATGCGGCTGATCCGTTTGCTGAGGACAAACGGGCCTTTCCGGGAAACGTCTAGCTTGAGACCGGTGGCTGCGAAGAACTGCGCCGGGCTGACGCCGGCAATGTGCAGGTCGCTCACCTTGTCATCCTTCACCCAGCGGAGCGTTTGCTCTGCGGCCGCTGGCGCTGCAGCCAGCGGATAGGTGAAAATAGTCCAGTCAGTGAATTGGGTCAGGAACGGGTATTCCATCCCACCGAGGTCGTCAAACGGGGTGATTTTGGTTATACTGTTCATGATTAATTTCCTTTTGGGGAACGTGGCGGCATGTGAGAGTGACAGCCATGTTCCCCAATCGTTTTCTCCTTAATCCCAACCTGCTAGCGACAATAAGTCATTCACGTCCACGGCCGTTAGGCCGGAAAACGCATTGTGCAGATGCAGCGCGGCGGCCATGTCCAGGCTGCCGGTGCTGACCAGGTATTTCACGCTGTCAACCTTGCGGGAGCTTCCAAAGAAGGTATGTGCCCATTCGGTGGCTTTGCAGTAGCCGATCAGCACGATGAGCAGGGCAAACAGTTCGGCGAGTTGTTCTTTGGTTTTCATGATTTGAATCTCCTTTGATTTAGAACAGACTGAGCTGTTTAGGCTGGGCGGCCTCTTTCACGGCCTGCGCCAGCATCTTCTGGCCTTTCGAAGCCAGACGGTTGCAGTAAGCCTGATGTTTCGCTTCTTCAGTGCGACGGTTGTGGGCAACACGTTCGCGCACGGTCATAGTTTTGTAGTGACCACGAACGACTTCATAGCTCACCGGCTTTTGCAGCGGCTCGATATTTGCCAGGTCTGCAAAATCTTCGTATTCAACCGTAAATGCTTCGGCCTGAAAACCGTTCTGTGTTACAATGTTCACTGTATTGCCCTCCTTGGCAGTGCGGAGATACACCGGTCAGCGTGATTTGCGAGTCCTGCTGACCGGTGTACTGTTTTAGATTAGAGAATCGCGCCGATTCTCTTTTTTTGCCCCTATAGTTAAGTCATGCTGGTACCTGCGTATGCCCACTCTTACAAGAGCTACTTTCGCGCCTCGCCTCTCCGGTCCGGCTCTTTTCGCTTTTAGATACGCTTTCATCCAGCTTTGCAGGGGGGATTGTCTTAACTCCAAATTCCCGATGTCTTTCCCCTGTTTTTGTCTCCAACCCAAAAAGGCTGCTCTCCTTTCCGGCTTGTCGATCTATGGCTCGGCGGGAAGTTCCTCTGGAGCGTTTACCTTGCCCGCGCTTGAAGAGATGTCGTAGGGCCTTCTTATCACTGGATTCTGCCCTGATCTTCGTGTTTCCACCTGCCTGTTGGCTTCTCGCCTGCGGTGCGGTGCTTCCCGTCTGCTTTTGTTAGTGTTCTGGTCGGAGACTTGCCACAGGTGGGGGAGACTCTGTCAAGGGGGAGGCTCCAAAATTGGTGGTGTGTGAGAGAAACGGCGCCAGCCAGATCACCACCAATTTTGGAGTACCCTTGATAGAGTACCCACCTGTGGCAACCTTTAGGCAGAACACTGACAAAAAAAGCAGACGAGGAAGCCACTCGCACAACGCAGGCGAGAATAAAGCCAACAGCGTGGAAACACTGCGCACGAAGATCAGGTGCCGAAGGAAGTGATAAAAGAAGGCACGGAGCATCTCCAAGCGCCGGGCAAGTCAGGTAAACGCTCCAGACTGAGGAACTTCACCGCCCGAGACCGACAAGCCGGGAAAATGAGTGCAGCCTCCGTCCTCTCGCCGGACCTGGCTGGCGAGAGGACGGGTTTGCGTCTTTCTAGGACGCAAATCAACAAGTTGTGGCCGTTAGGCCATCTTGTGACCGTGTGATTAAGTATTGATTTGTGTGCGTTACCAGGGTGCGCGTATCACCACCGGCCACCGTGCCAGGGCAAGGCACACAAAAAAAGGCACTTCGATGGTGACTTTTTTTGCCAAAGATAAGCAAGAGTTCTGGTAATTAGCACCAGTTCGAAAGATGGTTTTTCTTTATCTTACTGGCGAAATGCGATGAAAGAGGATAAAAAAAGGCCCTGCTGATTTAGCAGGGCCAAGTGTGGTGGGGAGGACCTTAGCAAGTAATCGCAATCCTTGAGGAGGGGGGAAAAAACAAGCACCCTCACGATTGTAAATGCACTTCTTGGTTCTGAATAGTGGCAGAATGGCAAGTCTGCGAGGCAAGATTGCCACTATTGTTAGGTTTGAAGTTATGGTTTAATATGATGTGTGTGGTAGCCCTCTATTGACAGCAACGTAATCGCCAATATACTTTTGGCACTAAGACGACAAAAGAACGATAATGACGGAAGAATTACTAACCACAAAAGAAATTGCCGAGAAAACAGGTCTTGACCTTCGTACCATCCAGCGCTGGATTAGTGATGGACGTTTGGAATCAAGAAAGATTGGCCGAGATTATGTGGTGACTCGTTCTGTGTTAGACGATTTTCTCGCGCATCCCCCAGCGACCTTGCGGGCAGTAAAGCGAGCGAAAAAGCAATAAAAAAGCGAAAACGGTCGCTCGTACCCGCCAAGGACCTGTCGACCGTTTTCTCAGCACATTAACAACTTAGGTATATTCTAGCACAAGGTTGACTTTTGGGGAAGGTTGGTTATTAATAGTAAATAACAGGCGGTATAACCTCAACTTTTTACCCCCTTTGTCATTGAATCGCGGATGAACGACACAGCCTTGTGAGTGACGTTTACAGACAAGTACGATTGGTAAGCATTAAGGATCTGTCAGGCTGGGCCTTGGCAGTCTCCTTCCTTGATGCCAGCAAATATCTGGCACATTCTAGTAGTTATTAAATCTGTCCCAGTAAGGTTAAAAAAACATGCAATCGACATCACAATTCTCAGGCCTCACGATGCCTGTATTCACAGCGTTTGGCTGGGCGGGCGAAGAAACGGCCATCAAGTATGCACTGTCACAGTTAGAACTGTTTGCTCAGGAACTACACCGGGGGCTGCCGCGCAGCATACAGGAAAAGTTTCCCTACCATGGGTTAAGCAATGAAAATCAGTCGGTTTATCTGGCGGCTTCCGAGACGGTAGGTGAAGATGTGTACATTTCTTTCTTCGCCCGCCCAATGAGTTTGGAGCTGCAGCTAACCATCACCAATGAAGCGGTTCTAAATAAAATTTACCGGCAGGCGGAAAAAGAGCCAGTATTATGCCATCGACTGCTTACAGAGCCTGGACCTGAGTGGTCTCTGCGCGTTCAGCAAATGCAGATTGACGAGGATTCTGGCGAGACGACACATTACCAGGATTTGTTCAAAGACAGCGTGGCGGCGCTGGATGAGGCCACGTCGGTGGCGGTTATGAGCAAAGCTGCTTATCTGAACGCTGACGATCGTTGGCTGGTGCCGTTTTATTTTAGCCGCCGGTTTGATTCCGAGCGCGTTGCGGCGATGGGGATGGCTATTACGCAGGTGATGGGTGAACAGGTTGCCTTGTTGATGCCCATAGTGGATTTTCTGACAGGCAAGACAGCGCGCAAGAAGTCGAAACCGAAGGGACGAGCGCGCACGGCCGTTGAAACGGCCGTCGAGATCGATGAGACCGAACCCGATTCCGCAGAAATGTTCAGCTACGTGGCCGAACTAAAACCCCTTCATTTGCGCCAGGGTTTTGTTAACCTCACGCCAAAACATTGGCCCTTCTTCCAGATCAATTCTCGTACCGAAACGCGTCAGGTCACGGTCTACTATGAAGGCATCTACGACAAGGATTGTTCGGTCTGGCGGTTGCTGCCCAACGACCGGGCGCGCCTGGTGCTCAGCCCGCCGCTGCACGAGTGGCTGGAGGAAAACTTTGCGGCACAAGACCAGATCCAGGTCACTGCGCGCAAACTGGATGATGATGAAATTCAGATTACTTTACGACCGGTAGGCGAAGCAGCAGAGTAACGGTCGTACTTCCCAAGGAATACCACCCAAAACTATCGCAAATTCCACAGGGCGTTATCCACAACGCCCTGTTTTCTTTGGTAAAATGAGAGGCAACCAACAACTCGCCGTTTGTGATAACATGATTGGCAGCCAGCGCACGGCTGGTAACACCTTCCAGAGTAAGGTTTACTATGTCTAGAACAAAAATCGTGGCAACCATTGGCCCCGCCAGCAGCAATCCAGAAACGATCCGCCAGATGCTGGTCGCCGGTATGACGGTGGCCCGTGTAAACTTTTCCCATGGCGACCACGCCTCTCACAGACGAACAGTCAAGATGCTGCGCCAGGTCGCCGAGGCCGAAGGCAAGGTTTTGGCCATCCTGGGCGATTTACAAGGCCCTAAGTTGCGTTTGGGGCACGTCAAAGCAGGCGGCATCGAACTGTCTCTCGGTGATGAAGTTGTTCTCACGCCCCATCGCGGCCAGCCGGCCATGATCCATCTGCCGCATCCGGACTTGATCGAAGCCATTCAGCCCGGTGGGCGACTGGTAATCGGCGATGGCGAAATTGAGTTGGTCGTCGTCGAAAAGAAAAGCGACACCTTGCGCTGTACAGTCACTGTCGCCGGACTGCTGGAATCGCGTAAAGGCGTTAATGCTCCCGGCACCGATTTGCCCATCTCCAGCATCACCGACAAAGATAAAGAAGATCTAGCCCTGATTTGCGAGTTGATGCTCGATTACGTGGCCCTCTCCTTCGTGCGCTCGGCGCAAGATGTGGAAGAACTGCGTTCCCTGATGGGCACCTATGGCGCACAGATACCCATCATCGCCAAAATCGAGAAAGTTGAAGCCATTGCAGACCTGGAAGCCATCCGGGATGCAGCCGATGGCATGATGGTCGCCCGCGGCGATTTGGGTATCGAGGTACCGCCGCAGGAGGTGCCCATGCTGCAAAAACAAATCATTCGCTGCTGCAACGACGTGGGCAAGCCGGTGATCACTGCCACGCAGATGCTGCAATCAATGATTGAACATCCCCGGCCAACACGGGCGGAAGCCAGCGATGTGGCTAACGCTATCCTGGACGGCACGGATGCCGTGATGCTGTCTGGCGAGACAGCGACTGGCCAGTTTCCAGTCGAAGCTGTGTTGATGATGAAGCAAATTGGTGAAATCACCGAAAAAGAGTTTCCGTACAACGAGTGGCGCGTGCGCCGTCAGCGGACGGCAAAAACCAGTGTAACACGGGCTATTAGCACTGCCAGCTGCGAGATAGCGGAGCAGATCCAGGCGCGGGCCATCGTTTGCTCGACGATGTCGGGTTATACGGCTACACAAATTGCGCGCCACCGGCCGCCCATTTCCATCATGGCTGTGTCTCCCTCTCCGGCTACACAGCGGCAGCTGGCGTTGGTGTGGGGCGTCAACTGCTGGCGCGTTGACGACGTAGAAGATACGGATGATTTGATAGAGCAAACGATTGCTGTGTTACGGCCGTTTGGCCTGGAAAGCGGCGATACTGTCGTCATCACCGCCGGGGTACCCTTCGGGGCTAAGGGACAAACAAACCTCATTCAAATTCACGAAATTTCCTGATTCCAGACTGAATCTTGTATAATTCATAAGTGTCACGTCGGTCCACAGGAGTTGGTACATGGGTAATGATCCACAAACAATAATTTCAAATCTCGACTGGGAACCAGGGGTCATCCACACGTTAGAAGATACTGGGCTTTCATCGGCCTTTGTCCAGGATATGGCACTAAAGGTTTTGTACTTACGCGGCCAACTAACCGGCCGCGCCGTTGCCGAAACCATGCACTTGCCCTTTCAAGGGGTCGTGAGCCACGCGCTGGACTTCTTAAAGCGCGAGCAAATGTGCGAGATTAAAGGCGCAGGCAGCCTTGGCCCGGCTTCCTACGAATATGTCATCACGACCAAGGGGATGGCCCGCACTCGTGAACTGATGGAGCGCACAACCTATGTCGGCCCGGCGCCTGTGCCGTGGGAAGATTACATCGAGGCCATCAAACAGCAGCGCGGCCGTCGCCTGTCCATCAATCCCATCACCATGAAAAAGGCTCTTGCTCACCTGGTTCTGGAAGAGTCTGTGTTTGCTAAAATCGGTCCGGCCGCTAATTCCGGCAAATCCATGTTCTTGTATGGGCCGCCGGGAAATGGCAAAACGACCATAGCCGAAGCCATTGGCAAAATGATTTTGAAAGAGGATATGTACATCCCCTATGCGGTGGAAGTAGATGGCCAGATCATCAAAGTTTATGATGAAATCAACCACGAGTTGGTGGAAGAAACGCCGGATTTAGGCAATACCAGCTCGTTGAGCGGGCGCAAACTGGACGCGCGCTGGGTGCGCATTCATCGCCCGGCCATTATGGTAGGCGGCGAACTAACCCTGGACGGGCTGGAGCTAAAGTACGATACCATCAACAAATACTACGAAGCGCCTTTCCAGATGAAGGCTAACGGCGGCATGTTCCTGATTGACGATTTTGGCCGCCAGCAAGTTCGGCCACGTGACTTGCTCAATCGCTGGATTGTGCCGATGGAGAAAAATATCGACTTTTTGTCGCTGCATACGGGCCGGAAGATTGAAGTGCCGTTTGCTGTGCTGATTGTGTTTTCGACCAATTTGCCGCCTCGTGATCTGGTTGACGAAGCATTTTTGCGCCGCATCCGCCACAAAATTGAGATTACTTCTCCCTCCTATGAAGGCTACCGGGAAATCTTTAAACGAGCGTGCCAGGTACGCAACGTGCGCTACAACGAACAAATCGTGCGTTATCTACTGCAAGAGTATTACATCAAGCGCAATCAGAAAATGCGCGCCAGCCACCCACGAGACATCCTGGATCAACTCAAAGACATTGCCGATTATTTGGGCGTCGAGCCGCAGTTGACCAAAGAAATGATCGACCAGGCCGCAGACGCTTATTTTGTCAATCTTTAGGACATGACAAACTGGCACGCTCTTTCCAGCCCGCTGGTGATTGGTCACCGGGGGGCCAGCGCCGAGGCGCCGGAGAATACAATTGCGGCTTTTGAGCTGGCGCTGGCGCAAGGCGCGGATGGGGTTGAGCTGGATGTGCAGTTAGCGGCTGATGGTGCGTTGGTGGTGATCCATGACGCCCGTGTGGACCGTATGACGTCGGGCAGCGGCGCAGTGGCGGATTTGTCTCTGGCCAAGCTGCAAAGCCTGGAATTGGCAGAGGGCGAGCAAATGCCCACGCTGGATGAAGTGTTGGAGGCGTTTGGTCCGCAGCTTTTGTATAACATTGAAGTGAAGGATTTTGGCTGGCGCGCCCGAGGGACGGAAACGGCCGTTGCCGACTGCATCCAATCCCACCACCTTGAAGAATACGTCCTGGTTTCTTCTTTTAACCCCCTGGCGCTGCGGCGCCTGCGCCGCTGTTTGCCGCCGCACGTGCCCCTCGCGCTGATTCGCGATAAGGGCTGGCTGAAGTACGGCTACTTACTGGCGGATGGTGAAGCCGACCATCCCAACCAGGCATTGGTGGATGCTGCTTACATGGCCTGGGCCAAAAAACGCGGCTATCAGGTAAACGTCTGGACGGTGGATGATCCCGCCGCGGCCCGGCGGTTGGCCGCTTTGGGTGTGAACGGTCTGATCACCAACAAGCCGGGGTTGATTCGGGAAAGTTTGCAAAACCGGTAAGAGGAGGGCATGATGCGGGTGAAAGTCATTTTGAACCCTTATGCCAATCGGTGGGGAGCGCAGGAGCGGCAAACGGCCGTTACTGCTGCCTGTCGGTCCGCCGGTCTGGTCTTTGACGTGCACGTGACCCAGAGACCGGGAGAAGCTATCGAGGTGGCGCGCACGGCCGTTTCCGAGGATTATCAGGGGGTTATCGCCGCCGGTGGTGACGGTACCATCAGTGAAGTGGCGAATGGCCTTCTGCTGGCTGCTGTGGAAGGCGAGACCACGCTGCCGCTGGGCATTTTCCCCATCGGATCGGCCAATGATTTTGCCAAAATGCTCGGTTTCCCTGCCGACCTGGATATGGCGGCCCGTTACATGGCCACCGGGCAAACCCGCCAGATTGACGTGGGACGCATTGTGGTAGACGGCCGTGTCCACTACTTTGACAACAACAGCGCCCTGGCGATGGAACCTATGGTCACGCTGGAGCACATCAAAATCACCCGCATCAGCGGCGAGATGCGCTATCTGGTGGCCCTGGTACGGGGTATCGTCAAGCTCAAAGCGTGGCAGATGCACATCAGCTGGGATGGCGGCGGCTATGAAGGCCCCACCTTTCTGTTATCGGTGTGCAATGGGCCCCGCACTGGCGGGTTCATGATGTCGCCCGGGGCAGAATTTACCGATGGCCTGCTGAACTATGTGCTGGCCCCGGAAGTGTCGAAGGGGACGTTTCTAAATATGTTGGTGCGGTTGATGCGGGGAACCCATCTCGACCATCCCAAAGTCATGTCCGGCGCTACGCGGCGATTAGAGATTCGCAGCCAGCCGGGCACGCCGATCCACTCGGATGGCGAAATTCTCAGCGAGGCGGCTGAGAGTATCATTTATGAAGTTTTGCCGGGAAAGCTAACGTTATTGGGGGGCTGAACTGCGTTCGGCTAATTCGTCGTAGAGGCGGGCCAGGTTGGCGCGGTGTAAATCGACGACCAGACCGTTCAACGGTATGCGCGATTTGCCACAGGCTTCGATGTCGATTTGATCTAGGGCATCGGGTGATTGGCCGCGTTCCAGGATGCGGGTAACGGCCGTTTTCACCGCCGCCAGATAAGCCAGATCATCTTCCACAACCGCCTGCACTTCGCCGCGCAAAATCACCTCGCCGTGGCCGCGCACCACGGTATCCGGCTCCAAGGCCAGGATGGCATGCAAAGAATTGACCAGGTCGGCGTGACTGCCATCAAAAAAAGTAGGCACGGGCATGGCGTTGTCGGCGGCAAACAGGATGTTGTCGTTGGTGACGTGCACGGCCGTTAAATCCGGGCTGTGCCCAGGCAGATGGTACAGCGCGATAGTCTTGCCCCCTACGTACAAGTTCATAACGCCGTCTTCAAACACCAGGTCCGGCAGGATAATTTCCACCTCCGCCAGATCTGGCAGTTGGGTTTTAGCGTCTTCTAAACCTTCGCGCCCCACGGTGTCCAGCAGTTCGCGGCACAGGCGATGGCTGACCACCTGCGCGTGGGGAAACAAGTATGTGCCTTGCGAGTGATCCGCGTGGTAATGGGTGTTAATCACGTATTTCACCGGATAGCCCAGGCGTTCCTCCAAAAATTCGCGGATAGCCAGTGTTTCTTCCGGATAGTACAACGTGTCAATCAGTACGACCCCTTCTTTTGTTATGACGGCGCCTGCTGTCACCTGGGCGTATTGTTTGCTTGTAAAGACATAAATGTCGTCAGCGATGCGCTCACGAACCATAAGCTAATTCAATGTCCCTTTTTGTGAGATCGGTATAAACAAAAACCCCTGATTTATATCAGGGGCTTAAACTTATTCTCTATGAAGAGTAGTCTGCCCCCTTCTCGAAGAGAAAGGGACACCCCGCCATGCCGTGTGAACCTCAGATGCTTGAACCTGCCTAAGCAGGTGGGAACGTTTTCGCGAGGACTCTGCCTGGCCGCTAGGCTACTACATCCCCTCTACGTATTGTCCGATTCCCTATCAAGTGGCGTTGGCTCAACTTAGAGGCCCATCACGCACATCGCAGGGATAGACGGATACTAGCACACTCAATAGGCAGGTGCAAGATCTCTTAACGAAAATGTGAAGTTATGGGACTTCGTTTTTTTCGGCGTCCGGCAGGGCGCAGAGGGCCGCAATTTCGGCAGCGATGGCCGCGTTGACGGCGAAATGCTGTGCCAAAAAATCGAGGATGGCACGGGCTGCAGCTGGGCTGTGTTTGTAGCCGGGCAGAAAGGCTGGAAGCCTCCCGGCCAGTTGGGGAAAGCGTTGCTCTGCTCTTCTATCCGCGACAAAGGGATCGGGCAACGCCGGGTGTTCGGCTTCCAGTTGGGGAGCCAGTTCGAGCAGCCGGTCGACGGCGTAACCCTGGATGAAACGCATGGCCGATAATTTTTCGCCGCGATGGAAGCGGCCTAGCCCTACGTAAAGGTTGGTCAAGATCTCACCGAGAAGCCACTCCGTGGTGGCCGGGTCCGAGTGGAGGGAAGACGGCCGTTTTCCCACTTCCAATAACCCTTCATCAAACTCAGCCGCCTGCCAGATAACGCGCACGGCCGTAAAACTGACCTGCGCCAGTTCTGCCGGCTCGAAGATGGCGTACTCGCAAAAAATGCCGTCGGCAAACAGCAGCTTGTAGCCGTCGCCGGTGTTCTGGAAGGCGTAGGCGATTGGAGCGATTTCGGATAGCCAGCTTAGATCGTGCAAGAAGCGGGCTTTGCAGCCCGGCTGCACGATAGCAAAAAAATCTAGATCGGAATAAGCATCCATGCGCGCCAGGTCTGCGCCGGCGGAGCCGAGCCCCAGTAACGCCAGGCCCTCGCCACTGCGCGCCAGTGACCGGCCAATATCGTCCAGGCGCTGCTGCAAAAGAAGGGGAGAAGTAGGCATAGGAAGGAGTAGGGGGATTAACGGCCGTTCTCAGGAAAAATCACCGACTCCCTGCCGGCCAGTTTATCCTGGATACGCTGCACCACGATGTCTAGATGGCGCGGTTTTTGCACAAAGTTGAGGTCAGCCGTGGGGATTGTCAGCACTGGACAAAGATCAAAGGTGCCCAGCCACTCGTCGTAGAAGCTCTCCAGCAGCTGCAGATAATCGGCGGTGATGCCGCTCTCCATCTCCCGGCCGCGGCTGTGGATGCGTTCCATCAGCACCGGAACCGGGCATTGCAGGTAAAGCAGCAGGCTTGGCGCTGGTAGACCGGCAACGACCAACTCGTATACCTGGCGGTAGGCCTGATAATCCCGCTCGTTGAGGTTGCCCATGTGGTGCAGGGCGCGGGCGAAGATGTAGGCGTCCTCATAAATGCTGCGGTCGGCGATAGCCGATTCTGGCCGCTCGAACAGTTCTATGTGCTGCCGTGCGCGGTGGCCCAGGAAAAAAATCTGTAGATGAAACGACCAGCGCCCCATATCGCCGTAAAAGTCGGGCAGGTAAGGGTTGTCCATCACCGATTCGTAGCCGGTGCGCCAGCCTAACCGCGCGCCAATGCGCTCAGTAAGGGAAGTTTTGCCAGCCCCAATGTTGCCGGCGACGAGGATAAAGCGTTTCATGGGTAGTTGTTAGTGGGGAGATGGTAGTTGATAGCGGAAAGCGCCTCGCTAACCACTATCAACTACCAACTATCAACTATTCTTCACCTTTGCCCAGGTGTCACGCAGGCCGACGGTGCGGTTGAAAATGATGGTGTCCGAGGTGCTGTCTTTATCGACGACGAAGTAACCCTGGCGCATAAATTGGAAGCGGTCGCCGACTTGGGCCTCGGCCAGATTGGGTTCCAGCTTACAGCCGGTCAGTACTTCCAGCGAATCGGGGTTCAGGTTGGCCGTGAAATCGACGCCTTCAGGTGTGTTGTCGGGGAAAGGATCGGTGAAGAGGCGGTCGTAGAGGCGCAGTTCGGCGCTGACGGCGTGGGGAGCGGAGACCCAGTGGATGGTGCCTTTAACTTTACGGCCGTCGCTCGGATTGCCGCCGCGCGATTCGGGATCATACGTGCAGTGCAGCGCAGTAATATTGCCCTCGGCATCCTTCTCTGCCGAGTCGCAGGTGACCAGATAGGCCCCCAGCAGGCGCACTTCGCGGCCTGGACCCAGGCGAAAGAAGTTTTTGGGCGGGTTTTCCAGAAAATCTTCTTGTTCGATGTAAATCTCGCGCGAGAAGGGCACGACGCGGGTTTCGGTGTTGTCTTTGTCTTGTGGGTGGGTGGGTACCTCGAACTCTTCGACCATGTTTTCCGGGTAGTTGTCGATGATGAGTTTTAACGGCCGTATCACCGCCATCGCCCGCGGGGCAAACTGGTTCAAATCGTCGCGCAGCACGTGCTCCAACAGCTCGATTTCCACGGTGCTGTTGGCTTTGGCCACGCCAATCAACTCCGCAAATTTTTGCATGGTCTCCGGCGTATAACCGCGGCGGCGCAGGCCGCGAATGGTCGGCATACGCGGGTCGTCCCAGCCATCGACATACTTTTCTTCCACCAACCGGCGCAGCTTGCGCTTGCTCATCACCGTGTAGGTCAGGTTCAGGCGGGCAAATTCGATCTGCTGCGGCGCATAGATGCCCAGGTTTTCCACAAACCACTCGTATAGCGGGCGGTGGTCCTCAAATTCCAGCGTGCAGATGGAGTGGGTGATGCCTTCGATGGAATCGGACTGGCCGTGGGCCCAGTCGTACATGGGGTAGATGCACCATTCATGGCCGGTGCGTGGGTGTTCGGCGTGCAGGATGCGGTACATCACCGGGTCGCGGAAGTTGATGTTGGGCGAGGCCATGTCGATTTTGGCGCGCAGCACGCGTGAGCCATCGGGGAATTCGCCTTTTTTCATGCGGGCGAACAGGTCCAGGTTCTCTTCAACGGCACGGTCGCGGTACGGGCTGTTTTTGCCCGGCTCAGTGAGGGTGCCGCGGTATTCGCGGATTTCTTCGGCCGTCAGGTCGTCGACGTACGCTTTGCCGTCTTTGATGAGCTGAATGGCCCATTGGTAAAGCTGCTCGAAGTAGTCGGAGGCGAAGAAGAGGCGGTCTTCCCAATCCGCGCCCAGCCAGCGTACGTCTTCGGTGATGGAGTCGATGAATTCCTGTTCTTCTTTAAGCGGGTTGGTGTCGTCGAAGCGCAGGTTGAACTTGCCGTTGTAGTCGCGGGCCAGGCCGTAATTGAGCAAAATGGATTTGGCATGGCCAATGTGCAGGTAGCCGTTTGGTTCTGGGGGAAAGCGAGTGTGGACACGGCCGTGAAAACGGCCGTTCGCCATGTGTTCGTCGATAATGTTGGTAATAAAATTCGAACTTGTCGTTTCTTCAGTCATATTCAGGTCCCGTAGCAAGATGAAGGTCTATTTTTTCGGTTGGACAATTTTTATCAGCACCCCGGCCGGACCCTGGAAAACCTCAACCTCTTGTGCGCCGCTGAACAAATACGCCGGGACGGTAATGCCTTTGTCGGTGACTTCGGTTCGCATCACAAACTGGTCAAAGGTGGCTTTTTTACCGCTGTTAGCCCGGTTAAGAAAAAACAGGATGATAACGGCCGGAATAGCAAAGAGCAGGCCAATTCCCATGACGGTCACTAATAAATTCTCCATGTTGCCCCTTCCTTCCTTGAGATGTGGTTTTCGTGCGCTGGCCGGGTAACGGCCGTATTGCCTAACCCACAAGATTATAACTGACGGCCGTTGTCTCTGCACGTGATCCGCTTTGCCGCGGTGAAAGGGCCGCTGTCTCACCTGCCTCTAAGCCAACCTAAATGAGATCTCAATCCGCTCTTAACTTTTTCTGAATAACTCTTGGGTATCTTTAGAACATGATAATTTGAGGCTGATGGACAGCCTCCGCCCCCAGGGGCGCATGAGTTCACAGTACAAGGAGATACATAATGGTTAAAAAATTGGCTTACATGCTGTTAGGCGGCGTCATCGCCCTGGCAATTGTGTTTGGTGGGTTCGCCGTCTATGCCCAGACAACGGACGAAGGTGGTGCTACCCCGGAAGCTGTGCCCGGCGACACCACGCAGGATGGCACGGCCCCGATACGGCCGTACCACGGAGTCCCCGGCTTAGACGGCCGTGGTGGTCGCGGCGGGCTGGACGTGGACAACCAGGCCTTTCTGGCGGATGCCCTGGGCATCACCACGGAGGAGCTGCAAACCGCCCAAGACACGGCCCGCACGGCGCGCATCGAACAGGCTGTCGCTGATGGCTTGCTGACCCAGGAACAGGCTGACGCCCTGCTGAATGGCGAGGCCGGTTTTCGCGGAGAGTTCGGTTTCGGCGGCCGCGGCCATGATGTGAATGGTCCTGACAACGACACCTTTCTGGCCGACGCGTTAGGCATTAGCGTCGAAGAACTGCAGGCCGCCAAGGAAGCCGCCCACGCCGCTGCCCTGCAGCAAGCGGTCGATGAAGGGCTGATTACCCAGGAACAGGCCGACTTGATGAATGCCGCCCAGGCGCTGCACGACGCCGTAGATGAAGACGCTGTGATGGCCGAAGCGCTGGGTGTGACTGTTGAGGAATTCCAGGCAGCCAAAGAAGCCCACACCGTGCAAGACCTCATCGACGCCTCAGGTCTGACCAACGAGGAACTGATGACGGCCGTGCAAACCGCCCGTGACGCCGCCGTGCAGCAGGCAGTCGCCGATGGTGTCATTACCCAGGAGCAGGCGGATGCGCTGGCTAACACCCCTGGTTTTGGCCTGGACGGTTTCGGCGGGCCGCGCGGCGGGCATGGTGGGCACGGCGGTCCCGGCGGATTTGCGCCCGGCGATTGCGCCCCCTCCACAGCCCCGGACAGCACGACAACCCCGGATACGACAAATCCTGCGCCGACAACTTCTTCTTCCAATGCGTAAAGGAATCGGCGAAGTAGACAAATCGTAGTGGTAAAAAGAGAGCGCACCGCGAAAGTGGTGCGCTCTTTTTCTTTAGAAAGCCGTAAACGCTGATAGCCGGGGGGCAGCGCCAACCGTAAAATAGCAGGCATCGACCTTTGAAGGAGTAATGCTTGCAACCCCGCACAATCAGACACACGGCCGTTTTCCTCTTTCTGCTCGTTCTCCTGGCAGCGGCGACGGCCACTGCCTGCCGGCAGCCTGCTCCGGCAGCGGCCAACCTGCCCACGCTGTTACCGCCGGCCATCTTCACGCCTGTTCCCTCGCTTACGCCCCCGCCCACACTTACGCCAGGCATAACGCCATCACCCCCGCCCACCGTTACCCCATCACCCAGCCCGACGCCGACGGCCACGGCCGTTCCGCTGACGGTCCGTGGCAATCCCCGCGCTGCCCAGTTGGCCAATCTGCCCGCGCCACAACGTGCTTCTTCCTGCGGCATTGTGGATATTCTCGATTTTCCTCTCGATCCACCGGACGCGCTCAACGTCAGCCGGGGCGGGGGCGATTTTGGCGTGTTCCGTGACCGATACGGCAAATATCATGCCGGGGAAGATTGGCGCGCGCCGGGGGAAGGGTCGAGTTTTGGCAAGCCGGTATACAGCATTGGCAACGGCCGTGTGATGTATGCCGAGCCGGAAGGCTGGAACCGCGACAAGGGCGTGGTCATCATTGAGCACATTTTTGCCGACGGCCGTTCGTTCTACTCCTTTTATGGCCACCTGGATCCCCCCTCAGTGATCCTGCAGCCGGGTGAGTGCGTGCAGCGCGGGCAGACGGTGGGCAACATCGGCAAGCCGCGTACCTCCCCCCACCTGCACTTCGAAATTCGTACCCATATGCCCTACGCGCCAGGTCCAGGCTACTGGCCGGAAGATCCGACTACCGCCGGGTGGCTGCCGCCTTCGCAAACCATCTGGAATGAGCGTATGGCCGGTGCGCCGGGCGTCGTGTGGTTACGGCCGTTCCTGCCATCCGGGATCACTCCCCTGGGCCAGCCCGATGAGCAAACGTTCCTGCTGCGAGTCGAGGAACAGGTTGCCTCTGTAGGATTGGCCGACGGCCGTTTCCAGCCGTTGGTTCTGGATGGCGCGCCGGTCAACAGCGCCGTCCTGTCCGGCGAGTGGCTCGTGGCTGCCAACCGCCAGGGGCAGGTGCGGGCCTTTTTGTGGCCGGAGGCCCAGCCCGCGTGGACGCTAGACCTGGGTGTCAGCGGAGCGCTGGCGTTGTGGCCGCTGCCCGGTGGCGGTGTGGTGGCCGGGTTGGGCACGCGCCTGTGGGGGCTGGTCGATGGCCAGATCGTGTGGGCGGCTGACGTGGGAGCACGGCCGTTGGCCATGGCCGTGACCGACGATACCCTGCTCCTTTCCACCGGCGGCAGCGACGGCGCGCTGTGGGCTGTCAGCGGCGCCAATCCGCCAGAAAAACTGGCTGATTTCAGCGGCTACCCGGTGGCCTCCGGCCGCGCCATCTGGTTGATTGGAACCGATGGCGTTTATAGGCTGGTTGATGGCGCGTGGGAGCTGGTGCTGCCGCTGCCGACGGCGGCGCTGCGGGGAAATACGGCCGTGGCTCTGCCAGACGGCGGCCTGCTGCTGGCCCATTCCAACGCCGCCGGCCGCCGCCTTATGGCCCTGAACCCGGACGGCTCCCTGCGTTGGGAACGTTCCTTTGCCGGTGTGATTGCGGGCGAGGTGGCTCTGCTGGCGGCGGGCGAGGATGTGTACCTGGCAGCGCAAAGCGCCAATGGCGCGGCCAGCGAGATGAAGATTTATACCGTGGATGAGGAAACGGCCGTTTTAACCCACATATTCACCGGCGGAACGCGTGCCGGGGGTTGGGGAGAAGCGTGGGGAACGGCCGTGGGCGACAAGCTGCTGCTCAATACCGGCGGCGGCTCCCTGCTGGTGCTTGACCCGCAGTTGGCGCAGGCGTTGGTGGCGGCGGGAGATTAGCGGGCGAGCAGAATGAGGGCTGCGCCGCCGCCGAGCAGGGCCACGCCGGCGAGCTTGGGCGGCGGCAGCGGTTCGGCCAGGAAGCGCCAGCCCAGGAAAACGGCCACAACCAGACTGAACTGGCGTAGGGTACCGGCGTAGGTGGTTTTGCTGACGTTCAGGGCTGCCAGGACGATGACGTAGGTAAACACGTCCAACAGGGCGACGAGCACAATCGCGCGGCGGCGCTGCTGCCATTCTGTGCGGATTTGGGAGCGGGGGAAGCGGCTCAGCAAGATAAGATACAGGAGACAGGACACGGCCGTGTAGCTGTAGTAGTAGACAAACGGGTTGATGTGGGCCACGGCCGTTTTGTCCCATAACGTGTAGCTGGCGACCGTGAACGCGGTGAGCAGCGCAAAGAGAACGCCCGGCTGCCGCAGCTGCCTTAGCAGGCGGCGCAGGTCGGCGGGCTGGAAGGAGGGCAGGGGGATGAGCAGCACGCCGAGCATGACCAGGACAACGGCCGTGGCCCCCACCGCGTCGATGGTTTCGCCCAGGAACATGTAAGCCAGAAAGGGCAAGAACAGGCCGCTGGAGCGGGCGATGGGATAAGCGACGGACAAATCGGCGCGTTTGTAAGCCTGGGCCAGGAAAATGTAGTAAGCAAAGATCAGCAAGGCCGCCACACCGACGTAGAGCCAGGCGCGTGTTTCATAGCCAGGAGCGGCAAAACCATTGCGTGCCACCATCCAGGTGAAAGGCAAGGCGAAGATAACGACCTCGGCGAATTTGCTGAGGCCCAGGAAAATGTCCTTCTGGCCGGCCTGCTTGGCCAAAAAGTTCCACCAGGCGTGGGTGAAGGTAGAAAGAAGGATGAGCGCAAAGGGCCAGAGGGTCATGGGCGAGATTGTAGCGCATTTTTGAGGGGGTGTAGGGGTACATGGTGATAAGGTGAAGGAGCGTCACCTGGCCACCTTGCCAAATAGAGTCCGTGACAATTGGCGTGGATGTGGATGATGAACGGCCGTTTCCCCCCGCTGTCCAATCAACGATAATGCACACGAGAGTTTGTTGGTTGGTAAACAAACGGGCAAACCAACCACCGGTACATCCAACTGGAATTGGAGGTGGACGACATGGAAAAGACGATCATTATCATTGGGGCGGGTGTGGCCGGGCTGGCGGCAGGCTGTTATGCGCAAATGAACGGGTACCGCTCCAAGATTTTTGAGCTGCACGATATTCCCGGCGGGTTATGTACGGCCTGGGAGCGGCAGGGATACACAATTGACGGCTGCATCCACTACCTCTTTGGTTCTGCGCCGGGGCAGCCGTTTTACCGGGTATGGGAAGAACTGGGGGCGGTGCAGGGCCGGGAAATGATCAACCACGAGTCGTTTATGACGATTGTGGATGAAGACGGCCGTGCCTTTACCGCCTACGCCGATCCTGACCGCCTGGAAGCCCACATGAAAGCCCTCTCCCCGGCCGACGCCGGGCTGATTGAGAGTTTTTGTGAGGGGGTGCGGCAGTTCCGGCAGTTCGACATGGCCCTAATGCAAAAAAAGCCGCGCAAACTGATGGACCCGGCCGACTGGCTGGAGTTTAATCGCAAAATTGTGCCCTATGCCGTGCCGCTGGCGAAGTGGGGCATGACTTCGGCGCGGGAGTTTGCGCAAAAGTTTGCAGACCCGCTGCTGTGCCGCGCTTTTTCGTTAATGTTTGGCTGGGAAGATATCCCGGTGATGGTAGGTATGTCGGTTCTGGCGTACATGGCGACGGGCAACGCCGGTTTTCCGGCGGGTGGTTCGCTGGCCTTTGCCCAGGCTATCGAGCGGCGCTACCGGGATCTGGGGGGCGAGGTCGTTTATAAAGCGCAGGTGGAGAAGATCCTGGTGGAAAACGGCCGTGCCGTGGGCGTGCGCCTTTACAACGACGAAGTGCACCGGGCCGATTACGTGATTTCGGCAGCCGATGGGCGGGGGACGCTGTTCGACATGCTGGGCGAGCAGTATGTGACGCCGAAACTGCGCAAGCTCTACGACGGCCATTTGCCCATTCATTCACAAATCCTGGTGGCCCTGGGCGTCAACCGCGACCTGTCGGCGCAGCCGCACTGGACCACGTACCTGCTGGATCAGCCGCTGCTGATTGCCGGCGAAGAGCGCACGGCCGTAGCCGTGAAACATTTCTGCTTCGACCCCAGCCTGGCCCCGGCGGGCAAATCGGTGATGCACCTGACGCTGGAAAGCAGCTATGGGTACTGGCAGCGCATTTACGGCCGTCGCCTGTACGACACCGAACAACTCCAGGTAGCCGACATCCTGCTGGACTTTCTGGAGACGCGCTATCCGGGTATTCGCGGCGACGTGGAGGTGAAAGACGTGGCCACGCCGCTGAGCTACGAGCGTTACACCGGCAACTGGCTGGGGTCCACCTGCGGCTGGCTGCTAACCGACAAAACGATGATGATGATGGTGAAGGGCATGGGCAAGACGCTGCCTAAGCTGGAGAATTTTTACATGGCCGGGCAGTGGGTGGAGCCGGGCGGCAGCGTGCCCATCGTGGCGATGTCTGGGCGCAATGTGATTCAGTTAATTTGTGCTCAGGAGGGGCGGGAGTTTGAAACGGCCGTGCCATAAAAAAGGACCGACGGCCGTAACAGGCCGCCGGTCCCTACAATGGAGGTTATCTACTTCCTACTTGAACATTCTTTGCCAGTAGCCGCGAACTTTATCGCCGAACGATTCCTTGGCTGCTTGTTTGCTGTTGGCGTTTTTCTTGCTGCTGTAGCCCTTGTTTTGATTGGTCCGGCTCTTCGTTTTCTTCTTCTGGTTGAACACTTTCTTGGCCATTCTGCCTCCTGGGATGGATTGCAATTTCCCCACGACGATACTGTCAAAATGGGCGCTTGTCATCTGCCAGATGTCACCATTTTTCTATGACAGGCCTCCGCGTGAAGTAGTGGAAATTTATGAGATAGTCGCCAGATCGTCAAGCAACTGCTGCTTCTCTTTGGCGCCGGAAATTTGGGCAGCAGCCTGCTGCGCTTGCTGAAGGTAAATGTCTCGTTCGGCGCGGCTGCCGTCCAGGGCGGCGGCCCGGGCCAGAGCCTCGTAGGCGTAGCCCACGTAAAAGGGGACCAGCTCGCCCCGTCTGGTTACGTCCAGGCAGCGCTGGGCGGCCTGCCGGGCGTTGGCGGGCTGGCCCAGCAGGACGTAGACGCGGGCCAACTGCCAGTAGGAAATGGAGCGATTCTTATCCGTGCAGTCGGGGCGCTGCTGCCAGTGCCATAGGGAAGCAAGGCTGAGCTGAAGCATGGTTTCATCTTCAACGGCCGTGCGTTGTGGCTTGTCGATTAATTCCCACGCCCGGTTAAAACAGTCGGCGGCAAAAAAGCGGTGGGCAGCCTGAAGATCAAAGCCTGGAGACATAGACATGAACGCCTCACCTTGCCTCCCGGAGAAAAGGAAGCGTGCCGGATGGCCTGCCGAACGTTCCGGGAGAATGGTTCGTTACGGCCGTAGGGCAACAGGACGCCGTTATGGCCGCGTGAGCAGTTCCAGCTCGGTGAGGTAGAGCATCGCTTCCTGGAAGGTGCTGCCGCACATCTCGGCCGAGGGACGCAGGTTGCGACAGACGGGCGGATAGTTGGGCTGCCCGTGCAGCCGGCAGGTGTTGTCTGGCAGCAGGTTGACACAGCGCACGCCGGCCGGTTTGCCATCGGGCATACCGGGCAGCGGAGAGGAAATGGAGATGGCGATACAACACGCGCCACAGCCGGATCGACACTGCATCATAAGCGCTAACGATAGTCTGCTTTGGAGCAATTGGCAAGGAGCCGGGCGGGCGATTCGCGCAGCAATCTCACACGGGTGGGGGCGAGGTTGTGTCGGCCTGGTAGGCGAGGGCAATGGTGTTGTGGGGCAGGAAGTTTGACTGCAGATAGTGCAGCGATTGGGCACGGTCGGCGCCGCCGGCGGCGGACAGCAAAAGCTCGTCACAGTAGACGGCAATGTCCTGGATGATGCGCTCGTAGCGGTAATAAGCCAGGGCGTGATTGTTCAGCGGCACGGCCCCGTACCCCTGGTAGAAGAGGGCCTCTTCCGCCTCCGGCGAGCGCCAGGAGCCCATCAACCCGCTGCCGGCAACTATCAAGTCGTGCTCTTTGGGGGCCAGAATGGGATCATCCCAATCCACCAGATAAAACGTGCCGTCCGGGGTGATGTGAACATTGCCGGCGTGTAGGTCGGCGTGGCAGAGCGTGAAGGTGGGCGGCTGAGCCTGCAGCGCCTCGGCCAGCCGGTCGGTGCGGTCGACGAGGTCGCTGATGAGGCTGTGTTGGGCGCGCAGGAGGGCGGCCACTTCGTCGGCGATGGCGTCGGGGAAGGTGTTGGCGTGTGCGGCCAGGGCCAGGTATTGGCGGACGGCCGTGCGCCCCTGCGGCGAATAGATTTCCCGGCGGATCTGGCTTTGCAGAGCGGGCGGCAAAACGGCCGTGTGCACACGCCGCAGCACAGCGCCCAAAGCGATCCACTGCTGTGCGGTCAGCGGTGTTTCGTAGCCGTTTTGTCCTTCCACAAAGGGGTACAGAATCACCTTAAAGTCGTCCAACTGCGCCCAGAGACGGCCGTTGCGTGCCGGCAGCGGGGAGATAACCTCAGAAATACCGTGATCACTGAGGAATTTGGGCAGAGTGACGGTAATGTCGTGGAAAGCGCCGCGGCGCAGCTTGAGGAAGTAAACCGCGCCGGGCGTGGCGAGGCGGTAAACGGCCGTGTGCACATCGGCGCCCAGCGGCAGAAAATCAATCTGCCGGACAGACAGTTCATAGTTTGCCTGCACGCAGGCCACGATGGATTCATCACGGAGGTTGGGTTTTTCTAGCATGGGCGTGTTAATCTACAGCTGTGTGGATGTTTTTGAGAAACGGTTGCCACCACATCTAGCTGATAAATGGAGCCTGATTGTCCCATTGATTGTCGCTCACCTGCTGTACCAGAAAATGGGCAACATCGGCCCGCGATGTCCACAAGCGACGTGGGCGGTGTGCGGTGGCTCTGTACCCCTGGGAGAGCGTATCGCCGATAAGCCGTGTCGGTCTAGCAAGAGTCCAGGTGACGGTGGATTGTTGGCACAGCGTATCCAGCTCTCGCTTTTTGTCTTCAACGGCCGTATGCCTAAACGTATTCAGGATGTGCCCCATGATCTTGGCAGCTAACGGCTTACGATCACCGGGCATATTAACTGCTGCACCTGACGAGAGACCAATGTAGCGGCTGACACCAGCTTTCTGCATGGCCTCAAGAATAACTGGTAACTGCTGGGAAGGTTGTTTATCCGGCGTTCGATGGGAAACGCCAAGGGCGCTCACCACAGCGACCGTGTCATGCAGAGCTTTCTCCAGCCTTGCCAAATCGGAAAGAGAACCTTCTACGACAAGCAAATCCGGGTGATGCACCGTCATTTTGGATGCGTTGCGGATATAGGCAACAACTTCGTAGTCTGCATCTAGGGCATACTGGACAACGTGGCGGCCAACGGCGCCGGTTGCCCCCAAAACAGCAATCCGCAAGTCAACCTCCCATGAACGCTACACCTTCCATTCGCAGGTGTCTTTGAAATCCTCAAAACATGTCGGACATATCCAGCGGTAGTTGTCTTCTGTTGCATATCCCTCTCGCAGAGAACCGGGGCAACCTTCGGGGCTGAATTTTGTTCCACAGAACGCGCAGTGGTCGTGATCCCATTTTTCACTGTACTGAGTGTATTTCTTCCAATACAGCACACCACACTCCTTTCAGGTACTTTTCTTGACCCTGGAGTCGCCAGTCGTTTCGGTCAGTCATAATGGGGAACCTCTGCGGGTATAATATCCCCGATCAGCTGCGCCAACCAGCACGGCCGTTTCCGCCAGCGTCAATCCCACAGCAGTAATACGGGTTCAAACTCGACCAACTATCGTTCCAGGCGTTTATTGGTTGGCTAAACTGCTCGCGTTTTAGCTTCGAGTGCTGCTTGAAAAGAGCCTGAATTAGCTATTGGCCCGGCGTTCACCACGGCGCAGCAGGTCAGCTTGAGCCCCGGTTATGCAGCTTTTTCATAGCCTCACGCGTTGAATTATTTCCACTGCGGTGTTTACACCATCTTCGGCCTGAATGCTTGAACCCAGATTGGCTGCACGCTGTCGCATCGCATCATTGGTGGCTGCCTCTTGAAGGGCTTGGGCGAGATTTTCAGAGGTCAACGCTTTACGGGGAATTGGTTTTGGTCCAATACCTAACGCTGCTACACGCGCGCCCCAAAATGGCTGATCGCCGAAAAATGGAACGATGATTGTTGGAACACCGGCTCTCAGTCCGGCGGCGGTGGTGCCAGCGCCGCCGTGATGGACCACCGCTGCAACGCGTGGGAAGAGCCACGCATGGGGAACTGAATCGAGTAAAAATACTGAATCGGGCAAATCGTGACTTTGTAAACCACTCCAGCCGGAAAGCAGTATCGCCCGTTGCTTGCTTAAATGCACCGCCTGGATGATTAATTCGGCAGTTTCTTCGGGGTTTCGGTTGCTCATGCTGCCAAATCCGATGTAGACGGGTGCAGGCCCGCTATTTAGAAAATCAATCAAATCCGGGGAGGGTCGCCAGGTATCTTCGGCTTCTAAAAACCAGTATCCGGTAATCTTTTTATCGGCATCCCAATCGGCTGGCTGCGGAATTACCGATGGGCTAAAACCATAAAGCACGGGCATATTTTCAAAAGCTGTAGACCGATAGGGACCAAAAAATGGAGCGGGCGGCAAACCCAGTACCGCTTGCCGCACAACCTTATCGGCGCCGCGAGAACTCTGCCACATGATTTGGCGGGTGAGATGGTGCGATAGAGAGTTCACGAGGGCTAATTTCAAGGGCATTGGAGGGAAAAGCGCCCCGGGAAAGCTTTTGGTAGGTGTAAAGGGAATACTATGCGCTTGTATGAGGGGAATCTTTAGTTTTTCGGCCAAAGAAATTCCGATGTAAAGACCCCCAATACCGGCGAGAAGTAGATCCATGTCGGCACAGGCCGCCATGCCATCTTCCGCCCATTCGAGGGCTGCCCGCTTAGCCGCATTGGCCTGGAATTTCGCAATAGCCAGGAAGTTACCCTTTTCTAACAATTCACGCATTTCCTGACTTTCCGCCACTTCCTGAACGTTGCCTCTGAGCGGCCAAAATTCCAATTGATGTGTTTTGACGAAACCGGCGAAGTTTTCATGCGTGAGGAGGCGCACATCGTGCCCAGCATCTTTCAAGCCTTTTCCTAGGGCGAGATAGGGCTGAACATCACCACGACTTCCGGGAGCGATAATTGCAATTCGCATAAATTATGAACCTTTTTCTTGAGTAGCGAGTTTTTTTAATTCAAACCGGCTGCCTAACGCCCCGATAAGCTGCGCCAACCGGCCACGGCCGTTTCCCTTCCCATTATGCGCGTTTTGTTGGTGGGTAGACGGCCGTCTCCTCCAGTGCAAATCCCGTAATGGTAATATAGATCAAACACTCGACCATTTTTCCTGCCGGGCCGTCTATCGGCCCCCGTTACCGGCGGCTGGCGGGACGAGACTCGCTCACGAAACGGAACAAACCCAAAGCGACGAAAAAAGCCAATTTATCGGTCAGAATCCTGCCGTCCGCGTGCACGCTTTGTTGGGCTGCGATGAATTAAACGATCCTTGTTAGTGAGCAATTACACATCTGAGCGTTTGGCAGGTTTTCACCGATTTGTCTTTGAATACATGCTCAGAGTCGATAGGTAAGAACAGGATACACCAGGATCATCAATACACCAAGGGCAGCCGCACAAAAACAAAAGACCGCGTCTAAATTGACGCGGGTTACAAAACAACGGAAAATGGGAAGATGAGGTGTCATTATGATTGATCACTTGAACGCGTTCGTTCTTGTCGTGCGCGATGTTGAGAAGTGTGCCCTATTTTACCGTGACAAGTTGGGATTCGATCTAAGGCAGTTGGAACGAGACGAGGCATACCTTCGCATAGGATCGGACAGCGGAATCGTACTAGCTATCAAATCACTGGAACTGGCCGCAAAGGAAATCTCTGAAGAGCGAATAAGACCGACACAGAATAATTTCGAGAGGAATCATTTCGTGGTTTTTATCACAGACATTGATGCCGAATATCATGAACTTCTTGACAAGGGTGTCCATTTCGTCGATTCACCGAAGTCGCTGGAGGGAGGATGGCGAACAGCACACTTTGAGGATCCAGATGGCAACCTTTGGGAAATCGCTCAACGCCCCAGTGATTGAGACTTTTTCACCGTTTAAAAGAACCATGTGACAGCGGCCCAACGCTCCGATAAGCCGCGCCAATCGGCCACGGCCGTTTCCCTTCCCATTTGTGCACGTTTTGTTGGGGGGTAGACGGCCGTTTCCTCCAGCGCCAGACCCGTAACAGTAATACGGGTCATAAACTCGACTACCTTTCCTGCCGCGCCGCCTAACAGCGTGTTCGGCCGCCGACAACGGCCGATCGCTTGTCGACGCTGTGGGCCGATCATAGCGGCCTGGGATTACATCGATAATACCGGCTGTCGCTTGGTATCACTCGTGTGCGATACAACTCCGAATGCCGCATGAGCGCGAGCATAGCATGCCCTTGCGCGTTCAGGGGCAAAGCGTTAGGCTTCCGCAATCACGGCGATCGAAACCTTCAGCCCAGGAATCTTTGCCGGCAGCTTTGCTCCCTGGCGAGCAGGCGGATCTGATGGGAACCACCTGAGCCACTCCTCGTTCATGCCGGGAAAGTCGTCCTCGTCTGCCAGAATAACGGTGACGCTGACGATCTTGTCGACTGAACTGCCCGCCTCCTCGAGGATGGCCGCAATGTTGGTCAGGCATTGACCTGTCTGCTCCTGAATGGTTGTGCCCTTGATCTGGCCAGTGGCGGGATCAGTTGGAGCTGTGCCAGAGACGAAAACAAGTCCTGCGGCCTTGACTGCCTGACTATAGGTTGCCGGAGGTTTTGCCGCCTTGGGCGTAAACACGATCTGACGAGCCATGATATCTCCTTCTGTGTTGACAGCGTGGTACGACGCCGTCGAATGTTGCGGCCGAACGCCCCCATCAGGTGTGCTGTCGTGATTCACCAATGAATGAATCGCAGCCAAAACGCCAGCCTTCCGAGGCATCGAGCCACCGTTACCTGCATGGGTTGTTAAGACGCTTGTATGAACTTAAAGCAGTCTTACTCAATCGTTTTTGACCTGTGCCAATAAATCAGCATCAATTAAATCTTGTGGACGACCAGAGGTACGCTTGGCAGTAATAAGGTCCTGCCGAGAGATAAACGCTACAGGGAGATCTTCAAACTTCACTTCGACCCTCCTTTCCCAGGCTTCCACAAATTTCAAACCTGGGATTCCCATTAACAGAATTATAGCACTTTAGATGTGGCGATCACCTTGCTGGCTTTTAAACGAGTGATAAGAGTAATAATGAGAAGATGCCGCCCTAACGCCCCGATACCGCTGTGTCAGCTGGAGTTTTTGTTAGGCATTTTTTGCACCTCTATATGCCCTCTTGCTTTCTAAAATAGGCTACGAGTGCACTTGCATGGCCATGCCCGATTCCATATTCATTCTTTAACCAAGAAACCATTTCCATATGTTTTAAGCCTTTCTGTTTTTTGAGCAAATCAAACCAGTGATTAACTGGATAGCCGTATTTTTTCTCAATTGATGGAAAATATGAAGCTGGACCTTTCACTTTATCTGAATCTGTCATTTTCTTACTCCAATAATATGATGCACGCTTTGTTGGGCGCATTCATCGAACGCAAGACACGAAACGAGAAGCAAGAGTCTGAAGTTTAGTCAATCCGTGTATAGGTTAAGTCAAGGTCTTTTTCCCAAGACACACCATCTTTGGACAACTCACCCTTACCTATGATCGTATTGCCATCCTCCGAAATGATACCTTCGTAGCGTTGCGAGAACCCTGGGGCATTTCTCCACCATTTCCAGACGTTGTCTCGCAGAGAAACCTCATGCTTTCTAGAAACACCGCGCTCATCGAAAGTGAGCAGATAGTATTCCCCTTCCGAATCGTCGCTGCCTAAAATTGCAATCCCTTGGGGAAAGCGAGGATCATCAATCTCCGAACGCATCATTAGAAGTGCTCCGTTCTCCAGCCATTCGAAGGAGGTACGACCATGCAAGATGGTATTGGGAACCTGACCATGTGCGCCCGTCGTATTCCAGTGCCCAATCAATATGCGGAAGGCTTCGAGGGCTGGATTTGGAATGGATGCTTTCAGTGCGTAAATTTGAGTCATCTTTTCTCAATTTATAGTAAACCGCAAAAAGGTTTGGGAATTAGACCCGAAGGGTTTTGCATCCATTTAGTCGAGTATCCCAAGTTTCAAACCCTTCGGGTTTTCTGAAAACTTTCTACTGATCACTATATTTCGTTCCACAGATAAAGTGCCAAACATAATAATGAAGAAAGTAGCTGCATTGAAACATATTCGAATGTGCGCCTAAAGGCCCATCGCTGTTACTGCTTGCAGCAAAGCAATCTTTACACTGTTTGAGATGGGTCAATATGACTGATCACAGTGACTCGAACTCCAGTGGGGTCGATCACGGAAAAACGCCGAATTCCCCACGGTTTATCAGCAAGAGGTTCAACAATTGGCAAACCACGATCGATGACGGACTGATAAATCTGCTGTAGTTGTTGTGTATTTCCTACATCAACAGCAAATCCTGGTGGTAAACCTACATGCCCATTGTCGTTAACGATAAGTTGTGCGCTGGTGTTGGCAGGTGAACTCATCATCAGAAAATCGCCCTCTTCCATATCTATGACAAGACCGAGTATACCAGTGTAAAAGTCGCGAGTTTCAGCGAGATTATTAGAACGGACTTCTGGAATAATACGAGTAATAGTCATTTTGCACTCCTTAGCAAAAATCTAAACACACCTATAAAAGCAAGGACAACAGCAGCATCAGGGTTCCAATTGTAAGTGTGATGGATTTTGTCTCGGGTGTCTCGGAAGGACCATCTAGACGTTCTCAAGAAATTGTCGGACAGCCCGTTTGGAGCTTAAAACGTACAAGGTCGCATGGCTTCCATGCCTGGCCACAATCGCCAGCTCTCGCTCGCGTTCAGACCGCCGCCCCAACCAGACGCGCCACATCAACCACCATTCATCACGCAGCCGGTGCCATCCGTTTTCTTCGCAGCCGTCAGGCAGTTGGGTACCCGCCGGACGACGTAACCCGCGCACGAACGCCCGCGCTGCGCAGAGCCACCATGGCGTGTCGAGATACACAACCGTATGCGCGCGCTCAAGACGCAGATCCAGCGTTTCGTAATAGTTGCCGTCTGCAATCCACTTCTCGCCAGCGAGCAATGTGGCCTGCAGCTCACGCCACTCTGTATCCGACGGCGCTTCCCAGCCCGGTTTCCAGAAGTGTCTGTCTAGATGAATCGCCGGAAGGCCACTCTTCGCCGATAGCTGGCGGGCAAATGTACTCTTGCCCGCACCAGCCATGCCGGTAACAACAACTCGATGACCAATGTGGAGCGCTGAACTGCTCTCGCTCACGTCAACAACTCCTTTGCATCTATTAACTACGGTGGCACAACGTTTCGCTTCAGCGCAGGCCGCGAAGTGGGCCGTTGGCTGCAACCGATTGTTAGCTGCGGTCGCGCCGGTAGTGCATGGCGACCACGCCGTTATGGAACGGTTTTGCCGAGACCAGTTCAAGCCGCCGCGTGGTGGGCAGCCCACTCTGGTACAGGGTCGGGCCGTGCCCGGCGATCCTGGGGTGGACGAGGAATTTGTACTCATCGATCAGATCCAACCGATCGAGCTCTGTCGCGAGTTTGCCGCTACCAAGGAGCACACCAGCCGGAGTCTCGTCCTTGAGCTTCTGCACACCCGTGCGAAGGTCGCCAGCGATGTGGTGGCTGTTGGTCCAGGGGTACTCCTTTCGCGTTGACGACACCACATACTTCGGCTTTGCCTCCAGCTTGACCGCCCACTCGCGATTCGCGGGGGGTGCCTCGATGTCGCCGCGCGCAACCGCCGGCCAGTAGCTCTCCATCATCTCGTAAGTGACACGACCCCACAGCATTGCCCCGCTCTCATCCATAAGGCGGGTAAAGTAAGCGTGTGTCTCGTCGTCGACGATCCCCTCCTGGTGATCGATGCACCCGTCCAGCGTAACGTTGATGCTGAATATCAAGAGTCCCATGTGATTAGTCTCCCGCTAACGCTCCGATAAGCCGCGCCAACCGGCCACGGCCGTTTCCTCAAGTCAACTTTGCGGCCACAGCCAGCGGCTGCGCCCTGTCTCATCGGCGTACGCCCATGGCTGCAGATCAGGTGGCTCGATCCCCAATGCCTCTAGACACTTGCACACTTGCTCGCCATGCACACTTGCATGATGCAGCGCCTGCATTACCACCACTGCGGTGTGCGTTTCGTAGGCGCCATCATCTAGAAACGCGAGACGTTCGCCGTCAATCGGTTCGCGCAAAAAACGTTCCCATCTGGCACCACTTTCTTCCACGCGCGCGGCAAGCTCCTGCAGGTCATTCGTCTCTCCATCAACCACAGCCCAGACGGCACGGCCACCACCAACACTTGCCACATAGCCCGCGTCAGCCAACACCAGATGATTCAACGTAGCCAGGATGCTGCCGAACCCCGGAGCTGGTCGCGTCAGCTCGTCAACCGAACAATTCTCGCAGGCCGCAATGAGCGCCTTCATAGCCCAATCCTTTTGCTGAAATGCTTCAATCAACACCTCGTTCATCGTATCTCTCCTCTTCTTTGGCTAACGCCCCGATAAGCCGGGCTGTCTAACGCCTGCCGCTCAGCCGCCGCCGAAGGCAGTCGGCTGCAGCGGCTTGTTAGGCGGCCTTCATAGAAAGGTCGGGCATCTGACGGGACGAGCACGACTACGCCTCGTTGTAGGCTCTCTCCAGCTCCGCCACGTCGAGCTTCACCATCGTCATCATGGCTTCCATTACAGCCTTCACCTTCCCGGGGTCGCTATCATGGATCAGCTCGGTGAATCGTCTCGGGACAATTTGCCAGGAGAGACCGAAGGGGTCTTTGATCCACCCGCATGCGGTGGGTTCCGCTCCCGCCTTCACGAGCTTGTCCCAGTATTCATCCACTTCATCCTGATCCACGCAGTCCACGTAAAGCGAGACCCCCTCAGAGAAGCTGAAGTACGGACCTCCGTTGTAGCCCATGAAGAGTTGCCCACCAACGACGAACTCGGCGGAGCTGATGGGACCGTCGTTGCCCGTGCGAGCGACGTTGCGTACTTCGGAGTTCGGAAACGTCGCCGTGTAGAATGCAATCGCTTCCTCTAGTTGATCATTAAACATTAGAAATGGTGTTACTTTAGGCATTTATTCTCCTTATTTTCTGCAAGTGCTTAACTATCTTCTAGAGATTGCTCATCAAGTGAAGCAATAAACTCTTTAGCCGAAGAGGTGTTTTGCATAGGCTTGTTTTTAGATTAACCAGTTGTCTGGCTATGGGCATTCTCACTTACGGCATTGTAGAACTTGCGTTCTATGCTGTCAAGAAGGAAATAAACTGGATTTCGAACCTGCGAAGCGCCCAACCCCCCGATAAGCCGCGCCAACCGGCCACGGCCGTTTCCCTTCCCATTCGTGCGTCGCCTTCAGACGCACTGGCATAGTTGCTCAAAGCCCTCAAACCGCAGCCAGAGCGCCAGCCGTCCGAAGACTGGCGCCAGCGTCGGCTGCAAAGGTTGTTAGGAAGCAAAGAGTCTTTCAACCTTTAGTGCCTGTTGATTTTGTCTGTCAAGCCACAAATCATATTGGGTCTGCTGGTTGAGCCAACTTTCAGCCGAAGTGTCAAAAGCCGTCGAAACTTGACAGACCCTACAAACACTACCAACACTAGCGCCCTAAAAATCCACTTCCACAAACAGAATTCGCTGCATCACCTTGCGGTTGTCTACCCGTCCGCCCAAAGATCCCACCAGCACCCCCATTCCTGCGATAAAGGTGCTGATCTTAATGTGATCGAGCGGGCGTGTTGCCGCATCGACGGTAGGCCACGTCTCCATCAGGCGATGCGGGAAAAACCCCACAATTCCGAAGTACACCACAAGCCAGAAGGCAATATACAGCACCAGTATCGTCAGAAACAGCGTTAGCAATGTGGCAGTGTTCGTTACCACCAGCGATTCTGACACCCGATGCGCGTGCGTCGCCACCTTCCGCAGCGGATAGGCCCGGTATACGACCAGCGTCGCCGTCGCTGTGGCGACCATTGCGAAGATGACGAACTGCCACAACTCTACCGTGCTGCCCACATCCCACATCTCCGGACTGAAGAAAATAACGATCATGAGCGAAAAGGCTGTCGCGATCATCGTGGTCATTTGCCCCGCCAGCCGAAGCGGATTGGAGCGGCGCGCTGTTCGCCAGATGCTGCCGCTGTTTGCCGTCAGCCACCGCAGCATGAACCCCCACGCTGGGGGCTTCGCCGTCCGGTCACGCGCTTCCGCTGGCAACGACCGCCCCATCTGTCTAACCTGCGCGTCGGTAAGTACGCGCATCTTTGCCAGCTCATCCAGCTTTTCGAAGCGGTACATGATGTTAGCGGGGTCATTGTGTGGGCGCAGGTTAAGCAGGTAGCCCAGTGTTTGCAGCATCAACCCGGCCAGTCGCTCTGACATCAAACCAGCCGTGTCGTCCGGCTCTCCCCAAAATTGCGGACTCAGTCGTTTGGTGGAGATCAGGCCCACGTTCGTCAGGCGGCTGGGCAGGGCGACAATATAAGTCGTCAGCTGCGATGAGATGTCCACTTCCGTCACCACCAGCAGGAAGTTTGGCTTGCGCTCTACTTTTTCGATCACGCCCAGTTGCAGCAGTTCCAGCGGCGAGTAGCCCCCGCGCGCTGGTAACAGGTGCGGTCCCACGAACTCAAACACCTTCAGCCGCAGGTTCGGCACACGCTCCGCCAACCGCTGCCCGACTAACTTCACTGCCTCGTGGATCTCTGCCTGGAAAGTCTCATCCGGGTTTTCCACAGGCGTTATCATCACGCCAATCAGGTATTCCTGTGCCATTACGCTTGCCTCTCGGTTATTGCCTTTTATTCGGCTACCGCTCTGTGACCCTGCTATTATAGTGGCTGCACTGCCGGATGCTATGTCGTGCAATCCAGATAGGGCCACCGATTGAGGGGCAGCAGCGGTAAATCCGTATCTATACTCGATTAGCCTCCTTGGCATCGGCTCGCGTTGATCGCGGTAGCGGGTAAAACCCCTGGCACGTTTGATGTTATAAAACCTCCGCAGTTGAACTTCGTTTCGCTATTTCCAGCAGCCTAACGCCACCATCAGCCGCGATGGTGCGGTTCACCAATGACTTGACCGCAGCCCAAACGCTGGCCGTCCGAGGATTCGCGCCAGCGTCGGCTGGATGAATTGTTAGGTCTCTTTGCCTTTCTGAGCAAAAATTCCCAAGGTCTTTACAACTACCAATAGGAAGAAAATGCTTTAAACACCGTGCCATTTACCATGTCTTCGGTCTTCAAAGGGTATAATTTTTTCTTTCGAAAGCTCCCTATACCACAACCCGTCACGCAATACTGATACAAGTGCATCACCGTCCCGACGCATAGCAAAATACTGATAGGCAGTTACGCTGTCATCATATTGACCCTCTATTTGGTTCATATATCTTCGAATCAGGTCAAGGGCGTCTTCTATCATTTGCCTTGAAATTCCGGGAAGTGGGTCAGGACTGACTTTCATTGCTGTGTCTAAATCCAAGTGTGCAAGACGTTTGTTCCGCCACGAGCGAAAAGGTTCACATTTCAGATGGAGTTCATCAAGTATCATTCGGTTTCCTGTTGCAAGGTGTTTGTCACCATAAACCTCTAGCTGTAATTGCAGTTGCTCTAGTGACAGGTTTTCGAATTTCCCTGAATGCGCGGGATCGGTTAGCTTACTTAACGAGACCTGAATTTCTCCATAAAGCACATCTTGAACGATATAAAAGAAAGAGGAGGCACATTCATTTAGTAGCTCAAGGCGTCTGCTTGATTCGGCGAAAAGCTGTCTATAGATTATCCACCTTCCATGAAGCCAAATAATCTCTCTCTTGAGTTCCTCAAATACTTTGTTTATCTCATTGGGAATTCGTGTCATCTTAAGTTTCTTTTTGATGTTTCGTAGTGACAATCCTAACGTCACGATAAGCCGCGCCAACCGGCCACGGCCGTTTCCCACCCATCCATGCGTCGGCTTCATCGCTTGTTAGACGGCCGTCTCCTACAGCGCAAGACCCATAACAGTAATACGGGGTGCAAACTCGACTAATTTTCATTCCGGGCCGTCTAACGCCTCGATAAGCCGCGCCAACCGGCCACGGCCGTTTCCAACCCATTCATGCGCCGGCTTCATCGCTTGTTAGACGGCCGTTTCCTCCGAAGCAAATCCCGTAACAGTAATACGGATCATAAACCCGACTACTTTTCCTGCCAGGCCGTCTAACGCCACGATAAGCCGCGCCAACTGGCCACGGCCGTTTCCCCCCCATTCATGCGCCGGCTTCATCGCTTGTTAGACGGCCGTTTCCGCCAACGCCAGACCCGTAACAGTAATACGGGTCCTAAACTCGACTACATTTCCTGCCGGGCCGTCTAACGTCTGGATAAGCCGCGCCGCTAGGCCACGGCCGTTTTCCTTCCCATCCATGCGTCGGCTTCATCGTTTGTTAGACGGCCGTTTCCTCCGACGCAAATCCCGTAACAGTGATACGGGTCATAAACCCGGCTACATTTCCTGCCGGCCGCCTAACGCCCCGATAAGCCGCGCCAACTGGCCACGGCCGTTTCCGACCCCTTCATGCGCCGGCTTCATCGCTTGCTAGACGGCCGTTTCCTCCAGCGCCAGACCCGTAACAGTAATACGGGTAATACGGGTAAAGGGTCAAAAACTCGATTACTTTTCCTGCCGGGTCGTCTAACGCTGGCTTCAGCGGGTGGCGGCCCGAGCAACTCCATTTGCCAAACGCGAAAGTTTAAGTGAGACCAAGTCTCGCTGCTCCACTGAAAGTATTGTTAGGCAATTTTCGTTTCTAAACAGTTCCCGACTAAAGTGTAAGCGCATTTTGCCTCTAAAAATAATGAAAAAAATTTATTTAGTCCAAATGCTGAACAACTACGCCAATCGTGATAAAGGATATAAGCTAAGGCAAATTAGCCAACGAAACTAGGTGCCGGATGTATTGTGAGTAAGGTAATTTTTTACGGCGAAAATTGTAATAACTCCAACTATCAGACTCATAACAGGACCAATAATAAATGCAACCCCCATATCGACACTGCCTTCACCGCTCAACATTTGCCCAGTGATTTGATAATGGGCAAATAGAATAAGAATTACACAAAACTCAACAATAATTCCAGCCATCAACCCGGCCAATAAACTAATACGCCAAATCTTTATTTTCGACATCGCACTATCTCCCAAACACCCACTTACTCTAGCGGTACGCGTTCCCAGTATAATCAGTATACGCGAAGAACAAGCGTTGTCACTTACGGTTGCTCCTCAAAATGACTAATATGATCGCCTTGAAAACAATAAAAAGAAATCTTATTAGCTTACCCACCAGCCTGGCAAATATGCCTAACGTCCCAATAAGCCGCGCCAACCGGCCACGGCCGTTTCCACCCCATCCATGCGCCGGCTTCATTGTTTGTTAGACGGCCGTCTCATCACTTTTTCGCTTACTTTTCCCTGCTGCCAGGGTCTTCATGTAGAACATTTTTCTTTACAATCACTGTCAGGTTGCCATGTGCGACTGAGCACTGGACTTTTCATTCGCTACGATACATCAGCCAATTACCCCTTGTCAAGGACGATTGTCATGTCTTCGCCGCCCCCAAAAAGCTGCTCAATCAGGTCCGTGAACGCACCCGCCTCACCGAATACAATATGACCTGCACGCTCATCCTTTTTAATCGCTCTTTAGCGCCTTTTTAATTCCTCTTTGATTCCTTTTTAATCGCTTTTTAATTCCTTTTTAGTTCCTTTTTAGTTCCTTTTTAGTTCCTTTTAATAACCTATCATTCTGATCCCCTTATCCCTCCTCCCCCTCCCCTCAACGCATCCCCATCGCCACTCCGCACTCCGCACTCCGCACTCCACTTGCCAACGGCCGTCGCCTATAAGACAATAAGCGCATACCGACAAAAGGAAACGGCCGTTACCTATGAACGCTTCATCTCCTGCAGAACAAATCAAACAATTACGCGACCAGATCAACTACCACCTCTACCGCTACCACGTCCTCGACGCCCCCGTCATCAGCGACGCCGAGTATGACGCCCTCTACAACGAATTGAAGGCCCTGGAACAGGCCCACCCGGACCTGGTAACGGCCGATTCGCCCACCCAGCGCGCCGGGGCGCAGCCGCTCGACGCCTTCACCAAAGTCACCCACCCCGCGCCCATCCTCAGCCTGGCCAACGTCTTCGACGCCGAGGGCCTGGTCGGCTGGCGCGCCCGCATCGGCCGCCTCCTGCCCGACCCCGACGCCCACCTCGACTACGTTGTCGAACCCAAAATCGACGGCCTGACCGTGGTGCTGACCTATGAAAACGGCCGTTTCACCCAGGGCGCCACCCGTGGCAACGGCGAAATCGGCGAAGACATCACCCCCAACCTCCGCACCCTCCGCGCCCTCCCCCAACGCATCCCCATCGCCGCTCTCCAATCCGAAATCCCAAATCCCAAATCCAAAATTCCCTCCTATCTCGTCGTGCGCGGCGAAGCCTTCTTCCCCCTGGATAAATTCGAAGCCTTCAACCTGGCCCGCATGGAGGCCGGCGAAGCCGCCTACATGAACCCGCGCAACGCTGCCTCCGGCTCTCTGCGCCAGCTCGATTCGTCGATCACCGCCGCTCGGCCGTTAACCCTCTTCTGCTACGACATCGTTGCCTGGTCCGGTGGCGACGTGCCCGGCACGCAGTGGGAACGCCTGCAGTACCTGCGCGACCTCGGCTTCCCCACCTCGCCGGACAACGAATACTGCCCCAACCTGGACGCCGTGGCCGAGGCTTACGGCCGTTGGGACACTAAGCGCAACAATCTCAACTACGAAGTCGACGGCATCGTCGTCAAAATCAACGACCGCGCCCTGGCCGACAGCCTCGGCTTTGTCGGCAAAGACCCGCGCGGCGCGCTGGCCATGAAATTCCCCGCTCAAGAAAAAACCACCAAGCTGCTCGAAGTAGCCGTCAACGTTGGGCGCACCGGCGTCCTGGCCCCCAACGCCGTCCTCGAACCGGTGGAAATCGGCGGCGTTATCGTGCGCAATGCCACCCTCCACAACTACGACGAAATCGCCCGCAAAGACATCCGCGTCGGCGATACGGTGATTGTCAAACGCGCCGGCGAAGTCATCCCCTACATCATCGGCCCCGTCACCGACCTGCGCGACGGCTCCGAGCAGCCCATCACCCCGCCCGAACGCTGCCCCTTCTGCGATGCCCCCGTCACCCAGGTTCCCGGCGAAGTGGCCATCTACTGCGACAATCCCGCCTGCCCGGAGCAGTTGGTCCGCCGCGTGGAATACTTCGTCAGCCGCGGAGCCATGGACATCGACAGCTTTGGCGCGCAAACGGCCGTTCTCCTCTACCAGCAGGGCCTCATCCACGACGTCGCCGACATCTACTATCTAAAGAAGGAAGACCTCCTGGCCCTCGAAGGCTTCAAAGACAAAAAAGTGGATAACCTGCTGGCCGGCGTCGAAGCCAGCAAAGCCCGCCCGCCGGAACGGCTGCTGACGGCCCTCGGCATTCGCTTCGTCGGCAATGTCGTGGCCGGGTTGTTGATTGGTCAACTGGGCGGCATTGATGAGTTGGCCGCCGCCAGCGCCGAACAACTGCAAGAGATAGAAGGCATTGGCCCGCAAACGGCCGTGTCCGTCACCGACTGGTTTGCCGACGAGCGCAACCAACACCTGCTGGAAAAACTGCGCGCCGCCGGGCTGCAGTTCGCCGTGAAGAAAACTGCCGTCGACGACTCCACGCCCCAGCCCCTCGCCGGCCTCACCTTCGTCATCACCGGCACCCTGCCCAGCCTCAGCCGCGACGAAGCCAGAGCTTTGATCGAACAGCACGGCGGCAAAGTCACCGGCAGCGTCAGCGGCAATACCAGCTACCTGCTCGCCGGCGAAAAAGCCGGCAGCAAACTCACCAAAGCCCAACAGCTCAACGTCCCCATCCTCGACGAAGCCGCCCTCCGCCAGATGCTTACCGGCTAAAAGGTTGAATTGTCATGCTGAACGGAGTCTTCGGAGTGAAGCATCCCATCCCCACCAGAGCCGCGGGATGCTTCGGAGGATGCTTCGGCAAGCTCAGCACAGGCTCTCAGCCTGACAGCTCTTCTGCTCCGCTCTGGGAACTCCCTTACGCGCCATGCTCGACAAGGCATAACGCATGGTATAATCAAGTGAAGTGGAGGATGTAACCATGTTGACTCTAGAAATTCATGACAAGACATTAGCCGGGCAAATCAGTAAGCTGTTAGCGCAAGATTTCGAAAATAATCCGGAAAAAATGCTAGAGGAACTGATTCGCCACTACATGCGCCAGCAAGAAAGACTGCAATACAGCGGCATTCTTACCTGGGAAACCGATGGCCTGGCTTACCAAAAGGTAATTCGGAATGAGTGGCAGTAGCCTGCTGCTGGATACCAATGCCTTCATCTACTTTTTTGAAGGCCGCCAATCAGTCGCCCGTTTGGTTGCTCAAGCCCCCACCATTTGCTTTTCTCCCATCTCTGAAATCGAACTACTCTCGTCAGCCCACTATCTCAGTCGGAAATTTTGCAGATAAAAGGTTCCTTGCTTTGTGTGAACGGATAGATTTAACCTCTGAAGTTGTGGCGTTGACCATTCGTATTCGGCGCGAGTATAAGCTTAAAATCCCCGATGCGATTGTTGCCGCCTCCGCTTTGGTTGCCGGAGTACCGCTCGTCACGGCCGACGCAGAATTCAAGAAGATTGAAGCCCTTAACCTGATCACCGACATATTGACTTGATTCTTGGGTGTTCATGAATCCCTTCACCGATGCCGCGCCCTTTGTCATTCCCTCCATGAATCAGGTGCGGCTTGTGGACCTGCCGGGCGTGCCCATCCCGCTGGCCTGGCGCAGCAAGACCGGCTACCAGCTTTTGGGCAGTCGCGCGCTGGCCGCGCAAATCCGGCGGCAAGCCGGTCTGTTCCATCTCCCCGCTAACCTGCCCGACGCCGACCTCATCCGCCGCTTAGACGCCTGCTTCACCGAGGGTGATCAGACCATTCACACCGCTGCCTGGGCTGTTGCCGAAGAAAACGGCCGTAAACTCGCCCTCCACCTCCTCACCCTCCTGCGCGGCGACCCGGTGAACCGCGCCGTCCGTCCCGATTGGCAGGCCGAACAGTGGGACTTTTGGGCGCAAATCCGCACGGTTTATACCGGCGGTGGCATCATGGCCGGGCATCTGGGGCCAATCGCCGCTGCCACCGCCCAGGCTTTCATCCGCGCCCACGGCTTCGCCGCTTTTACTGTGGCGGTTCCGCCACATGCCGCCCAACTGCCGCTCTACGGCGCTGCCCGTACCGCCCCGGCAGATGCGGCCATGCTGGTGTTCGATTTTGGACAAACGGCCGTCAAACGCGCCATCGCCCACAGCCCCCACCATCTGGAAAGCTTACCCAACCTGCCTACGCCATGTGCCCGCCTGCCCTTTGGCCGCCACGAAACTGCCGCCGCCCAAACCCTTGGCCGCCTGTTGGACATGGTGGCCGAAACGTGGACGGCCGTTGCCGCTTCCGGCGTTCCGCTCAGCAGCCAGATCGCCCTCGTCCTGGCCTGCTATTTGCTGGATGGGCAGCCGCGCCCCGAAGACTGGAGCTGTTACGGCCGTTTGCAGCAGTTCACCTCCCACCTGGAAACCTACCTCAGCCAGCATCTCAGCCTGCGTCTCCAGCGCCCCATCCACGCCCACCTGCTCCACGACGGCCAGGCGGCGGCTATGCCCTTCGCCGGGCAAGCGCACACGGCCGTGATCACCTTCGGCACCGCCCTGGGCATCGGCTTTCCTCCCGAAAATGACGATTCACAATTGACAATTCACCCTTGACCATTGAAAATTAGCCCATGACTGAATTTTTCAACGTACTCCCCCCTGATGAAGCCCGCAAATTGTTGTTTCGCCACCTGACGACCGTTCTTCCCAGCGAGACCATTCCCACAGCGACGGCCGTGGGCCGCGTCACCGCCGCGCCGCTGCTGTCGCCCCTCAGTCTGCCCGCTTTTCGCCGCAGCAGCATGGATGGCTACGCCGTGCGCGCCGCCGATACGTACGGCGCGGCCGAAAGCCTGCCCGCGCTCCTCACCGTGGTGGGCGAAGCGCCGATGGGCAAAGCCACGGCCGTTACCCTGCAGCCCGGCCAGGCCGTCCTCGTCCACACCGGCGGCATGGTCCCCGACACCGCCGACGCCGTGGTACAAATCGAACACACCCAATCCTTGCAGTCTCCAGTCTCCAATCTCCAATCTCCCCCTTTCGAGATTGAAGTCCTGCGCCCCGTCGCCGTGGGCCAAAACGTCCTGCAAATCGGCGAAGACGTGGCCGAAGACGAGGAAATCTTGCCCGCCGGCCACCGCTTGCGCCCGCAAGATTTGGGCGGCCTGCTGGCCGTGGGCATCACCGAGCTGGCCGTGGCGCGGCAGCCGCGTGTGGGCATCCTGGCCACCGGCGACGAGGTGGTCCATCCCACGCTCATCACCCGGCCCGGCCAGGTGCGCGACATCAACAGCTATACGGTCTCCGGGCAGGTGATTGAGGCGGGGGGTATTCCGGTGCGCGGCGGCATTATTCCCGACAATTATGGCATGTTGGAAACGGCCGTCGCCAAACTCCTGGCCGAATGCGATATGCTCGTCCTCTCTGCCGGTTCGTCTGTGAGTGCGCGGGATATGACGGCGCGGGTGATTGCCGGCCTGGGCGAACCCGGCGTCTTGCTGCATGGCATCGCCACCCGCCCTGGCAAACCGACCATCGTCGGCGTGGTGGGGCGCAAGCCGGTGCTGGGTCTGCCCGGCAACCCCGTCTCGGCCATGATCCAGTTCGATATGCTGGGCGTGCCCACCATTTACCGCCTGCAAGGGCTGGCGCAGCCGCCGCGCCAACGCTTTGTGCGCGCCCGGCTGGCGCAAAATCTGCCCAGCGCCAGCGGCCGTGAGGATTACGTGCCCGCCCGCCTGGCAGACAGCGCCGACGGCCTGCTGGCGACGCCGGTCTTTGGCAAAAGCAATCTCATCTACACGCTGGTCAACGCCGATGGCCTGATCAAAGTGCCGCTGAATAAAGCAGGTTTGGAAGCAGGGGAATGGGTGGAGGTCAGGCTGTTTTAGAGGACTGGAGACTGGAGATTGGTTTCGTCTCCAGTCTCTCATCATTTCTGCTATAGAAACTGCGCAAATACGGCGCGCAGGGCCAGAAAATCGGGCAGTTGATTCTGTAACACATCATAAACAATCTGGTGGTCAATTTCGGCGTAGTCATGCACCAGAATGTTGCGGAAGCCGATCATCTGAAACCACTTTTCGCGTAATTCGGGGCTGATGTAACCATTCTCGGCTATCAGCGGGGATGTCCCGCTGATAGCCCACTTCTCCCAGCTCATCATCGGCGACAATGTGATTTCCCAGGTCAATCAAGACCTCTAGCGCCAACTGCAAGAAGCGTTCCACGCTGCCGTACCGTTCTGGGCTGGCAATGAATTCTTCATAGGAATATTTTTGCGCCTCTTGCAAGATTGATAGATATTCATCTAGCTTATTCAGCCGTTTGTGGATGATTTGTCTTTTGACCATCGAGAATTCTCTTCTTGTAGGCTTCGCGCTGGATTTTCAGGTAGGGTTCGAAATCGAAGTATTGCCGGATGACTTTGGAGAAGTAGCTGCCGTGATCGAACTCCGGCACGGCATAAATGAGCCGGTTGCGCCTGACGGCTTCAAATTTCAGAGTGATGTCGTTGGTATCCAGCAGAACCAAATCGACGTTATCAAAACCGGCGCGTACCAAATCTGTCAGGATGTTTAGCTTTTGCTGCCGCAGCGCGGACGAGCGGGGAACAATCGCCAGGTCGAGGTCGCTGCCGGGGTGGGTTTTGCCATCCGCCACGGAACCGAAGAGGTAAACGGCCGTTACTCCCTCGTAGCGGCTAAAAACTGCTTCCAGTCTGGATAAGTCAGGTCGTTTAGACATAATGTAAGTATAGGGGGCCGATGAGGCAGCGTCAACCAGACTGCGCTTTGGCGCGACGGCCGTCGCGCACCGTGGACCACAAATAGACCGGCGCCCCGAGGATGCCGGACAACCGTACCACCAGAAAGACGAGAAAAGAGAGGGCGACGGCCGTTTCCGGGGCCAGTCCTGCGGCGGCAAACAACATCGGTGCGGCCATTTCCCGCGGGCCCAGGCCGCTCACGGACGGGACCAGCAGCAGCACCGACAGCGTAGGCACTACCAGCAGCATGTAACCATACGAAATATTCAGCCCCAATGCCAGGCTGCATGTTTTCCACCACAACGCCAGCATCAAGTTAAAAAGCAGCGAAACCAGCAGCGCGCCGCCGACGGCGCGCCAACCGCAGCCTTCTACAGCCTGCAGCAGCCGGGCTATCGGGCCATCGCCGACGGGGGAGAGCGGGCCAGGGAGCCAGCCGCCCAGGCGGCGGATCAGGCTGCCCTGCATCAGCAGGATGAGCAGCAGCGTGCCGCCCACCGCTCCGGCTACCGTCAGCCACACCACCGAAGACGGGAACCCTGCCGGTCGAAAGGGCAAGACGAAGAGGGCCATCACAAACAGCATCAGCAGGCCGGTAAAACGGTCCAGAATGACCGTGCCTGTGGCGACGCTGCCGGGTACGTCGCGGGCCGATTCCAACACGCGGACCACGTCACCGCCAAAGCCGGACAGCAGGAACATGTTGAAGAAGTTGCCCACAAAGTACAGCTCTACCAACCGGCCAAAATTGACGCGGGCGCCGACGCCGCGCAGCAAAAGCTGCCAGCGGTAGGCGCGCAGAACCAGACTGGCGTTGAGCAGCAAAAAACTGACCAGCACCCACCACAGGTTGGCCTGCCGCAGTGTCAGGATGATTTTGTTCAGGTCCACTTCACGCAGGACCAGAAAGAGGCCGAGGATGGTGATGCCGATTTTGAGGAGGTTGGTAGCGTGTTTACGCATATTTGTCTTGTCGTCTTGCAGTCTTTCGTCAGGTAGTCAGGATGGGCGGATTGTATTGATTTTATTTGAACGCGCCACCTACGGGATACGGCCGTTCTTCCCACACCGCCCATCCCCATTCGCCCGCTCTTTGCCAACTGGCATATAATCGGCCTGTTATGGCACGATGGCGCAACATTCCCGCAAGCTGGCTGATCACGCCGCTGGTCCTGCTGTTTTTCTGGCTGGCGGTCAGCAGTCTGGTGGGGGACAGCCCAACGATGGACGAGCAGAACCACCTGGCGCGCGGCCTGGCCTTTCTGCGTACCGGCGACCCGCGCCTCAGCCTGGAACATCCGCCGCTGGTAAATGCGCTGTCGGCGTTGCCCGTAGCGCTGCTGATGCCCGACGTAACGCTGCCCCTGGACGACCCCAGCTGGACCGAACTCAGCCCGCCGGACGTGTACTGGTACGTTTTTGCGGAACAGATGATGTGGCATTCCGGCAACGACGTGACGACCATGATTTTTCTGGCGCGGTTGCCCATCGTGTTTTTGACGTTGGGGCTGGCGCTGGTGGGCTATCACTTTGCGCGGGAAGTGTGGGGACGGCCGTCTGCCCCGTTCGCCTTCTTTTTCCTGCTGTTTGATCCGAATGTGCTGGCACACGGCCGTTACACCACCACCGATTTAGGCGGTGCGGCCTTTTTGTTCCTGGCGGCGTTTTTGTTGTGGCGCATGTGGCAGCAGCCGCAGTGGACATGGCGCTCTTGGCTGCTGGCCAGCATTGGCCTGGGGCTGGCGTTTGGCAGCAAGCTTTCCAATCTGGTTTTTGTGCCGATTTTTGCCTTGCTGGCGCTGCTGCCGTTGTATCCGGGGCGGGGCTGGAAGACGGCCGTGCGCCGCCTGGTCCAGTATCTCACCGCCGGTCTGGCTTCCCTCCTGGTGGTGTGGGCGATTTTTGGCTTTGAATGGGGTCCGTTTCGTTTTGCGGCTGCGCCCTGGGCGGCGTTGAACCAGTTCAACGGGCCAATGCCCACCTTTTGGGCGGGCATCGCCCAGATTTTGGCGCTGGGCAGCGGTGGGCGGGCGGCCTTTTTGCTCGGCCAGTTTTCTACGGACGGTTTTGTGGCCTACTTCCCGGTCGCCTTCCTGAGCAAAACGCCGCTGCCGCTTTTGCTGCTGCTGCCGCTGGCCGCGGGTCTGTTGTTGTGGCGCAAGGAAAGCCGGAAAACGGCCGTGTTCCTCCTCCTCCCACCGCTGCTCTACTTCCTCTTCAACCTGCAAAGCGGCCTCAACATCGGCTACCGCCACCTGCTGCCCATGTTGCCTTTCCTGTTCGTCCTCAGCAGTGGTGTAGCCGTCGCCCCATCCCCCATCCCTAATCTTCAATCTCCCATCTCCAGTCTCCAATCTCTTCTCCTTCTCGCTGCCGCTTCCCTGCTGGTCATCACCCTCTGGATTTACCCGCACTTTTTGAGCTATTTCAACGTGTTGGCCGGCGGACCGGCCAATGGCGGGCGCATTCTGGTAGACAGCAACATCGACTGGGGGCAGGATCTGCTGCGTTTGCAGCGGTGGATGGCCGAGAACGACGTGGCGCAGGTGAAGTTGGGCTGGTTCGGCACGGCCGATCCTGATTATTACGGTCTGAATTATGAGCCGCTGCCCGGTTTTCCGCGCCCGCAGTTTTATAACCTGTGGACCCATCCGCCGTTTGATACGGCCGTGCCGGAGCCGGGCATATACGCTATCAGCGTAAGCAGCCTGTGGGAATCGCAGTGGGGGGAGAAGACGGTGTATCCGTGGTTCCGGCAGCGCGAGCCGGATGACCGGGTGGGGTATTCGATTTTGATTTTTAAGGTGACGGAGTGAAGCATGTCAGTTAGGTGGCGCGATGCCCGGCTGCGTTGGCTGTGGGCGGCGGCGATTGGCGGAACGGCCGTGTTGCTGCTCCTGCCCCATCCCTGGTCGCAGCTGGCTGCCTTTTTGCTGCTGGCGGTCTGGCCGGCCACGACCTGGCTTTTGCTCCAAACCGGCCATCCGGCGGAACGCCTGTTGACGGCGGCTGCGCTGCCTTTGTTGGGTAACAGCCTGTGGGTTCTGCTGCTCGACTATGTTCCGGGCCCGATCTGGCGGCCGGCGCTGGTCTTGGGGATGCTGCTGATAGCCTGGTGGCCGCTGTGGCAGACACGTCGCGGTTCGCTGCGGGCCTGTTTGCCCGCCTGGACCTCTCCCACACGCCGCCAGTGGGCGCTGATTGGCTTGTTGGCCGTGACGGCCGTGGGGTTTCGGCTGGTTCATCTGGGCTACAGCGAGTTTCAGGGTGACGAAGGCGTGATTATGGTGCGCGCGGCTGCGGCAATTGTGGGCCGCGACGGCGCGATTTTCTTGCATCAAAAAGGGCCGCTGGAAATTTTGCTGCCTCTGGCTTTGTGGCAGTCATCGGGAGCTGTAACGGAAGCCTGGGCGCGGCTGCCGTTTGCCTGGGCGGCGGTGCTGGCCGTGGGCGCTGTGGCCTTGCTCTCTCGGCGCTGGTTTGGCGAACGGGCGGGCTGGGCGGCCGGTTTCCTGTTTGCCATTGCCGGCTTTGGCGTGGCCTTTGGGCGGATTGTGCAGTACCAAAGTTTTGTGATGTTGTGGAGCACACTGGCCGTGCTGCACATGGATCGTTTTGAGAAGGAGGGCCGGACGGCTGATTTGTGGTTGACGGCCGTATTCCTGGCCGGCGGTTTGCTGGCTCATTATGATGCCATCCTGGTGGTTCCGGCTCTGTTGTGGTTGTTTTTCCGCCGCTGGCGGCAGCATGGCGTGCGGTGGACGGCCGTGTTCACGGCCGTTTTGTGGGGCGCGGGAATCCTGCTGCTGTTTTATTTGCCGTTTGTCAGCAATCCCAATTTTGCCCGTACGGGTACCTATCTGCTGCGCGGCCGGGTCGGCGTGAACGAGACCACTGGCGTACTAAGTTGGAGCGGTCCGGCCGTCTGGCAAATGATCACGCTTTACAACAGCTTGTACTTTGTGGCCGGGCTGGGAATTCTGGTGGTTTTGGGTTGCTGGCGGGTATGGCACAGGAAAGAGGGAGAAACGGCCGTGCTGCTGTTTCTCGCTCCGCTCATTTTCTATCTTTTCATTGTCGTGGATCCGCGCACGCACGTGTATACATTTTTCCCCGGTGCTGTGCTTTTAGCCTCCGCCGGGATGGATTGGCTGTTGGGCGGCGTCTCCCGGCCGGGCCTGCGCCCCTGGCTGGTGGCCGGGGCGCTCGCGGTCTGGTGGTTCATATCCGCCGTATACATTTTCCAGATTTACATCGACAACACACCCGAGCGCGTGCGGACCTGGGCGGAAAATCGGCCGTCGTTTTTTCCAACCACCTGGGATGAACCGCCGCTTTACGGGTTGTTTGGTTTCCCGCACCAGACGGGATGGCGTGCAGCCGCCGATTGGGTTCCGGCTGCGGGATTGCCTTATGCCAGCAATGAGGAGCAGGAGATTTCTGCCTGGTACATGGCCCAGGCTTTGCGCACGCATTGTGATAACTTTGAAACGTTTATATTGGCCACAAACGCTCAGGACGAGCTGGCGTATAATGCGGACCTTCTGGCCGACATGCCTGTGCAGCAGGTGGTGACGGTAAACGGCCGTTCCGCGCTGAAAATTTACAGCCGGGCGGGCGATCCAGCGGGCAGCCCGATCGAAGCCGCGGACAGAGTGTTGTGGCGGTCGCCGGCGCAGGTCGCGCCGCGGCAAACCGGGGGGCAGTATCCGGTCCATTTTACCCTGGGCAATGGCGCCGTGCGCCTTGTCGGGTACGATTTGGATACCCGGCAGGCCGTTCCCGGAGGACAGGTCACGGTGACGCTGTACTGGCAGGCTCTTGCTCCGTTTGCTGAAAATTATCAGGTGTTTACCCACTTGTATGATGGCGAGATGCGGGCGCAGCATGACGGCGCTCCGGAGTGCGGGATCATGCCGACCACTCGTTGGGAACCGGGGCAGTTGATCCCGGATCCACACATCATGATGATCCCCTTGGATACGCCGCCAGGAGAATATCCTTTGTCTGTCGGTATGTATAATCTGATCACGGAGGAGCGCCTGGTGGTTGAGGAAACGGATCAGGATACTATCGAGTTAACGGCCGTTACTATCCAGCCCGGCCCTTAAAACGATAGGAACGCGCTATCCCTACGATCTGTTGCCCTGGTTGACGCCTTATCGGCGCTAAGGTATGATCTCGACCTTGAATTTCTCAGGCTAACAGTTGTTGAATTGGTTCAACAAGCGATTACACATTTTAGATTTGGGAGAGTTAATCAGTTATGTTTAATAAAAGTTTTGATATGAGACCATATCGAATTTTCAGTCTGTTGGCTGTGGTAATGTTGACGGCCGTGGCTCTGGCGTTGACATTCGGAGCGCTTATGGCTGACGATTCGAACATCAATGTGGTCACAGTAGGAAACCTGAGCGCCAGTAAAACGGTTGATCAGGCTACGGCGCTGGTCGGTTCCACGCTCAATTACACGGTGGTCATCAGCAACGTAGGGGATAATGCAGACACGGTGATGACAGACACGCTGCCCACCGGTCTGGCTGTGGTCCCCGAGTCGCTGAACAGCATCACGAATAACGCCATCGCCACTACATTCACCGTAACCGGCGATACGGTTCTTTGGGAAGGATTGATCGGCAACGGTGGCAACGTGGAAATTCAGTTTGGTGCGGTTGTGACGACACCTTTGGCGGGCGGTGATGTGGTTACAAACACGGCTTACGTCACCGGCACAGGAGCTTTGCTGGCCCCCAAGGCGGAAACTGCGATTCTCTCCCAAACCCCGGCGGCTTTAACGGCCGTTAAAACCGCGGACCGTGAAACGCTTTATGCCGGTACGCCTGTGCAGTATACCGTGGTCGTCAGCAACAGCGGCGAGACAACCGCTGACCCCGTGACGATAAATGATCCCTTGCCCTCCGAGCTTAATTATGTGACTGACAGCCTCTCTGTCGTGGGCGGCGGCGCTTACTCGGTGACTGCGGATGTTATTAACTGGACGGGGGTGATTACGGGACAAACGGCCGTGACCCTGACCTATGCCGCCGAATTGGCTGTGACAGATCCAGGCGCCAGCGGCGTTTTTACCAACACCGCCACAGTAACCGGCGTCGGTGATCCTATCGAGGCTTCGTCGCCGCTGAATTATCAGTCGAACGTTTTTGTCTATTTCCCCATCATCAGCAAGCCCCTGCCGTCTCCAATCCTGCTTTCCATCAGCACCCCCACGTCAAACAATGACTTCCAGTCATTCTCTTCGACTGTGACCTGGAGCGACATTGGCAATGCAACCTATGTGTTGGAAGAAGCGCGAAACCCAGATTTCACCAACGCTGTATCCTACGATGCTGGCAGCAGCACATCCCAGGTAGTAACGCACGATTCTTCAACCAATATGAAATATTACTACCGTGTGCGTGCTTTCCGTGGTCAGATCAGCAGCGGATGGTCCAACATTTTGATGCAGTACGCACCGTACGCGGACAGCTTCACGTCAGGCATCGCCCCGTGGGCCATTCGCCGTGAGGATACAGATGATGTAGATAATCTGTTGTACCATGATCCCGCAGGCTATATGGTCACCAAGATTAAGGGTCGTTGGGATTACGCGATTGCAGCCCCGATGGTAAGTGTGCCCTGGCAGTCCTATTCGCTGCGAGCCAGAGTCCGTTTGAGCGACGGCATTGACAACCTGCAAAGTTATGGGCTGGTCTTTGGCGGTGATTGGAATGGGGCAGCATGTCCTAATTCCGTCTTCACCAGTTGTTTTAACCATTACTACCGCTTAAATGTGATCTGGTTTGGCACAAAACCAACCACCAACAGGATGCGTGTCCAGATTAAGCGGATTGATTATCACGATCCCATCAATAATTCTGGGCGTGGTGACCTTGAGGTTATTGGATTTACCGACATCGATGTTGGCGATCCAAGCGGTTGGAATGACTGGACCATCAACGTTTACCCCAACGGGCTGATCCAACTGTACGTGAATACGAATTTTGCTGCCCAGGGCGTGGATCCGGATATGAGATACGTGGGGAGCGGTACGTACTTCGGTACCTTTGCCTCTTCCAATGAGTACTCAGGGACGGCCGCTCAGTTTGATTGGGTGCGGGTAGGTCCGCTGCAGTAACATTCTCCCAAGGAGATTCGCTTTTTAGGAAACCCTCTCCCAAACATATCTACGTTTGGGAGAGGGTTTTTGCTGAGTTTATATGACCAGGTTGCGCCAGCTTTGTGCCCGCATTGACCTCGGCTACTTCGTCATAGTCGCAGTTGTGCTAGGCGCCCTTTGGCCGTTTATTGGGCGGGCAAGCTTACCTCAGGAAACAGATGCCGAGCTGCACATTTTTCGCCTGGCTGAGTTAAGTTACCTGGTGCGCGGGGGGGCGCTTTATCCGCGTTGGGCGCCTAACTTCTATCATGGCTACGGCTATCCCATTTTTAACTATTATGCCCCGTTAACATATTATCTCGGCCTGCCGGTCGAGATGCTGCCTCATCTGGATGCGGTGGCGGGGGTGAAGTTTGTTTTTGTGCTGGGGCTGCTCCTGGCAGGGTTTGGCACGTACGGGTTTGTGCGTGACAACTGGGGGCGAACTGCGGGGTATGTGGCCACGGCCGTTTACATCTATGCTCCGTACGTCCAGTATATAGATCCCCATGCCCGGGGCGTACTGGCCGAGTCTTTTAGCCTCGGCGTTTTTCCAATGGCTCTGTGGTCTCTGGACCGGCTGAGCCGCCGGCCGACGCCCGGACGCTGGCTAACGGCCGTTTTCCTCATTGCCGCCGTAATCCTCAGCCACAATCTGATGGCGATGCTGTTCTTCGGCATCTTGTTAGCCTGGGCCGTCTGGCGCGTGCTAACAGACCGTCGGGCAGCGCCTGAAACGTCGTTTACCTCCTGGTCGCCTGTGTTCGGCGCTTTGTTCCTGGGTTTGGGATTGGCTGCCTTCTTCTGGCTGCCGGTCATTCTGGAGCGGAACGCAGTAAACCTAAATACCCTGCTCGGCCAGGGCGACAATTACGATTTTCATACACACTTTCTCTCGTGGCGAGAACTGCTGGCAGTTTCCGGGCGGCTCGACTGGGGGGCCACCGAGCCGGTTTTCCACTTCAATCTCGGCCTGGCCCAGTGGGTGTTGGGCGGTTTGGGAATAGTGATGCTCCTTTTACGCCGGGTCCAACGGCCGTGGCACACCCTTTTCTTTGCTATCATGTTTGTGGTTCTGGGGTTTCTCATGCTGCCTATTTCTGCGCCGGTTTGGGAAACCTTGCCGTTCTTGCCCTACTTCCAGTTTCCCTGGCGTTTGTTAGGCGCGGCTGGATTTATGCTGGCGGTCCTGGCGGGTGCGGGAACGGAAGCCTTGCTGTCGATGATTTCCTGGCGGGGAGCGAAGGCCGGCATGCTGGCCGCCGGGCTGACGGTCCTGCCCATTATTCTGGCATTGCCACTCCTGGAGCCCGCGCCCTGGCCCGATTTTGGCCCTGTGTTTCCGCTTCGTATGTCCCTGATCGAGCAAAAAGGGCGCTGGCTGGGCACAACATCCACCGCCGACTACGTTCCGACGACTGTGGACATGATCCCGCGGCGCAATGAGGCCGTTGTGCAGGGCTTTTTTGATGGTGTTCCGTTGGACCGCGTTAATCGTCCCAGTTTGCCGGCCGGTGCAGCGGTAGACAGCCAGGAAATTTCGCCGCTGCATTTCCAATACACCGTCAATTCCCCCGAAGACTTTTTGCTGCGCCTCTTCCTCTTCGATTTTCCCGGCTGGACGGCGCGGATAGATGGAGAAGTGGTGGAAACAGAATTGGGCCGGCCAGAAGGATTCATCGTTGTGCCGGTACCGGCAGGGCAGCATGTGGTAGATGTGCGTTTCCAGGATACGCCAGCCCGCACGCTGGCCTGGATGATCAGCGGACTGGCGCTGCTGGCGGCCCTGCTTGTTGCCGTGCGGATTGCGGCCTCTGGATCTGCCCACGGCAGCCGGTCGTTGGCGCGGGGCTACGGGCGCTTGACAGACGAAGATTGGTGGGTTTTGGGCGGCGTATTGGGCGTAACGGCCGTCACCCTCCTCATCCTCCAGCCCTTCAATATCTTGCATTACAACTCGCACGATTATGTGGCCGAACCGGCCCAGAACCAGCTTTTTGCCGATTTTGGCGAACAGATTGCTTTGATCGGCTACGATACCTCTGCGGCTGCCGCCCGGCCCGGCGACACGGTAACCGTGGCGCTGTACTGGCAGGCGCAACGGCCGTTAGACATCAATTATCAGAGCTTCCTCCACGTTTTGTCACCGGATGGCTCCCTGGTAGCCCAGTCTGACCATCTGAACCCCGGCGAGTTTCCTACCCGCCGCTGGCCCACGGACAAATATGTGCGCGACGTGCATACCTTCACGCTACCCCCCGATTTGCCGCCAGGCGAGTACCTTGTCAAAACGGGGTTATGGGTGCAGGCGGAAGGCTGGCGTCTGCCGCTGCTGGACGCCGGCGGCCAGCAAATCGACGACAGCGCAGGCTTGATGACGCTGACGGTTGAGACCAGGTAAAGCGATGCCCCCACGGAAAACCCTCTTTCAGGTTGGTCTGGTTCTGCTGCTGCTAACGCTTCTTTTTCTGGGGGTGGCGTTGTGGCCGCCGCCTGGCAAGGCGTTGGGCGGCGCAGACGTGCGCGGCCTGTTTTATCCGTGGCTGGATCTGACACGCACGGCCGTTTGGCAGGGCCATCTCCCTTTCTGGCATGCCGCGCAGTTTGCCGGGTACCCTTTCCTCAGCAATCCGCAGGTGGCTCTGTTCTACCCGCCCACGTGGTTGGCGATTTTGCTGCCGGTGCGTATCGGCATTAGCTGGTATGTGGTGCTTCACGTTTTGGTAACCGGCCTGGGCATGTGGCTGTTTGTCCACCAGCAGACCGGCTCGCGTTGGGGTGCGTGGCTGGCCGCGCTGACGTGGGCGTTCAGCGGGTTTACGGCCGTGCGCATTTTTGCCGGGCACATGGGTCTGCTGGCGACGTTTGCCTGGCTGCCCTGGCTGCTGTGGGCGTTTACCTGGTGCGTGGTCCGGCCCAGCGTGTGGACGGCCGTTCTGGCCGGTATCCCTTTTGGGCTGGCCATCCTGGCCGGGCATACGACCTCGCTGCTGTACGTGGGGCTGGTGTGGGCAGCCTGGGCGCTTTATCTGGGGATGGGAGACTGGAGATTGGAGACCGACGATTCGGCTTCCCCCAGTCCCCAATCTTCAGTCTCCAGTCTCATAGTGGCGCGGCAGTTTTTGATTGCCGCCCTGGTCGGCCTGCTGCTGAGCGGCATCCAATTTTTACCACTGGCGCAGTTTGCCCTGGAATCGTCACGTTCCGGTTCGGCCGGTTTTGATTTTGCCTCGGCTTACTCGTTTCCCCCGGCGCATCTGGTGACCTTGCTGGTGCCCGAGTTTTTTGGCGAGCCGACGCACGCCGGGTACTGGAGCGTGCCCAATTTTGAGGAACTGACCTACTATGCGGGGGTGCTGGCGCTGCTGGCGGTAATTTTGGCCGCGAGACGGCCGTCACGCCGCGCCCTGTTTTACCTGGCGATGATGGTGTTCGGGCTGCTGCTGGCCTTTGGCAGCTACGCGTTTTTATACCGCCTGTTTTACAATTTGCTGCCGCCATTCCGGCTGGCGCGCGCGCCGGGTCGCGCTGCGGTGATCTATCTGTTTGCGGCGGCGGCGCTGCTGGGCGAAGTGGCTGGCAGCCGTCGTGCCTGGGAGCGACCGGCGCTGGATCGACTGCTGCGCTGGGTGCTGGCGAGCACGGCCGTTCTCGGCCTGGCCGTCATCGCCGCCACTGGCGCGGTCTTCATCGTCGTCCATCCGACGGATACGAGCGGGCGGTTGTGGCACCAGGTGGGCGGCTGGGCGACGGCCGTTTTGCTGCTGCTGGGGGGCGGGGTGCTGCTGTGGCGTTTTCTGGCTTGGCCGCAAACGGCCGTGCGCCAGCGGCGGGTGCTGGGTCTGGCCCTGGCGGCCCTCGTTTTGGTGGATTTGTGGACGTTTGGCTACAAGTTCATCCGGTTGGAGGAGATGGCGCCTGACCGGACATGGTACGAAACGCAGGAAGTCATCGGCACGCCCACAGAGCGCCTGCTGCCCTGGGGCATGTCGATTTTTGAGCAAAATGGCGCGTGGCAGGTGGGTTTCAATTCCGTGCTGGGTTACAATGCCCTGGAGATTGGGGCAAACCAGGCGTTTATCGGCTCGATACCCGATCCGCGCTCGACGGCCTATGACATTTTGAACACGCGCTACGTGGTGGCCCAACTGCCGCTCGACCAGTTTACGGAGGGCGAACGGCCGTTAACCTTTGTCGGCCACGTGGGTGATGCCTGGGTCTACGAACGGGCGCGCGTGCTGCCGCTGGCGCGGCTGGTCAGCCGGCTGGAAGTGATTGAGGATGAAAAGGCCGCCATTGCCCGCATCCACGAACCGGACTTTGATCCGGCGGCGACGGCGATTTTGGCTGCGCCGCCGCCGTGCGAACTGGCGGATGGGGCAGCCGGCACGGCCGTGATCAGCGAGCAGCGGGATGGCTACTGGCGCATCGACACGGACAGCGCCGGGGCCGCCTTGCTGGTGCTGAGTGAGACGGATTATCCTGGCTGGCGCGTGACGGTAGACGGCCGTCCGGCCGAATCCCTGACGGCCTACACCACGATTCGCGCCGTCTGCGTGCCGGCGGGCGCGCACACGGTAGAGTGGACCTTTGTGCCGACGGTGTATGCCTGGGGTGGGCTGCTGACGCTGGCAGGACTGGCGCTGGTGGCAACGGCCGTGTGGCAAATCCGCCGGCGCCCGGCACAAGACACCGCGCCATTGATCGGCTAAAATCGGCATGCGGCTGATCTGTATTTTGGTTTCTGGAGAAGTGTGATGGAACGTTCAAAGAAAGCGATAAATATCTGGTTGTTTTCGGTGGGATTTCTGGTGGTGTTTCTGGTCGTGTTTGGCGGCTGGGTGCGCCTGACCCGCTCTGGGCTGTCTATTGTGGAGTGGAAGGTGATCACCGGTATCCTGCCGCCGCTGACGCAAGAAGCGTGGGAGCAGGAGTTTGCCGATTACCAGCAAACGCCCGAATTCCAGATCATCAACCAGACCATGACCTTGAGCGATTATGAGTTCATCTATTACAACGAGTACATTCACCGGCTGGTGGCGCGTTTGACCGGATTGATCTATGTGCTGCCGCTTTTTTATTTTTTGTGGAAAGGCATAATTCCCTGGCGCCGGTCGGGCGTGTATTTGTTGATTGGTCTTGGGTTTGCTTTACAGGGCTTTTTGGGCTGGTACATGGTCAGCAGCGGGCTGGTGGATCGGCCGAGCGTGAGCCATTACCGCCTGACGGCTCATTTGTTGGCGGCGCTGACGCTGCTGGCGCTTTGCTTTTGGGCGGGCTTGAACAACGTGTACGGTACGGAACGGCCGTCAGACCGTCCGCAGCGGCGCGGCGCCCAGGCGCTGGCTGTTTTGATGGTGGCCGTGCTGGTGGTGCAGATTTCTTATGGCGGTCTGGTTGCCGGGTTGAAGGCCGGGCATGCCTCCAGCACGTGGCCGCTGATGTTTGGTCACCTGATTCCGCCGGGCCTGCTGTCTTACGTGGAACCGTGGTGGAAAAATCTGCTGGAAGTGCCGGTGACGGTGCATTACGTCCATCGCTGGTTTGCCTTTGTGGTGCTGACGGCCGTTTTGCTGGTTTATTGGGTAGCGCGGAAGAAGGGGTTTTATACGGCCGTGCGCTCCGGCATTTTGTGGATGTTGGGGCTGGTGTGCCTGCAAATCACGTTGGGCGTCAGCGTGATCTGGTTCCGCGTGCCCGTGTGGCTGGCCCTGGTGCATCAGGGAACGGCCATTGCTCTTCTTCTGGCGGCCCTGTTCCTGAATCATCGTATTCGTTATGCGCCGCTGGTCGTGCAGGCGGCCACGGCCGTCAAACCCGCCAGTGCCGCCGCCGACTAAAAAAGGAGATTGGAGACTAGAGACTGGTTGTCTGGTCACTTTCTAGCCTCTCCAGCCCTCAATCTCCAATCTCTAGTCTCCAGTCTCAAAAAACCCCCGCCGAAACCGTACTCTGCTGGCTAACCCGCACCGTCGACATAGAAACCAGATGGAAAATACGGCGCAGCTCTGACTGGTTTAATCCGGCCGTCAGTGCCTCGGTAAAGCCGATTTCGTCGGCCAGCCGCCGGGTTTGCTGCTGGGCCTGGTTCACCTTCGACTTTGTCTTAAACCCTATCGCCGATTGCCCGCCATCCACAAAACCCACGTAGGCCAGAGTATACATCTCCTGCTTAAGCAGTTCGCGGGCGGTGCGGGCCACATCCTGGGCCCGCTGCCGGGACGAGTTGTCCTCGCCATCCGAGTAGACGATGACGATGCAGCGCACCATGATGCCGCTTTGCCGCAGCTGTTGGGCGTACAGCACCATGTTGGCCAGCCCGCCGGCTACCGCGTCGTAAAGAGCCGTAGCACCGTACGGATCGTAGGATGTGGGGTCCAGTCGCTGTGCGTCCGGCAGAGCCACGTAACCATGCAGCAGGCGTACGCTGTCGTTGAAGAGAATTGTGCTGACCAGGATGTCGTCGGCTGCCGCAGAGTGGGCCATAGCTGCCAGGTAATCGTCGTTGTAGGCGTGGATCAGGTCGGCGGCGTGGGCGGCCATCGAACCGCTCATGTCGATGATGTTCATCGCCAGGGTCACTTCGTTGCTTGCCAGTTGGTCGAGGGGCACGCCAACGGCCGTGGCCATCGTCGGCCCGTTCAAATTCGCCACCACCAGATCCAGCGTGTCGTCGGTCAGTCCATCATCCTGGGCCGCCGTAAACAAATCATCCAAATTGCCAAGTCCGTTGTTGTTATTCATCATGTTTTCCTTTCGGAGACCAGAGAGTAGAGACGGCCTAATCTCCAATCTCCAGTCTCCAGTCTCATACCTAAAACGGCAGCCGATCCGTGCTGTTCATAAAATTCACCCCTTGCTGCTCAAATTCCTTGAAGCGTTTCAGGGCGATGGCATGGAAGTCCACGTCCGGGTGCTGCACCGGCGAGGTGCAGTCACGCAGGAAATAGATTTTTTGCAGGGCGTCCGGTTTGGCACTGAAATCTTCCACCAGGTCTTCCACCGTTTCCAGCACGCAGTGGCTTTCCGCTTCCCCGGCGATCAGCACCACGTCGGCGTCGGCCAGGGTATCCAGGAAGGCCTTGTTTTTGCTGCCCAGCGGGTGATTGGGCACGGGCACTTCCGGCTGGATGATGGAGTAGTGCTCTGTGAGCGGAATGCTGCCTTTGGTCAGCCAGGTGGGCTGCGTTTTGCGCGCCAGGCTGTGCCACATCACTGCCGAGAAGAGTTCCGGGTCGAGGGCATTGCCAATGCTGCCAATCATGACGTGATAGGGCCAGATGGTCAGGGTCTTTTTGGCTTCTTCTTCCAGCTGCTTGACATAATTGGTGGACTGAATCGGTGCCACCAACGGCCGCCACTTGCCATCCTTGATGTCCTGATAGGTGATCATGGTGAAGGGGGCGGGGTGACGGCCGTTTTCATCAGCCCACCACGCCGGGTGGAAAATCTGGTGCGGCAGGTGCGAGTCCAACGAGCAGGTAATGTTGGTGATGCGTTCGGCATGGCTGTAGATGAACTCGACCAGCCGCTGGATGTCACCCACGGAGCCGGGCACATACAGACTGCCGCCCGCATGGCAAAAATCAACCTGCATATCGATGATGACCAGATGGATTTTTTGTTTATCCTGGGTGGCGGGAGCCAGGTTAGCCTGCGCCGCTTCGGCGGCGATCGCGGCCACATCCGGATAAAACAGCGTACCGATACGCTGCGGGTCGTAAAAGCGAGGAAAATTGTTCATGTGTTGTCTCCTATTTTTTGCCTGCGGTTTATGCCGGTTAGCTTTCTCATCAATTAGTGTATTTATAACACTAAGTATATGGAGAGTATAGTGTAATCGTGACACTTTGTCAAGCCCCAAACGGGGGCAAGAAAAATAGTTGGCTGCCCGTCTGGGCGATGACGCCCTGTGGATGAAGGTGCAGGTGAATGATTTCTTCTGCGGCAAAGGGCAGTGGGGCGGTGATGGGCAGCGGTGGGATCAGAGCAAAAGGATAGAGTTCGGGGTGGAAATTTTCGGCCGTGGTGGTGAGCTGCTGTGTGAGTTTGCCCCGATGGTTGGCCAGGCAGACTTCGCTGCGCAGGGCGCCGCGCCAGTTTATTTTACGCCAAAAGGCCACGGCCGTATTCCCAAAGGCCACGGCCGTTTCCACGACACTTTCCCCAGGACGCAAATCGGGCAGGGCCACGTCGTAGCTGGCCCCATTGTGGAGGAGAAAATAACGATTTTCGGCAAAGACGCGATGGTAACCGCCCAGCGTGTCGCCGCGAGGCGCGGCCCAGAAGCGCGTCTGTTTGTGGTGGGCGGTGGCGATGGCCTCTTCTACGTACAAACCGCGCTGCACCGATCCGCGCATAATCCAGTTTCCGGCAATGCGATAGAGGGCTTCATCGCTGGCGGCAAAAACGGCCGTATCCCGAAACAGCGCCGTTTCCAGCATCTGCATTTTCTGGGGCTGCCTGCCGCTCACATCCAGCAGCAGCAGTTGGCGGCTGCCCGGCGGGTTGACGACCAGCACGTTCTGGAACAAGGCATAGCGGTAGCCCGGCTGCCCGCTGAACAGCGGCGTCTCGTTCACCACGCCGCCCAGGCCCAATCGCACCAGCCGCACGTCGTTTTCCTGGCGCACGATGGCCTGCAAACGGCCGTTTGCTTCCACCTGTACCCGTTCGATAAAACCGGGCACGGTCAGCAGCAGCGAAAAATCGGGGGATGGGGTGACGGCCGTGGCTCGCCGGGCGCCGGGGAGGGGTGGCCTGCCGGCAAGTGTCTGCGTGTAGTCAGCAAGAAGGGCGACGGGAAAGGGCGGACGCTGGCCGTTTTCAAACACGGCCAGCAGGTGTTGGCGGAGGGCGGCCGGGAGTGTGGCGGCGGGAACGGCCGTGGCCGGATAGGTGACGTCGGGATGGAGGATGCTGATGCCGGCGGCGGCGCGGGCAGCCAGGGTTTTATGCTGTTTGTGGACGCCGCCGTAGGGGTGCACGCCCAACAAACTGCGCACGAGTAGGACAAAAAAGGCGTACCAGTCGGTGGCCGGGGAGAAATACGACCGTTGGCCCAAATCGGCAATGCCGTAGAGGCGCGGATCGACAAAAAGCTCCATGGCCACCGGGCATGGATAGCGGCCGATCTGGTAGCTGTCCACATCGATCCAGTACGGGATGAACGGCTGGGCGGGCGGCAAAAAAACATTCTGATCGTTCAGGTCGCCGACGACGAGACCTAGCTGGTGGAGGCGGCTGAGCGTGGCGTGCATCTGCTGAAAGAGGGTCAGAACGGCCGTCGTCGAGATGTTCTGCTGGCGGCGGAAGTGCACATTGGCCAGCTTCTTGATGGGGAAGCTGCCGGCCGGCAGGCGCGGCATCTGAAAGCCGATTATCTGGCCGCGTTTGTCGGCTGCCAGGGCGCAGGGAGCCAGGACGTGGGGCGGCAGGGTCTGGACCAGACCGCTGTCCAACAGGTGCTGCAGCTTGGCGGTGTGGCCGGGCTGCGGCTGATGGTAGAGTTTAACGGCCGTATCGCCCACGCCAAACACCAGCCCCTCGCCGCCCGCCTGGATAAGCTGCGCGGGCGTAAGGCTTAGGGGCTGTCCGTTGAGGAAGATGGTCCGGTTGCTCATGATAATTCCTTTGCTCGCTCTCCCCACCATACGGCGACAGCGCCGTCGTCTTCAAATTGGCCGCGCGGCTGGCTTTGTTGGTTGAGCCAGCGCTGCAGGGTCGGCCCAGGGCGAGGTGTGGCGCAGCCGGTCAGCAAGTCGGCGGTCCAGCCATCGCTGGCGGCGGCGAACCAGCGGGCATCGGGCGGGATGGGTTGGCTGTGGAAACGGCCGTCTCGCCGCCCTTCTAGCATGTCATAGGCCAGATAGTCGGGCTGGTTGCCGCTGTCCAGCCCGGTAACACTGCCATCAACCGCCAGAAAGCCATCGCCGCGCCAGAAGAAGACGGCCGTGTCCGCCACTTTCACAAAACCGACCACCGTGCAGAGCAGGTGGGTCATAACAAGCTGCTGGCGCAGTGCCGGGTTCTGGCCGGGGAAGAGGGCGACCAGCCCGGCCAGAAAATCGAGCGATTGCCGGTAAAGATCGGCGAGCAGGTCAGCGGGAGAAACGGCCGTATCGCTTTGCAGCTTATGGCTGAGGGCAGCGGCCAGAAACTTGCCCAGGAGCTTGGCACCGACTTCGTTGTGCGAGGGAAAAACGGCCGTGTCGCTGCGATACTTGCTGCCGCAGCCGTCCAGTACCAGGCCAAATGCGCAGTCGGGCGCGGGCGCGCCGCTGAGGGCAAAATCCTGCCCATTTTGCTGCCAGAGTCGATGAGAGCGGCCGATGAGTGTGGCATGGTTGATCACAGTGCGCCTCCAATAGTGTGTATTTGACACGATTATGATAGTGTAATTATAACACGAAGTCAAGAGGCAATTACCAGGCAGCGGCGGAATAGGATACCATTGGTGAACAAACTGCCGGAGGAAATGTGTATGAAAACCTTGCTAGTTTTACGCCATGCCAAGTCGAGTTGGAGCAATGATTATCTGGCGGATCATGAACGGCCGTTAAACGACCGGGGGAAACAAGACGCGCCGCGCATGGGCCGCCTGCTGCAAGCCGAAGATCTAACGCCGGATCTGATCATCTCCTCGTCAGCGGAGCGGGCGCTGACGACGGCCGAACTGGTAGCCCTGAACTGCGGCTACGACAACGAAATCGCTGTGACGCGCCGCTTTTACCACGCCGATGCGGAGGATTATCTGGCGGTGTTAGGCGAAGTCGATGATGCCTACGAGCGGGTCATGGTGGTGGGACATAATCCGGGAATGGAGGAGTTGGTGGAAGACCTGACCGGTGAATCGGTGCGTATGGCAACGGCGGGGCTGGCTTATTTGCAGCTAGATATAGACAGTTGGCGCGATTTAACCCTGGATACGCTGGTTAAGCTGCAAGCGCTGTGGCTGCCAAAGGAACTGTAGGTTTGTTGGAGTAATAAACCAGGGCGGCTAACTGACCACAGTGCCTTCACCCGGCCACGGCCGTTTTGCCGTTGGCGCGGGCGGCTTCTTTTTCAGCGTGGAGCTTGCTCAGGCTCTTGTGTTGGGCCACCCATAGGCCCACCAGCCCAATTTTTAGCTCATACTGCGTGGTGACACCGGCGGAGGCTTCGGCCAGAATTTCGCGTTCGACCAGTGTATTAAGGGCCGCGGTGACTTCTGTGGGCGTCAGGCTGATGCCATAGGTTTCCAGATACTGCATCAGATCTTCCGCCCGGAAGATCATTTCCACATCCATGAGGTGGGAAACGGCCGTTAACAATGCCCGCTCGGCGAACGACGACCGCTGCCACATATAGGCAAAGTGCACTTCTCCCAGACGCATCATCTCGTCCAGCGCCGCATTCACATCCGAAATGGTAACGTAGCTGGAACGGCGCGAATTAGCCTGCTTGACCAACGTGTAACACACAAGCTGCAAAAAATAAGGATGTCCGGCCGTCACCCGGCGGATTTTGTCCAGGGCCAGGTCGTCGTAGACCAGGTTAGGCAGCACCGGATCGGTGATCAAATGGGTCATAGCCTGCTCATCCAAAAAGCCAATTTTCTGATAAAGGGCCATGTTAAAAAGCACCGACCAGTAATCGGCGCTCATCTCTTCCAGGTGGCGCGTGCCCACAAATAGAAAACTTAAATCCTGACTGTGCTGCATCAGGTGGCGCATGTAGGTGAAAAAAGTAGGCGGCAGGATGCCATCGTTGACCAGATTTTCGAAGGCTTCAAATTCATCAAAAACCAGCAGCATGATGGTGCCAGCCGGCAGCAGGGCCTGCACCTGCGGCAAGAAGCGGCGCTGAAAATGAATGGTCGGGTCGTCCTGCCAGAACTGGGGATCGGGCACAGCCACGGTGATATTGCGCGTAGCCAGGGCATCGGCGATTTGCCAGGCCAGTTCATACAGCAGAGCCGGCATGCCGGGGATGACGCCCAACGATTGGCAGTCGATGTATACCGGCAGCAAATTCTGCGGCAAATGCTGGCGCAGGCGCAGCAGGAATGAAGTTTTGCCCGTGCGGCGCTGGCCGATGAGAATAAGCACATTGCGTTGGGCTACGCGCCCGGCGTTCTCGGCGATGAAGGTGAACAGCTCTTCCCGCCCAAAGAAGACCATGCTGTCGTGGCGCAGAGGGGTGCCAGGCAGGTAGGGATTGGGGATGGCGATGAAGTCGCGCAGGGGCATGATGAGCTGTACCATGTCGGCGAAGGCGATCTCTTTGTCGCGTTTATTGCGGTCATCGTAGGTGATGGTGAGGGCCAGGCGGAAGCGGTCTTTGACGCGTGGTTCCAGGTTAAAGCTCACCTGCCAGTTTTGGCCGGGCAGCAGGCTGGAGATAAGCCGGGGGTCGCTGAGAACCATGTAGGCCGGATTTTCGTCCAGGACAACCAGGATATTTTCGGCGGGAGCACGGCCGTTATTGCTAATTTCCAGTACAACGTCGGTACGGCCGTTTGGCGTCAGCCGCTTCGTTTTCAGCTGCACCACCAGTTCCGCCTGGCCGCGCAGCTCTTCGATCTCGGCGCTCAGCAGTCCCGACCAGCGGTTGACGATGGCTCGGGACAGCGTCCGCTCGATGGTGATAGAAAAATCGGGGAGTTGGTTGCGCAGCAGCCCTACCAGCAAGTTCGCTTCGCTCAGATACACCAGGCGGTCGTCGCTCTGTTCCACGCGCTCGCTGTCGCGCAAATTGGTCAGAATCGGGAGCAGGGCGTCGATGACCGGCGACCAGTGACTTTCCGTTTCCAGCAGGGTCAGCAGCTCGACCAACTGCGGCTGCAGCAGGCTGAGTTCGGTGATGGAAGGCGCTTCCAGAAGCGCCTGGCTGGTTTTGAAGGTGACAACCCAACGGGCGATGCCTTCCCAGGGCGGCGACTTTTTGGCGATGTCGATGAGCGCGTAGTTGATCAGGGAAATGCCGGTTTGTGGGCGGTTGGGGAGCAGGAACAGGCCGTCGATCAGGCTGGTAAGCGGCCATTCCTGGTCCTGGCGAGCCTGGTTAGCCAGATTCAGCAAAAATTCGGTGGAGCTGCTGCTGTAGGTGCAGCGGTTTTCCAGCAAGATGAGAGTCTGGGTGGGCTGCTGCTTGAGACGCCGGTAGAAACGGCCGGCGCGGGCGGCGGCCGTTTGTGATTGGCGCAGGCTGTATAAAGCCACACCGATGATCAGCACGCCCAACAAAACAAGGCCGATTTGGGACGGCCGTTGCGGGGGCGCAACGGCCGTAGGCGGCGGCAGCGGCGGGGGCGTCACTGTGCCCGAATGGTAGCCATCGTCGTACACAAAACGATACACCACGCCTTGCTGTTCGTCGGGCGGAAGGACGCCCGGCCAGAACAACGTGCCGTTCCCACTGAGGCTCTGCTCCTCGGCATTGGTCCAACTGCCGGTAGCCGGGTTTTGCAGTTCCAGCCGCACCGCCACTTCATCCCGTTCTACGTCCTGCACCGACACGCTGAAGTTATAACGGCCCTGTGATTCGTCTACACGGGCGTTGGTCAGCAGCGGCGGCCGGTTTTCTTTGGCGCGGAAAAGCTGCACCAGCCCGTTTTCGGTGACGACGAGCAAATCTGCGCTCTGGCGGTTGGCGGATTTGAGCGGTTTGAGGGCATACACGCCGCTGAGCACGTTGAGTTTGGTGGAAAGCGTCAGGTCGCCGGAATAGAGCAGCACGTTGCCACGGCTGTCGCCGACGACAATTTCTGGCTGCGCATCGCCATCCAGATCGCCCCAGTACAGGCTGGTGATGCCCGGCAAATCGTCTAACTGCCAGGTGATCATGGGTTCGTCACTTTCCAACTGCAGGTGCAGCAGCCGGTCGGCCGTGGTGGCGATCAAGAAGGCGTCGTCGGAAAGGGCCTGGTCTTCGTCGGTATCGTTTTCAGTGGATGGGATTTGCAGGCTGACAGACGGCCGTCCTTCGGTGTGTACGGGCCACTGTGGCAGTTGAATGCCGCGCCAGTCGAAGCCGCTGATTGTATCGTTCTGACCAAGCGTGACCAGGGTTGTGTTGCTTTCCGGAGAGTGCTGTCTGGTCTGGTATATCTGGTTGATTGCCGCCGGATAGGCGGTAACGATGGTGGGGCTTTCCCCTTCTAGCAGGCGGTAAATCAGGTTCTGGCTGACCACCAGCAGTTCGGGCCGGTTGAAGTTAGGATTGTCCTGGACGATGAACTGGCTGATCTGATCATCGACCGAGGTCGTCCAGAGGCGGTTGCCTGCGGCGTCGTAAATGTAGGCGCCGCCCGCAGCCGTGCCGACGATAATTTCCGGCGTGGAGCTGCCTTGAATTTGGGCCACCAGGACGGCCGTTATTTCCGAAGGCACTTCACGCTGCCAGGTTTCATCACCGTTGGCCTGGCGCAGCTCAATTACCCCTTCGACCTGTTCCTGGCTGTTCAGGCCGGGCTGGCTGTCGTTGTGGATGACGACGATGAGCGGCGGGTCGCCTGGATTCAGAGTCAGGGTATCCAGGTGAGCAATCACGCCGCCCGGTTCGGCGATCCAGCGGGAAGAGCCGTCGTTGTCTAAGCGGTGGAGACGGCCGTCGCGCGCGCCAATCAAAATTTCATCGTTGCCGTCATGGTCAAAATCAACCACCAGGACGGCGCTGGGCGCGGCAAACAACGACGAATAGTTCCATTCATTGGCTATTTTGCTGGCGCCGCTGCCCAGTCCCAGCAGTTCCACCGTGGCAAAACGCGCCAGGAGCACTTCGCTCTGGCCGTCGTGGTTGATGTCGACCAGGCGGGTCAGACCGGCGGTGTCGATGGCTGAGAAGGGTTCCAGGGTACGGCCGTCCTGGTTGATGAGCAGCACGTCTGCCGGGGCATTGCTGCTGTCCTGGGCGCCTAAAATTACCGCCAGGAGCGATTGACCCGCCGGCGATGCGGCCGGCGCGGGAGAAATGTCGATGATGGCCCGATTGGCGTCGGCGGCCAGGTTGCGTGTCCAGACGCGCTGCCCTTCGTCGTTGAAGACGACCACCGTTCCGGCGTCCGTGCCGGCGACCAGCGCCGGTTCGCCGGCCAGGCGGGTGCCAACCAGGCTGGTGATGGGTTTGTTGAGGGTGCGCAGCCACAGGCGACGGCCGTCCTGATTGTAGACCAGGATTTCGCCGCGTGACGTGCCAACGGCCACGTATTCTGCCCCGTTGAACGACACGGTAGTCAGGGCCGTCAGGCGTCCGGAAATGTTTTGTTCCCAGTCTAACTGGCCCTGATCGTTGAGCTTGACAAGCTGGCTAAAACGGCGCGGATTAAAGCTGCCCAGCAAGATTTCCTGACGGCCGTCGCGGTCCATATCGGTGACCACGGCGTGGGGCGTGGCGTCCAGGGAAGGGTTGGTGTTGCGGGCGTAACGCCACAGGCGTGCTCCCCAACCGTCAAACATTTGCACCTGGCCGGACTGCAGGACGACGGCGATGGTTTCCTGGCTGTCTGGTGTGGCGCGGTAGGGCAGGATGAGGGCCGGATCGGCCGGATATTGGCTTTGCCAGTCGCGAGCGGCGTCGGCCCCGCTGCTCAGGAAGAGGGTGGGCGGCGGATCGACGGCCGTTAGCTCAACCTGCCACATTTCCGAGCCCGTTTCCGACAACATCAGCAGGCGATTATGCGCCCCCAAGACGATGGCCTGGGTGTTTTTGTCGGGCTGTGGTGACTGGACGGCGCCGACGGCCGTTACCGTTCCCTGCGTGTCATAGGTCCACTGCCGCGCGCCGGAAGCGTTTAGCAGCGCCGCCCGCCCGGTTTCGTCGACAATAACCAGTTCGTCGCTGTTGTCCTGGTCTAGATCAAGGGGCAAAATGTGGCTGAGGCGCGCGGAGGCGGCATACTGCCAGTAAGGCACAATTTCGTCCTGAGCCTGGGTGGCTGCGGCCGGCCCCATCAGCAGAACGAGAACAAAGAGCAGAACGAAGGCAACCCCCGGGCAGCGCCGGGAGGTCCAGAGGCGAGGATTTACCAGGGCACTAATCCGGGGGACGCAAAGCATAACCAACCCCTCGCTCGCTGATGATCCAGTTGTCGTAAGGGGCGATGGCGCGGCGCAGGCGTTTGATGAGGGTTTTCAGCCGGTCGGGATCATCCACGAGGACGTCACCCCAAACGGCCGTTTCCAGGTCGTCCCCATGAACAACCTGGCCTGGCTGTTGGCATAAACGCATTAAAATGTTGAACTGCGAAGTCGTCAGGCTGAGTTCTGCGCCACGCGCCCATACCTGGTGCCGCTGCTGATCGATGACAAACGGACCTGTCTGGATGAGTCCGCGTACGTCCTGGCGCCGCACGTAACGGCGTAAAATCTCGCTGGTGTAAACATACTGGCCGTCTTCGTTGACAAGCAGGCACTGCTGTTCTAGCAGGCGCAGGGTGTCGATGGAGCCGTCGGCAATGGCCAGGACGTACTGCTCTTCGGGTGTCAGGTTTTGCCACAGGTAGCCCAGATGTGAATCGGCCTCGACTTCGATGGGATCATCAAGCTGGGTGAATTCTTCGGGAGTTTCCAGGCTGGTGTTTTGCAGCAGCGCCTGATAAGCGTGGTAGCCGGCCACGTGTAGGAAAAAGGGATGCGGACCGACCAGGAAGCGCAGGTACTGGTTGAGGGCCGGGCCAAAGCTGATGTCGGTGTTTTTCAGGCGGGCCAGGAAGAGGGTACGGGCTTCTTCGTCGCTGTAGAGGCCCAGCGGCAGGGTGACAAAAATGTTGAAAAAAGGGGAACTGAGAATTTCTTCTTCGGCGGTGATGGCGAATAACGGCCGTTGGCTGGCCGTGAGATAAGCCAGGCCATATTTGGTGGTCAGACCGCGCAGGCGGGCAAAAAAGTAAGGCGTCAGGTGCTCGTTGGCCGCCAGCAGTTCAAACTCGTCTAACAAGAACACGACAGTGACGTGGTTCTGGCTGATCTGGTACAGCGTCCGATCCAGATCCCGGTAGCTGCCCGGGCTGTTGGGGAGCGGGTCCAGGGTCACGCCGGCTTCAGCGGCTGCGTGGTGCAGGCCGGTGAGCAGCGTTTCATACACATCTTCTGGCGGCGATCCCCCAAGCTCCTGGCAGTCGATCAGAATAAGCCAGGTTTTGGCCGGGTCCAATCCCCACTCTAACCGCACTTCGGGCCGGCACAGGTGGATCAGCAGAGAGCTTTTGCCAATACGCCGCGGCCCGATGAGCGAGACGCTCTGGCCATTGCGCAGCAGCCCGAGGATTTGTTCGATTTCGTTGCGACGGCCGTGAAAATTGGCTGCCTGCCGGATAGCGCCACGGTGATAGAAGGGGTTCGTCATGCTCATAGGCTGTATTTTAATCCTTTACCCGGTTTTCGTAAAACTGGCTTAGGAATGGTGAAGGAGAGCGTGATGCACGGCCGTCACCCCTCGCGCTCCTTCAGGTAGTGGAAAATCACGCCCAGCACGGTTGCCGGTTCGGCGTCACGGTCCTGGTTATACTGGCGGGTGGCGCGGCTGCGGCTGATATGCAGATAACGTCTGGCGCGGGTGATGCCGACGTAGAGCAGGCGCAGCCGCTCGCTGATGATTTCGATGTGGGCGCTTTCGGTGGCGGAACGGCCGTCGTAAATGCCCGGATGCCCCTCCATCAAAAAGCGCAGTTGGGCCGTGGCTTCGGCCGTTGGGTCGCCGCCCAAAAAATCATGGACGCCCAAAAACGGCGCATCCAGGCTGCCCGGAATCCAGAAGCCGTCGATGCCGGCCAGAAAAACGGCATCCCACTCCAGCCCCTTGGCGCTGTGCTGCGTCGTCAACGTGATGCGGCCAGCGACCGGTTCATAGCCTAAATCGGTGGGGGCCGTCAGCGGCAGGCCGCGCCGGCCCTGCACCACATCTTCCAGCTGCGCTACCAGGTCTGGCAAACGCCAATCCGGCTGGGCGTCACGCCAGCGGCGCAAGATGCTGGCGATCTGGTAGGAAATCGACAGATCCACCTCGTGGACGTCGCCCCAGGCAAAAAGTTCGTCGCCGAGCGACAGGGCCAGATCATCGATGGGCAAGGTACGCAGCTCAAACATGCGGCGCATAAATTCGGCAAAGCGGGCGATGGCCGCCAGATCATCCTCCGTGGCGACGCCCGCAGGCAAAGCGCGTTCGATCTCTTCGCCATCTTCGGGGAAAAGCAGGGTTTCCGGCCGATGGACGCTGCGCAGGATGGTGTGCAGGCGCGGCAGGTCTTCGTCGGGGGCGTGGGCCGCGGGATGCTGCAGCTCGTGGAGGCTGGCATGGGCGGCAACAAAAGCCTTGGTGTTCAGGGGATCGGCCAGAACGGCCAGGATGGCGTGCATGGCGGCGGCAATTTCGCGTTCGTGGCTGCCCCCGCGCAGCAAGTTGTCATAATCCGCATCGAGTTCATCCAGGTGATCGGACAGTGTGTAGCCTACCTGGTTGGTGGGCACCAGGATAGCCAGGGTATGGTCTGGGTGCTCCTGGGCATAGCGCAGAGCCAGGCGGGCGATGGCCGGGATTTCTTCATCTTCACGGTGTTTGTAGACTTTGAGCCGGATATGGGCTTCACTGTCTGGTGGATTGGTCTGGGCGTCGCCGGGGGGTGTGGGCAGGATGTCCTGGCGGCGGAAGGTGTGGGCGCGCACTTCGGGCACAGGGTGCTTATCGATGACCCAATGCAGCATGGCGTTGGCGGCGCCCATAATGAGCCGGGCACTACGGCCGCTGTTGGGCAGCGGCCGGTCTACCACGTCGGGCCGGTCGATGAAAGCGTTGAAGAAGCGGGGGTGGGCGGCGGTAAAGGTGCTGGTAATGGCCTGGTTGGGATCGCCGACGCGCACCCAGTTGCCATCCAGCCCGGTGAGTTGGGTAAGGAGCACTTCTTGCAGGGGCACGCTGTCCTGAGCTTCGTCTTCCAACACGTAGGGCCAGCGGCGGCGCAGTTCGTCGGCGAAGTGGGGCCGGTTTTCCAGCAGGTCCACAGCCTGCCAGATGAGGTCGTCGAAGTCGAGCGCGCCCTGGCGGGAGAGGATGGTCTGGTAACGGCCGTAAATCCCGGCCATCATCCACAGGAGCGGAGACTGGGAGACCAGAGATTCAAGACTGGATGAGGTTTCGTCTTGGTTTGCACTCTCCAGTTTCTGTAAAATTTCCTCTGGATGGTAGCGTTCGTTTTTGGCTGTGCGGATGAAGGTACGGGCGGTGCGTTCGGTGATGTCGCGCCAGCGGGCGCGCATTTGGGGCGTGTCTTCGGTAAGGAAAGCGTGCCATTGGTCGGGAAAGGCTTCGATCCAGGTGGTGACGGCCTGGGAGAGGGCGTGATTGCTGCGTACTTCGTCCAGCACGTCGGGGCCGGGGTTTTCTTCGCCGAGGCCGCTTTCCGCCAGGCGCACGATTTCCAGGGCCAGGCTGTGCAGGGTGCGCACGTCGAAACCGGTGGGCGGCAGGTCTATTTCGTCCAGCCGTTTGCGGATGCGGGCTTTGAAGGTGTCGACGCTGCTGTTAAGGTAGGTGACGATGAGCACCTGCTGCCCGGCGTTGGGGTCGATACGGCCGTCGGCAATGAGCTGGGCGGCCAGGAGCGAAAGGGTAAAGGTCTTGCCGCTGCCGGGCACGGCGCTGATGGCCAGACGGCCGTTTTTATACTTTAGGATTTCGGCCTGGGCAGGGCGGAGAGGGAGAGAGTTCATAGGTGTTCGGGTGAGTTTTTGTCTAACTGTTCAGGTGTGCAAGATTTCAGGTTTTCTGGTGAGTCGATGTGTGAGTAGTGCGGTGGGTCGGCTGCTATTTCCACTTGTGGTGTGTTCGTATTATAATGCCGGTCGTTTGTGTGTGCATCAGAAATTTACTGATTGGGATGGACTTGTAGGTTGAAATTAAGAATTCTTCTAGGAAGTATGGTGTCCTTGCTGCTGCTGGCAGGGACGTGGGGATGGAGCAGCCGGGCGGTGCGGCCGGCTGTGGCGCAGGAACCAACGGTGACGCCGACGGGGGAAACGGCCGTCGATCCGCGCTTTGGCGTGGTGGAGGCCTTTTGGGAACCGGCGGAAGCGGCCGACCTTCAGGTGGGTTGGGACCGTATTCTGTTTTTATGGCACGAGATCCAGCCCACGGGGCCGGACGATTGGAACACCTTGCACGTGTTGGAAGAGTGGCTGGTCGATGCGCAGGCACACGGCCGTACCATCGTGGGGCTGCTGAAAAGCACACCGCCCTGGGCGGCAGAGAGTGAGCCATATGCCGGCGTGCCCCGCGGCCTCTATCTGCCCATCGACGATCCCGACAATTTGTGGGCGGTTTACGTGCGCAAAGTGGCTGAATACTACGGCGCGCGGGGCGTCCACGACTGGGTAGTGTGGAACGAACCGGACATCGCCGCCAACGTCTACGGCCATGAGTTTGGCGGCTCGCTGGACGATTATTACCGGCTGGTGCAGGTGGCCTATCTGGTGATGAAAGACGCCGATCCCCAGGCGGTGATTCACCTGGGGGCGCTGACGTACTGGCATGATCCCTCGTTTTTGCGCCGCTACCTGGAATTGGTTACGGCCGATCCCGAGGCAGCGGACCACAATTATTACTTCGACGTGCTGTCGCTGCACATCTATTTCCGCCCGGAGACCATTCCCGACATTATCAACGAGGCTTACGATCTGCAGCGCGAACTGGGCATCGAACCGCCCAAGCCGGTGTGGATGAACGAGACCAACGCCCGGCCCAGTCTCGATCCGGATTGGCCGGTGGAGGTGCAGCAGTTTCACCTGGATCTGGAGCAGCAGGCGTGGTATGTGCCGCAGGCGTTTGCCCTGGCGTTTGCGGCAGGGGCAGAGCGGGCCAGTTTTTACAAGCTCATCGACATTCATCTGCCGCCGGGCGGCGAGTCGTGGGGGCTGCTGCGGCCGGATAAGAGCCCCCGGCCGGCTTATCGGGCGTACCAGGTAATGGTGCAGGAGCTGGGTGGATTTGAGGGGCCGGTGACCATGCAAGAAACGGCCGTGCTCAGCAATACGCGCCAGTCGGCTTATACGCAGGTTACTTTTCCTATGCCGGATGGGGTGGTGCGGGTGCTGTGGGCCAGGGGCCAGTCGGCGCTGACGGTGGCTGTGCCTGCCCTGGCGGCAAGCGGCGAACTGGTGGGGTATATGGGGCATCGGGAGGCGGTAACGGCCGTAGACGGCGCATACACCATCACCCTGGAAGGTGGTAAATGCACGCAGAACGACTGCGACATTGGCGGCCCGCCGGTGTACCTGGTGGAGCGCGGGCCGGTGCTGGAAGCCACAGTGCCCCCGGTTAATACACCGCTGGCGGTGGCGACGATTACGGCCACGCCGGAAGTGCCTGACACCCCGACACCCGTGGACACGCCGTCTCCTACGCCCAGCAGCACGCCCACCATCACGCCGACGCCGACGCAAACGGCCACAGCGACCGCCACGCAGACGGCGACACCTTCACGCACGCCATCAGCCACGCCTTCTCCAACGGTGACGGAAGCCGCGGCGGGAGGAGATGGGCAAACGGCCGTGGTCACTGGTTCCCCAGCCCTGGAACAAACGGAAGCGCCTTCTTCGTTTGTCTGGTTGGCGGTGGTTGGGATGGTGATCTTCTTCCTGATTGGGCTTGTTGTCTGGCGGCGCCGCCACGGCTCGTAAATTTTATGGAGCACATCTGTTGAGGCGCTCACCTGTAAGGCAAGCAAGAAAAAAGATGGCCGCAGCCATCTTTTTTCTTGCAAGCTAATGATTTTCAGGATCAGGGGAGGGTTTGTACGACCACTTCGTCGAAATAGACCTCAATGTATTCGTTGCTGTTGGTTTTAGAAGTGAGGTAGCCGCCGATTGTGATGGTGTGGTTTCCGGGGGACAGGGAGTTCGTGACAAAGGTAAATGGCTCCCAACCTGAATCACCGCCATCACATATCTGGACGACGTAACTTTGACCCGTTTGCCCATAGGTCGTGCTGTCGATGGCTACATAAACGCGGCCGCATTCGTTGGATTCCAGGCTGTTGCTGGCCACCAGGCGATATTGTAACTGGCCGGTTATGGCGCTGGCGTTGTTGAGCGTGAAAGTGCGCTGCCAGCCGCCAGACATGCCGTTGATATCGTTGTTGTTGACGTTGCCTACTTTGACGTACAGTCCGCCTGTACCGCTGTAGCCGCTGTTTGTCGTGCGCCAGCCGTCGGCGTAGACCGGTTGATTTGTCCCCAAAACGTCATCTGCATAGTTAAAGCTGTTCGTGCCGCTGTTAAAGTTGGCATTGATCAGCTCGACAGTGGCGAAGGTGCCGCAAACCTGGAATTCATAGAGCGAGTAGCCCCAACCGGTGCCGCGCTGCGTGCCGTACATGCGCACGTAACGGCCGTTGGCATTTAGGCCCGTAATCTTATCCCATCCACCATCTCCATTGGAGTTGGAATAGATGGTTGTCCAGTTGCTGTCGTCGTTGGATATCTGGATCTGGTACACACGGCCGTATGCAGCCTCCCAGTTTAAGCCAACCTCTGTCACCGTGGCCGTATCGCCCAGATCAACCCGAATCCACTGCGGATCGCTAAAAGACGACGACCAGCGTGTGCTGTCACTGCCATCGACGGCATTGGAAGGTGGCAGACCGCTATTTTCCACCGAAGAGCTGGTGACCGATCGGTTAAGGGCCAGGTTGTTGGAGCAGGTATAGACGGCAGCGGGCGTGTTTGTGGCTGTCGCCGTGGCCGTGGCTGTGGCCGTGGGCGTTTGGGTGGGCGGTAATGTCGGTGTGGGAGTGGCCTGGGTGATGCTGATGTCAAAGTAATTGACATTGAAGCCGCCGTTGTCGACGAGGAAGCGGACGATGCTTTCTCCGGCCAATAAGGGCACGGAGGAGACGAGTAAATTATTCCAGGAAGCTGCCCCCCCGGTGTTAGGCACGTTAATTGAACTGGTGGTGTACAGCAAACTGCCGTTATGGTAGACGGCCAAACGGAAATGGCCGCTGGTGCCTGGCGATGCCACCCTTACCGAAAAGTCATACAGGCGGCTCTCGGCGGCGTTCACGCGGTACTGGACCCACTCATTGGGGACGAGCGTACCGAGCTGGTAGCCGCCGCCATCGGTCGAATTGTACAGGTCCGGCCCGGCGATGGTGACGTCGGCCCGGTAGATGCCGCTGCCAAAGCCGCCGTCGGCGCTGCTGTCGACGAAGGCCACCTCCGGGCCGCCGCACATGAAGTTTTCGGCTTCTACCCGGCCGGGTACGTTATAGGGACCAAAACCGGTGCAAACGGCCGTGGCCGTTGGCGTTGCAGTAGACGTTGACGTGGCCGTGGCTGTGGTGGTGGAGGTGGACGGTGGTCCTGAGGCTGATGTCGAAGTGGCCGTAGCGGTACTGGTGGCGGCAGGATCCAGCGTCGGGGTGGGGGTATACGTTGGCGCCGGTGTGTATGATAACAATGACGGCGGGGCAACCGGCGCCTGATGTACCAACCGCGAAAAAACGTCGCCGATAGACGGCTCCAAAATGTTGACGATGGCGATGATGACGAGGGCCGCCAGCCCCAGGATCAGCGCATATTCAACCAAACCTTGTCCAAACTCTCGCTTACTTAATAATAATTTCTGGGCTGCGAACAATTTCTTAAACATGGCAGTTCCTTTATCTTGTTCATGTGTGTTGCACCACCATAAACCTGATACCTAAATAAACGTGTTAATAAATGCGGCAATAAATTGCTGGTTTCTGGCGAGATTTGGAATTGGTCAGGTCATGGGGCGGTTCGCTAATCGCCGCTATCAAGATGAAACCAAACGTCGCCACGCCAATAAATATAAAAAGCGGCCTGCTTCCCGTTGCTCTGGTGAGAAACAGACCGCTATTAAATTGTACCGAAAATGAAAATTCCTTTTAATAGGAATTTTCCCCTACTACCAGCGGAACTTGCGGTTATCTCACCAGGTAGGGCAGCCCGGTCACGTTTATTTGCCAGCCGTAGGTATCATGATTACCGGCGTTGTAGCGAGCAATCAAGCGGCCGCCATAAAACGGTATGCACTGGGTGCCGCGTGTGGGATGTGTGAAGCAGTTTTCCGGATCGCCGGGCACAATAATCTCATAGCGCGGATCCACCCATCTGTTATTGCATTCGCCGTTATAACTGTTGCCGCCGTCAAAACAACGGCCGTCTGGATCTGTGCCGCCGCCATAGGATATGGCCCAGTCGGTGTATTGCCAGTTAACGTTGTCTGTGGAGTTGTCCGGCGTAAAGGCAATAGAATCAAAGTAAAAGACGATGGGGGGTTTGGCAGCGGCATCCAGGTCAAAGGTGCTGATAAAAATGGACTGCCCCACCAGGTCAGGGCCTACGTACATCAGAGGAATATCAACGGTATTGTCGGTGTTGGAGTTCATGGGCAGGCGACCCATGCCATAAACGGTTGCGCCTCTGGAATAGTGGGTGCCGGGGTTGTTAATGACAAAGAGGTTGCGGTCGTTGGCGTTGCTGGGCACTGTATTGACGTAGTCGTCCGGGCCGGCCCATACCTCAAAGCCATTTTCCGAGGCGCCGTCGATACTGGTGATGTCCAGGTACACAAAGCGGTTGCCGGTGCCCGGATCCTCAAGGATGTTGGGCAAATCGTTGGCAATGTTTAGCTCGAAGGTCTTTTCCGAGCCGGCATCCACCGGAACCGACACAGGTTGGTCGAAGCTGTTTTTCCCGCCGGGCGAAACCCACCGCAGATCTGTATCGTGGCTGACCGCTTCATTGCCTTTCTGGCCTGTATAGCTGGCCAGCGAAATCGGCTCAATCGTGCCATCATCGTTTCGGCGATAGTAAAAGAGTTCATAGAGGGTGTGGGTGTTGTAGCTGATGTTGTAGCTGCTTGGTTCATCACAGACGCCCGGCGTGCTTGAACCACGATTTTCATCGATGCGCACCAACCAGAAGGGATTGATTTGATCAATCGTGATGCCACTTGTTGTGGAAACCAGACTTTCCTCACCTGTAGGGATCAGGCAAGGTTGTTTCTGGTTACCATCTCCGCCCTGACACAGTTTCTCATGGGTACCGGGAGGAAACAGCGTTGGATTAATTCCTGTGGCAACAGCAGAGAACACAACGTCGTCTCGATCACCAGACTGATTGATTGAGTCCGGATCAAACAGCTCAATACGCAGCACATCGTCGGGATAATCGGGCGGCAGGAGGATGCGATAGTGGTAGGTATAGGCACCGGGTTCCCAGGCGCTGTTGAAGGGCGAAAATGGATCCCCGTAAGAAGTGCAAATATTAGGACCAAAAATGGACTGATTCGAGGTGCTTACCACACCCTGATCGACGCGGCGGCTGGCATAAATGTCGGCCTGCGGAAAGTAAGCGGCCGTGGCACTGCGCACCAGATCGTAGCTGTCCAGCCCAATAAGTTTCAGGAAAAACAGCTCCACGGGCCAGGTTACGGTGATGGAGTATTCGTCTTCGCCAATCACGGTCGTATCTTTGTAGCTATCCAGTGAGAGGGTCACCGAAATGGGAATGTTGTTGGCGTTGAGAAACTGCCCGGCCCGCTGATCGGCCGCGTCTTTGCTGATAACCAGCTCGGTAACACCGGCCAGCGCCGCTGAGTCTACGGCCGCTTGCAGTTGGGTGCTGCGGGCGAACAAGAAGCCCACGTCGACGGCGATGCCTACAAAAGCCAGCAGCCCCACCAGCGCCAGGGCAATGATGGCGATGCTTTGCCCGCGTTCACGATGCGGCGAGTCTGTTCGCCGGTTCCTTAGGTGTAAGTTCCATAATTTCATAATCATTACCTCTGTAATGAGAAGACGGTCAGGACGTACGGTAAGAACAATACAAACCTCGATATGCCTGCGTCTTGAAGAATGTGAGCCGGATGCCGTTTAATCCGTCGGTTGGCCGCAGGAGTCGTCCCAACGAATGAATTCGGCCATGATCCAGGATTCGGGCAGATTGTGGCCAATGATCTTGAAGATGGCAAACCGCTTGATTTTGTACGCTGCGTTACTGCCGCCCAGGTTATTTGCGTCGCCGTAGACAATCATACGCAGTTGGCGGCCCAAAACAATATGCTCCTCAAGCGTTTTTCGGGCGCCGCTGCTGTTGATAGTGCCGCTGCTAGTGGCAACCCAATCACCGATGTGCATGGATCTATCGGTCGGGTCCCCCATTTCCACGAAGCCGGCAACTTTGGGGCTGCCATATGCAGGGCAGCTGCCGGGCAGCGGTGTGTAATCCATGCTGTTGCCCGGCCAGGAGAGACTATCTTCTAAGGCAGTCGAATCGTTGGCGCAGCCATTCCAGCCCAACCAGCCAAATTGACCGGGTCCGGTGCCGTTCTCGATTTTGTAGACATACCCTTCCTGGGCATCTTCCAAGGGTTGGTTCGGAACGTGGTTGACAAAACGATAATAATTGGGGTCCGGATAGGGGAAGGGGGCCGGACTGGTGACAAAATGCTTGAAGGTGCTTGGCCAACGGTTTTGGGCGCTGCTGGTATCGCCGGGCGCCAGTACGGAGCGGATACCTTCATGGATGGCGATGGGGAAAGCATCGCAGCCATTGCTCGTTTCTACCTCAATGCCCGTCGTACGCATCACATTCAGTGATTTGACAGAATTCAGGCCCACAAAAGTGGGCAGCGCATCCAGGCCCAAGATGGAATCGATGTCGTGAATGGCATAAACCCCCACGAAACTTAAGCCGGCGGCGATGGCCGGATTGGAGCTGTTGCCGTTCTCGTCCGTTTGCAGTTGTTCCAGCACCTGGTCTTTGATGTCGGCCTCCACCACGTCGCTGAACGCTTCGGTTTGCGAGATGCCATAAGCATGGTCAAACTCCCAGGTATCGGGGACAAAATTGTTGCCGGTGTCGTCCACACGGCCGCGAATGGCCCACACATCCCAGAGATCTTCGTCCATATTTAAGGTTTGGGTAACGGCGTTGAGTGAGGCTAAAGCCATTCCCTGGTTTTCGCCGCCGTTGGCCCCAAAGCGCGAACCAACGCGTGTGGCGTTGTTGACGCGGTTTTGGGTAACAACAATGTTGCTGACCTCAACTAATCCAGCAATGATGATGAGAAAGATGGGAAAGAAAAGGGCAACTTCGACGAGACTTTGACCCCTTTCACGCGGATTGAATAATTTTTGCACAATTTTTTTCATGGGAATGACCTCCATAATGACTGCGACGAATCCATTACCTGATGGTTAAGTAGCATCAATAACTTCCAGTAACTCGCCAGATGCTGCATCTATGCGGATGGTTAACGAATGTCCGTTCTGAGTAGAAAGCATGGACATGAGCCATTCGACACGGCCGTTTCCATTGGAGTCGTTCATTGACAACGTCATGGAATAGACAGTGATTCCTTCTCTCTCAATAAAGCCTGCGCCCCCATTGTTCAGAAAAATTTCCGTCGCCTCGGCGCTGTCTCGCTGCCAGGAGGTCACGTCGAACAGGCTCAGTTGACGTTCCGTATCCCGTGGCGAAAGGGTGGCTGTCCCTTCGGTGACGGAGACAACGGCCGTTTTGTTTATGGCCGGTGAATAAAAGATAAATCCCCAGGTTTCCTTGCCAGCCGCCAGATCGGCGGCGCGCAGGCCCTGCGGCCAGGTGGCCGTGGCGCTGACCAGAACGGCATCACTTTGCCAGGCCTGGGCAGCTTCCTGGGCTACCACATACGCATGTTTGGCCGTTTGCTGGGGCGTGGTGCGCGTCGGCGCCACATCCTGGGCAAACTCGGCGGCCAGGGCGACTTCTTCAGACTGCGGCACGGCCGTGCGCGCGCCCGACCCTCGCCACAACGAAACGGCCAGACCGCCGGCCGCGACCAGCAGCAGTAACAATACAATTCCTAAAATCCATTCCAGGCGACTCATAATGCGTAACTATCCTTATCCTAGCGCTTGATAACGACAGGCAAATACATGCCATAATCCGATTCGTTGGATAGGAAATAGATTTTGTTGGTGTTGCCTGTTTCAATGACGATGGCCTCTTCGTAGGCCAGGTAAAGCCAGTTGTCCAGGCTGTCTGATGACGGCCGTAAAGCGCGTGTCAGATTGTCGGTTATTGGTGTGCGCGGCGCGTTCCAACCGCGGCAGCCATTGGCCATCCACACCTGTTCCTTGCCTTCCGGGTTGTCCGTCGTAGCGCCATCAAAAAATACATGGGTACAGCCCAACCGGTTTGTTGGGCTGGAAGCCAGGTCCACCGGTTCGACATTCACATACAAGGCCGGACCCGAAACGTTGCCCTGATTGGTCCACTTGCTCAGACTTTCGCAGCTCGACCGGCAGGAAAGCAGATAGACATACTGTTCCACCGGCTGCTGGAAAATAGTCGTCAACGTAACTTCCAGGCCGGAATTGGTAGCAAGGATATGTGGCTCGTGGGCATCAAAGGGACTGGCCACAATAGCATTCGAGATGGTGAGAGGAGCACTCCATGAGACGGAATTTGCGGAAACGGTGCCTTTGACATACTTCACTTTGAAGACGAAATCGAGCAAGGTCTGATCAAATTCCAGTTCTTGCCACACGACGTGCACATTCCCTGCGGCATCGACGGCTATAGAGGGCGAAACGGAATCAAGGCCGGTGCTGGTAATCGCCACGGGCGTAGCCAACCAGTTTGCCCCACGATTGGTCGAGCGGGAATAGTAGATGTTGGGCACTGTTTTGATGGGGTTGGGATCGCCGGTGTTGGCTTCTGACCAGACGACGTGGATGTTGCTGCCAAACGTGCCGATCGACGGAGTGGTAACGCCAGGATCACCAGTTGGCGCAGACAGGGTTTTAAAACTGCCTGCCCAGTTGCTGGAATTGGCATAAGCCAGGGACCGATTTTCGCGCCAGACGGCGTGGGCGGTTCCCTGATTGTCGAAGTCAAAGTCGATTTGCTTGGATTCCACGCCGCTTTGATGAATGGGACTTGGCGTGGTCCAGTTTACCCCGTAGTTGGTCGAGAGAGTGTAGTAAGGATCGATGGGTGTGTTGTTGATTTGCTGGGAGATGAAAACGACCATAACTTTACCGGGCGTGTTTGGATCGGCCTTGATGACTGGCCGCTTGGCGTTGGTGATGCCGGTGGAGATCACTTTAGGTGATGACCATGTATCGGCATCGGGCACGGCCGTTTCGGCAACGGCCGTTTGCTCCCGCCAGGCTAAAGCCCACAAAGCGCCGATCACAACTACCAATAAAAGCCCTACTGTTTTTTTCATTAATGTCTCCAGACGTCACACCCGATGGCCTAAGGGCAGGGGATGTGGTTTGTAAATACACTCACCAGCGGCAAAACATTCGGTACATCTATGCCGACTCGCATACCAAAATAAGATGCTTGTTGGTCAATACCACCGCATGCTTCGATACGGTAACTTCCGGTTGGTAAATTATCAAAACGATAGAAACCAGAGATAGGCGAAGCCTCTACGCGGGCCACAAACTGCCCGGTAATCTGGTCGTACAGGGTGACGCGGGCGCGCAGCAAGGGGTCAAGCCCGTCATCGCTGGGCCACTGTACAAAGCCCATGAGCGATTGACTGCCGGACCCGTAGGAAGGTGTGGGCGTGGGGGTATCGGCAATTTGCACATAATCCACCACGTCGGGTGTCGAAATGTTGTTGGTTTCGATGGCTTCACCAATCTGCTCGATGGAGTCCACCATGCCATACACGAAATGCGGTGTAGGCTCATTGGCGAACCCAAAGTCCGAGGTAATGGTGATAACCCGCGAGCTGTTGCCCGGCAGCGAACTGACGCCCACGTACCCGGAGCTTTCACCAATGGGGATGCGCAGGCTGTTCGGCTGGATGGTGGCTACAGGATCAATGAAGAGGTCAACGAAGAATTGATTTTGTACGTTTACATCACCGGTGTTGCTGATGATCATTTGATAGGTGATGGGCTGGTACGCTACCGGCGTGCCGGTGCTCACCATTTCCGGTGGGCCAACGATGATCATGTCGGCGGGTTGGGGTGTGGTAGTGGGTGAGGCGGCGGCGGTGGGAACGGCCGTGGCGTTATCACACGGCACTTTGTACTGCGTAGTATAGTTCGTGCTGCCAGAAATCGCGATCACATTATAAGTTCCGTTCGCCAGACCCGTTTTTGTCCAGGTTTGAGTAAAGAAGCCGTTGTGGCCGGTGATTCTGGTCTGGAAATTAGAGGTATTTTGCCAGTAAAGCACCACATCTTGCCCAACCGGCCAGTTCACACCAAACAACGTAAACTGCACAATGCCCGTGACGGGATCCGGGGAACCACAGCTGGGACGCAAATAGATGTAAGGTGTTGTGGGTGTATTGGTCGGTGTTGGCGTCGGTGTTGATGTCATCTGAACCGGCGGCGGAGTTGGCGTGATGGATGCTGTTGGGCTGGCGGTGGCCGTGGCCGTACCCGGCAGCACAAACGTAATATCAGAAGACCCATCACTACTTTCCACCACCAGACCCATGCCAGCTTGCAGCGTAATATTCAAAAACACAGTAGCGAAACCAGGGCAGGCATGCCCATCAAAGTCGCTTAGCTGCTGGTAGCCGCTGATGATCTCGCCGGTGGACAGGTTAATAATCCGCACGTTCGATCCAATTTCGCCGGTAACCAGGACAAAGTTGTAGCCGGCGACGGCCGGAGAATCGAACTTCACCTGGCAAATGTCTGGTGTGGCGGTCGCGGTGTTTGTAGCTCTTTGGGTGGGCGTTGAGGTTATGGCTTCGGTAGGCGTTGGCGTGGGCGAGTTCGTCGGTGACGGTGTAACCCCGGCCGTGGGGATAACCACCGCCGCCGGAATGCCGATTCCTTCGCTGGAACCGCCCAACTGACCAAACGATTCATTGTTCATCATCGCCTGCCCAAAGACAGGAATCGAGGGCAAGATCGAACTAAAGAAAGGGGTGATAATTGGCACCCGGTAATAGGCCCGCACCACCACCGCCTCGTTGGGCATCCCGGCAAAATTTGGTCGCAGTTCGCCGGTCCCCTGAACACCCCCCCACACTTCAATGTTGTAGTAGTTGGGGTCTTCAAAAATCCCCGAGTCTTCGTTTAAGGGAAGGCCGGCCAGGCCGGCATGGGTTCGGCTGATGACAGAAGCCAGCCGCAGGTCCGGAGAATCCTCACCACAGATATAGTTGAATTTACTTAGCTCCTCGACACTGCAATCAGGCCTGTCAGCCTGTCCTGTGACAGCATAACGGGCGCCGGTTCGGGCTGCGTTTTGCACGGTGCCCCAGGCCCACATGATGCGAGCGGCTTCGATGATCAGAAAGATCACCATAAGCAAAACGACGGCAATAATGGCGAACTCTACGAGAGCCTGTCCTCGTGAAGGGTGGGGGTGTCTTTTAAATTTCAACATAATGCATCCATTTTTGCTTGTTCACTGGAGAACGATGAATTGAGCGTTGCTACACCATTGATAATCATAGTATAAATAAACAGGCGATAGATTATTACTAGAGAATTTTTCCTATATGCACAAGCGTGCTAGATTTAGACCATTAAATTGAGACAATTTCCGATTAACTCATCTTATCTTAACAAACGACTGCCAATTAGGTGTTGATCAAGCGTTGATCTAGCGTTTTTTTTGAAGGCATCGGGCAAAGCCTCATATGACAAAAGTACTAGACGTAGCTGTTATAGGCCCATTGGACATTAGAGAGAACGGAGCACGCCGGGTTGATCTGACGTCGGCTAAGGCGCAGGCACTGCTCTGTTACCTGGCGGTGGCGGCACGGCCGTTTTCCCGGCAGGCGCTCGCAGGCTTGTTATGGGGCGACCTGCCGGAAGCAGATGCCCGGCGCAACCTGCGCGGCGCCCTGATGAAGCTGCGCGCCGAATTAGATCCGTTCCTGGTCGTCACGCACCAGTCCCTCGCCTTCAACCGCCACAGCCAATACACGCTGGACCTGGAGCAGTTCCAGGCGCTGCTTGCCCGCCCCGCCGACGGCCGTCCCAATCCCCACAACCTGCGCCAGGCTCTTGCTCTTTACCGCGGCGACTTTCTGGAAGACTTTCACCTGCGCAATGCTTCTGGTTTTGAAGAATGGCTCACGCAGCAGCGCGCCGAACTGCGGAAACAAGTAGTCGACGCCCTGCAAACGCTGACGGCCGTCGCCCTGCAAACTGCCGCCTACGACGAAGGCATCGATTACAGCCATCGCCTCCTTTCCCTGGAGCCTGCCGACGAAGGCGCCCACCGCCAGCTCATGCGCCTGCTGGCTCTCAGTGGGCAGCGCAGCGCCGCCCTCAGCCAGTTTGACCAGTGCCGCACTATCCTGCAAGAGGAACTGAGCATAGAACCGGCCGAAGAAACGGCCGTTCTCCGCGACCAGATCCGCGCCAATGCGCTGCCGACGCCAACACTCTCCCTCCACCGCGCGCCGGCGGCCAGCCTTCAACCGTCTCCGGCCGTTCCGCCTTTCATCGCCGGTCCGCCCATCACCCACCCGGCCCGCTTCTTTGGCCGCCAGCGAGAACTCAAACGTCTGTTTCACCTGCTGCGCCACATTCCCATGCAAAATGCCGCCATCGTTGGCCCGCGCCGCAGCGGTAAGACCTCGCTCCTTCATTATCTCAAGACCATCACCACGGCCGTTCCCGCCCAGCTTCGCCCGGACCAATCTCAGGATTGGCTGCCCCAGCCACAGCAGTACCGCTGGGTCTTCGTCGATTTCCAGGATACCCGGCTCGGCGACCCGGCTGCTCTGCGCCAGCACCTTCTCACCCACATGGGCCTGACTGCCCCCGAAGACTGCGACCTGGAAGATTTTCTAGACATTGTCAGCGAGGAACTGCAGGAGCCGACCGTTGTCCTGTTTGACGAGATTGGCGTGGCTCTGGAGCGTTATCCGCAACTTGACGATACGTTCTGGGAAAGCCTGCGCTCGCTGGCTACCAACCAGGTTGGTGGGCGGCTGGCCTTCATCCTTTCTGCCGCCGCCACGCCGGACAAACTGGCAAACCAGAGCGGCCACGGTTCGCCGTTCTTCAACATCTTTGGTTACGTCGCCAATTTAGGCTCGCTCAAGCCGGAGGAAGCGCGCGCCCTCATTGCCAGCTCGCCCACGCCCTTCCCGCCGGCCGACGTAGAGTGGATCCTGGCCGAGAGTGAGTGCTGGCCGATGCTGCTGCAAATTCTTTGCCGCGAGCGCCTGCTAACTCTAAACGAGGGTGAAACCGGCGATGATTGGCGCGCCGACGCCCTGTACCAGATCGCCCCCTTCCGGCGCGAACAGGCAGACAATGCCTCGGAGCTGGCTGATTGAGCATGGCGCGGGCTGCCTACTCCGACAAACCGGCGCTCACGCGCAACTTGCTGCTGGGCAGCTGGCGGCTGCTGTTCTGGCTTTTTTTTCATCCGGCTGCCTGGCGCGCGCATATCGCCAGCATCGACCCCACCTTATCTCCTGATTTTTGCATAGCCGAACTGCACGGCCGTCAACTACGCCGCTTCGTCTTCTGGCGCCTGCTCGTGATGCTCTTCATCGCCTGGCCGCTCCTGCTCATGCTGCTCATCTGGCTCGTTTTGTGGGTGATGGGCCTGTCGGCCACGGGCATTGCCCTGGGGCTTATCGTGGGGGCGGGCGTGGCTGTCCTGGCCAGCCTGGCCGCCAGCCTGGTGGGCAGCCTGGCGATGGGCACGGCCGTTGGTCTGGGCACCGGTCTCGTCACCGGCATCGCCGCCGGCCTGGCCCTCGGTGAAGCGGCCAACCCGTTCACCGCCAGCTTCTCCTTCGATCTGGTGCTGGGTACAGTCATCGGCCTCTCCAGCGGCCTTTCAGGCGGACTGGCTTATGGCGTCACCATTGGCGTTACCGGCGGCCTGAGCGATCTGACCCCGGCCTATTCACTGCCCCGGCAAATCAGCGGCGTGGTAATCGGGATGCTGGTGGGCATCGCCGGTGGTTTTATCGTCGGCGGATTGACGGTTTCCTGGTTAGCCGGATTGGCCCTGGGAGCGCCCTTTGCTCTGGCTATCGGCTGGCGCACGCAAAGCTGGCGGCGCGGCCTCATCTGGGGAGTAGCGCTCAGTCTCACGGCCGCGCTGGCTATGGGTCCGGCCATCTCTCCCACCGCGGCGGGCTTATGGGGGATTTTGCTCTCGGTGCTGCGCCTGGGGGCGACGATGTTGGCCTTGTTTGCCTTGCCGTATGTGCTGGCGGAGCGGGTGGCCGGACCCTGGGCCGGCGCGCTGGCCGGGGCTTTAGGCTCTGGCAGCGGTTTGTTCTTGCTGGCCTCCACCACTAACTCATACGGCCCGATTGTGTTGTTTACCCTGGTGGGCATTTTGTTGGGTCTCACGCTGGCCTGGTGGCGGCCGGTCGTGCTTTATCCGTTTACCGCGGCCTGGAACGTGGTGCTGCTTCGCCTGGATGAGCGCCGGCTGCCGCAGGGACGGCCGTCACTCATTCGCTGGCATTCGGCGTTTTGGGATGAACTGCAGCGGCTGCCGCTGGTCGGCCTGGACACCCACATTTTGCTGCTCCTGGATTATGATTGGGAAGGGGGCACGGCCGTGATGGATTATCTCAGCCACGGCCGTCAGCGTTGGGCGGCCCAGGCGGCGCAAATTGAAACTGACGCCCGCCAGTTGGAACAATGCCGCAGCCTGCAATCTATCGGCGAAGTGCAGCGCACCCTGGCGGCCGGTGAACTTTCCGGCCCGGCCAGCGCCCTGCTGCGTAGTTTCAGCCGTATCAGCCGCGATGTAGATGCCGCCCAGCGGCAGGAGAGTGCCTACAACCAGCGGCTGGCCCTCAATGCCGTCGAAGACCGGCTGGATGGCCTGCTGCGCGAACTGACACGCAGCAACGAACGCTATGCCGACCGCTTTCGGCCCATCGCCGCCGCCTGGCGCGAGGTGATAGCTGCGGCCAACCAACAAATGGTCGCTGAAGCTGAACTGCGCCAGGAAATCGACAGTCCCTACATCATTGGTGTGCCTCTCACGGAGCAGCAGGAGATTTTTGTGGGCCGCGCGGATGTCAGCGCGCGCATCGAGCAGCTTCTCCTGGACCGGCGGCAGCCGCCGCTTTTGCTTTATGGGCAGCGGCGGGTGGGCAAAACCTCGCTGCTAAACAATTTGGGCCGTTTGCTGCCCAGCACCATCATCCCCCTGTTTGTCGATTTGCAGGGTCCGGCCACGCGGGCCAGCGACGACGCGGGTTTTCTCTACAATCTGGCCCGCGCCATGATTCGTTCGGCGCGGCAGCGCGATCTGGCTCTGCCCAAATTGACGCGGGAAATGCTGACCGCCGATCCTTTTTCGCGCTTCGAGGAGTGGCTGGATGAAGTGGAAGCGGCCCTGGACGGCAATCTGGCGCTGCTTATGCTCGATGAATTTGAAGTGTTGGCCGACGCGTTGGACAAAGAGCGCTTTGATGAAGTAACTGTGCTGGGTATGGTCCGCCATCTCATCCAGCATCGCAGCCGCTTTAAGGTGCTGCTGTCCGGCTCGCACACGCTGGACGAGTTTCAGCGCTGGGCGGGGTATCTGATTAACGTGCAGGTTGTGCACATCAGCTATCTCAGTCCGGCAGAGACGCGCCAGTTGGCGACGCAGCCGGTAGCCGAATTTGCTCTGCGTTACGATGCGCCGGCTCTGGATCGGGTGGTGGCGCTCACCAGAGGCCATCCGTTTTTGGTCCAGCTCTTGTGTGCGGAGGTGGTGGCCCTGAAGAATGAGCAGCCGCCGGAAATGCGGCGGTTGGCGCGGCTGGCGGATGTGGAAACGGCCGTGCCCGAAGCCCTGCAGCACGGCAGCTTCTTCTTCGCCGACATTGAGCAAAACCAGGTGGACCCGGTAGGGCGGGAAGTCCTGCGCCTGATGGCCGCCCACGAAGAAGGAACCCCAACGCCCCGTCGTGAGCTGGTGGCCTTTGTACCCAGCCTGATGGCTCTGGAAGAGTCGCTGCGGCTGTTGCAGCAGCGTGAGCTGATAGAGCCAGTTGATGGCGGCTACTGTTTCCAGGTGGAGTTGGTGCGCCGCTGGTTCGCCGAACAGCCGTAAAACGCCCACCGGGTAAGTCCCAAAGGAGAAATAAATTGAGCGATCTACATCCTGCCTTCGACTGGCATGAAGTGGCGCGGCTGGCGCTGGCTTCGCGCATCATGGATGAACTGGAAGAAAACGAACTGACACCCTCTGGTTTTGTGACATACCAGTTTTCGGCGCGCGGCCATGAACTGGGGCAACTGCTGCTGAGCCAGCTGCTGACACGGCCGTACGACGCCGCCAGCGTCTACTACCGCTCACGGCCGTTTCTTCTCGGCTCAGGTCTGACAGTGGAAGAAGCGCTGACGGCCGATATGGCGCGGCGCGGCAGCATCAGCGACGGCCGTGACGTGGGCGTGGTTTTTAATCTGCCCCGGCGCAATCGCGCCCTGGTGCTGCCCAACGCCGCCGACGTCGGTTCGCAGTACACGCCGGGCGCGGGCTGGGCGCAGGCTATTTGCTACCGGCAGGATGTGCTGCAGGAGGACGTGCAGGAAAGCATAGCCGTTGTATTTGGCGGCGATGGGTCGGTGGCCAGCAGCGGTTTCTGGAGCGCCCTGACGATAGCTACCACGCAAAACCTGCCCCTGCTGTTCGTCATCGAAGACAACGACTACGCCATCTCGGTAACCGGCGAACACCAGACGCCCGGGCGCAACATTGCGCAAAATTTGGCGGCCTTCCACAATTTGCACATCTGGGACGGCAGCGGCACGGAACCGGCGGAAACGGCCGTGCTGGTGGAAACGGCCGTGGCGTTTGTGCGCCAAAACCGGCGGCCCGGCCTGCTGCATCTGCGCGTGCCGCGCCTTTCCGGTCATTCCAGCGTCGATAATCAGGCGTACAAATCGGCGGCGGAGCGCGAAGCAGAATGGGCGCGGGATCCCATCGCCGCCCTGCGGGCCTACCTGGTCCCGGCGCTGCTGGATGAGGCAGGCTGGGCGGATCTGCGGCAGGAGGCGGAAACGGCCGTGCAGGCTGCCTGCCGCACAGCCGAAGCCACGCCGCCCGCTGAGCCGGCCAGCGTGACCCGCTTTGTGCTGTCGGAGCCGGATTTTCCGCAGCAGGCAGGCGGGTTGGTGGGCGAAGGGATAACGCTGCCAGCGGGCACGGCCGTGCCCCAACCCGCCGATCCGCGCCGCATCAACGTCATCGAGGCTATCCGGCGCACGCTAGATGTGGAGCTAGCGTTGAATCCGCGCTGCCTGGTGTTTGGCGAGGATGTGGGTTTGAAGGGCGGCGTCCATGCCGCTACCCTGGGGCTGCAAAGCAAGTACGGCCGTCAGCGTGTATTTGATACCAGCTTGTCCGAAGAGGGCATCGTCGGACGGGCGGTGGGCATGGCCCTGGCCGGACTGGTCCCCGTGCCGGAGATTCAGTTCCGCAAATATGCCGATCCGGCCACGGAGCAGATCAACAACTGCGGCACCATTCGCTGGCGCAGCGCCAACAAGTTCGCGGCGCCCATCGTGGTGCGTATTCCCGGCGGCTATCGCAAAATTGGCGATCCCTGGCACAGCGTTACCAGCGAGGTGACGTTTGCCCACCAGCCGGGCTGGCTCCTGGCCGCCCCCTCCAACGCTGAAGACACGGTGGGTTTGCTGCGTGCCGCCCTGCGCGGCAACGATCCGGTCATCTTTTTTGAGCACCGATATTTGCTGGACGCGGCCTGGGGCAGACGGCCGTATCCCGGCGATGATTTTGTGCTGCCCTTTGGCCAGGGGCGGCTGGTTACAGAGGGCGACGACCTGACGGTAGTGACCTGGGGGGCAATGGTTGAGCGCTGTGAACTGGCGGCGCAGGAATTAGAGGCAGCGATAGAGATCATCGACCTGCGCACGCTGGTTCCCTGGGATCAGGAATTGGTGCTGGCGTCGGTGCGCAAAACGTCCAAAGTGCTCATCGTCCACGAGGATATTGGGCTGGGCGGGTTTGGCGCAGAAATCGCGGCGACAATTGCTCAGGAGGCGCTGCTGGACCTGGACGCGCCCATCCAGCGGGTGACAGCGCCGTCGTGCCCGGTGCCGTTTAATACGGGGTTGATGACGGCCGTCGTGCCCGGCGTTGCCCATATTCGTGAGCGGATGGAATGGCTGTTGGGGTTTTGAGGATTTGGTTTGGATGCGTGAGGCCTTCTTGAGCACGCTTCACGCATCATCCTCACTTCCCAAGTATGTTGTCGTAGAGGATTTTGGCGATGCGGCCGATGAGCAGCACGCCGGGCGAATCAGCGCTCCAGCGCTCCGGCGTGGGATCGGCGGCGGTCATAACGGTGAGGGCGAACCCTTGCTGCGCGTCCCAGGCGCCGCGCCAGACGACGGCCGTTTGTGCCCGCATCCCCATTAACGACCCGGTTTTGCCGGCCAGATGGAGCTTTTGCTCTTCTGGCTCATCGCTGCCGTAAAGCGAGAAGGGCAAATAGCGTCCCACCCGGTCGGCGCCGACGCCATCCATCAGGCGCAGCATTTCGTCGCAGGCGGTGGGGGAGATGTGTTGGCGGCGGAAAACGGCCGTAATCATGCGCGTCAGGCTGTCCGGCGAGGCGGTGCCCAGGTTGCGCTGGTCCTTGGCGATTTCGCCGAAGTCGATTTTGCGGTGCAGCCGAACGTCGGGGTAGTCGTGGGCATCCAGCCAGTTGTTGACCGCTGCCAGCCCTACGTGGTCGATCAGGACGTTGGTCGCCAGGTTGTCGCTGATACTCATCATCATGAAGGCCCAGTCGCGGATGGGCATAGTCAGGCCGGGCGTGAGGTGCTGCAAAAGCCCGCTGCCGCCGATTTTGTCGGCGCGGCGCAGCATGAGCGGGGCATCCAGGTCATACAGGCCGTCTTCTACCTGCTGCATTAAGGTGAGCAGCACCGGCAGTTTGATGACGCTGGCCGTGGGGTAAACTTCGTCGGCGCGCAGGCAAAAGGCTTGGTCGGTTTGCAGATTAAGGGCAGAGAGGGCGAAACGGCCGTTAAAGCCCGCCGCTGCCTGTTCGATGGCTGAGGGTAGGGTTGACATAAATTTTTCTTGCTGCGTGATGCGTGACCAAGCCACGCATCACGCAGCACGTTCTACTTTTCCGCTTCTGCTATGGCGTACAACGTGCCGTTGTCGCTGCCAACGTAGACCACGCCGTCGGCCACGGTGGGGTTGGCCACGCCGCCGCCGGTGGTGAAGAGCCAGGTTTGCTGGCCGTTACGGCCGTTAATCGCATACAAATTCTGGTCCCAACTGCCAAAATACACAATGCCATCGGCGATGGCCGGCGAAGAAAACACAGTGGCCGAGGTCGGGAAATTCCAGCGTTCCATGCCGGTGTTTTCTTCTACGGCATACAGCTTCCCGTCCAGGCTGGTTATGTAAACCAGGCCGTTCCAGATGGCCGGGGAAGAATAGGCTTCGGCGGTCATTGGGAAGCGCCAGCGCAGTTGGTGGCTGTCCAGGCTGACGGCGACGAGGTCGCCGCTGAGCGTTTCGTTGGAAACGGGGAAGTAGATCACGCTGTCGCCCACGGCCGGACCGCCGGAGAAGCTGGCCTTTTCGACAGGGAATTCCCATGCTTTTTCGCCGTTGATAGCTTTGACGGCCGTTAACACACCTGCTCCATTGCCAAAGTAGGCAAAGTTCTCGTCCACGGCTGCTTCAAAAACGATAGGGCTGCCCGTTTCGATGTGCCAGGCTTCCTGCCCATCGTTGATGTTGACGGCGTAAAAGTTGCCGTCTTCGCTGCCCACGTAGGCCAGGCCGTTGGCGATGGCCGGGGAGGCGGTGATGCTGCCCTGGGTGGTGAACCGCCACAACTCCTGGCCGTCGGCCCGGTTGAAGGCATAGAGGTTGCCATCCATACCCCCGACATAAACCACATCGCCGTAAACGGCTGGCGAAGAAATAATAGGATCGCCGGTGGTGCTGAGGCTGACCTGCCATTTTTCTGCGCCAGTGGCAGCGTCGGCGGCGTACAGTTTGCCGTTGTAGCTGCCAAAGTAAACGGTATCTTCTACAACCGCTGGCGCAGTGAAGACCCATTCGCCTGCTTCAAACTGCCACTTGGGCGGGGCGGGGTTTCTAACGGCCGTGCTGTCGAACACACCGTTGCGCAGCAAATTGGCACTGAAAAATGCTTCCGGCCCGGCGTCTGCGGGTGCGCCGCTCCGATTCCGACTACAGGCTGCCAGCCACAACAAACTCAGGGCAGCAATCAACATCAATTTTTTCATAACATTTTCCTTGGTCTCGTAAATTGTCGCCAAAAGACGCCGGATTATACACAAAAAACTGGCCGGTTGGCTGTTAAAGCCAACCGGCCAGAGGAATCGCATACTTCGCCGCGCAAGAGCTTTTAGCAGCCCGGCGATTTTAGGGCCGGCGATAGGGGACTTAGCAGCACGCTTCTCTCCTGCAGGAAAGACACAGCGAAGCCCGCGATCGGAATAGTAACTTTCGTTGGAACGGCCGTTGCTGCGATAAGCGAGACTCAGGTGAAGGCTGTAACTGCCCCACGGTAAGCCTTAAACTGGTCAGAGGGCGGGCCGGTTGGGTTTTCTGAGGGCGAATTCTGGTAATAATTGACGTCATACCAATCGGTTGCCCATTCCCACATGTTGCCGCTCAAATCGGTTGCCCTAACCCGACTGTCGCTGGCCGGCGAATAACTGCCAACTTCCAGCATCCTATCGCCATAACCGCCGACGCCATCACAAGCTGGTAAGTCATTTCCCCAGGGGTAGATACGGCCGTCACTTCCCCGCGCTGCATATTCCCACTGCGCTGCTGTCGGCAGCGAACCGCCGGTTTAGGTGCAGTAGTTTTGCCCATTCCGTGCCATCGCCGTACCGGACCAACCGTCAGTCGGAAGATGCCACTTCAGGCGGCTCAGCGGTGTCATTCCCTGATGTGGGCGAGGTCGCCCGACCTGGGATGGGTGTGTTGGCTGGCTCCTGGCTGCCAACGCTGCCACTCCTCCCCAGGCCGCAGCGCCGCGCAGCGCTCAATCAATTCCGGAATGCGCTGCTGACGAGCTAATTTTTGGACGAACTCAATCGTTTTTCAGATTTTCCCCGCCCGATGGCAAAATCATCAAAATCCATCCCATAATCTTAAGCAAGCCGGCTCATATCGCCAGCATCGAAAACGCGGACCATCAAATCCAGTAAATCAGTCGCCCAATTCGTTGGCGTAACCTGTGAGTTTGAACTCATTTAGAACCCGATTTTTATGCTCAATGGGCGTGCTGTAAGCAAGGATGCTCAAACGGCAAGTCTGGACGTCATTCCAGCACAAAGTATACTGTTACTTTGTCGTTCTGTGGTATTGACTTTGGGGGCTACCCTGGTTTGCTAGACTTGATAGGTCCAGAGATTGCTCCCGCATTTAGGATTTCAACCGGCCCATAAAAAACAAAAGAGCTCTCAAGTTACTTGAGAGCTCAGGTCCCTATAGACTTTATTATAGGCTTACGGGAGCGACGGGTTTTGCTCACTTACGCGTATAAAACTGGTCGTAACTTTCTTGCCTAAATATACTGCTTGTTCGTACTTGTCAGTGAAATTTTTAAATACAAACGTGGTGAAGCAGAAATCACAGCAAGATCATCACTTACATTACCTTATATCCTGAGAAGGAACTTTGCCGAATCTTTCCTGAAAGAACTTAAGACGCGGTTCTTGCAAAGTGATCGTAGGATGATTAATTCCCTTTGATGACAACAGGCAAGAAAACTAAGTGTTCATCAACGAAAGTGATAGCTGCTGTTGTATCAGCTGTAACTGTCAGAGTACAGACTAAACCGCTTGTGCCAAAGCAGTCACCGCCCCAACCGTCTACGACAGAATCTACACCAGGAACGGCCGTTAATGTCACCATCGTCCCATATTCATACAATTCAACACAATCTGAGCCGCAGGTGATCCCCGCCGGGCTGCTCGTCACCGAGCCGCTGCCTGTACCGTTGAGCGTGACGGTCAGGTTGTACTGGTTGATGGCAAACGTCGCCGTGACTTCAGCCGCCGCTTCGACGGTGACCACACAATCACCCGTGCCGGAGCAAGCGCCGCTCCAGCCGGTGAATGTGGAGCCGGTGTCAGGAACGGCCGTTAACGTCACCTCCGTCCCATAATCAAAGGTAGCCGTACAATCCGTACCGCAGTTAATCCCGGCGGGCGTGCTTTGCACAACGCCACTGCCCGTACCGGAAACGGCCGTGTTCAACATGTAGGCGTTGAGGGTGAAAGTGGCCGTAACAGCCGTGGCTGCATTCATCGGCACCACGCAGGCCGTTGTGCCGATGCATGCTCCGCTCCAACCGGCAAACGTAGACGTTGGCCCATTGACAGCGTTCAGAACCACAACCGTGCCCTGGTTATAACTCTCACTGCAATCCAGACCGCAGTCGATGCCCGGCGGCAGGCTGACAACCGTGCCGTCGCCGCTGCCAGTGACGGCCACGGTAAGCGGGTGCTGCAAGATAGTGAATGTGGCTGTCACCTGCCGGGCGGCGGTCATCATCACTGCGCAGTCAGCGGTGCCGGTACAGGCACCGCTCCAGCCGCTGAAGACCGAGGCAGAGTCGGACGACACGGCCGTTAACACCACCTCCGTCCCATGATTAAAACTTTCCGTACAATCACTGTTGCACATGACGCCGGACGGCGTGAATGTCACCTCGCCGCCGCCCGTCCCGGCAAACGTCAGGTCCAAACCATATTGATTCAGGCTAAACGTGGCCGTCACGCTGCGGGTGGCGTCCATCGTAACGAC
>JACKBU010000021.1 GCA_020634395.1 Ardenticatenaceae bacterium | reverse complement strand
CGGGCTTCTCCGTGGTGGCGGCGCGCACCCCCCAGGCCGAGGCGCTGCTGCAAGAGATGGCCGCCCACGGCGCCCTCGTGCTGGACGAAACCAGCCTGGACGACGCCCTGAGCATGCACGGCCACATGCTGGATTTCAAGAAGCGCGGCGCGTTCATTCGCCTGAACTGGCGGCGCAAGCTGGGGCGGCGCGTCCCCGATTTTGGCTATCGCCCGGCCCACATCCCCGCTTCCCGCCAACTGGTGGAACTGGTCATCAGCGGCATCTTTCTCATTGGCGGCACGCGCCCGGCGCGCCGCCTCATCGAAGCCTTACCGCTCAGTCTGGTCGGCCCGCTGTTCAACACCCTGCGCAAAACCTGGAAAGACCTCTCCAAGCCCACAAAGCGGAAGGGGCTGGCGGGAGTGGAGTTTGAGATTGGAGACTAGAGATTGGAGATTGGAGACTGGGAAGTCTCTAGTCTCTCTTTTACCTATGAACAGAGCACTTAACCAACTACGTGACGAAATCAAATACTGGACGCAGCGCGATTGGGAGATGGCCGACGTGGAGGCCTACTTCGACTGGCTGGCGGCCGATTATGACCACATCAACGAGGGGGCGGATTCCTATTTCCGCCGCTTTACGGATACGCTGCGCGTGGCCGATTTGCCGGATGGGGCGCACTTCCTGGACTTTCAGGCGCGGTCGGGCAACGGCACGGCCGAGTTTTACAAGGCGGGCAAGGTGGGCACGGCCGTTTGCGCCGACGTCTCCCCCGAAATGGGCAAAATCTGCCTGGAGCGCGTGCGCGCCGCGGGGCTGCAAGACGTGCGTTGGGTCCACATCACCAGCTACAACTGGCCCTTCGAGACCGGCGAGTTTGACATTACGCTGTGCCTGGAAAGCATCGAGCATTTTTCCAGGCCCTTCTACCTGCTGCACGAGCTTTCCCGCGTCACCAAACCGGGCGGCACGCTCATCCTCAGCACGCCCAACGTCTTCTGGGAGCCGATGCACGCCCTGGCAGCGATCACCGGGCTGCACCATTCGGAAGGGCCGCACCGGTTTTTGGGATACGGCCGTCTCCAGTCCATGATCCGCGACGTGGGTTTCGACATCGAACACACCGAAACCACCGTCCTCATCCCCGCCGGGCCGGATTGGTTCATCAATTTTGGCTACTGGCTGGAAGCCCGCACCAAAAACACCCTCATGCCGCTCATCGGCCTGCGGCGCTTGTTTATTTGCCAGAAAAGGGAGAGTGGAGACTAGCGATTGGAGACTGTTCGGTCTCTAATCTCCAGGCTCCAGTCTAGATTGCAAAATTCGCCAACCTCACCGGCTGCCGCCGTGCGCCCCAGTTACCCGGCTGCGGGTCGAAGTGGCCGGCGCAGGGCGTGTGGCAGAAACGGCAACGGCCGTCTCCATCCAGATTCCACTCTTTCAGCACATACCAGTTGCGCCCAATCAGCTTTTCGCCGCAGTTGTGGCAGTAGGTGCTGCCGCCATCGGCGTCGTGGGTATTACCGGTGTAGGCGTAGCGTACGCCGTTCGCCAGCGCGATTTCGCGGGCGCGGCTCAGGGTGCTGGAGGGCGTCGGCGGAATGTCGCGCATTTTGTAGTCCGGGTGGAAGGCTGTGAAGTGCATGGGCACATCTGGCCCCAATTCATCCACCACCCAGCGCGTCATCGCTTCCAACTCTTCGTTGCTGTCGTTTTGCCCCGGAATGAGCAGATTGGTGATCTCAAACCAGACGTTGGTCTCGTGCTTCAGATAGAGCAGCGTATCCAGCACCGGCGTCAACTGCCCGGCGCACAACTGCTGGTAAAACGCCTCCGTAAAGCCCTTCAGGTCTACGTTGGCGGCGTCGATGTGGCGGTAAAAGTCGCGGCGCGGCTGCTCGTTGATATAGCCGGCCGTCACGGCCACCGAATAAACGCCTGCCTCGCGGCACGCCTGGGCCACGTCCGCCGCGTATTCCAGGAAGATGGTCGGGTCGTTGTAGGTGAAGGCCACGCTGCGGCAGCCCAGCTTCTGGGCGGCGCGGGCGATGGTTTCCGGCGCGGCCTGATCGGCCAGCGTATCGAACTCGCGCGATTTGCTGATGTCCCAGTTTTGGCAGAATTTGCAGGCCAGATTGCAGCCGGCCGTGCCAAAGGACAAAATCGGCGTGCCGGGGTAGAAGTGGTTGAGCGGTTTTTTCTCCACAGGGTCGATGCAGTAGCCGCTGGAACGGCCGTATGTCGTCAACACAATCTGGTCGTCCTGGGCCATGCGCACAAAGCACATGCCCCGCTGCCCGTTGTGCAGCTTGCACTCCCGCGGGCAGACGTCACATTGGATACGGCCGTTTGCCAGCTTGTGCCAGTAAACGGTCGGAATGGTATCGGTTAATACCTGGTTCATGAAAATCTCCAAGAGAGGTGGGTTGGTTTGTTTGTTGGTTAGTTTGTTCGTTGGTTCTCTATCTGACCAACCAACTAACCAACCATCCAACTAACCAACACTCCTCCAAAATTACCTCAAAAGCCATTATACTACAGGTAGATTGGTGAAAAATGAGCAGAGAAGCTAGAGTAAGAGTGAGAGCGAGAGGAAGAGGATAAGCTTTACTCTAGCTCTTGCTCTTGCTCTCGCTAAGGGGGTTTTATGACCACGATACGCCAACCGGCGGTAGCCGGTACGTTTTATCCGGCGCGGCCGGATGAATTGCGGCGAATGGTGCATGAATTTGTCGACACGGCCGTTTCCCTGCCGCCACTCGCTGCCCTACCCAAAGCCATCATTGCCCCGCACGCGGGGTACATCTACTCTGGGCCGATTGCGGGAGCGGCATATGCGGCGCTACGGCCGTTGGCCGGCACAATCGAGCGCGTTATCCTGCTGGGTCCGGCCCACACGCTGCCCGTGCGCGGTCTGGCCGCTCCCGACGCCGAGGCTTTCCGCACGCCGTTGGGGGACGTGCCGCTGGATCGCGCCGCACTGGACAAAATTTTGGCGCTGCCGCAGGTGCAGGTGCTGGATGCGGCCCACGCCCGCGAGCATGGGCTGGAGGTGCATCTGCCGTTTTTGCAGACGATTTTGGGGCCGTTTAAGCTGGTGCCGCTGGTGGTGGGGGATGTGACGCCGGAGGAGGTAACGGCCGTTCTCAACCTGCTTTGGGGCGGGCCGGAAACGCTCATCGTCATCAGCTCCGACCTGAGCCATTACCACGATTACGCCACGGCGCAGGCGTTGGATGCGGCTACGGCGCAGGCCATCGAGCAGTTGAACCCGGCCGGACTTGGGCGCGAATCGGCCTGCGGGCGGCTGCCCATTCAGGGCTTGCTGCTGGCTGCGCGCCAGCGTGATCTCGCCGTCCACCGCCTGGATTTGCGCAATTCCGGCGACACGGCCGGACGCAAGGATCGCGTGGTGGGTTACGGCGCGTGGGCGCTTACAGCTTAGAGCTTACAGCTGTTAGCTCTAAGCTGTTAGCTCTAAGCTGTTAGCTAGAAGATTTCGTGCAGGTGGGGGAGGCGCGGCGGGAAGAGTGCGCGCATCGCGGCCTGCACCGGTTCGTCTGGGCGGCCCCAGCCGCGCAGGGCGAAGTCGGCCGGGTCGTGGGTGCCGTAGACCAGCGCGGAGAGGCCCTGGATGGTCAGGTCGCAGTTGCTGTTGGCGGCTGGTTGGACGTGCAGACGGCCGTTTTCCCCCACAAATTCCCAGTTACCCTCATTCCACGGGCAGAGCGGGTCGTGGATGGCGGCGGTGAAACGGCCGTCGCCCACCTGCTGCCCGCCCATTTGGCCCACGTCCAGCACCCGTCCCATCGGCGCCCGCTTCATCGACTCCGTGCAGACGGCCAGGTCGGCCAGCCAGGTTTCCGGCCGTTCCGCCGGGGAGAGCCATAATTCGGCCAGATTGGCCTGGTCGATGTGGCGGGCGATCCAGTCCAGCAGCAGGTAGCGCCCGGCGCTGCTGGCCGCATAAAAGCGGACGGCGCGCAGCGTAAGCTGAGTCGCTTCCGTGCCTTTGAGGTCGTAGAGCATGATGCCTTCCAGACGGCCGTTCACCACCGCCTGCGCCACCCACAAGCCGTCCGGCTGGTTCGGGCCGCGCTGCAAATTGGCCTTCATGATGGCCATGCCGTGCGTTTGCCGCTGCACCTGCTGCAAAAACAGGTGGTAGGCTGGGTACACCTCGCCGATGAGCGCCGTTTCGACGTGGCCGGGCAGGTCGATGTGGAGCAGCGGGGCCAGGTTGGCCGGGTTGAAGCGGGCTTTGAGGGGCAGGGGGAAGGTGGTGTAGCCCAATCGCTCATAGAAGGATTCGCGGAAGGGGTAGAGGGTGGTGAACACCGCGCCGGCAGCGCGCACGGCCGTGAGCAGTTCCGTCAGCACGCGGCGGCAGTAGCCCCGGCGGCGGGCTTCCGGCCGCGTCACCACGCCCCAGATGCCGCCCATGTCGTAGATTTTGCCCCGCACTTGCTGGCTCATGGGCGTGCTGGCGGCGACGGAAACGGCCGTTTCCCCCGCGAACAGCGCCAGATAGGTGGCATCTTGCCGCTTGTTCAGCAGCTCCAGCCGCCGCGCTTTATCCGGCCAGGGCGGCGTCGCGTTGAAGGCGTAACTGGTGAGTTGATACATGATTTCCGGCATTTCATCCGGCTGCAGCGGGCGAATAGTGGGTTCAGGCATGGCAGGCTCCTTTTTGTTTGCTCCGATCGGTCCAATCTGGCCTCACTCCACCATCAAGCCGGGGACGACCAGTTTATCGTCTACCGGCGCGCCGTCGGCGTTTAGGACGGGCAGGCGGCGTAAATCGGCCAACAGATACCAGCCAATCAGCAGGCGATACGCGCCGGGCGGCATGTCCGGGTCTAACTGGATGGTGTACGGGTCGGTGATGGTCTGGCCGGGGGTCCATTGGCTGGTGGGCAGCGTGCCTTGCAGCGGCCAGGCGTCTACCTGCCCCACAAGGCGGTCCTGGGCGTCCACCACCTGCAGAAAGACGGTGTAATCGTCGTTGATGGGGGCCAATCCCTGCCAGTGCAGCGTTAGATTGAGCTGGCCGCCGGGCGTCAGGGTCGTGTCGGCGAGGTCCACATCCAGCAGGGCGATTTTGTCGTCGTAGTTGATGGCGCCGTCGGGCAGCGGCGCGCCGCTGACGACCACGCTGCCCAGCGGGCAGGCCGCGCTGACCCGCTGGAGCCAGCCGCAAATGAGCGTCTGACCGGGGCGGGTGAGGATGAGTTGGTAACGGCCGTTTGCCTCTGCCCCCGCCACCGTTTCCGCCACCGTAAACGGCTGCTCCGCCAGAGGCCCGCCATAGATGATGGTGGCGGTGGGCAGGTCGGGCAGCGGTGCGCCCTCGGCCAGCAGCGCCGCCTGGATGCCCGATGGGTCGCCGTAGCCGGAAAGCAGCGCCGTGAGCGGCTGCTGTGGGCGGATTTGCGCCGCAAAGTCGGCCGACATCACCGCAGCGGGGCCAATTTGGGTCCGCACCGGCTGGGTGAGGGTGGTGAGGGGCGTAGCGGGCAGGGAAACGGCCGTGATCGTCTGCCAGTCTAGCTCAGCGGCGGGCGTGAAGGGGGGAGCCAGGGCCACCTGCAGGTCGAGTTTTTGCGGCCGGTCCAGAATTGGGCGGGGCAGCAGGTGGAAGTCCGGCACGATTTCGTCCCCTTTCCAGGCGTTGGTGGGGTAGAAGTTGTTGGCGGGGAAACGGCCGTCGCTGGTGTAGTCGCCCAGGCGCAGGTAGACCTGGAGGGGTTGGTTGGTGGGTTGGGTTGGTAGGTTGGTTGGCTGCCAGTAGAGGGTGAGGGCGGCCTGGGCCGGGTCGACGGCCGCTTCGGGCTGCCAGTCGTAGGCCAGCAGGTGGAGAGCATCGAAGGTGAGGGGAGAGGAAACGGCCGTGTCCGGCAGCGTCGTCAGCGGCTCCCGGCTCACCTCCGTCAGCGGCCCCAGCGCGCGCAAATGATAGACGCCCTCCAGGCCCGGCAAAAAGCGTGCCAGATACACCGTCTGCCCGGCGGCGATACGCCGATCCAGTTCGGCGCGGTAAGCGGCCTCGTCGGGCAGCACCATGATGTCCAGGTCGGGGCGCACGCCCTCCGCCTGCTGCAGGTAATACAGCGGGGCAATCTTTTCGCTGTCGGCCAGGATGGCCGCGCCTGCGGCCAGCGGCTGCGCCAGCACTCCCTGGCCCCACGTCAGCAGCCCATCGTCGCGGGATTGGTCGATCTGCGGCCAGTGGGCCACGGCGAGAAGGAGCGTGGGGATTGTCAGGAGGAGTAAGAGGAGATTGGAGATTAGAGATTGGAGATTGGGCTTAGTCTCCAGTCTCCAGTCTCCAATCTCCATTACCCAGTTCGCGCCGGCCAGCCAGAAGACGGCCGTTACCACCTGCGCCCCCATCAAAAAGACGGCCAGGTCGGGCACATAATAGTTGAGGGCGTAGAAGGTGACGCCCAGCCAGGTGCTGAGGAGAACGAGGGCGAACTGCCAGCGGCGGACAAACAGATAAATCAGGCCAATGCCGGCCACCAGTAGATTGACCCAGCCCCAATTGTTCAGATAAATGCGGCCCACCACTTCGTAGCGGGTGGGGTCATCGAGCCAGGCGCGCCACTGCAGCGCCCCCTGGAAGCGTCCGCCCACGACCCAATCGACAAAGCGGCTGAGGCCCATCGGTTCGTGGTTAACGGCCGTCCACCGCAGCGGCAAATAGGCGTACAGCAGCAGCGGCAGGGCGAAAGCCAGGGCGAGGAGGAGAAGGGACTTGAGACTGGAGACTAGAGACTTTTGGCGGAAGTAGCCGGCGAACCACAGCGTCAGGGCGGCGGCGGGGAGGAGGAAGATGGTGGTGAGGTGATTGGTCATGCCCAGGCCGAGGAGGAAGGCGAGGAGTAGGGGGGAGCGGGTGAGCGGGTGAAGGGGTGATGGGGTGAGGGGGTGAGCGGGTGTGGGGGTGGGGGGGTGGGGGGCGTTCCCCCAATCTCCAGTCTCGAATCTCCAGTCTCCCATCTCCCGCATCACAAACAGCGCGGCCACCACCAGCAGGGCGTGCAGGGTGTAGACTTCGGCTTCGATGGATTGGCTCCAGAAGGTGGGAGTGAGACCGAGGAGAACGGCCGTTACCACCGCCACCTCTCCCCGCGCCCGCAGCCGGTAGCCCAGCCCAAACAGCAGGCAGGCCGCCGCCAGCCCATAGACCATCACCGCCACATTCAGCCGCCACGCCACCGTGTGAAGCGGGATGAGCGTAAACAGCTTGCCCAGCAGCAGAAACAGCGGGTAGCCGGTGGGGTGGGCGATGCCCAACTGCGGCGCGACCACCTGGAACTCGAAGGTGTCGGCCTGCCCCACGGCGTTGGGCATGGTTAGCAGGTAGACGGGCAGCAGGGCGGCCAGCACAAACAGCGGCCCCAGCCAGCGCCACGCGCGGGGCGCAGTTAAAGTCCGCGCCAGCAGCAGCGCCGCCAGCCACAACGACGCGCCAAAAATCAACCGGCTGCGCACCAGATCCACGGCCGGATCAAACAGCCACAGCAAATTCAAAATCAGCGGCAGCAAGAACCAGCCGCGTTTAGCCGCGTTTAGCCGCGTCCGATTCACAGCCCAGGTGAGGAGAACGGCCGTTACCCCCGCAATGACGATAACCGGCAGCGGCCGTGCCAGCCACAACCAGCGCGGAAACAGCCCCTCATACACAATCCGCGTCAGCGCCAGCCCGCCAACAAACAGGCACGCCCAGGCCGCCGCTAGAAGCGCAGTTTGGGCCACCGGGTTCGCCCTGGTTGTTCGATCCGCAAAGGTTGCCATGACAGGCCCAATTGTATCCGTTACCGCTAAAAATCAAGGAGGCGGTGGCTAGTTGGATGGGAAACGGCCGTTTGCCAGATTTGCCCGGATTCAGCGCCCAGTCGCCGGTCACGCCCCTACGGGTTGCGCTGCCCCATAGACCTGACAGGTTTCAGAAAACCTGTCAGGTCTGCCTCGCCCGGCCTGCCCGGCGGCGCGCGAACCCTGAGGGGCAGTTTCGAATCAATTCAGCATAGATTGCGCCGTGCCGCAACTGGCCCTGAATTGGTTCAGCATAGGTTGCAGCAGACTGCAACCGGCCCTGAATTGGCTCAGGATAGGCTGCCAGACACCGCAGCCCATGCTGAACTGATTCAGCATGGGTTGCAGGCTGCGGCAAGGCGTTATGAATAGATTCAGCATGGGTTGGGGGATGCTGCAAGGGCCTGTGAATAGATTCAGGATGGGTTGAAGGTGACTGCAATCGATGCTGAATCTATTCGACACACGAGTAGGGGCCTGGCAGTGCCCTGTAAACCACCGCCCGTCATGCTGAGCGGAGTCTTCGCAGCGAAGCATCCCTATCGAGGCGGGCCAGGACGTTGGACCGGTCAGGCACGGGGGATGCTTCGCTGCGCTCAGCATGACGTGTTGTCTGTTAGCCGCGTCATGCTGTGGTCGCCCCCGGGCAACCCGCTCGCCCGCAGATTGGTCCAATCTCCCAGATTGGACCAATCTATCCGTCCAGGCGTCTTAAATTCCCCCGCTCGTCATGCTGAGCGGAGTCTTCGCAGCGAAGCATCCCTATCGAGGCGGGCCAGGACGTTGGACCGGTCAGGCACGGGGGATTGTTCGCTGCGCTCAGCATGACGGGGAGAGGAGAGCTATTCCCAGGCTTCGCTCAGGTCTTCCCAGGAGGGGTTATTTTCTTCAACCAGGGCAATCTTTTTGCGGCGTACCCACCCCTTGATTTGCTTTTCCCTGGCAATGGCCTCTTGAGGTGTGTTGAAGGTTTCAAAGTACACCAGAAGACCTACGTTATACCGCGACGTAAAACCAGGGATGAGCTTATGCTTGTGTTCATAAACCCGACGCGCCAGATTGTTGGTAACGCCTGTGTAGAGGGTTCTGGATGGGGAGGCCAGAATGTAGACGAAGTATTGCTCCATTGTTTGTCGTTTATTACGTCATTCTGAGGGCGAAGCCCGAAGAATCCCGGCTGTATTGGCGGAAGGGGATGCTTCGCTGCGAAGACTTCGCTCAGCATGACGTGGGGTTTGCCGGGTGCGCCGCCAGCCATCAAGATACGTTAGACCAAAACCGGCGTACACTTTTTGTTGTGGGATGGTCTGCACCCAGGGCGCGTTCATAAACAGCCAATGCCTGCTGATACAATTCTTTGGCCTTGCTCCGATTGCCGTCATGTTCCGCGATGACTCCTAGCCACCATAGGGAATGACCAGTATCCGGGTGATCGGGTCCTAATGCTTTTTGCCGGATGCTGTACGCCTGCTCAAAGTACGGCCGTGCCTCCGCCAGATTGCCCATCGAACCGAGGAGCGCGCCCAGGTTGTTGAGGCTGGTGGCGGTGTCGGGGTGGTCGGGGCCGAGCGCTTTTTCCCGGATGGCCAGGGCGCGTTCGTAGTACGGCCGTGCCTCCGCCAGATTGCCCATCGCTTGCAGAAGATAGCCCAGGTTGTTGAGGTCTATGGCGGTGTCGGGGTGGTCGGGGCCGAGCGCTTTTTCCCGGATGGCCAGGGCGCGTTCGTAGTACGGCCGTGCCTCCGCCAGATTCCCCATCGAATCGAGGAGACCGCCCAGGTTGTTGAGACTTTGGGCGGTGTCGGGGTGGTCGGGGCCGAGCGCTTTTTCGTTGATGGCCAGGGCGCGTTCGTAGTACGGCCGTGTTCCCTCGTAATCCCCTATCGCTCGCAGATGATAGCCCAATTCATTACACAAATCAGCCGCCTTTTCGGCTTCGCGGGCAACGGCCGCGTCGGTTACATGGCGCAAATGGCTCTGCCACGGCAGCAGTTCTCTAGGGTAGCCCGCCTTGTTTAGCTGGCTGGCTTTTTTATAAAGCGTCCGCTCCACCTCCGCCTGCGGTTCGCCGTCCGCCGCCTGGCTGCGGGCATAGGCAGCAATGGTGCGGTGCAGTTTCAACGCCCCGTCCGCTTCCCCTTCCAGCAAGCCCAAATCCAGCAGCCGTTTCAGGGCGTCGTCGCCGTCGCGCCGGTCGTCCAGTTGGGCGCAGTCCAGCAGCAGCGGGCGGGGTATCGGCTCGCCGGGCGCCAGGTAAGCGGCATAGGTCAGCAGCCGCTTCGCCAGGGGGTCAACGCCATCGCCTCCCAGCTTGTCCGCGCTCATAGCAATCGTCGCGTCCAGCGATAGGGCGTGGTCGGTGGGGCTGTCGTCGCTGCCCCGCCCGCGCATAGAATCATGGCGCAGGGGGTGTTGGCGCAGCGCCTCCAGGTACGCCTGGGGGCTTTCGCTGTACCCATATTCGCGCAAATAGTTACCGGCTAACTGCAAAGCCAGCGGCAAATCCCCCACCTCGTCGGCAATGGCCTCATAGTAGGGAGAATCGGCCCCGGTAAGCCGCCGCAGCAGGGCCATACTTTGCGGCCGGGTTAGTGTCTCCAGCTTAATGGTCTGCGCCAGGTGGCTGCTCCACGCGGCGCGGCGGCTGGTCAGCAAAATGCGGCAGCGTCCCGCCTGGGGCCGCCACTGTTTAAGGAGTTGGGGGTCTTCACAGTTATCAAAGATAAGCAGGATAAGACGATTATCGCCCCACTCATTCAGGGTTTGGTTCACTTGCACATCCAGGGCATACCGGGCGAAGTCGTCGGGTTTAACGGCCATCTTCAGGCCGCAGGCGGCAATTTCGGCGGGGATACTGTCCGCTTCGGCAAAGCTGACCCAGTAAACATTGTGGTAAAAGCGGCCAAACCGATGGGCATATTCAACCGCCAACTGGCTTTTGCCCATCCCGCCAATGCCATGCGTCGTAATCGCCTGCGCCTCGCCATCGCTGGCATACAGCAGGCGGGCGGCCAATTCATGCAGCTCAGGCTCCCGCCCCACAAAATGGGGGTTGCGCCCCAACTCCATCCGCGAATATGGTGGAATTGCCCCGGGCGCGGGCAGTTCCCCTCGCGGCGGCAACGGCGGCGGTTCATACGCCGCTGCGCGCAGTGGGGGCAGGGCATCGGTCATTTTTAGCGGCACGGTGGGGTGGGTGCGGCGCACACAGGCGGCAATGTCGTCCAGGCGGTTGTGGCGCTGGGCATAAGCGACCAGTTCCACCACCTTCTCCATTTTGCCGCTGCCGCCAAACTCCTCGTAGTCAATGCCTAACTCGAAGCAAAGGATACGCAGTTCGCCGAGATTGTAATGCTCGGTCAAGACCTGGCGTAAATGAATGGGGTCAATGTATTGAGACATAGGTTCCTCCCCCGTGCTTAAAAGGTATCGTTGTTTATCATGCCGCTTTCCTATGCCGCGCTGCCCTGGCGAACGGTGCGCCGCTGCCAAATGTTTGCCTGATACCTAATTGTATCTGCTTCTGGGAAAAATCAAGACCGCCCCCGGACCCGGCGATGATGGGAAACGGCCGTCTCATTACCTGATTTGTCTTTTTTCTACTCCCCCCTTATACTTCTCGGTCCGTTAACAAACTGTTAACAATATATCTGGTTATGAGTCTCACTTTAGTTTTTTTGCTCGCCACGTCACTCCTGTTTAACTTTCTCAACGGCTTACACGACAGCTCCAATATCGTGGCTACGCCCATTGCTTCGCATGCCATGAGCCCGCGCCGGGTGTTATGGCTGGCGGCCGCTGCCAACTTTGTTGGGCCGTTTATGTTTGGCGTGGCCGTCGCCGAAACCATTGGCACGGGCATTACCAATCCCGAAAATATGACGATGCCGGTCATCATCGCGGCGTTGTTGTCTGCGGTGATCTGGAATGTGATAACCTGGTGGTTGGGCATTCCCTCCAGCTCGTCGCACGCCCTGATCGGGGGGCTGGTCGGGGCAGTGGTGCTGCATGCCGGCATCGACGCCATCGAAAGCCGGGGCCTGATCACGGTGATAACGACGCTGTTTATTTCGCCGATCATGGGCATTGCCCTGGGGTATTTGTTGATGCACCTGACGTTGTTTTTGGCCCGCGGGGCCACGCCGCGCATCAACCAGATGTTTCGCGGCGCGCAGATTTTTACCACGGCCGGGCTGGCGCTGATTCAAGGGGCCAACGATGCGCAAAAGACGATGGCGCTTATCACGCTGGGGTTGTTGATAAACGGCCGTATCCCCGATTTCACCGTCCCGCTCTGGGTGATCTTTCTAAGCGCCTTCACCTTTGCCCTGGGCACGGCCGCCGGCGGCTGGCGGCTAATCAAAACACTGGGTTACCGCATCTACAAGATTCGGCCGGTGCATGGCTTCGTGTCACAACTCTCCGGGGCCGCCATCATCTTGGGCGCGGCCCTGATTGGCGGCCCGGTCAGCACCACCCAGGTGATGAGTTCATCCATCATGGGCGCCGGTTCCGCCGAGCGCCTGTCCAAAGTACGGTGGCTGGTGGGCTACGAGATGGTTGTGGCCTGGATGTTAACCATCCCGATGTCAGCCGTGTTGGCTGGCCTTATTTATTCGCTGGCCATGCTGATTGTTCCGCAGTAAAAGAGGTAGTGTGTATGGAATGGTTAAAGCGCTTTCTTAAACCCCGGCAGGGCAACTTCATCGAGCTGATGATTCGCCAGGGTGAATTTGCCATTGCCGTGGTAGAGGCCTTGCAAGCCTATCTGAAAAAGCAAACCGACAAAAAAAGCACTCACGCCTGGCAGCTAGAAAAAGAAGCTGACGAAGTGCAGCGTATCCTGGTCCACGAACTCATGGATACCTTTGTGACACCCATTGACCGCGAAGACATTTTTTCTCTGTCTCGTGCTCTGGACAATTTTATCGATTACGTCTACGACACAGTGGAGGAATTAGAAATTTTTGACCTGAAAGCTCAAGAGCCGGTGATCATCATCGCCGATATGCTGCACGAAATGGCCACCGAGCTGCATTTGGCGCTGCAGCGTCTCATCGACCATCCGGGAGTGGCGGCGGAGCATGCGCGGCAGGTAAAGTCGTTGGAAAACGAGGTGGAAGATGCCTACCGGCACAGCCTGGCCGAGCTTTTTCAGGGTCCGCAGGACATTAACCAGGTGATGGAAATTCTTAAAATACGTGAGGTCTTGCGTCACCTTTCCAACGCTGCCGACCAGGGGGACATCGCGGCTGATACGATTATGGACATCGTGGTGAAGTGGAGCTGAGCAATTGGCCCTTTACCCATTTTCGGATAAGATGTGGGTAGAAGGCACGATGGACATGAATAGCACATGGTTGAAAGAAGACAGGCCCCGTCGCTGGTGGGTGGCGGGGCTTGTTTTTATTATTCTGGTAACGGCCGTTTCCCTCCGCTTCCACCTCATCGACACCACCGGCATCTGGGGCGACCAATCCTTCACGCTAAACACGGCGCTGCGCTGGGTAAAAGGGGGCGAAATCCCCCTGGCAGCCAATAAATCGTCGGTGGGCATTATGAATCCGCCGATGATTGAATACCTCTACGCCGCCGCCCTGCGCCTGTGGGCCGACGTGCTGAGTGTGGCCTGGTTAACGTTGGCGGCCGGACTGGCAGCGCTGGCATTGGCCGCCTGGGCGGCGTACCGTGTCTTTGGCTGGCGCGCCGGGCTGTGGACGCTGGCGTTGTTTGCTTTCAACCCCTGGAGCGTGCTATACAGCCAGCAAATCTGGAACCAGACCATGCTCCCCGTCTTTGCCGCGCTGACGTTGGCGATGCTGCTGTTGTATTTTGCCGTACGGCCGTCCGGCATTTACCTGGTGCTGGCCTTTGTCGGCGCGGCCTGCATGACCCAGGTGCATCCCGGCTCGGCCATGCAGTTAGGCACGATGGGCGTGATCATGCTGCTGTTTTGGCGGCGGCTGCGTCCCTGGCCGCTGGCGGCAGGTATTCTGCTTTTTGTGCTGCTGTACGTGCCTTTTTGGATGTACGAGAAGAGCGTTGGCTGGCAGGATGTGACGGCCATGCTGGCCATGGCCGGGGAACCTTCCACTTTTGGCCCGGCGGCTGTCCTGGTCAGCCTGGATCTGCTGCACGCTAAGGGGCTGCTGCCTACGGCCGTTCTCACCGACCCCCACGACGCCTTCATGACGATCCTGTTTGCGCTTTCGCTGGTGATCACCTTGCTGTGGGGCGGGCGGCAGTTTTGGCGGCGGCGGCAGGATGAGCAGGCGCAGCGGTACAGCACGGCCGTGATCATTCTCTTCCTCTGGCTCCTCGTGCCGGTGCTGTTTTATTTGCGCACGGCCGTTTATCTGCAAGTGTATTATCTGATGGGGCAGTGGCCCGCCCCTTTCATCCTGATGGGGCTGGCCGTGGCGCTGACGCAGCAGTGGCTGGAACGGCCGTGGCGCCGTCCCTGGGGGCGTTGGGCCAGCCTGGGTCTGGCCGGGCTGCTGATCGTTCTCCTGGCCGTGCAGGTAATCCTGAACCTACAAATTCAGAATGCCCGCCTCAGCGAAAACCGCATCCAGATTCGCCACGTGCGCCAGGCCATTACCCGCATCGATGAATTGACGGCCGTTAATCCCGACTGTCCCCTGGTCCTTGTCTCCGAAGGTCACCAGATCGAGATTTCGCGGCTGGCGCTGCTGCAGGAATTTACCACTGTTCCCACGCTGCTGTTGACCGATGGGGAACTGGCTCTGCCGCTGCCGGCGCCCTGCGCGCTGTACCTGGATGCGCGGCCGGGCAGCCGGGCATCCAACTGGCTGGCGGAAACGGCCGTTCCCCTGCCCCACGTCGATCTGACTGTTCAAAATGAAACCTGGCGTTTCTACCAACTCTCATCAGAGACGCGGGCGCAGGTAGTGGAAAAGATGCAAGACGGCCGTCAGCCGGACGCCTGGACCAACGGGGCGGCGCTGGTCCAGTGGCAGCGCGGCGACGTGCAGCCCGGGGATCCCTTGCCTCTTACCCTGCTGTGGCAGGTCAGCGGGCAGCCCCCGCACAAAACCTACCACACCGGCGCCTACCTGCTCACCCCCGACAATCAGGTTGTGGCCCAAGCCGATGGCCCCGGCTTCGACAGCATCCAGTGGCGGCAGGGCGATTATTTCCTCACCTGGTTCCAGATTTCCGTGCCGCCAGATCTGCCGCCCGGCACTTACCGGCTGGCTCTGGCCCAATACACCTGGCCCACCCTGGAGCGGATCGATCTGGCCGCCGGCGACAACACCTTGTTCCTCGAAGATATGACCCTGCTGGAACCTTAGGCGGCGCGAGACGTTTGCCGGAACGGCCGTTCTTCAGCATGGGGGTTTGGTTGTCACCTGCCGGAAGGGATCAGAATCAGGGAGGGGGGAACTGTTTAGGGTCCAGGGCGGCCTTATCGGGGGGCTGGGGAACCGCGAAGTAATGGGTGAGACTGTAATTTAACACCGGCTGGATCAGACGCTGGGTCAGGTCGGCCAGGTTGGTGTGAGTGGGGCCAAGATACCAGATGGCGGCCCCCTTCACCTGCGGATAGGGGGCGTACAGGCGCGCCGCCCAGTCAATGTCGATCAGGGCCTGGGCCGGTTCTGGCACTTCTTCGTAGGTCCAGCCCCATTCGGTGATGAGGATGGTGGGCCGGGGGATGCCATACTTATCGGCCACGCGGAAGATTTCCAGGAAACGGCCGATTTTGTAGGGATAGCCATCGCCGATGTCGTTAACGTCATAGCTGTACTCGTGCACGGCGATGGCCAGCTGATCGGGGTGTTCACCGGCCAGACGCAAGAATTCCAGCATTGCCGGGCTTTCCCAATCCTCCGGCTCCGGCTCGCCCGACGACCAGCCGAAAGCGGCCCATTTACGGCCGTCTTGCAGGGCCAACTGCGCCGTCGTCAGAGCAAACTGGGCCAGCCACTCCGAGCGGTTTTTGTCCACCTCGTTCATCGTTTCCATCCACACCAGGCTGGGGTCCAGCTCCGGCGGGAAGGCTTCGGTGTGCAGCTGCCAGTGCTGGCGCGCCGCTTCCTCCGGCGGCAAGTCATAGTTGGGCACACTGACATGATTGCCCCCGGCCACCTTGCGATACACCAGGGTGTGGGGCACGCCGCTCTGGCGCATCAGCTCCTGGGCCACGTAGATGGGTTCGGCATTGTCGGCGCTTTTGAGGAAGAAGGGCACGCCGGCGGCGTCTAGCTGGCGCATCCACTCATCCAGGCCTTCGGTGTTGCCGCCCACGCTGACGTGGAAGCCAATTTTGGCGTAAGCCAGGTCCTGGCCCTGGGCCTGAAGATCGGCCTTTACGGCGGCGAAGTCAACGGTGGGAACGGACGTAGGCGAGGGTGCCGCTGTGGGCGGCTGCGCCGTGCTGGTGGCCTGTTCGCCCTTGCCGATGACCGGCAGGTAGGTTTCCTGGTTGCCGCCGGGTGCCGGGTAGGCGTCCGTTGTTGGGGAAGCGGCAGGCACGGCCGTTGCCGGCGCGGGGTAGGCGGTTGGCTCCAGGGTGGGCATAGCCGGATAGGCGGCCGTACTGGCTTCGGGAGCGGTGGTGCTGATCTCAGCGGTGGGTAAATCGGCGGCGATGGGGGAAACGGCCGTAGCTGTTGGCGCGCTGATCGTCGGGACTGCGGCAATGGGGTCTGGCGTGGAAGCGCCGGTGCGGCAGGCGGAAACGGCCGTTAGCAAAAGCAAAACGGCCGTTCCCCATAAAAGCAAGATCCGAGAACTATGCAGTTGAATTCTACCCAACGGTGAGCAGCTCCCGCGTAAAACTGGTCAGCGAGCGGTGACCGTCGGCCGTCACCACCACGTCGTCTTCGATGCGCACACCGCCGCGGCCCGGCAGATAAATGCCCGGCTCCACCGTAAACACGTTGCCCGCGGCCAGCGGCTCCCGATTACCCGCCACCATCGACGGCGATTCGTGCACTTCCAGCCCCAGGCCATGCCCGGTGCGATGGATGAAATATTTGCCATACCCGGCATCTTCGATCACTTCCCGCGCGGCGTGGTCTACCGCTTCGCCGGTTGTGCCCGGTTTGGCGGCCAGTTTGCCCTGCTGGTTGGCCAGCTGCACCACTTCGTAGATGCGGGCCATTTCCGGGTCGATGTGCCCCACGGCAAACGTGCGGGTGATGTCCGACGGGTAGCCATCCACATACGCGCCCCAGTCGACGACCAAAAAATCGCCGTCGGCCAGCGCCCGGTCGGTGGGCACGGCATGGGGCGAAGCGCCGTTAGGCCCGGTGGAGACGATGGGGCTGAAGGCCATGGTGTCGGCCCCTTCTTCGTAGAGCAGGTTCGTGAGCATGTTGGCCACCTGCTTTTCCGTCTGCCCAATTTTGATGAGCGGGAGCAGCCGCTCGATAGCCCGTTCGGCGATGGCTACCGCCCGTTCCATCGTTGCCAGTTCGTTGGCATCTTTGACGGCGCGCAGAGCCATGATGGCTGGTTCGGCGTGGGAGGTGCGCAGGCTGGGGGCCACTTTTTGCAGGGCTTCCAGTTCCAGCACGCGCATGTACAGGGCCTCGACCCCCCAGTGCGCGCCGTCCAGTCCTAGCACTTCGGCGGCGCGAGCGAAGGCGCCCTCAAACCACTCCTCATCGGTCCAGGCAAAAATGCGTTCGGCGGCCACGCCGGCGTCTTTGGCCTTCATGGCTTCCAGGCCCGGAATAATCACGGCCGGAGTATCATTGGCAGGCAGGAAAAGCAAAATCGGCCGTTCGCTGACGTGGGTGTGCATGCCGCTGATGTACACCTGGTTAGGACCCGGCATCAGCACGATGCCATCCAGGCCGCGGGTGGTCATTTCTTGTTGTAGACGGGTTAAGCGTTGTTGGTTCATGGTCTCTCTTTGTTGGGGAGACTTTGAGATTGGCGATCGGAGACTGGAGATTGGTACGTAGTCTCCAGTCACTAGTCACTAGTCTCCACTCTCCAGTTCTTTAAGTTCAATAAGGGGCACGCCGGCCTGGACAGATTCGCCGGGCTGGCAGCTGACGCTGGCGACGACACCAGCGTAGGGCGCGAGGATGGGGATGACCATTTTCATGGACTCTAGCAAAATGAGCTTGTCGCCCTCTGCGACTTTATCGCCGGGCTGGACGAGCACGGCCGTTACCACGGCCGGGATTGAAGCAGCCAATGAGCCTTCGCCATCCTGGCTGCTGCCGCCGCGCTGCCGCACCCGCCGGTAAGAAAGGACACGGCCGTTTACCCAAACCTGCCGCTGGTCGCCTGGCCCTACGTGCCCGGCCAGACGAATGCGGCGGCGTGTGCCATCCGGGCGGACGTGTTCCAGCAGCACAGCCGATCCTTCTGCGTGGACGATTTCCACTGTGGCGGAACGGCCGTCGTTAACCACACGCAGTTGATTGCCCTGCCGGGTTACTTCCAGGTCGATATCCTGATTGTTGAGATGGACAGTGAATTTAGCCATTGGGTTTCGGATGAATAAAGGCGCAGTTTAGCCGTGCGCGCCGGTGATGTAATCTTGCAGGTGATCAATCAGCACCTGCTGCTCGGCTATGATAGCCTTAACCACGTCGCCAATGGAAATGATTCCAATCAACTGCTCATCGTTGTCTAAGACCGGCAGGTGGCGTATGTGTTTGTCGGTCATGAGGGACATGCAGCGATTCATATCTTCCTGGGGACGAATGGTAAAGACCTGGCCGGTCATTACGTCGCGGACGGGCGTATGGCGGGAGGAACGGCCGTGCAAAATCACTTTGCGCGCATAATCTCGTTCCGAGAAGATGCCTACCAAACGGCCGTCTTCCACCACCGGGGCCGCGCCGATATTTTTATCGGCTAACAGCTCCAGGGCTTCAAACACGGTCGCCTCTGGGGTAACTGTCCAGACCTGTTTTTCTTTGTTCTGCAAAATCTGATTAATTGTGGTCATGGGGCAAGCCTCCTTTTTGCCAGATGAATGGGTTCCAACTGTAGTACATCAGGCTCCACCCGCCCATTACACACGTTTCACTTGCAGCGTAAAGCCTTGAACGGCCGTTACTTCCACTTCCTCCCCCTCATCGATCCTATCGCGGGCGGCGGCGCGCCACAATTCGCCCTGCACCTGCACCATCCCGGCGTAATCGTCCACGCCCGGCCGCGTAACAATCGCTTTGCGCACCGTGCCTTTTTGCCCAATCAGCCCTTCTTCCCCGGTGATGGGCTTGCGGCGCTGCGCCCGCAGGACCATAAACACCAGGAAGATAAAGAAAGCCGCGGTGGGCAGGGTGATGAGAATAGCGCTGATGATCGACAGGCGGGCAAAGGCCGGCGTGCCCGGCGAGTTAAACAAAACCATAAAGCCGGCAAACATGGTGATGATGCCGGTAACGGCCAGCGCGCCATGCACCGGCGCTTTAACCTCTAACAAGAATAACACAAAGGCCACCAGAATAAGACCCAGGCCGAACCAGTTGGCCGGAAGCTGGCCCAATCCATACAGCGCCAGGGCCAGAAAGACGACGCCCACAAACCCGGCCACCCAGCCGCCGGGATGAGAAATTTCTATCAGGATGGCCTGCACGCCAATGGCCAGCAGGATGCTGACCAGTACCGGATTGGACAGCGCGTGCAGAATCGCTTCGACGAGGCTCATGCCAAACGGCCGTGTCGTTTCTCCCGCGGTGTGCAGCGTGACGGTCTGGTCGTTGACAATGACGGTACGGCCGTCTAACTGGCTCAGCAGGTTGGGCACGTCGCTGGCAATGGCGTCGATCAGGCCGGCGACCAGCGCTTCCTCGGCATGTACGGCGCGGGCATCGCTGATCATTGCTTCGGCCAGGGCGACCGCTTCCGGACCACGGCGGGCGGCCAGACTGCGTACCTGGGCCTTCATGTCTTCGGTCACTTTGCGGAAGAGAGTCGCGTCCAGTTCTGCGCCATCCTGGCCTACGGGTGAGGCCGCGCCGATCACCGTTTCTGGGGCCATCCCGGCGGCATGGGCGGCGATGGTGATGATGCTGCCCGCCGAGGCGGCCTGCGCGCCACGCGGTGCCACGTAGATAATCACCGGCACAGTGGCCGCGCGGAAGGTTTGCACAATTTCCTGGGTAGTATCGATGGCCCCGCCGGGCGTGTCCAGTTGAATGACGACGGCCGTTGCCCCTTGGTCCTCTGCCGATTGGATACCGCGGGCAAAATATTCGGCCATCGCCGGGGTGACAGGGCCTTCTACTTGCAGCAGCAAAACGTTGCCGCTGCTTTGGGCGTGGGCCTGTCCGACAGCGATCAGGCAAAGAATAAACAATAAAACGACAAGCGCGCGCTGACGCATGGTTTATACCTCAGAATACAAGGGCAGGGCGACGGTAAACGTGCTGCCCTGTTCAAGTGTACTTTCGGCCCAGATACGGCCGTTATGCAGCTCCACCAAATCTTTGGCAATCGACAGGCCTAATCCCAGCCCTTCGTAGCGGCGGCGCAGGGCTGGTTCCACCTGGCAAAAGCGCTTGAAAATCCATTCCAGCTTATCGGCGGGGATGCCGATGCCGGTGTCGCAGACGCTGAACCAGGCTTCCTGGCCGCGCTGCTCCAGGCGCAGGTCGATCTGGCCGCCTGCGGGCGTGAACTTGATGGCGTTGTCCAGCAGGTTGGTGAAGGCGGTGTGCATGACGTCGTGGTCGATGAGGACAGGAGTGGGCGCGGCGGGGAGGTGGGTGGTGATGGTTTGGCGGCGGGAGACGGCCGTTTCGTCGGGCACGGCCGTTAATTCCCGGACCACCTGGCCCAAATCCCAGGGCTGCAAGTCCAGCGTCGATTCCCCGGCGTCCACGTAGCGCAGGTTCAGCATATCTTGGATCAGGTTGCGCAGGTGGACGGCTGCGTCCATGACCGTGTCCAGCTGATCGGCCAGGGCCGGGTCGGCCTCCTCGCGCAGAAACGAAACGTAGCCCATGATCACCGACAGCGGCGTGCGCAGTTCATGCGAGGCCACGGCGATGAAGTCGGTTTTGATCTGGTCGAGTTCGTTCAGCTCGCGGTAGGCTCGCTGCAGGGCTTCGGCCAGTTGGGCGCGGGCGATGGCTACCCCGGCGATATCGGCCAGGATGGTGAGGGTTTCGGCGTCCTGGCGGGTGAAACGGCCGTGCTGCTTGTTCAGCGCCTCTAACACCCCCATCGCCTGCCGGTCGGCGTCGTGCATAGGCACGCCCAGGATAGATTTCGTCTGGAAGTTGATGGCCTGGGAGACGTCGGGGTTCCAGCGCGGATCCTGGGTCACGTCGGCGATGAGCATGGGCCGGTTTTGCTGCAATATCGAACCGGCGATGCTGTTGTCTAAAGGGATGGGAATGTCGGTTAGCGTGTTGTGGGGTGAATTGGAAGCAGCCCGAAAATGCAGCTCCCGTGTGTGTGGGTCCAGCAGCAAAATCGAGGCAGCCTCCGAATCTGTCAGGGAGGCGGCCTGCTTGATGATGTAATGCAGCAGTTCATCGACGTTGGTGGCAGAGTTGAGCACCCGGCTGATCTCCACCAGACGGGCCAGGCGCGGGGCATCGATGGTGGGAGAGGGCGGCGTCAACGGTTGGGTGGACATGGTTCTCGTCTCCTGGCCAGGCAAAGCGCGCCTGACCTGAATCGACCGTGAGTAAGCATTGACTATTGAATATGATAAAGTATGCTGGCAGCACAGACAAGCGGGTTAATAATTGTGAATTTTTGAATTGGTGACTGGTGACTTGTTGGTTGAGAAGCGCATGACGCTTAGCCTTTATATTCATATTCCGTTTTGCCGCCATCGCTGCGCGTATTGCGATTTTAATACCTACACCAGCCTGGGCGATTTGAAGGCGGAATATGCCGATGCCGTGTGCGCGGAACTGGCGCAGGTGGCGGGCGGAGAGAAACGGCCGTATCACACTATCTTCTTTGGCGGTGGCACACCTTCGCTTATGCCGCCCGAAACAATCCGCCAGATCTTGCAGGCCGTGGATGTCCACTTTACGCCGACCGGCGTGCCGGAAATCACCATGGAGGCCAATCCGGGCACGGTGGATGGGGCGTATCTGGCGGCGGTAGCCGCGGCGGGCGTGAACCGGCTGAGCTTTGGCGTGCAAAGCGCCGTCGCCAGCGAGCTGGCGCTGCTGGAGCGGACGCACGATTTTGCCACGGCCGTGACGGCCGTTGAACTGGCGCGCGCTGCCGGACTGAGCAATTTCAACCTGGATTTGATCTACGGTGTGCCGGGGCAAACGCTGGCCTCCTGGCGCGCCAGCCTGGAGGCGGTGCTGGCGCTGCAGCCGCCGCACCTCAGCCTCTACTGCCTGACGATTGAGCCGGGCACGCCGATGCAGCGCTGGTTGGAAAACGGCCGTATCCAACTCCCGGACCCCGACCTCGCCGCCGACCAGTACGACCTCGCCCGCGACCTGCTGGCACAGCACGGCTATAGTCACTATGAGATTTCCAACTGGGCCAAACCGGGCCACGAATGCGCCCACAACCTCACCTACTGGCGGGATGGCGAATATCTGGGGCTGGGCGCGGGGGCGCACGGCCACGCGGGCGGCGTGCGTTATCAGGTGGTCAAGCAGCCGAGGGTTTACATAAAACGAGTGGCGAGCGGGGGGGCGCCGGGGTATCCACTGTCAACGGCCGTAGCCGATCATCACGCCATCAGCCAGGAAGAAGCCATGACCGATGCGATTATCACCCAACTGCGCCTGCTGCAAGAAGGGCTGGACCTGGCAGCCTTCGCCGGACGCTTTGGCCGCACGCTGGACGAGGTGTATGACGGCACGGTCGATCAATTGGCGGACTGGGACCTGGTGAGGGTGCGAGACGGCCGTTTGTACCTGACGCCGCAAGCTTATTTTCTGAGCAACCAGGTCTTTTACCGGTTTATGTAGGGGAAAACCACATGAATGACGTGACTGTAGCGATTATGGCCGGGGGGAAGAGCAGCCGCATGGGGACAGACAAATCTTTTGTGCTGTTTCAGGGACGGCCGTTGATCGAGGTGGTGTTGGAACGTGTGGCCGGTCTGGGCGCGGAGACCATTCTCATCACCAACAACCCACCGGCGTATGAGCACCTGGGCCTGCCCTTGTTCAGCGACGCGCTGCCGGACAATGGGCCGCTGGGGGGGATTTATACGGCCGTTCTCCGCGCCGCACATCCTTACGTCCTGGTAGTGGCCTGTGACATGCCCTGGCTCAATCCTGCTTTGCTGCGCTACCAGCTCGATTTGCGCCACACCGCCGACATTGTCGTGCCGCGCTGGGAGAAATTCCCGGAGCCGCTGCACGCCGTGTACAGCAAGGCCTGCTTACCGGCCATCGAGGCCAATTTACAGGCGCAAATGCTTAAAATTACCAGCTTTTTTGGCCGGGTACAGGTGCGATTTGTGAACCGGGAGGAAATAGAGAAAGTGGACGAAGACGGCCGTTCCTTCGCCAACCTCAACACCCCCGACGAATTGCAAAGCGCACAAAAAAAGACTGAAGAGTGACGATTGGCCGCCGCCAATCCCCAATCTCCAGTCTCTACGCTCTACTCTCTAGTTTTCTTACTTCTACTTCTTTGCCAGCGCAATTTCCGCCGCGTGCAGCGTGTTCTTCATCAGCATGGCAATCGTCATCGGCCCAACGCCGCCGGGAACCGGCGTAATCGCCCCGGCTACCTCTTTGGCCGAGTCAAAATCGACGTCGCCGACCAGTTTGTAGCCGCGTTTATCAGTGGGGTCGTCGACCCGATTGATGCCCACGTCAATGATCGCCGCGCCGGGCTTGATCATGTCGCCGGTGATCATATTGGCCCAGCCAATGGCCGCCACCACGATGTCCGCCTGGCGGATGTGATCGGCCAGGTCTTTGGTGCGGCTGTGGCAGATCGTCACCGTGGCGTTGGCTTTTTGCAGCAGCATGGCCATCGGCAGCCCCACGATGTTGGAGCGTCCCACAATCACGGCGTCCGCACCGTTGGTCTGAATGCCAGAACGCTCCAGCAGCACCATGCAGCCGTAAGGCGTGCAAGGGATAAACAGCGGGTCCCGCCCTTTCATCGCCAACCGGCCGATGTTGACCGGATGGAAGCCATCCACGTCTTTTTCCAGGTCGATGGTGTTAAGCACGGCCTCTTCGTCGATGTGTTTGGGGAGAGGAAGCTGCACCAAAATACCGTTTACTTCGGGATCGGCGTTGAGCGAGGCCACCAGCTTGATCACTTCTTCCTGGGAAGTGTCGGCGGGTAAAACGTGGCTGATGGAGCGGATGCCCAGCTTTTCGCAGTTGCGATGTTTCATGCGCACGTAGGTGGCGGAGGCCGGGTCTTCACCTACGAGTACGGTGGCCAGGCCAGGGGTGTAGTTGTGTTCGGCCTGCATCCGGGCAACGGCTTCTTTAATTTCTTCTTTTACCTGATTGGCGATGGCGGTGCCATCAATGAGTTGTGCGGTCATTTTGTTCGGTTCCTTTTGTGTGGGATAAGCGGTGAGGGGTAGGGAACAAAAACGGCCGTGGCCTCCACTCCCTTTACCTCAACATCTTTCGTATAAACTCGTTCTGCAGAAAAACAAAAACCCCCGACACGAAGCACGGAGGTTCTGGTTTGCTAGTTAACAGGCATAGTAGGCTGCGTTATTTCGGTAAAATCTTGGTGTCCATAAATTTATCAAGCCAGATGGCCAGGAAACATGCCAGTGCCAGCGAGGTAAAAAAGAAATAACCAAAACCATAAGAATCATAGGTAGTACCTATTACCAGGAGAATGATATAGGTTGTCACAACGCCGAAAACCAATGAAACTACCGCCAAAATCAATCGCTTAACCAGCATAACGTTCAGCCTCCAAAAATCTATAAATCCAAATCTTTGTGTTTTTTATCACAATAACGCAAGAAGGCAACCCATTTAATCGGAAAGAACACCTTCGTGCGTCAGCCAATCGGTTTCACATCCAATACTTCCCGCACATGACGCGTTAGATCTTCCGGCGAAATGGGTTTGGTTAAGTATTTTGTTGCTCCTACGCGCAGCCCTTTATTGATGCTGTCCAGGTCTGTTTTGGCACTCAACATAATGATGGGAAGATCCGAGGTGTCTTCTTCCAGACGCAGCTTCTCGCACACGGTAAAACCATCCATACCCGGCATCATAACATCCAGCAAAATGATATCGGGCTGATTCTGTTTTACTTTGTCCAAAGCATCATAACCATCTTCTGCTTCGGCAACATTGAAGCCGGCGCGTACCAACATTAGTCTTAACAGCGTACGCGCCATGGGCTCATCGTCAACGATTAACACCGATTGAGTCAAAATATCTCCCAAGATACTTGAAAAAGCATGAGACACAGTAAAGTTACCATTCCCTGCGAAGCGTTGCACCCATTAAATGCGGAAGGTTCCTTGATGTGTACTCTGCAGGGGCGGAATGGTTAGCATTTATGGAAGACTGGATAAAAATCTGCTTCACGGTCTGGTTTACCAACTCCGCTGTCCAGGTATCTCTTATAGTACTATATACCTAATTTTAATCAATTCTTGTTTTACTGCAATTTGATCTCTCGTTTACGAGAAACGCGATATTCATTCTGGTAGTTGAGAAAGGGGCAGGTCGATTTCTAATCCTTCTCGGGTGAGGAAGGTGCGAGGAAAGATTTGCTGGGTTTTATTCAGGATTTGCTCCACGGCATCGTCACTCAGATCGGGAGAGTAATGAAAAAGACCTAAATTTTTGACACCGGCTTCAATGGCCACCTGGGCTGCCTCCATCCAGGTGCTATGACCCCAATCCGAGCGCAGGTTTCTTTCTTCTGTGGTGCCAAAGTGTGAATCATGAATGAGCAGGTCTGCGTTTTGGGCCAGTTTAAGCACGGCCGGATCAAACTGGTCGTTATCATGGCCAACATCGCTGCAGTAGGCGAGAACAACCCCTGCATCTTCAATGCGAAACCCCAGGCAACCACCCGGATGGTTCATCAGAGCTACTTCTACGCGCGTATTTTCGCCGATGATGATGCTTTCCCCATCCGACACCTCTTTAACCAACAGGTCAGCGGGTAGTGATTTATAGGCAAAAGGCAGGTAAGGTTCCAGAAACTGGCCGGCCACGATTTCTTCCAGGCGTTGGCCCACACGTTTGCGCCCCACCAGCACAAAGCGATTGCTCCGACCCCATACCGGAGCGAAGAAAGGAAACCCCTGAATGTGATCCCAATGCGTATGGCTGATGAGGATGCTGCCAATGATGCGGCCTGGATTATTTTTGAGCAGGTGTTTCCCTAGCGGGAGAATGCCGGAACCGGCGTCGAGGATGATTAACTGATCGTCTGATGTGCGAATTTCCACGCATGCGGTGTTGCCGCCCACGCGAATCGTGTCAGGCCCTGGCGTGGGAATCGTACCCCGAACTCCCCAAAATCGTATGTACAACTTTTTCCTCGCTGTTGGTGTAGTTAATGAGATGATCTAAATTGGCTGCTCGTGAACGGGCGATTTGCCTCATAATCGGCTTCAGTATAGCAGATCGAAAGGAGTGGAGGCAACCGCGGGTGAAGGTGATGGACTGCCAGGCAGGAGGGTGAAGAGGAACAAAAAAGCCCAGCACGGCAGCATGGGCTTGAGGGTCTGGCTGAGGGCAAAACTTTTATCGGGCGCGTTCTTTGGAATAGCTGCGGATGATACGTTCTACACTGTCGATTAGCTCTTGTGGTCCGAAGGGTTTGGTGATGTAATCATCTACGCGGGCGATGTGTAAGCCTAAGACGCGATCAATGCTTTGCGCCTTGGCCGTAACCACGATCACTGGAATATCGCGCATTTCTTCTGAGGCTTTCATTTTTTGGTAGACTTCCCAGCCATCCATTTCGGGCATCATCAAGTCTAGCAGCACAAGATCGGGCTTGATTTCGGCGATTTTTTGTAGTCCTTCTTGACCACCTACAGCACCAGTGACGTCGAACTTGTTGCGACCCAGAATGAGTTTGACCAGTTCAATCATCTCTAGTTCGTCTTCGATGCAAACTACTTTTTTCAGGTCTTCGGCCATTACAAATCCTCAACGTGTGCAGGAACGGTATCTCGATTCGAACCCTAATTGCACGTAATTGGCTTAATGCCCTTAAAGGTTATCACAAGCAAATAGGGTTGTCTATACCATTATACTAAAGTAAGGGGTGGTTTGACTTTCTACGGCCGTTTTGGCATAATGCACCTAGTTCGATAACAAATAGCTTTGATGGAGACGAGTAGTCTGTAAGTGATTTGGCAAGCGAGCTTGCGGCGGTGGAAGGCAGGCACAAATTGACAGACCAAAATCCCTCCGGAGCCGCTGACTGAAAGGTTGTTGTTTGGAAAATCGGCAGCCCAGTAAACTCAGCCGGATTCGCCCCACGTTACCGGGGCTGCAGCAATAAACGGCCACGGCCGTCGTTGTTGACCGAGAGCCTGGCTGCGGCCAGGAATTTGGGTGGTACCACGGAGACAGTGCGCCTTCGTCCCATAAGGGATGAAGGCGTTTTTGTTTTTTAGTCGTTTAGTCTGGTAGTCAACTAGTCGAAGACTACTCAACTAAACGACTAATCGACTAAACAACTACAGGACTAAAAAATGACCGATTTGCTTTACCAGACAGACGCATATTTGCAGGAGTTTGCGGCGCAGGTGGTGGCGCAGGTAGAAGGCGGCGTGGTGCTGGATCGCACGGCTTTTTATCCGGGCGGCGGCGGGCAGCCAAACGACGTGGGAACGCTTACGGCCGTTTCCCACACCTATCCCATCACCAAAGTAGCCAAAGTCAATGGGCAGGTAGTGCACTTTATCGACGGAGATTTGCCGCCGGTGGGCACGGCCGTTACCGGCCATCTGGACTGGACCCGGCGCTACCAGCTCATGCGCACCCATACCGCCATGCACATCCTGTGCGGCGTGGTCTGGCGCGATTATGGCGCGCAGGTCACGGGCGGCAACATGGACCCCCTGCAAGGGCGCATGGATTTTGAGTTTGAGACCATGCGCCAGGAGTTGGTGGCCGAAATTGAAGCAGCCGTGAACCGGGAGGTCGCGGCTGCCCGCGACGTGCGCGTGCAAATTCTGCCGCGCGAAGAAGCGTTTCAGATTCCCGACCTGATCCGCACGAAGATCAATTTGCTGCCGGAAGGTATCCGCGAGGTGCGTACTGTGGAACTTGTGGGCCTGGATTTGCAGGCCGACGGCGGCACCCATGTGGCCAACACCCGCGAAGTTGGAGCTATGCACATCGTCAACTACAAAAGTAAGGGCAAAATTAATAAACGGATTTATGTCGAGTTGGAAGCGTAAGAAGTAGAAGTAAGAGATGGGATCAAATCTCATCTCTCATCTCTGGTTTTGCCATGCGCTTTATTATCAAAGAACAGCCATACGAAGAGGTTATCGCCGCCGGGCAGTACCGGTACGAACGAGACGGCCGTCCCACCGGCGCGGTAGAAAACTGGCGGCTGACGGCCGTTGCCGATGGCTACCAATTTTTACGCGTGGACCTGGATGCCCGCGCTGCGCCGTCGGGCCACACCTATTTGTATCATGCAGTCGTCAATCCCGATGGCGTAGTGGAGCGGTTGAAGTATCGCTTTTGGGAGCAGGCGGCTGGCGGGCTGCAAGTGGTGGGTGATGTGGTGCTGGCGGAAACGGCCGTCACCGCCACCCGCACTGTCAACGGCGCAGCATCCGAGCAGGGCTTGGACTTGCCTAAAGGGTACCGCTTCTGGTTCCCCTCCGTGGCCGGCCTGCACTTTGCCGGCTGGCGTGGGAACGACCCGAAAACGGCCGTTACCCTCAACGGGCAGGTCGGCGGACCGGACACGCTGGCCGTGCAGGTGGTGGATTTTGAGTGTTACCCGGCCGTCACCGACTATCTGGAGCGGGAAATCGCCGGAAAATGGCGCCAATATTCGCCGCGACGCTTAACCTGGAATGGCCAACTGCGCATCATCTGGCGCAGCGCCGAGAACGGCTGGCCGCTGGGCATGGAACGAGGCGATGGGTTAACGGCCGTGGCGTCGCAGCTAATCCAGTACAAAACCTGAGTGGAAGTAGGTCACTATCTAAAATCCGAAAACAAAAATCCCAATTGGAGAAAATTATGGGCTTTAAAGACGTATCTAACAAAGTAGATTTCGTCCAACTTGAGTACGAAATCCTCGACTACTGGCAAAAGACCGACGCCTTCAACGAGCTGCGCCGCCTGCGCGCTGCCACCGAAAAAGAGCACGGCATCTTCAGTTTCATCGACGGTCCCATCACCGCCAACAACCCCATGGGCGTTCACCATGCCTGGGGCCGCACCTACAAAGACCTCTACCAGCGCTACTACGCCATGCAGGGCAAAAACGAACGCTGGCAAAACGGCTTCGACTGCCAGGGCCTCTGGGTAGAAGTCAACGTCGAAAAGCGGCTCGGTTTCAACAGCAAGCGCGAAATCGAAAAATTCGGTCTGGCTCGCTTCACCAACGAGTGCAAACACCAGGTCCTCAACTACGCCGCCGTGCAAACCGAACAATCCATTCGCCTGGGTTACTGGATGGATTGGAACGACACGGCCGTTCTCCGCCAACTGCGCGACATGCTCGTCGCCGATCCTTACCAGCAAGTCACCGTCCAGGGGCCCTATGGCCCCGTCACCGGCACCGTCGAGCAGGTGGTAGGGCAGTTGGGCATGCCGCAGATGGGCGGCTCCTACTTCACCTTCAGCGACGAAAACAACTACCAGATTTGGGCCTTCCTGCGCAAATGCTTCGACCGCGGCTGGGTATACAAAGGGCGCGACGTAATGCCCTGGTGCGCCCGCTGCGGCACCGGCATCAGCCAGCATGAAATCGTCACCGAAGGCTACCAGGAAGTAACTCACGATTCGGTCTTTGTGCGTTTTCCCATCACGGCTAAACCCCAAGGGTCTTCGGAGACCCTTGCGGTTCCCGATAAGGAAGCCCTGCTTGTCTGGACCACCACGCCCTGGACGCTGACCAGCAACGTGGCTGCGGCCGTTGGCCCCGAACTCACTTACGTCAAAGCCCAGGCCGACGACGGCTGGACCTATTACCTGGCCGAAGAAGCCATGAAACAATCGCTCATTGGGCAGGCCGAAGTGATCGAACGCCTCAAAGGTGAGGACATGCTCGGCTGGCAGTACAGTGGTCCGTTTGATGAACTGCCCGCCGCCCAGGCCGCCTTCGCCGAGAAACCGGATGCGGACGGTTCACCTTACACCCATCGCGTCATTCCCTGGAAAGAGGTCGGCGCGGATGAAGGGACCGGCATCGTCCACATCGCCCCCGGCTGCGGCGCAGAAGACTTTGAGCTGGGCAAAGAGTTTGACCTGCCGATCATCGCCCCACTGGACGAAAACGGCATCTACAAAGCCGGCTTCGACTGGCTGACCGGCCAATCGGCCCACGACGTGGCTCCGGCCATCTTCGAGAATTTGCACGAAAAAGGACTGTATTACCGCAAGCAGCGTTACGCCCACCGCTACCCCCACTGCTGGCGCTGCGGCAGCGAGCTGGTCTATCGGTTGGTGGACGAATGGTTCATCAATATGGGCGACCTATACGACAAGCCCTACGACGAAGTGACGCCGGCGGAAAAGGCCGCCAGCTTCCGCTACCAGATCATGGATTCGGTGAACCAGGCCAACTGGTACCCCAGCTTTGGCCATGACCGGGAGATGGACTGGCTGCGGAACATGCACGACTGGATGATCAGCAAGAAGCGCTACTATGGTCTGGCGCTGCCCATCTATGAATGTGAGGAATGCGGTCATTTCCACGTTGTGGGCAGCCGGGAAGAGCTGGAGGAACGGGCAGTAGAAGGCTGGGAGGAATTTGACGGCCATACTCCGCACCGGCCGTTTATTGATCAGGTGAAAATTGCCTGCCCTAACTGCGGCAGCCCGGTCAGCCGTATCCAGGACGTGGGCAACCCGTGGCTGGACGCCGGCATTGTGGGTATCAGCACCCTGCATTACAGCGTGGACAGAGCGTACTGGGAGAAATGGTACCCGGCCGATTGGATCAGCGAGAGCTTCCCCGGCCAGTTCCGCAACTGGTTCTACAGCCTGCTGGCGCAAAGCACGCTGATGGCCGATGGTGTTGGGCCGTTTAAGAACTTGTTTGGCTACGCCACGCTGCAGGCGGAAGACGGCCGTGACATGCACAAATCCTGGGGCAACATGATCGAATTCAACGAAGCGGCCGACCAGATGGGTGCGGATACCATGCGCTGGCTCTACGCCAGCTGTAAACCGGAACAAAATCTGCGCTTCGGCTATCACGTCGGCGACGAAACCCGCCGCCGTTTCCTCATCCCCCTGTGGAACGTCTATTCCTTCTTCGTCAGCTACGCCCAGTTGGATAACTGGCAGCCCCAAAACGGCGGCTGGACGTCCCAGAGTGGACAGTCGCCCAACGCCGCCAACGCGCAAATGGACAAATGGATCGTGGAGCGGCTGGCGGAAACGACGCTGCTGGTGCGCACTGCCCTCGACGTTTACGACTCGGAAAAGGCCACCCAGCAGTTGGAAGCGTTCCTCGATGACCTCTCCAACTGGTACGTGCGCCGTTCTCGCCGCCGCTTCTGGAAAAGCGAAGCCGACGCCGACAAAGCGGCTGCGTATACCACGCTGCACCACGTCCTGGTGGAATACGTGAAGCTGCTGGCGCCTTTCATCCCCTTCGTCACTGAGGCGATGTACCAAAACCTGGTGCGCACCGTGGATGAAAACGCTCCGGCCAGCGTTCACCACTGCTTCTATCCGCAGGCTGAGGCCGCGACGCTTGACCACGCCCTGCTGGCCAAGATGCGCCTGGCGATTGTGACGGCCGGCCTGGGGCGGGCGGCGCGCGGTGCGGCGGACGTGAAACTGCGCCAGCCGCTGGCCCGGGCGCGGGTTAACGTCGGCAGCCAGCAGGAGCAGGCCGATCTGGCGGAACTGGCCGACGTGTTGCAGGAAGAGATCAACGTCAAAGAGATCGAGATTGTCTCGGAAGTGGGCGAGCTGGTGGACTACAAGCTGCTGCCCAACAACCGGGTGCTCGGTCCTAAGTTTGGCAAAGACTTTCCGCGCGTTCGCCGGGCGTTGGAAGCGCTGGACCCGGCCCAGGCGGCGCGGCGGCTGCAGGCCGGCCAAAATCTGGCTCTGGACCTCGGTGATAAAACGGTGGAACTGACGAACGAGGACGTGCTGGTGCAAACAGAAGCGCGTGGCGGTCTGGCCGTCGCCAGCGACAAAGGCGTGACGGTAGCCGTGGATACCGAGTTGACGCCTGAACTGGTGCAGGAAGGGTACGCCCGTGACTTGGTACGAGCCATCAACAATATGCGCAAGGATGCCGGGCTGGAGATTTCGGACCGGATAGAGTTGAGCTATGCGGCGAACGGCGACGTGGCGGCCGCCCTGGAGAACTTTGCCGATTACGTGCAGCAAGAGACGCTGGCTGTGCTGCTGACGGCCGTTCCCCTCGCCAACCCCGTCTTCCAGCAAACCGTCAACGTGGGCGGGCAGGATGTGGAGCTGGCGCTGCGCAAAACGGCCGTCTGACCTCCCATTCTCTTACTCAATCTGCAAGAACACGGACCACTGCCGGTCCGTGTTCTTTTTGCGTGCATGCGGACAGTCTGTACAATCCCAGGACGATCCAAATAAGAGTGTAAGGAGCATCATCCCGGCCACACAGCTTGATAGGAGTTATTTATGCGTACTTTTCTCGTTTTTCTGACTGTGTTTTTGGTGGCCTTATGGGGAGCCGCTTCGCTGGTCGGCGCACAGGATGGGGATGACGCCGAACCGCACCCGGACAACGACTGGGTGCCAGTTGTACCCGACGAGTCGGAAACGCCGGAATTTATCGTGGGCAACCCGACGGCCGTTAACCCGCAAACGGGCATGGTTCTGACGCTGCTGCCAGTTTCTCCAGAAGTAGACGTTTTACCCGCCAGCGATGAATGTAGTACGGCCCGCCCGTTAACCCTGGTTCCTCTGACTGTGCCCGCGGCCAGCCAGACCAACGTGTCCGGCTTCACCACCGCCGGCGACGACCCGGCGTTGAGCTGCATTTGGGGCAGCAACCCGCCCAGCCAGACCGGCTTCCGCACGGCCTGGTACAAGTTCACCACCGATTACAACGGGCTGGTGACCATCAGCACCCGCACCTCGGCCTATGACACCATCCTGGGCGTTTTTACCGGTGCGTGCGGCGCTGCCTCGTTGAATCCGGTAGCCTGTAACGATGACGCCACGGGCCTCAGTTCAGAGGCGACGTTTGCCGTGCAGCGCGACGTGACATATTACGTGGAAGTCGCCGATTGGCGGCCGGGCGCGCTAAGTGATCCACTGTTGCTCAACCTGCAAGCCGCGTATGAGACGCCGCTGATTTCCAAGTGGAGCAACGTTGGATTTATAGACACACCTGCAGTGCCGGTGAGCCGCCACGCAACGGCCGTGGCCGGCGCCGACATCTACGTCCTGGGCGGCTTTCGGGCCAACCTGAACCTGACAAACACCTTCTTTCGCTATCGAACGACCAACAACACCTGGACCGCTTTGTCCAATATTCCCGGTCCCGGTTTTGCCAATACGACGGCTGCCTATCTAAACTATACCGCCAACAATACAACCCATCAGGAAATCCACCTGCCGGGCGGCAGCAAAGGCGCCGTGGATTCAGTCGCCGCCTATTCCAACGAGCATTGGGTTTATGACATTGTGAACGGGGGCTGGCAGCAGGCGGCAGCCGTGCCCATGAGCAGTGGGGTGCCATTTGCCTATGCCTCGGCGGCCAGCAGCCCGGCCGGAAAGTTGTATCTGACCGGCGGTATTGAAGGCCCTGGCTGGCCTTTAGGTTCTGTGATCTCAGACACTGTACGCGACGAAGTGCTGATCTACGATCCGGTGATCAATGCCTGGTCCGCGCCTGGCCTAATGACCGAGCCCCGGTATGGGCATACGGCGGCCGTGGTGGGCAACAAGATTTGTGTGGCCGGCGGCTTGCGCTACAACGACGGCACCGATCCGCCGGTGGCTCTGATACCCAGCGGCGAGTGCGCCAACCTGTCGTCGCCGACGAATTGGGCGGCGACCGAGATTATGCAGGTGCCGCGGTATTTTGCCCACAGCTCGGTGGGGGCAGACGGCCGTTGGTATGTCTATGGCGGTATTGCCCAAAACGGCGAGGCCGTGCCGGAAGTAGAGTTTTACGATCCCAGCACCAACGCCTGGTACCTTTTAAACTATCAGTATGATTTGAACAATCGTCAGCCCGGCGACCCGTCCCTGGTCTGGCCGCGCGGTGGGTTTGTGGGCAATACCTTGTGGTCTATCGGCGGCAGTATTGACCTGTCCGGCAACGATCCTTACCCCATCGTCAAAAAAATGACCCCGCCGCCGCGTGGTAACTATTTCTTCCCCTTTATCATTAAAGGCAACCCGGAGAACTTTAGCTTTGCCACGGCAAGGTCGCTGCCGTTGAACCAGGCCATATCACAAAATATTGCGTCTGCTTCGGACCGGTATCGCTTCTTTCAAATTCGGTTGGGGCAGGTTACATCGCTGAAAGTGAACCTGTTGGTGCCTTCCAGCGAGAATCTAGACCTGTATTTGTACGATGACAACAAAGTGATTTGGGGCCAGAGCAAATCTCCCTTCCAGGGCGCGGATGAACAGATTTGCCTGGCTAATTTGCAGCCAGGCACGTATTACGTGATGGTGCAGCACGTTTTCCCCAACGTCCCAGACAGCAACGCCTACTTTGTCACCTCTGCTGTGCCAACCGCGGGCTGTCCGTAGTGTTTACATAAGTGTTGCTATATAAAAAGGAGTAAGCGAACCATGTCAGAAAAACCTTTGCGTGTGCTGCACTTTGCCGACGCCCATATCGATATTGCCAATTACGGCCGTCACGATCCCCAAACGGCGCTGCCCATTCGGGTAATGGATTTTCTGGCGGCGCTGGACCAGATTGTAGAAACGGCCGTGTCCGAACCGGTTGACCTGGTGATCTTTGCTGGGGATGCCTATAAAGACCGCAACCCGCAGCCCACTTTCCAGCGCGAATGGGGCAAGCGCATCATGCGCCTGTCCCAGGCAGGCATTCCCACGCTGCTGCTGGTGGGCAACCACGACGTTTCCCCGGCTGCCGGGCGCGCCCATACCCTGCACGAGTTTTCTACACTAGGCGTGCCACACATCCACGTCGCCGATACCATTCGCCTGTTTGGTCCGGATGAATTGGGTTTACCGGTGCAGATTATCACCGTGCCATGGGTGTCTGCCAGCCGCTTCATGGCTTACGAAGAACTGGCCGACAAGCCTCGGGAAGAAATCTTGACGGCCGCCGAGGATGTTGTGGTGGCCCGCGTAGCCAGCCTGATCGAGTCAGCGGATCCCCAAATGCCGCTCATCTTAACGGCCCATGCCAGCGTTCAGGGCGCGGTGTATGGCAGCGAACGCGCCGTTATGTTGGGGCACGAACTGGTGCTCAGCGGTGGCCTGATCAACGACAGACGGCTGGATTACGTGGCGTTGGGGCACATCCACAAGCACCAGGCGCTTTCGTCCGCGGGCAGCCACCCGCCGATCGTATACCCTGGCTCCATTGAGCGGATTGATTTTGGTGAAGTCAAAGAGAAAAAAGGTTTTGTCCTGGCCACTGTGTGCCGTGGTAAAACAGAATGGATCTTCAGGCCGCTGCAAACCCGCCGCTTTCTGGATCTGACAATTGATACGGCCAGCGCCGACACCTTTATGGCTGACATTATGTGTCAGTTGCCGCAGCCCGACGAGGTGGCCGGAGCGATTTGCCGGGTACAGCTGAATTATCCCCACGACTGGGAGCCACTGCTGGACGAAAACGCCCTCAACGACTATTTTTCTACAGCTCTGAGCGTGCAAATTCAGAAGCATCGTCAACTGGACAAAAGAGTCCGCCTGGGTGACACGGTGGGGGTGGAAGAAATGACGCCAGTCGATTTACTGGCGACTTACTGGCGCACCAGTGGGTTGGATGAAGCGGAAATTACTGAAATGCAGGCATTGGCCGTAGAAGTATTGGGGGCGATGGACGAGGAATAAAAGAGAGAAGGATCAGTCGCCGGGTAGTAACTGGGCGGCTGCTCTATCCAGCATCCAGGTGACCTGACCATCCTGGGGCTGGATGCGTTGGGCAGGCCACTGCTGCGGAGCCGGTGGGCCGTGGAGAACGGCCGTTACTGCCTGGGCTTTCTTTTCCCCGGTGACTAAAAAGAGAAGATGGCGGGCATCGTTAAAGACCAGGGGAGTGAGGGTGAGCCGCTGCGCGGGACGGCCGTCGTAATGAGCCGTGACGGCGATGACCGGCCGGTTAGCTTCCGCTGGCGGGATGGGACCGGGGAACAGCGAGGCCGTATGTCCATCGCTGCCCAGGCCCAGCAGCACCAGGTCCAGGCGCGGCCAACGGCGGCCCGGCGACGCCGCCTGCTCCAGTTGGCGTGTGTAGTCGGTGACGGCCGTTTCCGGGTCTAATTCTCCCTTGGCACGGTGGATGTGATCCGGGGGAATGGGCACGTGATCGAGCAGCAGGTCGGCGGCCATCTTGAAGCTGCTGCCTTCATCGTCGGGGGGAACCAGCCGCTCATCGCCCCAGAAAACGTAAGTGCTGCGCCAGAAGGCTTCCTGGACATAGTCTGGCTGGCTGAGACGCCGGAAGAGAGCCTGGGGCGTGCCGCCACCGGAGAGCGCCACCAGGAAACGGCCGTGTTGGGCAACGGCCGTGGTGGCTATCTGCACAAACAGTCGCGCCGCGGCGTTGGCCATCTCTGCCGGATTGCTAAAGATTTCAATCGTAGGTGACATGGTTAATTAAAACACAGCCTAAGCCGCCTCTTTTTTCTTTTTGCGCAGCGGGTGATTGAGGCCGTAATAGGCGGCGCCGTAGAGAGCGGATTTGGGATTACGAATGACGTGCACCGGCATTTTTTGCATCATCTCGGAGAAGCGCCCTTTGTTTGTAAAGACTTCCATGAAGCGCGGCTGCTGCAGCTGCGGCAAGATGCGCGGTGGGATGCCCCCACCCAGGTAGATGCCGCCGGTTGATAGAACTTTCAGGGCCATGTTGCTGGCTTCGTCGGCCAGAATGTCCAGAAACAGGTCGAGGGTGGCCACGCAGATAGGTTCGTTGTTTTCGATGGCGGCTTCGACGATGACCGGAGTGGGGTCGATTGCCTCGACGAGTGCCTGGCGCAACCAGTCCGGTTCTTCGTAGCGGCCCGATTGGCGCAGACTGCCATAGAGGTTGGGGATACCGCTGCCGGAGCAGACCCGTTCCACGCTGACGTGGTTAAACCTGGACAGCATATAGGTGAGGAGCTGCATCTGTTCGGTGTTGGTGGGGCCAAAAGAGACGTGGCCGCCTTCGGAGGGATGAGCCTGATAGGCACGGCCGTTCCACACTAAAAAGGCTTCTCCCAGGCCGGTACCTGGGGCAATAACGGCCAGCGCCCCCTGCGGCTCCGGTATTCCTTCGTTCAGGGTGACAAGATCGGCCGAGGTTAAATACGGAACGGCGCTGGCAATTGCTTCCAGATCATTCAGCAGAAACACCTGGGGGAAACCATACGCGTCCTGAACGGCCGTGGCGTCAATCACCCAGGGTAGGTTGGTAATCTGGGCGCGCCCCTGTACTACCGGGCCAGCCACACCAAAACAGGCGCTGGTTATGGGCGCAGTCGTTTCTCGCAAGAAGGCCAGAATGACGGCTTCCAGTGAATCAAAATCGCGATTCCAAAATGTAACCTCGTACTGCGACTGCAGTGTATGGGACTCTGTGGCAAACAGTGCCAGCACTGTCTTTGTACCGCCTATATCACCGGCTAAAAGCATAGTAGATCCTTTGTTGAAATGGCAAAATCCTCAGGATTCTACTTTAACACCGCGCCAAAAGGCAACATAGCCCTGGATGTTCTGGGCCGCCGGCTTGGGGTGGGGATAGTACCAGGCTGCCTCCGGGTTGCGCTGGCCGGCCACGACAACGTCGTAGTAGCTGGCTGTACCCTTCCACGAGCAGATGGTGGTTTTGGCACTCGGTTGAAAATACTCCTGGTGTAGGGTGTGGGGTGGAAAATAGTGATTGCCTTCCACGACTTCCGTCTGGTCGCTTTCAGCAATGATGACTCCGTTCCAGATTGCTTTTACCATGGGTTGGCTCCTTTGTATTTTTAGATTGATGGGTAGTGTATCAGGCGACTGGCGGGAATTCGGACTGTAAAATGCACAGCAGTATCTCGTATTCCTGGCGACAGCCAGGACATAATTCGAGGTGGCGCTGCACGTGGGGCATTAGCGCGGCTGCATCGGCATTACTGGCTGCTAATTCGGCATACTCATCTAGCAAGTTGAACGTTTCGGCGCAGGAGAACATGCCTTCGTGGGTGTGTTCGAGCATGTGCATCAGACGCTTCAGGTTTTCCTCGCTCAGGCCCGCTAGGGGTTCTGTGGATGGTGTGCAGGGCGGAGAGGAAACGGCCGTTTCTTTGCCCGTGTGTTTGAAAATAGACGTGAGCTTTGCCAGTAAACTTTTCATGCTTTTTTTGACGAATTGAACAATAGACTTCTTACCTCGAGTGAACACCTTTCTTCTGGTCTGTTACTCAAAGATCGCCAGAATTTCTTCCGGTGTTAAACCATCCTCAGCCAGGCGCTGCTTCAGGCGGACACGGGCATCGTGCAGCATTTTATACACCGCGTTCGGTTTCATATGCAGCTGGCGGGCGACCTCTGGAGTAGGCAGGTTCTGAATGACCGATTTTTCCATTACGGCCTGCTGCTTCTCGGTTAACTCTTCCATAATGAGGCGATTCACGTGGGCCAGCATCTCGGCTCTTTCCGTCACACTTTCTGGCAGCGGCGCCGGATCAGCAATGAATTTGGGCGTAAAGATGCCGCTGTCCGTTTCCATCAGGCCATCCAGTGATTTGTCTTGCCACCGTTTACGGCGCAGCTCCGTAAGGGCCACGGACACAGCAATCTTGTGCGCCCAGGTAGTGAACTGGCTGCGGCCGGCGAAACTATCCAGGTTATCCAAAATTTTCAGCAAAGCCTCCTGGATAAAATCCTCGGCCTGGGTAGCGAACTCGGGGGCAGACGTATTGACCTGGTTGAGGAGGCCATGCTGCAAGCCAGAAAGAAGGATTTGTTGTAAATCGGAAATCGCCGCTTCGTGAGCAGGACCGCTACTCTTTAGGTCATGGAGCCATTGCTCGTTTGTTCGTTTAGACACTAGCATCCCTTTAAGTTGTAAGGAAGGCAATGGTTGCCAATTGCAATGGTTGCCAATTGTTTGTTCAGACGGAGCGTTATTTGTATCCGCAATTGGGTGAGTCGGCAAAAGAAAGCGTTGGGTAAACGTTTGTTAATTTGCATTGTAACATGAGGCATATAGGCTAATATCTGGTCTCTGTATAGCTCATGCAAACCCTGTCAGTTGGTTTGGTAAGCTGTCATCGGGAATTCATCATGGAAATTCTCTAAATGGGACAGGCATTGGAGATCTTTCACAAACTGGCAAGGCCCGGTGGTGGCAAATTGGAGAGAAACTTTATGAAATTGACGAATGGCAACCGTGGTGAGATTCTGATTTATGGAACGAAGTGGTGCCCGGATTGTTACCGCACAAAGTATCTCTTGGATGAATTTGGCATTGACTATGTTGAAATTGATGTGGATCGGGACCCTGAAGGTTTGGCGTTTGTTCGCCGGGTGAATCACGGGCATCGTGTGGTTCCGACGGTTGTCTTCCCAGATGGCACAATTTACGTGGAGCCGCCTGATTCGGCCGTGGCGGCCAAGTTAGGATTTGATCTGGCTTACTGAAATCAGCCTCATCAACAAGAAGAAAAAGGAAAGGCCGCACGTGATGAAAAAGCGTGCGGCCTTTTTTTATGGGTTAAGGGAAAGCTGTTTTGTTTAGTTATTCCGGAGTGGCATTGAAACGGTAGCCTATGCCGCGTTCGGCGATGATGTAACTGGGTTCGTTGGGTTCAAGCTCGATTTTCCGGCGCAGACGGTGAACGTGGACGTGAAGGCGGTCTTCCTGGGCGTCTTGCAAGGGCCAGATGCGGTTGAGGAGGAATTCTGTGGTGACGATACGACCCGCGTTGCGGACGAGGATGTAGAGGAGCTTGGTTTCTGTGGGGGTTAAGGAGACTGATTCGCCTTCTACGAGGGCTTCGCGGTTAGGGAAATTGACCATGAGGCGATCATCGATGCGCGTAGTGGAGTCCAGGGTGTAGGTATAGTCGCCCATGCGGCGGAGGACGCGTTTAACGCGGGCGACGAGTTCATTGGGGTTGAAGGGCTTGATGATATAGTCTTCGGCGTATTGTTCGATGCTTTGGATGATGGTTTCTTCGCTGTTGACGGCCGTTAACATGATGATCGGCATATCGCTAAATTCTCGTACCGCATGGCAAAATTCAAACCCGCTCATGACCGGCATATGCAGGTCAACGATGGCCAGGTGGGGAATGCCGTGTCGATTGATGTATTTGAGCGCGTCTTTGCCGGAAACGGCCGTGGTCACCTGAAACCCCGCCTGTTCCAGAGTATGTTGAACAATCCTCAGCGTAAAAGCATTATCATCCACCGCCAAAATGCGCTGTATTTCAATATCGCTATCTAGCATGTCAGCCTCTTAAAATAGTGTTGTTCTCGTGCCAAGTATACCTAAATCCAGGTACAAATTAAAGTGCCGCTCGCTACTCGCTAAAATCTGCCAATCTGCTATATACTTTTGCCCATGTTCTTTGCATGTGTTATAAATGGGACAGATTTCACAATCACCCATTTCTGGAGAGGACAGGAGGACTATAGTGTCACAAGATTGGCAATTTGTCGCTCTATTTTTGATACTGTCACCTATTTTCCCGGCGGCGCCTGTCATTTTGAACCACTTGTTAGGTCCCAAGAAGCCCAACCCCATTAAACAACAAACGTACGAATGCGGCATCGAAACAGTCGGCAGCTCTTGGGTACAGTTTAAGGTTCAATATTATGTCTATGCTTTGGTCTTCGTCATCTTTGACGTTGAAGCCGTGTTTCTTTTCCCCATTGCGGCCGCATACGGCCAGCTGACACTTTTTGGCGTGTTCGCCGCAGCCCTCTTTATTTTTCTGTTGGCCGATGGTCTGGCCTACGCCTGGGGCAGGGGCGCCCTGGAGTGGATTTAACAGCAAAAAGCTGCATGGTGAAAGAGATAGAGTTGGCAAAACTCTATCTCTTTTAATGTGTTTCCCCTTATTGAGTAAGGCCAACGGCCTTATTCTTGAAAAACCTGACATTTTTAGCCTATCTGCCAATCGTTTCACATTTTGGATATTTCCATAATAGATTGAGCAGGGAGTATGCCTTATGAGCTTTAATTTGAATGAGTTTTTAAAGAGTCTGGTAAGCCTGACTGTTTCAGACTATTTAAGACAACTCTGGGGCGATCAGCTTTGGGTAGGGTTGGTACTGGACATTCTGGGCGTGGTGATTATTTCCACCTTTTGCCTGCTGATCGTGATCTTTCTCATCTGGCTTGAGCGCAAGGTGATTGCCCGCATCCAGCAACGTATTGGCCCCAACCGTGTGGGCGGCCGTTATGGCTTGCTGCAAACAGTGGCTGACGTTATCAAACTCTTGATTAAAGAGGACATCACGCCCATGGGCGCCGACCGCGTGGCTTATTGGCTGGCGCCATTTCTTATTGTGATGGCGGCCTTGATAGTCTGGGCGATCATGCCCTTTGCGCCGGGGGTCATTGGCGTTGACCTGAACATTGGCGTTTTCTTCTTCCTGGCTATCAGTTCTGTCTCGGTCGTTTCTCTGCTGTTGGCTGGCTGGGGTTCAAACAACAAGTACGCTTTGTTAGGCGCTTTTCGTTCTGTAGCTCAATTGGTCAGTTACGAAGTGCCCATGATTCTGGCGCTGTTGGTGCCTATTTTGCTGGCCCGCTCGATGTCGACGGTGTCGATTGTTGCTGCACAGACAGTGCCTTTTCTGTTGGTTGTCCCGTTGGCTGCGCTTATTTTCTTCATCTCATCGCTGGCGGAAACCGGGCGTACCCCGTTCGATTTGTTGGAAGCAGAGTCTGAGATTGTGGCCGGTTTTCACGTGGAATATGGCGGCATGAAGTTTGGCATGTTTTTCCTGGCGGAATTTGTCAATACGCTGTTCATGTCTGGATTTTTTGCCACGGTGTTTTTGGGCGGCTATCGCTTTTTTGGCCTGGAAAATCTGGTGATTGGCGACGGTTGGGCGGTTGGAAACCTGATCGGCTTGGTCGTCTTTTTTGTGAAGATGTTTGCCGTTTATTTTGTTTACATCTGGATTCGGGGAACGTTGCCGCGTGTGCGGGTGGACCAGATTTTGAATTACAACTGGAAGTTTTTGGTGCCCGTGTCGTTGGTATTGGTGATGGTTACGGCCGTTTTGGATAAGTTTATCCCTGAATCCTTCAGCGCCTATGCGCGCGCTGGTGCGCACCTGACGGCCAACGTTTTAATCGCTCTGGTGACTATCGAAATCTTGCGCGCGTATGCCCGCCGCCAGCGGCGGCTGACCGGCGGGGATTCTGGTCTGGCTGTTACGGCGGCTGAGGATCACGCTCATCAGGAAACGGCCGTACACCACGAACCGGCCGCCGCCCATTAGCAAGCAGCAAACCTAATCTAGGGAGAATTTCCACTGATGGTTGAGCAAATCGTATTTCTGATAATCAGCGCCTTTACGCTCACCATGGCCGTCATTGTGGTCACCAAGCGTAACCTGTTTCACGCTGCGCTGGCTCTGATGGCTTCCTTTTTGGGCGTTGCCGGGTTATATGTGACCCTGGACGCCGGATTTTTAGCCGCAGCCCAGTTGCTCGTTTACATTGGCGCGATTTCCATCCTGGTGATTTTTGCCATTATGATGACACGCCGCCTCATGCAAACGAGCGAGCCGGCTTTTAACACGCAGGCGGGTTTTGCGCTGCTGACGGCCGTGATTGGTTTTGGCGTTGTTTTCTGGGTGTTTTACGTATTCCGCAACATCTGGCCGCTGGTCCCCGATACGGCCGTGCCTCTAGCCTCTAAGCCCGTAGTTCCCCAAGAAGTGCTCCAGAATTCAGTTGCCTTGATGGGGCGGGCCTTTGTCAATCCGGCCGGATATGTTCTGCCGTTTGAGATTGCTTCTGTCTTATTGTTGGCGGCTCTGGTCGGAGCCATCATCGTCGCCTGGCCGAAAGCGGAGGACAAAGCATGATCCCCTTATCCTGGTACCTGATTGTAGCCGCGCTGTTGTTCTCTATTGGCCTTTATGGGGTCATGGCCCGGCGTAATGCGGTGGCCATTTTGATGTCTGTCGAGTTGATGTTGAATGCGGTAAACATCAACCTCGTTGCTTTTTGGCGCTACACGGCGCCGGACCGCCCAGTGGGTCTTACCTGGGCTGTGTTTGTGCTGACGGTGGCGGCGGCCGAAGCGGCCGTAGGCCTGGCCCTGATCATTTCGGTATACCGCCGCCGTGATTCCGTAATCGCCGAAGACCTGGATTCATTGAAGAACTAAACTCCGGAGTTGCAGCTGCTTTTTGCTCGCAGTTGTGTTGGATTGGACACCTGAGTAAAAGACCTTATGAGTGAAGAAACCCTTGCATTACTAACCTGGCTCATTCCGGTCGGCCCCTTGCTGGCGTTCTTTGTGATTGTGCTGTTTGCCAATCGCAGCCGCACACTGAGTTGGGTGCTGGCCTGGTTGGGTGTTTTTTCGTCTCTGATTTTGGGCTGGACAGTGGCGCTGAATGTGGCGACAACGAATATGCTGCAGTTGGAGATGCATCCGACTGTGGTGGCCAGCGCCATTGAATGGCTGCCGGTTGGCGATTATTTCCAGGGAACCTGGCTAAAGATGGGAGTGGCGGTGGATCCGTTAACGGCCGTCATGCTCATCATGGTCACCTTCGCTGTGACGATGATCTTCATCTACAGCGTTGGTTACCACAACTGGGGTGCGCCACTCGGCACAATCTTGGGGGTTCCCAACCACATGCGAGAAGAACCGCTGCTCGGCCGTTTCTTCGCCTACATGAGCCTGTTTGCCGGGGCAATGTTGCTGCTGGTCGTAGCCGACAACTTGCTGCTGTTGTTTGTCGGGTGGGAAATCATGGGCTTCTGCTCTTACTCTCTGATTGGCTTCTGGCATGCCCGCGACTATCACCTTAGCCCGGAAAATATCCCCCACATCCCGCCGCGCTACGCGGCCGTTAAAGCATTTTTAACCACCCGTGTCGCCGACGTGGTCATGTTGTTGGGCATTGTCTGGTTCTATCGGGTATTTGGCACGCTGAATTTTAGCGAGGCGCTGTCCGCACACAGCCTGGAAGAAGCAGTTCTACGGCTTGGCCCTGCTCTGGGTGTGATGGCCCTGCTGCTCTTCACCGGTACGGTAGGCAAATCGGCTCAGTGGCCGCTGCACGTCTGGTTGCCCGACGCGATGGAAGGCCCGACGCCGGTCAGTGCTGTCATCCACGCGGCGGCGATGGTTTCCGCCGGCGTGTACATGATTATCCGTATTTACCCTCTGATTGCGGTGGGGGCGGGGCCGGAAGGCACCAGTGCAGTAAGCTGGATCATTGCCGGGATTGGGGCGTTTACAGCCTTTATGGCCGCCACCATTGCCGTCGCCCAGTATGACGTGAAGGGTGTGTTGGCCTATTCGACTATCTCGCAGCTTGGCTTTATGGTGGCGGCGCTGGGCGTTGGTGGATATATTGCCGCGGCTTTTCACTTGATTACCCACGGTTTCTTTAAAGCATTGCTCTTCCTGGCTTCCGGCTCAGTGATTCATGGCATGGAGCACGGCGCCCATCACGTCCATGACCATCACACCGATCCACAGGACATGCGTTTTATGGGCGGCCTGCGCCACAAAATGCCGGTGACCTTCTGGACCTTTTTCATTGGCGGTATGGCGCTGTCCGGTTTGCCGTTGGTGACGGCCGGTTTCTGGTCGAAGGATGAGATTTTTGCCGAAGCCTGGCATTTGTTTGAACGGGGCAACGCGCTGGGCCTTATTGTTTTGATCATGTTGGCGATTGCTGCTTTTCTGACGGCATTTTACACGATGCGGCAAATTAGTCTGACGTTCCTGGGTAAACCGCGTTCGCCGCTGGCGGAACATGCCCACGAAAGCAACCGGTTTATGACTATCCCGCTGGTTTTGCTGGCGATCTTTGCTGTGGGCGCCGGCTGGCTGGGGATACCGGAGTCGTTCCCGGTCTTGGGGCCATTGGTCAACAACAACTTCTTCCACCATTTTGTGGGAGCGACCATTTATGAAACGATGGCGGAGTTGGAAAGCCTGCACCTGGTGAACGCGGCGATCGAGACGCTGCCGTTTTCCTGGACTCCCTTGAGCGCTTCGTTGATAGTGGCTTTGGGTGGTTTGTTTGTTGGCTGGTGGATTTACGGCCGTAGAGCGCTCGTTAAAGATCAGCAAGACCCGCTCGTCCGGCCGCTTGGCCCACTGCACGTTTTCCTGAATCACAAATGGTATTGGGACGAGTTGTATCAGGTCCTCTTTATTCGTCCGACCATTTTCATTTCGGAGAGAGTTGTCTATGAGTTCATAGACAAAGGTGTCATCGACGGCACTTTGCATCTGATAGCGCGGGCTTTCTACAAGTTTGGCAGCTACATGAAGCGCACGGAAGAGTTGGTTTTCGGGCAGGCTGTGGACTGGGTAAAAGATCAGTTCCTGGCGATGACCCGGATTTCTCGCCAACTGCAAACCGGCAAAATCCAGGAATACGTTCTGGTGTCGGTGCTGATTATTGCGGTGTTAACGGCCGTTATCCTTGCCGTCAATTACTACGGCCCGGTTAATGAGTGGTTTTCTCAGATAGCTTTATTCGTGAATTAATTAGGAGACCAAATGGACTTTATTCAAGACAATCTCCTGAATCTGGTCATCTTCTTCCCGCTGCTGGCAGCGGCTCTTATCTTCTTGCTGCCCAGCGACGCCAAGCGTACCATACGATGGCTGGCGCTTATCCTCAGCCTGGTGCCGCTGGCTCTCGTTTTAGTCATCTGGTTTAACTATGACCGGGTAGACGCTGGTATCCAGTTTGAAACCCTCGCCCAATGGTTCCCTACTATCGGTGCGAGCTACCACGTTGGCATAGACGGCATCAGTCTGGCAATGTTTTTACTGACGACCCTCTTGACGCCCTTGTCAATCCTGGCTTCTTTCCAGATCGACGAAAACCCCCGCATGTTTATGTTCCTGTTCTTGCTCATGGAAACGGCCATGCTGGGATTGTTTGCTTCCCTGGACTTGCTTCTGTTCTTCGTTTTCTGGGAGTTTGGGCTGGTCCCTATGTACTTCCTTATTAAGATTTGGGGTGGCAAAGATCGGGAATACGCTTCCTTTAAGTTTTTTGTCTATACCATGGCCGGCAGCCTGGGTTTGCTGCTTTCTATCCAAATCATTGGCCTCTCTATGGGCACGTTCGACATTCCGGTGTTAATGAATAAGTGGGTGAATTTGCCCGCTGGTGGGACGCTGCCGAACGTTAACCTGCCTGTTGATACGGTAAAAGCGGTAGCTTACTGGGCGTTTGTAATCGCCTTTGCCATCAAAGTGCCGATATTTCCTTTCCACACCTGGCTCCCAGACGCCCACACCCAGGCTCCCACTGCTGGCTCCATGATTTTGGCTGGTGTGCTGCTGAAGCTGGGCGCTTATGGATTCTTACGGCTCGTTGTGCCTTTCTTCCCGGAGCAGGCCAATTTAACGGCCAGTATTCTGGCGACGTTTGGTATGTTGAGCATTGTCATGGGCGGTTTTGCCGCCTTTGGGCAGTGGGACTTCAAGCGGTTGGTGGCTTATTCTTCGGTTAACCACATGGGGTTTGTGGTGTTAGGGATTGCGGTTTATGCGTTTTCATACGGCCGTGCTTTTGTCGATCCCGCAGCAACCACAGACGCCATCATGGCGACCAGCGGCGCCGTTTTCCAAATGTTTAATCACGGTTTATCGGCGGCTGGTATGTTCTTTATGGTTGGCGTGATTTACGAGCGCGCCCATACACGAGATTTAAAGCAGTTCGGTGGCATCTGGTCTATTATGCCTGTCTTTGGAGCCATTCTCATTTTCACCAGCATGGCCTCGTTGGGGCTGCCGGGGCTTAACGGCTTCGTCAGTGAATTTATGATCGTTCGGGGCAGTTGGAATGCCTTTACTGTCCAGGTGGCACTGTCCATGTTGGGTCTTTTTATGACCGGCGCATACATCTTAAAAGGTATCGGCGAAACGCTGCATGGACCAATCAAAGACCAATGGCGTGGTTTAAAGGATATGACTTTCCGCGAACATGTCGTGATCTGGCCGCTGATGGTTCTGATGTTGTCTTTGGGCGTGTGGCCACAGTGGTTGTTGGTTTTTATCAACGACACCGTTACCAAAATCTTTAGTTAAGAGGAATCAAAGAACGACTCTTGGCAAGACTGGTTCTGTGAGTTAGTTCTTTGATTCTGTAAGTTTTGAGGCTGGAAGAGGGTTTATGGATTTCCCATTTTTATCAGTCATTGCCCTATCGCCGATAGCAGCAGCCATCATTATTTTGATGATGCCCAAAGAGCGGGGTGAGAATTCCCGTATGTTGGCCCTGGCGGCCATGATTTTGGGGCTGCTGCTGTCGATCTACGTTTACGTTGCCTATAACCAAAACCTTCCCGCTCCGCAAACCCGTTGGGCCGAGACGCTCATGTTTGTGGAGGACTATAATTGGATTCCGGCTGTGAACATTGGTTACATCGTGGGGGTGGATGGCCTGAGTGCAACGTTGGTTTTGTTAACGTCTATTGTTGGCCTGGGCGGTGTACTCATCTCCTGGAGCATTGACGATCGGCCGCGTGAATTTTTTGCCTTTTTCATGCTGCTGGTGGCTGGCGTGCACGGTGTATTTATCGCCGTTGATGGCTTCTTGTTGTTCTTCTTTTACGAGCTGGCCGTGCTGCCGATGTACGTGATGATCGTGATTTGGGGTTGGAAGGAGCGGCGCGAATATGCGGCCATGAAGCTGACCTTGTATCTGCTGATCGGCAGCTTTATTTCTTTTATCGCTTTCCTTTATTTGTACTTCAATTTGCCGGCTGCCGGTGTGGAGCAGACGTTCGACTTGCGCGTATGGTCAGAGGCTAACTTCCCCTTTGCCATGCAGCAAATCTGGTTTTTGCCCCTTTTCTTAGGGTTTGCTGTTCTGGCGGGTTTGTTTCCCTTCCACAACTGGTCGCCTGATGGTCACGTCGCAGCGCCCACGGCCGTTTCCATGATCCACGCTGGTGTGCTGATGAAGCTGGGAGCCTACGCCTCCATGCGCGTCGGTATCCAGATCCTGCCGCAGGGTACCGTTTACTGGATGCCTCTCATTATTTTACTCACCCTCATTAACGTCTTGTACGGTTCCTTCATCGCCATGCGCCAGCGAGACATGAAATATCTCATTGGCTACTCTAGCGTGAGCCACATGGGGCTTGTCTCCATGGGTTTCGCGGCCATGACGTTGGTCGGCTTTACTGGCGCCGGAATTCAGATGGTGAGCCATGGCGTCATGACAGCCCTCTTTTTCTCTGTTGTCGGCATGATCTACGATCGCGCCCACACCCGCAGCATGGATGAGTTAAGCGGGATGCGAAAAGCATTGCCCTGGCTGGTTGTGCCGTTTATCATCGGTGGCCTGGTTTCCATGGGTATGCCAGGTCTATCGGGCTTCATTGCCGAGTTCCCGATATTCATGGGAGTCTGGCAGGGCAGCAGTTCGCCCACTACACCGGCCGTTTTTAACCTGGCTCCGGCCAATTATTATCAAATTATTGCCATCCTCAGCATTCTGGGGGTGATTATCACGGCCGCGTATATTTTACGGGCAGTCCATACGGTCTTTTTTGGCGAGTATGATGGCGAGAAATGGCATGACATGCGTCCAATACTGCCTATCGACAAATTTACGTTGGTCATGTTCTGCGTTATTCTCATTGCTATTGGTGTGTTGCCCTCAGTCATCGGACCAATCGTCCAGTCTGGCGTAACGCCTGTCTTACACCGTATTCAAGAAGCACAGCAATCCCTAACCGTCCTGGACAGTGTGCAGGTTGCGGCGACGAATTTGCTATCTTGGCTGGGAGGTGCATAAGTGAGCTCAACTCTCACCTTTGATTGGGTTTTGGCTTTACTACCTGAAATAGGGTTGGTGGTCCTGTTAGCGGCCCTTTTGCTCTACGATCGGGCGCTGAAGCCGGTTAACCGGCGCAATATTGGCCTCTTAAGCGCTTGGGGGGCTTTTACTGTTTTGATTCTGACCCTGGGGATGTGGTTGCTTTTTGATATCCCGGATAGCCAACAGGCCCTGTCAGTAAACAGTCTTTATTGGGGTGGTATGATCCGGAATGATTTGATTACGCTGATCTTCCGGGTGATATTCCTGGTTGCCCTTTTCATAACCAGCCTGATCACGATCGATGTTCCAAGATTGCAGCGGGGTGAATTTTATGCGCTGCTGGTCGCGGCCACTATTGGCTTCAGTTTGATGGCTGCGTCGGCTGACCTGATCATGATTTACATTGCTTTAGAGACGGCCAGTATATCTTCTTATGTCTTGGCTGGTTTTGTCACAGAAGATGATCAATCTGCTGAAGCTGGTATGAAGTACTTTGTTTACGGTGCGGTAGCCACAGGCTTGATGCTTTATGGAATGAGCCTCCTGCACGGCATCCTCACCAGCGTTGGCGTGCCCTCGACAAATATTTACGAAATCGGTCTCGTCTTAAGCAACGCCGGCACAATTCCTCCCCAGGCGAACGGTGTAATTTTACTGGCAGCTGCCTTAATGATAATAGGTTTTGGCTTCAAAATTTCGGCCGTGCCTTTTCACTTCTGGACGCCCGACGTTTACAATGGTTCGCCTACCAGCTTTACCGCGTTTGTCTCTACAGCGTCTAAAGCAGCTGGTTTTGCTGTCTTTTTGCGTGTTTTCACGGCCGGTACCTTTGGAACCCCGGGTCAAGAATCGCTATGGTGGGCGCTGCTCATCTCGATGTGTGTCATTACCATGACCCTGGGCAACTTTGCTGCGATCTTCCAAAACGATATCAAGCGCCTTCTTGCCTATTCGAGTATAGCGCAGGCTGGTTATGCCATGATAGGTCTGGTAGTATTTACACCTGCCGGCTCCGGCGCGACAATGTTTTATCTGTTGATGTATGTCTTTACAAACATTGCCGCTTTTGGCGTGGTCATTTTGATCTACAATGTATCGGGCTCAAATGACTTGCGTGATCTTTATGGCTTAAACCGCCGTTCGCCCTATCTTGCTTTGGTGATGCTGTTTGCTCTCTTATCACTCGGGGGCATTCCGCCGACGGCCGGTTTCATTGGTAAGTTTTTTGTATTTAAAGCGGCCGTTGAAGCAGGATATTGGTGGCTGGCTTTACTGGGCATTTTGAATGCCTTTGTCGCCCTCTACTACTATCTTTCCATTATCAAGTATATGTACCTTTACCGGTCCGATAGTGAGGATGTTCCTATTCCTGTATCCAGAGCGGCACAAATTGGGCTGGCCGTCTCCGTCTTCTTTATCATATTCTTAGGGATTTATGCCAGCCCGGCTTTTGATTGGACTCGGGAGGCTGCCAACGCCTTCTTTACGCTCGTCGGCTAACATGCTGCGGAATCAGCGCATTGTCACCGACATGAATTGTGATATAATGCGCAAACCGCGCTTTAATAAATAAATTGTGTCCCGAAAATCAGACATAAATCAAACAATCGCCATGACCAATCTAGTAGGTCAGGTTGGTTGTGTTACTGGATTTGTTGCCCTCATTATTATTGGAATTGCGTTTGGTGCAGGGCGATTCCTGGATAATTACCTGGGAACACAGGGAATATTCACCGTTGTTTTCATGTTGGGCAGTTTTCCGGTTACCTTGTTTGCGATGGTACGCGTCAGTTTACTGCTGGTTGCCAGAGCACAGGACCGCATAGCCGGAATGGACACAGAGAGCCAAGAAAATAACGAAACGACATCACAAGAAGAGGAAGCACACAGATGAAAAAGAGATACATCATATTGATTTGTATCGCGCTCATGCTCATTTTAGGGTCGTTTGTGCCGCTCACAAAACCCGTGCGCCCCTTTATTCAGCTACCAGGTGAAATTTACCCCGGTACTGAAGGATTGCCGATCCTTGGTGGTATTACCAATACCTTCATGTCCACTGTCGTGGCCTGGATAATGGTAATTGTGCTCATTCTGGTCTTAAAGGCTCGCTCGCGCACGGCCGATGAGATTCCCACCGGTTTTTACAACTTTTTCGAGATGATCATTGAGTTCGCTTATAATTTTGCGGAGGGTATTGCCGGGCCAAAGGTAAGAAATTTCTTTCCCTGGTTTATGACCTTCATTTTGATCATCCTGACGACAAATTGGATGGGCTTGATTCCTGGTTGGGATAGTATTGGTTTTTATGAGTGGAAGCCTCACAAAGCTGCCCTTGATGCGGAAAAAGAAGCGAATGCCAATGGCATCGAGTTTACGGAAGAAGATTTTCTTGACGTGGAGCATTCCACCGACGAAGCAAACCAGGGAGATTTGCGGATTGCGCCCTTATTCCTGATTCGAGCAGATGCCAATGCGAATGCAGATGCACCCGTAGAGCGAGACGATGAAGGACGCAAGGTAGGATTTAACCCCGAGGCAGCTGATTGGACGATCGTACCTTTTCTGCGTCCTGGAGCAACGGACTTGAATTACACACTGGCGTTTGCCCTGATTGCCATGGTCATGGTGCAGTATTATGGCCTAAAGTTTCTAGGTGGGCGCGGCTACCTTTCTAAATTCTTCCCCTTTATTGGGAAGGGGTGGGGGAAGCAAGTTTCCAAGGATCCGATTAAAGCGATTGATCCGGCAGTGGGTATTTTAGAGCTTATTAGTGAGATTTCTAAGATTATCTCATTTGCCTTCCGTCTTCTGGGTAATATCTTTGCCGGTATGGTGCTGTTGTTTGTAATGGCGTTCTTACTGCCGGTAATTAACGTAGTCTTTTTTGGCCTCGAGTTTTTCGTAGGCTTGATTCAAGCGCTTGTTTTTGCGCTGTTGATGTTAATTTTCATGGTGAGCGCCACTGAGGGCCATCATGGCGATGAAGAGCATCACTAATTCCTTAAGTAAATTCACAATTAGTTGGAGGATTAGACATTATGGATGAACTAGCTGCTTTGGCATTAGCAAACGGTTTTAAGGCAATTGGTGCGGGTTTGGCCATGGCTGGTGCGATTGGCGCCGGCGCCGGTATTGGTATTTTGGTAAACGGTGCGGTACAAGGTATTGCCCGCAATCCCGATGCCAGTGGTAATATCCAGACAAACATGATTTTGGGTATCGCCTTCGCTGAGGCTGTTGCTATCTATGCGTTGGTGGTGGCCCTGATCATTCTATTCGTGGTCTAGGTCAATACTACACATCCTTTAGCGATGTAGGTGAGACAAACAGGGGAATAGTATGGAAGCACTAGGCATTAATATTGGTTATCTGATCATGCAGATTCTGGGCATTACAGTCCTGCTTTTGCTGCTGAAGGGGCTGGCATTTGGTCCTATTCTGCGTGTGTTGGATGAACGGAAGGCGCGTATAGCTAAAGGGCTGGAAGATGCACGGCAGGCGTCGATTGCGCGTGATAATGCGGATGCGGAAGCCAAAAAGATTTTAGATGCGGCCCGAGCAGAAGCAGCCAAGATCCGTTCGGAAGCGGCCGTGCAGGCTGAAGAAACGGCCTCGGGCATTATGGCTAAGGCTAATGAAGACGCTAAAGCAGTGGTCGTTTCGGCGCGCGAGGATGCGGAAGCTGAGCGTAACCGCATTTTGGCTGATCTACGAGGACAGGTGGCGGCAATTGCTATTGCTGCGGCCAACAAGATCGTGGGTGAATCGCTTGATGACGCACGGCAACGCGCTTTGATCGCTGATTTCTTTGCAAAAGTGCCGGCTCGTGTTTCATCCTTAAGCGGTGAAAAAGCAGTTGTTACCAGCGCATTGCCTTTGACGGATGAAGAGAAGCAGACGGCGAAGGCAGCTTTGAAGGTTACAGACGTATCATTTAATGTGAATCCTGCTATCCTGGGCGGCTTGATTGTTCGCGTGGGTGACCAGGTGGTTGACGATAGTGTGGCTGGGCAGATGAATGCGTTACGGGATTCGTTGAAGTAAGAATTCTGGCGCATTGGCTCTCGTTAGAGGGGTGAAGAATGTTTGAACGGCCGTTTTCTACAACGGCCGTCTGCTACACAATTGCCGAAAAAGGCCAGGGACAACGCCGACCCTGGCCTTTTTTCTTGCCTGATTTCCGTGTTCCGGGAACAAAGGAGCGATATGTATGAAGCTGAATTTGCCTCAAGAATTTGTGATACCTGATTACAGTAGCCGTACGATTGGCAATGTCCCGGCCACGATTGCTGCTTTGTTGGGCGTGCCGTTTACGGGATTACGGCCGTTGCCTTCCCCACTCTGGCAGCCGCTCGGCCCGGCAAAACGGGTGGTTCTGCTCATCATGGATGCTTTTGGCTGGAACCTGTTTCAGAAAGAGCAGCACAACTTCCCGTCGTTTATGCATCAGCCACATGTCGCCGGTCAGATCACCTCGATTTTCCCTTCTACGACGGTCGCGGCTTTGAGCAGTTTGTGGACTGGTCTTGGCCCGGCGCAGCATGGTATGGTCGGCTTGAACTTGTTTATGCCGCAGTATGCTGTGACCATGCAGACGCTGGCCTTTACACCCTCCTTCGAAAAGCATCCGGACGCGCTGATTAAGGCCGGATTGGAGCCGGAAAAGTTTTTGGAAGGGCCAGGTTTTGCCGAGCAGTTGCGTGTGAGTGGCGTGCCGACCTACGCGTTTAAGGGGCGAGAAATTGTCAACTCCGCCCTGAGTAAGATGCACGGCCGTGGTGTGGCTGCCGACAAAGGTATTGTTACCGTCGCGGATATGTTTGTCCAAATGCGCTTGCTGCTGGAAAGTAAGGTTGGAGAACCGCTGTTTGTCAGTGCCTATTGGCCGACGATTGATACCCTGAGCCATGTTTATGGGTGGGATCATCCTGCAGTGGCTGCCGAATTATGGGCAATTCTGGCTCAGCTCCAGCGAGAGTTTTTTGACCGGCTTTCGCCGGCGGCGCGGCGCGAAACGGTTTTCCTGCTGGTGGCCGATCATGGCCAGATTCATACTCCTGCAGCCCAGCAAGTTTTTTTGGAGGACTATCCTGCGTTACAGCAGATGCTGTTTATGACGCCGGCCGGAGAACCGCGGACGCCGTACCTGTATGTTAAAAACGGCCGTCAAGCCGACGTCATCAGCTACATTCAGGAAACCCTGAACCACGCCATGGTTGCCCTGCCGGCACAGGCCGCTCTGTCGGCCGGTCTGTTAGGACCAGAACCCCATGCCTCCGTCACGAGTGAACGCGTTGGAGATGTCTTGGTGACCATGCGTTCGGGGTATGTCCTGCTGCTCGAAAAACAGAGAGAGTCCGCCCAGAAGATGATTGGCCGGCATGGCGGTATGACCGCCGCTGAAATGCAGGTTCCCTGGCTAGGGTATAAGCTGGACGCCTAAGGGTAAAACCGGTTGATGATGGCAGAGAGTTCGGAAACAACGGAGTCAACGGCCGTTTCCACCACCGGCGACATGCTCATCGTTAAACTTGTGTCCAGGGGTTGAACACCAATAAGAGCTACCTCGCAGTGTAAATCGGCCGTTAGAAACTGCGCCAACATATAAGGAGGCATGGTGTGACTGGAAGCGCTCAGCCCGGACGTTTCTTGCCATGGCAGCCAGCGTACACTGCCAGGAACGCAGTCCATTTGTGCCATATCAACCAGTAAGACCAGGTGCGGCGCGAAGCGGCGGAGAGGCCCGGTATAGTTTTCCGGCGCATTCCCGGCATCAATCAGAAGCACATTCTTATTCTTTTTCTGTCTAATCAAAGTATCTTGCGCTAATCTGCGGACTACTGCCACACCGGCTGCATCATCCCCTCGCAACTCATTGCCAATTCCAACTATCGCCAGCCGGATTTGTTCCTGGGGAAGCTGAAGGTTATTGTGGAGTTGGTTCAGATTCTGGCTGAGTAAACTTTGCCATGAATTCATTGAGGTCATCTTCATTGCCATAATACACGGTAAAAGGCTGCTTGTGGGTAGAAGCCAGTTCCCACTCTTTATCCGAAAGTTCGATGCAGCTAAAACGGCAGCTTTCTACACACTGCGCACAGTAGGTGCAGCGATCAAGATGATACCTCATAACAAAGCGTTTTTCTTTCTTGTCAATGGTAATCACTTCAATTGCATTGGCCGGGCAGTCCTTATTGCACAACGCGCAGCCGGTACAGTTTTCCGGATTCCAGTGAAGCTTGCCACGCAGGCGATCCGGCGCTTCCTTTCGCTCAAATGGATACTTCTGCGTTACCGGTCGCTGCCACAGGGATTGCCAGATATCGCTAAACATCGTTGCGATTTTCATATTTTGCTCCGTTGCACTTTAGTGAGATTGCCATCCACCGCGCACGGCTTACACAATTTGGATGACGAATAAAATTAACCATTGTACCAGGACCAGTAGAGCGCCGTACCGCCACCACAGTCCAACGGTTTGATCAATACGCAAACGGGTCATCAGAGATTGGAGAGCGGCCAGTACGACAAGCAGTCCCACGGTCTTAAGTACGAAGGCCAGCGGGTTGGACAGTCCACCCAGATAAAATGAGGTGATGAGGGTTAGACCAATTACCAGTTCCACCCCTTTGCCCAGATGGAAAATAGCCAGACCCCGGCCGCTGTATTCTGTTAGTGCCCCGGCCACAATTTCCGTTTCTGCCTCTGGTGAATCAAATGGCGGCAGTTCCAATTTCCCCATGAGCCCGATCAGCGCCACGATGAAACCGATGGGTTGGGTAACAAGGATCCAGACGTGGGTTTCTGTGTAGGCAGTAATTTCGCTGATTTGCCAGCTTCCGGCGGCGATTGCCGGACCAAGTAGAGCCAGCAGGAACGGTGCTTCGTAGGCAAAGAGCTGGGTCAGGGTGCGAGTTGCACCTACCAGCGAAAACCGGTCACGCGTAGTAGCCCCGGCCAGTCCAGTGCACAAGGTCAGCAGGCTTAGCATATAAACCGTGACGATGAGATCGCCAGGAAAGCTGAAAGCAGGTTTCAGGCCGGCCATGGGCACGTACAACGCGGCTGTTAAAGCTCCGGCCAACGCCGTTAGCGGCAGGGCCACGAAAAGAATGGGATTTACTCTTTCGGGTACAATCTCTTCTTTGGCCAGCAGTTTAACGGTGTCGGCAAAAGGTTGGAACCAGCGAGGGCCTAACCGGTTTTGCAGGCGGGCGATAATCTTGCGATCAATCCATTCGTAGAACAGTCCGGCAGCGATGACGAACAAACCGCCAGGAAATACAAGTAAGGCTGCTACGTTAACGACGCTATCCATAGTTACACCTTATTCGCATAATAGTCGATACCAAATTGACGCAGCCGTTCCCAGGTCCAACGGCCGTGTTCGCCCTGCGAAGAGCAGATGGAGACGCCGCGGTCGTTGCAAGAAAAGCAGGGATCGATGCCGACCAAAAGCATGGGCATGTCGGCCAGATGGTGGCCGACTGCCAGAGACAGAACAGAAGCCATGTTGCACAGGGTAGGCGTGCGAACCTTAACGCGTTCCGGCATATCTGAACCATTGCTGCGGATATAATAAAAAACCTCGCCGCGTGGCGCTTCGACGCGGCTGATCACCTCGCCAGGTTTAATGCGCCGTGGGAACCGCTTGGCCTGTAAATCGCCTGGCGGTAGATTGTCCAAAATCTCGCGGACGAGCCGGAAGCTCTCGAAAAGCTCCTTCAGGCGAACGACGAAGCGCGCTTCCAAATCACCGGCCGTTTCCACGACAATGTTGATAGGAAACATATCATAGGCGGCGTAGGGAGCGTCTACACGCACGTCGCGCATGACACCGGAAGCGCGGGCCGTTGGCCCGACGATACCCAATCGCTGGGCATCCTGAAGGCGGGTGATGCCGATGCCGCGCGTCCGCTGCAAAAACATGCCGTCGGACGTAGCGACATCTAAGTAATGGTGTGTGCGCTTTTCTAGAAAATCAAGGCCATCCAGGATAACTTTCCGCTGCTCATCGCTGATGTCAAACTTGACGCCGCCGAGGACGTTGGCCGAGTAGTTCACGCGATTGCCGGTCAGCGCTTCCAGAATGTCCATAATGGTTTCCCGGTCGCGCCAGGAGTACATGAACAGCGTATCGAACCCGGCCTCGTGGGCCGCCACGCCAAACCAGAGCAGGTGGCTGTGGATGCGCTCCAGTTCGGCCACCAGCACGCGGATGGCCTGAGCCCGGGGCGGCACTTCGACTTCGGCGAGGACTTCGACGCCGAGAGCGTAGGTAAGGGCGTGTATGTGTGAACAGATGCCGCAAATGCGCTCGACCAGATAGAGGTTTTGCGTCCAGTTGCGCGCTTCGGCGCCTTTTTCAATGCCGCGATGGACGTAGCCCAGGCGCACGGTGGCCTCGGTGACGATTTCGCCATCGACGGCGAACTCAAAGTGGCCCGGCTCTTTAAGCGCCGGATGCTGCGGACCGATGGGAATGATAAATTTTTCTTTTTTAGGCGAGATTACAGCAGTCATTTTAAGCTCTCATGTATTTTGGGCGTCGACGGCCGTTGCACTGCCGGCCACAAACTCTTTGCGCAAAGGATAAACGTCTGCCGGCCAGTCGTCGGGCAGAAACAGGCGATCGCTGTTGGGAGTATTTTGCACAGTGATGCCCAGCATTTCACTCAGTTCACGCTCAAAGAAGCTGGCGGAAGGGATGATAGAACAAATGGAAGGGATCACGGCCGTTTCCGTCTCTCGCCCTACCTTTACCGACAGCGTCACGACGGCCGCGCCCTGCGCCAAGTGATACAGCACTTCAATCTCTCCGGCCTCCGGGCCTAAATCGACGCCTGTGATAGTGATCAGGTAGCCCCAGTTGGCGTCCATGAGAGTTTGTACCACTTCCAGCAGTTCAGCTGGCTGCAAGGAAATGTCCAGAACGTCCGGACGGCCGTGGCCCGTCAGTTTAATTCGCCGCCGGCTGTAAGGAAAGACAAGCGGATTTTCGCCGCGGGCCAGGGTTTTATCATCCGGCTGCGGCTTGTTGATGTGTGAAGCCCACGGCTGCAAAAGCGCTTCGGCGGCCAGGAGTGCCGTTTCTGCCTGCGCCTGGGCGGTTGATTTAGATTGTTGCGGCATCGTAGTTCTCCAGTTCCAATTCGGTTGGGCGCTCGGTTGGGGGTGGGTCGCCTTGTTTGAGCGCGGTCAGCAGTTTAACCAGGCCGTCAATGATGGCTTCCGGGCGGGGCGGGCAGCCGGGCACGTAGGCGTCCACCGGAATTACCTCGTCGATGTGGCCGACAACGTTATAGCAGCCCTGGAAAACACCACCGGAAATGGCGCACGATCCTACCGCCACCACAAACTTCGGGTCGGGCATCTGTTCATAAATGCGCCGCAGCCGGTCGCGCGATTGCAGCGTCACCGGGCCGGTACAGATCAACACGTCGGCGTGGCGCGGGCTGCCCTGCAGCTTTACCCCTAACCGTTCGGCGTCGTAGCGGGGCGTGAGCGTGGCCAGAATTTCTATGTCGCAGCCGTTGCACGAACCGCTGTTGTAATGAATGGCCCACGGCGAATTGATGCGCGCCCATTTTTTTAGCTTGAGCAGAATGCCGTTCCATTCGTCGGACAGGTTTAAGTTTGTCATGATTTTCTCTACCCTAAAACGAGTGCGATGAGCGCCAGAATCAATCCGGCGAGGTACAGGACAGAAATCGGCGATGGGATGCTGCTGCCTAACATCAGCACCCCCAAATGCAGTACGGCAAAAAACAGGGCAATGACAAAAAACGGCCGATACCCTGGCAGCCCCAGGCGTGTTGGTAGAGACTCGCCGCCTGTGTAGCTGCTCGATTTTTCTGGGCTAGGGCTTTCCGGACCGGCCAGTAGTTTGCCCAGGCCAGATAGCACGCCTACAAGCAGGATGTAAAGCACAAAAGCAATGGGTGGGATTAGTAAGAAGCTCATTCACTCACTCCACAATCAGGTTGCCCGCTCAAAGCGGTTCTCAGCCGCCAAAAGCGGCCATTAACGCTGCGCCGGCCGGCTGTACCAATCCGCTTACCAGATTGGGCCAGATGCCCACCAGCAAAATCCCGGCAGCCAGTACCACCAGGGGAATGGTCATCAGGGGAGGGACGGCGAGGCCGGACTGCACGGCCGTTGACGGCCGTTTCCGATACACCGCATTCACCATCGGCGCATAATAAGCCAGCGAGAGCACGCTGTTCAACGCCACAAACGCCACAATGCCATACATGATCAGGCTGCGCGTTTCAAACCCGGCCACCAGGATTTGCCACTTGGACATAAAGCCCACCAGTGGCGGCAGCCCGCCCAAACCAAGCAACGCCAGGCTGAACACCAGGGCGATGATTGGATATTTCTGCGCCGCGCCTGCCAGGTCGGCAATCATCAAGGGGTCGTGCTCGCCGCGTGCCGTGTGCATCACGTACAGCAGCGCCCCGGCGGAAAGAAAAGCCAGCCCCTTCATCATCGTGTGGCTGAGCAGGTGGAAGAAACTGCCTTCCGCGCCCGCCACTTCGCCAAAGTAAACGGCCGTGCCCAGGCCAATCAGCATGTAACCCACGTGGGCGATGCTGGAAAAGGCCAGCAGCCGCTTCACCTGCTGTTGCCGCAGCGCCAGCAAATTGCCCACAACCATGTTCAGGATGCCGAAGAAAATGAGCAAAGTGCCCCAGGTTGTGGTGGTCCCGGCCAGCGGTGCCAACGCGCGCAGCAGGGCAATCAGCCCGGCTTCGATGACCACGCCGGACAACATGGCGCTGATGCCGCTGGGCGCCTGCGAATGGGCGTCGGGCAGCCAGGTGTGCATCGGCACAATGGCGATCTTCACGCCAAAGCCAATGATGAAGAGTCCACCAGCCGCCAGTAAGGCTACAGAATCGGGCTGCGCGGCGACGTAGGCCTGGATTTGCAGGATGTCTAGTGTGGCGGTTTGCGCCAGCACCAGGGCCACGCCCAACAACACAAACACGGAGCCTACGGCGCTTTGTACCAGATATTTGACGCCTGCTTCCAGCGAGGCCGGTTGGTCGCGGTAGAAGGCGACCAGCAGGTAAGAGGTAATGGCCATAGCCTCGAACCACAGCCACAGGTTAAAAATGTCGCCCGTGCAGCCCAGCCCCACCATCACACCTGTCATGGCGACCAGCATGGCGTAATACTTAGATTCGCCCAGTTCGCGGTGCATGTAGGCGTTTGAATACAGGATGACGAGGGTGGAGAGACCCAGAACGGCCGTTGCCAGCAGCAGGCTCAGCCCGTCCAGCCGCAGCGTGATCGTGCCAAACGTGTAGCTGAGCACACCGTTGGCCTTGAATTCCTGGTACGTTAACGCGAATGGCAGCCATGTACTGAGAATGGCGATGAGGGCGATCCACCGGGCAACGGCCGTGTCCGTCGCCCACCGTCGCCGCGCCAACCGTCCTACCAGATAAATCACGGGCGACCACAGCAGCGGCAGCCAGATCAACCATAGAAAAACGGGAAGATTTGCTAAAGTTTGGATGTCCATAAATAATTTCCCGAAAGGATATGTTGGTTTGTTGGTGCAACCAACCAGCTAACTAACCAACCATCCCACCAACTCCCTAAACCCCGGCCAGAACCAGCAGCACCACCACCAGCGCCACGACTATGCCCAGCACATTCCAGTTCAACTGGCCCGTTTGCGTAACCTGGAGGGCGGCTGCCGCTTTTTGCGTCAGGCTGACGGCCCCCTGATTCAGCGCTTCAAAGCCAAAACCGTTGGCGGCGGCGCGGCCTACGCCTTGCAGCGACCGGGCCAGGCCGGTGAGCCGCTCGCGCTGCCACCAGGCCACCATTCCCAGGGCCACGATAGCTAAGGCCAGATATGTCGCCGGCGTTGTGATAATCGCCAGCAGCATTTCTTCGGTCGATTCAACGTTAAGCTGCTCATAGGGAAGTGTCGCTTGCAGCCAGCTGCCGAACCGGCCAATCAACAGCCACGAGGTCAATGTGCCGAATGCCAGGGGAATAAGCGCCGTTTTCATGGGTATACCGGCGTCATGGACGTGGGTTTTGCCTTGCGGTTGGCCGAACAGCACCATCCATACCATGCGGAAAGCGTAAAAAGCGGTGATACCCGCACCCAACAGCGTGCCCACGTTTGCCCAAATCGGCCCTCCCTCCAGCCCGCTTTCCAAAATTAGCTCCTTGCTCCAGAAGCCGTTGAAAATGGGTAGTCCAATCAATGCTGCCGCGCCGATCATGAAGGTCGTACTCACGACAGGCATTTGCGTCCGCAAGCCGCCCATCTGGCGCATGTCGCGTGTGCCGAGGGCGTGGATGACCGCACCCGCGCCCAGGAACAACAGCGCCTTGAAGATGGCGTGGCTGAGCAGGTGGAATTGGCTGGCGAATACACCGCCCACACCAATGGCGTAGACCATGTAGCCCAACTGGCTGACGGTGGAATAGGCCAGCATGCGCTTTAAATCGGTGGCGACGACGGCCATGAGGGCGGCCAGCAAGGCGGTGAGGAGGCCGATGGTGAGCACGGCCGTTTTCCACCCCGCCACGTCCGCAAAAGCCGGGTAAAACCGGGCCAGCAGATACACACCCGCATTCACCATCGTTGCCGCGTGGATGAGCGCGCTGACGGGTGTTGGCGCTTCCATGGCGTCCGGCAGCCAGGTGTGGAATGGCACCTGCGCCGATTTTGCCATGGCCGCCAGCAGAAAGGTGAAAGCGATAAAGCTCAATACACCCGCCGGCAGCGTTTGCGCCTGCGCCAGCAGTGTATCGATCTGGTAGTCACCTAAGTAAATGTAGACGGCCAGCGTGCCCACTAGCAGGCCAATGCCGCCAATTTGCGTGATGATCAGCGCCTTAATGCCGCCGCGCACCGCTTTGGGATCATCGTTGTAAAAGGAAATGAGGGCATACGAGCACAACGCCGTCATCTCCCACAAGACGAACATCAAAAACAGGCTGCCCGTCAGCACCAGCCCGGCCATCGAGCCGATAAACAACAGGATCAGGGCGTAGTAGCGTCCAAGCTGCGCTTCACCGCGCATATATTCAACAGAAAAAATGACCGCCAGACTGCCAATTACCGTGGCCACAACGGTTAGAAAAACGCCCAGCCCGTCTGGTACGAAGGTAAACTGACCGAACACGCTGCCCGCATTCAGGCTGATGACGGCCTGATCGCTGGTGTTGGGGATGAGGGCCAGAGCGGCCAACCCCGCGGCTACGGAGAAGAGGACGGCCAGTGTGTGTTGGGCGCGCGGCCGTTTGTCTCCTGCCAGCCAGACGCACACAGCGCCCAGCCAGGCGAACCCAATGGTGAGAATGATCAACCAGGCACTCATGGCTTACCTCCGCAGAGTGGATAGATTCTTGACGTCGAGCGAACCTGTGTAGCGCTTCACCTGCACGGCCAGCGCCAGCCCGACCACTGCCACAATCGTGTCGGCGACGATGACGGTGACGGCCAGGCTCTGCCCCAGATTAATCTGGCCGCTGATTTTGCCGGCCAGGACCAGGGCGATAAGCGCGCCTTTGACCAGGATCTGGAGGGCGATAATTACCTGGAACAGATTGCGCACTATCAGCAGGCCATATAAAGCGACACCAAGCAGGCATAAAACTGTAACGGCCGTTATCGTTAATTCGCTGCTCATGCGTGGGCCTCCTTGATTGGCGTATCTTGATGAGCGTCTGTGGTAATGACCTGAGGTTGGGGGAGGGGAGGAGTCGATGTTGGCGTTTTTTGCGAAGCCCGGGCCTGTTCTTCGGCCGTTTCCTTTTCTGCCAGGATGCCCAATATGCCTAACACACCGGCAAAAATAAGGCCGATTTGCACCAGCATATCCAGCCCGCGATTTTCCCAGACCATGACCGAGAAAGATGGCTCCGAAACGGCCGTGCTCGCTTCTTGCGCCGGTAAAACAAACCAGGCCACCAGGCCGATGAGCGCTAGAGCAATGCCTCCGGCGACGGCCCACGGTACCAGAGATCCCACTTCCTGGATTTCTTCACCGGCAATCGTAATGCCAAACACGAACAAAATAGTAACCAGCCCGGCTCCCACGCTCAGCTCGATCACAGCCACCTCTTGAGCGCCCAGCGCATACAACAGCCAGGCCACGATGGCGCTGGTACAGGCTAACCACAGCGCTGCCGCTAACATTTGCCGGGCGCGTATAGCCTGAAATGCACACAGGACGGCCGCTAAAAGCAAAAATAAGTTCAAAAACATTGGACAGCACCTCCAAAATATACGTTACGCTATCCGCAAATTTATACACAGTGACACTTGTCATGGGAAAGAAGTGACAGAAATACCTTTTGTGAATAATTGCACAAACGGCCCGTGTCACGTGCTGTCAGGGGTAAATTCTGAGCAGGAAGAAGGGAGAATCGGGGCCAGTTGTGGAACCTGGCCCGGGAAAGAGAGGCGGGGTAACGGCCGTTTGCCGCGTGAGAGAATCAGGCCTTATCTTGTTTGCGTCGCCAGCAGGCTAAAAACAGGAGGCCCGAAAACAGAAAAGGCGAGCTGTAGGCAAAGGCCGCAAAGAAAGGATGGTCCGGAAAGGCGTGAAAGGCTAACAGAGCAATGCCCGCGGCGCACAGGCTGGCGACAATGCCACCGACCGCTTCCCAGCGCCAGGCGCAGATCAAACCTGACGTAGCCGCGGCGACCAGGGCGAATAATAGAATCGCTTCCGGCCAGTTTTGCTCGGCGCGGGCCAGGCTGGCCAGGCCAATGACGCGAAGATAGATGAAGCCTGTAAGCAGGGCCAGCAGGCTTACAGAGCGGGCTAAAAATCGTGTTTCGTTCAACCGGTTGGAGACGGGCTGGTTTAAAGGATTGTTGCCGTTGCTGACTTGCGTCATCATTTCACCTCCAGGGCCGATTGGCACAGCCAACCGGCTGACTTGCCATCGTGTTGCAGGCGCCGATGGTGAATACAAACGCTGTGTCGAGTTAACTTTAGTGTAAGGGGAAACGGCCGTTTCCCCTAGTTACACTTGTCACCTCTTACTGGTGATAGTAGGCTAAACCCTAAACGCCGGCCGAAAAACGCGGGGCAATGGGCGACGGCCGTCTGGTCAATGTTTGAACGACAATGAGAAACAGCAGGGTGGTAATGACGGCCGAGCTGAGGCACCAGGCACAGACGGCGCCAATCACCAGCAGTTCCAGCAGGGTGAGGTAGATGGAAAACAACATGCCCACCGAGGTTAAGACAAGCAAGCCCAATACACCCAGATTATGAAACCTGGCGTTCAGGGGTTTTTGGAACAGCCATAACACGCCCAGAACCAGGTAGTTTACCGCCCCAAGAATGGCCACTGGAACGCCCACAATTCTGGCATACTGGCTGCTCTGCACCAGGTTGCATTCACCGATGGGACCGCACACGGCCGTTACCTGGGTCACCTCCACGTAGGCCAGGTATACAGCAATGCCCAGCCCCAAGACGACGAGAATCGGCACGGCCGATGATCGAACCAGCCGTGCTTCCGGGTCGGCCAGGCGGTCGGGAATGGTAGGCGAGGTTTTGACGGAGCGCCACACGCCGTAGACCAGAGCCGCCAGCATGCCCAAAAAGACCATCCAGCCCACAATCATGCCCCCCCAATGGGTCGCCTTGGGGCTGGCAGCGGTTTCGTTGAAGGGATTCTCGTGCAGGTTCAACGTGCCGGTTTGGTCCGCGGGCGCTGCTTCCGCCGGGGCTTGCGGGTTGACGGGCACGGCCGTTTCTGCTGCCACCACCACCAGAGCCGGATCCGCCGATGGCGGCAAATCGGGAACCGCTTCTTGCAGACCGGGAATGTCCGGCCAACCGACGCCGCCGGCTGCCAGGCCCGTCTCGATCAGATCTGGGAGTTGGTCCGGAATTTCTCCGCTGCCCACAAGGATGGTTTGGCCGAGTATCAGCGTGGGCACACCCAGACGGCCGCCTGAAATCTCATAATGTTCTACCGTGGCCTCGTAAAGGGCGTCACCCAGGGAACTGTTGACATCAATGCCTAGAATTTGCAGTTGGTCGCCATATTTGTCGGCCAGCGGCGGCAGTACGTTGGTCATCACTTCGTGGCAGTGGGGGCAGGTAGGCGAATAGAAGAGCACGGCCTGCACAACCGGCAGCACGGCCGTTTCCTGGGCCACGGCCGTACGGGGCGCAATCAAAGCTAATCCGAAAAGGACAAAAGTAAGGATTCTGAAAGCATATTTCATGATGGTTCCTGTATGGCGAAGATGGGGGTGCCAAGTGACAGTTATTGCGAACGGACGAGCAGCAAGGGCTGGCGGGCGTGCTGCAGCACACCGGTGGTTACGCTGCCGAACAAAACGCGGCTTAACCCGGAACGGCCGTGGCTGGCCATCGCGATCAAATCAACGGCCAGTTCATCGGCGACTTCCTTGATAGTTTCCACCACCGGTCCATGTTCAACCCGGCGTTCTGCCAGAATGCCCTGGCTCTGTAAACGCGCACACTGGTCGTCCAGGTACTGCCGGGCATCTTCGATCTGGCGGTCGATGAGGGATTCTGGCTCGAATGAGGAAAGCGGGTCATAGGGACTGACCAGCACGACTTCGCGTTCCACGACTTGCAGCAAAACAACCGCTGCTTTGTTGCACTGCGCCATGTCAATGACGTGGGGCAGAATAGCCTCGGCGCGTTCAGAGCCATCTAGCGGGACCAGGATTTTTTGGTACATGTTTTACTCCCCTTTGTTCTGCCGTTAAGTAAAACCTCACTTATACTATAGGCCAAAGAACGGCCGTTTGGCAATAATTCCAACTGAGTTGGCCTGCCCCAGACTGGCTTATGTCCCCAATGGGCATGTGTGTTATACTCGCCCATCGTAAGTGAAAGATTTACCTTGAATACAAGGAGAAGTTGTTCCCATGCGGGGTCGTATAAAAAGTGAACGGGAAATTGCCCGGATGCGCGTCTCCGGACGTATGGTGGCCGAATGTTTTGCCCTCCTGGAAGAAAACATTAAACCCGGTGTTAGCCTGCGGGTTCTGGATCAATTGGTGGAAAACTACATCTACAAACAGGGGGCCGAAACGCTGTACAAAGGGTATCGCGGCAGTTCTGCCGGCAATCCGCCCTTTCCGGGCGTCATTTGCGCTTCTGTAAACCACGAAATCTGCCATGGTTTACCCGATGATCGGTTTTTGAAGGAAGGCGATGTGGTAGGGATTGACATTGGCCTGCGCTATAAAGGCTACTGCGGCGATGCCTGTGTCACGTTCCCGGTGGGCAAGGTATCTCCTCAGGCGGAGCGGCTGCTGGCTATTGGCAAAGAGGCACTGCGCGTTGGCATTGAAGCCGCCCAGCCCGGCAATTATCTCAACGACATTGGCCGGGCAATCAACGATTATGCCGATGCGGAGCATGTCTCGGTGGTGCGCGAGTGGGGCGGACACGGCCTGGGCCGCGTGCTGCACGAACCGCTGTCGGTTTCGCACGTGCGCCAGCCTTCCCCGGGACCGCAGCTGCGCCCCGGCATGACGTTTACCATCGAGCCGATGATCAACGCGGGTACGCATGAATGGCTTCTGCTGCAAGATGGCTGGACGGTTATTACGGCCGATGGCTCGCTCTCGGTGCAGTTCGAACACAGCCTGGCGATTACGCGCAAAGGGCCGGAAATTTTAACGACGCTTTAGACCGGTTTTTCGGTTCCTTGGGCGGTCGGGACCGGCGGTTCCACCCAGGGGGGGATGTCCACAATCTTGGCGTAGAGGTAGCGGCCGATAACGGCCGTTGACCCCAGCACCGGCACGATGATCAACGCCGCCAGAATTCCCGCCAGTGACAAAGAGGCGATGATGGCCACAAAGACCACGCCCGGGTGCATCTTCAGCGATTGACCCATAACGCGCGGCCGCAGCCAGACGTTTTCCACAGCCTGAACCAGACTAAACAACCCCAACACCAGCAGCGTAAACCACAACGGCGAAATCGGCAGGAACGAGGAGCCGGCAAAATAGGCCACAATCGCCGCGGCAATCATCACAAAGGCCGGGCCGATGGTCAAAATGACGTCGAAAATGGCCGCCAAAATGCCAAAGGCGATGGCGCCGGGCAGACCCACGGCCGTCATCAGCAGGCCCGTCAGAAAGCCCACCATCAGCGACAGGCGCAGTTGGCCGAGCAGGTAACGCTGCCACACGTCGCGGATTTCCAGGTAGAGCCGGCGTGAATCGTCGGCATAGTCGGTTGGCGCCAGGCCAATCAACCAGTCGCGCAGCCGCGGCCAATCCTGCAGCAGGTAGTAGGTCGTGACCAGAATCACCAGAATCCAACCCAGGTTGGTAGAAGCGGCTTGCAGCCATTCAATTACAATGTCGGGCCGCACGAATTCCGCCGAGAAGGAGGGCGCGTTGCGCATCAGGGTATCCAGCGTGATCTGGTAGCCAAAGACGAACACAGGTGTAGACAGCCGGTCTTCTACCTGGAGGGCAACCTGCTGCACCACCGTATGCAGTTCGACTGCCAGGTTGCCAATCTGATTGGGCGCCAGCAGGGCCAGGATGGTCCCGGCAGCAATGATAAGGGCGAGAGCCGAAAGATAGACGATGAGGACGGCCCACGGCCGTTTGAGCCTGTTGGTCCGGTTAAAAAAGATGACGGCCGGGTTCAGCACGTAAGCCAGCAGGGCGGAAATGGCCAGCGGCGCAAACAGCTCACGCGCTGCCGCCGCCACGGCCACAACGGCAATCAGGGCCACGATCAGGACGAGGTAGCGGGTTGGTTTGCTCCAGCTTTTACTCATAAATGGCACTCGTTGTGCTGTGATTTTGTTGAGCCACGATGGACATGGAGCCATTTTAACCAGTTTTATGGCTTTTGTTCAAATTTCGTGCCCAAGCCCCTTTTTGCTACTCGTTTATCGCGTGGAACTGTTTCATAGGCGCGGCTTTTGTGTTAGATTTGGGCCAAAATCCCTCTAGGAGCAAAGCGGTTTGTTGATTTATCTGTCACAGGGGCTGGTGTTGGGGTTTTCGGCGGCGGCGCAGCCGGGACCGTTTCAAGCCTATCTCCTCTCACAAACGATTCGCAACGGCTGGCGGCGCACGCTCTCGGCGGCGTTTGCGCCGCTGATCAGCGATGGCCCCATCATTTTGCTGGTGCTGTTGATTCTGACGCGCACGCCGGACTGGTTCTTAGATCTGATGCGGCTGTTGGGCGGCCTGTTTTTGTTGTATCTGGCCTGGGGTGCATACCAGACGTTTCGCAAAGCGGAAGGGCTGGCGGTGGGGGAGGAAACGGCCGTTTCCCAAAACATCCTCAAAGCCGCCCTCATGAACGCCCTCAGCCCCAACCCCTACATCTTCTGGGGCACCATCGGCGGGCCGATCTTGATTGCGGCCTGGCGTCATTCCCCGGCCTGGGGGGTGAGTTACCTGGCCGGTTTTTACGGCACGTTGATTGGCGGCTTTATCGCCTTTATCGCGTTGTTTGCCGTCGCCAAAAGCCTGGATCCACGCCTGAGCCGGGTGTTAAGCGGCGTGTCGGCGCTGGCGCTGCTGCTGTTTGGCCTGTATCAGTTGTGGTCCGGTGTGCGTGGGTTTGCCGGCTGAAAGCTGCCCGCGGTTCACGCCGCGTTACTTGTGCGTTACCTGCTTTTCTTTTTTGCCGTTGACCGACTTCATCAGGTTGGACATGGAATAGACCAAAGAGCCGCCATGTTCGTCCAAAATTCGCAGGCGTTCCAGTTCGGCCAGACGCTCCATGTCGCTGGGCTGGAAGGTGCTGATGACGTTGCGGAGTTTCTTCAAGGCTTTAACGGCCGTCTGCGTGTTCAACTCTCGTTCATGGGCGGCTTCCAATGCCTTCTCTACCTGGGGCGGCACTTCAATCGGGCCAATTCTTGTGTCCGAGGGAGCAATCTCTTTCAGCCCAATTCCTTGCGAGCGTGTATTTACTTCCTGGCGCAGTTTCTCTTCCAGGTTTTTGATAGCGTATTCTCGGTACAAATCGACGACGCTTTCTTGTTCGATGATGTGCCGCAAGGAGTGAATGGCGCGTCCGCTGACCATGTTGCTGGAATATTGCGGCAGGGCGCGGGCCAGCTTGTATTCGATTCCCGATAAAATGAGACAGGGATCCAAGTTGTAGCCCAGCGACCAGGAAATGGTGAGCGGAATGCCCTCTCTGGTTCGTATGGTATCGGTGCGCCCTTTGGCGGTTTGCGGGCGTTTGCTAATCCAGTCGTTGACGTGTTCCTGGAGGGGATTGATGAAGTGATGGAAAGGACGGTGGTTAAAAAAGATGCGGTTGATCAGGGTTTGTTGGTGAAGGTTGAACGGCCGTCCCGCCACATCGCAGCTCGGCGTCGAATCAATGAAATAAGCGAAGTTACCGGTGTGCCGGTCGAAAATAACTGCCACGTCCATTTCGCTGACGACCACGACGCCCGCTCGGTAGATGAGCAGCAGCGCCATCGCCGCCCACAGCAGCAGCAGAACTCCGGCGGCAGCCAGAGCCGATCCCTGCTGCCAGGTAAAAACGGCCGTTACCGCCGCCAGCGTAACCAAAAAATACCCTCCCAACACGATGATGGACTGCCGTGACATGGTTCCTCCTTATGCGTCTGTGTAAATGTGCCATCTCTATTTGACGCCTGGCATAAACACTGCCCCAAAAATACGCTAAAATCCGGTCTCACAAAGTGTACCATATTTCAGATACGCGACAGAACGAAACGTTGGTACCACAAGCATCGATACAGGAGCAAAAATGAATAAACTGAAAAAATATTGGTGGCTGGTTGTTTTGATTGTTATCATGGCTGTGGGTGGCGGCGTGTATTACTGGCTCAGCGACTCTTTGCCGCCGATGCCGGAAGCGCTGGCCGCGTTGCAGTCCGATACGGCCGTTACCGTGGAAACGGATCCCTGGTATGTCTTTCAGCCCAACGATGTCCAGCCGACAACCGGCTTCATTTTTTACCCCGGCGGCAAAGTGGATCCCCGCGCCTACGCCCCGCCCGCCCACGCTCTGGCCGCCGCAGGGTATCTGGTGGTGATCACCCCGATGCCCTTTAACCTGGCCGTCTTTGCGCCCGACGTGGCCGCCGAGGTGATCCAGGCCTACCCGGAGATTACCCATTGGGTCATTGGCGGCCATTCGCTGGGTGGAGCGATGGCCGCCCGGTATGTTTATGAGCAGCCCGACGATCTGGATGGCATCGTCTTTTGGGCCGCTTACCCGGCGGAAAGCAACAGCTTGGCCGACCGCCAGTTGGTGGTTTCGTCGATTTCGGGCACGCTGGATGGGCTGGCGACGCCGGCCAAAATTGAGGCCTCACGGCCGTTGCTGCCCGCCGACACCATCTGGCTGCCCATTGAGGGCGGCAACCACGCCCAGTTTGGCTGGTACGGCGACCAGTCCGGCGATAATCCGGCGACCATCAGCCGGGAAGAACAACAGGCTATAACCATCGAAGGCACACGGAACGTGTTGGAAATGGTTTCCGCAAGCGAGTAAAAGAGTGATGCAAGTACAAACAGAAACGCGATCTTTAGGACAATCGGAGATACAAATTACCCCCATCGGTCTGGGCGCCTGGCAGTTTTCGGAGGGCCAGGGCTTTACCGGCTTTATCTGGCAGGGGCTTTCGGCCGCAGAGACGGACGCCATTGTGGAGGCGGCGCTGGCCGGGGGCATTAACTGGTTTGATACGGCCGAGGTGTATGGCAACGGCCGTTCCGAACGGGGTCTGGCGCGCGCCTTACAGCACGCCGGTCAGGCCAGCGGCGACGTGATCGTCGCCACCAAGTGGAACCCCATCCTGCGCACGGCCAGCTCCATCGGCAAAACCATCGACGAGCGGATCAGCAATCTGGCGCCCTATGCCATCGACCTCTACCAGGTGCACAATCCCGCCTCCTTCTCCTCGCCGGAGGCGGAAATGGACGCCATGGCCGATTTGCTGGAAGCGGGCCAGATTCGCGCCGTGGGCGTGAGCAACTTCTCCGCCGACCGTATGCGGCGCGCCCACGACCGCCTCTACAAACGCGGCTATTTCCTGGCCTCCAACCAGATGAAGTACAGTCTGCTGGATCGGAGCATCGAGCGCAACGGCGTGCTGGAGCAGGCCAAAAAGCTGGGCATCACCATCATCGCCTATTCGCCGCTGGAGATGGGCCTGCTGTCCGGCAAATTCCACGCCGACCCGGATTTGTTGAACGGCCGTCCCCTGGGCCGCCGCTTGCAGTTACGCCGCAAGCTCGACGAAAGCCGCCTGCTGGTCAGCGGCCTGAGCGACATTGCCGCGCAGCACGACGTCACCCCGTCGCAGGTGGCCCTCAACTGGCTGGTCAACTTCCACGGCGACACCGTCGTGGCCATTCCCGGGGCCAGCAAAGCCCGCCACGCCGAAGAAAGCGCCGGGGCCATGAGTTTCTCGTTAAGTCGGGAGGAGATGGCGCGGATTGACCGGCTTTCGCGCCAGTTTCTTTAGAAGGCTTGGGCGTGATGCGTGATTCGTGATGGTCGCGCATCACGCATCACGCTTCACGCTTCACTCTACCTCAACCTCTTTATCCAGGTACATGGACAGCAAGTGGCAGGCTTCGTCCACCGCTTCGCGGCGGGCCTGGTAGCGTTTGCCTTCTGGCTCCACGGTTAGCTGCACCAGCCGGGCCAGGCGCAGGGTGTGCAGGTGATGGACTACCGTCGGCGCGCGCAGGCGCAGGCGGCGGGCCAGTTCGGCGGGGGTCAGCGGCTCTTCGGAGAGATAGCGCAAAATGCGCAGGCGGGTGGGGTCGGCCAGGGCTTTGAGGGTCTGGAACAGCGCGTCCGGCACGACGGCGCCGGGCACCAGGGAGGCGTCGGACGGCCGTCCGCCAAACACCACAATGTCTCGCCCCGGCCCAATGTTGCCAAAAATCATCAACGGATCGCCCCAAAACGAAGGCGTCAGGACCAGTTCCTCCATGTCGAACTCTTTGGTCAGGCGCACGCCCTGGGACAGTTCTTCGATCAAAGCGGGCAGCGGGAGCCTGTCCGCCAACTGCTGCGCCCGTTTCAGAGCGGCTTCCAGCGCCGGCCGGATGCGCAGCTCTTCCTCGGCAAAAAAGACTTCCTGATAGGCTTGCAGCCCGGCCAGCAGCCCTTCGCCAAAGGCCAACGGCCGTGCCCACATCTCCAGGGCGCAGGTGGCCCTTTCCTTCACTTCCCGGCCCGACAATTTTTCGCCCCAATGTTCCTGGTACACGGCTTGCAGTTGGGTCAGGTCGGCGGCCTGCCAGCCGCCGCGCGCGGCCACGTTTTCCAGAATTTCAAAGGTTTGCGGCGGCATGTAGGGCACTTTGGCGATGGTTCGCAGCCGGTCGGCGGGCGGCACGGCCGTCACCGCTTGCAGAACCGTAGCCCCGTCTTTGGGGGATGGCAGGGCGTACAGCCAGTGCAGCGGCGTATTCATGGCCGGGATGATGCGCTGCAGCGCCTCTCGTTCGGCGTTGGGCAGGCGCGAGCGTACGCCGGCCGCCCACGCGCCGCGCAGGCCAAACCTGTCCGGCGCGTGCAGCACATTCAGGCTGATGAACATGTCGTAGGCGGCGCCTATATCCCAAAGTAGTGTCGGCGTTTGCATGCTGTTTTCCTTTCCGGGTGCGGTCATCTGTGATTGCCTCGTGGCCCCATTGTAACAAGGATTGGGCGTTGTGGGCATAGGGGAGGCGGGGAAATTAACAATTAACGGGGAACGGAGAAGGGAGAAGGGGAAACGGCCGTTTCCCACCCAACCAACCGCTAACAGTAGCGACGAACTCAGAGGAAAAACATTAATCTGCGAAATCCGCGAAATCTGCGGACAAATATTTTAAACGGCCGTTCTCACCCCATCCCCTGGCTAAACTTGATGAATTGTGGGCAGAACGGCCGTTATCACTCAACACTGCCTACACCAATTCTTGGAGAATGGCCAGCGGGGTGTGGCTAGGTCTGGAGACCATCCCTACGGGCTGAGAGGCAGCCACAGCAGCCAAATGAAGACCGCGCCCCAGCAGGGGGTCTGTCAGGCTGGTCAAATTGCCCACCGGATCATACCCATAGCGCGTACTAACGTTGATATCCACTCCTGTAGACTGACCTGGCTGATAATTGGCAATCACCTCCACCTATTTGTCAGTGTTTTGGAGCATTTTTCGCTTTTGATCTGAGAAAAATTTAACCATATCAACTACATCGTCAGGTATTATTTGCCAGGCAGAATCTGCAACATCATATTCATATGCTGCTTGCATTTTTGCCTCTGATACAGTTTGATGCCAGGTATCGCCAGCATAATATAATTCTTCCGAGAAACGAACCAAGTACACACCAAGACGCATTTCAACTATTAATAATATCTGTGTCGAAGGCAATCTTGTTTTAGCATTCTCCATGGATTCTGACCATTTACAGGAAATATGATCAACATGATCCGAAACTTTTGGCATGTTAAAAAAAATCATCTGCCTAGATACGATGCCTCGGTTTATGTAGCCCCATATAGTTTCATTAATTTTCTTCGTTTTTCCATAAACATAATTCTCAATCGTCAACGATTGAACTGGATCAAGCATTTCAAAGTGGCAATGTTCAAAAAATTGTGCGTCATCTCGAGTTAATCGAATTTGACGAGTTCCATCCTTAGAGACCTGAACGTAGCGATTTATAATGAGGCTATCCATACCTGAAAAGAATTTCGCACCTTTTTGTTTAACTCGGTAAAGAGTCGAAAATACGCGTATGTCTTCATGTAAACCCAGAAGAACACCTAATAAAAAACCAATAAAAACGAAAGCCTGGGCGAACTTCCATTTTGCTTGAGGTGATAATTGGTATTGAAAAAACATCGGTACAAGTACACTACCTACAAGGGGGATTACCAAAGCAACGAGAGTAAACATGACTACACGGTACAACATATTAAATATTGCATATTCAATTGCAAGACGACGATACATAGTTAACTAATCCTGATTAAGTCATGTGACAAGCTTCACATGATATCTAAAGAAAAACATCACATACATCATATGATGTATGTGATGTTTCCGCTAAAAACTATAATCTTTTATTCGCACAAACACTGAGGCGTTTCCTGTCGCTGTGGCCGGCGGCTCGCCGAGCCACACCCCGCTTGCCAATGCCCAGTTAGGCGGGGAAACGGCCGTTTGCCCAACAATGAACAGATAACAGCTAACAATGAACGGGGAATGCTCCACCAGCAGGCATCCCTACGGCCGAAAAGCGGCTACATCAGCGGGCGCAGCCCGTCCGTCTCAAAACGCTTGTCAGGCAGACACCGAGCCCCGACCCAACACACGCATCAGTTCAGCTCGCTCACAGACAGTTCCGTTGAAGAACATACGCACACCTTCGCAATAGTCGCACGCCCGCCCCCACGAGGAAAAGCTTTCGCCCGGCATACATCCAACGACACTTGCCTCAACGATGCCGCCATGGGAGATCACCAGGGCTCTCCCATTGTCGGGCAAACGCCCTGCGATCTCCCTATGGAGCTGCGCGAGCTTCTGTCCAAACAGTGCCACCACGCCGTATGGGTGACTGTTCATGACTTCCGAGAAACGGGCGAACCCCTCATCCCATTGAACCATTGCCTCAAATCCGTCTGGTAGTGAGCAAAGCTCCTCCAACTGCTCATCAACCGCAAACCCCATCGCAATGGCAGTCTCAAACGCACGCGGAAGGCTGCTGGTAACAACGAGGTCAAAACGTCCCAGGTCATCGCCAACGGATCGTGCGCGGTCTACACCTGCTTGCGATAAGTGCTGACCTGGCTTATTCCGCATCGAATGACGCCGATGTTCAATAACGTGCACCTTGCCTCACCTCCTCTTTTTTGGTCTAACTACCGCCCCGATAAGCCGCGCCAGCCGGCCACTGCCTGCTTGCCAATCTCCAGTTAGCCGGGGAAACGGCCGTTTCCCATGACAAACCAATGAGGCCCTGCGTTTTGCGGACTGGCTGGCGCGCGCCGCTCATCAGAATATTCCTTACTCCCTTTCTAAATGCACTTGGGCATGGTTTCCGCAGGGGTGTAGGGGTGCTGGCTGCCGCGTAAAATATTCCTGGATTGCCTGATGGATAAAGATGTAGCCGCCGCCAACTCGGTGCAAAAAGACGCGGTTGACGCAAAATTCCAGAAAGCCTGTCAAATCGCCGGGCAGATCGGTGGTGAGCCATAACAAGAAGCGCAAGAGGAAGTGGTTGGCGACATTGCCGCCGCCAAACATGAAGAGGGACACGAGCGCCGATAATATTCCGGCGATCAATCCCAGGATGAGATGCTGCCACAAAACGGCCGTTACCACCGTCATGGCCAGCCCTAAAATCCCCCCGGCGATCAGCGCGTTGGTGGCCGACAGGCGAATGCCTTGATTGGGCTTGCTAGTGGCCGATACCCGATGGCCGCGCAAGCCGCCCAGCAGCAAAAACACCAGACCCAGCGACAAAAAGGTATGCAGGATTTTTGTGGAGCCATACAACAGGTATTCCACCAGTTCTACGGCCGTTGCCAGTCCCAATCCGATGAGCAGCCCCACCACCATGCCCGACCAAGACCAATCGAGAGCCGCCACGGTGCGAATGTCGTCACGCAAATTGTTGCCATTTACAAAATAGGTAATCAGCCCAAAATTGACGCCGGCCACGACGCCAAAGGAAAGCGCCAGAAAGGGGTTGTCGTAAACTCCCACCAAGAGCGTCGCCAACGAGCCAACGACAAGCACTGTCACGGCCGTGCGCCAATGCCGTCGTTTCCGATTGTCGACAATCGGGTAGCCCTGGTTTGCCAGGCGTTGGTAGTAGATGCTGTCCAATACGGCCGTTACCAGCCCCATGCTCAACCCCAAAAACAACATCAACCACAAATCGGTTGCGGCTGCCCAGCCTGGGATTACCTGCCCTATTTGCTGCGACCATACCGTGCCGAACTGGGGGATATTGATGCGCACCATGAGCCAAAACAGCCACATGAGCACGCTGGCAACCAATCCTGCGAACAGCCGGGAACCGGCCATGTAGGCGAACTGCCACCACGACGTATTCAGCCAGCTTGGCTGCAAGCCCTCAAGCAAAAAAACTGCCTGATTGTGCGTGTCCATTTGCTGCGCCAGCCGGCTTAATCGATGCACCACACTGGCCTGAGAATGACCTGCGGTATGGCCGCGTCTGGTGAACATGGCCCGGACGTAGCCGTCAAACAGGTCTGTTATGTCGATTTCTTCGTTGTCTCCCGCAGCCATTTTCGTTTGCCAGTAGGCCACGCTGAGCACGTGGAGCATGAGCGGCGACTGGGCTAATTTTCCCAGGGCGGGGTCCTGGCGCACGGCCGTTTTCAAGCCGCCCAATCGTTCGCCGGCCGCGGTGAGGTAGGCATTGATCTGGACGGCCGTAAGCGGCTGCAAGAGATACGCCCCGCCCAGGTGCAAATGGGTTTCCAGCGCCTCATACGCTTTGCGGCGGCTGCTAATCACGATACCCGTCAAGCCATACTGCTGGCGAAACTCGTTGAGCGCGGTGACGCAGGCGTCGCGGTGGTTTGTCGGCGTTTCGTCCAGGCCGTCCAAAAGCAAAATCAGGGCGTCGTCATTCAGCCATTCACAGCCCAGCGTCTGGGGAATCTGGTATTTGGCGGTTAATTCTTCTACAACCCAATCGCTGATGGTTTGCCGCTTTTCAGCCCACGAGACGAGATTAAAAATGACGGGGATCGGCTGCTCCGGGTCGCTTTCGGCCTGGTCGATGAGTTCTTGCGCCAGGTTGATGAGCGTCGTGGTTTTGCCGGAGCCGGGTTCGCCCAAAATGAGCAGCGCCCGGTCGGATTGGTGGAACAGGGCTGAGAGTATGGGAGGGTAAACGGCCGTTTCCTCCCCAACCACCAGCGGCGGCACAGAGCCAATGACGTTCTGCCAGGGCTGGTCTACAGCTTCGTCGTAGGCACGGCCGTGCAGATGCAGCAGCAGCGCCCCCTTTACCGATTTTTCCAGAACGCCTTCCACCCAAAAATGTTTCACTTTTTCCAACAAGAGGAGCTGTTTGCGCCGTTCCGGCGAGAGTTGCGCAGGGGGTAGGGGGACAGTTGTTGTCAAAATGGGGGCGGTCGCAGGGCTTACCTCGGGGAATATCCGGCGTTTTTCCTGCTCGTTCAGGGCACGGTAGTTGCCGGTGCGCAGGAATTGGTTGGCTTCGGCCAGCGTGAGCAAGCCGCCGCAGCGGTGCAGCACGGCCACCAGGCCCACCAGCACCAGCCGGTCGTCGGCGTGGATTTTGCTGCGGTCCCGTTCCCAATCGGAGACGGCTGCGCCTGAGTAGCCGGTGTTGCCTAGTTCGTCGCCCAGCAGTTCGCCCAGGCGCACCTGCGTCAATGCACCGCCGCGAAGCGAATCCCGGCACTGTTTTCGGTATGCGCGTACCTGCTGGCCAAAGGTGGTCATGATTGCCTCCCCGTCTTTCCGTAGAAATCCGCTGGCTGTGTCAGATCAACGTTTGGATCTTTGGGCTTCGTGGGGTTTAGATTGAAGCGTGATACGTGATGCGTGAGGTCTCTCTGGTCACGTATCACGTATCACGCATTATGGGGCGTCAAACCCCTGAATTCCTGAAAAGCCCAACCTTTTTCTGACATCGCCACTCTAAAATCGGCTAAAAATCGGTTTAACACTTACTTAAATTCGTAGAAACGGCTGCCGGAATTGGTTAATCGTGGCCTGAAATGATGGTCCTTTTAGTCGAGAATAAAAGACATGAAGCTGATTTAAGCAGCACCCTCTGTAACTTAAGCGTCATGATGACTACACTGAAATCATGAACCGATCGGGAACAGCCTGTCAGAGGAAATGGAATGGCAAACGGCCGTTGAGCATCTCATGAGCGGATAAGACAACCTTTTGTCCGGGCGCGCCGTCCTCAATGAGCCTCTCTTACCCAAAAGTGAGGTGTCGAAATGCTCGAGGTCCGAAAAACACAAGTCAAGCAGCGAATTGTTCATCTGTGGTCTGTCACCGCAGTCTTTGCCCTTTATTTTGGTCTGCCCACACTCATCCATGTGATGGCCGAGTGTGCCAGCACCGGGTCCGGCTCGGCGTGCGCAGGCTAATGCTGGAATAGGTTTAGCCGCCAATTGTGCGGAGTTTGGGTCTAATGCGTGATGCGTGAAAAGAGTAATTTACGCATCACGCGCCTCTTTCAAAGCGCACGCAGCCTCCCTGAATCCTTTTTGCAGCTTTTGCCCCCAGGCATCGTCGGGAAAATCGGCCAATAAGGCCAGCGCCTGCGCATAAAGCTGCTGCGCCTCGGCCAACTGGTTTTGCGCCGTTTTGACCTCCGCCAACCCGCCCAACGTGTTGGCCTGCTGCACCGGATCAGCACAACTCTGCCACAGCGCCAGGCTGCTGCGAAAAAATTGCTCCGCTTCCGCCAATCGCTCTTGAGCCAGATAGACAACGCCTAAATTATTGGCCACCACCGCCCGATCAAACAGATTCCCCGATTGGCACCTAAAAGATGCGTTCGCCCTTAAAAAGAGGCGCTCGGCCTCCGTTAGATTGGCCTGTTTCAGGTGCAGCGATCCCAATTCATTGAGTACCCTGATTGTGTCTGGATTGTTTTCGGTGTGGGCCAGGCACTCTAGAGCTTCGTGATAGGCGGCGAAGGCGGCGTCTGTTTTGTCTTGCGCGGCCAAAGCCTCCCCTAACAATTTGAGACAGTTCGCCAGATAAACTGGATCGCCCACTTCACGCCACAAGGACACGGAATAGCCAAGATACTCCTCAGCCTGCGCCCACTGCCCTTTGCCTTTGCCCACCAGTCCCAGCTCCAGCAGCACAAACGCATGTTTAATGAGCGGCGCGTGGATGGCTTGAAATGCGCTTTGCGATTGCAGGATGTAGGTTTCCGCTTCGGCAAAGCGGCGCATCTGCTGGCAAACGGCGCCCAGGTTGATGCAGGCATGGGCTTCGCGCCATTTGTCTTCAAGCATCAGCCCGATCTGCAATTCCTCCTGGTGGGCGGCGAAAGCGGCGTCCAACTGCCGGTTATAGCGGTAAAAAAGCCCTAAATGGTCAAGAATGCGGCCGCGCATCGCCAGATTGTCTGCAGGGCAGCTTTGCAGCAGTTGTTCTAGCATGGGTAGCCATTCCGCCCAGTAACCACGCCGTTCCACAAAGACAAAGGTTTGTAAAATCAGTTCGGCCGTTTGCTGCCAGGTATGGGGCACGTGCAGGCCAAATTTGGCGGCGCGATAGAGGTTTTGGCGCTCCTGATCTAAAGCGGGCAGCGTATCGTCCGTGAGGTTCTGGGTGCGCTGCTGCCAATAGCTGATGTTGGCGGCCACGCTTTGGGTGAATTGGGCGGCGAGTTGGGTCATCATGAGACTAATGGGTTGGGCCAGCCGATGATTTCTGTTTGTAAGAAGGTGTCGGTGAGGCGGTGGATGCCGTAGCGCCGTTCCTGGATGGTTCCCTGCACTTCCAGCAGGGAGCGGGCGGTCAATTCGCGCACGGCCGTCCAAAATTCATTTTCGTCCAGCCCGCTAAAGGCCTGCATTTGCTCTGGTGGGGCGCCGGAAGCGGCTACCAGGGGCATGGCCAGCAGCAGTGTTTGCGCGGTGGGCGTCAGCGTTTGCCACGCTTCCCAGTAAATGTGCCGGTATAAATCTTCAATCGGGCCGGCCCGGTTTTGGTTCAGATCGGCCAGGATTTGGGGCAGGGGCAGAACGGCCGTCAGGCTCACCACCAATTTCAGGGCCAGCGGATTGCCGCCTGTGACCTGGTAGATGGCTTGCAGGGTGTCCGTATCGGCGGCGGCCAGTTCTGGCAGCCCAGTGAGTTGGGCGTGGTGGCGCAGGAGCGCGGCGGCGTCGCTGAAGGGCAGTTCGTGTAAGGTGTGGGTGTAAACGGCCGTTCCGCCGGACGGCCGGGCGCGGCTGGTGAGTAAAAAGCGGGTCGGCTCCACAAAAGCCAGGAGCTTAGCGGCAAAATAATCGACGTGGGCCACGGTTTCCAGGTTGTCGATGATGATTAAATGGGGGGCGGCTTTTAGTTTTTGGCATAAGCGTGCTTCCAGGTGGGCATCCGGTTGACCGTGCGCTGTGCCGGGCCACAAAGCATTAGCTAACGCCGACAGTAAGCCTTGATAGGCGCGTTCCGGCGGCAGCGCCGCGCCGCTGAACTGCTGCTGCTCGACACGCAGCCAGCAAATCCGTTTGAAGGCCAGACTGGGCAGCACTTCCCGCACCACCGAATCCGCCAGACTTGTCTTGCCAATGCCACCGATGCCCGTCAGAGCAATGATCCAGGGCGCCGTTTCCTGCGCGAGCTGGGCCGCGACGATTTGTCGAATCTGGCTAAAACCAAAAAATTGGCTGTAAGAGGCGGGGGGTAGGCTGGTCTCCAGGGCCTGGATTAATTCTGTGCGCAGCTTTGTTTCCTGATGGTAGAGAAGTTGGGTTAAGGACTCGATGGCGGCGCGCTGCCAGCGATTGACCTGGTCAACGCTGGCGTACATTTCCTGAGCAACCTGCCGGGTGATTTTGCCATCCAGGAACCGGCTGCGCAGCACAACTGCGCCGGCTTCGTCTTGTTCGGCCAGGAGATCAATGCTGTCCAGAAGGACACGGTCAACGGCATACCGCCGCCCAAATGGCAGGGCGCTTTGAATGGAGGCAAGCTGATTTTGGACGAGCAGTAGTGTAGAAAGCGGTAACGTCTGATTTTCTGCCGGTTTGCCCCATTGCACCAGGGCCGCATGAACGGCCGTTTGCAGTTCCTCCTGAGTGATGGCGGTCATAGGAGCATTGTACCTGAAAAACGGCCGTTTTTGAACGCCTGCTCGCGCAGATCACCGCACAAAATCGCACACGAATACCGAACTGTCGCAGACCATAAAATGTATTTTATATAGAGGTGAGCATTCTCTTTGATAGAGGGGATCAAACCGACGATATAAGCGCCATGTTACGGCGGTGTCCCGTGACATTACCCTGCTTGGAGGATTGGGTGCGAAGTCATAGGCTATCTGACCGGCCCTTTGCTGTTGATGGGGCATAAATGATCAGTGTTGTTTCTGTCCTTTGGGGAGACGGCCGTTCTCCCATCGAGAACGGCCTTTATCCACCTGTTTCAAAAAGGAGCCAAAATGCACAAGCAAGTTCGTTTTCAAACCAGTTTCAGGCTAGCCATTATTGTCGCCATTGTGATGACAATCTTCGGATGGATTGCCTTCACGCCCACCAAGGCAGAAAACAGCGTCATCAAACTCAGCAATATTCAGTCTGTCGGTGGAGATATCTGGCGCTTTGAAATCAGCCCGGATAACAACTGGGTTGTCTACAATGCCGACCATACCACAGAAGGAGTCATGGACTTGTACAGCGTGCCGACCGATGGCAGCGCACCACCAACCAAACTTACTGAAATGTTGGACAGCCGAAGTGATGTGGAGAGAATTCAAATCAGCGCCGATAGTCATTGGGTCGTCTACACTGTTTATCATGGTGGTAACGACCTTTACAGCGTGCCCATTGATGGTAGTGCTCCACCCACAAAACTCAGCATTCCGCTGGACTACGGAGGCAGTGTCAGAGACTTCTACCAAATCAGTGCCGACAGCAGTAGAGTGATCTACGTCGCTCACCCAGATGCGCAAAATATTGATGAACTGTACAGTGTGCCCATCGATGGCAGCAATCCGCCCACTAAACTCAATACCACACTGCCCAGCGGTGGAGGTGTAGGCAATTTCCAAATTAGCGCCGACAGCAGCCGGGTTGTTTACGAGGCCGATCAGGACATAGTTGATGTACATGAGCTATACAGTTTGCCCATCGATGGCAGTGTTCCACCCATCAAGCTGAACACCTCACTACCCGGCGAAGGCGATGTAAATGGAAATTTCAAAATCAGCGCCAACAGCACTCGGGTTATCTATCACGCTGACCAGGAAACAAACGATATTGATGAACTCTTCAGCGTTCCTATTGATGGCAGCTCTTCGCCCGTTAAGATCAGCGGGCCAATGGCCAGTGGCGGTGACGTACTTTGGAACTTCCAAATCAGTGCGGATAGCAGCCAGGTTGTTTATGGGGCCGATCAGGATACAGACAACGTTGCTGAACTTTACCAGGTGCCTATCAACGGCAGCGCTTTGCCTACTAAACTCAACGGCCCATTAACCAGCGGCGGCAATGTAGACTATTTCCAGATCAGCGCCGATAGCAGCCACGTGGTTTACCGCGCCGACCAGAATATCGACATGATGGATGAACTGTATAGCGTGCCGCTCAATGGCAGTACGCCGCCTGTTAAACTCAACAGCACGCTGCCCAGCGAGGGTGATGTCACCTGGAATTTCCAAATCTCAGAGGACAGTAGTCGGGTGGTCTATGTCGCTGACCAAAGTACCGACGAAGTATTTGAGCTGTACAGTGTCCCCCTTGATGGCAGCCTCCCGCCCACCAAACTCAACGGTACGTTGGTTAACCCAGTCTTTATCGATATTAGCGCCAACAGCAGTTGGGTAGTTTTCACCGCCGACAATACTGGCCTGTACAGTGTGCCACTTGATGGCAGCTTGCCGCCTATCAAGCTCAATGATCCACTGCCCACTGGAGGTGTTATCAGTCCCTGGTCTTCCCGGATTAGCCCCGATAGCAGCCAGGTAGTTTACCTCACCAACGAATACACCGATTACGTCGTAGAACTCTTTAGTGTATCGATAAATAGAAGTACTTCTCCCATTCAACTCGGTTTGTCTCAGGCTCTAGTTGGGGACGTGCTAAATTCGCAAATTAGTGCCGACAGCAACCGGGTCGTCTACATTGCCGACCAAGATATAGACGGCGTCAATGAAATCTACAGCGTGCCCGTTAACGGTTGGCCTTTGCCCACAAAACTCAACACACCGTTGATCCTTGGCCAGGAAGTACGGGAAGATTTTCTAATCAGTGCCGACAGCAGTCAAGTCGTTTACCTCACAGACCAGGATACGGATGATGTGTTTGAACTCTACAGCGTGCCCATCAATGGCAGCACTTTACCCGTCAAACTCAACAGCCCCTTGGTTAGCGGATATGGTGTGTTTTATGGCTATCAAATTAGCCCTGATAGTGGCCGGGTGGTTTACCAAGCAGATCAGAATAATGATTATGTGCTTGAACTTTATAGCGTACCTATTGACGGTAGTGCTCCTCCCGTTCAGATTAACACCTCTATGCCGAGTGGACATTCTCTGAGTTCTTTCCAAATCAGTGCCGATAGCCAATATGTCATCTATCGCGCCGACCAAGACACTGTTGGTTTGGATGAATTATACAGTGTCCCCCTTGATGGTAGTACACCCGCCACCAAGCTTAACAGCACACTGCCCAGTGGAAGTGAGGTTGTGCAATTCCAAATCAGTGCTGATGGCAGCCAGGTGGTCTACAGTATCAAAGATAGTATGATGTCTTATATCACGGAGCTCTACAGCGTGCCTATCGAAGGAGGTACTGCACCCATCAAGCTCAATGATCCACTTGGCCCCGGAGGCTCGTTAAACGCTGTTTTTCAGATCAGTCCTGACAACGGTTGTGTTGTCTACATCGCTGACTATGACTATATGAGTAATGCAGAACTTTACAGTGTGCCTCTCGATAGAAGTACGCCTCCTGTTAAACTCAATGATACGCTGGTCACTGGCGGTGAAGTAAAGGACTTCCAAATTAGCGCCGACAGCACCCGGGTAGCCTATCGCGCGGACCAAGAGGTGCAATATGTGACTGAACTTTATAGCGTACCCATTGATGGCAGTGCATTGCCCATTAAGCTTAATACCACGCTGACCAGTGGCGGCGATGTTTTAGGATATCAAATCAGTAACGACAGTAGTCGAGTAATATATCATGCCGATCAGGAAACAGATGAAATTGGTGAACTTTACAGTGTACTAGTTGATGGTAGTGCTGCACCTATAAAGCTCAATGGGTCATTGGTCAGTGACGGCAAAGTTCATTCCTTCCAAATCAGTGCCGACAGCAGCCAAGTGGTCTATAGAGCAGATCAGGATGCACACTGGGTTAATGAACTGTACAGTGTACCCATTGATGCAGGCGCTGCGCCCATCAAGATCAATGGCATGTTAACCAGCGGCGGAAATGTGGGATATTCCAAAATCAGTAGCGACAATAACTGGGTGATCTACCAAGCAGATCAGGACACCGATGAGGTTTATGAACTGTATGCATATGGGGAATCCACCCTGGTGCTGCATACGTTGTATCTCCCGGTAATCGCAGTAAATGATTGAGGTGGTGGGGAAAGAAACGGCCGTTCTCCTACCGAGAACGGCCGTTACCCTCTAAAAGGGGAGCTCATATGACAAGCCGAACCTATCTCGTAACCGGTGGCTGCGGCTTTCTGGGGCAATACATCGTCCAGGCCATTCACACCCATGATCCCCAGGCGGAAATTCGTGTGCTGGACCTTAAACCGCGCAGCACCTTGCTCAAGATCGAATCCATCCCACAAGTAAAACTGATCTCTGGCGATTTAAGGCACCCTTATTTATTCATGGCTGCGCTTGCAGGTGTGGACACCATCATTCACAGCGCCGGATTGGTTTCATTCAAAAAAGGGGACGCCGAAAATGTCTATCAGGCAAACAAAGTTGCCACTGAAAATTTGGCACAGGCTGCATTAGCGTGCGGTTGCCGCAATTTCCTGTTCATCAGTTCCATTTCGGCCATCGGGCGCCGGCCCGGCCAGCTTTCCGATGAAACGATGATGCCCGACCTGGCATGGAAACGCCAAACCGACTCCTATGGCTACAGCAAACTGGGAGCAGAACAGGTTTTACAGGCTTATGCCCATCGTATGCGCAGCCTGATCTTCAATCCAAGTGTCATTTTGGGACCGGGATCGCCACGCATTGCGAAGGTACTTCAGGGTATCCGCTGGCTGCCCGTTTGCCCGATGATTACAACCCTTAACAGTTTTGTGGATGTGCGTGATGTGGCGAAAGCGGTGGTGTTGGGGCTGGAAAACGGCCGTACCGGAGAACGGTACATCGTCACCACCGAAAATGCAGACATGATCTCCTTCATGAAAATGGTGATGGCCTTGATGGGCAAAAAAGCGCCTGTGTTCCCTTTCCCAGACAGGTTCCTTGTTCCATTTGACTTGATGGTGCGGCTTTTGGACAGGCTGAAGGTCAATCCTGGCATCAATCAATCAGAGGTATTTCACGTGGATAAGGCTTACAACACCGACAAAATCAAGCGCGAGTTAGGCTGGCAGCCCATATTTTCATTAGAACAATCGCTGGAGGACACCATCAGGCCTTTCAAGGGTAGTGTGCAAGATGAAAAGAGTTATGAATTTCCTGGGGTTTTGCGCGAAACGTAAACGCAGTCATTGACACACAACAACTCAAATGAGTGCGCTGAATTGGGAAAAGTTTACCATAAAGGAAACGAAAATTGAGTTTCTCCTTCCACTGCCGCCACTTACCAAAATTGGTAGATACTGGCTTGAGATGAGCAGAAACGGGCCTTATCCTATCAGTAAACGGGGCGGCAATTGAGAAACCGCTTCGTTTCCTACCTATCGAAAGGGGGCTAATCATGGCGCAAGCAGGAATACACGGCATCGTTGGTGTGGTCACTCGTAAGTGGACGCCCGCTTCTGAATGGCTGGTTTTAGGCATTGTCCTGGGCAATTTGCTGCCCGACGCCGATAACCTGGCTGTGGCCGTGGCCACAGTTACCGGCAGCCCAACTGCGGGCTTGCATCGCACCTTTACCCACAGTCTGTTTACGGTTACGGCCGTTATCACAGTTTTTCAACTCATCGCCATCATCGCCAAACGGCCGCGCCTGGGCAACCTGGGATTGGGCCTAGGCATTGGCATGACGATGCACATTGCCCTCGATCTGCTCATCTGGTTCGACGGCGTGGCGGTTCTGTGGCCGCTGCCCATGTGGATCAATTTTTGGGAGGGCGTCACGCCGCCCGACTGGTTCGCCCAGCTTATGAGTCCGCTGGAGATGTTGTTCCTCGCCCTCTATTTTGGCGGGCTGGCGGCGCTGGCGCAGCGGCAAAGCACGGATTTAGGGCGGGTGAAGTGGCTGAAGGTGTGGACGGCCGTGCAAGCCATCCTCTTTCTCGTTTTCCTGGTCCTGGTCTACACGCTGAACAGCGGCTTCATGACCATTTTTGGGGCTGTCTACTTATTGTCCCTAGGCCTGGCTCTGGTTGTTACCGTGCAAATGCGGCAAACGATTGAGTCCCCGGCAGACCCGAAGGGTTTCAGAAAACCCTTCGGGTCTTTATCCTGACAAAGGAGGCTGCCATGAAACCACATCCATCCATTCCGTTAATCGTTCTGATGCTCTTTGGACTGCTCGGCTGCGCGACATAGCCAACGAGATGATGACCTAGAAAGTGTTTACCAGGGGGAAATCATGAAAACCTTTCGCATTATCACGATTGTTATGGGCATTTTGTTGGTTGTTGGCTGTGCGCCAACGGCGGAACAACCCACGGCCACCGTTGAAGTAGTGCCAACTGATACTGTAGCGCCGACGGCAACGGCAACGGCCGTTCCCTCCCCCACATTCACGCCACAGCCAACCAACACCGCCACACCATTACCCACAAACACACCCAAACCAACCACTACTCCAACACCGCTCCCCAGCCCCACTCCCACAACCCCTTCCATATCATCGGAGCCATTCCATCTGGATTATTTGGTAACAGCGCCGCAGTTAAATCTACTCACTCAAGATATGGGCATCATTGAGTGGCAAGTAGAAGGCGCAGACTTAGAATGGGAGAATCGGTTGTGCCGCACCTTTTTGGGGGTCAGTTGGAGCATAAGCCCTAATGTGGCCATCAACTGCATTTTTAAGGGTGCGGCCAATGTTAAGATGGATCAAATCGTCGAATGGCTCTTTGAAAATGAGATTTTATACGCCTCGGCATTTCCACTTGAGCCTACTCTGGTTTATGACACGGAGTATGTCCTTTACGCCGACCAGTATGATAATGGTCAATCTGTCTTTGATGGGTTCCTGTTGGGCGATGGCGTTCTTTATTGGGCCAGTATCAGTGTGGGGACACCCGGCGGGTATACCCCGCAAATGGTTTTTGATGAATTTGGAAAAGAGATTGAGACACTTTTGCACGCAATTTTCATGATCAATCTGGACCAAAGTGAAAGCGAGGCTGTCACAGAGAGTGATTGGGCAAATTCTCAACTCGTTTCGTCCCAAAACAGCTATGAAGCCGGTGAATTTGAAGAAGCATTTACCCTTCTGCAAAAAGGTGTTGAAGCTGCTCCCGAAATGTCGCTAAAGACCTTTGAAGAGCAAGTCTTAGCTGATCCTGAAAATGGATTTGCCTATTTTGGTCGTGGAGTAGCACACTTGTATCTGGAAAATATGGAGGATGCCTTTGCTGATCTGTCAGAAGCCATTTTATTGGCTGACGAAGATCTAATGGCTCAATACTACTATCTTGTGCGCGGATATACCTACGCTATCCAGGCTGATTTTGAAAACGCCACTAGCGATTGGGAGCAGGCCACGACGATTAACCCGAATAATGCTGATGCTATCTTCAATATAGCCATGGCTTATGAAGAACTAAATGAACCCGAAGCGGCCGTGCAAAATTTACTAACTATTCTGACGCTAGATGTTCCTACAGATTACAAAGTAGATGTCGCCAACAGACTTATTAACAATGCAGAATTCCTACTACATCTCTGTGAAAATCAAGAACAAGCACGCTTCGGCTTGGATGTCTATAAATCTGTCATTGCCGAATTACCCGAGTTCACGATCCCTGCTCGACACCTTAACAACCTCTGCTGGAATGCCAGTTTATGGGGGTTGGCTGAGGATGTCATGTTTGCTTGCGAAACGGCCGTTGCCATGGAACCTGAACATGGCAGTTATCAGGATAGCCGTGGTTTAGCCAAAGCCTTGACAGGCGACTTTGAGGGCGCCATTGAAGACTTCAACGCCTACATCATCTGGCAAACAGAAAACGATAACGATCAGGAAGAGATTGCTCTGCGCGAAGCGTGGATTGCCGCCCTGGAAGCAGGCAGCAATCCATTTGATGAAGAAACATTGGCGGCACTGCGCAATAATTAACGACGCTTTCAGGCGTAAGGGAAACCAAACCATGCCCGGTTCAACGAAATTTCTGCTCGGTATTGTCATTGCCATTGTGCTGTTGGTTATCCTCGCGTTTTCTGTGGTGTTGCTGCGCCCCACACCCTGCTTGCCAATCCCAAGTTAGCCGGGGAAACGGCCGTTTCCCTTCCTTCCTTCCCTCTCCATTCCTCCCCAACAACGCCATTGTAACAAGAATCGCCGCGCGCTGGCACACGCTCTCCCCGGCCGATGCCCGGAACGTTTACCCGACCCAACAGCAGGCCAGGACCGCATTTCGGGCTTGCCGCTGGCTCACTGGTTATGGATCCACCCTTCATCCTTCGATCATCCTTCGATCATCCTTTTTACATCCTTCTTAAACCTCCCTAAAGCCCTGGGGCTTTCCCTTGCACCTTACGGATTCAGCACAAAGTAGACCACAAACACGCCGACCGTGACCAGCGTGTAGAGCATCAGCGCGTTGTTGACGTAGTGCTTCTCTTGCGGCAAATCCTGGCGCATAAAGATGGGGATAATGAAAGGCGGGGGTAGAATGAGCAGCGTGAACACGGCCGTTTCAAACCCCTTCTCCAGCCCCAATACCCCCCGAATCAATAGAGCATTCAACAGCAGCGCCAAGGGAATGAGAATACCCAGGCGCACGGCCACCACCTGCGCCGCATCACCCAACCCGGAATGGTCCAGCTGGATGCCGTGCCCCACGATCAGCAAAATAAGCGGCGCGGTGAGGCTGCCCAGGAATTCCATCGCCGCCAGCACGCCGCCCGTCACCGGCCAGGCGGGCAGCGCCTCTTTCAGGCCCAGCAGGTTCAGGCCAATGCCGGCCAAAATGGCCAGGATAACCGGTGCAGACAGGAAAGAGCGGATGAGGTCAGACGGCCGTTGCCGCCCATCACGCGCCCGCAGCAGCAGCGGCAAAAACACAAACCAGATAAACAATTCATGCCCCACGCCAATCACGGCGATGTAGCCCAGTTTCTCCAGCCCATACGCGCTGCCAAACAGGCTGATGCCCAACATGCCATACTCAAACCCGGTCATCAAAAAAGGGAAATAAGGATGCTCCGGGGCCAGGCGCGCGCCCAACGGCCGTCCTATCGCATACAAGGCCACACACAGCAGGAAAATCGTCACAAAAATCGCCACGTAAGACAGCTTTAGCTCCACCTGCAAAAACGAGAGAAACAGCACTGCTGGCAGCGCCAGATTCACCACAATCTTGCGCAGCCCCTCCATCACCGATTCACTCAAAAAACCAGATCGCCGCGTCCAATACCCCAAAAACAACAGCAGCAAAATCGGCAGCACCCGATTGATGACTTCCACCGTCTGTTCGTCCATGTTATCCACCTTGACATTGATATTTGGGAGGCACGCGTGTTGCATCTGCCGGCTCCCAACGCGCCGCATTATCAACAAATCGGGTTGTTTCGGCAAAAAATGGGCGGCTGAGGAATGGAATCGCCGGACCAATGCCCGCCCCACTCCTGAACCCCTAATCCCCTCTCATCACAAACACGTCAATCAACTCAAAATCCTGAGTCGTCGAAATGTCGATAGCCCGCCCCAGGATACGCTCTGGCTGGAACCAGCGTGTCCATAACCCTGCCTTTTCCAGATGCCCCGGCGTCTCGGCCGAGGCCAACAAATCGCCGCTGTCCACCGGACCGCGCACCCGGCACAGCGCCGGTCCACGCAAAACCACCACATATTCGTCGGCGGCAAAATCGTCCGGGCGCGGCGCCACCACACCCAGCGGCGCTGCCTCCGGTCCGGCCCGCACCACGTAGCCATCCTCCGTCGGCGAATTGGCCACCACCTCTCCCACGTCCAACTCCTGCTGGCAACGATACGTGCGCACAATACGGCCGTCTGACCTTCCCGCTAACTGGTTGACTGTTGCCCGCAGTTCGGCCACCTGCCGCTGCAGCAGCGTGATTTCATCCTCCTGCTCCTCATCCTCCACGTCCGTTTCCGTGTGCAGGGCGGCCAGCGCCGCCTTTGTTGCCTGCAAGTCTGCATCCAGCAGCTGCAGCCGGGCAAACACGTCGGTCAACGACTGGAATGTATGGCGGCAGTCGGTAAGCTGCCATTCCTGTTCGCGCCGGTGCAGCAGCGCCAGCGGGACCAGCCAGCGCGCCGGTCCGCACTGCGTCACGGTCATCTGGCTGCCCGGCTTATCCTCGCTGCGCATTACAAACTGCCAGTAGTCGCCGCTCTGGTAGCTTTCATCCGCCGGGAAGAGGACCATGATGCCGCGTTCCAGCGCCACAGCCTCGCCCGGCGGCAGCGGTAAGACGGCCGTTCCCTCGTCTGCCGGGCGCTGATCCCAACGGCGCAGCAGGGGGCGCTCCGCTGCCTCCTGCAACACGTCCAGGTCTGCGGGCTGGGCAGCGGCGGCCAGTTCCAGGCGCAGTTTTTGCACCGCTTCATCCTCGCTGGCTTCCAAGTACGTCTCGATGCGCGCCATCAGGCCGGGACGGCCGTCCAATTCCCACGTCCTACACGTCAGCTCCACCCGGTCGTCCTCCGCCAACTGCGCTTGCAGCCCCGGCCGCGCCACCAGGGCCACGTCCACCTGCTGCCCCTCCACCACCAGCGCTTCCGACTGTAAAGCGAAGGCGATGGCTCCATTCTCCCGCGACCATTTCCAGGTCGCCGGGGCATCACCCTGCGCCGCGTCGTGGATTTCCAGGCGGTACAGTTCATTCTCCAGATTGTAACCCCTGGTAATGGTCAGGGCGGGCGGCAGCTTGTTAAGTAGCGCTTGCCATTCGGGCCAGCCGGCCACGTCTTCCCCTGGTTCGGGTGCCTGGGCCAGCGGCAGCGCCCGCACCTGCCAGACCACCTGCGTGCGCGTGGTGGTGTCCGCGCCGCCCAGCGCCGGTTCGATCAGTTCAGGGTCTTCAACGGCCGTTACACCCCGTTCCCAGGCCATCAGGTACAGCAGCGCCTGCTCTGTCTTTCCCAACGCCGTCGTCAGGTGGTCGGCCGCGCCGGGGAAATATGGTTGTTCCGCCAGAGGGATGGCGTCCTCGCCGTCAAGTTCGCACAAAACCCCCTCCACAAAGTAGCTGCCGGGCTGCAAGAAGAGCGACGGCCGTTCCGCCGTCGTATCCCTCCCCGTCAGCAAAAAGCCATCCTCCAGGCCGCCATGCTGCCCAATCATGCGGCGGAAGCCCTGGCTTTGCTGCGCATTCAGAATGTCGGCTTGCTCGTTCCAGTCCGCATCCAGCAACGGCCGTCCCTGCTGCATCCGCACACTGCGATATCGCCTCTTTGGATTGTACGTGTTGCGCGAAAAGTCCCCTTTCATGAATTACCTCGATTGGCCTGTTTGACTGCGCTTTAAGCGGTAAGGGTCTTTGGGATTTCGTGGGGTCTGCCCTGATGGTGATGCGTGAAACCTCTCCGGTCACGCATCACGCATCACGCTTCATCAAGCGTCAACCCCCTGTATTCCTAAAGAGCCAAAAATCCGCATCCTTCCGTGTCCCACTCTCTTCCTAAGTCTCGTAAAAAACGCCCACCGCCTGCCCCAACGGCACATAATCCGGCAGTACGTGCGCCAGATTAATGCGCCGCTGGAAGTTATGGAGGTTGTTAAATGCGCCCATCTCCGCCCCGTTGCTGGCCCCTTCCCGAATTTTGCCTGAGGTGGCCGTGTCCAGCCGGGCAAATTCCGGGTGGGCGGCGCGGCGCGAAACGAAAAACGGCCGTTCCTCCCTGCCCACCACACAAAATTCCGCCGCCATCTCCGCCGCCAGCCATCCCACATAACTATGGTGCAGCGCTCCTTCATCCACGCTGTCGGCCGCCAGCCTGCCCACGACGATGGCATCGTCCAACGCCGCCAGCCGCCCGGCGGCCACGCTACCCAGCACCGTCACCCGCGCCAGTTCGGCCGCCTGGTCCGTGGCGATACGGCCGTCCACAATGCTGTCCTTAACCGAGAGACGGCCGTTCTCTGCCGCCAGCGCCACGTCCCCCACCAGCACGTCACGCCCGTTGACGTTTAGCGTCATCCCCGCAGCCTGCAAATCTAGCCCGCCCGGCAGCGTGCAGCGGGTTAGCGCCAGGTCTAGTTTGCCGCCGCCCAGCGCCGCCCCTTGCAGTGGGCACGCCAGCAGCAGCCCATTCAGCAGCAGGCGGCGATCATACACCACCGCTTCTGGCAGGCTCTCCAGTCCCAGGCGCGGCGGCCCAATCCGGCACGATTCGGCCTGGATTACCGGCCGCAGTCCATTCGCGGCTTCGATGGTGAGCTGGCTGCCGCTGGGCAGGTTCACCACCAGCGCCTCTTCCTGGTAAATGGCGCTGTCCAAAAAGCGAACCACCGCGCACGGATGATCAACCTGATGCGCGCAAAATGCGTCCCAGGCAGCCAGCGCCTCGGCCAGCGAGCGCGCCAGCACAGGGCGCAGGTGGCCCGCGTCGGCGGCGAAGGGCATGGTTTCGGGGCTGTCGTGGCGCACCTCAATCAGCAGCGTGTCCGGCGGGATTTCTGGCTGGAGGACACGGCCGTGTGGCCCGCAGCCCAAACTGCTGCTAAAGCCCACGGCATACGTCACCGTCACCCCCTCCCTCGGAGCATAATTGGCCAGCATGATCTGCCCGCGCCGCACGTCGATGACCGCCTCTTTGCCCAGCGCGGCCAACACCGGCAGCCACACGGCCGTGCCCAGGCCCATATCGCCGCTGATCACGGACGTGGCCGGCAGGAGACGGCCGTTCACCCACACCGCCACGCTCTTTTCCGGCCCATACAGACGCGGCTCCGGGCGTTCCAGGTCGGCGGCCAGCATAGCCCGCGTCAGCGGCAGCGGGAAATGCTCCGGCCGCAGCGGCTGGTCGATGTCCTCCGGCGTTACCGGATCAACAAACAAGGGCACATCGCGCCCCAGCGGATCAAACGTAAAGTGGCGGGTGTTTTCGCCCCGCAGCACACGCGGCGAAACGCCCGCCTGCGCATAGCGGATGGGAAAGCTGGGCAGCCGCCACAAAAACAGAGCAATGGCGTTCAGGTGGGGGCGGCCGGACCGGGAACGGCCGTGCCGCCCGGCTTCGATACGCCGCAAATTCATCGTGCGCACGGCCGTGTCAAATGGCGTGCCCAGGCTGGCCACGTGCGCCGCCTGGCGCAAATCCAGCGTGCCGCCGTGTCCGGGCTGCACCAGGCGCACGTCAGGCGTGCGCGCGGCCAGCCGTCCCGTTTCCACAGCATAGGCATGCCAGCCGGTCACATCGTGGATCACATGCGTCAGCACGGCGGCCAGTCCCTTGCGCCGCTGATAGGCTGACTGATTGGCCACCCGCCGCCGCTGGCCGGGCAGCAGCACACCGTCCACCAGGTCGTCGATGCCTACCAGGTCGGCCAGATAAGGCACTACCCACTCATCACAGGTTTCGATGAACCAGTTATCATACGCGGCCTCGATATCACTTTCCAGGCGGTCCATCTCCGCTTCGATGACGGCCAGCAGGGCGCGCAGGGGCTGTCCGCTTGCGGCGTCCCGCCGCCGGTAGAGGGCGGGCAGCAGGTTATAAAGGCGTTCGCCGGTCGGCTCGGGGAGTGATTCGCTCATTGACGTATCTCCAGATCAATCGCCGGACTTAACTGCAGCAGTTGGTACCAGCGCACTTCGTTTTCCGTTAACCGTTTTCCGTCAGCGGTTGCCTGTTGCCCTGCTTGCAGATGGGTAATCGACACGGCCGTTACCCCTCTCACACCCTGCACTACCTTAAAGAGTTCCGCCTCCGTCAGCGGTTGGCCCAATTCGCGTGCTGCAAAACCAAACTCTTGCAGCAGCCGGCCAATTACCGCCTCGCGCACCTTCCTTTGGGCTTCCTCGTCGGCCAGCAGGTGCGTTTCTACAAACAATGCCAGTCCCAGGGTTACCGGCACGGGCTCAAACGGCCGTATCGTCACCCGTGGCGTTTGGGCCACGCGCACGGCCGTTATCGCCTCCGCCAACTGCCCCAGCAGTGGATCATCCGCCGGGAGCGGCCGCCCATCACGCGGGGCGACAGCCAGCTGCAGCCGCTTGCCGCCGGGCAGCAGGTTTACGGCCGTTTTGCCCACCCCCGGAAAACCGGCGGCAAAGTCGGCAAAGTCGCGCAGCGCCACGATGCGCCCCAGGGCGCGCAGCCGCTGTGGGGCGCGCCGCCGCGCTTCGCCGGTCGGTTCGGCGGGCTGGCCGCCCTGCGCCGGCCGCGGATTGTTGACCGATTTCAGGCGCGGCGCGCGCGCGGGCAGCAGCGTCAGGCTGCCGGGCGGCAAATTGCCCGCCGGCCCGCCCCCGGCGCGGTAATCGGCCGTGAGGCGTTCGCGGCTGGTGGGCAGCCGCGCCCCCTGCCGCCCATCGCCAAAAATGAGGAGGGTACGACCGTTTTCGTCGCGGCGCACCATGTAGACACGGCCGTCGGCCGGCTGGTCCAGTAGTGTGACTGTTTTCTGCCAGGGGATGCCGCTCACCTGCACGCTCAGGCTGCTGACGTAATCGCCGGTGGGGCCAGGCAGATAAGCCAGCGGGCGGCGCAGGCTGAAGCGCTGGTTGGCAATCGAGCCATCGCTTTCGCCCAGGACTTCGTCGCGCACCGTTTCGCCGTGGCTGGCGGCCACCACGTTGCCGTAAATCGTCACGCTCTCGCGCACGTAGGCGTGGCGCAGCGGCGCGTCCAACACAAGCCGGGTTTGCGTTTCGCCCGGTTCGGCGCGCTGCACCGTGGCCAGTTCGCTGGCGTGGCCGCCGCGCACGGCCGTGCCGGCTACCGCCAACACCCGGCCCGCCAGCCCGGTGAAACGGCCGTCCAGCCAAATCTCCGCCCCGTCCACCGGCTGCGGCCGGAACTGGTCATCGGCCAGGGGCAGGCGCTCCGGCTGGCAGTAGAGGCGGGCGGCGGCGCGATCAAAATTGGGTAAGACGGCCGTTTCCGCCACCGTCAGCCGCACCAGGGGCACGCGGTTCTGCGCATCCTGGCTTGTTGGCACTTCCGTCCCGGTGATGGTGAGCAAGGCGGCGCTCTCCGCATCGACGACGACGGCGTAGGGGCCGGGAGCGCCGGTTGGCTGGCGCAGGTCCAGGTCTACCTGCCCGGCGCGCAGGTGGGCCAGCGCCCAGCGCGCTTCGGCGGCGGCGTCGACGGCCGTACCGGCCGCCAGCAGCGTCCCGGCGGCATTCACCAGGGCGCTGACGTGGCTCAGGCCAACGTGGGGTTCGCGCCGCCACTCCTCAGCGTGGCGCACGTACACTGCGCCGGTCTGGGTTCCGGCCACCAGACGGCCGTCGGCGTCCAGGGCCAGCGCCGTCACCACCCGCGCCGGTTCGGCCGCCGATTGGTCAATAGGCAGCCAGAAGGAGACGGCCGTCAGCGGTTCCGGTTCCTCGCCCAGCGCCAGCCGCCGCAGCCAGCGCCGCAGGCGTGTGCGCCAGTCGGGCAGCGCTTCTAGGGTAAACAAACCCTGGCTGGTCCCGGCATAGACGAGACGGCCGTGCGCCAGCAAAGCCAAAATCTGCGGTTCCTCTGCCTGGGGATGGCTTTGGGGAAAGGTTTTATGCACCAGGCCGGGCACCTGCATCAGGGCAGCAAAGAGGAAGTTGGCGGCGATAAAGGCGACCAGCAGCACAGACACGGGGTTGATAGCCTGCGGCCCGGCGGCCTGCAAATCGGCCTTCGCGCCGAGTTGGGCCAGGAGTTGCTGGATAACGGCCGTGGTCTGCGCCGACAACTGCCACCAGGGCTGCGTGCCGTACAGCAGCAAGGCCAGTCCGGCGGCCACCCATTTGAGCCGAGTTGGCTGGAGCCAGTTCAAAAAGACCAGCAGGGTCAGGAAAATGAGCAGGCCGGTTAGCCGGGCGAAATAAGGCTGGAACTGGGCCGTCGCTTCCGGCGCAGCGTCGGGAAAGAGGACGGCCAGTCCGGCAGGCAGCAGCAGCACAAAGGCCAGGAAGGCGGCGAGTATTGCGCCGGAAGGGGCGTTAAAGAGCGGCTCCACCGCAAAGACGCCGCGCGTGGTCCCGGCGAGGAAGCGTTTGCCGTCGGCCACGGCCGTTAACGCGTTCACAGTCAGTTTGGCTGTGCCTTTGTCGCGGTTGACGGCGGGGAAACGGCCGTTCAGCGAACGCCAACTGTCCAGCCGCGCATCGTAGCCAAAGACCCCGTTATCGCTGCCCGCCAGCAGGGCGGCCCGTTCATCGCCGGTATGCAGCAGGGCGCGGATGACGGTTTTGGGCAGCTTCTGGCGCACGGGGTCCACAAAGCGCCGCCAGCCTTTGGGCGGCTCCACCTCGCCGGGGCCGCTGAGCGGCGTCCAGCCATTGCCGCCATCCGGGGAAAGGTAGACGGAGCCGTCATCGGTTCCGGCGGCCAGCGCCCCGCCGGGGCTGGTCGCCAGGGCCAGAATCTCTTTGGGCGGCAGGCCGCCGAGCGGCTGCCAGTTGTCGCCCCAATCGCCCGAGTGGTAGAGCGTTTGCCCACTGGCGACGTAGATGCGGCCGCGCCAGTTGGCGGCGGCGGCGCGCACCGACTTGTTTGGCAGGCCGATGTTGGCCGGATACCAGCCGCTGTCGCTGTCACGGAAGACGGTCCCGGCGCTGTAGGGAAAAAGGGCGCTGTGGCAGCGCAGCGCGTAAAAGGCGGGCGACGAGATGCCCTCGGCAGGAACGTGGCCGACGGATGGGTGCAGGGAAACGGCCGTTACCCCCGCCGCCGCCTGAACCTCCACATCCTCCACCAGCGCCATTTCCCAGGCCGCCGGGTCTGACCCCACGATGAGCAGCGCATCGCCCGGTTTGAGGCCGGTTTGCAGAGCGGCCAGGCGCAGCGTGCGCGGCTGGGCGGCGGGGGGCCAGGGCTGGCCGAGGAAGCGGGCCGGTGGCAGCGTGTTCCAGGCCGGGCGCGCCTGCAAATCGGCCGTCGTCTCGAAGGTGACGGGCAGGCCGCTGACCGGCGTGGCGCGGCCGGCGACCAGCGCCTTCACGGCGTCGTGGCTGGAGAAGGCGGGCGGCACACTTTGCACGGCCGTGCCCGCCGGGATGAGCAGCGGCTGCGGCTGCCCGGCCGGGCTGTCATCGACCACGGCGAAGGCTAAATGGGTCGTGGCGGCGATGGGCGGGGCCAGTTCGTAGCCGACCATGCGAATCAATTCTAAAACGGAGCGCGGCTCGACGGCCGTGCGCAGGTACCCTTCGTTGACCAGGCGTTCCTGGTAAAAGGCCAGCACGTCGGCCACCATCGCCCAGGCGCGCAGCAGGGCGATGGTCCAATCGTTGCCGGCCAGGATGTTAAAATTGGCCAGCGGCGCTGCGGACGCGTTGTCCAGATCGAACACGGCCTGAGTGCGCAGGTTTTGTAACATGCGGGTTACAAAGATGGGGTAATCGCCGGCCCGGTAGGAGAGGACGGATTGTCCGGGCGGGTTAATGCGCGTGGTGACGGGGGGCAGGCTGTGCAGCACGGCCGTTATCTGAAAAGGCGACTCACTCATCAGGCAGACTCTTCGATGATCAGGTTGGCGGGCGGGCAGTGGAGAACGGCCGTGTCGGGCACAAGCAGTTCATCGGCCATGTACGGCCCGGCGCTTTCTGGCTGGGCGCTGAAATGGACCAGGGTGACAGTTTGTACGCCGGGCACGGTCATGGCGTGGGCGATGACCTGGCTGCGGTGCAAATTTTGTCCCAGGCGGAAGCGGGCCGGAGCGAAGAAGGCGGTGAAGGCGGCCCGCAGCGCTCCGCGCACGGCGTTGGGCGCGGCGTGCGGACGGGGCGTGAACTGCAGGCGCAGGTAAACGGGCGCAGTTTCCGGCTCGCGCACGACCACTTCTGTGCCGATGAGGCGATGGATGGCCATGAATTCCTGCAGTTCGCGGCGGAAAGCTGTGTCCACGGGACGGCCGTCGCGGCGGCGCACATGGACGACGGCCGTGCGCCCCGCACCGGTCCAGCGCCAGGCGGCTCTGGCCTCGGCCACGTCGGGGAAGCGACGGGCAACCTCGGCAAAATCGGCGGGGATGACGCAGCGGGCCTGGGTTTGCAGGCTGGCGGGGGCCAGCAGGCGGGCGGTTTCCAAATCTTCACGGCTCTGGCCGCCGACGGCGGGCAGGAAGTTGGTGACGGCCGTAATCCGGGCGGCACGCCCGTCGCCCGGCGGCAGGACGACATGGGCGATGGCCTGGATGCCCACGTTGCCCACCGGCCCGCAGCCGGCGCGGTAGCGGGCGACAAACTGCGCGCCGGGCGCGGGCTGCGCGCCCAGCCCGCCGAAGCCAAAGCGCAGCCGCGCGTTGCGCGTGTCGGCAATTTCCACCAGATAATCGCGGGCGAAGGGGCTGCTGTTGAGCAGTTCGCGGCGTGTTTGCCAGGGGATGGCCTGATGGAGACGGCCGTCCAATTCCAGAAATGCCTGCTGGCCGTCGGCGCTGAGCAGCAGCGTGCCGGCCTCGTGCAGCGCGTGGCGGGTGAGGGGCAGATCGGCGGGGAGAGCCGGCAGGCGGCGGCCGCGCTGCCACAGTGTCACCTGGGGCATGGCCAGGCGCGGGTTTTGCAGCAAGAATTGATTGAGCGGCTGCGATTCGGGCGGCAGAGGTTCGGCATACGTGAGGATGCGCCCGGTAAGGCGGGGGCGGTAGCGCTCCCGAGGAGGTACGGGCGGGAGGAGCTTGTAGGCGGAACGGCCGTAATCGGCCAAAACGATGTTGCCGCAGGCGACGGTCACATCGGCTGCGGCCTGGTCTGCGGTGTAGCGGCGCAGGACGAGGGGAAAGGGCGGCGCATCGGCGACGTGCCAGCCGATTTCGACGATGTGCTGGCCGTCTTTGTGATAGGGCCAGACGTGGGTGAGGCGAATGGCGTGGCGGTGGGTGGTGTCGGCGGAAAAGATGTCGCCGCTGTCTGGATTGCGGATTTCGCGGAAGATGAGCAGGTCGCCGGGGCGGAGGGCAAGGGAACGGCCGTCATCGCGCAGCCAGGCGCGAGTGGCTCCAGCGGGCAAAATCGGCTCCGCGCCGTCGGGCACGAAGAAAGGGATTTGATTGTGAGCGGGGTGGAGAACGGCCGTGTGCATGGTCTCGAAGAAGTGGGCGTTTTGCCGGTCGGCCTGGGCGTAAGCGGGCGTGTCGGGGTGGATAACGGCCGTAGCCCCCTCCACCTGCGTGACCAGCGGCGTGCGGGCCGGTAAAGCTACCGTCCGGCTGACGGCGATCTGTACCAGGGCGCGGGCGTTGCAGCCCTCGTGGAGCCAGTAATCCAGCAGGCGCGTGTGCCGCCGCACCGAGCCGCGGCGGCGGGCCGTGCCCAGGTAGGCTTCCGTAGCCACGGCGTCCTGGTAATAGCTGAGGTAATCGCCAACGTAGGCCAGCACATCCACCAGCGCGTGGCCCAGGTCGGCGGCGCTTTGTTCCTGCCAGTCG
>JACKBU010000020.1 GCA_020634395.1 Ardenticatenaceae bacterium | reverse complement strand
CATTGTGCCCTATGTGCAGCAGCCGGAAGAACTCGTGCCGGGACGGCCGTTATTTTTTGCCAGCACCCACGTGCAACACGGCTACGGGCACGGCGTTCTGGTAGAAAGCAACATGGGCCGCCCCACCAAAGTCGAAGGCAATCCCGACCATCCTGCCAGCCTGGGAGCAACCGACGTGTTTGATCAGGCGTCGCTTCTCTCGTTATACGATCCCGACCGCTCGCAGACGGTACTGGGCGACGGCCGTATTCGCACCTGGGCCGAGTTTGACGAGATTTTTGTGCAGGCGCTGGGCCAGCTTCAGGCTGCCGGAGGCGCCGGTCTGGCAATTCTTACCCCCACCATTACTTCCCCCAGCCTGGCCGACCAGCTTACGGCCGTGCTGGATCGTTTTCCCCAGGCCCAATGGCGGCAGTACGACCCGGTCAACCAGGACAATACCTACGCCGGAACCCAAATGGCCTTCGGCGAGCCGCTAGAAGTCCGTTACCGCTTCCAACAGGCCGACGTGATCCTGTCCCTTGATGCCGATTTCTTGTTTCACATGCCCGGCCACCTGGCTTATACCCGCGACTACAGCCAGCGGCGCACCGTGCGCCAGGACGCGCCCGAGATGAATCGGCTGTACGTGGTGGAAAGCACCCCAACCCTCACCGGCTCGATGGCCGATCACCGCTGGCCGTTATCTCCGGCACAGGTAGAGACCTTTGCCCGCCATGTCGCCGCCGCTTTGGGGGTGGATGTGGCGACCGGTCCGGCACCCTCGGCGGCTTTTACGCGGTGGGCCACGGCCGTGGCCGATGATTTGCGCCAGCATGCCGGGCGCTGCCTGATATTGGCCGGCGTCACTCAGCCCGATTACATTCACGCCCTGGCCCATACCCTCAACGCCCGGCTGGGCAATGTCGGGCAGACCGTGGTCTATACCCCGCCTGTGGCCGCCGGCACGACTAGCAACGCGGGCAGCCAGACAGAAGGGCTGCGCGCCCTGGCCGCCGACATGCACGATGGTGCTGTCGAACTGCTGCTCATCCTGGACAGCAACCCGGTTTACACAGCGCCGGCTGACCTGGAATTTGCTGCGGCACTGGCGAACGTGCCTCTCAGCGTGCATCTGGGACTGTACGCAGACGAAACGGCCGTGCGCTGCGCCTGGCACCTTCCGCAAACCCATTACCTGGAAAGCTGGGGCGATGCGCGCGCCTACGACGGCACAGCATCCATCATCCAGCCGTTGATCGAGCCGTTGTATAACGGCCGTTCGGCCTACGAGCTGCTGGCGCTTATGGTGGGCGCTGCCGGGCGCACGGCTTTTGACGTGGTGGCCTCTTACTGGCAGGGGCAGGCGGCTGGCGCTCCGGCAGGGGCAGAAACCACAGAAGATACAGGCGGCGCAACCGGCACGGGCGGCCCGCAAAATGCCACCGGCGCGGAAAGTGTGGGCAGTTCAGAAAGTGCCGGCGGTGCGCCGGGTGCCGACAGCGCCGCGGCCGCCTGGTGGCAGAACGTGCTGCGGGCCGGTGTGGTTCCCGGCACGCAGCTGGCCCCGCTCGACGTGGCTCCGTCAGACGGAGTCCCCTCTGCCCTGGCGCTGCCCGAGCCGCCTGGCGCCGCGGGCGAAGGCCTGTACCTGCTATTCCGGCCGAGCGATACGGTGGGCGACGGCCGTTACAGCAATAATTCCTGGCTGCAAGAGACACCCCATCCCTTTACCAAGCTGACCTGGGGCAACGCCGCCCTCATCAGCCCGCGCCTCGCCGAGCAAATGGGGCTGGCCAACGAGGCCGTGGTCCGGCTGACGGCTGACGGCCGTTCTATCGACGCGCCCGTCTGGATTCTGCCCGGCCAGGCCGACGACTGTGTGACGGTGCATTTGGGCTACGGCCGTTCTACCGTTGGCCGGGTGGGGGAGGATGTGGGTTTTAATGCCTATGCCTTACGCACCAGCGGCGCGCCCTGGGTGATAAACGGTCTGCAGCTGGACCCCACAGGCCAAACAGCCGATCTTGTCACCACACAAAACCATCACGTGATGGAGGGGCGCAGCCCGGTGCAAAGCGCTTCGCTGGATACCTTTTTGGCCAACCCCGGTTTTGTGGAGCAGCATCCGGAAGCGGAGCTGCCTTCTTTATATCCGGACTACACCTACGATGGGTATGCCTGGGGCATGAGCATCGATCTGAACCTGTGTATTGGCTGCAACGCCTGCACGGTGGCCTGCCAGGCGGAGAACAATATTCCGGTGGTGGGCAAAGAGGGCGTGGCTAACGGCCGTGAGATGCACTGGATTCGGGTAGACGGCTATTACAAAGGCGACCTGGATAACCCGGAACTGCTGCACCAGCCCGTGCCCTGCATGCACTGCGAAAAAGCACCTTGCGAGCTGGTCTGCCCGGTGGCCGCGACCACCCATAGCAATGAAGGCCTCAACGAAATGACCTACAACCGCTGTGTCGGCACGCGCTACTGTTCCAACAACTGCCCCTATAAGGTGCGCCGCTTTAATTTTCTAGACTATGCCGGGTCGGAACCGAGTTTAATATTGCTGGCCCGCAACCCGGATGTTACCGTGCGTGCCCGCGGCGTGATGGAGAAATGCACTTACTGCGTTCAGCGCATCAACCGGGCGCGCATCGCAACCGAAGAGGCCGGACGCAGCATTCAGGACGGCGACCTGGTAACGGCCTGCCAGCAGGTGTGCCCGGCGCAGGCCATTACCTTTGGCGACATTAACAATGAGTCGTCGCAGGTGGCGCAGCTAAAGGCGCAGCCCCATAACTATGGCTTGCTGTCTGAGTTGAATACCAGGCCGCGCACCAGCTACCTGGCCCGTTTGCGCAACCTCAACCCGGCCCTGGCAGAGGAGACTAATGGAAGCTGAACGCCAAGAACCACCGGTACTGGAACCTGGTTACACTTACGCCTCGGTTACGGACAAGATCAGCGCTCTGGTCTTGCGTCAGCGGACGCCGCGCGGCTGGCTGATCGGCTTTGCCCTGACGTTTGCGGGGCTAATGATGCTGCTTTTTGCTGTTAGCTATTTGTTTGTGCGCGGCGTGGGTATCTGGGGGATTAACATCCCCGTCGCCTGGGGCTTTGCCATTGTTAACTTTGTCTGGTGGATTGGGATTGGCCATGCCGGGACGTTGATTTCGGCGATTTTGCTGCTGCTGCGGCAGGAATGGCGCACGTCGGTGAACCGTTTTGCCGAAGCGATGACGCTTTTTGCCGTCGCCTGCGCTCTGTTGTTCCCGTTGATCCATCTGGGACGGCCGTGGCTCTTTTATTACATGATCCCGTATCCCAACACCCAGGGTCTATGGCCGCAGTTCCGCAGCCCGCTGGTGTGGGACCTGTTCGCCGTCATCACCTATGGCCTGGTGTCTCTGCTGTTCTGGTATACCGGCCTGATCCCGGACCTGGCCTCGCTGCGGGATGAGAGTAACGGCCGTTTTCGCCAGGTTGTCTACGGGGTGTTGGCGATGGGCTGGCGCGGCTCCGCCAAACATTGGCACCGCTATGAGCAGTCCTATTACCTGATGGCCGCCCTGGCTACCCCCCTGGTCATTTCCGTGCACAGCATCGTCGGGCTGGACTTCGCCGTTAGCATCATTCCGGGCTGGCACAGCACCATCACACCGCCGTTTTTTGTGGCCGGGGCCATATTTTCCGGCTTTGCCATGGTTGTGACCATTGCCGTGCCGCTGCGCAAGTTTTACCACCTGGAAGACCTGATCACCATGCGGCACCTGGACAATATGGCCAAAATGCTGCTGGCCATGAGCGTCCTGGTCGCCTACGGTTATCTCTCGGAGATCTTTTTTGGCTGGTACAGCGGCAATCAATTCGAAGCTTTTATCGTCAAGAACCGCTTTTTAGGGCCTTATGCGCCGTTTTATTGGGCCATGCTGATTATTAACGTGTTGGTGCCGCAGTTGTTTTGGTTCAAGCGCATAAGGCGGAACGTGCTGGTGCTGTTCCTTTTGTCGCTGGTGATCAACGTGGGTATGTGGTTGGAACGCTTCATTATTGTCGTTGTCAGTTTGCACCGCGATTTTCTACCTTCGTCCTGGGGGATTTATGTCCCGACGGTATGGGACTGGGCGATTCTGTTGGGATCGGTGGGTCTGTTTGCCACGCTGCTGTTCCTGTTCATCCGCTTCCTGCCGGCGGTGTCTATGGCGGAGATGCGCGGGCTGGTGGGCGAAGTGTCGCTGGGCGAAACGGCCGTTGGCATGACCGACGCGCGTGAAATTATCAAGGATTGACGATGAACGAACACGATCCGGAGCTATACGGCCTGATGGCTGAATTTGCCGAAGCCGACGCCTTGAAAACGGCCGCTGCTGCCGCCCGCGATGCCGGTTATGAGCAGATGGATGCCTATTCGCCGCTGCCGGTGGAAGGGCTGCCACAGATTTTGGGGATGCACCACCGGCGTATGTACTGGATCGTTTTGGTGGGGTTGATAACCGGCGGGGTGCTGGGTTTTGGTATGCAGTTTTATGCCTCGGTCATTGATTACCCGCTCAACATTGGGGGACGGCCGTTAAACAGTTGGCCCTCCTTTGTGCCCATCACCTTTGAACTGGCGGTGTTGGTGGCGGCCTTTGCGGCCATCCTGGGGATGTTTGCCTTAAACGGTCTGCCCCAGCCTTACCATCCCGTGTTTAACGTGCGAGCTTTTAAAGAGGCCAGCCGGGAGTGCTTTTTTCTGTGCATCCAGGCCAGCGATGACCAGTTCGACCTGGAAGACACACGCTGGTTTTTGCAAAACCTGCCGTCTGTAAAGGGTGTGTACGATGTGGAACCGTAGGCTCGCTCCCTGGACGGCCGTGGGCCTTCTGCTGTTTTTGCTGCTGGCCGGCTGCAGCCAGGAAATGCGCGATGATGCCCGCATAAAGCCGATGGAGGCCAGCCTGTTGTTCCCTGATGGACAGTCGGCACGGCCGTTGCCGGCCAACGTCGTGCCGCGTGATGGCTATGACCTGAGCGACCCGCTTTACACCGGCCTGGAAAACGGCCAGCCCATCGCCACAATGCCCGTTCCCCTCACAGCCGAACTGTTACAGCAGGGACAACGGCAGTACATCATTTATTGTTCTCCCTGTCACGGCCTGGACGGGTACGGCGATGGCATGATTGTGCAGCGCGGGTTTCCCTCGCCGCCCTCCTACCACAGTGACCGCCTGCGCCGCGCGCCCGACGGCCATTATTTCGACGTGATCAGCAACGGCTTTGGCCTGATGTTTGAATATGGCTCGCGCGTGCCCCCGGCCGATCGCTGGGCGATTATCGCCTATATCCGGGCGCTGCAGCTCAGCCAGAACGCGGCCGCCGACCAGTTAGCGCCGCAAGATTTGGAGCAGTTACATGGGTCAGAATAACGAAACGGCCGTTCAATTCAAACCCCTCGGCCTCGTCCAGCGCATCGCCTTTATCGTTGGCGTCGTTGCTGCGCTGCTTACCATCCTGGGTTTCTTTATCGACCCGCTTGAATTCTTCCGCGGCTACTTGCTGGGCTACGTCATCTGGATTGGTGTGGCCCTGGGCTGCCTGGCCTTGCTGATGATGCATTACCTCACCAGCGGGCCGTGGGGTTTTGTCCTGCGCCGTTTTTTGGAAGCGGCCGTGTGGACGCTGCCGCTGCTGGCGTTATTCTTTATACCGCTGCTGTTTGGCCTGCCGGAGCTGTATCCCTGGGCACGGCCGTCGCTGGTGGCTCAGGACGCGCTGCTGCAGCATAAGCAGCCGTATCTGAACGTGCCGTTTTTTATGGTGCGCACGGCCGTTTACCTGCTCATCTGGTCGGGTATGTCCTGGCTGCTGCTGCGCTGGTCGCGCCGCCAGGACAGCAGCGACAGCTGGGATCTGCGCGACAAAGCGCGCCGCCTGAGCGCCCCCGGACTGATCATCTACCTCTTCACCGCTTCCTTTGCCGCCATCGACTGGATGATGTCCCTGGAGCCGCGCTGGTTTTCTTCCATTTATGGCGTGATGGTCATCGCCGGGCAGGTGCTGGCGGCTCTGGCCCTGGCTACCGGCGCCAGCCTGTGGCTGCGCCGTACATCACCACTAGACGAACTGGCCACGCCGGGCCTTTTTTACGATTTGGGCAACCTGCTGCTGGGATTCCTGCTCTTCTGGATCTATCTCACCTTTATCCAATACCTGGTTATCTGGTCTGGCAATCTGCCCGAGGAAATCACCTGGGTCATTCGCCGCGAGCAGGATGGCTGGCTGTGGGTGTCGCTGATTGTGGTGCTGTTGGGCTTTGCCGTGCCGTTTGCCCTGCTGGTGGGCAGCGGCTTTGAACCGCGCACCCACATTTTGAGAATTGTGACGCCTTTAATCTTTGTAACCCAGATAGTGAATGTTTACTGGTTGGTGGTGCCTGCGTTTTATCCTGATGGCTGGCACATCCACTGGCTGCAGTTGACGGCACCATTGGCGTTGGGTGGTCTGTGGCTGGGCGCGGCGCTGCACTATTTGCGCCAACACCCGCTGCTGCCGCAGCAAGACCCGCGCCTAAAGGAGATTTTTGCCGAACGTGAGCGAAGCACCGCATCACCGTGAGTCCCATGAAGAACGGGACATTAACGTGCGCCGCGTGGCGCTGCTTGGCGGCGTGTTGATCGTGTCCCTGGTGGTTATCCTGGGCCTGATGGGCGGCTTGATGGCGATATTCCTGGCCGATGCCGGGGAATTGCCTCCTGGCCCGACCACGACGCCGGTTCCCACAGCCCCGCCCGGCCTGCAAGCTGTGCTGTCGGCGGAATGGGGGGCCTTGCAGGCCACGCAGGAAGCGCGGCTGCAGGAATACAGCTGGGTCAGTGAAGACGCCGGCGTGGCCCACATCCCCATCGACCGGGCAATGGCTCTGTTGTTGGCGAATGGACTGCCCACTCCGGCGCCGACGGCGGCGCCAACTGTGACGCCCACGGCCGTTCCAGACGCCACTCCCAACGCCTCGCCAACCTCGGAGGCCGGATCATGATGAGGCAACTGTTCCGCCGCTGGCTGCTGCTTGTCTTGTGTGCCGGTCTGTGGGCCGGGGCTGCCCTGCCGGCCGCCGCCGCTGGGGATAAACCCGATCCCCTGGCGGTGACGTTTGACCAAAACCTTGATGCGCCGCTGCCGCTGCAGGCGCAGTTTGTGGACGAGACAGGGCAGGCAGTGACCTTGGGCGATTATTTTGGCCAGAAACCGGCCATTTTGGTGATGGGCTACTATGAGTGCCCGACTTTGTGTGTAAATGTTGTCTATCCAGAACTGGCCAAGTCGGTGCAGGCCATGAATCGGCTGAAAGTCGGCGACGACTTTACCGTGCTGGCCGTGAGCATCGACCCGACTGAGACAGTGGATGCAGCCGCGCACGTCAAAACCACATTTTTTGGTGATGTGGCCTATCCCGGCTGGCACTTTCTGACAGGTGACAAGACGGCCATTGATGCGGTAGCCAGGGCCATTGGCTACCACTACGCCTACGACCCCGAGCAAGATCAGTACGCCCATCCCACGGGCATTGTGGTGGCCACGCCCGATGGCACGGTGTCTCGCTACTTCTTTGGCCTGGAGTTTCCGCCGCTGGATCTGCGGCTGAGTTTACTGGAGGCGGGCAAAGGCACGGTGGGCACGCCGACGGACCAACTGCTGCTGCTGTGTTACCACTATGACCCGGATAACGGCCGTTACACCAACGTCGTGTTTGCGGCGGCGCGGCTGCTGGGACTGGGCACGATGGTGGTCCTGGGCGCGGTTGTGTGGCGGGCGGCAAAGGGGACAGAACGATGATTCATCTTCCCGGACTAAACCAGGCATCTACCGCTGCCGGGCAGGTTGACCTGTTGTTTTTGGTTCTGCTGGGCATCAGCAGCTTTTTTGTGCTGCTGGTGAGCGGCCTGCTGATCTATTTTGGCGTGAAGTACCGCCATGGTTCGTCCGCCGACCGCTCCAACCCGCCGGCAACCAATAACTTTTTGGAAATAGGTTGGACCGTTGCCCTGCTGGTGATTGGTCTGCCCGTGTTTGTGTGGGCGGCCAGCATGTATTTTCATGATGAGGTGCCGCCGAACAATGTGCTGGTGATTAACGTCTTGGGCAAGCAGTGGATGTGGGAGGTGGTGCACGATAACGGCCGTCGGGAAATCAACGAAATCCACCTGCCCGTGAACTACCCGGTGAAGCTGCATATGATTTCTCAGGATGTGATTCACAGTTTATGGATTCCTGACTTTCGCGTGAAGCAGGACGTGCTGCCGGGACGCTATACCACGCTGTGGTTTGAGGCCACAGAGACCGGCGAATTCCCGCTGCGCTGCGCCGAATACTGCGGCACGCAGCACTCCGGCATGACGGGCACGGTGTTTGTGATGGAGCAGGCGGATTACCAGGCATGGCTGGAAAATGCGGCGCAGGGCACATCGCTGGCGGCGCAGGGAGAGCAGTTGTTTAGTCGTTTGGGCTGCGCTGCCTGCCACAAGTTGAACGAGCAGGAAGACGGCCGTGGCCCGCTGCTGTTGGGGTTATACGGCCGTACGGTGCTGCTGGAGGATGGCACCACCATCACCGCTGACGCGGATTACATCCGCCGCTCCATTGTGGACCCCCAGGCCCAGATTGTGGCCGGTTATGAACCCATTATGCCGACTTTTGCCAATCAGGTGGATGAGCAGGACCTGCTGGCGCTGATCAGTTATATCCAATCTCTGGCCAATGAGGACGGCGCAAATCAGGGAAAGTGATCCCTATCTGCCCAGGACAAGATTTATGAGTGAGATGGCAAGTGAACCATTAGGACGCGAGGAGCGGACACCCGTTTCGTCTAGCCCTCGCCGCCCCAAAAACTATCTAAATACCAGTTATACGGCGCGTTCCTGGCTGCTGACGACTGACCATAAGCGTATTGGCATTCTGTACATGATCGCCATCACCTTTTTCTTTGCTGTTGGCGGCATTGCAGCCACGACGATGCGCCTGGAACTGCTGACGCCATACGGCGACCTGGTGGGCGCGGAGACGTACAACAAGTTGTTTACCATTCACGGCATCATCATGGTCTGGTTTTTCCTCATTCCTTCGATTCCTACCACGCTGGGCAACTTCCTCATTCCGTTGATGATTGGCGCCGAGGACCTGGCTTTTCCCCGGCTGAATCTGGCAAGCTGGTACGTGTTTATGGTAGGAGGATTTGTGACAATGGCGGCCGTCATCTTTGGCGGGGTGGATACAGGCTGGACTTTTTATACGCCCTACAGCAGTGTGTACAGCAACACGGCCGTTGCCCTGGTTATCGTCGGCATTGTCATCTCCGGCTTCTCTTCTATCTTTACCGGCATCAACTTTATTGTCACCATTCACAAAATGCGCGCGCCGGGTATGACGTGGTTTCGCATGCCCTTGTTTGTTTGGAGCCATTACGCCACCAGCCTGATCCTGGTGCTGGCAACTCCGGTACTGGCCCTGGTGCTGGTGCTGGTAGGAATTGAACGTGTCTTTGGTGTGGGCATCTTTGATCCGTCGCTGGGCGGCGATCCGCTGCTGTTCCAGCACCTGTTCTGGTTTTATTCGCATCCGGCTGTGTACATCATGATCTTGCCGGGCATGGGCGTTACCAGTGAAATTGTGGCGGCGTTCGCGCGGCGGCGCGTGTTTGGCTATACCTTTGTTGCCTTCGCCAGCCTGGCGATTGCCATTTTAGGTTTTCTGGTGTGGGGACACCATATGTTTGTCAGCGGGCAGTCTATTTATGCCGGCATGGTGTTTTCGGTGCTTAGTTTCCTGGTAGCCATTCCTTCAGCGGTCAAAGTTTTTAACTGGACGGCCACGATGTACAAAGGCGACATCCACTTCGACACGCCCATGCTGTATGCGCTGGGATTTATTGGCCTGTTCACCGTGGGGGGGCTGACCGGCCTGTTTGTCGCCTCGCTCTCTTTCGACGTCCACGTCCACGACAGCTACTTTGTAGTGGCCCATTTTCATTACATCATGGTGGGTTCGACGGTGCTGGCTTATCTGGGCGGCATCCACTACTGGTGGCCCAAGATTTCTGGCCGCCTTTATTCAGCGTGGTGGGGTCGTTTTTCAGCAATCCTGATTTTTGCCGGGTTTAATCTGACATTTTTCCCGCAGTTTATCGTGGGCTATCTGGGGATGCCGCGGCGCTATTATGCGTACGCGCCGGAGTTCCAGGTGTATAACGTGCTTTCGTCGGCCGGTGCGTCGATTCTGGCGCTGGGGTATGTGCTGCCGCTGGTATACCTGTTGTATTCGCTGCAAAACGGCCGTCTCGCGCCCGACAATCCCTGGGAAGCGACCGGCCTGGAATGGCAGACCAGCTCGCCACCCCCGACTGAAAACTTCCTGGAACCACCCATTGTCACCCACGATGCTTATGAACGGCCGTCTGCCACCATCAGCAGCAGCACAGGAGGGCAGCCATGACCCAGACAACGACACAGCCGGCAACGCCGGCCTGGCCGACGGAGGATGAAAAGCTGGCTCGCGAACGCGAAGTTAACGCTTTGGGCATGTGGGTTTTCCTGGCCTCAGAGATTATGCTCTTTGGCGGCCTGTTCCTGGTGTATTTTGTGTATCGTTTCCGCTATCCGGCGGCCTTTGCCGAGGGCAGCAGTGAACTGAATATGTGGCTGGGGGCGCTCAACACGGCCGTGCTGCTCACCAGCAGCCTGACGATGGCCCTGGCCGTCCATCAGGCGCGTGGCAGCAGCCGAAAAACGGCCGTGCTGTTTATGCTGCTGACGATGGCCCTGGGTCTGCTCTTTCTGGCTATCAAGGGGTACGAGTACTGGCAGGATTACCAGGAAGGGCTGGTGCCCGGTCTGAATTTTACTTACAGCGGCGCGGAACAGCAGGCCGTCGCCTTGTTTTTGGTCCTGTACTTTGTCATGACGGCGCTGCACGCCCTGCATCTGAGTATTGGGATTGTGATGGTGGGTGTGGCGATTGTTTGGGGGCAGATACGGCCGTTTGCCCACGATCCCGCCGAACCTGTTGAAATGATTGGCCTGTACTGGCACTTTATTGATATTGTCTGGGTCTTTTTATTCCCGGTGCTCTATCTGCTGCGCTAACAGGGGGCAGTGATGCATAACAATTATCCATCTGTACGGACCTACTTCCTGGTTTTTGGGGCGCTGCTGCTGCTGTTGATTGCCACAGTCGGCGCCCACTTTGTCGCTCTGGGCCCGTTCCAGCCGGTTGTCAGCCTGGGCATTGCCCTGCTAAAGGCGCTGTTGATTATTCTCTTTTTCATGCATGTCAAGGCCAGCAGCGGGCTGGTAAAGTTGTTTGCCGCGGCCGGCTTTTTATGGCTGCTTATTTTCTTTCTGCTCACCTTTGGGGATTTTGCCACCCGCTACTGGGTGCCGACGCTTAACCAATAAAGGCGGGCACGGCCGTTCCCGGCAGTTTTTCTCTGGCTGCCTGCTCCAGCGTTCCATATTTTCGACTATGTTGCTAGCAAAGTAGAGCTTTCGAACGTTCCAAAGTAAAGGTTTGCTAGCAATATAGTGTTGAGGAACGTTCCAAAAGGTAGGTTTTGCTAGCAAAGCAGAGCTCATCGACGTTGGAAAGCTAAAGGTTGCCAGCAAAATAGAACAGGTGAGCGATTGAAAGTTCTATAAAACCGGCCATGGTACATAAAACGAACTTTCGAAAGGCAAGTTTTGCTAGCAAACTAGAGCAACGGAACGTTGGAAACGTGAGTGTTGCTAGCCACATAGAGCAAAAGACGGTAATTCAGGTACTATACGCTAGCGAACCTAAGCAAATGCTGGTAATTCAGGCCGTGTTCGCTAGCCAACTACAGCCAATCGCCGTTCGAAAAGCGTGTTTTTCTGGCGGGGTAGAGCAGGGCGGCGCCCGCCCGACCTTGTATGGCGGTAGATAGAGAAGGGACCAGGGAGGAACGGCCGTGTACTCTACAATCTCCAAAAGAAACGGCCCCATCGAAAGCAAGTTTGCAGCGTAGGCAAAATGTATCTTTTGCTGCTGTTATATTTTTGCTCCAATCCCCGACATTTATTACACGACCACATCATGAACAAGTGGCAAATGGCCGGCAAACGGCCGTGCCGCCACCATGATGGGCACAAAACCAACCTGTGAGGTGAAATACCATGAAGAAACAATTTGTTGTAACTCTGTTTTTGCTGTTGGTAGTTTTGTTGTTGGCCGCCTGTAACGCGGCCCCGGGGTCCGAACCGGCCGCTCCGCAGCCCACCACGGCCGTGGCCGAGCCGACAGTGGCCGCCGACCAACCGGACACTGCTGAGCCGGAGAATGAAGCGGCAGATACGGAAACGTGCGCCGCCCCACAACCGGGCACTTACCAACTGATTGATGCCGCCCACGGCATCTGCTTCCTATACCCGGACAACTATGAGGTTTTTCAGGGCGATGACGGCTCGTTGACGCTCTATGTGGATTCTTTGCAGAACACGGAAGCGCCGCTGGCTACCATTCACTTTGCCACCCTGGACGGCCGTACCATTCAGGAAGTCGTCCCCGACTATCCATCCGACGCCGAACTGGCCGCCATGTCGGTGCTCTCCATCGAGTTGGGTGAGGAAATGGCCCCCGTCTTTGATACGATACCCGGCCAGGACACCAACCGGCGCGTCATCGCCGTCCACGATGACCGGGTATACGATCTGATGGTCGCCCGCATCGGTGAGGATTACGGGGCAGTTGGCGAAGAAGCAGAAGCGCTGTTTGATCTGATTACCAGCTCCTGGGAGTTCATCGACGTCGTACCAGACGCTCCGCTGCAGAGCGGCTCGCAGTAACCGCAAGCCAGCACAAGCTGTCTTCCTGTCTGCTAAAGGTATAGAAGCAAAACCTCCCGGAAGTTGGTCACATCCGGGAGGTTTTGCCGCTCTTTATCAGCCGCCAAATGAGTTTAGCCGAAGGCCACGTCCAGCGTCATCATCACGGCGAAGCCAATCATGGCCCCCATCGTAGCCAGATCGACATTCTCATGGCGGTGCGCTTCGGGTATCAGGTCTTCTATCACCACAAAGATCATCGCTCCGGTGGCAAAGGAGAGGGCGTAGGGCAAAATCTGGCGGAAGAGGAGAACGGCCGTTACGCCCAACACCCCGGCCAGCGGCTCCACAAACCCCGATAACTGCCCATACCAGAAGCTGCGCCCGCGTGACATGCCCGCGCTGTACAGGGGCAGCGAGACCGCCATGGCTTCAGGAAAATTTTGAATGCCTATGCCAATGGTGAGCGCCACTGCCCCGGCCACGCTGGCCGAAGGCAACCCGGCCGCGGCCGCCCCAAATGCCACCCCTACAGCCAGTCCTTCCGGGATGTTGTGCAAAACAATCGCCAGAACCAGCAGGGTGGTACGCCGCCAGGTTGTAGAAATCCCTTCCGCATCGCTGTCTCCCGGTTCGCGCAGGTGCATGTGGGGCATAACCTTGTCTAGCCCACGCAAAAAGACGCCCCCGCCCAGGAATCCCACGACAGCCGGCAGCCAGGCCGGTAACGTTTGGCCTTCTGCCATCTCCAACGCTGGCGCCAGCAGCGACCAATAACTGGCCGCAATCATCACGCCGCCGGCAAACCCCAACATCCAATCCAGCATTTTGCGGTTCAGGTTGCGGCCCAGAAAGATCATGGCCGCTCCCAGGGCGGTCATGCCCCAGGTAAAGCCCGTGCCGATCAACGTCTGCACCAGAGGCGAAAAATTTTCCAGGATTGAAAGCACGCTGCGTCCTGTAGGGTTAAGGAATTGGGGTAAGTTTAGATCGTATGTCGATAGCCGCGATGGGCATAAGCGGCTCGCGCGATGCGATGCATCCGTTCGTCATCGTTTTCAGCAATTTGGTCCAGGCAGCGCTCCACACGCCTGGCCGCGCGCGTGCAAAACGTCTCGGCGATGTACTGTTCTTCAAACGGAGCCGTTGACAGACCGCGTGTCAGCACGTCGCTGGCCCGCGAAACAGTCGCGGCCTGGGCAAAGATGTCCATAGCGGCATGCGCCAGCCGCTTGAGCTGGCGCTGCTCATCCTGTATCCCTTTGCCATGCTGCCGCAAAAGCCGCTCGCTGGCGGCACGCAAGCGCTGCACCTGGTCGCTGATGGGATCGGCCAGAGGCTGCAAATCAGGGTGTACCCGGCTGAGGCGGTCGGGCCGCACTTCGCGGCGCAAACGGCCGCTGACGTAATCGGCCAGCACCCCTAAACTGTGAATGGGTTGGGATAAATCTATCTCTTGCAGGTCAGATAGTTCGTCCACCAGCGGTTTAAGACCCGAAAGGGCAATGAACACGCGCAGCACATCGTTGGCCCCTTCGAAGATAGGAAATATCCGTATGTCGCGCAGTATCTTTTCGTAGGGCTGGTCGGTAATATACGCGGAACCACCGGCCAGTTGGAACACGCGGTTGGCAGCATGCCAGAGGAAGTCGGTTCCGGCGACCTTAACCATGGCCGATTCCAGAGAATAGTCGGGCATGCCGGCATCCACCAGGCCGGTCGCCAGATAAGCCATCGACTGCAGGCCATATAAGTAGGAGACTGCCCAGCCGATTTTGTCTTCGACGAGGCCAAACTCGGCCAACGGCCGTCCGAACTGTTCGCGCGTCAGCGTGTGGTCCACTGCCAGCCGCAGCAGCTTCTTCACCGAGCCAATGGAACCGGCGCCGAGGGAGAGACGGCCGTTATTCAAGACCTCCACGGCAATGTGAAAGCCGTCTCCTTCCTGTCCCAGCACATTTTCCGGCGGCACGCGGATGTCATTAAAAGTCAGGTGGCGCAAATCATTGGCCTTCAGCCCCATGGTGGGGTAAGAACGGCCCACTTCCAGCCCTTCCATGCCTTTTTCCAGGATGAGGGCGACGTGCGCGCCTTCATCGGTCCGCGCAAAAGTCGTCAGTACGTCTTTAGAGCCATTGCCTATGTACCGTTTCTCGCCAAACAAGCGGTAAGAACCGTCTTGTTGGAGCACGGCCCGGCTGCGAATGTGGTAGGCATCCGACCCGGCTTGCGGTTCGGTCAGGGCGAAGGCCGCCAGCTTGCGCCCGGCTACCAGATCGGGCAAAAAGCGTTCCTTCTGTTCCTCTGTGCCAAACAAGTAGATGCCCTTCATGCCAATCGATTGGTGCACACCCAGAACCACAGAAAGCGTGGGGTCGATGCAGCCCAATTCCTCAAAAACCAGGCTGTAGCCCGTCTGCGACAGGCCCTGGCCACCGTACTGGGGCGGGATATACAGCCCCAGCAGCCCGCGTTCACCCAGTCCGGCAATCACGTCATCGCCAATCCAGCCGTTTTCTTCTGCCTGGCGCGGGTCGTAATGGGCGTCGGTAAACTCACGGGCAGCGTCACTAAGCTGCTGCACTTTTTCCCGCTCGGCCTTATCCAGCCGTGGATAGGGGATGATCAGGTCTTCATGGATTTCACCTAGAAACAAAGGTTTGGCAAATGAGGAGGCCCGGCTGGTTTCTGCCTCTTCTGCGCGTGTTCGCTCTTGTACTTTTTCATTCATCAGGGATAAAAACTCTTTTTTTCCTGAGCCATTTTCTGCAAAATGGGCGCAGGGGCAAAGCGCCGGCCATATTGCTCGCTGTGTTCGTCGAGCAGGCGCACGATTTCTTGAAGGCCTTTATGGTCCATATACCGAAAGGGTCCGCCGAGGAAAGGCGGAAAACCCAGGCCAAACACAGCGCCCACGTCGCCATCACGCGGGGCGCGCAAGACACCGTCGGCGTAACAACGGGCCGCTTCGTTGAGCAGCGGCAGCAGGCAGCGCATCACAATGGTCTTCTGGCGCGGGTTGGCGTCCGGTTCTACGTTCAGCAGGCGGTAGATATGGCTGTCCACGTCGTTGGTGGATTGAAAACGGCCGTTTTTCTCTTCATAGGCGTAAAAGCCGTGGCCGTTTTTACGGCCGTAACGGTGAGCGGCCGTCAGGTCGGCCAGGGCGGCCGGCGGCTGCATCCGCTCGCCCAACGTTTCCTCCAGCACCCGGCTGATCTTGGCCGCCACATCGATGCCCACTTCGTCCAGCAGTTTCAACGGTCCGACCGGAAAGCCAAAATCTACCAGGGCGGCGTCAATCCTTTCGATGGGCACACCTTCACTTAACAGGTGGGCAGCCTCATTGAGATAGGGGCCCAGGATGCGCGTGGTATAAAAGCCCGGCCCATCATTCACCACGATCACCGTTTTACCCTGCCGCCGGCCCAGGTCGACGCAGGTGGCTACCACTTCCGGCGCCGTCTGCTCCCCGGCTATGACCTCCAGCAGCGGCGTCTGCTCCACCGGCGAGAAGTAGTGCATGCCGACCACGTTTTCCGGCCGCGGGCTGCCTTCGGCCAGCTGGTGAATAGGCAGGGAAGAGGTGTTGGAGGCGAAAATAAAGTTTTCCGGCGCGTGAGCGGCCACATCGGCCAGTACCTGCCGTTTAAGCGCCAGGTCTTCGAGGACGGCCTCAATCACAATGTCGGCGCGGCCAAAGCCCGTATAGGTCGTAGACGGCCGTATACGATTCATAATCTCTTTCATTTCCCGCTCGGTTATGCGGTGGCGCTGGCGGCGTTCGTCCAGATGACGATGGATGCGGCGCAGCCCGTCACGGATTGCCGCATCATCAATGTCTTTCAGCCGCACAACCAGGTCAGCCTGCGCCGCAGTGACATTGCTGATGCCGCTGCCCATTAAGCCAGCTCCCACAACCGCTGCTTTTCGTATAGGCACTAAGGTAACATCTGGAGCCGTCCACACCGCCTTTTGCACGGCGCTGCGCGCAAAAAAGAGTTCCATCAGGCGCTGCGCCTGCGGCGTCATGGCCAGTTCACCAAACGCTTTGGCTTCCGCTTCCAACCCGGCTTCCATGCCCTCTTCTATCCCAATGCGAATGACTTCGATAGCGCGCAGGGGGGCAGGGTAGTTACCGTGCGTCTCGGCCAGGGTTTTGTCGTGGGCCTGTTTAAAGACAAGGCGCCGTCCGGCCGGATTTTCTTCTAACAGCAGCGAGCGGATTTGTTTGGGGTCCAGCGCTTCGCTGACTACCTGCCGGAGCTGCTGGGGCAGGGGCGGCCGTGACTTTTTAGCGGCCAACGTCTGGGCGCGCGCTGCGGCCGCCTCGATAAGCACGGCCGGATGGACCACTTCGTCCACCAGCCCGCGGCGGCGGGCGGGTTCAGGGGGCAGCCTTTTGCCTGTCAGAATCAGATCCAGCGCGTTTTCCAGTCCTACCAGCCGCGGCAGGCGCTGTGTGCCGCCCGCGCCGGATATCAGACCCAGGTTCACTTCCGGTTGACCCAACCGCGTATGGCTGCGGCTGGCAGCCACACGGCCGTGACAGGCCAGCGCCAGTTCCAAACCACCGCCCAGGCAGTCGCCATGAATGGCTGCCACGATGGGCTTGGGGAAAGCGGCGATACGATCCATCACCGCCTGCGCGGTGCGGGCCAGGCCGGCGACGGCCACGGCCGTTTCCGCCTGCTGCAGCATCTTCACGTCTGCCCCCACCACAAAATTGTCCGCTTTAGCCGAGGCGATGACAACGGCCGTCACCGCCTCATCCGCCGCGAGTTGATCCAGGACCTGATTAAAGGGCTGGTCGAAGCCTGCTTTGAGGGTATTGAGGCTTTCACCGGGCATGTCCAGCCAGAGAACGGCCGTGTGGCCACGCTGCTCCAGGCGAAGAAACTCGTTCTGATCCTGTTCTGTTTCCGTTTCTAATCTTAATACCATGACTTTGCTTCCGAGTGGCTAGGGGGTTTCCAGTACCATGGCGGCGGCCAGGCCGCCAGCCGCGCAGGCACTGCACAAGGCCACTCCGCCGCCGCGCCGCTGCAGCTCATGCAGCGTCTGGGTGATTTGCCGCGCGCCGGTGGCCGCGAATGGGTGTCCCAGGGCAATGGAGCCGCCGTTAACGTTGAAGATGTCCATGTCGATGTGGCCGATGGGGTGCTCGCGGTGCAGCTTTTCGTGGGCAAACTGCGGCGATTCGACCTTTTGAATGACGGAGAGGACCTGGGCGGCAAACGCCTCGTGCTGGTCAATCAGGTCCATATCGGCCAGGGTCATGCCGGCCCGTTCCAGAGCCAGAGGCATGGCGTACACCGGGCCAATCAAGAGTTGGTCGGCAGGATCAACGGCCGTAAACGCGTAGCTGCGAATCAAACCCAAAATAGGAAGGCCCAAAGCCTGCGCTTTATCGGCGGCCATCAGCAGCAAGGCGCTGGCCCCATCGGTGAGAGGAGAGCTGTTGCCAGCCGTTACGCTGCCGTGCTCGCGGTCAAAAACGGGCCGCAGACGGCCGTAATTCTCCAGAGAAGAATCGGGCCGGACCAGCGTGTCTTTGTGAACGGTTTGCCGGTAATCGGGCGGGACGTGTACCGGCATTACCTCGTCGTCAAACTTGCCTTCCGACCACGCTTTTTCGGCCAGAACGTGGCTGCGGTGGGCATATTCATCCTGAGCCTGACGCGAAATGTCATTTTCTTTGGCCATGCGTTCTGCTGCTTCGCCCATCGTTTCGCCGGTAGAGGGTTCGGCGATATCGGGCGTGCGCGGCAGCAGGTCGGACGGCCGTACGTCGGCAAAGGCTTTGAGGCGCTTGGTGGTGGTACGGGCTTTGCTGGCCTGGAGCAGGGCTTTTTGTAACGGCCGTTGGATCGGCACGGGCAAGATGCTGGCGCTTTCGGCCCCGCCGGCCAGGCCGCAGTCAATCACGCCGGCCTGGATAGCCTGGGCCACGTTAACGGCCGTCTGGTAGCTGGTGGCACAGGCGCGTGAGACCGAATAGGCTTCGATGCTGGGCGGCAGGCTGATGCCCAGCACAATCTCGCGGGCAATGTTGGGCGCGTGGACGGAAGGGATTACCTGTCCATAAACAACCTGATCTATTTCCTGGGGATCTATGTCCACCCGCTCCAACAATTCGGCACAGACCAGCTGCCCTAAATCAAGGGCAGACAGGTCTTTAAAAGCGCCGCCTTGTCTGGTAAATGGGGTGCGCAGCCCGGCGACGATGGCCACACGACGGCCGTTAAGGAGGTTTGCCATAACTTCTTGGGGTCTTTACGACTTCACGGGGTCTGGTCTGAGGCGTGATACGTGCCGCGTGAACTTTGTCTGGTCAGGCAGCACGTATCACGCCTCATGGGATGTCAACCCCTGGATTCCTAAAGAATTTAGCTACTCATTATTATTGAGCACAATAGGGAGGTAAATCTGCGGATTCACCGTCACCAGATCTACGTCGCGGCACCAATCAAATGTATCGGTTACGGAGCCATCGGCGCGGGTGGTAGCCAGGCCGCACGCTTCGGCGGGTCCATCGACCAGGACGGTGGTGGTGGTAACGGCCGTGGCCGTCATCTGCCACATTTGCGTCTCGCCGTTGCAGGTCCACACCTTTTCACCTGTGGCCACGGCACCGCTGACGGAAATGGGCTGCGTGACGGTGATGCCGACGGTGACTTCTTCGCCGGCCGTACAGCCGCCATGACCGCTGGCCAGCACTTCATTGCCGCCGTTCAAAATCGGCAGCGGGGTGTTGAAGCCAAAGGGCACCGAAATGCGGTAAGTCGATTTGATTCCCGACAGGGCGGCTTCATTTCCCCGGCTGGCCACATTCCCGGAGGGAGCCGCCAGGGAGGTAGAGCCGCCGGCGCTTTCCTGGGCACTCAGGCCGGGTGGGGTCAGCATCAAATAAAATCCGCCGAGTAACACGGCCGTTAATACAACCATCACAGAAAATTTTCTTACGAGCTTCAAATTCATCTAACACCTCGTCAAAAGTAGGTCTGTGGGAAGGAAGAAGGGTGCGGTTGGTCAAAAAAGCTCCCTCTTAAACTGCCTTTGCCTTGCTGGAACTTGTCACCGGCAACGTTAGCTGAAGGGCCATAGACGGGGAATAGATGGAGATATATAGATTGGACACAAATTGGATACATCTCTTAGGGCCGGCTCAGATCAGGTGGCTCAGGGCCTCAAAGTCGTCAAACAGGGTTTGCCGCTGGGTCTGGTTGTAGAGGGCTACGGCCGGGTGGTAGAGGGGGAGGAGGGTGACACGGCCGTATTCTGCCTCGGCGGCAAAGGGACGGCCGTGTACCTGGCTGATTTTGGGGTCGCCGGCCGCCACGTCGAAGTGGGCCAGCACAAACTGCATGGCAAAGCGCCCCAGCGTCGCAATCACCTGTGGCTGGATGATGGCGATTTGCTGCGCCAGAAAAGGCGCGTATAAGGCAATTTCCTCTGGCTGCGGGTCGCGGTTTTCGGGTGGCCGATCCTTGACGACATTGGTGATGTACACTTCTTCACGCGCCAGACCGATGGACTCCAGCAGTTTGTCCAACATTCGTCCCGAGGCGCCGACAAACGGCCGTCCTTGCTGCGCTTCTTGTTTGCCCGGCGCCTCACCGATAAACAAAATATCGGCATCCGGATCTCCCTCGCCAAAAACGGCGTGGTAGCTGTTCTTTTGCCGATATTCGTATAGCGGCGAACTGCTCAAGTCTGCCACTTGTTGGGCCAGGCTGGCTAGCCTGGCCGCTTTTTTAGCTTCTGGCATCAGTGGGGGATCAGCGTACTGCTTCTTTCTGGGTGCGGGAAGCCTGAGTCATGCTCACCGCTTCACGCACCATTTGATTGACGTAGCCCCACTCGTTGTCATACCAGCTCATCACCTTGACCAGGTCGCCATCGACCACCTGAGTCATTCCCAGGTCAACGATCGAGGCATGCGGATCTTGCACGATGTCGGACGAAACCAGCTCCTCATCCGATACCGCTACGACGTTGCGATAGCGGTCGCTGTTCGCCTCTTCGCGAAAGATGTTGTTGATTTCTTCCACAGTAGTTTTTCGCGTAGTAAGTAAGACAATATCAGCAATCGACCCTACCGGAATTGGAGCACGAATGGCCACGCCGTCAAACAAGCCTTCATACTGGGGCAGGGCCTTGGTGGTGGCAATTGCGGCGCCCGTGGAGGTAGGCACAAAATTTTCGGCGCCGGCACGGCCGCGGCGCATTTTTTTATTCGGCCCATCGACAATCGACTGGGTGGCCGTGTAGGCGTGGATAGTCGTCAGCATCGCCTTTTTGAGGCCAACCCGCCGGCCGAGGATTTCGATAACCGGCGTGATGCAGTTGGTCGTGCAACTGGCGCAGGAGATGATCTGCTCGTTCTGGTTGTTGTCGCTGGCACCGTGCACCACCGTGAGGATCTCTTCACTCTTTGTAGGCGCCGATAAAATTACGCGCCGGGCGCCAGCCTGGATGTGCTTTTCCAGATCGGCGCGTTTGGTGAAAACGCCGGTGCATTCAAATACAAGTTCAGCGCCGAGGTCACCCCACGGCAGTTCGGCGGGATCTTTGATGTGGGAAACCGGGTATTCCTGGCCGTCAACAACCAGACCGTTATCGTTATAATCGACTGTGCCAGGGAAACGGCCGTACACCGTGTCATACTTCAGCAAATAGGCCAGGTTCTCGTTGTCGATCAGGTCGTTGGCGCCAACGACCTCCAGTTCCGGTGTATTTAAGATAACCTTGAACGCGGCACGGCCAATGCGACCTAACCCGTTGATGCCTACCTTCACTGTATTTGCCATAAAAAATCTCCTTTTGCTCTCTAGCTAACCCCAAAAGCATGGTCAGACGACCAGCTAAGGGGTCAATGGATAGTCGTTATAAAAGTTTGGTTTAGGATTCTCGGAGGTGGGGCGGCTCTTCGGCTGTTTGCGAAGCCCACAACGCCGACGGTTCGATCTTGGCGAGAATCTCCATAACAGCCTCAGCCTGGCGGATAACCGTCGCATCTTCAGCCGCTCCGGTGGTCCGCAGCTGTTGGTCCACCACCTGTCGCCTGGCGGGCGAGCCAGGACCAATGTCGAGCAAGTCAACGTCTACCTGGGGGTAGTGGGTCTGGATCATCTTTTTAAGTTTCAGGTAAACAGCGTCGAATTCTTTCTGTTTGCCCGGTCTATCCCACAGGTTGGGCCGAAGCATGGCCACAGCGCCGGCCGCCAAGGCATTGGTAATGGTGGTGTATGAATCGTTTTGTTGAGCCTGCGGTTCTTGGGTCATGTTTGTTCCTCCAGGTTAGTTGGCAGTCTGCAGTTGCAGCCACTTCAGAATATCGCGGCGACGAATCAGGCCCGTTAAACGGCCGTCTTCCATCACCGGCAACTGGCGCACATCTTGCTGGCGCAGTTTATTGATAGCCGTGCTGGCGTCCTCGTTGACGTTCATGGTTACCAGGGAAGCGACCGGGGTCATAATTTCTCTGGCTGTAGTGGTAGCCCAGGCGTTTTTATCCACGCTGCGAATATCTTCCAGGGTGATGAGGCCCAGGAAACGGCCGTCGTCCACCACCGGAAAGGCGCGTTCGTCCGTAGCCATTAACCGATCATGCACCAGTTCGCCCACCGACTGATCGGCCGTCACGGTCGGGGGATTGAGCCGCATGAGGCGGGTGACAGGTACATCCTCCAGCAAGTCTTGCACCACCACCTGCCGGTAGCTCTGCACCGAGGCGTTGTACAAAAACCAGCCAATAAAAGCCAGCCAGATGCCATTCAGGATGCCAGCACCAAAGAACGGAATCTGAATACCAAAAAACATGGCAATGCCGCTGAGAATCATCAACCAGGCAATAGCCTGACCCAGAATGGAAGCCGAGTGGGTCGCCCGGCGCAAATCATCCGTGATGGCCCACAAAATAGACCGTACGAGACGTCCGCCATCCAGTGGAAATCCGGGGATGAGATTAAACAGCCCTACCAGAATATTAATAGACCCTAACCAGAGAAGCAGCGTCACAAGGGGTGAGAACTGACTCAGGATACTGGTGGTTTGCCCTGGTGTAAAGGCCGCGCTGCCAGCCAGAAAGCCACCGGCTAGAGCCAAGATTATCCCCAAAACAACACTGGTTATCGGTCCAACAATCGTAATAAGAAACTCGGCTCGTGGTGAAGGCGGCTCTTTTTGTATGTCCGAAACACCGCCAAACAGAAAGAGCGTGATACTGCGCACTGGCACTCCTTGCGCCTGAGCCACCAGAGAATGAGCCAGTTCATGCGCCAGCACAGCAATAAAGAATAGGAAAGAGGCGATGAGCGCCATACTCCAGCGCAAAGCTATGGTCCATCCCGGGTGCATCTGCCCGAAGGCCACTCCCAGATTCCAGGTCAAAAAAGCAAATATTAGCAGCCAGCTCCAGTCGATTTTTATGCGAATGCCAGCCAGCCGCCCAAGTGTGAAACCACTTTGCACCTGTCCGCTCCCTTTCTGAGCTAAATGTGCTTTACCACAACCTAAACTTAGCCGATTAGAGCGGGCGCGCGCATGTATCACTGTATACAGGGAAGGCATATCCAGGATACAAAGAGTTCCCACTCCTCTCACTTCGTTTGTATATCATCCGTATCCCGGTTTATGCCCCTGGTATATTGAAGGTAGAGCCGCTTGATCGTAGGGTGGATATAGACTTATGGGCGGTTGGCTGTGTGGGATGGCTGCAAGGGAGAAAAGGTGAGAAACGGCCGTCCGCTGCAAATAGGCAACCCACAACCAACTATCTAGCCGCTACTTTTCATCCACACATAATTTGGGAGACTCCAATGACTATGATCAGAGAAAGACAACTGCGTTCCAGGACCTCCATCAAAGAGCTGCAGGAAACTGCCTGGCGGCTCAGCCGCCAGATCTTGGAGATGACGACCGAAGCGGGCTCGGGTCATCCTTCCAGCTCCTTATCAGCCATAGACGTGATGACGGCGCTCTACTTCAGCGGCGTCATGCGTTATTACTCCCAGGAGCCGCAGTGGGCAGAACGCGACCGGTTTGTTTTGAGCAAAGGTCACGCTGCACCGGCGCTGTACGCTGTGCTGGCAGAGGCTGGTTATTTTGATCCCGATATGCTTTCCACACTGCGCGACACAGACAGCCCGCTGGAAGGCCACCCCAACATGCGCGCCCTGCCGGGCGTAGAAGCCTCCACCGGCTCGTTGGGTCAGGGTCTGTCGATCGGATTAGGCCACGCGCTGGCCGCCCGCCTGGATGGGCTGTCTTATCGCGTTTATGTGCTGATTGGTGACGGCGAATCGGATGAGGGCCAGATTTGGGAGGCGGCCATGGCAGCGGCCAAATACCAGGTGGACAATTTAACGGCCGTTCTCGATTACAACGATTTTCAGCAAACCGGCTCCGTTGAGGATGTGATGCCTTCACTGGCCCCCGTAAGCGACAAGTGGGAAGCCTTTGGTTGGAACGTGCGCGAAATCAACGGCCACGATATGCGCCAGTGTGTAACCGCTCTGCAAGACGTGGCCCGCGTCAACGACCAGCCGCAAATGATTATCGCCCATACCCGCAAAGGGCGCGGCCTATCCCCCTTCGAGAAAGACAGCGTCAACCGCAAACACGGCGAGGCGCTGGATGAAGAAGAACTGGCCACGGCGCTGGCCGAATTGGACGAAGAGAAGGCTACAGTCCTGGCAGGAGACGTGGAAAAGCCGGAACTGACCCCTGAAGACGTACACGGAGAGGTGTAGGTGTAACTATGAATATTGGCAAAGCAATTGGCCTTGAATACGGACCCCCCACACGCAACGCCTTTGGCGAGGCTCTGGCTGCTGTGGGTCAAGAAAACGACAACCTTGTCGTGATTGATGGTGACGTTGGTAACTCGACCCGCACCCACTATTTCCGCGATAAATTTCCCGATCGCTTTTTTAATCTCGGCATTGCCGAAAGTAATATGGTGAGCGTGGCCAGCGGATTGGCCGCCAGCGGCAAAGATGTGGTGGCCTCCAGCTTTGCGGCCTTTCTGTTGGGCAACGCCTATGACCAGATTCGCATGGGCGTGGCTTTTCCCCAGACCAATGTCAAGCTGGTTGGCTCGCACAGCGGCATCAGCATTGGCGAAGATGGACCCAGCCAGATGGCCATCGAAGATATTGCTCTGGCCACGTCGCTGCCCCATTTTACGGTGCTGGTGCCGGCCGATGCCCCATCCGCGGCCGCGGCCACACGAGCGCTCTTTTCGTTTTCCGGGCCGGCTTATCTGCGCACCGGCCGCCCCAAAACCCCGGTTGTATATCCCAACGGCGTGGAGTTTACGGTAGGAAAAGCCAACCAACTCCGTGACGGCCGTCACGCCACCATTATCGCCTGCGGACTGATGGTCGCTGCGGCGTTGGAAGCCGCTCATCACCTCAGCCAGAGCGGCATCGAGGTGCGCGTGCTGGACATGCACACCATCAAGCCGCTGGATGAGGCGGCTGTCGAGCTGGCCGCCCGGCAAACCGGCGCCATTGTAACGGCCGAGGAGCACGTTTTGCACGGTGGCTTAGGCGCAGCGGTGGCTACGGCCGTTTCCCAAACCTTCGCCGTGCCGATGCGTTTTGTGGGCATTCACAACCAGTATGCTGAGTCCGGCGAACCGCAGGATCTATTGACCAAATACGGCTTGCTGCCAGAGAACATTGTGACGGCCGTGCGCGAAGCCGTGGCCCAGAAGGAACCGTCCTAAAAGGAGCAAGAACAGCCATGATCCATTTTCCCGATTTTTATGATCCGGAGCGCGTCGGTGAGCTTTTTTATCCCGATATGGCCCACATCGAGGACGACGCCCAGGCGGCCAACTTGCCGCCGGCCAGCACCGACGCCCAAAACGTCCATCTGGTCATCATCGACATGCAGGTCGATTTTTGCCACGAAGAGGGTTCGCTTTTTGTGCCCGGCGCGCCGGATGATCTGCGGCGGCTCATTGCCTTTATCTATACTTACGCGCCCTACATCAGCAAAATCACCTGCACGCTGGATTCGCACCTGCCATTTCAGATTTTCCACCCTTCATGGTGGGCCGACGCAGCCGGCAACCTGCCCGAGCCGATGACGATGATCACGGCAGACGATCTGCGCCACGAAAAGTGGCATCCCACGGTGATGCATGAGTATTCGGCCAACTATGTGCGCCAACTGGAGGAGCAGGCGAAGAAAAAGTTGATGATCTGGCCTTACCACGTGTTGGTGGGCAGCCCGGGGAACGCCCTTGATCCGTCGTTGTGGACGGCCGTTTTCTGGCATTCGCTGGCCCGGCGTACCCAACCCTCCTGGCTGCCCAAAGGCATGCTTCCCCAAACCGAACATTATTCAGCCGTCCAACCGGAAATCCCGCTTCCCAAACAGCCGCAGAAAGGCAAAAATAGAGCCTTTCTGGACAGCCTGGCCAAAGCCGATGTGGTGCTGGTGGCCGGCGAGGCGGAGAGCCATTGTGTCGTGGAGACCCTGGAAGACATCGCCGCCGAGTTCAGCGATGAGCCCGGCCAGCTAGAAAAAATCTACGTGCTGCAAGATTGTATGTCGCCGGTACAGCACCCCGAAGTCGATTTTCACGCTGAGGCCCTGGAAAAGTTTGATCGGCTGGCCGAGGCCGGTATGCACTTTATCGACAGCACGGACCCCGCGCCTTTTCTGGAAGCAGTGGGGGCAGAGGAGATACCGCTGGCCGAAATGTAACGGATGTGTATTGGTACAGACCTGACAACCGACCCGCAATAGACCACAAAACGAGGTGTATAGAGATGAAGAGAACGAAGATACTGTGGCTAACCCTAAGCGCTGTACTGCTTTTGTTGTTGGCCGGCTGCAATGCAAACAATGCCGACACGGCCGTGCGCTATCTGGAAGCGTTGAACCAGCGCGATCTGCAAACGGCTGAAAATCTGGTGTGCCCCGCCCGCCAGGACGACGTGGCGATGGGCCTGACGACTGTTAGTGACCCGCAGGGTGAGCAGTTCAATTTTGAGAACATTTCTTGCCAACCCCAGGGTGATGGGGTGGCCTGTCGTTTTTCCATCCAACAAACAACTCAGGACGCGCCGTTAACCGGTACAGAAAACGCCCGCCAGGTGGTATTTAACTTTGAAGATGGCAAGGTCTGCGGTTTTGAAGAGCAGGTTGCCCAGTAACGGAGGCAGGAAAACTATGAAAATTGTGATTGGAATCTTTGAACCGAACGAATTGAACACGGCCGTAAAAAGCCTGACAGAAAACGGTTTTGATATCAAGGACATTTCGCTGATGGCTTCCGCCGACGATATGCCCGAGTTTGAGCTGGAGGGCAAGCCGGAAAAATCGGCCGTGCAGGGAGCCGAAATTGGCGCTATTGCTGGCGGCTCGCTGGGGGCAATTGGCTCATGGGCTATTTCGGCTATTCCGGGATTTGGGGCACTCTTTGCCGCCGGACTGATGAGCACGGCCATTGGCAGTGTTGTGGGCGGTTATCTGGGCAGCCTCTACAGCGTGCGCGCCGAAAGCCAGACCAAGTATGACGTAGAAGAAGCATTGGAAGAGGCGTTGGAAGAGGACGAAATCTTACTGGCTGTGCGCACGCCGGATGAAAACGCGGAAACGGCCGTATCCTTCCTGAAAGCCAACCGCGGCCAACACGTAGAAGTCCACACCCTTTCTGATGAAGAAGACCCGGGCAAAACCGGTTAAAAAACGACCCGGCTACTGCAAAAACTTGTAAACTTCCTCGCCGGCTAACTCTTCTTGCTGCAGCAGCGCTTCTGCTACGGCTGTTAGCGCGCTTCGCTGGTTCTGCAAGGTGCGGGCCGCCCGCTTATAAGCCGTGTCCAAAATCTTCTTGATCTCTTCGTCGACCTCGCGCGCCGTCGTCTCGCTGTAGTTCCGGTGGTGACCGATTTCTTCCCCTAGAAAAACCTGCTGGGACTGGCTGCCCAGAGCCATGCGGCCAAACCGCTCGCTCATTCCCCAATCCAGCACCATGCGCCGCACCAACTGCGTCGCCTGTTTCAGGTCGTTTTCCGCGCCGCTGGTGGCTGTGTCAAACTTCAAGTTTTCGGCCGCCCGGCCGCCCATCATCACCGCCAGCCGGTCCAGCATGTACTCCTCTGGATAAATGTACTTTTCTTTTTCCGGCAGCTGTTGTGTCACGCCCATGGCCTGTCCACGTGGCACGATGGTCACTTTGTGGATCGGGTCAGCATGCTCCAAAACGGCGGCGATGACGGCATGACCGGCCTCGTGATAGGCAATAATCTCCCGTTCGTTGTCGGTCAGGGCCAGCCCTTCTCGTTCCAGCCCCATCATGATTTTGTCGCGGGCATGCTCAATATCGGCCTGTTCGATCTGCGTCTTTTGTTCCCGGGCCGCCAGCAAAGCGGCTTCGTTCAGGATGTTTTCCAGGTCCGCGCCGCTAAAACCCGGTGTCCCCCGCGCCAGGTGCGCCAGATCCACGTCGGCGGCCAGCGGCTTGTTGCGCGCATGAATCTGCAAAATCTTCTGGCGCGCCGACAACGTGGGTAGGTTGACGGTGATCTGGCGATCAAAACGGCCGGGGCGCAGCAGCGCCGGATCAAGAATGTCGGGTCGGTTGGTGGCAGCCATAACGACCACGTTTTCTGTCGGCTCAAAGCCATCCATTTCTGAGAGCAGTTGGTTCAGCGTCTGCTCACGTTCGTCGTGGCCGCCGCCCAGACCGGCACCTCGCCGCCGCCCAATTGAATCCAGCTCGTCGATAAAGATGATGCAGGGAGCCACCTTGCGGGCATCATCAAACAAACCGCGCACGCGTGAGGCCCCGACGCCGACAAACATTTCCATAAAATCGGAGCCGGTGATGCTGTAGAATGGCACGCTGGCTTCGCCGGCAACGGCGCGCGCCAGCAGCGTTTTGCCCGTGCCCGGCGGCCCCACCAGCAGCACGCCCTTGGGCGCCTGCCCGCCCAGGCGCTGCACTCGTTCCGGTGCTTTGAGATAGGTGACGATTTCCGTCAATTCGGTTTTCACGCCTTCCAGCCCGGCCACGTCGGCGAAGGTGACAGGTTGTTGCTCGTGTTCGTACAGCCTGGCTCGGTTTTGACCAATCGAGAAAAGCTGCTGGCCGGACTGCCGCATGCGGCTGAAGAAAAGAAATCCCACGCCAACGACCAGGATCACCAGGAAAAAATTGAAGAGAAACGACCATAAGGTGCTATTTGCGGGGGGAACGGCCGTTATCGCCACCTCATGCTCCTCCAACAGCGGCATCAAACTATCGTCACCGATGGAGGGGATGTAGGTGGTAAACTGGTCTGTTTCGGCCGGGGTTTCATTGCTGTTGGCGGCGCTGTCCGGGACAGGAATGGACTGGGCCAGGATGCCGCGAATTTCGGAGCCTTCAAGGGTAACGGCCAGCACATTGTCGTTGGCAACCTGCTGCCGAAACTGGCTGTAGTCCAGCGTTGCTCTTTCGCTGCCGCCGCTGAATACCACCCAGAGATAGTAAGCCAGCACGGGCAGCAGCAGCAGCCAGAGCAGCAGGCGGTTGAAGGGCCGCCGGGGAGATTGTTGTTTGTTTTCTGGGTTAGTTTCTGGCTGTGGAGGCTTAGATGGCATAGGGTTCAGGCTTTCACCTGGCCGTTTTCGTGGAAGCTGCGCTGGGTCTCGGCCAGCTCTTCCAGTCGATCGGCCACGCGCCGGTTAAGGGTGTCGGGCGGGAAACGGCCGTCAGCCTGGCGCTCGCCGGCCGGCATGTCCGTCAACAGCTCGATCCCCTGGTCTACCGTCTCCACCGGGTAAACGTGAAAACGACCTTCGGCCACGGCGCTTACCACGTCCTGGCGCAGCATCAGATTTTTGACGTTTGCCGCGGGAATGAGCACCCCCTGGCTGCCGGTTAATTCGCGCGACCGGCAAATATCAAAAAAGCCTTCGATTTTTTCGTTGACGCCGCCAATGGCCTGCACCTGCCCGCGCTGGTTGACAGAGCCGGTAACGGCCAGAGATTGTTTGATAGGGACCTCGGCCAGAGCGGAGAGCAGCGCGTACAATTCGGCCGACGAAGCGCTGTCCCCGTCAACACCGGCGTAATTCTGCTCGAACACCAGCGAGGCGGTGAGTGATAACGGCCGTTCATCGGCAAACCGCCCGCCCAAAAAGCCGCTCAAAATCATCACGCCTTTGGAATGGATCGGGCCGCCCATTTCTACCTGGCGCTCGATGTCGATGACCTCGCCTTTGCCCAATCGAACACGGGCCGTGATGCGGCTGGGCTGGCCAAACATGTTTTGGCCCACCAAAATCACCGACAGGCCGTTGATCTGGCCAGTCACTGCGGATTCTGTATCGATGAGAACCGTATCGCGCAAAATAGCTTCTTGCAGACGTTCGCGCAAACGGCCGTTGCGGTATTTCTGCGCGTCGATGGCTTTCTGAACGTCGCCGGCCTGCACTACATGATGGTCGTGGCGGCCGGCCCAATAGCTGGCCTCGCGCATGACGTCGGACATGGGCTGCATGTGGGTAGACAGCCTCTCGGCGTCACCCACCAGCCGCGAGCTATGCTCAATCACGCGGGCGACCGCCTGGCGATCAAACGGATGCAGATCTTCTTTCTCTACCACTGAGCCGATAAAGCGGGCATAGAGGTTGTTGTTAGCCTCGTTGCGCACGATTTGATCTTCAAAGTCGGCGGCCACTTTGAACAGTTCGGCGAAGTCGGGATCAAGCTGGTAGAGCAAATAATAAAGCTGGCGCTCGCCCAACAGGACAACCTTTACGTTCAGCGGAATGGGTTCCGGCTCCAGGGTAACGGTGCTGATCAATCCCAGCGAATGGCCCAGCGGCTCGATGGTGATTTCGCCGGCTTGTAATGCCCGTTTCAGGCTTTCCCAACTCTCGGGGTTAAGCAGCACCTTGCGTATGTCCAGGATCAGATAACCGCCGTTGGCCCGGTGCAGCGCGCCGGGTTTGATCATGGTGAAGTCGGTGATGAGGGCGCCCATCTGGGCTTTGTGTTCGATACGGCCGTTCAGATTGGGAAAAGTGGGGTTGTCGGCATAGATAACGGGGGCGCCGGCGCAACGGCCGTTGTCCACCAGCAAGTTCACCTGATAGCGGTTGAAAAAGGGCGACTCGCGCGAAACTTGCTGCCGCGCCTGGAGGGCCGCCGCGATGGCATTCTGCTGCGGCGCTTGCGACGCATCCTCGGATTGTAAAAACATATTCGCATTTTCGATGACGTCTTGTTTCACCTCGACCAGAAAGTCTTGTACGGCCGTTAAGTCGGCGTACTTTTCTATCAGTTCTTTCAAGAGCGGCATCACCGAAAAGGTGGCCATTTCCTGGTTCAGATCCTTCAGCTTTTCGCGGCTGTGGCGGCTCCACTGGGGCACCTGGCGCAGCAGCACCTGCATCTCACTCTGGTACTTTTCCACTGCTGCTTCTAACTGCTGCCTTTCCTCTTCTGGCATTTGCTGAAACTGCTCTGGCCGCAAAACGTCCCCATCTTTAATGGGGGCAAATCCCAGGCCTTGCTGCGTCTTGATCAGCGCCAGGTTTTCCGTCTTAGCCTTTTTGTTAAGTTCTTCCAGAGCATCTTCTTGTCTGGTTTGCAGTTCACCCAGAATAGCCTGCCGCTGAGCCTGGTACTCTTCGCTTTCGAACGTGGCCGGAATGACGGTGAACAGTTCGTCCAGCAGCTGCTCCATGTCGCGGCACAGCTCTTCCCCCTTGCCGGCGGGCAGCCGCAGGGCATGGGGTTCATGAGGCTGCTCAAAATTGTGGACGTAGCACCAGTCGGAGGGAGTCGGTTCGTTTTCAGCCTGTTGATTGAGGTAGCGGCAAACGGCCGTATACTTTCCCACCCCGTTTGGCCCCAAGGCAAACAAATTGTAACCCTGCTGGGCCATGCCAATGCCAAACTGAATCGCGTCAACGGCCCGATCCTGGCCGATAATAGTAATGCCGGCGTCTAAATCGGCCGTAGTGGCAAACTCAAACTGGTTCGGATCGCACTGCCGGTATAACTGCGCCGCGGATAAACCTTTCTTGAAGTCCATGGCCTCATCCTTCTGTCTTTCAAAATGTGCTGATTTCCCTCTGTACTGTCACAAAAACGGCCGATCTTTTCTATAGGCATCGGTACACAAGAGGGTAGAAATCTAGTTACATCTTGAACCGGATGTTTTTGGCTGGCCGGCGAAATGAAAATTTCAAACTGAGAAAAGGAGGATACCCTGCTCTGGAAAGAGACAGCACAAGCAGCAAGTAGCAAGCTGCGGGACTGAGAAGGGGTACGAGAAGGAGGGGTTTTCCGGACGGCCAGCGTCTTCGACAACCAGGACGCTTACCAGGAGGGCCGGCTTCCCATCCTGGCCGCTAACAACGGCAAGTCGAGATAGGTAAATATGTCTTTCGCTTCCTGCCAGCGCAGACGGCCGCTTTCTAGATCGCCTTGCTGCAGTTCATATTGCGCCCAGTGCCATAAGGTTAATGCGCGTTCGCGTTTCAAATTCATTTGAGTGAATATCGTCAAACCCGCCTGGAAACAGGCAGGGGCATCGTAAACCGTCTTGTCGCTTTGGTTAGGTGGCCGAGAAGTGTCCTGTCGGGCGGCAAGGCGGCCCAATAGAACCCAGGCCCAACCAATTTCAACCTGTTTCTTGTTGGCCTTTGCCTGTGCCAACGCCTGCTGCCCGACCGCCGCAGCCAGCTCCAGCTGCCCTTGTCCCAAATAGGCTTCGGCCAGGGCCAGGTAGACTTCGGCCAGCAAGTGCGATTCTGGAGGTAAGACGTCAATTAACTCCACAAGACAGGTCACAGCCTGATCATACCTGCCTAACAAGACCTGGACCCTGCCCAGATTGGCGCAATAAACAATCTCCTTGTCCTTGTTCCCGGTTTCGGTGGAGATGGCCATTGCTTCTTGAAAAAGCTGGAATGCCTTGTCAAAATCACCTTGCCGCTCAACGATTTCCCCCAGATTGCTTAACAGGGCCGCTTCGGCTCGCACATTTGCCAGTTTCCGGGCAATTACCAGGGCCTCGTTTAGATAGTGAACGGCCGTTTCGTACTGCTCCAGCAGATGCGAGTAAACTTCACCCAACAGATTCAAGTTGCTGATCATGCCCCGGCTAGAATGGGTCTGTTTACATATAGCCAGTGCTTCTTCGGCCGCCGCCAACGCCTCATCCGCCCGGCCTAACATGTAAAGGGACCAACCTTTACGATGCAGAACGTGCGTCAACATAGCCGGAGAAGGGGAATCCGCCGTGCGCAGCAGACGTTCCGCTTGTTCGGCGCTGGTCAGAGATTCTTCATCCTTTCCCATGCTACGCTGCACCCTGGCCAACCCAATCCAGGTGTTGGCCAACGCTTCTGTGTCGTTTGTTAGATTGGGTATGGCCAGAACCCGTTCCAAAATGACACGCGCGCCTTTGTAGTCGGCCACATCGCGCAGATGCCGGCCCAGCAGGGTGCCCAATCGAACCGTAATGGGGTCCTTTGTCGCCAAAGCCCTATTTGTCAGATGACGCAGATGAACAGAAGCAAAGGGCAAATGCCCCAAATGCCCGGTCTGTTCCAACCGCGTGGAAAGCACTTTCACCAGCAGGGTTGTCACGGCCGCAAAGGCTTCCTCGTTCCTGTGCCCGGACACCTCGTGGGCGAAAGCGGCCGCCAGCCGATGCATAAACACGGCCTGGACGCCTTCTTTTTGCAGAAAACCGAGGGTGATCAATCGTCTAAGCCCGTCTTCGGCCAACAGATTGGCCATGAGGTCGTCGCCAGAGGACACGGCCGTGGCCAACAACAGTTCCTGAGGAATGGGCTCCTCAGGCGCAAAACAGGCCGCTCGCGCCAGCAGCTGCCAGGCCATCTCGTTTATCTCATCGGCGGCGTCCAGCTCCCCCAGGCTGATCGTAAGCGTGCGGGACACGTTCAAGGCATGTCCGGTAGGCGAATACTGCGCCCCTCGGCCTTTGAGGGAGGGATGCCGTACCAATCCCTCTTCTCGCAGTTGAGACAGATACCCGGCCGCGCTCACCTGCTGGTAACGATCCAGAAAGCCGCCGGCCAGATGCAGCGCCAGCGGCAGGTGTCCCAGCTCGGCCGCCACTTCAGCTGCTTCTTCTCGGTTTAGGACGGGGGCCAGACGGCAGAGAAAATCTATACTTTCGGACGGATCCAAAACCGGCAACGGCCGTTCCACCACCTGCAGTTCCCGGGACCAGTTGGCGCGCAGACTGGTGAGCAGCACCCGGCAGCCGCCGGTAACAGGCGCCCACTGCGCCAGCAGGCCTTCGTCTTCACAGTTATCGAAAATCAGGAGGCGTGGAATTGGTTCTTGCCAGGCTTTGCGAATACGCCCCACCCGATCCGTCAGGGTTAAGTTGTCGGCATCCCGATACAGTCCCATGCCGCGTTCGCCGCCAATAGCCACCACCTCGGAAACCACGTTTTCCGGGTCGGCAAACCCAAGCCAGAAGACGCCGCCGGGGAAATAACGGCCGTATCGATAACAAAACTCCACTGCCAACTGGGTCTTGCCCAAACCACCCATGCCGGTTATGGCCACCGTGCGGGTAAAGCTTTCGCCGCCATCCGGTCTGGGCAGCAAGTGGCCGGCCAGAAACAACAACGATTCCCGCCGCCCAGTGAAATCGACATTGCGCTGATAGGGCATGGTCGAGAGCGTAGGCAATGGCCCCGGTTCCGCTAATTTGCCCGGTTCCGGCCACCCGCTTTGGGCGCTTTCAATCACGTCCCAGGAGAAGGGGCTGCCGCTCTTTTCTTTCAATTGAGTGAGCTGCTGCACCAACGCCAGCGTGGCCCGTTCCGGCTCCACGCCAAACTCTTGCCATAGCCGCTGCCGGCTCAGGCTATACTGCCGCAAGGCAGTCTCCACGAGTCCATCGGCGGCCAACATCTCCATGAAGTGGCGCAGTGCGTCCTCATCAAACTCGTCCAACGACAGCCAGCGCCGGGCCGCATCCACACCTTTGGACCACGCTTTTTGTTCGGCGTAGGCGAAACAGACCTGGCGATAGGCGGCGACGACGCGCTGCCGCAGCTGCTCTCGTTCTAGCAGGAGCCATTCGTTAAAGCGGGGAGCATCGTTGAGGTAGAAGCCGTCGAGCAAGTCCCCTTCATAGAGCCGCAGGGCTTCGTCTATTTCTGGCGTGCTGCCGGCAGCTAAGGTGGTGGTGAGGATGTGGAGGTCGACGGAAACGGCCGTTTCCACCTCATACGCCACCCGTTTCCGGGTCACTACCAACCCCGGCACCCATTGGCGCATACGAGACAACAGCTTGCGCAGATTTTGCAGCGATTGGGCCGTAGAAGCAGCGTCCCACAACAAGTCGGCCAGCGCCTCACGGCTCTGGGGTTGGCCTGTGGTTACCAGATACGCGACCAGAGCACAGCCTTTGGACCACTTAATGAGTTCAGAAGAGTCGCCGGATTCGTTGGTAACTTGGAGTGCACCTAACAGTTTGATACGTAGTGGCATCAGGGCAAATTATAACAAATATCAGGCCGAATTTATCAGCGGGATTGGCTTTCCTCACGGCTTTAATCCGCGTCACGTCTGCGTCACGGTCTATCCGTAGAATAGCGGCATGAGGGCACAGTACAGGGCATATTTACTCCGTTTGCAGCGCAGCCAGGGCCAGACGCACTGGCGAGCGACGCTGGAAAATGCCCATACGGGGGAGCTGCTACGGTTTGCCAATCAAAACGAGATGCTGCGCTATCTGATGCAGGTTCTGGCGGTTGAGTTACCTGCCAGCGACGATCAGGCAGACGCAAACTCCCTCTGACACTGACGCAAAACGGAGGCAAACGCCTCTGTACGGCGAACAGCAGGCGATTGGCAACCGCTCGGCTAAAGCACTCTGTTGACATCAAAGCCCTCTTCTCCCATCATTGACAGACAAAGATTGCGTACACATTTTTACAAGGAGGTTTTCAGTCCTTGAATCACATTGGGCGACCTTTTCCATATCGCCGACGTCTGATCAGTTGGCAGCGCCTGCCTGTATGGATACGACGGTTACTCCTGTGGGTGACAATTTTGCTCATCCTCGGTCTCATGGCTGGCACTGCCTGGATTTGGCAGCAACACAATCGTCCCGTTACCTTGCCCCTGCCTCTGGGACAATTTCCGGTTGGCCGGGTGGCTTACGATTGGACCGATCCAACCCGCGTTGAGACCCTGGCAAGCGAGCCAGGCCAAAAACGGGAGCTAACCGTCTGGATCTGGTATCCGGCCGCCCCGGCAGTGAATAAGACCGCTGCGCCCTACCTGCCGGCCTCGTGGGTGCAAGCCCGCCAGGCGATGCTCGGAGTGGGGGCGTTTCTAACCCAGAATTTGTCGGTGGTGCAGTCACACGCGCTGGCCGATGCTCCCCTGGCTACAAGCGGTTCGCCCTATCCCGTCCTGGTGATGCAACCGGGACTGGGACCCTTGGTTACTGATTACACCACGCTGGCTGAGGCGCTGGCCAGCCAGGGTTACGTTGTCGTCGGCAGTAATCCAACCTTTAGCGCCAATGTTGTCGTTTTTGCTGACGGCCGTCGCGTCTTGGGCACGGCCGCCGGTAATATTCCCGACACCGCCTCACCGGAGGAAGCACGGCCACTACTCAACCGCCTCATCACGGTATGGGCAGCCGATGACAAGTTTATCCTGAATCAGCTGGAGGGGCTGAATAGATCCGATCCCACCGGCCGGTTTACGGGACGGCTGAATCTGCAGGCAGTTGGTATCTTCGGCCACTCCTTTGGCGGAGCGGCCGCGGCTCAACTATGTCAGCTTGATTCCCGCTGCAAAGCGGGCGCTGACCTGGACGGGTTTCCCTATGGCACTGTTGTGGAGGAGGGCCTGCGCCAGCCATTTATGTTCGTCTGGAGTGAACCGCCGGACGCCACCGATCCAGGGTGGCAGCAGGCGCTGCAAGACACAGAGAATATGGCCGTCAAACGGCCCCATGATCAGTATGAAATGACCATCCAGGGGATGCGTCATTTCAACTTTTCTGACCAGGCCATCTTTTTTTCTCCTGTCTTGCGGCTGTTGGGGGGTTTAGGTCCAATTGATGGCCGACGTGGCCTGGAAATCACGGTAACGTACGTGCAGGGTTTTTTTGACCACTACTTGAAGGGCATGGACGTGCCTTTGCTCAACGGCCCTTCGCCAGCCTATCCTGAGGTACAATTCAAAACCCAGTAAGGGTGAGGGAGAAATCAGGTCCGCTCCAGTCAAAATCATCAACTACCCCTCTGTTAGTTGTCTCTATCTGTAGTTCAAGTAACATAGGCTCGACACTGTAGACATCAATCAGGAGGCAACCTGTGATCCCCATTAACCAGATCAAACCACACCGCCAAATCACGGGTATGTCGGCTATCTTGCTGCCGTTTACCGACGAGGGCGCAGTCGATTGGGTGGGGCTAGAAGCGCACATTGAACGCACGGCCGTGGCCCGGCTCATTCCGGCCGTCAACATGGATACCGGCTACGCCAACCTCATTGACGAAGCCACCCGCCGCGAAGTCTTGCGCCGTACGGAAGCAATCATGGGCGGCAAGATGTTTGTGGCAGGCGCCTTTGTCGCCGATCAACCGGGGGCTGCATTTGATCTGGGGGCTTACGGCCGTCAGATGGCCCAGATCCAGGCGCATGGCGGCACACCGATTATCTTTCAATCATTTGGCCTGACGCGGGGGGACGTTGTCGCCGCCTACCAGCAAATCGCGGCGGAATGTGAGCGCTTCATCGCCTTTGAATTGGGGCAAATGTTTGCCCCGTTTGGCGCCATTTACGATCTGGACACCTACGCCGGTCTGATGGCGATCCCTAACTGCATGGGCGCCAAACATTCGTCGTTGAGCCGCCAATTGGAATGGCAGCGCCTGCAGCTGCGCGATGAACTGCTCCCCGATTTCATGGTGCTGACGGGCAACGATCTGGCGGTCGACATGGTGATGTACGGCAGTGATTATCTGCTGGGGTTGAGCACTTTTGCCCCCGATTTGTTTGCCAGGCGTGATGCCTGCTGGCTGGCCGGTGACCCCGCTTTTTACGAACTCAACGATATACTGCAATACCTGGGCTTTTTTGCTTTCCGCTCGCCTGTGCCTGCCTACAAGCACAGCGCGGCCCAATTCCTGAAACTGCGCGGCTGGATCGAATCGGATGCCACCCATCCACAAGCGCCGACCCGCCCCGCCAGCGACGTACCTATCTTGCAAGAGATTCTGGCAAAACTGGAGGCGTTATGAGCTACCGGCGAATTGCCCAACTGCGAACGGCCGTTGCCTTTGGCGACTATCTCAACCAAATTGGCGTCGAACTGCCCTTCGATGAGGAAATGGCGCCGGGCGGCCAGTCGCCGCTGGCCCAACCGTATGTGCTGGGCGATTTTACGATTGGCAATCGCTTTTGTGTGCAGCCGATGGAGGGCTGGGACGGCACGCCCGACGGCCGTCCATCGGCCCTGACGGCGCGCCGCTGGCAGCGTTTCGGGCAGAGCGGCGCGAAACTTGTGTGGGGCGGCGAGGCGGTGGCCGTGCAGCACGAGGGTCGGGCCAATCCTCACCAATTGCTGATCAACGAACAAAATCTGGAGGCGCTGGCAGCCTTGCGCACGGAATTGGTCACGGCGCATGAGAGGAGCAACGGCCGTAGCGATGATCTATACGTCGGCTTGCAGCTCACCCACTCCGGGCGCTTCGCCCGCCCCGACGCTGACCACAAACTCAAGCCGCGCATCCTCTATCACCATCCCTATCTCGACGAAAAATTTGGCTTATCCGCCGATTACCCCCTCCTCACCGACGACGAAATCCGCGCAGTTATCGCCAACATCGTACAGGCAGCGGTGTGGGCACAACAAATCGGGTTCGATTTTGTGGATGTGAAGCACTGCCACGGTTATTTGGGGCATGAATTTCTGACCGCGTATGATCGCCCCGGCGCTTATGGCGGCAGTTTTGAGAATCGCACCCGCTTTTTGCGGGAGGCGGTGGCGGGCATTCGCCGGCAAGCGCCCGGTCTGGGCATTGGCGTGCGTTTGAGTGCCTTCGATTGGGGGCCGTTTCGGGCCGGTGAAGATGGGGTGGGGGTAACGGCCGTTAACGGGCAGTACCCCTATGCCTTCGGCGGCGACGGCACAGGCCGCGGCGTCGACCTGGCTGAACCCATCGCTTTCTTGCAACTGCTGCGCGATCTGGACATCAAACTGGTTAACTTGACGGCGGGCAGCCCCTACTACGTGCCCCACATCCAGCGTCCCGCCCTTTTCCCGCCCTCTGATGGCTACCAGCCGCCCGAAGACCCACTGGCAGGTGTGGCTCGACAAATCGCCATCACGGCTCAACTCAAGGCGCAGTTCCCCGACCTGGCGATTGTGGGCACGGGCTACAGCTATCTGCAAGAGTGGCTGCCCCGCGTGGCGCAGTCGGTTATCCGGCAAGGCATGGCCGACTTCGTCGGCTTGGGGCGGATGATGTTGTCCTATCCGCAGCTGCCCGCCGACGTGCTGACCGGCAAGCCGCTGCAGCGCAAATTGTTCTGCCGCACGTTCAGCGATTGCACCACTGCCCCGCGCGGTGGGTTGGTTTCGGGTTGTTATCCGCTAGACGATTTTTACAAACAGCGGCCGGAAGCCGCGCAGTTGGCTGAGGCAAAGAAAGCGAGCGGCGAGTGATGAAACAAGTTTTATCGGTTTCTACGGGCTTTTTTCATCCCCCGTTTGCGGCGCGGCGGATAGTAGACAGGGTGTTAACGGCCGTTGCCCGGATCCAACTCAGCCACGCCCGCTCACTCAACTCCATCGGGGGACTGGACATGAGCCGCTTCGCGGCGCTGGTGCTGTATTACCATCGTGAGCATCTGGCGCTCGATGCGCTTGAAGCGTTCGAGCGATTTGTGCAAAACGGCGGTGGCGTACTGGCCATCCATTCCGCCACGGCTTCCTTCAAGGGGCAAACCCGCTATTTTGACATACTAGGCGGTGAATTTGCCGGACATGGCCCCGTCGAGCCGTTTACCATCGAACCAGCCCTGGCTGAGGATCCGCTTTTTGGCGGAATTGGCGCCTTCAGCGTTACCGATGAATTGTATATCCACGATTTACGCCCCGATATGACGGTCCATTTCACGGCAACCTACGCCGGTGAACCACAGCCTATTGTCTGGACACGTACTGTCGGCCGCGGGCGCGTGTGTTACGTGGTTCCCGGTCACCGCACTGCTACCATGCGCCAGCCGCAAATGCAGGAGATTTTGCGCCGGGGAGTGAAGTGGATTATTGGAGACTGAGTTAGTCTCTAATATCGAGTCTTTAGTAAAAAAGAGATGGCTAAACAACCCTTACGCCTGGCTATTGTTGGCTGTGGCGACATCGCCCAATATGTGACCCGCTTTGCACGGTTGAACCGCCGGATTCAATTGGCGGCGGCGTGTGACGTGTCCGCTGACCGGGCGGAGGCCTTTGCCAGGCGGTTCAAGATTCCGCAAACGTTCACCGATTATGCGGCGATGCTGGAGCAGGCGGAATTGGATGCAGTCTATCTGGCCGTGCCGCACCATTTGCACGGCGAGATGATGGCCACGGCCGTTGCCCACCACACCCCCGTCTTTACCGAGAAACCGGTCACGCGCACGCTTGCCGAGGGGCAAAAAATCGCCCAATTGGCCGCCGCGCAGGGAATAAAAATCGGCGTCAACTATCAATACCGCTACGACAGCGGCTGCCACCGCCTAGCCCGCGCCGTGCAAAATGGCGATTTAGGCGCAGTCCATAGTGTGCGCATCAACATCCCCTGGCATCGCAAGGCGGATTATTTTGACCATGCCGCATGGCACAGCAAAATCGCCACGGCTGGCGGGGGCACGCTGCTCACGCAGGGCAGTCACTTTCTGGATGTGGTTTTGTGGGCGCTGGCCGGAGATGACCCGGTAACGGCCGTGGGCTATACCGCCCAACGCAAGTTCAAAACCAGCAGCGCACCGGCGCACCGTGGCAAAGATACAACGGAAAGAATTGAAGTTGAAGATTTGGCGCAGGGTATTATTCAGATGGCGAGCGGCGCGTTGATCCAGATCAGCAGCTCGATGGTGGCCAGTTCGGAACAGGCAACCAGCATTGAAGTGTATGGGGAGAGGGCAACGGCCGTTTACAGTCCCTCGCCCCTGCCCCATGTCAAATTCCGCGATGCCCCTGTCAAAGCGCCCAAACCACCGCATCGCGGCATCCACGCCCTGCAGCGCAGCCTGGAAGGATTCCGCGCCTGGGTTATGGACGATGTGCCCTATCTCACTCCGGCGCCATCAGCCCTGCCCGTTTTGGCCGCCGTCGAAGCCATTTATAGATCAGCCCAATCCGAAAAAAGAGAGGAGATTGAAGATTGGAGATTGGAAAACAGAGAGAATGCCCTTTCTAATCTCTAATTTTCGCAAAACGAATTATGTCCGCTTTCCACCCCACTGAAATCAAGTCCGAAAAACTCCCGCTGTGGCGCAAAATTGGCTATGGTGTAGGCGACATTTATGGCGGCGGCTCGCTGGTCGTCGTCAACTTCTTTTACCTTATCTTCCTGACGGATGTGGTGCGGATCAGCCCGGCGTTGGCCGGCACGGTGATCCTGATCAGCAAAGTCTACGACTCGATTACCGACCCTTTTGAAGGGGTGTTGTCTGATCGGACGCGAACGGCGCTGGGACGGCGACGGCCGTATCTGCTGGCCGGCATTCCGCTCGTGTTCCTCTCCTTCATCGCCCTGTTTTACCCCTACAGCGCGGAAAGCGAGCTGGCGCGGTTTGCCCTCGTCATCCTGTCTTATCTGTTCTTCTCAACGATCGTCAGCATTGTCATGCTCAACTACAACGCCTTGCAAGCAGAAATCACCCTGGATTATGATGAGCGCACGTCCCTGAGCGGACTGCGCATCTTTTTCTCAACGCTGGCTTCGATTGCCGCCGCCCTGCTGCCGCTGGAAATCGTCAAGCAGTTTGACGATGTGCGGCAGGGGTATTTGGTGATGGGCGTTATTTTTGGGGCGTTTTTTGCCTTGCCTTTCATCTTCACCTTTTTTGCCGCGCGCGAACGGCAAGATTTTCAAAAACCGCCGGAAAAGTTTGATTGGCGCGTGGCGTTTCTCGAACCCTTCAAAGTCAAGACCTTTATCTATGCCCTGCTGATGTATCTGTTTGCCTTTGTGGCCGCCGACACGGTGAGCAACATCGTCGTTTTCTTCATGAAGTATTACATTTTGCGCGGCGATGAGGCCAATTATGTGGCGGGCACGCTGCTGGTGTTCCAGGTACTTTCGCTGCCGTTTTATAGTTGGCTGAGCAAGCGCACCAGCAAACGTACCGGCTTCATTGTAGGCGCGGCCGTCTGGTTGGTAACGATGTTGTTCAGCTTTTTCATTGGGCCGGGGCAGCCGTTTTTGGCCGTCTATACCTTTGCGGCGATTGTCGGCCTGGGCACGGGCGGCGTCATTGTGATGATGTATGCCATCTTCCCCGATATTCCTGACGTGGATGAGTTGGTGTCCGGCGAACGGCGCGAGGGGGTTTACTCGGCATTGGTCACCCTCGTCCGCAAGATGAGTTCGGCGGTGGCGATCTTTTTTGTGGGCCTGGCCATTGACAGCGCCGGGTATATTGCGCCGATTGAGGATGTAGTGGATGGGACAACGCAGTTGGTGGAACAAGCGCAGTCTGACGGGTTTGTTTTTGTTTTGCGGATGATTTTTGCCATTCTGCCCATTGTCCTGCTCGTTGTTTCCATCTATTTTGCCCGCCGTTACCCGCTGACGCCGGATGTCCACGAGCGGCTGAATGCGGTGCTGGCCGTGAAACGGGGGCATGGCGAGGCAACGGCCGTTACCCGGCAAGAAGAAGCGGAACTCAAACAACTCCTGGTCTAGCCATGACAACTGTCCACGCCCAACCTACCTACCAGATGCAGGTGAACCAACCTGCGCCGCCCGACTATCCGACAGAATGGACAGTGGATGAGCGCACGGCCGTTGCCTCCGGCACATTCGCCTCACGCAGACAAGACCTGCTCCATCACATTCGCCGCAATCCGGCGCCCAACAACACCAAAATGGCCTACTACGAACTGGCGCGCTGGGCAGCAGGCGGCACACCCCACGAAGGCATCTTCTATGCCGCGATGGATTTCATCGACGCCCGCAAAGATTGCAGCGATTTTGTCCTGCACAGCATCTTGCGCCTTCTCTATTGGGAGAGTAGAGATTGGAGACCGGAGGTTGGACCAATCTCTACAGATGTTTTCACGCGCGCCTGCACCACCGTTCTCACCTTCAAATACTGGCCCGACGAACCGGGCGTTGATTCGCTCTGCACCTGGACAGAAAACCACCACATCCTGTTTGCGTCCGCGGCCTATCTGGCAGGGCAGCTCTACCCCGATCAAGTCTTCACCAATTCCGGGCAAACCGGGCGTGATAAGATGGCGCGCAACCGGCCGCGTATTGTGCGCTGGCTGGACATGCGTTTTCACACGGGCTTTAGCGAATGGCTGTCTCACGTTTACTATGACGAAGATTTGACCGCCCTGCTCTCGTTGGTCGATTTTTGTGACGATGCCGAAATTGTGCAAAAAGCGACGATGGTCATTGATTTGATCCTGTTGGACATCGCCCTTAACAGCCTCAAAGGCGTGTTTGGTTCCACACACGGCCGTTCCTATGAAAACACCAAAAAATGGGCCAGCGACGAAGGCACAACCGACATCACCAAACTACTTTTTGGTATGGGACAGTACAGCGGTTTCGACTGCATGAGCGCCATCAACTTTGCGCTGAGCTCGAATTATCAGATGCCGCCTGTTATTGCCGCCATCGCGCAAGACAAGCGCCCGCTAGAAAACAGACAACGCATAGGCATTGTGGTGGAAGAGGAGGTAAGCAGGCTGCAGGAAGAATTAGATTCTCCTCTTGAGGTCGGCATGGTGCTGCTGACGTTGGAGGCATACCTGCATCCCGCCACGGTGGAGACCACGCTGCAGATGTTTGAGGCGTTCAACTGGTGGGAAAACGAATTTTTCAGCCCATTTCGGCCGTACAAAAAATTGTTGTCCGCTTTGCGCACGCTGCGCTTGATGAAACCTTTGGCCAAAACGCTGACGTGGGATCTGTGCCGCAACACGCGGGAGCAGGTGAACGTGACCACCTATCGCACGGCCGATTACATGCTGTCCTGCGCGCAGGATTATCGGGCAGGCTATGGCGGCGATCAGCAGCATATCTGGCAGGCCACATTGGGGGCCGATGCGGTGTGCTTTACCACCCATCCGGCCAAGATTGAGGGCGTGACGCCCAATTATTGGGCCGGTTCAGGGCAGCTGCCGCGTGCCGCCCAGGTCCAGAATGTACTCATCTGCATTTACAGTTTACATAACAAACCCGCGCTGTATGTGCCCACGAAGTTGTTTTACACCCATGCCTGGCTGCCAAAAGATCAGTTTGATGAGGTGATGGAACGCAATCAGTGGGTGTTTGCGCGCAAGGGGGAGGGGTATCTGGCCCTGCGGTCGCAACGGCCGTGCCTCTGGAACACAGGCAGCGGCGAAACCCAGCGCGACTATCCTGAAGATGTGGGACGAGAACTCATCGCCCCCGGCAAAAATAATATCTGGATTTGTGAACTGGGGCGGCGTAAAGATGACGGCTCGTTTGCGGCGTTTGTGGAAAAGGTGGCCACGGCCGTAGTCACGTTCGACGACCTGAATGTGACGTATGAATCACCATCACAGGGCAAATTGACGTTTGGGTGGCAATCGCCGCTGACGCAAAACGGGCAGCCGGTGCAGCTCCATGAGTATCTCCGCTACGACAACCCTTTCGTCCAGGCCGATTTTCGCGCCGACCAGATCACCGTCATTCATGAACAAAACACGTTGCACCTCGATTGGGCAGCCAGACAGAGACAGGCTAAATGAGCAAAAAGTGGATCGTTTTATCAGGCATACTTGCTGTCGTTGTTATGGGGGTTGTGGTTATTGACCAGGCGACGGCCGTTAAACCCCAATGGCCCGATCCCCGCGAAGGCGACCCTATCCCGTCCCGTCCGCAACCAGACGATGCCGAATTTCATACCGAGCCGTTGGCCGACAGCTACGAAGCCCGCAAACAGGCTTATCTTGAATATGTCGCCCGGCAGGAAGTGGGCGAAACACGCGGCGGCATGTACGTCAACATGGCGCAAATGGCCCTCGACCCGATGGTGATGGTGGCTGATGCACCTTTGCAAGATGCGCTCGACATGGTGAACGCGCGCCATGATACGGCCGACTTTGCCACCTCGGGCCTCCTTCGTATTTACTACGGTTTCCGCGACCGTTTGACGCCAGAGCAAGAAGCGGCGCTGAAAGACACCTTCATCAACTTCAAATACTGGCTTGATGAACCGAACCCCTCGGAAATGGAGCTGTGGACGGAAAATCACCAGATTCTTATTCACACCGCCGAGTATCTCGCCGGACAGGCCTTCCCCGACGAAACTTTTACCAACGACGGCCGTTCCGGTCTCGCCCACAGGCAATCAGCGCGGGAAAAAATTGAGCGCTGGATCGACCTGCACGCCCGCATGGGCATGGCCGAATGGGATTCCAACGTCTACTACCCGATGGACATCATCGCCCTTATGAATCTGGTTGATTATGCCGAGGATGAAGAACTGGCCACCAAAGCCGCCATGATGGTCGATATGCTGCTCATCGACATGGGCGCGGATATGTATTACGGGCAGTATGGCACCTCGCACGGCCGTTCCAAAGCCACCAGCATTAAAAGCGCCGCCGAGGAAAGCACCATCAGTATCGCTGCTCTCGTATGGGGGTTGGGAAGATTCGATGGCGCGAACCGCGGCAGCATTGCCCTGGCAACCAGCAACAAATATGAGTTGCCGCCGATCATCGAAACCATCGGCCAGGACCAGGCGGACAGTTTTGCCAACTACGAACGCCATTCCATTCCCATCACCCCAGAGGCGGCCGACGAATTTGGTCTCAGCCTGACCGACGTCAACGATGCCCCAATCTGGTGGGGGATTGGCGCGTTTTCCCATCCCAATGTGGTCGATCTGACCGTTACTACGGCAACCGAGTGGGATTTATGGCATTACCCCGACTTCCGCGACATGAAAGACGTAGGGCGTATTTTGCAGAACTTAGGCATTCTCAGCAACGCCGTCGGCTGGCTGAATCCCGATGCCAACGGCGCGATTATGTCCGAGGTCAACAAGATCACCTATCGCACCCCCGATTACATGCTGGCCAACGCCCAGGACTACCGCGCTGGCGAAAAGGGATACCAGCAGCACATCTGGCAGGCCACGCTCAGTCCTTATGCGGTCGTGTTTGCCACCAATCCGGATGCCATGAGTGAAGATGACAACCGCCGACCGAGCTATTGGGCCAGTAACGGCCGTTTCCCCCGCACTGCTCAATTTGACAACGTGTTAATCGCCCTTCATGATATCCCTCGCCATCCCAGCCCCAGTATTTTCGAGGCGCGGCATTATGCCTTTACCCACGCTTATTTCCCCAAATGGGCGTTTGATGAAGTGGTGGAGCAGGATGGCTGGATTTTTGGCCGTGTGGGCGATGGTTACATTGGCCTGTACTCTGATCAGCCGTATGAATGGCAAACGGAAGGGCCAGATGCCGATCAAGAAGTGATTGCTTTGGGACGGCAAAACGTGTGGGTGGTACAGATGGGGCGTGCTGCAGTCGATGGCCCGTTTGCTGATTTTATCGAAGCGGTCACCAGTGCACCTCTTACAATTGAGGGCTTGCATGTGGCCTATGAATCCCCTTCTTCCGGGCAGTTCACCTATGGTTGGGATGCCCCGTTCACCCGCAATGGAGCAGAAATTTCCCTGCGCGATTATCCCCGCTTCGATAATCCCTACACCCGGTCGGCCGAATATGGCACAGGGGTCTATGAATTTGCGGATGCGAACGGCCGTTTGTATCTAGACTTTGCCAATAACAAAAGAATCATCGACTGATGTGCCGGTCGCTTACAACTCCTTTTTTTATATATATTGACTCGTGAGCGACTGCTTGGCCTGCTTCAGGTCAGCCGGCGTGCCGGCAAACATCACCTGCCCGCCCTTACTGCCGCCTTCCGGCCCCAGGTCAATCACCCAATCGGCGTTGCGCACCACATCCATGTTGTGCTCAATCACGATTACCGTGTTGCCGCCGTCCACCAGCTTGTTCAGGATTTCCAGCAGGTGAGCCGTATCCGCCTTGTGCAGGCCCGTCGTCGGCTCGTCCATCACGTAGATGCTGCCTTCCTTGCGCAGCTCACTGGACAGCTTGATGCGCTGGCACTCCCCGCCGGAGAGTGTGTCCAGCGGCTGGCCGAGCGTCAGGTAGTCCAGGCCGACGTCACTCATCGTTTGTAGTGTGCGCGTCACTTCCGGGATGGTGAAGAAGTCCAGCGCCTGCCTGACGGTCATATCGAGCACATCCACAATTGTTTTGCCGTCCAGCTTGTAATCCAGCACCTCATCCTTAAAGCGCTTGCCGCCGCACACTTCGCAGGGTGATTTCACCCGTTCAAAAAAGGAGAGATCGGTGTAGACCACGCCCAGGCCATTGCAGTTGTCACAGGCGCCCTTGGAATTGAAACTGAATAAGCCGGCATCCACCTTGTTGGCCTTGGCAAAGGCCTTGCGTATATCATCCATAATGCCGGTGTAGGTGGCCGGGTTGGAACGGGGATTGGTGCCCACGGCCGTTTGGTCCACCACAATCGCCTCCGGGAACTGTGCCACGAAGGCCTCACTGATCAGCGAACTCTTGCCCGAGCCAGCCACGCCGGTCACCAGCGTCAGCACGCCCACCGGGATGTCCACGCTGACATTCTTCAGGTTATGGAGGCTCACCTTCTTTAACTGCAACTGCGCTTTGCCCTCGCGGAATTCCTGCTTGATGGGCATTTCCTCTTTCATGAAGGTGCCCGTCAATGTGTCCGCCTCCAGCAGACCGTCATAACTGCCTTCATAGACAATCTCGCCGCCTTGCGTTCCCGCGTGCGGGCCGAGGTCCACGATGTGGTCGGCCACCTTGATCACGTCCGGGTCGTGCTCAACGACGAGCACCGTGTTGCCCATGTCGCGCAGTCTTTGCAGCAGTTCATTGAGCCGGTGGATATCGCGCGGATGCAGCCCCACGCTTGGCTCGTCGAAGATGTACATGACGTCGATCAGGCTGCTGCCCAGATGTTTCACCAGCTTGACGCGCTGCCCTTCACCGCCGGAAAGTGTGTCCGTCTCACGGTTAAGCGTCAGATACTCCAGACCGATGTCAATCAGGTTTTGCAGACGGCGTACCAGGTCGGCCACAACTTCTTTGGCCTCCGGCTCTTTAATCGCTTTGATGACATTGATCAATTCCCCTACTTCCATTGTGGAAAGTTCGGCGATGTTACGGCCGTTAATCTTGCAGCTCAACACAGACTTATTCAGGCGTGCCCCTTTGCAGGCTGGGCAGGGTCCTTCGATGAGATACTGCCTGATCTTCTCCTGCGTTTTCTCGGAGCGCGTCTTCAGGTCGCGCTCGATGTAGGCGCGCACGAAATTGGTGATCACGCCGCGGTAGGTGCGGTTCATGCCGTCATACTCAAACTTTTGTTCCTCGCCGTAGAGCAGCAAATCCATCTCCGCCTCGGTGAAGTCGGCCAGCTTCTTATCGTTGTCGAAGTAGCCGCTGGTCGGGTAGATGCTCTCGTCGAAGATTGGCCCCTGCAGCGCTCCTTCGTTCAGTGATTTATCCGGATCGTAGAATTTTTCCACGATGGGCTGCAGCTTGCGCCCTATCCCGTTGCATTCCGGGCACATGCCGAAGGGTTCGTTGAACGAAAAGACGTTGGCGTAGCCGATTAACGGTTCTCCAACCAGCGCGAACAACTGGCGCAGCAAGGTATAGGTATCCGTAATCGTGCCCAGCGTTGAATGTGAACCGCCGCCCAACCGCTTTTGGTCGACGACAATGGCCATGCCCAGGTTGCGAATCGCATCGGCGTCCGGCTGGGAGTAGCGGGGCAGGAAGGTACGCACCATCATGCTAAAGTTCTCGTACAGCTGGCGCTGCGCTTCAGTGGCGATGGTGTCGAAGACGAGGGACGACTTGCCAGAGCCGGACACGCCGGTGAACACGGTGATCTGGCGTTTGGGAATCCGCAGCGTGACGTTTTTCAGATTATTTTCGCGCGCGCCGCGGATCTCGATAAATTCTTGCTTTTTGCCTTCTACCATTCTTGCCTCACTCAAATCGTGGCCAGATAATCGGCCAGTTCTTCCAGGGCCTGCATGGCGCCGACGATCGCGCCGTACTTCACAGCTTGTTTGCGCTCGGCTGCTGTAGCGAACATCAGCTGCAGGGTGACTTTGGTTTTCCCATCCTCTTCCTCAAAGGTGACGGTGGTGCGCACGGGATCGGGGGCGTTCGCCGCGTCAGTGCCATAGTCGTAAACTAGCCGTGTTGGCTTTTCGAGTTCGATGAACTGGACTTTGAACGGACTGAGGGAGCCACTGCGGGTCGGTTGGCTGTAGCGCCAGAGACCACCAGGTTCTACATTGATCTCGTGTGTGGTTGCTCCTTTCGGCGCCCACCATTGTTCGATGTGTTCTGGTTCGGTAAATGCTGCAAAAACGAGTTCGCGCGGTGCGTCGAGCAGGCGTGTAACGACGATTTCCCTTTCTTTTGTTGTATCTGTCATCCTGTGTTTTCCTTTTATTGAATCGTAATTTTAGGCATCCAGGCAAGGAACTAACTTTTATGTTCTTCCTGGAGTTTGCGTAAATAATCATCAAGCCGATCGAGATTTTCTTCCCAGTGCTGACGGTAGATCTCCAGCCATTCCGCAGCATCCTTTAGCGGCGCGGCATGCAGCTGTGCGGGGCGCCACTGCGCTTCGCGCCCGCGCTCGATCAGTCCGGCATACTCCAACACCTTCAGATGTTTGGAAATGGCTGGCAGACTAATCTCGAACGGCTCGGCCAGCTCCTTGACAGTTGCTGGGCCTTGCGAAAGCCGCTCCAGCATGGCCCGGCGGGTGGGGTCGGCCAGAGCGGCAAAGATCAGGCTAAGTGGATCATTCACAGTCAGAAAACCTCTTAATTAACTAATTAGTTAAATAGTAAATGACTTTGGGCAAAATGTCAAGGCCGATCGGGTAATTAGGTGACAGAAGATCCCTTGACAGCGATAGGCTCTTCCAGCTCATAGGTGAAGCCAGTGTAATCGTCGTTGGCCGCACGGCCGTTGTTATAACCGTTGTTTGTCCTCATCTTTCTCCTGAATTGAGCATAGACCTGTTCAATCATTGTCCGGACATCCTATTACGAAAATCACAAGAAATCCATGAGGTAGGTAACTTCGTATCATGGGGTGATTTCGCTATACTCACAGCGTATTTTCCTTATCAATCTGATCTCACCATAAAGGAACTCGCCAGGAGGGGAGCCAATGTTTCACAGATTTCAGTTGGGAATATTCTTGACTTTGTTAATAGCTGTTTTTGCGGTCACCACGCAGGTTGTATCCACTCAGCAACCATCACCTCGACCCCCTCGCAACATCGAAGAACTGGAACGCCTATCGCCCATCCGCGAGGAGCAAGATACAACCAATAGCACAGAGACTGGCGTTATCCTTCCCTGGAGCAAACGCGTCTTTCAGTCCTATCGAGATGGCAACTGGGAAATTTACACAAGCAGCGACAACGGTTCTGGTGAAGTACGCCTGACCACTCATGGCGCCGTTGACATGTCACCTCGTCTCAACCGAGGAGCGACACAAATTACTTTTGCCTCCAAGAGAGATGGCGTATACGAAATATACAGCATGAACGTCGATGGCTCAGGAGTGAGGCGCCTGACGTTCACTGGCAGCGACAATACATATCCGGCCTGGTCGCCAGATGGTAGTAAAATTGCCTTTCAATCTTACCGTGATGGACAGGCTGAAGTTTATGTCATGAATGCCGATGGGTCTGGCCAAACACGCCTGACAACACACGCAGGCTATGACGGCTACCCGTCCTGGTCGCCGGACGGCACAAAAATCGCTTTTAACTCTAGCCGCTCGGGCCAGCTTTTCATTTACGTGATGAACGCCAATGGATCTGCCATCACCCAGTTATCCAGCCAGAGCTATAGTTACAATCCTGTGTGGTCTCCGGACGGCCGTAAAATTGCCTACGACGCTGACGCAGACAATGATGGTTGGCAAGAGCTGTGGACAATGGATGCCGACGGCACCAACCAGCAAATAGCGTATAACCCTTACGGTCAGGTTGATGCCTGGGCTCACAGCTGGTCTCCTGACGGCCGTTATATTGCCTATACTCTCATCAGCTTCACTTACTACCAGGGTGCCTGGTACTGGATAGATGCTTATCTCGATGCCATTTATTTGCAGCAGAACAGCACGGTGCGGCTAAGCAGCAGCGGTGTGGATTGGAATCCGGATTGGCAAACAAAAGATGGTGTCGCTCCTGTGTCAGCCTTATACCCACTGCCCGACACTTCGCCGGCGCCAGTCGCTGTTCACTGGGCAGGCAGTGATGCAGGCGGCGCGGGTATGATGGGGTATGATGTCCAGGTAAAAGTCGGCATCGGCGGCGATTGGGTCAGGTGGCTTGATAACACGTCACAAGTCATGTCGACTTATCCAGCTGTAGGCGGCCAACAGTACGCATTTCGGATTCGGGCGCGCGATAATGCCTATAACGTGTCAGCCTGGTCACCGACCATCCCGACAACCACAGTTGAAGCGCTGCCACCACAAACGGCCGTGTTGCCAGTCCCGCCCTTCACCCGTGCTGACGTAGGCAATCTGACCGTTTCCTGGAGCGGTGCCGATCTGGGTGGTTCAGGCATCAGCTCCTACGATTTGCAGTATCGCTTCAACAGTGGACCCTGGATAGACTGGCTCCAGGCCACAGATCTGTCAACGTCGCTTCTGGAAATTACCGGGCAGTCCGGCGATGTTATTGGCCTGCGCAGTCGCGGCCGTGACCAGGCCCAAAATCTTGAATCCTGGCCGCTAGATGATGACACTACGACGACTTTGTATCAGTGGGGTATCATCGGGCAGGTGCATGATAATGCCGGGACACCTGTCGGTGCGGCGTCCCTCCAGACCTCACCACAGTCCATAAACAGTGCGTTCAGCAACAGTGAAGGCGTATTCGGTGGCTATATCGCCGATGCCAGTGCCGTTTACAGCGCCACGCTGAGTAAACCAGGTTATGGTCTTCTCCCGTTCACCAGCTATCCGTCAGGGCCAGACGTCAACGTTCACGTCGCCCTGCCTCCGGCCAACGACATCATTCACAATGGAAGTTTTGAGGCCGAGTCGCTGGCAGAGGATTGGACCCTCTATGGCAGCGCGACGCCCGTGGTTACCGACACCATGCTGCATACCGGGAAGCAGTCTGTTCAGTTCGGAACGGTTCGCCTGTTCGGCGACCCTCAAACTTTATCGGATCAGGCATCAGGTTATGGCCTCCTAACGGCTATTGGCGGCGACAACACTATTCACGCTCTTTGGCAAGAAGCAGGGCAATGGACCTACTCCCAGCAACAGCCCAATGGTGGATGGAGTGCCCCTAAGCACCTGCCACTGGATACAGACTGTCAGATCCAATTCGCAGCGCTCTCCAGGATGCAGGTGCAAGCCAACGGAACAGTACAGCTTACCTGGGTTGCGGAAAACAGCCTATCCACGCCTTATGATGAGTGGCTGTGCTACTATGAACGGTCGCCGGCCGGCGTCTGGCAGCCGTTAAGAAAGTATCACTTTAACGAGTTTCCCGGAGAGGGCACTGACTCTCGCCAGGTAAACTTTAAATTTGCTCCGGATGGCGTGCTCCATGCTACCTGGATGCACAGAACAGCAGATTATCAGTGGCGCCTACTTTATGCCCGGCGCAACACCAACGGTACATGGTCTAATATCGAAACCATCGCTGAATCGTTTGGAGCTGATTGGTTCAAGACCTGGTTGTATATGCCAGACCTGGCAATTGAACCAAACGGCACCGTACATTTTGTTTGGATGGCGCGCGAAACGGTCGTTCCCAGTGCAAACCTGTTCTATCGTTCCCGGGCGTCCGATGGACAGTGGTCGCCCACGGGACAGGTTACGTTTTACGCCGACCAGTACAACCCACCCGGCTTTGACATATCGTTAGATGTCGATGCATATGGCACTCTCCACCTTATATACGAACTAGAGGTTTCGTCCAATAAGAAACCCTTTTACTACATGCGCCGCACGGCCGGTCAGTGGTCCACAAGTGTCGGACTGGGCGCCCTCGGCATCGCCAACGAAGTGGAAACGCAGCTGGACGCACAGGGGAACCTGCACGTCACCTGGGTGGAAGACCAACAGGTACGCTATGCTCGGACTAATCGGCGTTCTCTGAACTTTACGGAGTTCAGATTGACGGAATTCCCAGTCTATCAGATTAAACTTCTTGTTGATGGGACCGGGAAACTCCACTTTTTTGAACAAGGATGGGAAGAAAGCCTATATGTTCTGGTAGATGCAGAAGGCAATAAGATTCTTCAGAAGAGCCTGCCTAATCTAAACTACTTAGGGTTTGCCGTAGGACAAAAGGGTGATCCTTATTTATTTGCTCTGGATTGGACGCAGCATAACCAACTACTGTGTATAGGACCCGCGCGGGTTCTGCAGGACAGCGTGTGGGCGATGTCGCAGGTTATTTCAATTCCTGCAGATATGGAAACGCCACTCCTCTCATTTTTCTATTCATACAATAGTCTGTTTGTTGATGAACAAAACTCCTTTGACATCTTGCTTGATGACGGCCAGGTTTCCAGATTACTGAAACAATCGCAGGTGGTGACAGGGTGGCAGCACCAATGGTTCGACCTGTCTCCCTGGAAAGGGCGAGTGGTCACCCTCATATTTCGCCTGCAGCAGAAACAACAGACCCCTAATACCTGGGCCTTCGTTGATGATGTATCCCTTGGCACCACACATCCTGACCTGTGGGTGAGCGGCAGCAGCACCAGCGGCCTGCCAGGTGAGATCATTGAGCATACTCTGGTCTATGGAAACCGGGGAGGGGCCGTAGCCAGTGGAGCAGTGTTGACCTATACGCTGCCTGCCGAACTCTCGTTTATCAGCGCCAGTCCGCCGCCTGTTTCCACGTCCCCGTTGGTGTGGACGTTAGAAGATGTGCCGGCTAAGAGTGATCCGGTCACCTTGTCTGTTTTGTTGCAGATATCGCCTACGGCCGTTCCGTACAGCACGTTGCACAGCACAGCCTATATCCAGCCAGCGTACACCGGCGTGGAGCTGGAAACTTTGAACAACTATGCTGAGGGGCAGACCGTTATCAGCCGTTTTATCTACCTGCCGCTTATCGCCCGTTAAGAGTGTCTGTCATAAACGGCCGTAAACATCCGCTAAGGCAGAGATTGTAAAAAGAAACGTCTTTTTGGGACTTCTTTACTGTCTGGCAAATGGAATGGCCAGGTTAAGATGTCGGGCCTTTTATCAGGTTCAGCCAACACATGCTCGATTGTGTAGCTGCCGTTGGTTCCAAGCGTGGGCAAACGCTTTGACATGGGCGCGTCAACCAGGTTAAACAACTCGAAAAGCAGCAGCTTTTGCGCACCAGGCGGGTGAGATAGTGGCGCAGTTCAGTATTACCGCATGGCAGGCAGCGTCGAAATTTTGCAAAACTTGGTAGAGACACTGCATATCCGGATCGTGGATACTAAACATATTCGATGCTGTTGGTGAACTCAAATATGGACGAAATTCGAAATCGAAATGGTTGAGTTCTGATTATCATCGATCTCCACTCGGTCAACGTTTCCACCATTTGGCACGATAATGTAGTTCGCTAAAAAATCAAATGTCGATGAGAATTTGTACCTATATTGTTCAACACAAAAGTATGCGAAAATTAGGAAGGCATAAGAAATTATGCCCAAAAGGTATTTGTATACCGTAAGAAAACACGTTTTGATTTTCTGTAACCAACATTATTGAGTTCTGAAGAATGCGCCTATTTGCTCCACAACAGGCACTCCTATTTATTAGCAATCATTCAATTTTTTATTGGTATTACTTTTAAGAAAAAGGAGAGCAACATGGTCACAATACCACGCAAGTCTGCAGCAATCTTGAACTCAAAAGGAGCTACCTTCGACTTATTACTATCCCTCCACTCGATTACGTCTTTTCTCCAAATCTTTCATCCACCAAGAATCACCTAATTTTCCTCAGGAGAATTCATGAATCCCGTCAACGAACCCTCAACCAAGCCTTTCCCCTTATTCATCGCGCTCCTTTTCATTCCTATCATACTGATCATCGCCACATTGGGCCTCCTGAATAGTCAATCTGTCAAGGCAGACAACAATCTCTCAGTAGAGATCAACACAGCCTACAATCTTGTCGTAGACTCAAACGCCAGCTCTCCTTCTACTTATGCCCCACGAGCGGCAACCGTATATGGCAACTTCTGTAACAAAGGGACAACAAACCTCACCGACGTGTACGGCTACATCGGCAATTATGTAGATGGCGCCAATGATACACCGGGCATTTATCCCGCTCGTAACAGCCTGACCGATGCGGCATTCCAAACGGGTGGGCCACTAAACTACCTTTACAATACGGGTTCCTATGCCTTTACCCACATTGGCGGCGCCATTGGCACAGCCGATGCTACCCGCTACATTGGCGATCTGGCAGTAGGCCAATGCAAAGTGCAATATTGGCACTTTACTTACCCTGCCTGCGCCAACGATAGCAGCGGCAACCCGGTTGAACCCCCCTGCTCCACTACTCCTACATGGGGACCATCGGTTAAAGCCGTAGATGACCTTTCTCTTTCTTTTGATATGTGGGCCACAGGAAAAGAGGTTGGCACTGGCACAGCCCACTCGGACAATAAAAACTGGACGATGACCATGCGCAACGAGATCTCGGCCATGGCCAACAAGATCATGCCGAATCCAGACGGTCTATGGTTTAACACGGACACCGAAACCATCGTCCCTGGACAGGTGATTACCACCAATGGCGTGCTTTACGCGCTGGGCAATATTCGCCAGGGCTTCGATAACGACGGCAACTATACGCCAGACTACAACGCCTGGCTGCAGCCCTTTGGCGATGCCAGCTACGATCCCTCCTGCTTCCGACTCATTCGCACCTCGACTGTGCTGACGGTTACTCGGGGCGCCGGGCAGCCCAATCTCATCGTCAATGCAAACGATTTGAACCCGGACCCGACTTACGGCGGGCCGCTTTATTTCACCAATCTGCCTTCTGATAATAACGGTGTGCGCGGTGAAGTGCGCTACACTTTCCTGGCGCTGACGGGACCATGTTCTGTGCCCATCAGCCCTTACCAGGAGGTCGCTTCCGGTTCAGACAACGAGAAGTTTAATGGTGATTTTGGTGCAGGTATTCCCACGGTGCAAAGCAGCACCCCGGAAGTGACGATCAGCAAATCGGGCAGCCCAGGCAGCGTGGCAGTGAACAACCTGGTGATCTACGACATTCCGTTTATTAATACAAGCGCCACTTACGCGGCCGGGCTTACGCTGAACAACGGCGGCATTAATATGCCTCTGGTCGTTCGAGACAGCGTGCCGGAAGGGCTGCAGTACGAAGGCGGCACGGCGGGCGCTTCGTTTATTGGCTACACTAGCAGCGCTACCATCCGCTATTCCACCGATGGTGGGACTACTTGGAGTACGTCTGATCCTGGTAATACGCTAAGTGCTGCCCCCAATACAGTCGTCATTGAATGGTGGCTGAATGATCCTGTACCGGTGGGTGGCAGCGGCAGCGTTACTTTCCAGGCGCGCGTGCCTAGCACGTATTTAACTGGTGGCGGCAAGCCAATAATTGAGAATGAGGCGTGCGCCAACTTTGGCGGCGGCACAGACTTTGCTTGCGATACGGCCCATAATATTGTGGCAGGCAACAATAGTGTCGGCGATTATGTGTGGGCAGACGTAAACACGGATGGCCTTCAGGCAGGCGAATCTGGCATTCCCGGCATTACCGTCTGGTTATACGGAGATGTGAATGGCGATGGGTTGCAGGATGATGGCGACATATTGATCGCTACTACCAGCACCGGCCTAAGCGGCGGCTACAGCTTTGGCTCACTGCCGGACGGCCACTTCCTGGTTGTCGTGGACAGCGAAGACCCGGATTTGCCCCTTGGCTATGCCAACACTACGCCGGCCGTGATTTCCGTGCCGCTCGATCCGTCTAGCGCCACAATGACAGCGGTGAATGTGACCACGGCCGATTTCGGCTTTGGCCCTGTTCTGGGCCTGACCAAAACGTTGACATCCGCCAACCCGGCTTATGAGGGAGAGGATGTCACGTTTGACCTGACTCTGACAAACAATTTGCCATCGGGTCCGAGCGATGAGTACGGCCGTTGTAGCTACACTTACTGGGCAACAGGGGGGGCGGCACAAACTGTCACCAGCTCGGGCGGGAATGCCTGGCTGAATCCCGGCTACGTTGCCGGTGGTGGCGTGCCGGCTGGTGCGGAGCTAAACGGTTCAGAAGCGTATGCCACATTCACCAATGGCAACACCCGCTACATTCGGGCGCAGCAGCATGCTTTAGCACCCAGTGCGATGGGGAAAATTGAACGCGTTGAGGTGGTTTATTACGGCCGTCTTTCCACCAGCCTGGGCACTGGCGAATCGGCGCGCGGGCGGCTTTTCACAGTAGGGGCCGCTTATAACAGCCCTTCATATACTTCGGCCGATTACACCCAAACGCAACTCAATCCATTGGCAACCGCAGCAGGCGAAGTTGTTTGGGATGTTACTGCCCTGCGCGCCTGGTCTTGGAGCGATTTTACAACCCTTACCTGGCAAATTCTTTGGGAAATCAGCAAAAGCGGTGGCGGCTCGGCATCGACCATGTATCTGGATTCGATGGGTTTCCGCATTACCACCAACCAGTTGTGTGGCGGCTCCAGCAGCATCATTGACCCGCTGCCCTTAACCGACAGCTACGATGCCAGCAAACTGGAGTTTGTCTCCACAACACCGCTGCAAAACGCACTCGCAAGCGATACGACACCTTATGCGAATACCGGCGTCATTTCCTGGGATAATCTTGGTCCACTGGCTGCTGGGGAAAGCAAAACAGTGCAGGTAACGTTCCTCGCTTTAGAACCGCCAAGTAACTTACAGACCAGTACAACCAACTTTGCGGCGGTAAATGGGGCTGCGTTCGTGAACGGCCGTCCCACCAACCAGCCCGACGACGACGACCCTGTCACCATCAACCCCACCGGCTCCATAGGCGACACCGTCTGGAACGACAACGGCGCAGGAAGCGGTGGAATAGCCGGCAACGGCATAAAAGATGGCAGCGAACAAGGGATTGCCGGTGTAACTGTGCGCCTGACAGCCTCTACAAATGTTACGATAAATGGCGTAACCTATACGGCTGGGAGCGTAATTATGACGGCCGTTACCGACGCCAACGGCAACTACCTCTTCGAAGGTTTGCCTGATGCCACCTACACCGTCACGGTTGACAACACCAGTCTGCCAGGCATGACCCCCACCTACGACGCCGACAGTATCATAGGCACACCACACCGATCCACAACGACCATCAGCGGTGCCAACGATGATCTCGATCAAGACTTTGGTTACAACATCCCCATCATCATCTACGGACACGTGTGGCAAGACTTCAATGGCAATGGTTCTGAAGATTCTGACGACGAACCTATCGCCAATGTAGACGTCACCCTTTATCGGTGGGACGGTTCTGCCTGGCAACCTGTTGCGACCTTACAAACTGATAGCAGTGGAGATTATCTATTCGACTCGCAAACCTATTCTGCAATTGTTGCTGGTGATTATTATGTAGCAACCAACCCATCAACCTTGCCGGTTGGTCCCACCTGGGTCAATACATATGATCCCGATGGTGATTTGGATGATACCTCTGGCACGGCAGCAGGGGTTGATGCCATTGTTGTCGCAGCTGGAGAGATGTCTGGCTCTCATGACTTTGGCTACCACCAAACCGGCGCCTACAGCATCTCCGGCAACGTCTACGCCGACTGGGACAGCGACGCCGACTTCAACAACAACGATGCCGGCTTTGGCGGTATTGGCGTCACGCTCTACAGCAGCACCGGCGCGGTCATCGCCACCACTACCACCAACCCCGATGGCAGCTACACCTTCAGCAGCCTGCCCAGCGGCAACTACACAGTGGTCGTCGATGAAACTGGCCTGCCAGCGCAGTACAGCGAGACGGAAGATTGGGATGAAAGCCCCGGCGCTTGCACCATCTGCGATGGGCGCGGCAGCGTCACCATTCCCGCCGGTGGGCCACCGGTAACTGATGTGGATTTTGGTTACGAACCGGCTGGTTATGGCGCCATTGGCGATTTTGTCTGGCAAGACAATAATGGTGATGGTTATCAGGCCAGCAGCGAACCCGGCTTGCCCAACATCACCGTCAATCTTTATGTGGATTATGGCGATGGCGAGGGGTATGTGCTGGTGGACAGCACGCAAACCGGCCCTGATGGCTTATATCTCTTCACCAATCTGCCACCAGGCGATTACCGCGCGGAAGTGGATACGGCCGTCAACATTCCCACCGACAGCTACGGCAGCGATTACGTTCTGACGACCGCTTCCTCCTTTGATGTCACGCTGGGCCTCAGCGAAACATATCTGGACGCTGACTTCGGCTTTGCTCCCGGCGGCGCCATCGGCGACACCGTTTACTGGGACGCCAACCGCAACGCGGAACAAGATTGGAATGAGACGGGCATATCTGGCGTACCTGTAACGCTAGAAATGTGGAACGGTGCGTCTTGGGTGTTCTACGCCAGCGATACTACCGATCTTGATGGCGTATACCTCTTCACCAGCTTGCCCAGCGGACAGTACCGGGTGGTGGTGGATACTGGTGCGGGTAGTCCGGTAAACGGCCGTACCCTCACCGGTGACCCCGACACCAACGGCATCCCCTGTGACCCCGACCCCGGCGCACCCTGGACTGCCTACTGCGACAACCAGACCGAAGCCATTAACCTGCGTCCCGGCCAAACCTACCTGGGCGCAGACTTTGGCTACGTGCCCACCGGCGTTATCGGCGACTTCGTGTGGCTGGACGGCAACAGCGATGGCATCCAGAATGCTGGCGAACCAGGTATTGCCAATGTAACTGTCACCCTGGATCCGCCCACTGGTGTAGACCTGGGCAATGGCGACGGAGTTGCGATCACCACGGTGACCGATCCAGATGGTTATTACAGCTTTGCCAACGTCCCAGATGCAACCTACGATGTGAGCTTTGCCACGCCATTGGGCACCATACCCACCACAACAGGCGCAGGATCACAAAGTGTCGGGACAACCACCACCGTCGTCATCAGCGGCGGCGTCGTGACAACCATTGGCGGCAGTAGTTGTACGGACTGTGATCTGGACATAGACAGCGGTTTCGTATTAAATGGCGCATATGCCCTCAGCGGCACCGTCTTCTATGATCTGAATCAGAACGGTGGCGACCAGGAATCTGGCGAACTTGGCTATAGCGGACAAACCGTCTACCTGTGGCAGCTTGGCGGCAGTAGCTACGTTCTCGTTGGCAGCACCACCACCGACGCCAACGGCGACTACAGCTTCGTAAACCTGCCCAACGGCAGCTACGTAGTTTCCACCGATGGCACTTCACCTAATCTGAATAATGCTGCCCACACGACCGGCAGCAGCAATCAGAACACCGGCACAGTTTATGAAACAGCCACCATCAATAATGCCAATGTTGAAGATGTGGACTTTGGTTTCTTCATCGGCACCGACTTTGACGACCTGCCGAACAGCTACAATACCAATCTCTCGGCGGGGGCTTACCACATCAATACCGGGCTTGCAGACACGCTGCGTCTGGGACCGGGCATCGACCTGGAACCAAACGGCGCGCCAGACCCGCTGGCGGCCTTAGACAGCTACGATGATGGGGTGTTCCGCGATATGGCCTATAAATGGTCTCCGAACACAACCGTGCCGTTGAACATCACGGTGAGCGGTGGCACTGGTGTCGTAGGCGGCTGGTTCGACTGGAACGACGACGGCGATTTTATCGATCCGGGAGAGTTTGTGAGCTTTGGGACATTCAACTCAGGCACACATACCGTGAGCCTGGATATTCCCTCTGGCTATACGGTAGGGCAGCCTGTCTATGCTCGCTTCCGCGTCTTTGATCCGGCAACCATCCCCGGCGGTACACTGACGGCCGATGATTACCTTGGCGGCGCATCTGGCGGCGAGGTGGAAGGGTATCGCTGGTTGTTTGGCGTAACGGCCGTTTCCCTCCAAACCTTCAGCGGCAGCAGCCAGCACCTCCCCCTGACCGCCCTAGGCGCAGCCTGCCTATTCGTGATGTTGGCGCTTGGCTTCGTTCTGATACATCGCCGCAGGACGGTCTAAGGGTTTCTCTGATAACGGCCGTTATTAACGCCGCCGTACAGAAAAAGAGGGTGGCCGGAGCTGGTCACCCTCTCTAGACTTTGGCGTTTTGAAGAAGCCTTCTGCATCAGCAGAAGGCTCTTTTGTTTTAGGCTGTAAGCGAGCAGGATTAGGCTAAGATCACAGGAAAACCGGTGAAAACGCAGATAATTATGTTAACTGTGCGTGATTTCCAACGCATAAGACAGAGCCTCCTAATACTTCAACTTCACATTCTCGTTGGCGATGGTATTTTTCTCCACATAGCGCGATGGCGTCTGCAAGTTAGACCAGCCGCCGGCATCGCGCAGCGCAAAGGGACCGGTCTCCTTGGCCGCGTGCGTGGCCCAGGTATGACGCAGGTCATGGGGAGATAATTCCCACTCATCGACCAGCTGCTGCCCCAGGTCTTTTACCCGATACCCAATCGCCCGGGTTGTCATGCCGCGATTAGCCAGCTTGCCCCCTTTGACGCTGCTGCGCAGCAGCGGTTTGCCACGCCGCATGTACGGCCGATAAGCCGTCAGCGCCCGGGAAATATCATCGGTCAACGCCAGGGTATCCGTGGTATCTGTCTTTTGACGATAGACGCGGATCGTGCCAGCCGCCATGTCCACATCGTCCGTATTCAAACCGGCGGCTTCGCTTGCCCGGATACCCAAATCGAGCAGCAGGCACATTAGCAGCCGGTCGCGAATGCCCTGCGGGGTGGGGGAGTGGTTGCTCTTCAGCTGCCGCGCCTGTTCGCCGCTGAGGATAACGGCCTCTTCCTTCTTATGCCCCACGCGTGTTTTGGTGCGGCGCTGGTCCACGCGCTTGCCCTCGGTCTGGCCATACCCGCTCACATCCAGGATGCGCACTTTGTCCTCAAGGCTGACGGTGCCGGCTTTGGCGGCCAGCTTCACGTACACGCGCACGGCCGCCAGCCGGTTATTCACGCTGGCGATGCTGTAGCCCTGATTGAGCAGCCATTTGACAAACCCATCCACCAGTCCCCACGACACGCCGCGCCAGGCTCCGGGCGCGTGCTGGCAGTAGGAAGCGGCGCAGACGATCGGCAGGGGGACGTCGTGCGCCTCAGCGTAGTCTTCAAACGGTCGTATCCCTTCACCCAGCGCCCATATCTCCGCGTCCTCCAACAGCGTGCCCACCGCGCCGATCGCCGTCAGGTACGTGGCCCATAATTGCAGCGCCGCGCGCTGCGTGGCCAGCGTGCTGGCAGCCCGCCGCAGCCGGTAATCATCGAAGATGTGCGCGGCGGCCACACGGTCGGCTGCGTCGCTCAACTGTAAGGGCAGCGCCACGGCCGTGGCGAGGTCGCCTGTAGGGATAATGGCAGATTCAGATTCTTGCTGGGACATCGGTCAAACCTCCGGGTGATTTACCCCATTGTAGCAAAAAAACAGTGATTACTTCCAATAATGTAATCTTATCGGAAGTTATTGGGCGATAAAAATTGCCAGCTTTGTCAATTTCAATTTGTCCCTGTTTTCAACATTGTTTGTCCCGCACTTCAGAAATAGATGAAGATAAACTACCACAGCGGAAAAACTGAGCGTTGCAACCAACGAGAGTCTGAGCACCATTGATCGCCACCAAGCCGCACCGCCAGGAAAATTGTGTCACGGTCAGGGTTTCAGCACATAAAGGCGGTGCGAATCCAGCCGCCCGCGTACACGCCATGTTATGCGGCTTTTATCCGTGGTTTGGTTGACTGCTTAACTAAGATGTTGGGCATTCAAGCGCGGCTGAGAGCCGTCCAAGTCGGTAACGCCGTAGATGTCAGCCAGATCACTAACGTCCATCAGTTTTCCCGTAAAACGCATGACATCTGGGTCACCTGCTAATGCCGCGATGCCTCGGGCAGCGTAATGTGGTGTCTCAGTCTGCCCTTCTAGTTCTTCCTTTGTGTGGTGAGTAAACATTAACTCGGTTCGCATCCACCCTGGAGCAACGGCAATCACTGGAATGCCCTTCTCTTTGAGATGATAACCCAGCACATAGACTAAACGATTTTTAGCAGCCTTGCTGGCCTCATATGGCGTCCACATTGGCGGTTCGGCGGTATGCCAGGTTGTGGTGATAATGAGACCTTTTTGGACGGGCCCCATCAAGTGTTTGAGCACCAATAGGCTGGTAATATAATCTGAGTATGGTCCCGCCAGAAGCATGTTTTTGAACTGGTCCAGCGGCTCTTCCCAGACTTCCTCGCCTCTCACTGACTCATCGTGTGGATCATGTCCGCCCCATGCATTATTCACGAGGATATCCAGCTTGCCATGTTGTTTCCCAATATAATCGACAAGTGTTTTGACTGCCGCAGCATCGGTATGATCACACTTGACAGCCTCAGCCTTACCTCCAGCCTCGCGGACGGCATCGACTGTGTCATCAATCGTCGTAGCCGGCAGCTCAATCTGGGTGCTATGTCCCCTGGTGCTTCGACCCGTAACGATGACATATGCACCAGCCTGGGCAAGTTCCAGCGCAACTGCTTTGCCCAAACCTCTAGAAGCACCTGTTACCAGCGCAACTTTCCCTTTTAATTTCTGTACCTGGTTCATAGATACCTTTATCCTTACCTTCCCGATCTTGCCTTAACAGTAATTCTCAAAGATCGTGTAAATTTACTTATATTGATAAAGACTTATTAGGGCAACAGTAAGACGCGAGCAAGAGATTGCCGTTCATAATATATTAAGCTGCGTTACGGATATGACGTGCTGGGGTTTAAAGACCTGAGCCTGGGCGGCATGCAGAAGCTGTGTGGAAGGGACGCGACCACAATGCCGCCAGGAAAATCAGCCGCGAAGCAATCCCACTGTTAGGAGTTGGGGCATCGACTCCGCGCTTAGAGGCAGTAAGTCGGTCACAGGCGACCGCGTCCCTTGTTTGAAGCCAAGAATCCCAGGTGCTTTCAGCCCTGGGAGTATGTCAACGACTCGTCAATACCACCTGCTTGCCAACGACCTTGTTGTGCTCCATGTCGTCGTGAGCGACTTGGATCTGTTCCATTTCATAGGTCACAATGGGCAGTGACACTTCACCCCGATGGATTGCGTTGGCAACGTCAGACAAGACAGTGGATGGCAGACCCGAGGCTCCGCCCCCGTATGCAGTCAGCCGCACACCAGTGGGAATGAAGTCGATCGGGTAGAACTGCTCCACGATCCACTTGTTGGACAACATACCAGTAAAGCAAACCGTTCCGCCGATCCGAGCACAAGCAAGGGTGTCTCGGAGCGTTGGTGCACCAACCAATTCAATTGCACCGTCTACACCTTCGGGAACAAGCTCTCGCACCTTAGCCGTGATTTCACCATCATCGATCAATACATCATCGACCCCGAAAGCCAGTAGCTCCTCGACACGATCAGCTTTGCGAGTCGAAGCGAGCACACGCATACCACGCTGCTTGGCAAGCAACGCCGTCACGAGTCCCACAGAGGATGTCCCACCACGAATGAGGATTGTGTCACCCTCTTTTACCCCCATACCAACCGTCATGGATCCGTACGCGGTCTGCAATACCTCGGGGAGCGCACCGAGCCGCGCCCAGTCCAGTTCAGTTTCGACGCGCACAATACTTGACTCTGGTACTAAAGTGTACTCAGCATACCCACCATCAAACGCACGCCCCATACCACCCATCATGGCCACAGCCTTACTTCCTATTGGTAAGTCTGTGCCGGGAGCAGCTTCAATAACCCCCGTCGCTTCTATGCCCAAAACGCGGGGAAAGGTGACATCCGGTCCTGCCAGACCCAGGCGTGTATGTAACTCCGAGCGGTTCAGCCCAAAAGCCATCAAGCGCAACAACACCCAGCCTGGGCGCGGTTCAGGAATCGGCACCTCTCGAATCTGTAAGCTGGATACTGGACCTGGTGCGTCAAGGACGACAGCTCTCATCATTGGAGATGATTTTTGCACGGGATTATTCCTTTTTTTGTTCACAGAATTGAATTCGCAGTATGTCCCTTACCTGCAATTTAGTCTGGTCGGGTTTGCTATCTGTTTGGTAAGCCTTCTTCGCCAACATATTGGCTGTAAACTTGGTAATGCAGCTAACCTTTGCGCTTCAGGGTGATTACCGGAATAACGCGCGAGGTCTTTTGACGATATGCTTCAAAACCGGGATATTGGGCGGCCATCTGGTCATAAAGACGGGTTCGTTCTGGTTCTTCCTCAACGGTTGCGATTGCCTCGTACTTTTCTGACCCAACTTCAACGGTCACATTCGGATTGGCAAGGACATTGTAATACCAGTCCGGATGTGATTCTGCGCCACCTTTCGACGCAATGATGACCAATCGGTCCTTATCCTTTGTATAAGCGACTGGGTTCAACCGTGGCCGCCCACTTTTGGCACCTGTTGTATGCAGTAAAAGCAGCGTCATATTCGCAAAATTCCCACCCACTCTGCCTTCATTGGCCCGAAACTCTTCGATTATTTTCTTATTCCAGTCGCTCATTGTTTCTCCTTATTTTTGGACGTGCATAACGCGGTGTGTACCGGTCATTTGCCATGTTTATCCGCTTGAATTAACTTCGCTCGACCTCGGCTTTGAGATTTGCCGCGAGCTTCTCGAACGATGCTTGCAAATCGGGAACCATCCCATTCATCAGTTTCAGCAAAGGGCCTCTGAAATCCTCGCCGGTTGTAAATTTTGAGCCGGTGCCATTTGGATGCACGAAGAAGTAACGGACGCCGTTGAACAGGCCGAAGGGTAAGCCGCCAACCCATAGCATCGATTGTGGTGCATCGAATTCTGTGACCGTTTCATTATGTTCTCCATGTTTTGACTAAAATTATAAGACGGCTGAGTATTCTGCCAAAAAAAAATAGAGTACATTTACACTAATTAAGATTCTGTTCTAACTTCAATAGTAAGCGTCTGAGTATGTATTGCTCTTCCACAGTAAAATCAGCGAGCGTTTGTTGTTCAAGTTGGTTCCATGCGTCTTCAACCACAGTTTGCAATTCACGACCTTTTGGGGTGAGATGAATGCGAGACACGCGTCCATCGTGTTCATCTGCCTGTTTGGTTACCAGGCCTGCCTTTTCCATGCGACGGATCATTTTATGGATCGTTTGTATCTGTACACCAATCCTGTTTGCCAACTCGGTTTGGGCGAGTTTGTCCTCTTGCCACAAATGTTGAAGCACCATCTCCTGACCCAGATATAATCCAGCATCTGACATGAATTTACTTGCACGATAATGATGTGCCATACAAACTCGCGCAATCCTATAGCCAATGGTCTCAGAGATATGTTTGGGACTCGTATTCATAAAAACCACCGAATTAACTCAGCCGTCTAACTAATAGTATTTCGTGATATGTTTTTTGTCAACCTTTTTTCAATACGTTTACATGGCGGTTTTTGACTACCAATGACGGCCGTTAGCCAGACGGCCGTTCCCGCCCCACCCTCTCCGCCAATTCTGCCAACCGTACCTAACCCTCTTTCTGCAAACCCATCCTTGCCCCCCAATGGAAAATCTGTATAATTAATAATAAACCGAGACTCTGTCTATTAATTAGGAAGGACAAATGGCACGTACTGTTGATGCAGAAGCTTATGCGGCAAAACGGAACGAAATCCTGGATGTGATGCAGCAATTCATGTTCACACAGGGCTACGAAAACACGTCCATCAAGGACATTCTACGCGAGTTGGAGATATCCAGCGGTGCATTCTATCATTACTTTGACTCCAAACCCGCGCTGCTAGATGCCTTCATCGCCCGCATCAAAGAAGGGACGGAGATATCGCTTTTGCCAATATTGAATAACCCGGAGCTGACTGCCATTGAAAAACTGCAAGGCTTTTTTGACACGCTCGATAATCTCCGCATGGAAAATAGAGCAGACATCGTCAAGCTGAGCCGGGTATGGTACACAGATGCCAACGCAATTGTTCGCCAAAAAGTGGATGAGGCCATTACCAGACAACGCGCCCCACTACTGGCGGAGATCGTTCATCAAGGTGTTCAGGAGGGCGTCTTCTCCACACCTTATCCAGACCAGTCAGGGGAAGTGATTTTGTCGCTGTTTCAGGGGATGGGAAACATCCATGCCCAATTGTTGTTCTCAGGGGATCAAAGCCTGAGCGAGCAACAAGTTATCGAGAAGATTATCGCTGTTTATGATGCATATATGAACGCGATAGAACGGTTTTTAGGTGCCCCTACCGACTCCCTGCGCAGGAGTAATGACGTGGAAACGGTAGAAATGTGGGTAAAAGCCGCAAAAGACGATGTGTAATGTTTTCCTATAAAGGAGATGTCAAATGACACAACAACCAGCAATTTTTCTGGAAAACGATGAAGTAACTCCGCTCGACACGATTATTGATGTTTCCAACCTGAAGAAAAGTTACACGACAGGGGAAGTTATCACAGAGGTTTTGCGGGGAATTGACATGAAGATCGGTAGAGGGGAAATGGGTGTCATCCTGGGACCATCCGGTTCAGGGAAAACGACGCTGATGAACATTATCGGTGGCGTTGACCAAGGGGACAGCGGTACAGTCATTGTAGATGGGCTTGAGGTCAACAATTTAGGTGACAAGGAGTTAACTGATTATAGGCGTGCGTACATCGGTTTTGTCTTCCAGTTTTACAACCTCGTTCCCAACCTGACAGCAAGCGAAAATATTGAAGTCGTCGCCAACATCAGCAAATCCCCCATAAATATGGATGAAGTTCTGGAAGCGGTGGAAATGAAGGATAAAAAAGATCGCTTTCCCAGAGAGTTGAGCGGTGGGGAACAACAGCGTATCTCTATTGCCAGAGCCGTGGTTAAAAATCCCAAACTTCTGCTATGTGATGAGCCAACCGGGGCCCTTGATTACGAAACTTCGCGCAGCATTCTGCACCTTTTACAGCAGGTTAATACTACCTATGGTACGACGATTTTGATGGTCACCCACAACACAGCGATTGCTGAGATGGCTAATAGGGTGTTCAAACTGCGCAGTGGCGAGATTGAAGAGGGATGGGTGAATGAAACGGCCGTTTCTGCGGAAAGGATTGAGTGGTGATGACCCTGCTACGAAAAACCTTCCGCACCATGCGAGAAAACAAAGCCCCATACCTGGGTGCTTTTTTCATGGTACTCATTAGCAGTATGCTCCTGGTTGGCATGACAATGGTTGCCAACAATCTGGAACTCATCTTCAATGCATTATCCGCGGATCACATGCTGGGAGATGCAGAATTCTCCGTCAGTTCCGATCTAAATATCAGCAGCCTTGAAGAACAGACCAACGCCAGCATCGAAAAAAGCAGCGTTGCCGACGTTGAACTACCGTCTGGTCAGACACTGCGTATCTTTGCTGCCAACGAGACGCTTAATCGTCACGCCGTTTTAGAGGGAGATGATCTGGATGAAGACAGCATCCTGATTGACCCTTTATTTGCCAGTACCAACGATCTGAAAATTGGTGATTCTGTTGACATAGGAGGGAAAGAATTCTCCGTTGCTGGAACAGTCGTGCTGCCCAATTATATTTACGTCATTCGCTCCACAGAGGAAATGATCAACGACCCCTCCAAGTTTGGCATTGCGGTTTTAAGCCAGTCCAATATGGCAGCTATGCCGGGAACATCCGATTTTTACGCGGTTCGTTTTGCAGACCGCACCGATATTCATGAGCAGGAACTTTCTTTCAGAAGCCAATTGCTTGCAGAAGGGATAGAGATTACTGATTGGGAAAGCACGACGAACAAGAGCATGGTCACCTTTGTAAGCCTGGAAATTACAACGTTGTCAACGATGAGCAAAGTCGTTCCGGGTATGCTACTCATTCTTTCGGTTATTCTCCTCAGCATTTTGCTAAAAAGAATGATTCAGCGGGAAACGGCCGTTATTGGCACACTTTACGCATTAGGTTACCGTCAATCAGAACTGCTGCGTCATTATTTGTTGTTCCCCCTGATCGTCGCTGGCACAGGCGGATTCCTGGGTGTCCTGCTTGGGCTGGCGATGGTTAGCCCCATGCTCAACTTCATGCTCTCCGTATTCCCCATGCCCGTGGATGCCTATCAAACCAATTATGCCTTCCTGGCTATCGGCCTATTGCTCCCGGTGATAGTTCTGAGTCTGGTTTCCTATGTCGTGATCATCAGACTGCTGCGCGTGTCCCCGGCAGATTTAATGAAGGGCAGCAGAGTTTCGGAAAAAACGAATTTCATCGAGCGGGCGTTAAAATTGGATCGGTTCAGCTTCAATACCAAATTCCAGATTCGGGAGCAGGTAAGAAGCCTGTCACGTACGGGTTTCTTGTTGTTTGGCGTTATCGTCGCCACGATATTGCTGCTTTATGGGCTGACCATGCAAAGCTCGCTGAACTACATGCTCAACGAAGGCATCGCCGCTCTTTACAACTTAAAATATGAGTACGTTTTTAATGACTTGCAAACAGATTCACCCCCGGAGGGGTTTGAACAATTTAATGGCGTCTATGTCACCCCTGACCAGGACACGAGTGCCAACTTTGCCATTATTGGCGTCTTTCCCCAAAGCACCCGTATCCAACTGAAAGACACCTCCGGCGATAAGTTGATTCCGGATCGGGTGATTATTACAAAAATATTGGCCGACAAGCTGAACGTCGGCATAGGTGACGAACTTCATGTGACCAATGACGAGGACTTAAAAGCATATACGCTGACCATTGAAGCGGTCGCTGATTCGGCGGCAGGAGAATTTATATTCATGCCTTTTGCAGACTTGAACCAGATGTTGGATATGCCTGCGGATGCTTACATTGGCATTTGGGGCGATGAGCAGATGCAATTCCCTGAAGGCGCCCTCAGCAGCACAAAAGATATGGATGCTGTCGCAGCAGGAATCAGAAACCTGATCAGCCAATCTAGCATCATGGTTTATTCTCTGATCATCATGTCCTTTATTTTGGGTCTGATCATCATTTTCCTCGTCACCGGACTAATCATTGAAGAAAACAGGAATACCATATCACTTTTCAAGATACTGGGTTATCGGCCGAAAGAGGTGAATAAACTGATTCTCGACAGCAATACGATTGTTGTGGTCATTGGTTACCTGATCGGCATCCCTGTGCTCCTGATATCGGTAACGGCATTCATGCAGAGTTTGACTGAGAGTATGCAAATGACCATCCCCACCAGGTTGAATAGCTGGTATATGCTTCTGGGGTTTGTCATTGTCATGGTCACTTATCAGACCGCTAAAATACTCAGTCGGAAAAAGGTCAATCGGATACCCTTGAGCGAGGCATTGAAAGCCGGAACTGAGTAACAAGTTAAAGGTACACCCCATTTCGAGCCCGCATGTCGTACAGGTGAAAACCCGCTCATTCAACGCCATTGCCTGTCGGTGACCACAACAGGAGCAGGTCTGACTGGTTGGTTCCCACCGGCCAACCTTGACCACCCGCTTGCTTCTCATAGCGGCGACAGGCTCCACGATGAGTGTGAATTGGGCGAACCCCAAATCGCTCACCTTCCTGCCCCACAGCTTCTTCATGCCGCCCAGGTTCAAATCCTCGAATCCCAACATGTTATAGTTGTTGTCAAGTTGGTGTTCTAAATGGTTATGCGAAAGTTGCTTTAAGGGCCGCATCTGGGCTGCGTGGGTTCAACCCTCCCTGTACAAACATTTCTCCTTAGAATGAACGTGCCGCTAATCCCTGTACTTAGTCCAATTAGAGCCATTGACATACACTCAGGGCTGAACGCACCTGGGAGTATGTCGAGCCCATCTGTGCCAAAGTTTCACGCCCCTTCACCTGAATTGGCGCCAGCACCTCATATGTGATCCGCTCCTTGGTCGCCCCGTACACTACCTGATCGCACAAAATGCCGGCGTCCGCAGCCACCATCAGCCGCGCCGCCATATTGGTCTTGTTGCCCAATGCGCCGTAAGTCCGTCGCGTCCCGCTGCCATAGGCGCCCACATACATCTCCCCATTCGTCACCCCAATTTGCAAACGGCTAATAAACGCCATCTCCTGCGGCAGTTGGTGCAAATCCAGCGCCGCCAGCACCGCCCGCAGCGCATCATCCTCATACGCTTTCAATGCGCCAAACGTGGCGTAGAGGTAGCTCCCCTTGTCTCCCGTGGTGAGCTGCAAAATGTAGCCGCCGTAATGCGCCACCACCCCCTGCACCCAGCCGACAAATCGATCTAGCTTCTGCCCCGCCTGAGCATCCCCGTCATAATCCACCCCCCAAAATTGCAGGAACAGGGCATTGGCGGGGCGCAATTCGGCCATGAACTGGCTGCCACCGGCCTGAAGGGCGTAGAAGGTTGGCTCCAACAGCCAGCGCCGTGTCTGGGCCATGGGCAGCGGGGGTAACTCAGGCCAGGGGTCGGGCGACACGGCCGTTTCCAACCCACACACCACCACGCCCCCACCGTCTCGCTCACCTGCCGTTGTCATGTCGGGAAATACGGCCGTTGCCGACACCAACACCTCACCCTGCACTGCCAGCTTCTCCAGCCGCGCCAGCTCATCCAGCGTCTGCCCGGCCAGCACCTCAATTTGCTGCACTTCTGGCCGCCCTACCAGATAGCGCCGCACCGAGCCGCTGGCCACCGTCACCTTGAGTCCCAGCGAAATGGTACTGCCAGCGGGGTGAGAATATGGGCAAACGCCGCCATGCCAGTCTGCATGGCCAAACCGCAGGCCACCGCTCGCCTCTTTGTCTCCTCGCCGCCGTTGAACCAGCAGGTAATCGCATCTCCGCTAAAGTTGATGACGCTGCCCCGATATCGGTGCACTTCAGCAATCAAAACGGAGAAGACCCGCTTCACCACCCGGACCATCTCTTCGGCGCCGCGCTGTTTGCCCAACGCTTCGGCAAAAGCGGCCGTTAACTGGGTAAAGCCCGACAAATCGGCAAACAGTGCCGTGCCTGTCGTTTGCCCCGGCAAATCTTCTCCCCGGGACAGGGCGTGTCTACGGTCCATGGGCAGGTAGAGAAAAGTAGGCCAATTTGTGAAGCACCAATCAACCCGCTGCGCCTGGATGCGGATGAGAATTTAGCCAGACGGCCGTATTAAACCATGTCGGGGATGGGCAGCGTAGCGAGGCAAAAAGCAACCTCCCAAAATTGGTAGTTTTTGCCGCGAAATTACTGTCCACAAACGGTAAGCTTAATCTACCCTCAGTTCGGAGATAGGACGCAGATTTAATCAGCCTGATGCGCCTGATTATGTGAAATTATCTTGTAGATTTCAGGCAGAATCAATCAATTATCTTTTGAGAACGGGCGGATGGGAGGAAAACGTCATGGCACAGGCAGGGATTCATGGATTGGTTGGCGTGGCGGTGCGACGCTGGACGCCGGGGCGGAAGTGGCTGCTGCCGGGCATCGTGTTGGGAGTCTGCTGCCAGATGCGGATAATCTGGCGGTGGCCGTGGCCACGGTGACGGGAGGTTCCACCGAGGGGCTGCACCGGACGTTTACCCACAGCTTGTTTTTTGTGCTGGCGTTGATGAGCGTGTTTTGGCTGGTGGGGATGGTGGTGAAACGGCCGTCTATCGGCAACTTCGGTTTCGGCTTGGGCATTGGCGTCCTCATGCACATTTTGCTGGATTTACTTATTTGGTTCGACGGCGTGGCGATTTTGTGGCCGCTGCCCTCCTGGGTCAATTTTTGGGAGGAGGTGACGCCGCCGGAATGGTTTAGCAACTTGCTGATGCCGCTGGAGATGCTCTTTTTTGCGGCTTACTTTTATTGGCTCAGCCAGACGGCGCGGCGGCAAGGGACTAATCTGGAAAGGGTGAAGGGGGTACGGGTATGGACGGCCGTTAATCGAAAAACTCGCGCCCGTGGATGCGCTCAACAAATGGTACGACGTCTCCGACCGCAAAGGGCTGCTCTTCTTCATGTTCGCCTTCATGGTGCCCATCTTCCCCGCTGACGTGCTGAACTACGTCGCTGGCTTGAGTTCGCTCTCTGCCCGCCGCTTCTTTGTGACGAATCTGGTCGGACGGCTGCCCGGCGTCCTCCTGATGACGGCCATCGGGGCGTACGGTTTTCATCTTTCGCTGGACGTCTGGTTGGTCATCGCCACCGCCGGGCTGCTGCTGGCGGGCAGCTGGTGGCTGCTCTTTGGTCGCAAACGGTGAAGCTTCAGAAATAGGACACGGATTTTACGGATGACACGGATAAAAAGCAGAAAAATCCGTCCAATCCGTGTCATCCGTGTCCCATTTAAAAAGAGGTGCATCATGACGCAGTTACAGTTATTCAACCAGGTTCCAGCGTATTACGCGGCCTTTCAGGCGGCGCTGGACGCGGCGCGGCAGCAGATTCATCTGGCCGCCTTCGCTTTTGACGATGGCCAGGTGGCCCGGCGCATCGGCCACATTTTGGCCCAAAAAGCAGCCATTTGAATGCTGCCTACACCTGCATGATGCGGCCCTGGCTCGCCAGCTCAGCCAGACATGTGTGGCTGATACGGCTTACTGTTTGGTGGGGTGGAAACGGCCGTGAGCAGGCGCAAGACAAAGTCAGCGATGCGCGGCATATGTTCGAGGTTGTCCAAAACCAGCAGAACCGGATCGGGGTATAAGTAGCGAACGATGGCCGCGTAGGCGGTTTCCTGCGGCCGTATTTGCCAGCCACGGGCTTGCAAAATCGCTTCCGCCACTATCTCATCATGGGCGCCGGCTGGGTAATGTGGCCCAACCGCAGGATTGGGTTGACCGGAAACGGCCGTGCAGCACTTCCGTTTTCAAGATTTCCCCACCATTCACCCGGCAGGTATCATGATTGATCCAGCGCGGGGATGCGTTGAACGGCCGTATCCCGCCGCCGCAACATCCACAGCGCAACTGCTGTGGTGATCACCAGCGTAATCATCCCGCTTTCGCCCACCAGATAAATGGCGGCAGGCGAACTAAGCACGGTCATACTGCCAACTATGCCTAGAAATGAGTTGGACACACCGTGCATAATCGTACTGGGCCAGATACTGTCCGCTGCCAGGCGCAGCGCACCATAAATGACACCGGCGGCTGTTAGCACCAGCAGAAATATGGGAATGGTCAGTAAGCGGCTGCCTTCATTCATAAAAAACGGAGTCAGGAAGATGACCGGCAAATGGTACGAGGCAAACAGGAAGCCGGAAAGAATAAGCGCTCGTGTTGTCCCTAAGCGCAACATGCGCGGCAGCATATAACCGCGAAAGCCGATTTCTTCCGACAGGGCGAAGAGTGTGGTAACCAGAAAACCGATAGACAGGTCCAGCGAGAGCGTCCGCAGCCAGCCGCTTTCTGTGGGCATGGCCAATGTAACTGCCCCGCTGATCCAGGCCAGCCCGTAGCTAACTCCCAGGACAAGCAGCGGCAGCAGCAGGGCCAACCCCCAGTAACGCCAGCCGGCACGGCGCAAACCTAAGGAGAAACGGCCGTCTTTTGCATACCCATCACGCGTAAAGACATATAACATGAGGATGGTCACCAGCACAGGCGTCAAATTATGCACGAGGACCACGAGTTCCGAGTCCGGGGCCAGCAGGCGAAACAACAGGCACACACTGGTGGTCAGCACCATAACCAGGCCGTAAAAGAAGCCCGCTTTTTTGAGGTCAGATAGATTTGAAAACATGGTCTTCTCCTTATGATTTCTGTTAGATAAGGGATTGAGCGACGTAGAGTGGTTGATGAGCAACATCATATCGTGACCGGGCGGAATACCAGGTATACCAAAGGAGAATTGTGAAGGAGTATTTGGGGGATGGCAGGAGGTTAAGAGATTAGATTCAGCTCGCGGGCGCGAGCGATGGCCTGGACGCGATTGGGAGCATCTAGCTTCACCAATATATTACTCACATGCTTTTTGACTGTGGACACAGCAATAAAAAGCTGGTCGGCTATGTCCTTATTAGAAGCCCCCGCCGCGACCAGGCGCAATACGTCAAGCTCACGGGTACTTAAGGGATCGGCAAGATCCTGTGCTGCGGATTGCTGCTGGCCAGGAGGAGCATTGGGGATGTCGAAGGCGGAGCGTAGTTTTTGGGCATATGTGTCCAGGCGCTGGTTGCTGGGCCTGGACTGGTAGGTGGCAAGCAACTTTTGGACAGGCTCTCCCTCGTCCAGAAAAATGCGCACGTAGCCTTGTGGTTCGGCCAGGGTGAGGGCTTGCTCTAAGGCCAGCAGTGCGTCTTCGCTGTGCTTTTGAGCCGCTAACGTCATGGCTTGCAGAACCAGGATTTCGATGAGGCTGCCATTGCGCCCGGATTCCACAGCAGCCTGTTGCAGGTGATGGAGCAGGGATACGGCCGTTTCCAGATTACCCTGGACGATCAGTAAGCGGGCAAGGGTAATCAGCTCAGCTTCATTAAGATAGGTGAACGCGGCATTTTCAGAATCCAGGCCATTTGTTGTTATCCACTCCGCTGCGGCAGCCAGGTTACCTTCTCTAAGCCAAACCCGTGTTTGGTAGGCCGCAGCCGGTGGTATGGGCCAGAAACGGCTTACCTGCCACTGCCTGACCAACTGCACGGCAGACTGGACTGCCTGATAGCTTCCGGCTTGATCACCCTCCGCCTGCTTCAGCCAGGACAAGAAGATATTGCCGACAATCATGATATGCGGATGGGCGCCTTCTTGCCCCAGCTTGATGCCACTTTCGAGATATTCGGCCGCAGCATGTAGTTCATTTCGCTCTCGAAGCAGATCACCCAAGGCTACATGCAGAAAACCAACGGCTGGAAAATTGTGCCAGCGGCGCCGCTCCACGAGTTCCAAGCCATCGTGACAAAGGTGCATTGCCTTTTCCAGGTCACCTTGTGCTCGCAGCAGTTGGGTATAGGTATAAATTGTTGACAGGGTGTTGGCGACCAGTTGATCGGACTGACCCTGGGTGATGATTTCCATCATGAGCTGGGCAGCAGGCTCAAAATCACCATTTAAATAGTAGGCTAATGCCAAATTAAAAGTGACCATCGCCCGCAGCAAAACGTCCTGTTCGCCTAAAAGCCGCAATGCCTCCCTGGATAAAGTGATAGTTGTGGGAAAATCTCCGGTTTCCCGTATGAGATAAGCACGCATAGCCGCCATATGCCCTTGTATTTCAGGGTGATGGTCGATTTCATTTGTGGACAGCCTGGACTCGATAATCTCCAGGCGCATAACTGTTTGCTGCATCTTCCCACTGAGGAATAAGGCCCAGCAGAAATAAAGCGCCAGCATGGGCCGAGCCTGAACCTCACCGTCGGGCAGCACATTTAACCAGGTAAGCAGCCTGGCTAATTCACTGCGCTGAATCATGGTTGGCGCCATATGCTCAATCAATGCGGCTGCCCTGCCAAACAACTGAGCCGCCAGGGCGTGGTTGACAGCTTCAAATGGGAGCCTGTTTAGTTCGTACCATTCACTGGCGCGAAGGTGTAATCCTGGTAAAGCATCAGGCAGAGTCTGATTCAAGCGGCTGAGGAGAACTTCGGCAAACAAATGATGATAGCGATACCATTTCCTTTCTTCATCAAGAGGCACGAGAAAGAGATTATTACGTTCCAATTCCTCAAGCATGGCTTGGCTCCCGGTTTGCCCGGTGACCTGATCACATAAAGAACCACTTAAACGATCAAGAATGGAGGTTTGCAATAAAAAGTTCATAGTCCCTTGGGGACGGCGATTGAGAACTTCCTCCACCAGGTAATCGAGAACGAACCGGTTGCTGCCGGCAAAGGCGCGCACAAAACCTGAGGCATCCGATTGTCCTTGTATGGAAAGGGCTGCCAATTGCAGCCCGGCAACCCAACCCTCGGTCCGCTCTTGTAGGGTTGCCAGGGTTTCTGTAGATAGAGCCAGGTCCATCGCCTGGTTGAGAAATTGGTCGGCTTCGTCGGTTGTAAAACGCAAATCGTTGGCCCGAATCTCAATGATCTGGCTGCGAGCCCGCAGCCGGGAAAGGGGCAGCGGTGGATCGCTGCGGGTGGTGAGGAGCAAATGTAGTGTGGGCGGAAGATGCTCCAGAAAAAAGGTGAGCGCCTGGTGCACGGCCGAGGCGGTGATGACGTGGTAATCATCCAGCACCAGGATGATTAGCCGGTCGCAATGGCTGAAGTCATTGATGAGCAGGGTCAGGATGGTTTCTGGTGATGGCGGCGGGTGGGATTGGAGCAAAGCAGCCGCGCCCTCACCCAGGTCATGAACGGCCGTTTGCAAGGCGGCAATCAGGTAGGCCAGAAAACGCACCGGGTCATTGTCATTTTCATCCAGAGACAACCAGGCCGCGTGCCCGCCCGACAGTTGGCGGTTGAGATCGGCCAGTTGGGCCAACCAGGCGGAAACCAGCGTCGTCTTGCCGAATCCCGCCGGGGCGGAGACAAGGGTCAGTCGGGCTGTAAAGCCCTGTGCACCCATACCTACGCCCATGTTGATCCGGTCAATCAGGTGCTGCCGGGTGATAAGGTTAGGTCGTAGGACGGGCTTAAATAGTTTCGTTTCCAGGAGTAAATCGGACACAAAGCAAGTATAGAAGATGTTGGCGGGAAAAGATACGGCCGTTTTATCCAGAATTCAAAGTACAGTATATGACGTGACTTCAATTTAGAGGCTCTTCGTTCGTGACGAAGAGCCTCTTTCAATTGGCTGGGTGTCTTTGGCTAACGGTGTATACTATTTCAATGTCCCGGCTCCACATCTCATTTTTGGGCACATTTCAGGTCTTGCTCGATCGTCGGCCCATCGTCCACTTTCGCGCGGCGAACAACCAGGGATTACTGGTGTATCTTGTGCTGCAACGCACCAGACCGGCGCCACGTGAACAGTTGGCCGCGCTGTTTTGGCCCGAGGAATCGGAACAAACGGCGCGCAATAATTTGCGACAGTCGTTGTTTCAGCTGCGGCAGTTGTTAGGGAATGAGAATGAGTCTGTCCTGCCTTACTTGTTGGTCACCCGCCAAACGGTGCAGTTTAATCCAGAGAGCGACTTCGAGCTGGATGTCCAGAAATTTTTGCGGGCGGTAGATGACGGGGATCTGACAACGGCCGTCTCCCACTACCAGGGCGATCTCCTGCCCGGGTTTACCTGCGGCAGCCTGGAATTTGAAGAATGGCTGCGGCAGGAGCGAGAGAGTTTGCACACGCTGGCTTTGGAGACAATGTTGGAAGCGGCGCGGGATTGTTTGCGAAACGGCCGTTACCTCCAGGCGCAAACTTTCGCCCGCCAACAGTTAGCGCTGGAGCCATGGCGCGAGCCAGCGTGGCGCTTACTAATGCTAACGCTGGCTGTATCAGGTGACCGCGCCGGCGCGCTGAACCAGTTTGAACTCTGCCAGGCCGTGCTTTGCAAAGAGCTGGGCATCGAACCGGCCCCAGAAACAGTGACATTGTTTGAAGACATTAAGGCCGGGCGAATTAGCTCGGCCGCTGCCGCTGAACCCATCCACCCGCCGGCCAGAGTCAAACACAATTTACCCACCTTTAGCAACGAATTGATCGGCCGTGAGCTAGAGGTCGCCCAGGTTAGCCAATTATTGACGCATGACAATCAGCGGCTGGTCTCCATTGTAGGACCGGGGGGCATCGGCAAAACGCGGCTGGCAATAGCGGTCGGCACATCTTTGGTGGAGCAGTTTCGGGATGGCGTCTTTTTTGTGGATTTGGCGCCGCTGACCCAACCTGATGAGATTGTACCGGCGCTTGCCACTGTTTTGAATTACCAGGCACCTGATAAAAATCAGCCTCTTTTTCCGCAGCTGCTGAGCACTCTAAAGTGGCAACAACCACTGCTCATTCTGGACAATTTTGAGCACCTTCTGCCCGGCGCAGAAATGGTAAACGAAATGCTGCAAACCTGTCCTCATCTGGCTCTTTTGGTCACATCCCGGCAGCGGCTGGCGCTGGTGGAGGAAAATCGGTATGAGTTGGGCGGGCTGAACTTTTCTGACCGGTTGACGCCAGAAGATGCGCTGGGCTTTACGGCCGTACGGCTTTTCCTGGAAAACGGCCGTCGCCTCCAACCCAACTTTGCTATCACGGAAAGCAACATGGCCGATGTGGTGCGCATCTGCCAGCTGGTGCAGGGGATGCCGTTAGGGCTGCTGCTGGCGGCTGCCTGGTTGACGCTGCTGTCCCCGGCCGAGATTGCCGCTGAAATCGCCCAAAGCCTCGACTTTTTGGCGGCGGATCTCGCGGATTTGCCCGTGCGCCAGCGCAGTATGCAGGCCGTTTTTGAACATTCCTGGCAGCTGTTGAACCCGGCGGAGCAAACGGTGCTGGCAAAGCTCAGCGTCTTTCGCGGCGGCTTTACGCGTGAAGCCGCCGCGCAGGTAACAGGAGCCAGTTTGCGCATGCTGCTGGCGTTGGTCAATAAATCACTGGTGCAGCGGCAGACGGCGGACGGCCGTTTCGCCATGCACGAACTTCTGCGCCAGTTTGCGGCGGCAAAACGGCGGGTGCTCGACACAGACGATGCCACCTTGCAAGCCCACTGCGGGTATTTTGCGGCGCTGCTCCGGGCGAATACGTGGCCGGTGGACAATATGTTTGATTGGGCCAGGCAAAATTTGGCCGACAAAGACAACATCCAACGAGCCTGGGACTATGCCCTGGAAAATGTGTTGGCCGCAGAACTCCTGAATCTCTCACAGTGGATCCTGGTTTATGCCTATTTAATGCAAGGCATTCCGTCCAGCCATCTTCTCCATCGTGCCATCCACACCTTGCGCCAGCACGGTTACAAAGAAACAGATGAGGTCGTTCTCGGTCTTCGTTTACTTTTAGGGGCGCTGGAATATGGCGTGGTCGATATAGGGCAGCTTAAAGCGCAAAGCATGCAATTGCTTCTTGAGGTCGAGAAACACGCCTACCCGGATCTACAACTGATCCTTTATCAAGCGCTTGGACAATTATTTGACGAGACGAACAATTCAGAAGCCCTGGACTGGTACGCCAAAGCCTATGCGCTGGCTTTGGAAATGGGCGACGAAAGGCTCATCAGAGTGGTTGACGTGCACCGGATCTGTATTCACGTCAATTTTGGCTTACAGGAGGAAACAACCACCCGGCAGTTAGAGGCACACCGTGCCTTTTTTGAACCGCAGTTCCCGCGGAGCGAAACTTTCTACCGAATACTTTTGTATCTACAGATTGTTAGCCGGAATGAAGGCGCATACGAAAATGCCATTCAGTACGGCAAACAATCTCTACACGTGGCCCAGCACTGGCGATCCGCGTGGGCGATCAGCAGCAGCCTTGTGGGCCTGGCGGACACGTACACACAAATGGGCCTGTTGGCTGAGGCAAAACGGCAGCATCTGGACGGTCTGGAGTGGCATCTGGCGATTGGCCAGGTGTGGCAAACGCTTGGCTATCTTTATTACGAGGCTATCTATCATCCGGAAATGATTGGCGGGCAGGCAACGGCGGTCACCCTCCTTGCTATGATCACCCACCACGCCGAGGCCAATGGCTACCACCAACAGCTCATCGGGGAAGCCCTGCCGGAATTTAAAGCCAGAATGGGTGAAGCGGCGTTTGCGGCAGCCTGGGAAGAAGGCAAGGTGCTGAGGTTTGATACGGCCGTTAACCGGGTAAAACTAGCGCTGCAGTCGGGCCCGGCTCGGCAAAAATCCCTATAAAATCCACAACAGTATTGAACTGATAACGAACTGCTAACGCTCCTCTCGTAAACTTTCAAACGCACACCAAGTTTGCCTAAACCATAACGCCGACCCTTAAGCTCTCAAAGGCTCAAGGGTCATGGATATAGGAGGTAACTTTATGGCTCATCTATGAGAGATAGGCGGTTGGCTGTGGAACACGGCCGTTTGGTGGGGCAACGGCCGTTGCCACCAGTCGCATAGGTGTCATTTCATGTCATAGTTTGTTATTACTAAGGAGATTCAGATCATGTCTAAATATTTGCATCAAGACAATTCAGCCCGGTTCAGCAAGCTGGCTGCAGTCGCACTGCTTGTCACATTGATTTTGACGGCACTCGTTTCCATCGCTTCCGCCGATGGCGTGTATCATTCTGACCATGTCGAATACCATCCGGTGGGTGCGCAGCCGCTGCGCTCCGGCTTTGTGCAAAACATTCACCCCAACGGACCGCAGATGTATGCCATCGAGCGTCATACCCTTAACGGGGCCGTGCCGAATACCGAATATTTCATTCAGGCGCTGATCTATATCCCAGATACCGGCTGCACAGATGGGCTCGTTCCATTTCCAATTGATTATTCCCTTAGCACCAACGGAGTCGGCAATGGAACGACGTTGACGACACTTCCACCTGAAGCAGCCGAGGGCCTGGCCGGATTAACCATCAATGTCCGCTGGCAGCTGCTTGTTGGCGCGCCAGATGGCCCGGTGGCCTACGAGACCGAGTGTGCGGTGATTACTTTGGATTAAGCGAGAGGTGGCAAAACGAAATATCAGCTTTTCGTTTTTTGACATACTCCCAGGTGCTTTAGCCCTGGGAGTATGTCAATTGAGGCAAGATAGACCTTCAATTAAAGAAGCATGGCACTACGCATCCGTTCATCAATCAATGTTAGGGTGTGTTTGAAAACTTAGTACGGCCGCGCCGCCTGTCCAAATCATCAAACACCAGAGAAAGCAAGTACACTCCCTCAATGTCACCCCCACCACCAGCGGAATTGCCAGCCAGAGCACCGTCAATCCGGCCAATTGTGCCGACACATCCGGATCCCACACGCTGAATGTGCCGCCAAAACCGCAGCACTCATCCACCCGCTCAGGATAAACGATCGCGATTCTGGGTACTTTGCGCAGTAAGGCTTCCGGTTTGGAGAAGGCCGGTTCATCAGTTCAAAGGTCTGGCGTGGTGCAAATAGCGCAGCGAATGGCAGGCATTACGAATCGCCACCTTGTGCGGGAATTTGGCCCACGGGAATTCTTCAACATAAGCAGGTCGGTTTGTCAGGGTAGTCAATTTCAACGCCCAGCTTTTGCCGCAGTCCATTAGGAAGCAGTTGCCGCTTGTGGCGCCAGGGCATCGACGTAACAAGGGACAAAAAAGGCGATTTTCATACCTGTCTCCTTTTCCGCTTACTTACACGCATTCGAGGCTATATTGCACCCCGTTCACATTTCTACTGCTTCGTATCTGCAGCGTGGTATTGCTGTAATAACTCGTCTTCTTTTTTCTTCTTTGGAAAGAAGAAAAAAACGAGCGCTGCGCCAATCAGCACAGAGATAATCCCGGCAATATAGGCCTTATCATCGCCGGCCAGAAACGCCGTTTTGGCCGCCGCCGTGATCTGCTCGGCATACTGCGGATACTGCTGCGCGATATTTTCGGCACTGGCATAAGAAAGCATCAATTGGCTGGCAACACTATTGGAGATTTCGGCAGCGTTCGGTGCGGCGGCAATGGCTGAGCTCATCGAGGATGCAAAACCGGCGGCGAGCAGCGCTCCGAAGATCGACTGCATCAGCGCCCCGCCCAGATCGCGCTGCAAGTCCGTTGTGCCAGAAGCCATACCTACCTTTGTAATCGGCACCGAAGCGGCGAGTGAATTGGAAGAAGGCGTGCCTCCCAGCCCCACACCGATCCCCAGAAAGACATAGGCAGTTCCAATTGACCAGTAAGAAATGCCTTCGTTCCAGAACAAGAACATGATCACTAAGGCGATCAACACAGCGCCAAAACTTAAGAGCAACGTGAAACGAGATCCCTGCTCCTGTACCAACTTAGCTGAACGCGGCGCCACCAGGATCATCAGGACGGCCGCCGGCAGGATCGCCGCCCCGGCGGCCACCGTTGAATAACCAAGCACATTTTGCATGAACTGCTGCCCAAGGAACATCGCACCCATGAGTGAGCCGAACACGATGACGCCGCCGACCGCTGCTACCCAGAACGTAGGCCGCGCTGCCACCTTCAGATCATAGAGGGGATTCTTGGCCCGGCGCTGGCGGATAACGAAGAGTATCAAGGTTACTATGGTAACGGCCGTTAAACTCAACACCAGCTTGCCCATGTTGGGCACCGGCGCAAAATTGATGGCCAGAATAAGCGCGCCGACAAAGACCAGCGACAGGATGCCGCCGAAATTGTCAACCTGTTCTGGCGACTCATGCACGTGCGACGGAATAAACTTGAGTGCCATGACAAGCGCCACCAGCGCGACCGGGATGACCACCAGGAAAACCGCATTCCACGGCAGGAATAACAGCAGCCCCCCGGAGATGAGGGGACCACAGGCGTTAAGAGCGCCGCCCGCGGCTGCCCATAAGGCGATCGAACGCGTTCGTGCCGGGCCTGGTCCCCACAATGCCGCGATCAAAGCCAGGCAGGTCGGAAAAGCCATACCGGCAGCGATACCGCCAAATAGACGGCCCGCAATCAATATCTCGATGCTTGGGGCGAACCCGCAAATGAGTGCAGCCGGTATGGCCAGCGTAACACCAAGCAGCGCGATCTGCTTACGGCCGTAGCGGTCGCCCAGGGCACCAAGCCACAGCACCGAGCAGGCCAGGCCCAGCGAATAACCGACCGCTACCAGGTTGAGTTGGGTCTGGGAAGCATTGAAATAAGTGCCGATAGCGGGCAGCGCCACATTCGCCATCGCTAAAGGAAGATTGGCCACGGCGGCCACAACGATGAGAGTTGCCAGGACTATCCCCGCCTTTTCCGGCACGGTTGATGATGCAGTCGGCTTTGCCGGGGGTTTTTTAGTGTTTATATCTTTATTGTGACTCACATTATTCTTCCTTTGTCTGTCTAGATTTCGCCGCCAGCCATGCTTGCCCTTCTTGCCAGGCACTGTCGAGCGCCTGCCCCATGCCAGGCTGAACTGGAAACACGTTGTCACGGCCGAGTGCATCAAGGATGCCTGTTTTTTCCAATGTCGTCATGACGTGTGGCTCAACACCTTCCAGCATAAAGCGGTTGGCGCCAGCCTGCGCCTTTTGGGCAAATAAGGACAGCTGCTTAAGAAATGTGCTGTGAATCTCTTCTGCGCCACGCAAGCGCCAAATGATTACTGCATGGCTGACGCCTTCAAGGGAAGGCATCTTGCCGATGATGGCCGGTACTTCGGCAAAGAAATTGGCCCCTTCATAAGCAACAACCGTTGCCTGATTGGAAGGAAATGTTTGAGGCAAATCTTGTTCCTGCCAGTAACCATCTTCCCCTCGTACTAATTGGAACAATCGGATTTTGGAAGCGGAGACGCCAATGTAAAGCAGCAGCGATAACCCTGCCCCCAGGAAAATAGTATATTGCAGGGGAATAAACAAAGCAGAAACGAAGGTCAACAAACCGGCAGCCGCAGACCCCAAGGACGACGTGTACACCAACCTGGCATTCGGTAAACGGGCAGCAATCAATTCCCCGCCAATGACGAACAACATCCCAGCAATGACAGACAGCGGCACTAATTCAGCCAGGCTGCCGAAGAGCAAGAGAATCAGACCCAGCCACAAACCAGCAAAAATGCCGCCCCAGCGCGATTGAGTCCCTGCTCCGACGCTAATGCCGGTACGGGAGAGGGAGCCGCCTGTCCCCATCGATTGGAAGAAGCTGCCCAGTAAATTGCCAATGCCTTCCCCGATAAAGTCACGGCTGGCGCTGGCGCGGCTACCGTCCGGATTCGGATAGGCGGTGCTGATACCTGCCCCTTGCACCAGCGCTACCAACGCCACCGAGAGCGATCCCAGGGCCAGTTTGGGTATTAAGCTAAAAGCAGGCAGCATGGGGGCTGGCAAACTGTTTGGAATGGTAGCAATGCTGCTTACCAGAGGCACATCCAGTTTCAGTAGGGAAACAACGACTGTCATGATAAGCAGGGTGAAAATAGCAGCCAGCTTTTCTGTTTTAGGGATGCGTTTGAGGACAAGCATGAGCACAAGGGAACTGACGGAAACAGCCACAACCATCCAATTCCACTGCGAAATATTCGAAAACCAATCCACGACCTCCAGCAGCTTATTGCTGCCCGAGGGGGCATAGCCGGAAAAGTCGCCCATCTCGCCAATGATAATCAACATAGATGCTGCGGCCACAAAACCGGTCATGACGGCGTTGGAGACAAAATTGACCAAACTGCCCAGGCGCAGCAGCCCCAAAGCGAGCATCATGACCCCGACCATAAAGGTGATGGTGAACAGGGCAGCGGGCATCTGGCTGTCTTGAATGTCGGCCGTTTGCAGGACGCTGGCTGTCGAGAGAGCGATGGCGCTGGTTACAGTGCTGACCATCAAGATGGTTCCAGTTGTCAGGGAGGCCGCGATGGTGGCGATGATGCCGGAGTACAAACCGTACACCGGATTCACACCGGCTAACTGGGCGTAGGCCATCCCCTCAGGGATGCTGAACAAGCCCGTGGCAAATCCGGCAACTGCGTCAGATTTCAGATTTTTGGGGTCTGGTTTCAGAGAAAGCGCATAATCTTTGATATTCACATTCTTCTCCTTAGTTCGGTTTTTAGAACATAGGGCAAAACTGGTTGGGTCTGATCTGCCAAATACCTCATATTGGTATATTTCATACAGTGTCGGATGTCACCTGGTTAAAGCGCTGTGAGAAAGTGATGACAAATCAATGCTTATCTTGTGTTCCCTTGTTGCGGGAATAAAGCGCACGAGAAGTAGAGACGCCTCGGCGAGGCGTCTCTACTTTGAAAGGTTAGAAACAAACTTGTGGTTTAGTCTACGGCAAAAGCTGCCGCCATCTCCATTTCGAGGTTTCGATATTGCTCCTTCTCCACCGAGACTTCTACAAACTGGATAGTGCCGCCGGTAAAAGCGCCTTGAGTCTCAGGTGTGTATTCCTTGGCGACAGCATCCGCGCTGTCACGGCCGACGCACAGGCCGTCACCGCATAGGGTGAACTTGCCGGTCTGGGTGCGCATCGGACCTTCGGCGACCACCTTGTCGTTGATATACAGTTTGGCCGTGCCGTGCGACTCGTGGTACTCGCCCGCCCTCTCTCGGATGAACTCCACGCCGAGCGTGTACTTGCCGGGCTTGAGGATCTCATCGGAGACGAACTTCTGCTCCGGCGGGATGCCCAGGAAGTTATACACGTAATACAGCTTGTGATCTTTGATGAACAGCGAGTGCCCGCCAAAGCGGGAACCATGAGCGAAGATGACGCCAGAAGTTTCCTCGCCAACTTCCACATTAGCCAAAATCTTGTACGAGCGCCCGCGAACGTTGGCCGCCACGCCTTCGGGAACGGCCGTTGTGTCCGGGTAGTAGATGTAGCGTTCCCGTGGCGGCTCGGTAGACGGCCGTTCAATGCCAGCAACGACTACCGCGGGGAAATCGTTGAGGGGCAGCACCAGGTTCTTGCGCGCCTCGTCCATCCACAACTGCTTGAGGTGCTCAAGCTTCTCCGGGTACTTCTCGGCCAGATCTGTAGATTCGGAGCGATCTTCGGCAACGTGATACAGCTCCCACCGGTCCTGGTCAAAGTGGCCTTTGCCGGTCAGCGGCGCATGGGTAGCGGCAGCGTGCCAGCCATCTTCCCACATGCCGCGCGTGCCCATCATCTCATAGTATTGATGCTTCCTTTGGGTTGGTCCCTCCGGATCGGCGTCGAAGCTGTAGCGCATCGAAATCCCGTTCATCGGGTACTGCTCCACGCCGCGATAGGTTTCAGGCATCTCTAATCCGCATACATCCAGGATGGTAGCCGCGACGTCGGTGGAATGATGGTACTGGTGCCGCACCTCACCGCGCGCCCCTATGCCCTTCGGCCAGGAGATGATCATCGGGTCACAGGTGCCGCCGGAGTACTGCGAGTAGCGCTTGAACATCTTGAAGGGGGTTGAGAAGGCGGCCGCCCAACCGGTAGGCATGTGGTTGTAGCAATCCGGCCCGCCGAGTTTGTCGATCATCGCCAGGTTCTCCTGGAGATCATCAGGGAAACCGTTGAAGAACTTATTCTCGTTGACCGAGCCGTTGGGCGAGCCTTCGCCCGAAGTGCCGTTGTCGGCGGCGTAGAGGATGAGCGTATTATCGAACTGGCCTGATTCCTCCAGATAATCGAAGATGCGTCCGATTTGGGCGTCGGTGTACTCGGAGAAACCGGCGAACACCTCGGCCATGCGGCAGAAGAGCTTCTTTTGGTCATCGCTCAACGTATCCCACGGCAAAACGTAATCCGCAGCGTTTGCCTGGTCCTCCGGTATCGGGTTAAACGGGGTCAGCTTGGTACCCTCGGGCATAACACCCTTTTCGATCATGCGCTCTAGCACCCATTCGCGGTAGGCATCGTAACCATCGTCAAACTTGCCCTTGTACTTGTCAATGTACTCCTGGGGGCATTGGTGGGGGGCATGGTTAGCGCCCGGGCAGAACCACATGTACCAGGGCTTGGAGGGATTGCTGGCCTTCTGGTCACGGATCATACGGATGGCCTGGTCGGCCAGGTCCTTGGACAAGTGATAGCCTTCCTCGGGCATGTAGGGCTGGTCAATGTAATGGTTGTCTTCAACCAGGTCTGGGTACCACTGGTTGGTCTCGCCGCCCAGAAACCCGTAGAAGCGGTCGAAGCCCTTTTGTAAAGGCCACGTGCCTTTATACCCGCCAGGGCCCATATCCTGCTCGGGAACGTTGTGGTTCTTGCCCACCCAGAAGGTGCTCCAACCGGCATCCTGCAGGATGTGCGGGATGGTGGCGCACTGATCAGGAATGCGAGCGTGATAGCCAGGGAAGCCATTAGAACCCTCAGCGATTTCGGCAAAGCCGTTGACGTGGTGGTTCCGGCCGGTCAGGCAGGTGGATCGGGTGGGAGCGCATAAGGCGCACGTGTGCCACTGGGTGTAAATCAAACCGGTATCGGCCAGCTTCTGCGCCGCCGGCATATTGATCCTTCCCCCGTAGGGTGACCAGGCCGCCAACCCTGTATCATCATAAAGGATGAAAAGCACGTTTGGCGCGCCTTCAGGCGGCTTAGGGGGTAAATAGGGCTCCCAGTCGGGAGTCGAGTCGCGCACATCAAGTTCGATCTTCCCTTTGAAAACCTTCTCGGTATGCAGTTCGGGTAATGTTTTTTGTTCAGTCATTGCAAACCTCCTATTGGTTGCTATTGTCTCCATCCACTTTATTTCATGGGGCTAAGATCACGTTTAAGCAGCTATCATCTACTGGGCCAGTAGTTTTTGCTTAGCCGCTGCAAACTCTTCGTCGCTGAGGACGCCGGAAGCATGCATTTGAGCCAGCTGGTTGAGTTTTGTCACCATGTCGTCACCGGCTGGGGCAGCCTGCTGAGGTGGCGGAGCGGCGGGTTCCGGCGGAGGGACATATTGCGCTGTTTCTGCCTGCTGATCCTGCATCATTTGCTGTTGTACGGCATAATCCTCGTACTCTTGTTGGGCATATTTTTCTTGCTGATGATGCTGCACAGCACCCCCTACCGCAGCGGCCGTACCGCCAGCCACGGCGGCACCAACCATTGTGCGCATTAATGGTCTACGCGGTCTCATCATTCTTCTACGCATCATGATTTCTTTGCTCCTTTATGCCGCCTGGGCATCAATTTCAGCCATTTCTGCCAGGGCATTATCGATATCTTCCGAGGGAATACGCCCTTGTACAAGCAGTTGACCATCGGCGTTGAGAACGGCTTCTTTAAATTTCACCGCCCAGGTATTCTCAAACAGCATCATGGCGGCCGTGCTGTTGTTTTCCAGGTTAGCGCCAATCATTTCAACATCTTCGGCCGTGATCATGCCGTTGGTCTCAAAATCCAGTGGCGCAAAAAACTCGGAAATTTCGGGATCGTGTTGTTCTATTTCAACGGCAAGTAAATCGCCCTGTTCATCCTTGATGACAATAAGCAGGTCGATAATGCGGATCGTTTCGCTCTCTACCAACTCGACCAGGCTGTCTAATATTTCGCCTTTGAACTTGTTACCGCTAAAGCTCAAGACGATGAAATCGATGGGTCCATGGGACATATGAATTCTCCTTTTGCAGCGTGCCTGCAGAAAAAGCAACCAGCGCCCAAAACGTGTTTTGTTTATTACTCGTTTGAGCGCCGGCCATCATCTTAAAAAATGTTCTCCGAAATGATTTTATGCCTCTTCAGGGGCACCAAACGCTTCACGCAGTTTGGCTTCATCTTCTTTGGAGAGAGAAGTCTGCAAAACGGTGGCATTAAAGGATTGTAGTTCCGGCAGCACTTTGTCCGGGGTCGATTTTTCTACCAGCAAGAAAAGGGCTGAATGGCCAGGCTCAACCTTTTCACCCACTTCCTTGATGAACTTGTCGTCAACGCCAATATCAGTGAATTTGCCGCCGATAGCGCCACCGAGCGCACCCGCTGCCAGGCCTAACCAGGGAGCCCAGAAAAGCAGCCCGATCAACATACCCCAAAAAGCGCCGCCCATGGCGCCGGCACCTACCAGGCTGTTTAGCTGCTTTATTTTCGGTTTGCCATCTGCTTTACGGGTAACAATGGCAGCATCAGAGAGGGAAATTAGCTGCTGTTTTTGCATTTGCAGCAGCTTGTCCCGCATTTGGAAGGCACTGGTTTCATCATCAAAGGCTAATACGATTAAATCACTCATGGTTATTTCCTTTTTTTGTTTTTGTGAAAGGGAATGACTTGGTTTTCCACGCTGTCACACTTTCAACTTATATTTATCGTTGGTAATTAAGTTTAATCTTCTTCCCGCAACCAGGCCCATGCCTTATCTATCTCTGCCGAGTGGAAGAATTTGGCATCTTTGGCATAAAAGGGATCGGCGAGAGAGGTTAACCATTTTTCCCACCGTTTGTCGCCCACGATGGCCATCCTGGCTATTTTGTCATGGAAGCGATGGCCGAATTTCAAGTCGGGCAGCCAGGCTTTGGCTTCTTCACCGGCGAATTCTTGCAGGTTAAGCAGGAGGCATACGTCATCGTCGTATTTATCGACCAGGGTTTGTACCTCCGGCTCTAATTTCTGATAATCTTCGGCAGTGACCTTGCCTACAACTTTGTAGCCCACAACGGAGCCAGAACTTTCATTGAGTTTTTCTAACACGAGATTTTTTCCTTAGTTGGAGATGGGGATATTCAATCCCCATCTCGTACCTGATCAGCCGTTATTTCCCAGAATCCGAATCGTCACTGTCTGCTTTTGCATCATCAGCTGCGGGGGCGGACACTGTGGCTTCACCGGCTACCATCTGGGCAATTTCGCCAGAAAGCTCATCGCCGACGGTCAGGGTGACGACGTTGGCGTTGAAGCCATCCATCTTGTTGATGACGTTTTCACTCACCCAGTCTTCCACCAGCAGCAGGAAAGCGGAGGTGTCGGGCTGCATGGCTTCACCGATTTCTTTGAGTTCGCCCTTGGAAAACGGCCGTCCCAAATACTTGCCGGCCGCACCACCTACCACGGCGCCGCCCACTGTCCAGGCCAGTAAGCCCGCCGGGCCGCCAATCAAGCCCAACAAACCGCCGACGACGGCGCCACCGGTACCACCTATTGCTCCGTGTCCCGGTTCATGGATGTGTGCCTTACCCTTGTCATCTACGGAGACCACAGCTTCGGCGACGATTAGCTGACCTTCTAATACGCCAGATTTTTTGATTTCCTTGACCGTCTCTTTTGCTGTGTCTTCACCGGCAAAGTTGAAGGCTAAAATGTTATATACAGCTGATTTCTCTTTTTTCTCTTTTTTGCTCATCATTATTCTCCTTAGAATGATTTGATCTGGCACGTTTGCCAGTTACTCACCTATAAACGTTTATTCAGTTGCTGCCAGGAAACGGCCGTTTCCGCATACCGCCATTTGACCAGCAGCCCAAGCGCCAGCGGCAGCAGCAGCAACACAATCAGCGATTGGGCAATCGCCAGTACGTCTACCAGCATCAAAACATCTCCGCCCAAACAAACCGGGGATAAATTGGCATTGTTAACTGGACCTGAGATACCTGACAAAAAGCAAAGGATAGTGCCAGTTGTATAAAGTGGTTAAAATGCCCAATAAGGCAGCTTGATCGGGTAAACACCCATTGAGTATCGTTACTGGCTGGCTGCTGTCATCCTCCTGATCAACAGTCGTGATGGTTAAACCCCCTAAACGATCCGCCCAGCTCTCATCCAGCCTGCCGGCTATGTGGATAGTGTAGATACCAGAGCAATCATAAGGAGGCTGCATGATCTGTTTTCCTTTTTCAGTTTGTCTTAAGACTGTGCCAAAATTCAAACCTGGCTGTAGCACCCCTGCTGCAGCGTACTATTACCTTGCAAAACAATGTAAAGCTGAAACTCAGTTTCATTATAGGTGTTTGCCGGGCTGTTGTAATACCCCAATGGGGTAGAAAGGTGGATGATTTTACGGGAGAGTTGAGATGGAGCGAGATTATCACTTGCTCCAAAGCTTCCATTTCATCAGTTGCCAATCTCGTTAATAAATATAATATTGCAGCCATTCGTTGCTGTGTAAGTTATTGTTCAACGATGCCAATCCTAGAGGTTGATTGAGCAAGGAGGGCGCAGGGGTTTTCAATACAAGTCATTTGTCAGGTCAAGAAACAGTGCCATGAGAGATTCAACTAAATCCTACCCTGTGGTATTTTTACTGGTTGGCTTTGCCAGCATTTTTATCATTAGCTGGGGTATTAAGACATCAACCAAGGTATTTTCGTTATGCCCATCTTCACGTTTATGCTCAGTGCCGCGCTGCGGGCCAAGCGTTCGATAAACGGCTCAGATAGTGAAGTGATGAGTCCCATGAACGAGTAAGTTGAGGTAATATTGTCAAGGGAGGTAGCCAATGGAAATTGACCTTGTTTTTGCTGGTGGGGGTGCGAAAGGCATTGTCCACTGCGGTGCGGTGCAAGCATTATTAAACAGTGGGCATCAATTTGGCAGGTTGGTGGGCACGTCGGCGGGGGCGATAACGGCCGTTCTCCTGGGGGCCGGATTTTCAGCCGAGGAAATTGTCGGTATCTTCACCGAAAAGCTGCCAAACGGCAGAGCCCGGCTAAATACGCTGCGCGATGTGCCAGAAACGTTTCCGGATGAGGCCATTGACCAGAGCCTGCTCTACGCTTTGGTCCGTGATACGGAAATTTCATTTATTCCCCCACATGAACAGGAAAAGTTCATGAAAAACGTCATGCACGCCTTCCTGAAAAGCGCGGCGTTTCGTGAGATATTTTCTTTCGTCGAATTTGGCGGCGCGTATGGCGGCAATACTTTCCTTGGATGGATACACGAAGAGTTAGCCAAGAAATCAATGGCGGAAGCCACCTTTGCTGAATTTTATGAAGCAACCAGCAGCCAGGTAACGGCCGTGGCCACCGATTTAGATGACACCAGCCGTTTAGTGCTCAACCACATCACCACCCCTCATTTACCGGTAGCCTGGGCCATTCGCATGTCAATGAGCATACCCCTGGTGTGGCAAGGCGTGACATGGCAAGAAGCGTGGGGACCTTACCATGGACGCGATATCACTGGGCACACCATTGTCGATGGAGGCGTCGTCTCCAATTTGCCTCTGGATTTGGTTCTCGCCGATTTGCCCCTTATTACCCGATTAATGGGCAGTCCGGCACCAAACAGCCATGCCATTGGTCTTTATATTGATACCAGTTTGCCTGTGTCCGAGTCTACCCAAACACAGCCGCCAGCAAAAAAAGACAACAGCAAAACAAGCCAACAGTTGACCCAAATCAATCAACACATAAACAATCTGGTCGATACCTTCACACGCGCCCACGACCGGATTGTTGCCAGCACGTATCCTAATAATATCTGCCGCCTGCCTGCCAAAGGGTACACCACGATGGATTTTGATATGAGTGATGAACGCGTTCAAGCGTTGGTTAAAGCGGGCAGCAAAGCCATGCAAGCCTATTTAGAAAATGCCCATTTGTAGTTCCCGGCTTTGGACCCACACACAGGCAAGCCTTCTGCTGCGCCGGAGTAATAAACCATGAGCAAAGAAGAAATTAAGACGACTTCCACTGGTTTGCGTGTACCACGCCCTGTCTTTACCGGCGACCTGGTAGCCGGTTTGGTGAATGCGATCGTCTCGATTCCGGGCGGCATTGCCAATGGGGTTTTAGCAGGCGTCAACCCGGTTTATGGCCTCTACTCCATGATAATTGGGACACCCATCGCGGCCCTGTTTACCAGTTCCGTGATCATGAACGTGGATTCCACCAGTGCCACCTCTCTGGCTACCCTGGACGCCTTAGTCGGCGTCCCTAAAAGTGAACAGTTGACATATTTAGTTGTCCTATCGTTTCTGGTAGGCTTGTTCATGTTTATTTTCGGTATACTGAAACTGGGATTTGTGGCCCGTTTTGTTTCCAATGCCGTCATGACCGGCTTTCTCAGCGGCCTGGGTATCCTGACAATCTTAAGCCAGTTGGCCGATCTCACGGGCTATGTCAGCAGTGCCAACCAAAAAGTGTTTCAGGCGATTGACACCCTCTTTCAGTGGCAGCAGTTTAATTGGCCGACGCTGTTGGTTGGGCTGCTAACCATCGCCTTAATTGTGGGTATCAACCAGACTAAATATGAGCGCTACAGTTTTGCCGTCGGCGTGATCCTGACCACTTTGTTGGTCTTTCTGTCAGGATTGGATTCTGTCGCCATGGTTGGTGACACCACGGCCATCCCCCGTTCCTTGCCTGCTTTGAACCTGCCCACGCTGTCCTTGATACCGCCTATGATTTTACCGGCGCTCACCATTGCCATCATCGCGCTGGTGCAAGCAGTGGGTGTCAGCCAGGGGATTCCCAATCCAGATGGGGATTATCCAGACCCATCCGGGGATTTCCGGGGACAGGGTGTGGCCAATATGGCTGTCGGCCTGGTGGGTGGTTTACCAGTTGGCGGCTCAGTTTCGGGGACGATTCAGCTCCAGAGTATCGGCGGCAAGTCTCGCTGGGCGAACATTTTTACGGGTATTTTGACGGCCGTTTGTGTCATGTTAATCATCCCTTTTATTGAAAGTATTCCGATGACAACCCTGGCCGGAACCCTGATTGTTGTCGGTGTGCAGATGATCAATAAAGAGGGAATTGAACGAGTGTGGCGGACGGGGCGGGTGCCAACGGCCGTTATGCTGATCACCTTCATCATTACCCTGTTTGCCCCGCTGCAAATCGCTGTAAGCGTGGGCGTTCTCTTCTCCGGCATCATGTTCATCTACCAATCGGCTGATGAAGTCCGGATCGAGCGTGTTGTGCCGCTGCCGGATGGCTCTTATATCGAAGAAGCAGTGCCGGATACACTGAGCAGCGGGGAGATTGTCATTCTTTTGCCCGTCGGCAGTCTGTTTTTTGCTGGTGCAGCATATTTTGAGAGCCAACTCCCTGAGATAGGCGTTGCCCGTCACGCCGTCGTGATCATCATCTTGCGCGACCGGGATAAAATTGGCAGCACGTTTGTACGCGTCATTGAGCGCTACGCCCAAAAACTGGATGCCACCGGCAACAAACTGATATTGACCGGTGTCAGCGAAGGCGTCATGGAACAGTTGAAGGACACAGAGTTGATGGCTTTACTGGGTGACGAAGACATCATTCCTGCTGATCCACGGTTTTTTGAACCGCTCAAGAGAGCTTTGGCTGATGCACAAGCCTGGATTGCAACGCAGAATGATGATTCATACGCGAAGCTGTAAAAATATAAATGGCCGAATAGGTATGGCAGGATAACGAGATGAAAACGAACTGTTACCGACTTTCTGAGGATGCCTTTATTACCGCGGTCGATTGGCCTGGATGGGATTCTGTGTTGCAAAACAAAGACCCCAGGCATCCATATTGGCTTATCATAGAAGACACTAATAAGGTAGAGCTGACAGAAAATTTAAAAAATCTAAATCTTCACCCGCTCATTTTGGAGGATTGTTTATCTCCCGACCACAGCACATTGGTGGATCGTTATTCAGATGCTATCTACATTGAATTTCCCACCAACGCAGGCCACGAGTATGGTGAAGTTGCATACCTTTCTATTATTTGCCTCGCTGATTTAATCGTTTCTATCAGACAGGGGGAGGTAGGGCCATTACCTGAATTTGTTAACTTTTTACAAGAAGATAACGAACTCACAATAGGAAGCACAGCTAACTTGCTGTACTTACTGATTAATTACTTCACTGAAAAGACGGTTACCCAAAGTCTGGTTTACAGGCAGCGATTGAATCTTCTGGAAAAAAGGCTTATTCAGAACCCTGATGACGTCGATCCCAATGACATCACCGATTTGAAACGGCAGCTGACTCAGCTGGAGTTCATTTGTGAAGATCAACTGTATTGTGCGAAATCATTGGTTATCCATGATGACACGGTCATTAACACCGCAGGCCAGGAGGCCTATTTTAATGACCTGATCAGTGATGCTGAGCATGGGCTAAGAGCGATTACCCGGTTAAACGGCCGTGTCAAAGATTTACAGGACGATTTCACCGTACTACATCATGAATCCTCAGAAAAACGCTTACGCATTCTGACCATTATCTCCGCCATTTTTTTACCATTAACCTTTATGACCGGTTTTTTTGGCATGAACTTCCTCGATATGCGATTTTTGAAAGTAGCAAATGGTTCGCTGATGGCCGTTGTCATTATGGGTATTATTTCTCTTGGTTTATTGTGGTACTTCAAAAGTCGCGGCTGGTTTGATTAGACCTGCATGTTGGAAGAAAAATTCCAGTGCAGCTTTAACCTGCAAAAACTTTTTCATTTGTTCATGGAGCCACACAAAACGGCCGTTACCCGCCATACCTAACATCGTTCACTCAGACTTGCTAAATGCGGACCTTACACGGGTGGTTACTATTCTCTATATGTGGGCAGGACGCTTCGTTGGGAACAACGTGGCGACACGGGAACGGCGACGAATCTCACGATTAAGCCGCTCCAGCGAATTGGTCGTGCCCAATGACCGCCGATGAATGTCTGGAAAAGCAAAAACGGCCAATCCTTCCGAGATGTTTTGCTCCAGCCAATCCGCTAACTTTGCCGCTCTGGTTGCGTATTCTTGTACCGTTTTCGCCAACAGTGCTTCGGCATCCTGCCGGGTGGCCGTGATGAAAATAGCATGGATGTCAGCGGCCACTTCCCGCTGCATCACTTTACACGGTACGTATGCCTATGCATTCCGCTGTAAGTGGCATTGACATCGCTGCCAGAGTACACCGCTCACGTGTCACGAATCAAAAATTGTAAGGCTCATTTTCTTGAAATGAACCATGTCAAGTAAATCTAAAAATGTTAATTATTACTACGCAAACACTTGTATATGATTTGAAAAACTTAGGTATCCAACCAGGACAAACAGTGTTGGTACACACTTCCATGAAAGCTTTGGGCAAGCATGTACTGGGCGATGCCCCCACAGTGGTCGATGCTTTGATGGAGGTGATTAGTCCTGAAGGTACACTGGTTATGCCCACAAACAGCACCAACAATACTGATCCCTCTACTTGGGGACGTAACCCGTTTACCCCAGAACAGTGGGACACAATTCGGGCAGAAATGCCCCCATATCGCCCTGAAATCACACCTAGCAATCGGATGGGGATGATTAATGAGTGCTTCCGAACGTACCCCGGCGTGCGGCGCAGTAGTCATCCGGCGTTCTCTTTTGCAGCATGGGACAAACAGGCTGAGTTTGTTACCGCCAATCAAGCCCTCAACAATAGTGTGGCCGAACAATCGCTTGTTGGTCGTGTCTACGATTTGGATGGCTGGATATTGCTGATGGGTGTGGGCTATGACCGTAACACCTCGCTACATCTAGCTGATTATTGGGCTGATTATCCTTTCAAAGAACGGGAAGATAATGGATCGGCTATGTTTGTCAACGGCCGTCGCCAATGGGTCACTTATTACGATGAAGCAATCGGCATGGACAACTTTGTCGAGATTGGCGAGTCGTTTGAACGAAAAACCAATGAAGTCATTATTGGCAAAGTTGCCGAGGCAACCGTGCGTTTGATGCGTCAGCGGGCATTGGTCGATTACGCGGTTCGCTGGTTTGAAACAAATCGGGCAGAGGCTTGAGCTACCAAAAATTTAATCAACGAGGTACCAATGTGCCGTGCCTGTCCCCTTCCTGCTGATCCTGGACGACTATCACGTCGGCCGGCGGCGGCACTACACACGTCCAAACGCGGCATCTCACTTCCTACGGCATGGCTGAATGTGCCTGGATAATTGAAGGCGGCAGTATCACTCTGAACATCGTCATGCCCCAAATACAGAGGCCCTTGTTACGCTAACAGCGGCAGCCGGGCTTGCCACCAGCCGTCCGCCAGCCAATCCGCCAGCACTCCCCGCGAAACGCCCCAGGGCTGCAAGACCGTTTGCACTGCTCGCAGCGTCAACTCTTCATATCGCGGCACGTCCACACGGCGCAGGTCCAGCGACTGTGGCAGCCCCCAGGCGTACACGTCTGGCTCCCCTCGCGTGAGCACAAACTGGATCCGCTGCCCCGGATGCCGGTCTTTGCCCACGGCCTGCAGCTGGGCAGCGGCCCGCGCGGCCGGCGAGGGCATGGCATATTCGGCGACCTCTCGGCTCAAGCGCTGCGCCAGCAGCAGGTCGGCCGGGTCCACCATGCCCCGGCGCAGAGCCTGCAAACGGCCGTGCACCAGCTCCACAATATCCGCCCGATAGTTGGTCAGTACGGCCGTTGGCTCTCCCCGCACCTGTTTGGCCAGATAACCGAGTATCTCCCCCTGCGCCCCGGCAACAAAGGGCGGCGTATCGTGCCGCCGCAGCTCGATGCCCCGCGTTTTCACCACGCCATCCTCAAAAACGCCAAAGTAGCGGTTGGGCACAGGCACCCGCCCATCCCGCTTCGACGGCAGAAACGCAATCCAGCGATAAAACCCTTCCAGAGCTATAGGCAGGCCGGTCACTTCTTCGATGGCCTCCAGCAGCGGCTGCACGGCCACGGCCGTTTTGATACCCCGGCGCTGCACCCATAATCCATCCACGTACAGATGAAGCACAGCATAACCCAGACTCTCAGCCGCCTCTTTGGCGCGCAGCAGCGCTTCCCGGCTGTATGCCGTAATCGCTTCGTGGGCCTCAATGCGGCCAAACCGCGCTCGCTTGTACCCGGCATAGCCAAACGCCACCACCAGCAGCCACTTCAAGGCCGCTGCCCGGGCGCTCAACGCCGGTCGGCGGCAGTCCAACCGCGTCAGGGCGGCCAGCTGCTTTTTGATGGCGATGCGCTTATGCAGCAGCGGGGCGAGCGTTTCCGGCAGCAGGCCGGTGTGGCTCTGGTCAATGGGCATGCCTAGCTCGGGCACAACAGCCGTTTCCCCACCCGTTTGCCCCACTGTCTCCGGCGAAATGTTGAAGTGGGTGATGATCGACGGGTACATGGACACAAAATCAATCTCTACCACATCCGCGTGCAGCCCAAGCTGTGGCTGAAAAACAAGCCCGCCCCGGTCGGAGCGCAGCAGCAGGCGCACGCTTTTATACCGTTCGGCCTGCTGCTTCGTGACCGGGATCAACACCTCTCGCTGCAAAGCGGTAATCATCTGCATGGCAGTGATACCGGCCCCCGGACTGCGGCGGGCCATGGCCTGCACCGGCATCCCGCTGACGGCCGTCTGTTCCAACACCCCGGCCAGGTCATACTCCTGAAACATCAGGGCATTTTTCACGTCAATGTGCCAGCGGCCAAACAGATGCGTTTGCGCCCCCCGGTACAGGACCATGCCATAGGTAAAATAGCTGCTGGCCTGTTTCATTTGCCAGGCGCGAAACGGATCGCGGCTGGGATGAAAGGCAACGCCGCTTTCTCTGGACCAGCGGCGCAGTAAGGGAAAAAGCCAGGTGTCGCCCCACTGCGTCAAAATCAGATCCGGATCGTGGCGCCGCAGCTGCGCCTGCAGGCCGATGAGCAGCAGCCGGGGATTATCCAGCTTATAGCGCACCGCCTTGCCGCCAAAACTGAGAGTGATTTGCTGCGGACTGCTCAGCGCCGGGTCACAGTCCGGCGTGATGGTCAGGATGCGCAGCGGCGGCAGCGGCCGTTCGACCGCCCACCGGCTGACCAGCGGCGTCACGGCCAGCACGTGGTTCTGTTCATCCGTCTGCACCAGACCCGGCAGCGTGGGAAACCAGTTGAAGCGGGCGGCATACTGCACCGACACCGGCACATCGGCGTCGTAATACTCCAGGTCGGGGAAAGCCTGCTGCACCTGTTGGAAAAACTGCGGCTGCACGGCCGTGTCCACTTCAATGGCCAGTACGTCCAGAGGGCCGGCAAACAGGTCTTGCCGCTGCTGGCGCGAGAGGCAGGCGGGAGTTTTCTGCCGGCGCACATACTGCCACAGCGCTCGCAGCCGGGCAAACGGACCGGCGGCATAAAAAGTGGT
>JACKBU010000002.1 GCA_020634395.1 Ardenticatenaceae bacterium | reverse complement strand
ATACTTTAACAGTACCAACCCAATAATCACGAAAGTTGTAAACAAGCGGGCCACAATTTCTGCCAGTGATGTATATTCCATCCGCTCCAGGCCTTTTAGAGCAGCCCCATAAGTGGCTCCCGTTTCCGACAAAAATACGGCGAACCCTGTGACGATAATGACAGCCACAGTTTGTGGAGCATAACCGGCAAACTGGAGATAAATTAAAACAACCAGAGCACTGACAAGAAACAGGAAAAAGCGTAAAACCAAAGAAACCGAAACCAGTTTATTGGCTCGTCCCGGATCACGAGAAATTTCTTTGGTTAAATGGGTGTTCATGCCAAACTCCATAACCATCGCCATGATGGCCCAAATGGAGTTCGCCAGGTGGATTTGACCTACCCCGGCCGCGCCAAGGTAGCGGGAAAGGAGAATAATGATGACGAGCGACAATCCCCAGGTAGTTATCTGGGAAATAAACAATACGCTGGCGTTTTTAGCGATAGTCCGACCAGTTTGGTTCATACAATCATGTCCGCTTTTTTCTCGTCCAAAGAGCTTTCTTCAGTCATAACCAGTTCTCCCGCCTGGACGGATGGCGCTATAGCTGGTTCTTCTTTTAACGTCTCTAGCCGCTCGAATTCCTCAGTTTGGCGTTTCTTGCGGAACTGATACCACTTGCGGCGCACGGAAGCGTCGGGCACCAGGGATAGTACCGGGAGGTCCAAGCGATGTGTCACATCAATAGGAAGACGAAGGCTCCGATCAATAATAGCCGCCCCCACAATGGCCGCTCCAGACAGAATAAAACCAGCAGCCAGGAAAATGGCAGACTTAATCGCTATATCCTTTACCGAGGTGTTCGGTTTATCTGGCAGGCGGGGTGCATCAATTAAGAAATACTTCTGGCGGGCATCACTTTTGATCTGCGCCATGGCCAACCGGGTGCTTTCTTCTTTTTCAAGTGCGGTTGCGTACCGGGTCGAGGCCAGATCAATTGCCCCTTGTAACCGGTCGATTTCAATCACCTCTCCCCCAGGGCGGTCGCCCCGTAAGGGAGCAGGATGTGTTTCCAAATACTGCTTCATTTCATCTCGTGCGGAAGATAGCTCTGCCTCATACGTTTTAATCACGTCGTTAAAAAAGGCCTGTGCTGTTTCGCTTTCAGACAATTGCGCATTGATTTGCCACTGCAAATACCCTTCAACTACTGCGTTTACCAACTGGTAAGCAATTTCAGGCTCTTCCCGGGTAGCACTCACCACAATCTGGTTCTCGCCCAGCGGGTATACGCGGATGCTTTTCCGTGTTTCGTCAATGAGTTTTTTAACGGCCGTTTGCCCCTCGCCCATATCCGCTTCCAGATCCGTCTGCTGAATAAACGCCCGCACAAATGCATCCGTTTGCAGCAGCTCATTCAGGTCCTGGCTCGCCGTCTGGGCCGCAGTTACCCACCAGGAAGCGCTGTTATCCCGCACGTTCGTCAAAGACGCCAGATAGGATTCATTTTGCACATACAGCACGCCCTGGGCGTAATAGGTGGGTTTTTCATGCAAGAAATAAAAAACAGCCAGTGCACTTGTCAGAACAATCGGCAGAAGATAAAGCCAGCGGTGCCGAAAATAGCTTTCCAATATCCGCAATATAACCAGACGTATCATAGAGCTTCTCCTAAATGCACGGCATGAAGATAAAACCGTTCTTCTTCAGTTCAAATAATGAACACGGAAGTTTCTTCCCTTAGTCCCTTCCCTGTCAATAATTCAGAGAATTGCCAAATTATCCAACCCACTTGGCCGATAAAGCTGCCCAGACCTGAGCCTTCTAACTTAACGCTCGCACACCAAAAAGCCAGAAAGACTCTCATCTTCCTCAGCGTATGAATCATCATAGAATAAACTTAAGAACCAGATAACGGACATCTTTCATGGCAGCTCCCCCTCCAACTCTAATCTTCTTATCATATCGCCCAAACTAGCCTCTTGCATGCGCTGCACAGCTCTTCGCCTCCTCAACTTTTGAACTCTATACCGGAAGAGACGGCCGTAAAACCTCCCCCTAAAACATGACACAAAAAAACGCATAGATAACCACAGTCATCTATGCGTCCAAGCAGCATAATACCACCTGCAAAAAGCGAAACCGAAAATCTACACCAGCATACTTAGCGGACAGTCCGTGACCAGATAGAAATGTCTCGCACCTGCCAGCCACCGCCCCACCAGTCTTCCCCCCGAAACTTCACACTTGTCGTACCCGCCGGCACAGGCATCCAGTAAGACTTAAAATTCTCGTCTGCCGGATCAAACCGCGCCGGTTGCATTTGCACCGGCTGCCACGAGGAACCGCCATCGAAAGATACCTGCAAATTATTGCCAATGCCCGCAAAACGCAGGTGAGAATTAGCCGGCGCAGAAGCTGGAAAATGAACCGTGGCTGTCATGCCCTTCTCTACGTAACGGCGATCCGCGCGCAATATGGTGAAAGGGACGCTCGGAGCAATACGAATGTTGTCCCAATGCCAGGTATTAGGCCCGCAGCCCGAACAGAACTTTGCCGGGTTATAGGAATGATGCCCAAACTGAACAACGCCCTGGTTCCAGCCCAACGGAGCAATACTCGTATCGACCCACCAGAAATTATAGTCGGGCATCCCAAACTTAATGTGGTTTTCGGAAATATAGAGCTTGAATGTATCACGCCGGCGAGCATCTGGCGTCAAAAAATCTTCATAGCCCACCCAGGAGGACTGCGTACCCGGTACCTCACTCAAAACGAAGTTCCGCAGCGTGTAAACATGGAAGGAAGAAGTGTTAAAGTCCATGACAATATGGATAGAATTACGAGGCTCACCGCTTAAATCTGGCAGAAAGTCTTGTAAAGTTAACTGGAGGTTGTCCTCATAAGGGGTAATCCACAAGTCTATCCAGTCCCTACCCGATGAACGCAGTGTTGAAACGTCAAAAGAAACGACTGCTTCCCCCTGAGAAAAGTCCACCAAGTGGTTTGGCGTCAGGTAGATCAGGCCGTAGCCCGCAGCATTCATGGCCGTCATCAGGTGATTCTTACACTGATAAACAGTATCCTCGTAAGCGCTGATGGTGTGAGTAGCTGGCGGCGGCTCACAGTTAGGGCCATGAGCTGCCTGCATTGTGTTGATGGCATCCCAGGTGGAAACGTCGCGAGAGTGGACGGTTACATCCCAATCAGCCGGCTCCCAAGGCGTCGGATGGGGCGGATCACCATCAAAAGTAGCTAAAAAATCACCCGGGCCGCGAACAATGGCTGGTAAAAACGCCTGGCTGGTGCCGGCCGCACTGTTTATTTCTTGTGCGCGAATGGGGTCTGGAGTTGTGACAAATTGCCCGGCGTATAGGATAACGAGTAACCCGACGCCGAAGACGATAATACACGGTATTAGTTGTTTTATTTTCATCGTACCCTACCTTTTGCACCGAAAAATTTTCGGCGGCAATATAGTGGTAGGGACGGCAAGCGTCAATCGGATTTTGCTTGATCAGCTGGTTAATATGAATAAATCCTCATCTGCACACTTACGCCGGTAACGCGACATAGTTCTCCACAATCCAGCCCGCGTGCGGGTAGGAATCCGGCAGAAGCTCGATGGTGTACCCCATATTCTGCAGAAAATCGGTGCAAATCGTCTTCTTTTTTTGGAAAGCTGCGACCTCCCCATCGTCGATTTCAAAGATGATGATGGGTTTATGCTTTTCAATCAGGTTAACCATTCCTTTGAGAACGTTAATTTCGGCTCCTTCTACGTCGATCTTGACGAGAGAGGGCGGCGCAGCCTTTTTTTCTTCCAGAAACTCATCCAGAGTAATCAAATCTACCGATACGGTTTCTTTGTAATCTGGCGGGGGGGCGGCCACTGAGAGTGAAGCGCCGCCGGAGTATTGGGCCAGTTGGAGTTGTCCCATGCCAGACCGGTCGGACACGGCCGTTTCCCACACTGTCACCTGCTTCATCCCATTCAACTCACAATTATGGCGCACCGCCGCGGCATTCTCCGGCACCGGTTCAAAAGCATGCACTTGCCCGCCCGAACCAACCAGCTTCGCTCCAATCACCGTGAAAAATCCCACATTTGCACCCACATCATAAAACACGTCGCCCGCATGCAAATAACGGGCAAACGCCTCCTGAACCGGCTGCTCATTGGAACCCAAGCCGTATTCGGGGTTAGACGCCGCGGCATTAAACTTCAGCCCGGCCCCCAAACCCTCCTGTATGGTCACATCCCGATTTCTTACCCAACGCCGCCGTAGCCGCTGTATCAAATTCGTAAAACGCGAATCCTTTTTGTTATTATCGCTGGCTGTCATTTTGCTGCTTCCTTTTTTTACCTACAAATTGGGTAAATACGCTGCCCGTATCGTTGCCCCATTCCCAGTTAGCCACAATGCCCACCCGGTTAATGGTCAACCGGTCAAACTGGGGATAAACATCCGTCAGAGCACGCACCAAAACCGGCTCATTATTGACATAAACCAAATACTTCACACCGTCGCAGGCCGCGCGAATATGATAAGGCTGGCCCCACGAAATCCGACGCCCTACATTGGTCCACACGGCATCGTATAGCTCCTCAAACCCTTTGAGAAGGAAAAAGGAGGAGATGGACGTTCCATCATAAAAATCGTCCAGCCAGGTGCTGACAATCAGCAGGTTGTCCGCATCCTGCCAGAATACAACACCGGCACGGCCGGATTCCCACTGGCCACGACTGGTTCCGGGTGGCTCGACTGCCACTTCTAACTCGGCAAAGGCGGGATCATCCCAGGGGATGGTGTAGATTGTCCGCCCGGGATTGGGGCTGCTGGGGCTGGCGATAACTTTGGCGGCCCGATCTTGAATGGAAATGTGTCCCAGACCGTAACTTTTCTGCCAGGTGCGAGCGCCGGGGGTGGCACGGCCGTGTAGATCGCCGTCTGGGCCGTGAAAATCTTCGCGTACAACCACGGCCGTTTCTCCCGGTTCCCACGGCGGCGCGAACTGCAGTTCCGGCGGAATAGGAACTGTTCGCGGATGGGCTTCCAGGTAGCGCACCCTGACGGCCGAGGAGGCCGCCAGGCGCAGTCCCACACCGGCAGCGTTTTGCAGAGTCTGATCGGCGATTCGCCGGTTGAACAACAAACGGCCGTTCACAAACGCTGCTATTTCCTCACCGTCATCCAAAATCTGAAGGGCATTAGCCTGCCCCCCCTGCAACCCTGGCTCGTCCCTGGCCACCTCCAAGACACGGCCGTCTTCGCGCCGCAGCAGCCGGCAAGCATGAGCGTCCACCGTCAGGCTCCAATAGTTGGCTTCATCCTGCAAACGCCAGACAAGTTCCACGGCCGTTTCCGCTTCCCCGTCCATTGCCTGGTCCACCACCGCATGCACCAACCCGGCCGGCGCTTCTCCCGTCAGCGCCGCCAGATTTTCTGCCGCCAACGGCCGTAATCCCTGCGGCGATCGTGCAAATTCTCCCTGATAGACGCGCCACGCGCCGCCTATCTCGGCTCTTGAACCGGCCAACGGGCCGCTGCCGGTTAACGAATCGGCCAGATGCGCCGTGCCAAACCAGGCAGCGCACGCCGGCAGTTTTTGCACGGCCGTGCTGTACACCCGCGAATCCACCCGGAATCCAATCTGGCCCAACACACTCTGGTAAATTCCGGCGTATACCTCCGGCTCGTCGGCAAAGGCGTCAACTGCCAATGGGCGCATCGCCGGGAAATCGCCAAAGCCGCGCGCTGCAGGCAGCGACGCCGCGTAATACGCCGCCCCACGCTCCCGCAAAATCACCACGTAGTACACCGGGACATTTTGCAAGCCGCGTACAACCGGCAACGGCCGTTCCCCCGCCCGTGTCCATAATTCGCCGTTTTCTGCGCCAGTGGCATGCACCACAAAAGCATTGCCCCCTGTCAGAGGATTTTCTGGCCGCTCCACCGGGAACCAGCCCACGGCTAAATTTTCATCCAGCAGGCCGTTTTCCACGTGGCGATAATGCCGGTTCAGATAAGCCCAGCGCCGAAACTGCCGCCAGGAGCGCCGCTTGTGGCCATTACGGCTCCAGGCCAGCATCCGGCGCGGCACAGCCGACTTCGATTCGCTGCCGGCCGCCCAGCGATACAGCCGCTGTATCAGGCTTTCGGTCAAGTCACCTACCTGACTGGTATTGTGGCCGTTCAGCACATGCACCCCAAAGGCCAGACCATTTTCCCGCCGATAAGGGCCGTAAGCCAGACCCGATCGGCCCCACCCCGGTTTAAGCAGGGGTTCAATGCGCAGCGCGCCATGATCACTGCTGATAACACCTTCTACGTCTGCTCCGCCGCGATAAACGCCGCTTGGTCCTGAGCGGCCAATCACCTGCCCGGCGGGCACGTCCTCGCCAAAGGTATCAACAAAGCCCTCTGTCAACGTTGTTTTAGGTTCGATTTGGGTCATAAAAATCAGTCTGAGTGTTTTCTTCGCCTGGTTAGGGCGACCAAGATGACAACGACGGTAACTGCCAGCACCCCTGCGATGAGAACCAGCGGAGTGGTCGAAGCCGGGGATGGCGCCTGAGCCGCCTCAACGATGGGCACGGCCGTTACCGCTGCTTCTGTCTCTGCCGGAGCGGGCATGGCCTGGGAAACGGCCGTGGCCGCTGCCTGCGGTTCCCGCGTCGGAGCTGCTTCTGCCACAGCGCTTTCTGGCGTTGGCTCCGGCAGTCCATCTGGACCGGCGCGAAAATGCGCCGCCGCCTCGTCGGCGCTCAATGCCCGATCATACAAAGCGAGTTGATGATACTCGCCCAACCAGGGACGGTCCAGCGATATTTCGTTGGCTATGGCCAGCCGGAAACCTTCATCCCAGGCCGAAAGCGCGCCGGACACCTGTCCCTGCGCAATCACTTCCCCATCGCGGTAAATGGTGGCCTGACCGGCGGCATCCCGCGTGTAAACCAGATGTGCCAGAACAGGCGCTGCCACACCGTCAGGCGTACTCAGTGAAGGCACGCCATTTTCCGAGGTGTCGGTTGTGCGCAGCCGCACGTCAAAAGCGCCAAACTCCTGGCCCAACGTCATATTACGATTAAACGGATCGACAGAAACAGTGACGATACGCGCCGGTCCATCTTGCTCTATGTCGGCCGGTTTGATCCAGGTCTCGACGGTCAGTTCATTGGACGATTTGTAAGCGTCAATCACCTTTTGCGCCGGACCGGCCGAAGCCAGAATGGTAGGGGCGGTGATTTGCAGGCCGCCAGATGGCAGCCATGCCAGGGCAGCTTCATCGGCTGCCACCAGATCCAACGGCTCTCCGACGCCGGAAACGTCATGGACCCTACTGCCCGAACCTTCATCGAAGGTGTATAAGGCGACAGGGCCTGGCCCGGTTACGGCCGTATCTTGCTCGCTTTGTGGTGCGGTCGAGCTGCTGCTGTCCGGCGATACGGGAGTGGGCGTTTCCGGCGCTGCATCCTGTGGGGCACTGCTGGCGGCATGGCCCAATTCGTCGTTGCGCCAGAGGTGGATGAACTGCGGCGCATCCCAGGCAATGCTGACAATGTCCAGGTCGCCGTCGCCGTCCAGGTCCACAGTTTGCGCGCCCAGGTGGCTCTCTTTGCCTGTGGAGACGACCTGCTCGGTAAAGTTGCCCTGGCCGTCATTGACCCAGATCGCCACCTTCAGGCCGCCGCGATGTTCGGCCAGCACCACGTCGGTGCTGCGGTCGCCGTTCATGTCGGCCACATCCAGGCTGTTGGTGGTGGCCTGCGTAGTCAAGAGGTGGCGCGGCCAGTCGCCGCCGGTTGGATCGGCGGGCTGCTCCCACCAGAAGGTCTGGGCGTCGCTGTCTTCGCCGTTTTCTTCAGTGACGATGACATCGAGACGGCCGTCACCGTTCAAATCGGCCACTTCGGTGCGGTCCGGGTACAGGGCTTCGTCGAAGGTGCCTACCGGGTAGGCCGTCCATTCGCCGGAGCCATCGCCAGGATTGAGATACCACTCCACGCGCTTAGAATCGCCGGTCGTCCCGGCAATGTCCAACTGCCCATCGCCGTTGATGTCGCCAAAAGCAAAGCCCTCATCGGAAGGATTGCTGCTGACGTGGACTTTGGGCCAATCGCCGGCCGTTGGGTCGGCCGGAATCTGGAAGTAGTAGATGCCGTTGCCGCTGGAGATGGCGACGACGGGCGGCGCGCCGGGAGAGAGCACGGCCGTGCGGTAGCCCTGCGCACCCAGTTCGTGGCTGGCCGATTCGACGGTGCCGACTTTAACGGCCGTCCAGTCTGTGGCCGTCTCGTCGGTGGCTTCCAGCCAGTAAACCGCCAGGCCGGATTCGTCTTTTTGGGCCATCACGTCGGCCAGATTGTCGCCATCCACGTTCAGCACCATGAAGGCGTGCAGGCCATTGGGAAATTCGTGCTGGGTCCAGTCGCCAAGCATATCGCCGCCCGGATTGTGATACCAGTAGCGCCCGGAGACGATGTCTTGACGGCCGTCGCCATCCACATCGCCAAAGCCCAGGCCGAAGGTTTGCTGGTTATTGTCCGTGATCTGCTTGTAGGTCCAGCGGTCCAGGGAACCGGACGCATTCAACTGATTTTCCCAGAGGCGTACCGGCGGGTTGCCCGTCCAGTTGGCCCCGAAAATGTCATAATCGCCGTCGTTGCCAATATCGGCCACGACACCATTGTGCAGGCCGCCGGTATCCACCAACTGCTTATCCCAGGTTGTGCCCTCGCCGTCCAGGTTGAACATGATCATGATTTCGTTAGCGGCTGAGGTGTGCATTTGCCCCAGCACCACGTCCATCTTGCCATCCAGGTTCATGTCGGCGGCCTGGAGGGTATGCGTCCGTTCCATCATGCGCAGGATGGTGTGTTTGGTCCAGGAGCCAGTGGGATCGCCGTTGTCGGCCGACCACCAGTTGACGTCGGCGGTATTTTCGGAACTGGAGAAGAGCACGTCCATGTGGCCGTCCTGGTTGATGTCGGCCACCAGGGCTTTGAAGTCGGGATCGGCGGGGCCGATGTCGTAGGGTGTCCAGTTAGCGGGGTCGCGGGCGGCGTCGCCGCCGGGATTGCGCACCCATTGGCCGTGCACGACCAGATCGAGGTGGCCGTCGCTGTCAACGTCGCCGCTGGTCATGCCTTCGTGGCCGGTGTCGACGTTGGTGAATTCCATTTTGGTCCACTCGTCGGGAGCCATCTGGAAGAAGACCATAACGGCCGTATCGCGCCGTGTGGCCACATCCAGCAGGCCGTTGTCGTCAAAGTCGGAGACGTGCACGTCTTTGCCCCAACTGCCGACAGTGCCGATGGTGTGGCGGGTCCAGGCGGCGCCGTCGAAGGGATCGCCGGACGGCCGTGGGTTTTCGAACCAGACCAGGTTGTCTTGGCCGTCGCCATCGGGCACAACGATGTCCAGGGAACCATCGCCATTGACGTCTCCGAGACGGCCGTCGGTGGTAAATTCGTTGTTGGGGGTGGCGATGACCGTTTTTTGCCAGTCGGGATAATGGTACCAGTTCAGTTTTTCGTTGGTGATGCCGCCGATGATCAGGTCTGGGAAGCCATCGCCGTCGATGTCGCCCACCAGCTTCACGTCGCCGGAGATGTCGGGGTCAATGATGGTCAGGTCGAATGGAACGGGGGCTATTTGAATGGTGGGATCGGCTTTGGGCGGGCTGGCAAAGGCCACGGCCGTGCCGATGACCTTATCAACCCGGCGCTGAATGCCGGCGATAGACGGCCGTCGCCAGGCTAAAAATATTACGCCAGCCAAAAAAATCAGGACAATCAGGAAGATTGCCAAACGCTTCATTTTCATCTCGAAAACTCCTCTACCTCTGGCAGCGATGCCATGCGTCGATGGAGAGATGTAGATGTAGATAAAATGTCAGTTTATTAAGAACTACCAAGGGATTGGAAACGGCGATAAATTTCTTTCTCTTGGAAAAAACAAGCTAGCCAGTCCCCACCTGCTACATCATGCAAGGTGAGCCACCCTTTGTCGGGCATCAGGCTAAACATCTGGGTCTTGTGTTGTTCCAGAGCCAGGCATTTTTGCGCCAGGACAGGGGAAATATCGAGGGAACAGTTGAAATCTGTGAACAATCGCCAGCCAAGGAAGGTCGATAGTGTGTTCTTTACAATGGCTTTTCTTTCGCCTTGATGGTGAAGGTCCAGGCTCACCCAGGGCCAATGATACCAGAACCAGACAGGATATTCGTATACTGTTACAGGCTGTGAATACTGTTTGAGGGCCGCCATCACGATCAGGTTGGTGGCTACATGATCGGCCGGCGGCTCTTTGATATAGGGTATAAAAACTTCGGCCGGTTGGTACTGCTGCAGCAGGTCGAGCACGGGGGACACGGCCGTTTCCACGGCCTCGCTCAGATACCCATCCGTAAAGTCCAGAAAAGAAACGTGATCTTCGGCTACACCCAGGACCCGGCAGGCGTCCAGTGCTTCCTGGCGACGATGAGCGATGAGTTCTTCTACGGGCATGAGGTGAGCGTGGGATTGACGGCCGTCGGTCATGAACACCACGCCCACGTTGGCCCCGGCCGCGCGCTTTTGCAGGATCATGCCGCCGCAGCCGAGCGTTTCGTCGTCCTCATGGGGGGCGAAGACCAGGGCCGATTGTTGGAAAACGGCCGTGGGCAGGGCAAACGGCCGTTTCCTTATCCGTTGCCAATAGCGTTGGCGCAGCCAATCTCTAAAAGACATCTGAATTTACCGAAATAAAGATTCGTAATGGTTGACTAAATCTTGAGCTACCCGCGCCCAGCTGAACCGTTCGGTTACCTCTTGCCGGCCCATCTTGCCCATGCTGGCCCGCAGCGCGCCATCTGCCAGAAGCCTGCTGATGGCCTCTGCCAAAGCTGCCACGTCGCCCCGCTCCACCAGTGTCCCTACTTTCTCGTCGCCTACAATCTCCACCATGCCCCCTACACGGGTGGCTACCACCGGTTTTTCGCTTGCCAGCGCTTCCACCAGGCTCATGCCAAACGTTTCGGCATAGGAAGGATTGACCAAAACGGCCGTGTCTTCATAATACTGCATGATAGTGTCATGAGGCGTCGGCCCCACAAAGTGAACTTGCTCCTTCAAGTGCTCCGGCACCAGCTTTTGCAGGATCACCCCATAACTTTCCTCGTAATACGCCGCCAGCCCTTTAATCAGCGGATCCTCACTCACCCCGACAATGTATTCAATCGGCATCGCCCCAATAGGGCCCACGATGTGCAGCTGCGCCGTGGGGAACTGCTGCGCCACCAGCGCAAACGCTTTGATCAGGTCATGAACGCCCTTTTCGGGAGAAACACGCCCCACAAACAAAACGCCAAATCCCCCTTCCGGTGAAGCCCCGTTTTGGTGATCGCTTTGCTTGAAAGCCTCCACATTGACGCCGTTGTAGATGGTTTTGCAGCGATCTGCGTATTGGGGGAAACGCTGCCGGACCGACTCGGCCACGTAGTTGCTGGACCCTAAAACCAGGTCTGTCTGGGCAATCCGTTCGGCCATAATGTCATAATCCAACTGCATGAGCCATTCCCCGTTCATGTGCAGCACCACTTTGGCCTGCGGATTAAACCGCCGGATGACCGGGATGAACTGCGTAAAATTATGGACGTGGATGACGTCGTATTTGCCCTGGCGCAGGCTCAGGGCCAGGGGCAAAGCATAATCCAGATGGTGCAGTTGGGAGGCGAAGACCGGGATGTTTTTGTTTGTGAACGGCTTGATCACCTTTTCCAACTGCTGCTCCACCTTATTGGGGAAAGCGCGGAGAAACCGGTAACGCACTTTGGGCTGCGTCTTGAGTTCTTTTTGGACGCGATTGATTTTGCCATAAACGGTGACGTCATGGGTTTCGGCCAGAAGCGGTGCTATGTTGTAAGTCCAAATAGCGATAGAGTTTTGGTAACCCGGTATCAGCGTGTCGATGGGCTGGTTGACGATGGCTATTTTCATAGTTTTCTCTACCCGGCTTAGGCGGGCACAGACGCAGGCTTGTGGTTTTGCGCAGCCCATTCCTGTGACCAGGCAACTGAGCGTTGAATCCCCTCGCGCAGGGAAGTGGTAGGGGTGTAATCTAGCAAAGCGCGGGCTTTGCCAATGTTGGCCACGTAGTGAGTAACTTCGCCTACACGCGCCGGCTTAATAGTCATATTGGGCGTTACGCCAAGTGTTTCACCTATGTAATGCGCCATGTTTACCAGGCTGTTTCCCTGGCCAAAGGCCAGGTTGATGGTCTGGTTGACTTTTTGACCACTGGCTATTAGTTCAATACCACGGGAGACGCCGCTAATACAGTCGTCGACGTAGGTGAAGTCGAGCACTTTATCTTCACCATAGACAGTGATGGGTTCGCCGCGTCCAATTTTGCGGATGAAGAGAGGAATCACACGTTCCATTCGTTCGATGTCGTTGTCGTAACGGCCGTATACGTTGCTAAACCGGAACACCAGATACCGCATGCCATAACACTGCGCGTAAGAGTAGATCAGTGCTTCGCCGGAAATTTTACTCGCCGAATACGGGCTTTCCGTGTAGGCGAAGTCGGCGTAGGTTTCTTCCGTGATATAGCGATGAATGTCCCCATAGACCTCGCGCGAACTGCTAAAAATAATGGGCAGGTTATTCTGGCGGCAGAATTCCAACACGTTAAACGTCATGGTGATGTTTTCCAGCGCCCGGTATGGCTGCTCCACCAATTCATGGACTTTGGCGTGGGCAGCAAAATGCACCACGACGTCTAAGTTATCTGGATATTCAATACCAATACCCCCCGCAAAATTGTGATAGGGTTGGCTCAAATCTTGAATAATGGTGCTAATCTGGTCTGTCCAGGTGTTAACACGCTTGTCCACACCAAAAACCTGGTGCCCTTTTTCCTGCAAATAAAGGCCTAAGTTAGTGCCTATTTGCCCGCTAGAACCTGTGATCAATACTCGCATGACTATCTCCTACGTTTGTTTTTATCTTACCCAGGGTAAAGCATCATGTTTTGGGGGGAGAAACGGCCGTTAACCTGGCTTCTCTTCCACCTGCCCCGCTTGTTTCGTCACCAACATCATTCCTCGAACACGCTCTCCCACCACTCGGACATTGACCAACAAGTCCTTCGACAAATTGCGGACATTGTGACGAATCCAACGCGCTACGACAATATGACAGTAAAGTCTGGTATACAAACTGAGCGACACCATCCAGATAGACCGGTAATATTCACCCATAATACGCCAGTTGGGAAAAAGCAGGCGCCCCGCCTTCGACGTATCAAACCAGACTGTATAACGATGGTAGTCATTGCCACCACCCTCATAACCAAACTCACGCATCGACTGTTTCTTGTGCTTCCGCGAAAAAAGCAAATACTCCGGCACGTCTTGAAAACGCCCTAACAAGCCCAGCCGTGCCAATAAAACGCCATCACCATGTCCATAGTTACCCATCACCGGCGTTTGCAGCAAAGCCTGACGACGAATCAGACCAAACACTTCAAAACACAAGCTCCAGTCAAGCAACAAAGCCCGGAATCGCTTACCCGGATCCGGATTGCCTGAATCGATCTTGTCCTTATATTCTTCGATTAATTCCCTATTTTCATCGATAAGGCTGACCCCTGTATAGGCCAAAACCACCTCTGGATCCTGATCCAGCACCGCCACCGTTCGCTCTAGAAACTCAGGCGCCATCAAGTCGTCGTGCGCCAACCATTTAAAGTAATCGCCCCGGGATAACTCAAAAGTCTGATTAAAATTCCAGGCCGCGCCACGATTCTGATCACTACGGTAATAGGAAATACGCGCATCCTTAGCCGTGTATGCCTCACAAATTTCTTGGGTGGCATCAGTTGAGCCATTATCGGAAAGGATGATCTCAAAATCCTGGTATGTCTGGGCCAGAACACACTCAATGGCTTCGGACAAAAAGTTCTCACCATTGTAAACAGGGATACCTATGCTAACTTTGGGGATATGTGTGCTCATGTTCACTTCCCTGCGACCTCACTATTTCGATACACCATATATTCACAATCTACGCTCTGTTGGAATCCATGCCAAAAACCCCGACAGAAATAGTAGAAACTGCGCACACCTTGTGGTTTTTTCAGCAAGAATATCCGTGAGAAAGGTTTTAATAAAGCGACTACCAGCGCTTCATAGGCCACAATGACACCAGCCTGCCAACGTCCACAGCGAATGGGTTTAGCATAAGCGGCGCCAATGCCTGTCCAGTTACGCTTGTTTAGCTCCTTCCCTTCTTGCCAGGTACGGAATCCATCGTGAATGACATGAGTCTGTGCTGTCTCAAAAACCCACCAGCCATTGAGAAGAGCGCGCACAGCAATGTCACCATCTTCACAATCAGAAAACTCCGTTCCCGGACCCAACAAGGGATCAAAACTTCCGTACGACAGAACAGGCTGCCGACGCACGGCCATTCCCGCACCAATGCCACGCGCCCGGCATTTGTCCCACACGGTGCGCACGATCATGTCTTCCTGACGGATGTAGGCCGGCACAAACCCGGCCGTCTCGTCATGTGGGGCAGGTACAACGTTACAGAAAGCCACAGCAATTTTGGCATCGAGGGCAAAAACGGCTTCCATCTTTTCCAGCCAATCTTCAGGAACGGTACAATCGTCGTCTGTGTAGGCTACGACAGAACCACGAGCGTTGGTCAAACCGAGGCCGCGTGACAGGCCCGTGCCGCGAGTGGCCGAACGGATGTAACGCAGTCGGTGATCAGAGAACAGATGGTTAACGGCCGCTTCCGTCTCAGAGTTCGTGCTTTGGTCAATAACCAAAACCTCATAGTTCGGATGCCTGTTGGCCAGCAAGCTCTCGATCGTCTTGACAATGCGCTCACCCCGGTTTCGCGTACAAACCACGGCCGTAACAGAAGGTTGAGTTAAAAAGTTATCGGCATTATCCATTCGGTAACCACTGATTGTAACAACGCGCACTCACTGCAGATAGAAAAGTCAAGAAAAGGATTGGCAGTAAATAGGGAAAATGATTTCACGGGTCAACCGAAAAGTCAGAGTCTCCTACAAGCGCACCACCCGGCTTTTGCTCGCGTTTTTAATAGCATTGCGTGAATCCACAATCAATCCAGCATGCTCGGTAATAAAGTCCCAGTCGTAATCTGCGTGATTCGTTACGATGACCACACAATCCGCCTGCTCTAGAGCTTCTTGAGTCAGTTTAATCGAATGAAAAGAAATGCCGGCCGCCACCAGTTTCTCCACGTAAGGATCATGGTAGGTCACTTCTGCACCACGTTCTTCGAGTAAATCGATCACGTCAATCGCCGGGCTTTCCCGCACATCGCCAATGTTTGGCTTATAAGCCACCCCCAGCACCAGCACCTTGCTCCCATTAATCGCTTTGCGATCTTCGTTTAGGCCGAGAGCGACTTTCTCCACCACATAATCAGGCATATGGCTGTTGATGTCGTGCGCCAGCTCTATAAAACGCGCCGTATAATTGAGAGTTCGCAGTTTCCAACTCAGATAGTGGGGATCGACCGGAATGCAGTGACCGCCAAGGCCGGGACCGGGATAGAAAGGCATAAAGCCATAGGGTTTTGTGGCCGCTGCCCCTACTACTTCCCAAACGTCCAATCCAAGCTTGTCGCACATCAGGGCGATTTCGTTCACCAGGCCAATGTTAACGGCACGAAAGGTGTTTTCTAAGAGCTTGACCATTTCGGCTGTGGCCGTGCTGGAGACTGGAATGGGATTTTGTACAACAGTGCCATACAGTGCCAGCGCTACTTCCAGACAATCCGGCGTAGTCCCGCCAATCACCTTGGGCGTGTTAAACATGTTGTAGTCAGTACGGCCGGGATCAATTCGTTCCGGCGAAAAGGCCAGAAAGAAGTCTCGACCCACCTGATCACCGTTGTTGGATAACCGAGGCAGGATCACTTCTTCTGTGGTGCCAGGATAGGTCGTGCTTTCCAAGACTACCAGCTTCCCGGTAGCGCCATAGTGGGCAATTTGGTCTGTCGCATTAATAATAAAGGAGATGTCTGGATCCTTTGTTTCGCCTAGCGGCGTGGGCAAGCAGATGGCGATAGCATCCACCAAAACCAGATCGGCGAAATCTGCGCTGGCGCGGAAGCAGCCATTTTTGATGAGGGGCGCGAGGTCAGTATCCGGCACATCTTCCACATAGCTTTGCCCGGAATTTAACATGTTGACTTTCTTTTGATCGATGTCGATCCCTATTACCGCAACACCGGCCTGGGCAAAAGCTACGGATAAGGGTAAGCCAACATAACCCAATCCCACAACCCCTAGTTTTGCTTCGCGATTGGCTACCTTTGTCAGGATTTGTTCTTTTGTATTCATCATGAAATTGTCGGTTTACCTCTGGAAATTTCTTTTGTTTACAGCCTGGAAGTTATTTGCCGCGTACAGTCCGCCCTCCGAGAAAACGAGAGTTTAACAGGTGTTGAATTTGTTAATTCAAGACGTGGACAACTACCAGTTCAGATAGACTCCAACCAGAGTAATGAGGAAATCTAAAGATCAATATTACGCCGATTTGAAGATGAAGAGGAGGAGTAAGAAACTTAACGAGCATTCATTTTGCAGGTGGGTCAGCCACGTTTATCTGGCTGTTTGGACACCACGGCCGTTCAGCGCACCGTAAAAAATGATAAAGCCCACGGCCGTTACCAGTACCCCCATCCCCACATACCCGGCATGCCAGCCATAACCAAATATCAACCGGCTCAACAACCACTCCCAAACCAGCGGCGGCAAAACCAACCCGGCCAGCAGGGCCAGATCCACCTTCCGGCGGTACGCCAGCCATGCCGCCCACGGCCAAAACAGGCATAAATCAAAAATCAGCCGGAAAAGGGCCACATTTCCCCGGCTCAGGCGCATCTGGTCCACTTCTTGGGGAAAGGTTTTTGTCAGCAACGTTACCGCCGGCAGGAGTTCGATGGCATACACATTATCGGCGCTGTCGACAGCCAGGCGTACGGCCGTTCCGTCATAGGTGATCACAATGTGGTGCATCTGCTCGTCGGTAAACACGTTGGGAATGATGAATTCCGGCTGACGGCCGTTCAGGCCTGTCAATGGCATCCGCAGGCGCAGCACCAGGTCCGGCCCTTCCTGCCCTAGCGTGATGTTGCGATTGTATGGATCGCCGGAAATGGATACCAGCCGCGCCGGGCCTTCCTGGTTCACATCGCCGGTTGCCGCTTCCAAGCCCAGCGTAAGCTGCGATGAAGCAGCCAGAGCATCGGACACGGCCGTTACCGCCCCTTCACTCTCCAGCCAATGGTCCGCCGACAGCGCCACACCGTCGGCAGTAAGGGGGACAACGGCCGTTCCCTGCTCCACCAGCGGCGGGAACTGAGCGGCGGCCGGATCGGTAAAGTCGTAGTTGGCCACCAGAGCGCCGCCGGCCACGGCCGTGGCGTTTTCCCCCGCAAAGAGCCGCACCACTTCCGCCGGCGACAAGGCTCTATCGGCCACATAGAACTGGCGCACCACACCGTGCCACGGCCGGTCGCGCGTCTGCTCGTTGCCCACGATAAGCGGGAAGTGATTGTCCCAGTTACCGAACTGGGTAAACTGTTGCAGCCAGACCGACACGAGCAGCCAGCCGGCCAGATAGAGCAGATAAATTGGAATAAAGCGGGACGGCCTTAAAAACGGCCGTATCCTCTCCGCAACGCGGGCCACGCCACCCCACCACCGTTCTCCGAGCAGGTAAAACAGCCCAAACCCTACCGCTGCGCCTAACCCGTTGGCCAGCACGTCGGCCAGCGAGGGGAACCGCAGCAGTGCCGCCGCCTGCACCACCTCCATCAAGGCCGACAAACCCGCGCCGGCCAATACGACCAGGAAAAACGTGCGCCAGGAACGGCCGTCGCCTGCCCACAATCCGGCCAGCCCAAACCCCAACGGCACAAACAGCAACACATTGCGCGGAAAATCGGCCAGCACATACCCCTGGGTCAGCGTCAGGTCGAAGCCGCGCAGCACCTCCAGCGCCGATGGTCCCGTGCGTACGAAAAAATCAAACGGGAACAGCGTGGTGTAAAGAACCACCAGCAGACCAAAACCGGTCATCAGCCACGACCAGCGTCTTAACTGCTCCGGTTCCAGACCATGTTTTAACTGACGAGTACGTTTCATATTTTCGACCAGACTGCCGCTTGAAGGCTGTCAGTCGGCCTTCAAGCAGCAGTCTCTTTTCTACGGTTTCACAACCAGCGGCAGATACGTGTGGATGTCCAGGTTTACCGGGGTCGCCCCATTGTTGCGCCACAAATGAACCTCATTCGAGGCATCCCAGGCAATGCTGACAATATCCAGGTCACCATCGTTGTCCAGGTCCACAGTCTGGCCGCCCAGGTGGCTCTCGTGGCCGGTGGACACAACTTGCTCGGCAAACGCCCCATAGCCCGTGTTGGCCCAGATGCTCAGGGTCTTGGCCCCGCGGTGCTCGGCCAGGATGAGATCCGGGTCGCCGTCTTTGTCCATGTCGGCCACGTCCAGGCTGTTGGTGGTAGCCTGCGTGGTGACGAGGTGCCGCTTCCAACCGGGCGCTGTAGGATTGGCGGGCTGCTCCCACCAGTAGGTTTGGGCATCGCTGTCCGTACCGTTTTCCTCGGTGACGATGATGTCCAGACGGCCGTTGCCGTTCAAATCCGCCAGCGCCGTACGATCCGGGTACAAAGCCTCGGCAAAGTCGCCAATCTGGTAGCCTGTCCAGTTGCTGCTGCCGTCGCCGGGGTTTTTGTACCACACCACGCCCTTCGCGTCACCGGTTGTCGCCGCAATGTCCAGACGGCCGTCTCGATCCACGTCACCCACGGCAAACCCCTCGTCCGATGGCTCGCCGTTGACGTGCACACGCGGCCAGTTGCCCGCCCCCGGATTGACCGGTACGCGGAAATAGTAAATCCCGTTGCCGCTGCTGATAAGGATCTCGTCCCTGCCGCCCGCCTCCACTTGCGCCGTGCGGTAGCCCTGCGCGCCCAAATTGTGGCTGGCCGTCTCCACTTCGCCTATCTTCACGCTGTTCCACGATTGGGCCGCGGCATCGACCGGTTCCAGCCAGTACAGGCTCAACGCTGTCTCCTGCTTCTGGGCCACCACATCAATCAGCGTGTCGCCGTCCACGTCCGTTGTCAGGATAGCCTGCATACCGGCGGGCAAATCATGCTGTGCCCAACTTCCCAGCAGATCGCCGCCCGGATTCTGATACCAGTACACCCCGGAAATAATGTCTTTCAGGCCGTTCCCGTCCACGTCTCCAAAGGTCAGGCCAAAGGTCTGGGCGTGGCTGCCGGTGATCTGTTTGTATGTCCAGCGGTCGAGGGGCAAAATGGCCCCCGGCGGATTAAGCTGATTTACCCACAGTCGGGCCGGCGGGTTGCCTGTCCAGTTGGCGCCATAGATGTCATAGTCGCCATCGCGCCCGATGTCGGCCACCACGCCGTTGTGCAGGCCGCCCGTACCGACCACCTGCTTGCTCCAGGCTGTGGCCTGGCCGTTGGTATTAAACCAGACCATGATTTCCTGGGCGGTTGAAGTGTGCATCTGGCCCAGCACCACGTCCATATCGCCGTCGTGGTCCATGTCGGCGGCCTGCAAGGTGTGGCAGCGTTCCAAATCGGCCACGATGGTATGTTTGGTCCAGGTTCCGGTGGGATCACCGCCGTCGGCCGACCACCAGTTGACGTCGGCCGTGTTTTCTGAACTGGAGAAGAGCACGTCCATATGGCCGTCCTGGTTGAGATCGGCCACCAGCGCTTTGAAGTCGGTATCTGCGGGACCGATGTCGAAGGGCGTCCAATTTCCGGGCGTGCGTGCTGCTGCCCCGCCGGGATTGCGCACCCACTGTCCGCGAAGGACCAGATCAACGTTGGTGTCGCCGTCTACGTCGCCGCTGCTCATGCCCTCGCTGCCCAGGTTGAGTCCGCTGAGGTTGACTTTGGACCAGACGCCGGCCGACATCTGGAAGAAGATCATAGCTGTATCGTGGTCGCGGGTGGCGATGTCTAGAAAGCCGTTGCTGTCAAAATCGGAGACGTGCACGTCTTTGCCCCAACTGCCAATTGTGCCTACGACATGGCGCGTCCAGGCGCTGCCGGTAAAGGGATTGCCCAACGGCCGTGGGTTTTCAAACCACACCAGGTTGTCCACGCCGTCGCCATCCGGCACAACGATGTCCAGGTCACCGTCGCCATCCACGTCCCCCAGACGGCCGTCTGTCGTAAACTCGTTGTTGGGCGTGGCAATAACCGTTTTTTGCCAGGTAGGGTAATGATACCAATTGAGCTTTTCGCCGGGCATCCCACCCAGCACCAGGTCTGGATACATATCGCCGTCGATGTCACCCACCAGTTTGACATCTCCGGCATTGTTATCAATTTGCACATAACTAAAGGGAACCACATCTGGCACGGCCGTTTCCGCAGCCGCCCGGGCCAATGCCGTCCGTCCCACAAAAAAGGCGGCCAGACCGGCCGCCACCAGCAGCATCACACTCCAGAAAACTATTACAGGTCGCTTTGTTTGTTTCATGAATCGTTTCTCCAGGTTTTTAGATTTTGTGACAGGGCTAACCCCTCTGTACGCCTGTACCGAGGTCAAGTACACATGTACCGAGGTCAAGTACACTTATACCGAATTCAAGTACACATGTACCGAAGTCAAGTACACTTGTACCGAAGTCAAGTACACATGTACCGAGGTCAAGTACACATGTACCGAGAGCAAGTACACTTGTACCGAGGTCAAGTACGCTTGTACCGAGAGCAAGTACACTTGTACCGAGAGCAAGTACACTTGTACCGAGAGCAAGTACACTTGTACCGAGAGCAAGTACACTTGTACCGAGAGCAAGTACAGCCTCGTAGCCGCGGTATCTTTACCGCGTTCTGCGAAATACGCGGTAAAGATACCGCGGCTACACATTGCCCGAACAAAACTTGAAACTGTTTTTGTGACAATCTACTCAGGACAGTTGCAGCAGATAAGCCCTTAACAACTGGTTGAGTTCATAGTAGCCGTTGGCGTTGATGTGCAGATAGTCGGCGGCAAACTCGCTCCGCAGCACGCCTTGCTCGTCGGCCAGCAGGGCATAGGCGTCCAACACCAGCACGTTCTCCCCCGCCAGCGACTGGATAGCGTGGTTAACGGCCGTAATCCCCCCCCTCACCTCATCGGACCAAAACATTTGCTCAGTCCACGGCGGGGTCTGCACCGGAAAGATCGTCGTCACGATAACGGTGGCGCCGCCCGCTGTGGCCTGGCTCACAATCTGGCGGATATTGTCCGCCGTGGCGGCGATGATCGCTTCTTTCTGGTCCGGCAGCGCAGGAATGACGCGCAGGTCGTTGATGCCCACCTGCACCACGACGATGTCGGGCTGCAGCGGCGCGGCGGCCGCCGCATAGCGCAAGTTCATCTGCACGGCCGTTTGCCCGTTCACGCCCCCGTTGACAAACACAAACCCCTCGCTGTCCGCCGGTTCCGGCCAGGCAGCCGCCCGTGAATCGCCGTAAAACAACACCAGACGGCCGTTCGCCCCATTGTCCGGTAGAGCCGGCGGCTGCTCCAGCGCCAGCGGATCCAGGGTAACCCGGCTCCATTCCCGGTAAGCCTGCCGATAGCGCTTGACGAGGAAGTAGTTAAGGGCCAGGGAAAAGACAAGCAGGATGATTAGACCTGCCAGAGGCAGAATCGTCCGATAAGCCAGATTCATAAACTACTCGCTGATTGCTTGTATAGGCGGCCGGGCCACACGCCGGCGCAAATTTAGTAATGCCGCGGCCGCTATCAACAGGAGGCCGATGAGTTCCAACAGCCAGTTGATGCGTATCCCCCCGGTGTACCGCGACAGTTCCGGTATCTGAATACCGTAAAAGGTGGCGATGCGCACCGCAATGAAGCGCAAAATCGCCACCACCCCCAACAACAAGAAGATGTAACTGCGCCAGTAGCGCCGCACGCTCCAGGCAACAACCACTACCACGACGAAACCCACCACGGCAAATGCCAGCAAAAACAACACCTGGGCGCGCTGGCCGTAGGCATACCAGCCCTGTTCCCAGGCGATACGCTTGACTGTGGAAGTAAACCAGGTTTGTAAATCCAGTTCTTTGTTGAGACCCAGGAAGAACAGCAGGAAGGACAACCCGCCCCAGATGAGCGCGTGCGGCCGTGGATCGCTGCCGGGGTAGAGCCTTTTGACAGAGAGGGCACAGAACAGGCAGAGAACGGCCGTTACCAGATAAACGGCCGTCGTCAGCCACCCAAGAAATGTCGGATCTCCGCCCAACCACTGCCCAGTCAACGTCATATTCGCTGCGAAATCGATCATCACCATGCGCCGCCTCTGGCCAACCACCCTACACAATGCAACCGGCACATCATAGACAGTGGCTACGGGATTGTCAAACGATTCTTCACATTCTCAAACGAAGCGTTTAGGTGTTCAAGTGTTCAGGTGTTTAAGAGTCATTCGGTTCATCAAACACCCCCACACCCCTAAACCCGCTCACCCCGCCACCAACTCCCCCACCCGCTCCACAAACTCCAGCGTCAGCGCCGCCACCTCCTCCCACTCGGCGTCAATCGCCACCACGTGAGACGAATGTGGCATCCACACCAACTCCTTCACCGTCGATGAGACGCCTTCCAGAATGATCTGGCCCGCTGCCGGATCGATGGCCGTGTCGTGGCGGCCCTGCACCACCAGCACCGGCTGGGTAATGCGCGGCAGACGGCCGCGTACTTCCCGGCCCAGGCGCAGCAGCTCCATCACCCCCCGCAGCGGATTCACCCGGTATCCCTGCCATAGATCATTACCGTCCAGGTCGGCTTTGGGAATAAATTCGATGAACGGAGCCGCGGCATACAGACGCAGCACGTCCCGCGTGGAAGTGGCCAGCTTAATGGCCGGGGCGTAAGCCAGCACCGCCGCAGCTTCCGGGTAACGGCTGGCCAGATACAACGCCACCACAGCGCCGGTCGATTCGCCACCTACCAGCACGCGGTCACAAACCGTCAGCAGGTGATGAAAGTCGGCCTCGGCCGTCTGCACCCAGTCCCGCCACTTCACCTGGTTGAGATCTTCTGGCCTGGTACCGTGGCCCGGCAACAGTGGCCCGGCCACGGTATAGCCGTGTTGGTGCAGGTAGCGAGCTAACGGCCGTACTTCCGCCGTCGTTGCCGTCAGGCCATGCAGCAGCAGCACCCCCACCGGACCCGCTTCCCAGAAAAACGAATCGCCGGCCAGTTGAGCATTATGTAGCGCATTGTTTTCCATCAAGTGCCGCTCCACAGTGACAACTCGTCGTAGTTGTAACCGGTCAGATAAGCGCCGCCTACCCAGCCGGTACGGCCGTCTAGCAGCCGAATTTGCACCCAACCATTGCTGCGATAGCCGGTCAGATTCACAATTTCCCCGCCGGCTACGTGGGAGAAGGGATCAAACTCCATACCCGGCCCACTGCGTACGTTCAACACCTGGGCGTTGATCACCGTTGCCGTTAGAGGTCCGCCAGCGCTGCCGGGAGGCGTCGGATTCAGCGGGATGGTGCCGCCTTGCGGCTGAATCACCAGCCGGGCTTCAGCCAGACCCACGTCGTCGAAGAATTCCATGCGCAGCGGCACCGGTCCGCCCGGCAAGTTCACCACATTGGCCCAGTTCCGCACTTCGTAATAATCATGCCACTCGTCGATGATCAACTGTTCGTTCACCCACAGGCGCACGCCGCCATCCACAAACGTGTCAAAGCGGTACTGCCCAGCCGGCAGGTTGGCCGTGGTCGTCCAGCGCACGGAAAAGTGATCGGGACTGACCACGTTAGGCAGCGGCGAACTGGAACCCCAGATGAAAGCGATCTCCGGGTCTTGCCGCACCAGCACGGGTGATTCGTCCAGGTTGGTGTTGTTGTAATACGTGCCGGTCCAGGGCGGAAGAGCGGAAACGGCCGTGGGCGGCGGCGTCGACGTCAGAACAGGCGCCGCAATTCTCTCCCAATTCAGTTGGGCCGCCGCATAATCCCGGTTATCGTAATACTCCATCTTCACCGGAACATTACCGCCCGGCACCGACACATCAGCGGAATAAGAAGTTGCCGCCTGGTCATGCCACTGATCAATCACCAGTTGGTTGTTTACCCACAGGCGCACACCATCATCGGTCGTGGTAGCAAAACGGTAAACACCCGCATCCAGGGGCACCGTACGCGTCCACCGCACCGAAAACTCATCGGCGTTGATGCCATCTGCCGGCCGTCCCAACCCCCAGTTGAAGTTAATCGACCCGTCATCCCGCACCAGCGTAGGCTGCCCAGTCAAAGTCCTATTGTTGTAATATTCACCCCGCCAGTTCACGGTGTTGGCGCCGCTGGCCAGCGCCCAGGAAAGTTGGGCAATCGCGCTGCCGGTCGCTTCGTAATAATCCACCTTGACGTGATGGTCTCCCGCAGAAAGATACACGTCGGCCACCACCGTATGGACCTGGCTGTCGTACCACGAATCGAGGATCCGGCTGTCATCCACCCACACGCGCATCCCATCATCCATCGACGCGGAAAAACGATACACGCCAGAGGTAGCGAAGTAGATATTGCGCGTCCATCGCGCCGTAAAGTTATCGTCCTGCACTTCATCTCCGGGCGACCCCCTACCCCAATCATGGTCCAGCGTTGTTTCGTTTCGCTCCAGAGCCGGGTTGCCAGAGAAATCCCGGTTATTCCAATAACGGGCACGCCAGCGATCGTCGGCCGCCTGCACCGCCACTGACCGCGCAGAAAAGATCAACGCCAGGGCCAGGAATGCAGCCATCCACGCCCAGCGCTTCAATTGTTTTGTACGACTATTCATGAGTACAGCTCCTTACTTGACACCGTCATCACAGCCTGCTTCATTATTATATCCTCCTTCCGCTGCTTGCAGTGATTTACTGCATGAACCTTTAGATTCCACTGGGCGTCTGCACAAGTTTTGTTAAGATATATTCATGTTTTTTGGTTGATCTGCCTCTCTGAACATGTTACAGTTAGATCATCTGTGAAAAACAGCACAACCTTTTAGGATAGTTTTATGAGCATGGTACGCATCGAGCAGTTGAGTAAGTACTTTAGTGAAGGCAGCCAGCAGCGCCAGGTGCTGGACGCGGTGAACGCCTGCGTGGATGAGGGCGAGTTTGTCGCCCTGCTGGGGCGCAGCGGCAGCGGCAAAAGCACGCTGCTGAACCTGATCAGCGGCATCGAAAAGCCAGACAGCGGCGACGTGACCATCCACGACGTAACGATTACGCGCCTGCGCGAGCGGGAGCGCACGCTGTTCCGCCGCGACAACATCGGCTTTGTCTTTCAGTTTTTCAACCTGATTCCCACGCTGACGGTGTTAGAGAATGTGACACTGCCGCAGGAGTTGGCGGGGAAGAAGGCCACGGCCGTTTCCCCCCATGCTCTTCATCTGCTCGATCAGGTCGGGCTGGCCGACCGGCGCGACACCTTCCCCGACAAGCTCTCCGGCGGCGAACAGCAGCGCGTGGCCATCGCCCGCGCCCTGGCCCATAACCCCCTGCTGGTGCTGGCCGACGAACCCACCGGCAACCTGGACGAAGAAACCGGCCAGCGCGTGCTGCAGCTGCTCATCGACCTGACACGCGGCGCGGGCAAAACCCTGCTCATGGCCACCCACAGCCCGGAAATCGTGCCCTTCGCCGACCGGGTAATTGAGGTGCATAACGGCCGTTTGGAGGAGAAGGAGTTGGATGGTTTGTTTGCTGGTTAGTTTGTTAGTGGGTTAGTTTGTTAGTGGGTTAGTTTGTTAGTGGGTTAGTTTGCTAGCCAACCAACAAACCCAACAAACCAGCCAACCAACAAACCAACAAACCATCCAACCAACAAACTATCCAACCAACAAACCCTATGCCCACACCCAATCTCCAATCTCCAATCTCCAACCTCCCCCTCTTCCGCCTCGCGTGGCGGCGGTTAAGACGACGGCCGTTGCAGTACATCCTGCTCATCGTCGGCGTGGCCATTGGCGTAGCCATGATGGTCAGCATCGACCTGGCCAACGGCAGCGCCCAGCGCGCCTTCCAGCTCTCCACCGACGCCATCGCCGGCAAAACCACCCACCGCATCGTCGGTGGGCCAACCGGGTTTGACGAAGAAATTTATCGGAGACTAGAGACCGGAGACTGGAGATTAGACCAGTCTCCAGTCTCCAGTCTCCAGTCTCCCCTCGCCGCCCCCATCGTCGAAGATTACCTCACCGTTCCCGAACTCAACGAGCGGGTCATGCGGCTGGTGGGCATTGATCCGTTCGCCGAGCCGCCGTTTCGGGATTATTTTGCAGCGCAAAACAGCGGCGAAGGGAACGGGATTGAGGGGCTGGTGGCTTTTCTCACCGTGCCCAATAGTGTGATCCTGGCCCAGGATGTGGCCGACGAGGCCGGGCTGGCCCTGGGCGACACCATCACCCTGAACCATTCCGGGCAGCGCACCCCGGCGCAAATCGTTGGCCTGCTCCAGCCCACCGACGACGTGAGCCGCCGCGCCCTGAGCGGCATCGTCTTCACCGACATCGCCTCGGCCCAAGAAATTTTGGGCATGACCGGCAAACTGAGCCGCATCGACCTCATCGTCAACGACGAGGCGACCCTGGCCGCGCTGACGGCCGTGCTGCCGCCCGGCCTGCGCCTGGAAACGGCCGCTGCCCGCAGCAACGCCATCCGGCAAATGACGGCCGCTTTTGAACTGAACCTCTCCGCCCTCAGCCTGCTGGCCCTGGTGGTGGGCATGTTCCTGATTTACAACACGGTCACCTTTAGCGTGGTCCAGCGACGGCCGTTATTCGGCATTTTGCGCTGCCTGGGCGTCACCAGCGGCCAGTTGTTCGCCCTGATTTTGGCGGAAACGGCCGTGCTCGGTCTGGTTGGCTCCGTGCTGGGGCTGGGCCTGGGCATCCTACTGGGACGGGGCATCGTCGGCCTCATCACCCAGACCATCAACGACTTTTACTTCGTCGTCAACGTGCGCGGCGTCGATGTGCCGCCCTTCACCCTGGTCAAAGGGCTGCTGGTGGGGCTGGCGGCGGCGCTGTTCGCCGCCCTGCTGCCCGCCTGGGAAGCAATGCGCACCGCGCCCAACGCCTCGCTCAAACGCTCCAACCTGGAGAGCCGCACGCGCCAACTGCTGCCCTGGCTGGCCCTGGCCTGGGCTGTCTTGACGGCCGTTGGCGTTTTCCTGCTCTGGGTGCGCGGCAACCTGATCATCACCTTTGGTGGGCTGTTCGCCGTGCTGATTGGCGCGGCCCTGCTGACCCCGCCGCTGACCGTGCTGCTGGTGCGCGCCGTCACGCCCATCACGCAGGCGCTGCTGGGCGTGCTGGGGCGCATGGCCCCGCGCGACATCGTGCGCTCGCTCAGCCGGACCTCGGTGGCGGTGGCGGCGTTGATGACGGCCGTCTCCGTCGTCGTCGGCGTCTCCATCATGATCGGCTCCTTCCGCACCACCGTGGTGCAGTGGCTCAACCAGACCTTGCAGGCCGATGTGTACGTTTCGACGCCCACCCTGACGGCCAACCGCACCTTCGGCACGCTGCCGCCGGAAGTCATCGCCGAATTTCGCGCCTGGCCGGGCGTGGATAGAGTGGTCACGGCGCGCCACGTGCAGGTGGACGCGCCCGATTTGGGCCGCCCCGTGGAAATCATCGCCGTCGATGGCGACGTGTCCAACGGCAACCGCCCCTACGCCTGGGTCAATGGCGATCAGGCTACCCTGTGGCCGCGCCTCCTCGCCGGCGAAGGGGTAATCATCTCCGAGGCGCTGGTGCTGAAGGAAAACCTGCCCACCCCGCCGCCGGACGTGGTGCTGCAAACGGCCGTTGGCCCCCGCGCCCTCCCCGTCCTGGCCGTCTTCTACGACTATGCCTCCGACCAGGGCACGATCATGATCGGGCAGGATTTGTACCGCGAGTTATGGCAGGATCAGGCCATCGAGAGCATGGGCATTTTTCTGCAGCCGGGCGCAGAGGTGGATCAGGTGGTGCGGGAGATGACGGCGGCGGTGAACGGCCGTCAGGACGTGCTCATCCAATCCAATCAGGCGTTGCGCGCCGGGTCGCTGGAGATTTTCGACCGCACGTTTGCCATCACCGCCGCCCTGCGGCTGCTGGCGATTGTGGTGGCCTTCATCGGCGTGCTCAGCGCCCTGATGAGTTTGCAGCTAGAGCGCGCCCGCGAGCTGGGCGTGCTGCGGGCCACCGGCATGACGGTGCGCCAGCTTTGGGGCCTGACGTTCCTGGAAACAGGGCTGATGGGCGGCATCGCCGGGCTGCTGGCCGTGCCGGTGGGCTACGTGCTGGCCTGGATTTTGATTTACGTGATCAACGTGCGCTCGTTTGGCTGGACGCTGCAAATGCAGTTGGAACCGGCTTACTTCCTGCAGGGCGTCATCGTGGCGATTATCGCCGCGCTGCTGGCGGCGATTTATCCCTCGTTAAGGCTGGGGGGGATGGTGGTGGCCACGGCCGTACGCGAGGAGTGAGTCTGACGACGGGATGGCATGTTATAATGACAATAATCTGAATACAAAGAGGTTGCTATGAGTGCGCAATCAAAACCGTTAGAAGAATTAGTCCAAGAATTACCTCCCGATTTAATGATAGAAGTTCGAGACTTCGTCGAATTTTTATTAAGCAAGCGCAGTCGTCAGGTGACTTATGGGCTGAAGCAAAATTGGGCAGGGGCGTTGCATGAATATCGTGAGCAATACACATCCTTAGAGTTGCAGCAAAAAGCGCTGGAATGGCGAGGGGATTAATGTACCTGATTGACACGAATATCTGGTTGGAAAGGCTGCTTGACCAGGAAAAATCTACCGATGTAGGGCGTTTTTTAGAGACCGTGTCCCCTTCGCAAATGATGATCAGCGATTTCTCTATGCATTCCATCGGTGTGATTCTCAGTCGCCTGAACAAGCATGACGTCTATGCCACATTTGTAGATGATGTGCTGCTTCAAGGCGGCGTATCTTTGCGAACCGTTCCCCCGGCTTTTATACGGCGAATGGTCGAAGTGATGAAATCATTTACTCTCGATTTCGATGACGCCTACCAATATGTAGTGGCTGAACTCGCCCAGGCAACAATCGTCAGCTTCGATAAAGACTTTGACAAAACTGACCTGATCCGCAAGACACCTCTTGAACTGGTTTGAATGAATAGAATTCGCTATTTTACGGAAACTGATACGCTGTATGTAGAACTAACAGACAGCGAAGTGGCCGAAACCCACGAGCTAAATGAAAACACCGTTCTCGATCGGGACGCTAAAGGCAATTTGGTGGCGTTTACATTGGAACACGCCCGCGAAACAGTCAATATATTTGATTTCTCTTTCCAGCAGATCACGCAGCCACAAGCCATGAGCCAAGCGAGCGCTGATTAAAATTATAGTCTCATCGGTGTGATTGATAGATTATTGAACTGGAGTTAACAGGCGAATGAGTACTCGATACTGGCTTGGCGTTATCCACAAAGACCACATCCAGCGCGGCATCGCTGGCAGTTTTATCCAGCTCAATCATGGCAAAAAACGGCCGTTACAACGCATGTCTCCCGGTGATTGGCTCCTCATCTACTCGCCCCGCCGCAACTTCGACGACAACGAGGCAGTACAGGCGTTTACGGCCGTTGGCCGCATCCGCAGCGGCGACATCTACCAGTTCGACATGGGCGACGGCTTTGTCCCCTATCGGCTGGACGTGGACTACCTACCCTGTGAAGAAGTGGCGATACGGCCGTTCATCGACCGCCTCTCCTTCATCCCCGACAAGCAGCACTGGGGCTACCCCTTCCGCTTCGGCCACCTGGAAATTCCCGCAGCCGACTTCAAGCTCATCGCCGAAGCGATGGGCGTACCAACTGAGACCTGATGACCAACAATTCTTACACCCGACGAATCATTCTGATTTTAATTCTCCTGGCCACGGCCGTTGGCGCACTCTTCCTCTGGTGGCAGCCAACCCAACCTGCCACCGCCCAGGCCTCCCTCCTCCCCCTGCTCAGCCAGACCGATACGTCCGGCTTCGCCCGCGCCACCGAACCCAACGCCATCCAATTCCCCCGCGACCTCGGCCCCCACCCCGACTACCAGACCGAATGGTGGTACTACACCGGCAACCTGGAAGGGGAAAACGGCCGTCTCTTCGGCTACCAACTCACCATCTTCCGCCGCGCCCTCTCCCCCACCACTCCGCACTCCCCACTCCCCACTCCCCAATCCAACTGGCGCACCAACCAGGTCTACCTCGCCCACTTCACCCTCTCCGACATCGCCAACGACACCTTCTACCCCCACGAACGCTTCAGCCGCGGCGCAGCCGGATTGGCCGGGGCGCAGGCCCAACCCTACCGCGTCTGGCTCGACGACTGGACCATCGCCGAAACCGCGCCCGGCGTCGTCCAACTGCAAGCCAACGGCGGCGACGTCGCCCTGGACCTCACCCTCACCCAAACCCTGCCCCCCGTCCTCCACGGCGACGGCGGCCTCAGCCCCAAAGGCGAAGAGCCGGGCAACGCCTCCTACTACTACTCCATCATCCAGCAGCAAACCGCCGGAACCATCCGCATCGGCGACGAGACCGTCCCCGTCACCGGCCTCAGTTGGCAGGACCACGAATACTCCACCAGCGCCCTCAGCGCCGGAGCCGTCGGCTGGGACTGGTTCTCGCTGCAATTGGACAACGGCGGCGGGCTGATGCTCTTCCAGATTCGCAACGCCGACGGCACCCTGGAACCCCTCTCCAGCGGCAGCTACATCGCCCCGGACGGCACCGTCACCCACCTGCAGCTGGCTGATTTTGACATCGAAGTGCAAGACACCTGGACCAGCCCCACCAGCGGCGCCCAATACCCCGCCGGTTGGCGCCTCCGCATCCCCAAACTCGATTTAGACCTGCAAGGCCGCCCCCTCATGGCCGATCAAGAACTCAACGTCTCCACCACCTACTGGGAAGGCGCCGTCCAATTCAGCGGCACCCTCGCCGGACAGCCCCTGACCGCCCGCGGCTACATCGAACTAACCGGCTACGCCGGCAGCATGAACGGCCGTATCTAACCCACCCAATTGGTCCAATCTTCCCCGATTGGACCAATCTCCACCCCCCATAACTCTCCACAACCTCCGTTTAACGCTCCACAACCGCCGTTTAACACCCCACAGCCTCCATTTAACCCTCCACAGTCTCCGTTTAACGCTCCACAACCTCCGTCTAACCTTCCACAGTCTCCGTTTAACACCCCACAACCTCCGTTTAACACCCCACAACCACCATTTAACATTCCACAACCCCTCTTTAACATCCAGCAACGGCCGTCTATAATACCCTCATGCACCCCATCACCCTGTCACCCGCTCACCCCCTCACCCGCTCACCCCTTCACCCCCACAAAGGATCACGCCCATGAACAAACCCTACGGCAGCCAAAGCATGGTCGCCCCCCTCCAAACCGTCCTCGTCCGCCGCCCCGACGCCGCCTTTGGCGACGCCGACCCGGCAATGTGGCACTACAGCGCACGGCCGTCACTCCCCGCTGCCCAACAAGAACACGACACCTTCGTCCGCCACCTCCACCACGCCGGGGCCGAAGTCATCTACCACACCGCCCCCCTGCCCCATCACGCCGACGCCATCTTCGTCCACGACCCCGTCCTCATCTGCGACCAGGGCGCCATCATCCTGCGCATGGGCAAACCCCTGCGCCGCGGCGAAGAAGACGCGCTGGCCCAACAGCTCACCGCCCTCGGCATCCCCATCCACTACCGCCTCCACGACGACGCCCAGGCCGAAGGCGGCGACCTGCTCTGGATCGACGAGCGCACGCTGGCCGTCGGCCAGGGCTTCCGCACCAACGCCGCCGGGCTGCGCCAGCTCCAGCAAGCCCTGCCCGGCGTCAACGTCATCCCCGTCCACCTGCCCTACTACCAGGGACCAGACGCCTGCCTGCACCTCATGTCCTTCATCAGCCTCGTCGCTGATGACCTGGCCGTGGTCTACCCGCCGCTCATGCCCGTGCCCTTCTGGCAAGTGCTCCAGGCACGCGGCTTCCGCTTCGTCGAAGTGCCAGACGCCGAATTCGCCAGCATGGGGCCCAACGTCCTGGCCCTCAAACCCGGCCTCTGCCTGATGCTGCAAGGCAACCCCATCACCCAGCAGCGGCTGGAAGCAGCCGGCTGCACCGTGCTCACCTACCAGGGCAACGAAATCTCGCTCAAAGCCGAAGGCGGCGCGACCTGCCTCACCCGCCCCATCCTGCGCGGCTGACTGAAGAAGGGGGACTAAAGACTACAGACTAGAGACTAAAGATTGGAGGAAACGATGAATGCTTTATTTGCTGATTATTTAGAACGATTGACAACGCTGCACGAAGGCTTCAAAACGGCCGTCCACAACCTTCCCCCCGAAGCCCTCGACTGGCAGCCCGGCCCCGACATGAACTCCTTCACCATCATCATCAGCCACGTCGCCGGCTCCGAGCGCTTCTGGGTGGGCGACATGGTCGGGCAAGACCCGTCCGGGCGCGTGCGCGCGGCAGAATTTGAGCAGAAGGGGGTAACGGCCGTTACCCTCACCCGCCTCCTCGACAACACCCTGGCCCACAGCCGCGCCGTGCTCGAATCCATCTCCCTCGACGACCTCGCCGCCGAGCGCACCACCCCCGACGGCCAACGCACCCACCGCGTCGCCTGGTGCCTCCTGCACAACCTGGAACACGTCGCCCTCCACCTCGGCCACGTCCAAATCCTGCGCCAACTATGGGACCAGCAAACCGCCCAATAAAAGATACAAGATTGGTCCAATCTTCCAGATTGGACCAATCTCCACGCCACAACCCCGTTTAACCCTCCACAACCCCCGTTTAACGCTCCACAGCCTCCGTTTAACGCTCTACAACCTCCGTTTAACACCCCACAACCTCCGTTTAACACTCCACAACCTCCGTTTAACACTCCACAACCTCCGTTTAACGCTCCACAACCTCCGTTTAACGCTCCACAACGGCCGTCTAACACCCCCCCATGCACCCCATCACCTTGTCACCCCGTCACCCCCTCACCCCCCCGGCCGAAAATGACATTCATCCCCGCCGTATATGATGGAAGACACTACGGCCGTTACCCCCTGTCCACTATCATCAACCCAGCCTACATGATACAATGACCCTGCTTACCAATTTCGGAGTGCGGAATGCGGAACGCGGCGTGAACAACCAGATCACCTTGTCACCTCATCACCCCTCACCCGCTCACCCCTTCACCCGCTCATAATCGGAGGTTTTCATGAAAATCGTCTCCTACCTCGTCGCCGCTGCCCTCGCCTTCTTCGGCTTTATCTTCATCGCTGGTTCCCAGGGGCAGATAATTCGTATCGTCGTTGGCGTAATTTTGCTGGCGGCAGCGGCCGTTTTTGTCTACATGGTCCGCGTCAAACCCCAGCCCAGCCAGACTACCGTTGTGCAAAAAATCGACCTTAGCGGCGACGTAGACTTGCAGCAAATCCGCTGCGAAAACTGCAACGCCCCGCTCACCGAGAAATCCATCACCGTCGAAGCCGGCGCCATCTTTGTCAACTGCGAATACTGCGGCGCCAGCTACCAATTCGAGGAGAAACCCAAATGGTAAAATTTCTGGCCACCGCGCGGGGGACACAGGGAGCGCCAGTCTGCGACGAGCACGACGACTGCTGCACTGGGGAGCCGCCCGGTTATCTGGCAGAATTTGAATCGAATGGGGACAATCTGGCCCGGCGCTTCTGGCGCGGGCTGCGGCGCGATTGGGGCAGCTTCCGCGCCGCTTTTAGCGAACTGCCCTCACCCACACCCGGCATCAATACTTTTCACATTCCGCTCAACGGCGGGCAAAAACGCATCCATTTTCGCCAGGAAAGTGACGGCACTGCGGCCCTTTTCATCGACGTGACCGACGTCATCTATCTTAATGCCACCGCCGCCCAGATGGCCTTCCTGGCCCTGAACGACATCCCCCAATACCAGGCCGAAGCCGCCTTGGGCCGCCGTCTGCACCCCGCCGACCGGCCGCAAATGCAGGCCGAACTGGCCGCCATCTACACGATGATCCAGCGCTTCCGCGCCCCGGAGACGGGCTGCCCCACCTGCGCCGTGCAAGATTTGCAGCCGACAGCCCTGCAAACCACCGCCCTGTTCAGCCACCGCGCCGACGCCCCCTACAAAGCTGACCTGGCCATCACTTACGGCTGCAACAACGCCTGCAACCACTGCTACAACGAGCCAGACCGCTTCGACATGGCCTCGCTCACTTTGGCCGACTGGCAGCGGGTGATTGATCGCCTGCACGCGGTGGGCGTGCCGCATCTCATTATCACCGGCGGCGAGGCGACGCTGAACCCGGATTTGCTGGACATCATCCGCTATGCCAATGGTTTAGGGCACGTGGTGGGCATGAATACCAACGGCCGTCGCCTCTCCCACCAGCCCTACGTCGACGAACTCGTCGCCGCCGGTCTGAACCACGTGCAAATCACCCTCGGCTCCAGCCGCCCGGAAGTCCACGACGCCGTCATGAATGCCCGCTCCTTCCACCAGACCGTGCGCGGCATCCAAAACGCCGTCGCCAGCAACCTGCACACCATCACCAACACCACCCTCATGCGCCGCAACATGGACCACGTCGAGGAAATCATCGACTTCCTCTACGACCTGGGCATCCGCACCTTCGCCATGAACGGCATGATCTACAGCGGCGGCGGCTTTGCCGACCCCAACGCCATCGCCGAAGAAGAAATGCCGCCCCTGCTGGTGCGCGTGCGCGACCACGCCCGCGACAAAGGCATGAAATTCCTCTGGTACACGCCCACAGAATACTGCCGCATGTCGCCGGTGGAGTTGGAAATCGGGGCCAAACGCTGCAACGCCGGGGAATATTCGATTTGCATCGAGCCGAACGGCGACGTGCTGCCCTGCCAATCGTTTTACGTGGCCGCGGGCAACATCTTGCGCGACGACTGGTCGCAAATTTGGCGCAGCGAGCTGTTCCGCAGCTTCCGCGACCGCGAGGATGACCCGGCCTGGGCCGGTTTGCCGGCGAAGTGCTGGGAATGCCCCGATCTGCCGCTGTGCGGCGGCGGCTGCCGCATCGAGCGCGAGGCCCGCGACGGCGTGCGCGTGGCTGAAGGCGCGTCGGGTTTAAGCTGTGGCAGTTGCGGCACGGGCGGCGGCAAGGGAAACGGCCGTTCCGGCAGCGACATAAAACACACAACTTTTATTTCTTTAGATAGTTTGGTTGTTGGAGATTAGGGACTAGAGACTAAAGACTGGAGACTTGAATCAGTCTCCAATCTCCAGTCTCCCAAAAGTGACGGAAAACATGGACAAAGAGCGACTTCTACGATGGATGATCCCCAAACGCCACAAGCCGCCGCAGCCCATTGCGCCCGGTTTGTACCCCTACGCCCACGAGGAGGATGGGGCACTGACGCGCTTCCACCTGCGCGTGGAGCCAGATGGTCAGGGCATGCTGCTGGCCAACGCCACCGCCGCCGCCCGGCTCAATCCCGCCGGGGTGGTGATGGTTAAAGAGCTGCTGGACGGCGTTTCACCGGACGATGTGCTGGACGACGTGCTGGCCCGCTTCAAGGGCGCTTCCAAAGAGACCATCGCCTTCGATTTACAGCGCGTGCGCAGCCTGCTCTCCAGCCTGGCCTCGCCAGATGACAACTACCCCATCATCAATTTCAACGAAATCCAGGTAAACGTCTTTGAGTCGCAGCTGCTGGCTCCGCTGGAAGCCAGCGTGCCGCTGGCAGCGCCGGAAAAGATGGTGCCTATCCTGGATAAGATGTGGAACGTAGGCATTCCCCACGTCACCTTCCTGGCCCCGGAGCAGCCCAACGCCGCCCACCTGGTGCGTGCCGTCGAACGCGCCGAAGATCTGGGCCTTATTGCCGGGGTGCGCGGGCGCGCCACCGACCTGCACGCCGATAACCTGCTGCTCGATCTGGCGCAGGCCGGCGTGGACCATGTGACTGTCCTCTACGCCGCCGCCGATGCCGCCATCCACGACGCCCTCTGCGGCGCGGGCGACCACGCCCTGGTGGCCGATCTCTACGCCACCATTGAGGCCAACGAAGTGTGCCCCGTCGCCGAAATTCCGCTGGTCGAAAGCACCCTGGACATCTTGCGCCAGACGCTGACCCGACTGTGGGACGCGGGAGTGAGCAATTTCTCGTTCTTTGCCATCGTCGCCCCGGAAGGCATGTCCGACGCCGACCGCGCCGGGGCGCTGACCGCCCAGGCCATGCCGCAAACGGCCGCCTGGGTGGAGGAAATTGCCCATCAGGCCGACGTGCTGTTTATCTGGCAGCCGCCGGTGCAGCGCGATCCGCGCCTGACGCTGGCGGAGCAGGTGCGCCTGGGGCCGCGCTGCTCAGGTGATGCGGCCGTGCGTATCGAAGCCAACGGCGACGTCATTCCGCCGCGCGGCCCATACCTGAAGGCCGGCAATCTGCTGGCCGATCCCTGGCAGCAAATCTGGGGCAATGATGCGTTTGTGCGTTACCGGGAGCGCGTGACAGCGCCGACACGCTGCATGGACTGCCCCGGACTGGTCATTTGTGAAGCTGACTGCCCGCGCGAGCAAAGCAGTTGGGCGCAAGGGGTTGAAGGAGCGTTAGCGTGAAAAAGCGAACTATGAACCATAACCAACGTGAACTGCGGAACGAGGAGCAGGGCAAGCGAGGAGCGGAACGAAAAACGGCCGTTTCCCCAACCTCCACTTCCAAACCTCAGCCTCAGGCTGCCAGCCAGTCTCCCTGGTATTCAGTCGTTAACCGGCGAGCGGGCGTCTTGCTGCTGCTGCTGGCTTTGCTGCTGCTGCTTCCCGCCTCCGGCGCGCTGGCCCAAAACTACAGCTTCGCTGTGCCGGAACTGAAAATGCAGGTTTTTGTGCAGCCCGACGCCTCCATCCACATTGTCTACGACATCACCTTCGAGAACTATGGCAGCGCCATCGACGTGGTAGATATCGGCACGCCGAATAACAACTATAATTTAAGCAATTTCTCGGCTTCGATTAACGGCCGTTCCCTCACCGACATCCGCACCTCCACCTACATCGACACCGGCGTCGAAGTCCACCTGGACGGGGCCACCATTCCCAGCGGGCAAAGCGGCACGCTCCACGTCGAATTCACCATGCCCGACATGGTTTACGAAGACACCACTCAGGATGGCTACGCCTCGCTGCAAATCACGCCCACCTGGTTCGACAGCGACCTGGTGCGCGGCAACAGCGACGTCTGGATTCTGATCCACATGCTGCCCGAAGTGCAGCCGGATGAGGTGCTTTACCAGGACGTGCCTTTCACCGACAAGGTAATTTACGAAGAGCACACTGTTGTCGGCTGGCGCTGGCCGGAAGGCACGGCCACCGCCCCCAACGAAGTAGGCGTCTCTTTCCCGCAGCGCGGCATGACCCGCGTAGTCCAGCAAAGCCTGCTGGATATCACCCTGAAATGGCTGCAAGACAACCCGGCCGTTTCCTTTACGCTGGGTCTCATCACTTTTATTTTGGTCGCGGTGGCCTTCTTCCGCTTCTCCGGCGGCACGGGTATTTCGGTGTTTGCCTTGCTGGCCTGCGGCCTGATCTACCTGCTGTTCATGAGTCCGCTGGTCTCGCTGTTTGCCTGGATTCCGGCCCTGGCCTTCTTGATTTACGTGGAGAAAAAACGCGGCAAAAACAAAGACACCTACCTGCCGGCCATCGCGCAGGTGGAAGGCGGCGGCATTAAGCGCGGCCTGACAGCCCCGGAAGCGGCCGTTTTGCTAGAAATGCCGCTCAACAAAATTCTGCTGCTGATCATGTTTGGTCTGTTGGACAAAAAAGCGGTGCGCCTGGTTGATGATTCCCCGCTCACCGTAGCCGTGGAAAAGGACTACATCGTCAAGGGCGACACAGCCTCCAAGCGGCGGCATGATCGGCGGGAAGTGGCGCAAAAATTCGGCGTCGTCCTGCGCGATTATGAGCACGACATGCTGGACGTGCTGCAAGACAATGCGGCCAAACCGGTGCACAAACAAGATTTCGGCCCGGCCATGAAGGAGCTGATCCAGAGCGTCGTCGATAAAATGAAAGGCTTTGACCTGTCCGATACGCAGGACTACTACAAGAAGATCATCAGCCGGGCGATGGAAGAGGCCAAACGTATGGGCGACGTGCCGGAACTGGAGAAGTTCCTGGATCGCACCTGGCCCTGGATTCTGATGGACGACAATTACGGCCCGGTATTCCGGCGCGGCGGATACAGCTACCAGCCGATCTGGGTACGGCCGTATATCGGCGGCGGCGGTTCGGCTGTTCCCTCTGGCGGCGGCAAATCGTCCGGCCCCTCTTACGGCGGCAAAACCAGCTTTGGCGACGTAGCCGCTTCCTTCGCTGGCTGGACGGAAAACACGGCCGGCAAGCTGGCAACTTCCATCTCACCCGCCACCCTCAGCGGGTCCGGCGGCCTGGTTAACCTGGGCGGCGCGGACAAAGTGACGGGCGACATTTTCAAGGCGCTTTCCTCTTCGTCCGGCAGTCATGGCGGCGGATCCTCTGGCGGCGGCTGCGCCTGCGCCTGCGCCGGCTGCGCCTGTGCCTGCGCCTGCGCCGGCGGCGGACGGTAATAAAATTGAGACTGGAGACTAAAAAGTCTCCAGTCTCCAGTCTCTTGTGAACACCTCAGCCTTACCTGATAAAAACTTACTGGAAGCGCAGGCCGCCTGGCTGGCCCCGGCGCGGGGGCGGCTGCTGCGGCGTGTGGGCGTGGCGCGGCGGCGGCGGATTTTGGACCTGGGGGCAGGTTACGGTGCGGCGACGGGCGAGTTGGCGCGGCGCGGCGGGGGTGTGGTGGTGGCGCTTGACCGGGCGTTCACGGCCGTTTCCCAAACCCCCGCCCTCAACGTCAACGGCGATGCCCGCCATCTGCCCTTCCAAAACGAAACCTTTGATCTGGTCTTTTGCCAATGCGTGCTGTTGTGGGTAAGAGAAATACAAACGGCCGTCACCGAAATCCACCGCATCCTCCAACCGGGCGGCGTCCTCATTGCTCTGGAGCCGGACTACGCGGGCCTGATCGAGCAGCCGCCGCAGGCTGCCACCCGCGACCTGTGGCTGGCGGCGCTGGCGCGCGCCGGCGCGGAACCGGAAATCGGGCGCAAGCTGCCGGGCATCCTGGCGGCGCAGGGTTTTGACGTGCGCGTGGATTTGCTGGAGAGTGTGGAACGGCCGTCGCCCACCCGCTTCGACTTCCTCCGTACGCTGCCCCTCACCCCCGACGAGCAGTCGGCGCTGGCCCGCGCCGAAGAAGCCGCCCACAGGCTGACCGACGCCTGGGCACAAATCGCCCACTTGCCGTTTTTTCTGATCACGGCCGTTCGCCCCTGACTTTGGGTCGGTTGGCACTCAGTCGTAAGGTATCTCAGAACTTGCGTGCCTATAATTAGCGGAAGCAAGCAAAATTCATAAGGGCTTCGGCCCATCAACGAAAGAGGAGCATCCACCCATGACCATTAAATTCGGCACCGACGGCTGGCGCGCCGTCATCAGCGAAACCTTTACCTTTGGCAACCTGCGCCTGGTCGCCCAGGCTATCGCCGATTACGTCCGCGAGCAAAATGCGGCCGACCCCAGCGTCATCATCGGCTTTGATACCCGCTTTCTGTCCGACCGCTACGCCGCGGAGGTGGCCCGCGTGATGGCCGCCAACCAGATCACCACCTGGCTGGCCCGCGCCGACACGCCCACACCCACCATCAGCTATGCGGTGGTCCACAAAAAAGCCACGGCCGGGGTAATGATCACCGCCAGCCACAATGCGCCGCGTTATAACGGCGTCAAGCTCAAGGCCAGTTATGGCGGCAGCGCCACCCCGGCGCAAAACAAGCGCGTGGAAAGCTTGCTGGACCGCAACCTGGAAACTGTGCACGGCCCCAACCTTATGGACCTGGAAGATGCGGTGAAACAGGGTCTGGTCAACAAATTTGACCCGGCCTGGGCCTATTACGAGCACCTGAGCACGCTCATCGACCTGGACGTGATTTCCGGCGGCGAGCTGCGGGTGGTGGCGGATGGCATGTACGGCTCCGGGCGCGGGGCGATTGGCGAGGTGCTGGCCCGCGGCCGTACGCGGGTGCACAACATTCGCCACGAGATGAATCCCGGCTTCGGCGGCATCCACCCGGAGCCCATCGCCAAACATCTGGGGTTTCTGATGTCGACCATTCAGGCGGGGCATTGGGACGTGGGGCTGGCCACGGACGGCGACGCCGACCGCATTGGCGCAGTGGATGCGCGGGGCGATTTTGTGGACCCGCACCGCATTTTTGCGCTGGTGCTGCGTTACCTCATCGAGAAGCGCGGCTGGACGGGCACGGTGGTGCGCACCGTTTCCACCACGCGCATGGTGGACCGCATCGCCGCCGACCACGGCCTGCCGCTGGTGGAAACGCCGGTCGGCTTTAACCACATCGCCGATTTGATGGTGGCCAACGGCGTGCTCATGGGCGGGGAAGAATCGGGCGGCATCAGCGTTAAGGGCCACATCCCGGAGGGCGACGGGGTGTTGATGGGGCTGCTGCTGCTGGAGGTGATGGCCGACGCGCAGGCCCCGCTGCACGTCCTGATCGAAGAGCTGCTGGAGAAATATGGCCCGGCGCAGTATGCCCGCACCGATATGAAGCTGAAACGGCCGTTAAACAAATCCGACATGGTCAACTTCCTCGTCAACGCCGCCCCGCCCGCCATCGCCGGGGTAAATGTCGAAGAAGTGCAGACCGTCGACGGCGTGAAGTATTACCTGGATGATGGGAGCTGGCTGCTGATACGGCCGTCTGGCACCGAACCCGTCCTGCGCGTCTACGCCGAAGCGCCCAACGATGATCGCGTCAAAGCCCTGCTGGGCTTCGGCGAAGAAATGGCCCAGAAAGCATAACTTCTTCCCCCCTTCCCTCCCGCCACCCCACCTCCCGCAGGCTTAAAGCCTCCGGGAGGTTTTCTTTTCCCCCACCCCCGCTAAGGAACCATAGAATACCGTTAAGGAAATACTGCATACCATTAAGGAAGCATATAACGCCATTAAGGAGTTATATAACATCATTAAGGGGTGAGAGAAGTACATAAAGGAAATAAATCATATCATTAAGGGAGAGAGTAATATCTTTAAGGGATTGTATAACTCCATTAAGGAAGAATATAATTGCTTTAAGGAAGGGCTGTATACTTTGAAGGAAAGATGGAATACTATTAAGGATGAATAAAATACCATTAAGGAATCATAGAATACCGGGGATGAAGGGAATCTTGGGCGGAGGTGAAGGATTATGGCGACGAAACTGGCGAAGAGTTTGGCGGAGTTTTTGTTTGAGGTGCAGGTGGCGATTGATCTGGTGCTGACGGACCCGGAACGGCAAGCGCGGCTGGCGGCTTATGGCTATGATGCGGCGGCGCTGACGGCCGCGCGGGCGGAGTATGAGCGGGCGGAGGCGTTGACGCAGGCGCAGATGCGGGCCTATGGGGCGCAGATGGGGGCGACGGCCGATTATAAGGCGGCGCGGGCCAGGGCCGAGAAGGCGTATAAGCGTTCGCTGACGCTGGCGCGTATTGTTTTTCGGGAGGATGTGGGGGCGACGGTGGCGCTGGACCTGAAGGGCCGTCGCCGGCAGAGCCTGGCCGGGTGGCTGGAGCAGTGTTCTTTCTTTTATGAGGGGCTGCTGGCCCGGCCGGAACGATTGGCGCAGATGGCCGTGTTTGGGTATGACGCGGCGGTTGTGGAGGCGGAAAAGGGGCTGATAACGGCCGTGCAGCAGGCCAATCGGGCGCAGGATCTGGCCAAAGGGGAGGCGCGGGAGGCTACCAGGGTTCGCGATGCCCAGGTGGATGCCCTGGCCCGCTGGCTGTCTGATTTTCGGGTGGTGACGAAGATTGCTCTGGAGGAGGAGACGCCGTAGAGGCGGCTGGCGCGCCGCCCCTACGGTGGGAAAAGCGCCTGATCAGCCGTCGGCGAAGCGGGCGATGATGTAGGCGGTGTGGCGAATGCCGTTGATGAAATCTTCCAGGCGGATGTTTTCGTTGGGCGCGTGGACCTGGCCGCCGGGGTAGCCGATGCCGGCCGAGACTACGGGCAGGCCCAGCACGTGGATGAAGGGGTAGTTGGGCCCGCTGCCGCCGATGATGGGCTCGATGACCGGTTCACGGCCGTAAACTTGCACGGCCGTTTCGTTGGCAATCTGCACAAACGGGTCGTCGGGATCGACTTTGGCCGGGCGACCGCCGCCGTGGTAAGTGACCTGCACGTCGCTAAAGCCTTGCGCATCCAGATGGGCGCGCAGCTTGCTCACAATTTCCTCTGGCGATTGGTCGGGCACCAGGCGGAAGTCGACTTTGGCGCTGGCTTTGGCGGGCAGCACGGTCTTGAGGCCCGGTCCCTGGTAGCCGGTGGTGATGCCGCAGATGGTGCACGTGGGCTCAAACACGGCCTGCCGCTGCAGGGCCAATCCGCCGGTTACGCCCCTCACAAAACCAGACAGCCCGTACATTTCCTGCATTTTGGCGGAATGGTCGGGGAGCTTGTCCAGCAGTTCCAAATCGCGCGCCGACGGCCCGACCACGTTGTCGTAGAAGCCGGGGATGAGGATGCGCTCGTTCTGGTCTTTGAGGGTGTTGAGCGCCCAGACCAGCCGCCAGGCGGCGTTGGGGAAGATAGAGCCGCCCAGGCCGGAGTGGGCGTCGATTACGGCCGTTTCCACCGTTAATTCCACGTAACAAATCCCGCGCATGCCCAGGGCCTGGGTGGGCGCGCCGCCGGCATCCACGCTGCCAAATTCCCAGATGCAGGCGTCGGCGGCCAGTTGTTCTTGATGGTCCACCACAAAGGCGGGCATGTGGGGGCTGCCGATTTCTTCCTCGCCTTCGATGACGAACTTGACGCGGCAGGGCAGGTCGCCCAGCACCCGCCGCACGGCGTCCAGCGCCGCCAGCCGGGTAATGACGTGCCCTTTGTCGTCGCTGACGCCGCGGGCGAAGAACTTATCGCCGCGCCGGGTCAGCTCAAACGGCGGTGATTCCCACAGGTCCAGGGGTTCCGGCGGCTGGACGTCGTAGTGGAGGTAGAAGAGGAGGGTTTTGGCTTCGCCGTCGGCGGTGGTACGGCCGTCGCCTTCGCCATATACCACGGGGTGGCCGCCGGAGGGCATGATTACGGCCGTGTAGCCCTGCTCCTCCAGCATCGTCGCCACCAGATCGGCGCATTCGGTAATGCCCCAGTTCTGCGTGGAGACGCTGGGCTGGCCGCACAGGCGGCCCAGCTGTCCAATCCAGTAATCCAGGCGTTCGTTGATTTGTTGATCGAGTTTTTGATTGATGTCGTTCATGTGGTTACCTTTATTTTTGATGCGTGATGCGTGATGCGTGATGCGTGATGGTCTACGCATCACGCATCACGTTTTAAGTCGGGATGCCGTCTCCCAGGTGGCGGGTATCGTTGAGCATGGTCAGGCGAGGGATGCCGTTGCTGACGCGCAGGATGGTGAGGCCGGTGTTGCCGTGGAAGCTGAGACGGCCGTATTGGTGTGGAATGTCCAACACGTGCGAAACCAGCGCATTCAGCGTGCCGCCGTGGCTGACAATCGCCACCATTTCGTCCTGGTGGCGCGCCAGCAGGCGCTGATAGGCGGCCGCCACACGTTTTTGCAGGTCATCGTGCCGCTCGCCGCCGGGTATGTCGATGATGCCCTGGCGCATTTTGGCAAAGACGTCGGGGTATTCCGCCTGGAGTTCCTCGGCGGAGCGCCCTTCAAAGACGCCCACGTGGCGCTCGCGCCAGTCGGCCTGGAACGTGGGGGTGACATTCCAGGCGGCGGCGAGGGGGACGGCCGTCATTCTGGCGCGGAGCAGGTCGCTGCTGTAAACGGCCGTGCCCGGCCAATCGGCCAGCCGCGCGGCCAAAGCCTGCGCCTGTTCCTGTCCCACGTCATCCAGGGGCACATCCAGGTGGCCCTGCCAGCGTTTCGCGGCGTTGTAGGCCGTCCGTCCGTGTCGAATGAGAAGTAAGATAGTGGTCATAGTTGATAGTTGGGAGTGGTTAGGTGGGCGTTGTTGGCCGCTGCTTGTTCATGTTTTCCGGGCCAGGCGAGAAAGCCAGACGTCTCTTTTGCCGGGGCGCACGTCGCCGGCCACAATCTGGAAGCCCACGGCCGTTAACAACGGGTCCAGCGTTTCCGGCTGCCAGTAGGTGAAGAAGCGATACTGCTGACGACCGTATTTATCGGCCGTCCACGCCTCATCGTCACCCACTTTGACGGATAGATAAAACACGCCGCCGGGCCTGAGCAGAGCAGCAAAGCTGTGGAGGACGCCAGGAACCTGCGCGCGCGGCACGTGCAGCAGCGAGGCGCAGGCCCAAATGCCGTCCAGGCCGGCCGCAAAGGGTAAGGCGCGCATATCGGCCTGCACAAAGTCGACAGCCAGGCCGCGCTGCCGCCCGGCCTGCATCATGCCCCAGGACAAGTCCACGCCGGCAGCGCGCAGCCCGTGCTGGCGGAGAACGGCCGTATCGAACCCGGCGCCGCAGCCCACGTCCAGCACACGGCCGTGCGGCCCGGCCAACTCCGCAAACTGCGCCGCCGCCGCCGCCAAAACGGCGCGGTTTTGCCACCGCGCCGCATAATCCTCGGCAATGCGGTTGTAGGTGGCAATCGTTTGGGGAACAGGATCCTGGGTCATGGTTTGGGTAAAGGGTTAAGAGCCGTTTTGCGACAGAGAAGCCGCCACGTCGACCAGCAGCGTGCCGTCAACCAGCGTCATCGGCTTGCCCATCGCCCACTCGCGCGCCGCATCGGAGATGTCGGCCGTGGTGACGAGGAAGGCATGGGCGACCTTTTCATGAATCAGCGTGCCGTACAGCTCGCGCACGATGTCGGGACCGATGGTGTGCTGATACCGTTTGCACTGCACGATGGCTCGTTTCCCGCCCGTCCGGAGCAGTTCCAGGTCAACGCCCCGGTCGCCGCTGCGGCCGCGCAGCTTTACCTTATACCCTTTGCGGCGGAATAACTGGGCCACGTACTTTTCAAATTCCGCCGGACTGAGGGCGTACAGCTCTTCGACGGTGGGCGTGTGGGGGCGGGCAGCCAGGCGCGCCGCGGACGGCCGTCCCTGCACCAGCCGCCACCCCCAGATCAACCACAACAACGTCAGGGTGACGATGCCAGACGCTTCCAGCAAACGCAGCGTATCGGCCAGGAGGCCCGGCCAGGCCGCAAACCAAACGGCCAGGAGGGCATAATGCAGCAGCAGCCAGAGCAGGAAAACGGCCGTTAATCCGCCCAGCAGCAGCGCGGCCAGGCGCGCCGACAACCTTGTCTGCGCCCCTAACCGGGCGGCGGAAGATCGGGAGCCAATTTGCCAGTCAAAACGTGCGATCATAATGAAACTTCCTGCAAAATGGGTTTTTACAAAGACGCCGGATTGTAGTGCGTTTTGGCCGATTGACCAAAGGCATACCCTCCACGATTTAGCGACCGGCAGCGAATGGACGCGGTAAAATGATCACCCGGCGATTTGCAGAACGGCCGTGCCCGTAATCGCGCTGGCCTTCAACCGCTGCAAAGCCGTGTTGGCCTCGGCCAGAGGATAGGTCTCTATGTCGGTATGCATGGGAATCTCGGCCGCCAGCCGCAAAAATTCTTCGGCGTCCTTCCGCGTAAAGTTGGTGACGCTGCGCAGCACGCGCTCGTGATAAATCCGCTCGTAGGGCATCTCCGGGATGGGCGAGGTGTGGATGGCGTTCACCGCCAACGTACCCCCAGGGCGCAAGTGCCCCAGCGCCAGAGGAATGATCCAGCCGGCCGGGGCAAAGGTGATGCTGGCGTGTAACGGCCGTGGCACATCATCGCGCGCATCGCCGGCCCAGACTGCGCCCAGGTCACGGGCATGCCGGCGATGGGCCTCGCTGCGCGTAAAAACATAGACCTCACAGTCCCAGTGACGTGCGGCCTGAATGGTCAGGTGGGCGCTGCCGCCAAAGCCATATAAACCCAGCCGCTGTCCCGGCTGGATGCCGCTCAGGCGCAGCGCCCGGTAGCCGATAATGCCCGCGCACAGCAGCGGCGCGGCGTGCTCATCGCTAAAAACATCGGGAATGGGAAAGGCAAAGTCTTCAGCGACGACGATATATTCGGCATAGCCGCCATCGGCCTGCAAGCCGGTAAACCTGGCGCGCAGGCACAAATTTTCCTGGCCCTCTACACAAAACTCGCATTCGCCGCAGGCCCAATAGAGCCAGGCTACCCCTACCCTATCGCCTACCTGGAAACGCTGGCTGCCCGGACCCAACTTATCCACCGAACCGACAATCTGGTGGCCGGGGGTTAGCGGCAGGCGGGGCAGGTCCAACTCACCCTCGACGGTGTGCAGGTCGGTGTGGCATACGCCGCAGACGTGGATGTGCAGGCGGATTTGACCCGGGCCGGGTTCGGGCACGGCCGTTTCCGTCAGGGTCAACGGCTCTGCTCCCACCGGTTTGGTCTCGCGTAGTCTCATGGCGCGCATAAAAACACCTCCATTGGCGTCATTCATCAGGCGGCCGCAGCAGACCATGGACGCTTTGCACGGTTTGCCACCACTGCTGCATATCGGCAAAGGTTGCGCTCGCATAGCGGCGCCAATCGCCGCCGGGAATGGGCGTCATGCCCGGCAGAGCAGCCGCGTGGCCGACGTAAACCCAGGCGTTGTGGTGACGGCCGTCCTCGGTGATTACCTCTCGCAGTACCCGCCGGTAGGCGGAAGCGGCGGGCTGCTCCGGATCATAACCTTCCAGATCATCCAGTCGGGCCAGGATGGCCGGATACTGCTCCGGTTGGACGATTATCAGGCTGCCAACTACAGCTTCCTGTCCTTCTTCCACCAGCATGGGGAAAGCGCCGCAGTCGTAAAGACGGCAGTTAGGCAGGCGCGCATCGTATTCGGCAATAAGGCCATCGCCCCACAAATGGGCGTTGGGCTGGCCAGGCAGCAGGGTGCCATACACAAAAAAGGGCACCGTTTCAATCGTCGATTTCGCATCCATAGTTTGTTATAATCCTTCCGGCTTTCCTACCAATTGTCAAATACCAAATAACCCTTGTCAATGCGCATGCATTTCGCCCTCGTAGCTCAATGGATAGAGCAACCGCCTCCTAAGCGGTAGATTCAGGTTCGAGTCCTGGCGGGGGTATTATAAAAATTGATTCACTCTTGTGAAGGCCGCTTATGCAGAAAATTGCTCAAAACCTGGGATTGACGGGAAGTACAGAGAATGCTATACTTTTTTTGGCTCCCCCCCCCAGAGGTGGTCGAACTAACGCCCGTTAGTTCGCCACCTCATACTTTTTTAAACGCCACACGAGAAACAGCAGTCTAAAGCCCATTCAACACACCCTCGGCCACCCCGGAAAGATAGGATTTGCCAGCGCCGAGTCGCCATACGGCTGCCATCCGCAGACGCAAAACTTGCCTTTTTGCGGTCTGCGCCGGATATTTTAAGCAAGGACTCATTTTACTGATGAATAAGCACGCTTCTCCCCAACTTGTAACGGCCGTGCAGGTAATCAGCCAGGCCGGGTTAATTCATCGGGTACAGAAACCGATAGGTGACGGGCCGTTTCCGACGGTGGTGATGCTGCATGGCCGTTCCGGTAATGAAGACGTGATGTGGGTTTTTGCCAAAAGCTGTCCCCCTGGCTGGCTGCTGGTCGCCCCGCGAGCCATCAAACCAGATGCGGATGGCGGGTATGCCTGGCACCCACGCAGCAAAGATGAATGGCCGTCGCTCGATCGCTTTGACGAAGCGGTAACGGCCGTTACCCGCTTCATCCACGCCCTGCCCGCCCTCTACCAGGCCGATCTGCAGCGCGTTTACTTGATGGGTTTTAGCCAGGGCGCGGCCACGGCTTACGCCACGGCCATGCGCCATCCGGAACTGGTGCAGGGCATTGCTGGATTGGTAGGGTTTGTGCCGGAGGAGTGCGGAAAGAGCGTAGAAACGGCCGTGCTGCGTGACCTGCCTGTTTTCATGGCCGTTGGCCGGGAAGATCAACTTATCCCGTACGAGCGCGCGCAAGCGTGCGCACAAACGCTGCGCGCTGCCGGCGCCGACCTCACATATCGAGAATACGATACCGGCCACCGTCTCAACGCCTCTGGCATGCACGATCTAAAAGATTGGTGGTCAGAACGGGCTTAAGTGAAGAGCGGGGTCACTCCACCTGCTGCCCGTCCAGTACGGCGCGCACAGCCGGAGCAGAAAGAAACTTCTGGCGCAAAGCCGGGTCTTCAATCGGATAAACAATCTGGTCAATGACTTCCGCAGCAATACGGTTGTGGGTTTCGGCCAGCGGCGCGATGCCTACAATTTGCGCCAGACCCGCATGAAGCTGCCAGATCAGATTGGGTTGATGGGTCTCGTGAGCCAGGAACAACGCCTGCTGCCAAAACTGTTCGGCCGTCACCGATTCCCCCAGGTTTTGATAAACCAGACCCAACCCATATAGAGCGCGGGCCACAAACTGGCGCGCCTTCAATTTTTCCGCTTCGACTCGCAAAGTTTGCGCGTACTGCATCGCCATATCTGGCCGATCGCGTTCCAGTTCCGCATACACCAGCGAATCCAATACCTGGAGACGTATATCCTGATTGCCGTTGGCTTCGCTCAGATGAAGTGCTTCGTATAAATAAGCAGTGCCCTCGTCGACCCGCCCCACATGGTATAAATCAACGCCCAGATTGCGCAGCAGATCATCCTGCGGCGTGGTGAAATTCAGCTTTTGAATGAGGCTCAGGCCGGCTCGATGATGGGCCAGGGCCTGCTCGAAATCAAAGAGATACTGGTAGCATTCGCCCAAATTGTTCAGGATGGTGCTGCGTAGGACGTCGCTGATGGCCGCGCCTTTTTCAAGGGCACAGTTGAAGGCATAGATGGCTTTGTCCAGGCGCCACTGCTCCATCTGGCCAATACCAATCCAGTTGTGCGTGCGCGCCACTTCGGTTTGATTGCCGATTTGCTCGAAGATGGCCAGCGCCTTTTGCAAGTTATGCACCGCTTCTTCCGGGTGGCCCTGTTGGGCATAGGTGCGGCCCAGCACCTGGAATGCCGCGGCGCGGCCGGCGGAGTAATTGAGGGCTTCGGTCAGGTGCAAAGCTTCGCGGCAGGCCTGCATGGCTTCATCGTAGTTGCCCATGCTGTTATGCTGGTTGGCCAGCAGAGCCAGGCTGTCGACAGCCTGCTCACTGGAACCGGCGTCGAGGTATGCTTGTTGGAAGCAGGTGAGGGCAGCTTCTTGATGGCCCAGGAGGCGCTGCAAACGGCCGTTTTCCCTCAACGCCGCCAATCGGATCTCCCGTACCTGTGGATCGCCGGCATGCACGGCCGTCTCGGCAATCAGCTCCGTATATAACCGGACGGTTGTGTCGTAGGCCTTATTTTCTTGGGCAGTGTTTGCCTGTTCCAGCAGGCTGGCAAGATGACTTACATCCATGGCTTTTCTCTGGCAGAAGTTTAGCACAATTGCCACCCAGCAACACGCTCGGAAACGAATAAACTGGCATTTTCACGGAGACATCACAGCCCGGTCCACAAAACTGTATCCGAGTGGGCAATTCACTCTTGACACAACCTCTAAGCTTATGGTTTAATAAAAGCGAACGTTCGGGCGAACGTTCGCCTAATGTCACGAACACAGTTCTAGAAGAGAGGATAGGGAGATCATGGCTCGGATCACCATTAAGGACGTAGCCGCCCGTGCCGGTGTCAGCTACCAGACTGTCTCCAAGGTGCTCAACCACCAGGGCAACGTTTCACCGGAAACAGAGGCTCGGATATGGGAGGCAGTTCAGGAGTCGGGATATCGCCCTAACGTCAGCGCCCGTAACCTGCGCACCCAATCCAGCAATCTCATCGGCTATGCCTGGCAGCGCAGTCTGGATGATTCGCCACGACCTATCCTGGATCAGTTTCTCTATGACGCTATCTCCACAGCCGAACAGCACGGTTATCACCTGCTTACATTCCTGGTAGACCTGAAAGACGCAGCCGGTGTACCTATTTACAAAGAACTGTACGACCGGCGGCAGGTGGAGGGATTTATCCTGGCCGACACGAATCACAATGATCCGCGCATCGCCTATCTGATGGAGCAAGATATCCCTTTTGCCAGCTTTGGCCGGGCGAATGATGACTGGGATTTTTGTTGGGTGGATATTGACGGCCGTCACGGCCTGCGCATCGTCGTGGATCATCTGATCGAACAGGGTCACCGGCAAATCGGGCTGCTGACCTGGCCGGAAGGCTCAGAGGCCGGGGCGTATCGCGAGGAAGGTTTTGTGGATAGTTTACGTAACGCCGGATTGGAAGTGCGGCCAGATTGGATCCTGCGGGGCACCAACACAGTGCAGTTTGGCGCGGAAGGGATGCAGCACTTTCGGGCACGGCCGTATGACGAGCGGCCCACGGCCGTCGCCTGCGTATCCGACGTGATCGCCATCGGCGCCCTGAATGACGCCAACGCCGCAGGCCTGTGCGTGGGACAGGACATCGCGATTACCGGCTACGACGACATACCCATGGCTCAATACCTCACTCCCTCGCTGACCACCGTGCGTCAGCCCATCGTGGCCGTCGGGCAGCGTGTGGTGGACCTGCTGCTGCAACAAATTAGAGAAGAACCGATCACCGAAAAAGGCATTTTACTCAAACCGGAGTTGATTATTCGTGAGTCGAGCTAATCTTCCCTCTTTGCAAGCTGTCATCTTTGATCTGGACGGCGTCATCACAGACACGGCCGAATTCCACTACCTTGCCTGGAAAAAACTGGCCGATGAAGAGGGACTGCCTTTCGATCGGACTGTAAACGAAAAGCTGCGCGGCATTTCGCGGCGCGAATCGCTGTTGATCATTTTAGACGGCCGTTCCCGCTCCGAAGCCGAAATGCAGGCGATGATGACCCGCAAAAACAGCTATTACCAAGACATGCTGCATCAGATCTCCCCGGCCGACTTACTGCCGGGCGTCGTAGACGTGCTGGATGAACTGGACGTGGCAGGCATCCCTTACGCCATCGCCTCTGCCAGCCGGAATGCTGCCTTTGTCGTGGAAAAGCTGGGCATCGCCGGCAGACTGGCTGTGTTGGCCGACGGCCGTAGTGTTCTGCAAACCAAGCCCGCTCCTGATTTATTCCGCTTCGCGGCCGCCAAACTCGATACGCCGCCCGGCGCTTGCCTGGTAATAGAAGACGCCGCTGCCGGTGTCCAGGCCGCCCTGACTGCCGGGATGATGGTCCTGGCGCTCGGTCCGGCTGCGCGTTTTGACGCGCTGCCGCTGTGGCCTTACTGCCGCCCGACCCTGGAAGGCATCACCCTGGCCGAACTGCGAGAGATAACGGCCGTCGATCCGCAGTGGACCATTACCCAAACAGAATTTGACCAAGCCGGGCAGCACCATATGGAAACTGTTTTTACCTTAGGGAACGGCTACTTCAGCACGCGCGGCACGTTCGAGGAAGGGTTTCCCGGCGACAAAGCCATCACTTTCGTCCACGGCATCTTCGACGATATGCCGGTAAGTTTTACGGAACTGGTAAATATGCCCGACTGGCTGGACACCACCATTTGGGTAGACGGTGCGCCGTTCCGCCTGGATCGGGGAGAAGTATTGCATTTTTATCGCCAGATGGATTTACGCCTGGGCCTGCTGCGCCGCGACGTGCGCTGGCGCGCGCCATCCGGGGCCGTCGTTGACCTGACGTTTTCGCGCTTCGTCAGCTATACCCAGGAGCACGTAGGCGCGCTGCGCATCCTGGCCACGGCCGTTAACCAGACCTGCGATCTCACCCTGGCTACGGGCATCAACGGCCACGTCGCCAACGAAGATTTGCTGCATTGGCAGCTGCTAGACCAGGACGCAGCAGAAGGGCTGGCCTGGCTGCACAGCCGCACGCGCAAGACGGGCATGGAAGGGGCAACGGCCGTCGCTGTCACAGCCTCTCCGGGCACAGCCATCGGGGCGCAAAACTGTTCCGGCCAACCCCTCATCAAAACCGCCCAAACCCTGGCTTCCGGCCAGACTTTGCAAGTTGACAAACTAATCAGCTATGCGGCGGCGCGCGACGTCCATCCACAGGCTGTCAGTGTCGTCAGTGAGGCGCGGGACTATTTACATAATCAAACCTTCGATGCGCTTTTGGCCGCCCAGGCTGCTGCCTGGGAACAGGTGTGGGCGGCCAGCGATGTGATCATCGAGGGCGACCCGGAAGCGCAGTTGGCCACGCGCTTCAATTTGTTCCAACTGTTTGCCGCCGCCCCGCAGCACGACGACCGGGTAAGCATCGGAGCGAAAACGTTGAGCGGTTACGGCTACCGGGGCCACGTGTTTTGGGACACCGAAATTTTCATCCTGCCGTTTTTCAGCTATACGCAGCCGCACATCGCCCGCAACATGCTGTTGTATCGATACCACACCCTGGCGGGCGCGCGGCGCAAGGCCGCGCGTAACGGCTATGATGGGGCGCAGTATGCCTGGGAAAGCGCCGCCACCGGCGATGAGGTGACGCCGCCCTGGGTTCCCCACTTCACCGACCCTACTCTATTAGTGCGCGTCTGGACCGGCGACATTCAAATCCACATTTCGGCCGATGTGGCCTACGCCATCCACCAGTACTGGCAGATCACCGGCGATGATGCCTTTATGCGCGACTACGGTGCGGAGATGATTTTAGACACGGCCCGCTTTTGGGGCAGCCGGGTAGAGCGGGAGGAGGTAAACGGCCGTCTCGCCTACACCATCCGCGACGTCATTGGCCCAGACGAATACCACGACCACGTCGATAACAACAGCTACACCAACTACATCGCCCGCTGGCATTTGCAGACGGCTCTGGAAGTGCGCGACTGGCTGCGCCAAACGTATCCAGACAAAGCCACCGCTTTGGAGCAGCAACTAGACCTGAGCGCAGACGTGTATCGGCATTGGCAGGAAGTGATCGATCATCTGGTGTTTCTGTGGCATGAGGAAACGGCCGTTATCGAACAGTTCGAGGGTTTTTTCCAGCGGCGGCGGTTAGAGCCGGACCTATTCGCCAGCGCCGCCCAATCTTTGCAAGTCATCCTGGGCATCGAAGGCGCCAATGAAAGCCAGGTCCTCAAACAAGCCGACGTTATTATGCTGCTGTGCCTGTTTCGCGACCAGTTCAACCAACGGACGTGGCAGGCCAACTGGGACGCCTACATGCCCATCACCGACCACAAGTACGGCTCCTCGCTCGGTCCCAGCTTCCACGCCTGGGCCGCCTGCGAAATGCAGCGTCCCGACGAAGCCTACGAGCATTTCATGCTGGCCGCCCGCGCCGATTTACGCAATCCCCGTGGCAACGCCGGCGATGGCATCCATGCGGCCTCAGCCGGCGGCGTCTGGCAGGCGCTTGTTTTCGGCTTTGCCGGGCTGCGCCAGGAACAGGGAGCTTTTACCTTGCGGCCGCAGCTGCCACGACATTGGCAGCGCATTGCCTTCAATTTTCGCTATCGCGGCGAGCAAAAAAGTGTAGACATCCGCCGCGGTGAAGGAGGAAAGGTTATCGCCACCATAAATTAAGCATTTTCCCACTCGGAAACGGGCCTGTTCAGCACAGACCCAGGCGGCAGGTGAACAGCAAGGATACTCTCTCATGAGGTTCATGTGCCCCAAGAAAGAATGCCGCGCATCCCGTCCGGTCAAGATAGGTACACGCGGCACATACAGAGACGAACCGTTAACAACGATGCGCCTCGCGGAGCCATTATACAGCAATCTCACCGCCCACCCCCGATGCGTATCGGACTAATAAGAACCAAATAAACGTAAGGAGAAGAATCATGAACAAGCGTTTGTTAACTTTGTGGGTGTTACTGCTCGTAGGGATCCTGATAGCGGCCTGCGGCGGTGGTGGGAGCACCACGCCGGAGCCAACGGCGGCCCCAGAAATGACAGAAGCGGCAACGGCCGTTGAAGAAGCCACCACCGAACCAGTCGCCACCGAACCGGCCGGCGAAGCCAGCGGCGACGTCATCCAACTCCAGCTGATGGGCTGGGCCAGCTCCGACGCCGAAAACACTCGACTTCAGGAAATGATCGATAACTTCAACAGCGCCAACAGCGACGTGCAGGCACAGCTGCTGCTAGTGCCAGATTACGATACCAAGCTGCAAACCAGCCTGGCTGGCGGTGCACCACCTGACGTCTTCTACATCGACAGCTTCAAGCTGCCCGATTTTGTGGCTGCCAACGCCATCGCTCCCATCGGCGATGAACTGGAAAACGTAGATGACTTCTACCCCAATCTACGCGACGCCTTCACTCTGGATGGCACCCTCTACTGCCCGCCCAAAGACTTCAGCACCCTGGCCCTGGAATACAACAAAGACATGTTCGACGCCGCCGGGCTGGACTATCCCACGGCCGACTGGACCTGGGATGATCTGCGCAATGCCGCCGAAGCCCTTACCGACAGCGACAACGGCGTCTACGGCATGGTTCTCAGCGCCGACATGGCCCGCTGGATCGCCTTCCTCTATCAGGCCGGCGGCACAGTTACCAACGCCGACTCCACAAGCATGACACTCGATTCACCAGAGGCCAAGGAAGCGATGGACTTCTACGTTGGCCTGGTGCAGGATGGCTATGCCGCTCAACCGGCCGACCTGGACAGCGGCTGGCCCGGCGAAGCATTTGGCAAACAAAAAGCCGCCATGGCCATGGAAGGCAACTGGATCATCCCCTTCCTGCAAGATCAGTTCCCGGACGTCAACTTTGACGTGGTGGAACTACCCGCCGGACCGGGCGGCAAAGCGACCATGTCCTTCACCGTCTGCTACGGCGTGCCGGCCAATGCCGCCCACCACGACGCTTCGGTACGCCTGGTCAACTTCCTTACCGGGTCGGAAGGCATGAAAGCCTGGACAGATCTGGGCCTGGCTATGCCCACCCGCGCCAGCCTGCGTGACACCTGGCTGGAAAAATTCCCGAACCTGGAGCCATTCCTGAACGGCGCGGAATATTCGCATCCCTGGCAGTTCCAGCCAGGCTTTCAGGATGTCCTGGACACGGTAAATTCCGGTCTACAAGAGGCGTTCACCGGCCTGACGACAACAGACCAGGTGCTGCAGAACGCTCAAGAAGTCGGCACGGAAGTGTTGAACCGGTAATAAACTGAGTCATACAGACCCTAAGGGTTTTCCGGAACCCTTAGGGTCTTGCCTAGGAGGCTGTATATGACTGTAGCAACAGGTATTCGCGGCGAAGATCGGCAAAACGCTGTTGCCGGCTGGCTTTTCATGACCCCCACCATTCTGATTTTTTCTGTGTTCGTCATCATACCGATCATTGCGGCCGTTTACTTTAGTATGACGGATTGGAACGGCATCAGCCCGCCCGCCGAGGCAACCTTTATCGGGTTGGATAATTATAAAACCATCCTGACCCAGCCCGGCATCCGGCAAACCGACTTCTTCACCGCCCTGAAAAACACGACCTACTTTGCGCTGGGCGTCGTTCCCATGCAAACGATCATCTCGCTGCTGCTGGCCGTAGTGGTGAACCAATCGCTTTTGCGCTTCAAGAGCTTTTTTCGGACCACCTACTACTTTCCGTCGATCACTTCGTCGGTGGCCATTAGCCTGATGTTCTTGTTTTTCTACCAGAAAAGCGGTTTGGTGAACCAGATATTGAGCACGCTAACCTTTGGCGCCTGGGAGCCTATCGCCTGGATGGCCGACCCGCGCGGCCTGATCCACATTGCCCTCAGTTGGTTTGGGCTGACCATCCAGACCGCGCCAGATTTCCTGACTCAAACCAGCCTGTTTGGTGTGCCTCTATGGAGCTGGATCAGCGGCCCCAGTGTGGCTCTGACGGGCATCATGATCATGAACACCTGGACGACCATCGGCACGATGATGATCATTTTTCTGGCAGCTTTGCAAGACATTCCCAATTTTGTCTACGAAGCGGCGCAAATCGATGGGGCGTCAGCCTGGTCGCAGTTTCGCCGTATCACCCTGCCCATGCTGCGGCCGACGATGTTTTTTGTGGTAACGCTGGGTCTGATTGGCACCTATCAGGTATTCGACCAGATCTATGTGATGAGCAGCGGCGGGCCGGCCAAGACGACGTTGACGATTGCTTATCTGGTATATCGCAATGGTTTTAACAACAGCCAGATGGGGTTGGGCGCGGCGATTGCCATTTTGCTGTTTATCATCATCTTTGCGCTGACGATGATCCAGCGCCGTATAACCGGCAGCGAAGCGGCCGTTTAGAGCCACGGAGGAGCGGACTATGACTACGATTAGCGAATCTATCCCGCAGAGCAACGTAAACGGCCGTGTCAGTTGGGCCACCGTGAAAAAAGTGCTGTCTTACGGCATTCTATTCCTGCTGGCGCTGACCTTCATCTATCCATTTTTGCTGGCTATCGCTACCAGCTTTAAAACCCTGCCAGAAATCAACCAGAACCCTGTCAGCCTGATTCCGCAGGTAGTGACCCTGGAAGGTTACCAGCGGTTGCTAACCTTTAATGTGCCGCGCTGGACGTTAAACAGCGCCCTGGTCGCTGTGTCTATCACCCTGGGCAACTTGCTCTTTGCCAGCCTGGGCGGCTACGCCCTGGCGCGCATCCGCTTTCCGGGCAGCAAAGCCGTTTTCCTGGGTATCCTGGGCACGATGATGATTCCGGGCATCGTCCTGCTGATCCCCATGTTCATTGTGCTGAAGGCGCTGGGTTTTGTGGATACGTACGCCGGGCTGATCATGCCCAAACTGATTACGGCGTTTAGCATCTTCTTGATGAAACAATTTTTTGAATCCGTACCACGCGAACTGGAGGAGGCGGCGCGTATTGACGGCGCCTCCCCGCTGCAAATTTTCTTCCGGGTGGTGCTGCCCACGGCCAAACCGGCGCTGGTGGCGCTGATCATTTTCAGCTTTCAGGGAGCGTGGAACGATTTTATGCACCCGCTGATTGTGATCACGGTGAACCAGCAGTTGTTCACGCTGCCGCTGGGGTTGGCCCTGCTGCGCGGCGGCATGGGGCAAAATTTGCAGTGGAACTCGCTGATGGCCGGTTCGATGCTGACGACGCTGCCCATGGCGATTGTCTTTTTCGTTTTTCAGCGCTACTTTATCGAGGGGATCAGTTACAGCGGGATTAAGGGGTAAGGGTTGTAGTGGGTGTGGGTTGTTAGGTTGGTTTATTAGTAGGTTGGCAGTTGGACTGCGAGGATTGCCCTGGATGATTCGATTAACGGCCGTTTTTCGGCAAGCAAGCGCGCGCTGGTGGTATGAATGGACGGCCGTTCTCCCGTTGGCTCTGGTCTGGTTTATCTGCCAGCTTTTGGTGCTGCCGGGGCCGCCAGCGACGGCCGTGCTCTATGCTCTGATGCGCCAGTCCAGCGACAACCAGTGGTGGAACGGCCGTGACGCCTGGCAGGCCGCCAAACAACTGTTTTGGCCGGCCTGGAAGTGGGCGCTGGTCAACGGACTGGTTGTCGGGCTGGCCCTGTTTAATTTGTTCACTTATTGGGACACGCCAGGCCTCTTCTGGACCGCGCTGCGCCTGGTCTGGCTGCTGGTTTTAACAACCTGGCTGGGGCTGAATCTGGTGTACTGGCCGTTCTGGCTGGCGCAGACAGATCACTCGATGCGTAACACCTATGCGAACTGCGGCCGGTTTTTGCTGTTGAATCCACTGGCGGCGCTGGGGATCACGGCCGTATCTGCTCTGGTCCTGTTCGTCAGCGTAACTACCATCTTGCCTTTTGTGCTGGGCAGCATGGCCTGGGTGGCGCTGGTGGGGGTAACGGCCGTACAGCACTCCCTGCTGAGGCGTGATGCGTGATGCGTGGAGATATTTCACGCATCACGCACCATGGGCTTATTACCACCTCAGCCGATCTTACTTCCAGTCGGTCTGTACGGCTTTACGGCCGTGAATGTACTTATCGGCCGCTACCGCCGCAATCACCCCATCGGCGGCGGCAATCACGGCCTGCTTAACGTGCGTGCATAGCAAATCGCCCACGGCAAACACCCCCGGCACAGTCGTTTGCATTTCGTGGTCCACCACCAGACAGCCATTTGGCTGTGTTTCCAACTGCTCCATCAGGTAATCGGTGATCGGCTTGCCGCCTTGCAAATAGACAAACGCGCCGGTCACCGGCAGGGTCTGCTCGCCGCCGCCGCGCGGATGCACCCGCACCCCGGCCACCTGCCCGTTGCCCACAATCTCCTTCAGACGCGTGCCCAGCTGCACGGCAATCTTCGGATGGTCTGTGGCCTCGGCGGCCAGTGCTTCGCGGGCCTTTAGCTCTGGCGTCGGCACGATCAGATGAATTTTGTCCGCGAACTTTGTCAAGAACAATGCCTCCTCTAAAGCCTCGTCGTTGTTGCCGATCACGGCCACCGTTTGGTCGCGGAAAAAAGCTCCATCACAGGTAGCGCAGTAGCTTACGCCCCGTCCCAAAAACTCCTCTTCCCCTTTGACCGCACTGGTGCGTCCCATCGAGCCGGTCGCCAGGATGATGACTTTGGTGTAAAACGCGCCGGTTCCGGCCATCACCATTTTACGCGCGCCGTGAATGTCTACTCCTACCACCTTATCGGTGAGGAATTTGGCGCCAAACGACTCCGCCTGCTGGCGCATGATTTCCACCAGCTCAGCGCCAGTCACCGGACCAGGCACGCCGGGATAATTGCTGATTTTGCCGGTGATGCCCAGCGCTCCGGCCGTCAGCCCTTTGTCGATAACCAGCGTGCGCAAATCGGCGCGCGCCGTGTAGATGGCCGCCGATGTGCCGGCCGGCCCTCCGCCAATGATGACGACGTCGTAGTTGTTATCCTCGCCGCCGCCCAAATTGGACATACCTAATCCAAGATTAAGATCAAAAGACATACGCTTATCTCCTCAGAGCAAGGCCCCAAGGGTTTTTGAAACCCTTGGGGTCTTACCCGTTTAGGCGACGGCTTCCTGCAGTTTGGACAGAAGAATTGGTTCCGGTGCCGCCCCTTCCATGTGGGTCGTTTCGTTGATGACCGTTCGTGGAACACCGTGGACGTGGTATTTGTTGGAAAGCTGTGGGAATTCGATGGCTTCTACCATGTCGGCAGTGATAAGGTCACTTTCCATAGCCAGTTGGTGGGCCATAATAACGGCCTGTGGGCAGTAAGGACAGGTTGGTGTAACAAATACTTGCAAATGAACCGGCTCCTGCAAACTGGCAGCCCAGGCTTTGGTTTCAGCAGTCAGGCCCGACTCGCCCCGAGAGACCATCATAATGTTTTCGATGAGTGAGCTGAACTCGTAGCCGGAGGGGATGCCGTAAAAGCGTATGCCGTAATCTTTGGGTTTCTGGCCGCCGCGCACGATGGCAATGGCCGGGATTTTATCGATGTTGTACGCTTCGGCAATTTCCTGGTCGCGCACAAAGTCGTAGATTTCGACGGATATTTGGTCGGAAAGCTCAGCGACTTCCTCGCTGATCATGCGGGTTTCGCGGCAGTATTGGCATTCCATTTCTTGGGTGAACATGACCAGTTTCACCGGTTCGGTGAGCGCTTGAAATTCATTGATCAGGTGGTTCCGGTCGGCTTCTTGTAACAAAGACATGTGATTCTCCTTGGGATACGGCCGTTTACACACGGCCGTTACGATTGATTTTGTCATGTCCAGATGTTCAGGCATCTTCTCACACTCACACATAAACACCTGAACACCCCAACACCTTTGCTGTGAACAATAACAAGACAAGCATACCCCTCCCATATAAACAGCCGGTAAGAGCTGTGTAATGGTTATGTAAGGAATTTCACAATCATCCCCATTCTATGGTAAAAGAGAGGGTGAATTTTTGAATCGTTAAGGAGTTACCCCAATGAAACACAAATATCTCTGGCTTTTAGGTGTGGTACTGGTTCTGCTGCTGGCTCTGGCCGCCTGCGGGGGCAGCACCGATACGGCCGTGTCGCCAACAGCGCCGGTTGCGGCCGCCGATGCCGAGCTTAATTTGCCTGACACCATTGATCCGCAAACTGTGGCCCAGGTGAAGGACCGGGAAGACGTGGTCCTCTTTGACGTACGCGAACAGTTCGAGTACGACGAAGGCCATATTCCCGGCGTTACGCTCATCCCCCTGGGTGACCTGCCCAACCGCCTCAACGAAATCCCCACCGACAAAACGGTCATCATGACCTGCCGCAGCGGCAACCGCAGCGGCCAGGCCGCCGACTTCCTGCGTCAGAACGGCTACACAAACGTCCACAATATGGAAGGTGGCATCGTGGCCTGGCAGCAAGCCGGGCTGCCCGTTGAAAAATAGAACTTCCTGGTAATAAAAAAGCGGGAGGGGTCTGTGCCCGCTCCCGCTTTTTTTTGCTGCTGCAATGTTTCTTTTACTTAGCGCCGGCCCAAAATCAAATTCAGAATGGCTAACAAGACCACCGCGCCAATAACGGCCACAATAAAGCTGGTGATATTGAAACCGGTAACGCCAGAGCCACCGAAGATGCTCATAATCCAGCCTCCGATGACAGCGCCAATGATACCTACCACAATGTTCGCCAGGCAGCCCATCTGATCGTTTCGGCCAACAATCATGCTGGCCACCCAACCGGCCAGTGCTCCAAAAATAATCCAACTCAAAATACCCATCGCTTGCCTCCTTCAGGCCAAAGATTGTAAGTAACCAACTATACGCTTAGCTGGTCAAAGAGTTTTCCAGGGATTATCTTTGCAAGTAGTGGTGTTGAGGGCATGGAAGCAATATCCCCAAGATCTACCCTATTATGGCACAGAACGGCCGTTTAAAGCCATCTCAACCGCCCCATACGCATTTACAGTGCCATATCCCGTCAGATCATTGGGCACACTGTCCCCTTCGCGGTAACACGCCCCCAGACCGGTAGCATCTTCCGTCGGAGCTTGCACCGGCAGGTCCATGCCAGCATCTTCAAACTGCGCCACCACATCGGCCAGGAGTGAGGTGCCCACCTGGCCATCGAACGGCGTGGCCGTGGTCTGCAAAATCTCCTCCGTCCGCTCAATATCACCAATCAGCTCCGGATTGGCCGACCACATCAAGGCCACCACTCCGGCGACATGCGGTCCGGCCATCGACGTGCCATCCGACAGCCCATATCCATTGCCCGGCAGCGAAGACAACACCTGGACACCGGGCGCCACAATATCCGGTTTGGTACGCCCGCTGCCATCGGCGGTCACCGGGCCACGGCTGCTGAAAGAGGCCAGATTCCCGGCTTCATCAACAGCGCCTACCGAAAAAGCGGCGTCGTACAAGGCCGGCGGCGCAGCGATGGTGCCGCACGCCGGTCCCTCATTGCCCGCCGAGGCCACAACAAAAATACCCGCCGCTCGCAGCGCCGTCACCGCCGGGCGCAGCGAATCGGGATCGCAGCCCTCGAAGGCCTGGGGACAGCCCCAGGAATTGTTTAGCACGTTGGCCGATCGCAGCGGATCGCCATCCCGCAGCGGATCGCCATCCAGAGGAAAGGGAGCCAGCATAAACTGCATACAATCCAGGTACCGCGCCGGGCTGCCGACGTTGCGCGGCAGGTTAGCGCAGGCGTACCACGTTGCGCCGGGAGCCACGCCCACCGTCTCCCCGACGATGGAGCCCAGGGTATGCGTCCCATGCCCGCCGGGATCCACGGGCGCATCGGTGTGGTTCCAGGGATCATACCAGTTGTAGTTGTGGTCGCCGTCACGGCCGCGATAAGAAGCCAGCAGTTCGGGATGGTCCCACTGGGCCCCAGAGTCGGACTGGCCGACGATGATACCGGCCCCGGTGATGCCCAAATCCTGAACCACGGCCGTCGCGCCAATGCTCGTCAGGTTCCACTGCGGCGTTTCTGGACGACTGCCGGTAGCCGGCAGCGCCAGCGACATGCCTTGCGGGGGACGCAGCACCGGATTCGGCAAAATCCGGTCTACCTCCGGCCGGGTGGATAGCCACAATTTGATTGGCCAACCCCCGGCGACTTCCAGGCCATTTACCAGGTAGTAGGGCGTGTAGGCGATGCCCAGCCGGTCCAGGCTGGCGCGCAAATCGGCCTGCGTATTGTCGGCGTGAGCCACCAGCGTATCGTAGACGAACTGGCGGCGCGCGTCATAGTCATCCATCTCGGCGGCGGCCGAAACGTCCGCCTGTTCGCGTAATACCACGAAAAGGGTGTCGCCGTGGAAACCAGTCTGGCCGCCCTGGGCGTAAATGACCCCGCCAAGAATCAGGGCCACGGCCGTTATCCCCCACCCTACCGGACCCTGATAAAACGTCTGGCCACGCCCGGCCGCCAGCACCAGGAGTGCGCCCAACAGCCAGGCCATTCCCAGCGAAACCAGGGCGGCCAGCATCGAGTAAGCCAGAATGGAATCGGTGGCGATGAGGCTCATGGCGTCTGTGTCTATAAACCATAGGGGTACGGCCGTTCCCAGGGCTACCACCCCCGCTACGGCTGGCCAATTGGCGGTCGAAGCCTTTGCCTGTCCCCAGCCAGCCACGCCGGCCGCCAGCCAGCCCAAAGATGGCAGACCAATCATCAGCGCCAGCTGCGCCCCGTTCAGGCTCAGGCTGCTGGCAACGATGAGCAGGAGCACGCCAATGACGAAACCTCCGGTGAGCGCGTCGTGGCGTGCGCCGCGCGACAAATCATTTAGTGAATCCAGCCAGAAACGTCCGACGATGAGGCTGACGGCCGTGCCGACGGCCGTTGCCAGCAGCAAACCTAGCAGCACGTCCAGCGGCGAACCCAGTGCGCCCCATCCCAACCAGGGGTAAAGGGTAACGGCCGTCAACCCGACGGCCAGCGGCAGCGCAGACCAGTTCGCCGCCGGCAGCCGGTTGCGCCACAAAACCCCATAAACGATCGCCAGCCAGACGAGCGCCCCGGCTAACTGCAGCCACAGAGCCAGTTGGCTTTGCGCCGGCGGCACGATACGCGCCCAGCCCAGCGCCAGCAGCAGGCCGCAGCCCCACAACCAGGTCTGGAACATAGCCCGGTAACGGGGGTGAGGCCAGCGCCAGGCCAGCACAAGCAGGGGTACCCCTAACAAGATCACCTGGAGCAGCGTATCGGTTAGAGCCTGCGTATCGGAGGGGACGCCGCCAAAGCCGGGGGCCAGCCAGGCTCGCGCCTGCAGCCAAAATGAAAGCAACCCAATCGCGCCAAACACCAGCAGGGCCATCAGGCGGCCCGGCCACTTTCCCTTTTCGGGCTCAAGTTCGGAGGCTTGTATAGAAGTTTCCATACGGCCGTTTTACCACAAAGGCCGGGTATCGCCTAGATTGCTGGCTATACGGCCGTTTTTCCGGTTATACTGTGGACAATGTAATCTTCGTCATGGGGAGCCGCTCCAGAAACGAAGTAACGGCCGTATCCTTTTTGCTCTCCATGCGTCTACAGTGTTACAGGAATCAGCCAACATGGCCAACGACTACGACGCACTGCTGCAGCAGGCAAAACGGGGCAACCGGCAGGCGCTGGCGGCGATCTATGATGCCTTCCAGCCGCCGCTCTATCGCTACGTCTATCGGCAGGTAGACAGCCAGGAAACGGCCCGCGATCTGACAGCCGAAGTGTTTCATCGTTTTTTACAATCGTTACAAAAAGGCAATGGCCCGGACCAATATCTCCAGGCCTGGTTATATCGGGTAGCCCACAACACCATCGTCGACTACTACCGCCGCCAGCAGCATCGCCACCACCTGCCCCTGCTGGAGCAGTTTGTGGCCGCCGATGATGATCCTGTGCATCTGGCCGAACTGCACATCGCCGCGGACCGGGTACGCCGGTCTATGCGGCAGCTCACGCCGGATCAGCAACAAGTCATTGCCCTGAAGTTTTTTGCCGGGCTTAGCAATCAGGAAATCGCCCGCATCATTGCCAAGCCGATTGGGGCGGTGAAGGCCCTGCAGCACCGCGCCATCGCAGCTCTGCAGCGGCAGCTGCTGCCGGTCGAGGAGGAAGTTACGTTATGACGCCACATTTCGACGACACGTTAGATATGGCCCTGGAGCGCCAACTGCACGGCGAACCAACGGCCGTTATCTTGCAAGATTATTCCGAACAGGCGGAAGGCCTGACCCGTTTGCTGCCGGTAACGGCCGTGTTGACTACCCTGCCGCCCATCTCCGAGCCTGATCTCGCTGCTCAACAGGCTGATCGGGCCGCTTTTCTGGCTGAAGCTAACCAACTACTGCCCACGGCCGTATCTCCCGGCCCACTCGCACGTCTTAATGATTGGATAGTGGCCGCCCTTCCCCGGTTCGGCCATCAGAACATAAGACAAAAGGAGAGTAACACGATGAGCAGCCTGATTTTGAAAGCCGCTGTAGCCCTGACGATTATTCTTGGTGCGGCCGGTGGAACGGCCGTTAGCGCCGCCGCCAGCCTCCCCGATTCCCCCGTTTACCCGGTCAAAATCGCCCTGGAAGATGCCCGACTGGCGCTGGCAAACGACCCGGAAACGGCCGTTGCCCTGCACACCGACCTGGCCGCCGAACGCCTCCGCGAAATGGAGCAGCTAGCCCTGGCCGATCATGTTCCCGATGACGCCTCCCTCAACCGCTTACAATACCATCTGGAAACCGCTCTCGATCTGGCCGGGCAACTGCCAGAACAATCTATGGCTGGTGCACTCCTGCAAATCCAGGAAATGGTCCAGACCCGTACCCGCACTATGGCACAGGTGCAGGCTCAGGCCCCCGAAGCCCCTCAAGGCGCCCTTACCCAGGCCCGCACCATGCTGCAAAACGCCGGTGAAGTAGTTGCCGCCGGACTGCAAGATCCGCAAACGTTGCGCTGGCGCCACACCACCAACCGCCCGGACGCCGCTCCTCCGCAGCCGGAAATGACACCCCAACCCGGCGGCGTTGTCAGCCCCACAGTAACGATCTCCACCACGCAGCCGCTTACCGCGCCTGTGCGGCTTGGTCCATGTGCCACCGGCGACTGCGGCACATCGCAAGGTGCAGGCCCCTACGGTCCCGGCCGTCATGGTCCCCAGCCGGAAGAGCCGGGTGTAGGTCCTGGTCCTGGCGAACCGGCAGCCACGCCTGGTTCTGGCAATGGTCAGGGCCCAACTGGCTCCAACAACCCGTCCCCCGGTGAATGCCAGGGCTGTGCGAGTGGCAACCAGTATGGTCCCCAACCCGATGACGCCGGTAACGGCAGCGGTATGCCCGGCGGCAGCGATAGTGGCATGCCAATCGGCGGACAAAGCCAGAATGGCGCCCAATATCAAAACCCAAACTCCGGTTCCAACACCAGTTCCGGTTCCGGCGGCAATCACTAGTCCCCTAACCCTGAGGTCTGCTACCCCAACCGACCTCGAATCAGCAGGGCGCGCCCGCGGAAGCGTGCCCTGCTTTTTCTGGCCTCTCTTTCACGGTACAATCCCTTGCTAAATGGAAGTGCGAACCTCTGGTTTGCAAAAATCGAGTAGGTGATTATGTCAAATAAGTCAATACGCTGGGTTCCCTGGGTGGTGCTGGCCGGCGATTTGCTGGCCGTTCTGCTTTTTGTATTTGTAGGGCAACGTGACCACAACACGGTGGATGCGGGACACCCACTGCTGGGACTGCTGCGCACCGGCTTTCCTTTTCTGCTGGCCTGGGTGACGGTCGCGTGGGTAGCACGGGCCATACCGCTAAAAGCAGAAGAGATACGGCTGCGATTCTTGCTCATTCGCGGCTTGAACGCCTGGTTTATTGCTGCGCCGCTGGCAGTGATGCTGCGGGCGTTCATCCTGCGCCGCGATATCCCCCCGGCTTTCTTGCTGGTGACACTGACGGTGGGCAGCCTGTTTGTGCTTGTCTGGCGATTGGTTTTTGGCTGGTTTTGGCAGAAACGGGCCGGGCAGCAGACTGTGGGGCAAGAAGAAATAGGCCCACAGATTTAATGGACTAGACGGATTCTGACGGTTAAAGCGGAAAATCCGTATCCAGGCGCTAAATCTATCTCACCCGTTGTCTATTTGGGTCTGCTCGCCAGGGGGAGGGTAAAATTGAAGGTGCTGCCCTGATCGGGGCCGGGGCTAACGGCCGTTAAATCCCCACCCATCGCCCATACCAGATGCCGCGAGATGGTCAGCCCAATGCCGCTGCCGCCGGAACCACCGCTGCGCCGCGTGCGTGACGTATCCACCCGGTAAAACCGCTCGAACACGTATGGCAGCGCCTCGGCCGGAATACCCACGCCCGTATCGCTCACAGACACGACGGCCGTGCGTTCCGCAGCCTTCACCTCCACAACAATGCGTCCCCCTTCTGGCGTGTAACGAATGGCATTACCCACCAGATTGAGCAGCACCTGGGCCACCCGGTCGGCATCAGCGCGGACGGAGAGGGACGGCACGGCAAAATCCGCCTCCATCTGCAGCTCTTGCGACTCAGCCGAAGGCCCCAACTGCCGCAAAACCCGCTCCACCAGGGGAATCAGGTCAAAGTCGGCCAACTGCAAGGTGATTTGCCCCGCTTCCACGCGCGAGAGCGCCTGTAAGTCGTCGACCAGGCGGCGCAGGCGGCGCACTTCATGGTCCATCAGGGCAAAAGTTTCCTCGTTGCCGGGGAAGACGCCGTCCATCAGGCCTTCCAGGTAACCGTTTAGTCCGGCCAGCGGGGTGCGCAGTTCATGAGAAACGTTGCCGATAAGCGCGACACGCTGCTGCTCCACCTGCTCCAGGGCGGCGGCCATCTGGTTGAAGTTTTCGGCCATCTGGGCCAGCTCGTCGCTGGCAGGGACGGGCACGCGCTCGGTGTAGTGGCCGTGGGCCAGACGCTGGCTGCTGGCGGTGATCTGGCGTAACGGCCGTAAAATCTCCCGCGCCAGCCAAAAACTGGTCATCAATCCGGCAATGATGGCGCCAAAGGCAGCGACGGAAACGGCCGTAAAAACCGAACGACGAAACGCATCCAACTCGGCGAGCACGCCGGGAGGAGCAAACAGGCCGAGGATGACGTAGGCCATCAACAGCACCAGCGCCACCCCCACGACCACCACCACCATCTGCGCGGCGACGATGCGCCAGCGCAACTGCCGCCACAATCTGCCCATCTACGCTTGCTCGTCGCTGAATTTGTAACCCACGCTGCACTGCTCAGCGCTAATTTTACAGTCCATGTTACGCTTGCTCATCGTTGAACTTGTAACCCACGCCGCGCACCGTCTGGATGAGCGTTTCGCCGGTAGCCTGCTCCAGCTTGCGCCGCACCTGCCCCACGTACACGTCTACCACGCGATCATTACCGTAAAAATCCACGCCCCACACCCGGTCGATCAGCTGTTCGCGGGTTAGCACACGGCCGGCATGGCGGGCCAGTTCCAGCAGCAGGCTGAATTCGGTGGTGGTGAGGCTGAGCACGTCGTTGCCCACCCATACTTCGTGGGCGTCGGCGTCGACGGTGACGTGGCGAAAGTGGAAAACGTTGCGCGGCGTCATCGGGCCAACGGCGCGGGCGCGGCGCAAGATGGCCTCCACGCGGGCTACCAGTTCGCGCGGGCTAAAGGGTTTGGTCAGGTAATCGTCTGCGCCGATGCGCAGGCCGGCGACACGGTCACTTTCTTCGCTGCGCGCCGTCAGCATGAGGATGTAGACGTCTGATTCTTCCCGCAAGCGGGCGGCAACTTCGATGCCATCCATGCCCGGCAGGTTCAAATCGAGGATGATGAGGTCGGGGTTGTGCTGGCGGGCCATTTTGAGAGCGTCGAGGCCGTTGTCGGTGCACACGGCCGTAAACCCCGCGCTCTCCAGATACGTGCGCACAATATTACGGATGCTGGCCTCATCTTCCACGACGAGAATGGTGGCGCTGGTGATCATGCCGTTAGTTTAGCCCAAAATTGAGGCCTGACGAGCGGCGATGAAAGCCAGCTCGCTAACCGTGGGATGCGCGCCGTAGAGCGCCATCAGATCGCTCACAGTGAGATTGGCTTGCAGGGCAACGGCGACCGGGGCCAGGGCGTCGGCGGCATGAGGGCCAACGGCCGTTGCCCCCATAATACGGCCGTTCTTCTCATCATACGCCAGCTTCAAAAAGGCCTTTTCTTGGGGCAGCAAATGACCTTTCAACGTGGCCGTGTAAGGAGCCTGCACCGTGCACACACCTACGCCGTTCAGACGGCCAATCTGCGCCACCTGCGGCTCGGAATAAACGGCGGCGATCACTGTATCCTCGCGAAAAGGTGCAGGGTCTAGTCCGGCGGCGTGCAGTCCGGCCACTCGCGCCTGGGCCATGCCCCGATTGGCAATCATCGGCGCGCCGGTGACGTCACCGACCAGGTAAATGTGCGGTTGAGCGGAACGGCCGTACACGTCCACGGCTGCCACACCGCTGTCCAGACTCAATCCGGCCGCTTCCAGGTTCAAATTGGCGGTATCGGGCCTGCGGCCAATCGCCAGGAAAGCCAGGGCGGCAGGATAACGGCCGTTGTCCGTGGTTACCACTTCTACGCCCGCCTCCGTCTGGTCGATATGATCAGCCATGTGGCCCTCCACCAGTTTTACACCGCGCTGCGCCAGGGTTTCTTTCAGCGCCTGCGCCGTGTCCGCGTCAAAGGCAGGCAAAACACCAAACTGGTCGATGATCCAGGTCACTTCCAGCCCCAGCCGGTTGAACAGATAGGCAAATTCCACACCGGTGACGCCTGCGCCTACCACCACCACACTGTCCGGCAGGCTGTCCAGAGCGCTGGCAAAACGGGGCGCGAGGATGGTTTTGCCGTTGGGTTTCATGGCCGGCGGGAAAATGGGCACAGAGCCGCTGGCGACGATAAACGCGTCGGCGGTAAGGGTTTGCTGGCCGGCGGCGGCGGTAAGCGTGATGGTGTGGGGATCGGTGAAAACGGCCGTGCCGGAGGCCACCTGCACGCCTAAAGCCGCCAGTTCCGCAGCCCGCTGGGCGCTCCACGCCTGTTTGACTGCCTTGATTTGGCCCACGATAGCGGCCGGATCTGCCTCGGGGATGGGGGAATCGACGGCCGTTAACCACACTTTGCTGGGCAGCAGGCTGTGCCAGCCCGCCCGGCCGCCCAGCCCCTCGTTACTGACCAGCGTTACCTGCGCGCCGGCTCTGCCTGCCGCCCGCGCCGCTTCCAATCCGGCCGGTCCGCCGCCAATGATCACAATGTTTTTGCGCATGTTTGCCCCCTTGTTATGGTTAGTTTCAAGTCATACCACCTCCAGTATACCCAACCTCCGCTCATTTTCATGTAAGGATACGGTAAGGGAAATGGCCCTTGGGGGATTCGTGGGATGTGGTCTGATGCGTGATGCGTGATGCGTGACATAGAGATTTCACGCATCACGCATCACGCAAAGGGGTAGCCAAATGATCTACCCCAACGGTGTGCAATTTACAACCCATTCGCCATTTGCCACCCTCAGATGGGTGAATATGATACACTTAACGGCAGCACACATTGGTTGACAGAGAAGATAATTACCCATGAGCCAAACAAATTCTTTGATTCCGCTTACCCAAAAAACGATTGATTTTTATGGCGATGACCTGACGGCCGTGCGCGCCGATGACAGCCGCATTTATGCCGGCCTCACCCAAATGTGCAGCGCGCTGGGATTGGACGCCCAGGGGCAGCGGCGGCGCATTGAGCGCCACTCCGTGTTAAGCAAAGGGCTAAAAGGGGTAGACAAATTGTCTACCCCCGGCGGTACCCAGAGTGGGTATGTGCTGCGAGCGGACCTGATTCCGTTGTGGCTGTCGGGGATTCGGGTAACGGCCGTTAAAGAAGACATCCGCCCCAAACTGGAGCGCTTTCAGGAGGAGGCAGCGGCCGTTTTGTGGGAAGCGTTCCAGGAAGGCCGCCTGACGGCCGACGCCCGCTTTGAGGAGCTTCTGGACCAGGATACCGACGCCGTGCAGGCCTACAAAATGGCCATGGCGATTGTCAAACTCGCCAAGCAGCAGATCATGCTGGAAGGGCGGCTGGGCGACACCGAAATCCGCCTGGAAAACGTCGAAGAGCGCCTGACCAGCGTCGAAGAGCAGCTTTCCGGCAGCGACGTGGTCACCGAAGCGCAGGCCAGCCAGATCAGCCAGGCGGTGAAAGCCGTCGCCCTGGCCCTGGGCAAAGAGACCGGGCGCAATGAATTTGGGGCGTGTTACGGCGAGCTGTACCGTAAGTTTGGCATCACCTCGTACAAGCTCATGCCCCAGCGCAAATTCGAGGAAGCGATGAAATTCCTCACCGAATGGCACCAAAGTCTGGTGGGCGATGCGCCCTTCTAACCGGCAATAAAAAAGGACTCCGCGGAGTCCTTTTTTTGTGCTTTGGGACAGCCAGTTTCTTTTTCTCAGGTTCAGGATTGATGATTGCCCGGCAGACAAAGGTCGGCCAGGCGCTGCAAATCAAAATATGCCAGACTGCGCGCCACCAGGGCGGCGCCGCGGAAATCTTCACCGTGAGTGTACTCGTTGTAAAAGACCGCACAGGGAATACCGGCGCGCTGCGCCGCCTGGCAGCCGATGGCGGAATCTTCGATCATGACGGCCTCGGTGGGGGAGAGGTTTAGGTGGGCCAGGCAAAGCCGGTGCAGCGGCGCATCCGGCGCCGTTTTGGAGCCGGTGGGTTTGCCCAAAATCGGTTGGAAGCGGGCGGCATAATCGGGAAGATGGTGGGCCAGCAGGGCTTTTACCTGGGCTTCGTGGGACATGGTGACGATGGCCAGTTTCAGGTTATGGGCCAGCGCTTCTTCCATCAGCGCCACGACCCCCTCGCGGACCGGAACCTGGTAGATGTATTTTTCGATGAACAGTTTCTTTTTGAGGGCAAACAGGCGCACGGCCGTTTCGTCCAGTTCCGCCTCGCCCATTTCTGGATACCGCTCCGACAGGGCCAGCCGCATCCGCTGGCGGTTGCCCGGCATGGTCAACATCTGCGAAAACTGCGCCCAGTTCCAGCAGATGTCGAACCCCATCGTCGCAAAAGCTTCGTTGCAGGCGGCCATGTGGCCGTCTTTCTCGCTGTCCACGATGGTTCCGTCTACGTCAAAAATAATGGCTTTTAGGGACATAGTTGATTTGTCGAGTAGTCGAATAGTCTTGTAGTCGTGTAGTCTTGACTACTTGACCACCTGACTACCTGACTACCCAACTACCAGACTGCTTCTCTAAACGCGGCAATGTTTTCGGCGACGGAACGGCCGTCGCCAAAAATCGCGCTGCCGGCCACCAACACATTCGCGCCCGCGCCTACAACCTCGGGCGCGTTGAACGGCTTGATACCGCCGTCGACGGACAAATCCGCCTGCGAGCCGATGGCGTCCAGCATCTGGCGCAGGCGACGGATTTTGTCGGTGCTGCCGGGGATGTAGGATTGACCGCCAAAGCCGGGATTCACCGACATGATCAGCACCAGGTCGACCATGGGCAGGATTTCCTCCAGGGTGATCAGCGGCGTGGCCGGGTTCAGCGTGACGCCCGGTTTGACGCCCAGCTCGCCGATGGCCTGCAGCGTGCGGTGCAGATGAGGGCACGTCTCCACGTGCACGGTGAGGATGTCCGCGCCGGCCTGGGCAAACGCTTCCAGATAACGCTCGGGGTATTCGATCATCAGGTGGACGTCGACGAGCGCGCCGTACTGGCTGGCAAACGGCCGTACCGCCTTCACAATCAACGGCCCAACCGTGATGTTGGGCACAAAGTGACCATCCATCACATCCACGTGCACGTGCTCCGCTCCGGCTTCCAGGGCTTCTGTCACCTGTTCGCCCAGGCGGGAAAAATCAGCCGATAAAATGCTGGGCGCGAGTTTGACTGCTTGCATAGGTGATCCTTTTGAACGCGGGAGGGTGAGGGGATGTAGAGGTGATGGGTTGGGTTGAAAAGATGGCCACCCCATCACCCGCTCACCCCATCACCCCATCAACTTCACCGCCGCCGCTGTTACGGCTTCCGGCGTCAGACCAAATTCCTGGTAAAGCGTCTGATACGGCGCCGATGCGCCGAAGTGTTCCAGCGAAATGACCTTGCCGCGCTGGCCGACGTATTTGCACCAGCCCTGGGCAACGCCCGCTTCGATGGCCACACGCGCAGTAACGGCCGTCGGCAGCACCATCTCCTGGTAGTCCGGCGGCATCTCTTCAAACAGTTCCCAGCTGGGGAAGGAGACCACGCGGGCAGCCACGCCCTGCTCGGCTAACTGCTTTTGGGCGGCGACGGCAATATGGACCTCTGAGCCGGACCCCATCAGGATAACTTGCGGATTGTCCACGTCGACCAGAACGTAGGCCCCGTTTTTAGCGCCCTCCGCCAGTTTGGGGTCCAGCAGGGGCAGTTTTTGCCGGGTAAGGGCAAAAGCGGTGGGACTGGTGCGGCGGGCAACGGCCGTTTTCCAGCCCACCACCGATTCATAGCCATCCGCCGGACGAAAGACGGTCAGATTAGGGATGGCACGCAGGGCAGCCAGCTGCTCGATGGGCTGATGGGTGGGACCATCTTCGCCCAGGCCAATGGAATCATGGGTAAAGACGTAAATCACGCCCAACTTCATCAGCGCCGCCAGGCGAATGGTGGGCCGCATGTAATCGGAAAAAATGAGGAACGTGCCGCCATAGGGAATGACGCCGCCGTGCAGGGCCAGCCCATTCATGATGGCCCCCATGCCATGCTCGCGCACGCCAAAATGTAGATAACGGCCGTCAAACGCCCCTCGCTGGATGTCGGCCGCCCCTTTCAAGTCGGTTTTGTTGGAGCCGGTCAGGTCAGCCGAGCCGCCCAGCAGCTCGGGCACACGCTGCGCCAGAACGTTGAGCGCCTTGTGGGCTGTGTTGCGCGTGGCCTCCGGCCCATCATACGCTACCGTAAAATCATCCCAGCCTTTAGGCAGTTCGCCGTGCATCACCCGCTTGAACTCGGCGCCTTCGGCGGGATAGGCAGCCATATATTGCTCCAGACAGTCGCGCCAGAGGGCATGTTCATCGGCCCCGGCTTTGCCGGCCGCGCCCAAAATCTGGTACGCTGCCGGATCGGTCCAGAACGGTTCTTGCGGCAGACCCAGGGCCTCTTTGGTCAGGCGGACTTCGTCCACGCCCAGCGGCTCGCCGTGGGCTTTGGCCGTCCCCTGGCGATTGGGGCTGCCAAAGCCGATGATGGTGCGGCAGGCGATAAGCGACGGCCGTTCCCCATCCGCCAGCGCCTCTTCCACGGCAACAGCAACCTCGTCGGGATTATGGCCGTCCACCCGCCACGTGCCCCAGCCATAGGCCTGGTAGCGCGCCACCACGTCTTCGGTAAAAGCCAAATCGGTAGAACCATCGATGCTGATGTGATTGTTGTCGTAAAAGACGATCAGTTTGCCCAGGCCCAGATGGCCGGCCAGCGAACTGGACTCGTGGGAGATGCCTTCCATCAGGTCGCCATCGCTGGCGATGACGTAGGTGTGGTGATCGACCAGGTTGAAGTTGGGGCGGTTGAAGCGGGCGGCCAGCCAGCGTTCGGCCAGGGCCAGGCCAACGGCCGTGGAAATCCCCTGCCCCAACGGTCCCGTCGTTGTCTCTACGCCCGGCGTTTCATGCACTTCTGGGTGACCCGGCGTGTGGCTGCCCCACTGCCGGAACTGCTTAAGCTGCTCCAGAGGGAGATCGTAGCCACTGAGGTGCAGCAGCGCATAGAGCAGCATACTGCCATGCCCGGCCGATAATACAAACCGGTCCCGATCGGGCCAGCCGGGTTTCTGCGGATCAAACTTCAGATAACGCGCCCATAACAGCGAGGCTACGTCGGCCATGCCCATTGGCAAGCCGGGATGGCCGCTGTTGGCTTTTTGCACGGCATCCATGGCCAACACGCGAATGGTATTGGCCACCGGACGCAAGGCTGTGGATAGTTCATCGCTCATCGTCTGTTCTCCTGTTCTGACGTGGTTTTGCCTGACGAGGAACGCAGATGACAGCCTGGTGTGCGTCTCTCTAGCCACGTCAGGATTATGTAAATACAAGCTCGCCGGCTGTAATCATATGATAGGCAATCAGCAACTGAGTCAGGGCTAGTGGATAGCTGCGTTCTTCGACCAGGCCGGATTGAAAGCGGCCGAGACGATCCAGATCAAGCGCACGGCCGTCCGGCAAATGACCTTGAATCACCTCTTCCAGTTCGCGAGCTTTGTCGGCGGTTACGTTACCGGATATTTCCAAAAAATCAACTGGTTTACCCTCATATCGACCCAATTCTAACCACATCGCCGGTTGTGTACCATTGCCGCTGTGCTGCAAAATATCCATCATATCCGGATGAGGAATGGTCGGGCGCAAAACCAGATTGGCATCCAGATGACCTCCTGTTTCCTCGGCGCGGCCCGCCGGCGGCTGAAACCTCACCACCATGTCGGCCACGGCCCGCTGCGGCTGAATGTAACGTGGCGACAAATCCGCCCGCCCCGCCAGGGAAGAGCGAACCTGTTCGGCCGTATAGCCGCGCTTGGTCGTGTCCCGCTTGATCTTCCACTTGTGGCGCAAATCTTCCGGCGGATTCAAATACACTTTCACGTCAAAACAAAGCCGCATCACACGCGTGTGAAAGGGCAGCAAGCCTTCTACAATAACAAACTTCGTCGGTCTGACGTACTCTGGCGCATCAAAGTCGCCCGTGCTGTGGTTGTAGACCGGCTTCAAGATCGGTTGGCCTTCCCGCAGCAGGCGAAAATGCTGCTCCATAATGTCGATGTAGTTGCCTTCCGGCGACAAAGCACTGATGCCCAACTGCTTGCGCTGCACCCGGTTATACCGGTGGTAATGGTCGCAGCAGATGGCCGTCACCTGGTCTGGCCCCAGCGCTTCGACGATGCCTTTACTGAGCGTCGTTTTTCCGGCGGCGCTGTCGCCGGCAATGCCCAGCATGATCACTTTACGATTCATTGGTCAACCTCCGGCGTGAAGCATGTGGCGTGAAGCGTGAAAACTTTCGTCACACGCTTCACGGATCACGCATCAGTTTTGCGTCTAAAACCTGACGTCGGCCCACAAGGCCATAGCATCCCGCAGCTCCGGGGAATTGCGCGCCGCTTCTTCCAGGGTGGATCCGCAAGCAATAGCTTCGGTGGCTACCCGGTTGGCGGTAGCCCCGGCCCGGCTGCCCTGAGGATGTCCGTGAGTGCCACCGCCAAACAGCCAAAAAGCGTCATTGCCCGTCAGCCGGTGCAGATCAGGAATATGGTGAACATGAATGCCGCCAGAAGCCACGGGCCAGACGTTCTTGAGGCCGGCAAAGTCCTGATCGAAGTAAATGCCGTGCTCAGGATTCGTCGGAATGGAGCGTTCACGCAGCAGGTCGATAATGCCCAGGGTTTCGTTCCACGAGCCTTCCAGTTTGCCAACTACAGTGCCAGTATGCACGTGGTCGCCGCCGGTGAGACGCAGCCACTTGGCGACGACACGCATATGGATGCCATGCTCATGCTGGCGGGTGAAAACAGCGTGCATCGCCCGGTGGCAGTGGACAATCATGTCCAGGTCGCGGGCGTGGGCGAAGACGTCGGCGGAGGCGGCAAACCCGGCGGTGATAAAGTCGAACATACACATGTCGGCGCCGTGTTCTTTGATGAAGTCCATACGCTTCAGGCTTTCGAGGGTGGAGCCAGCGGTGACGTTGTGCCAGTGGCCTTTGTATTCGCCGGTTTCGACCATGGCACGCTCGACAGCCTCCTGCGCGTAACGGAAGCGATCCTGCCAGCGGCTGAAGGGCTGGCTGTTCATGTTTTCGTCGTCTTTGGTGGTGTCCAGACCGCCCATCAGGCATTCGTAGATGATGGTGGAGTAGGCTTTGGGCGAGAGACCCAGTTTGGGCTTGACTGTGCCGCCGAGCAACGGCCGTTCCCACTTGTTCGCCCACACCCGCTCATCGTAAATGCCCACGTGGGGGCCGGGAAAAGTCTTCACCAGCGCCGTGGGAATACGCATATCCTCCAGCCGCAGAGCAGCGAGCGCCTTCATGCCAAAGACGTTGCCCACAATCGACGACATGATGTTGACCACGCTGTTCTCTTCAAACAAATCCATGGGATAAGCGATGAAGGCGATATCCCCCTGGATGTCATAAACCCGCGCCTTGAAAAATTCCAGGTCGGTCAGTTGATTGGACCAGACTTCGGTCCAGGTACCGGTGGAAGACTCGGCGGCCACGGCCGCTGCAGCTTCAATCATGTCCGTGGGCGGCTTGGGGGTGATGCGGAAGGCGCACAGCAGGTCGGTGTCCTTCGGCACGTAATCCGGATCGTAATAGCCGCTGGCGTAGGTGCGGACGCCGGCTGTGTATTTGTCGCTGAGCACGGCCGTGGGCGGCTGGGTCAATTTTCGGGGGGCAAGCAATTCTGTCATTTCACACTCTCCTGTGGCGCGCCGGGGCGCACGCACTGCTAAACCGCTTGTGATAAATTACACAAGCAGGATAACACGGCCGTGTTTGTGAAAAAACACGCAATCGGGCAGTCTTAAGCCGTCGGATTGAGGGGGAGTACCTGCCCGATCGGGTAGGCGAGAGGAAAACAAAAACGGCCGTTGCCCTTTTGGGCGGCAACGGCCGTTCGCACTTGAGGAGGATTAAAAATTAGCTGCGGCGTGTCCGCACGCGAAGGGCATAAACTGCCAAAGCATACATCGCCACGCCCAGGATAAGGCAGGCGGCCACACCTTGTAACAGGGCAGTGGAGTCCCAGCCCGTATTGAGCAGGCCGCGCATCGCCTCCAGAACGTAGGTGATGGGATTAAGTTTAGCGGCCGTTTGCAGCCAGCCGTCCAACAGTTCCAGCGGCACAAAGCTGGCCGTGAGAAATGTCAGAGGGAAAAAGAGGAAGCTCGCTCCCTGCGTCGCCGCCGCGCTGCCGCTGCCCAGGGCCGCCGACACGGTAAAACCGGCAAAACCCGTCCCCAACAAAATCGCCAGCCCAACTACTGCGGCCAATCCCGCGAAGCCCGTGGCCGACTGCAAGCCCAGCAGCATGGCTACGCTGATGACGACGCTGGCCTGGATGCCCAGGATCAATGCCCCGGCCAATATGGGACCAAGCAGCAGCGCCGTCCGGCTGACCGGCGTAAGGAGCAGTTTATCGAAATAGCCGCTTTCGATGTCACGTACCAGGTTTTGCGCGGCAATACCAGAGCCGGACAACGAGGAACTGACGATAGACAGGGGCAGAATGAAGCCCAGATAGCTGTTGCCGCTGAGATTGGGAATAAAGCCGGCGGCTTTACCCAGCGTGGACTCGTAGATCACCAGGAAGAAAATGCTGATGACCAGCGGCGGAATCAGGGCTGTGGGCGTGCGGAAGATGGTGACCAGGTTACGCCAGGTGACCAGAGCGATTTGCAGGGGCAGGCTTGCCTGGTTATTGCGCACGGCCGTTTCCCTGTAAGATTGGGCAGATAAATGAGGTGTTGTCATGGTTTTGTCCTCCAACAACTAAGCAGCCTGCGGTTTGGCGGCTTCCGTTTGCAAGCGCTGTCCGGTCACCTGCAAAAAGACGTCGTCGAGGGTGGGCTGAGTCAAGGTTAAAGAAATAGGGCTGAGATTAGCCTGCTGCAAGCGGTTAACGACGGCCGGGATGGTTTGCGCGGCTTCGCTCATGTACAGGCGGACCATGTCGCGGTCGGTCTGGATGTTGTCGGCCATATCGTTGAGGTGGGAAACGGCCGTTTCCGCCGTTTCGCGGCTGTCGAAGGCCAGGTTGATCGACTCTGTCCCGACGCTGGCTTTCAGCCTGGCCGGCGAGCCTTCTACGGCAATTTCGCCCTGATCGATGATCGCGACTACTTCGGCCAATTCGTCGGCTTCTTCCAGATATTGGGTCGTGAGAAAAATGGTCATCCCCAATTCGCGGTTCAGACGGCGCACCTCCTCCCACACGTCGCGGCGGCTGGCCGGATCCAGGCCCGTCGTCGGCTCATCGAGGAAGAGGATTTCCGGTTTGTGGACCAGCGCCAGGGCCAGATCCAGGCGACGACGCATGCCGCCGCTGTAAGTGCCAACGCGCCGGTCGGCGGCATCTTCCAGGCGCACCAGCTCCAACAACTCGTGGGCGCGCGCGGTCGCGTCTTTACGGCTGGCCCCGAACAACTGCCCTTGCATGGTGAGCAGTTCCATCGACTTCATCAGGGGATCAATGCCAATTTCCTGCAAAGCGACCCCGGCGATGCGGCGCACCTGTTCGGCTTCGTCCACCACATTGAAACCACCCACACGAGCCTGGCCGCGGCTGGGCAGCGCCAGGGTAGTTAAAATTTTGATGGTGGTGGACTTCCCTGCCCCATTGGGGCCAAGAAAACCAAAAATCTGGCCAGACTTGACCTGGAAGGAGACATCATTAACGGCCGTTACACCGCCTGGATACTCCTTACCCAGGTTTTCTACAACAATTTCTCGGTTAGACATAGCTGTTACTCCAGCGGCCGGCACGTGCAGTATCGCGGGTGGAGCGTGTCGGTCAGCTATAAGGTGATTTGATAGTGAGTATACGGCTCTGTCTATTATTTGTCAATATATATTTAATATTTAATCTAATTTTAAGCTATCTTTCAGGCACGAAAATGCTGCGGCAGGCATCTTTCTGCGCCGAGGGCCTGTGTAGAAAAAAGTTATGGATATTAGGCGTTATCAGGCGATTAGTGGGCCAGAATTGCATTTACTGACCGGGGCTGCCATCCGGGCAAATCCGGCCGTTGTTCAGGATTTGTACTCCTGGAGGTACCAGCGGCTGGCTTCCGTACGGTTGGTGACACCCAGGCGCTGGTAAATGTTTTGCAGGTGAAACTTGACGGTGTTTTCGCTGATATGCAGGCGTTCGGCGACTTCGGCGTTGGTAAGGCCTTCAGCGACGGCCGTCAGGACCTCTTCTTCGCGGGAAGACAACACGGTCTCCTGGGCCGGGGGAGCAGCCGGAAACAACCAGCGCCGTGCTGCTGCGGGAAATACCATCTGTCCTTCTGCCACCTGGCGAATGGCACGGATGGTTTGTTCCGGAGGATCGGTTTTGAAGAGCAGGCCGTCTGCGCCGCAGCCCAGCACGGCGCGTATCGTTTCGGCGTCGGAATAGGCGGTCAGCACCAGGATGCGTGTTTGCGGAAAGCGCCGCCGCATTTGCTCCAACCCGGCCACCCCATCCATAAAAGGCATCTGAATATCGGCCACAACCACATCCGGGGCGAAACGAGCCACGGCCGCCAGCAAACGTTCGCCGTCAGTGGCCGTGGCAATGACGACAATGTCTTCCTCCGGCCCCAGCAGACTGCGCAGCCCTTCCAACACCAGCGCATGGTCATCGGCTAAAATCACACGAATTGGTTTATTCATGAACAGGCACCCTTACAATAATGCGTGTGCCCTGCTGGGGCGAACTTTGCAGGTCAAACGCACCCCCCACTAAGGCCACGCGATCTCTCATGCCGCGCAGACCAATGTGCTCCTCTCGTTCCGTAGCGGCCGGGCCGGTAAGGGGCGGCGGCGTAAAGCCACGGCCGTGATCCCAAACGGCCAGCGCCAGCCAACCGGCGCTTTCACGAATACGCACCCACTGCCGGCGAGCGCCGCTGTGCCGATAAGCATTGGACAGCGCTTCCTGGCAAATGCGGTACAAGGCAATCTTGACGGGCAGGGAAACGGCCGTTTGCAAATGCGCCGGCCCTTCAAAAAACACCTCACAGCCCGTGGTCTCCTCGTGAAAAATCAACAGATCCTGCAAAATGTCGATCAGGTCGCGCTGAGCAAAATTGGGCGGACGGAACGCTCCCAAAAACGTGCGGATTTCCGCCAGCGCCCCATCCAACAGCCGGCCCAGACGTTCCAGAGCCAGATCGTAATCCGCCTCAGGAATCGACTCGCCATGGGCGCGGCGGTTTTGCAGAGCACTCAACTGCGAGCGGGCGGCAAACATTTGCTGTACCGGCCCATCGTGGACGTCGAGAATGATGCGCTGCAGCTCCTCTTCCGTTATGGCCAGAATACGCTGGGCCGCCAACTGTCCTTCCTGACCGGGCATCGCGTGACTTTCCATATGCCGATCATAACAGAGCAGCAGCGGTTAGGGCAATATGGTCCTGGCTGTGAGGCGGGAAGTTGTGTGTGCCGTCTATGCGAAGCCGCTAGGTTATACGGCCGTTATCTGGGCGATTGGTATGCCGACGATGCCCGAGACAAGCTATAATTGCCTTATGGACACCACCGAACACGAACCGTTTATCCGCCAATGTTATGAACTGGCACAGCAGGCTGTGGCTCAGGGCGACCATCCGTTTGGGGCGGTGTTGGTGAAGGATGGACAGGTACTGTTGACGGCCGTCAACACCATCTTCTCCCAGCGCGACATTACCCGCCACGCCGAGATGAATCTGGTGAGCCAGGCCTGCCGCCTGCTGGACGGCGAAACGCTGGCACAGTGCACGCTTTATACCAGCACAGAGCCGTGCGCCATGTGCACCGGGGCAATTTTCTGGGCCGGCATCCCCACCATCGTTTACGGCTGTGACGCCGTTGCCCTGGGCAATATCGCGACGGGCCGCTTCGTCGTGCCCAGCCGGGAGCTGCTGGCGCGCGCCACACGGCCGACTACCGTCATCGGTCCCGTTTTGCCGGAAGAGGGCTGCGCACTTCATCTGGCTTACTGGCCGCTGCGTTACGGCCAGTCTTTAGCGGAGTAACCCCTTCCCCACGACTCTGCAGATCGAAAATAAATATCACCGGATAAAATCAGTGACAGTCGAATGCAACTATGCTAACATGCCAGTACGACATGCGCAGATTGACTCTTCTTGGTACGTGTCTCATTGTCACCCTGTTTTCCCTGGGGATCGTCCTTGTAAACACCCTGGTTAGCCGTACTTTGCCCAGTTGGCCATATCTACTTGTGGCGATGTTTTCCGGGCTGGCCGGCGGATACGTGCTGTGGCGTGGAGTGTTGCAGCCCATCCAGGGCAAAGAAGAAGAAACGGCCGTTCGCCAACAAACCATCGAGCTTTTGCAACTGGAAGTCGCGGATCTCCACCAAAAGAGCCTGGCGCTGCGCCAGGAAAAAGAACAGTATCGTGACCTGGTCGAACAGGCCAATGACATCATCTTCGTCCTCGACCTGGATGGGGTGTTTGTGTACATTAACGAGGCGGTACACAAAGTAGCCGGTTATGATCCGCAGGAGCTGGTGGGCCAACACTTCAACCGCATTGCGCCGCGAGCTAATGAGGAAAGGCTGTGGCAGTATCTGCAGCAGGATGGGATTGCCAATTACGAGTTTGAATTTGATACCAAAGATGATCGTCTGCTGGTGATGGAGATAAACGGCCGTCTCGTGCGCAAACCCGGTCAGGAGCCGGCTATTCTGGGCATCGCTCGCGATATTACCGATAAAAAGCAGCAGAAAGTCGAACTGGAGCAGGCCAAGAATCTGGCGGAAAAGGCGACGCAGGCCAAGACTGTTTTCCTGGCCAATATGGGCCACGAACTGCGCACGCCGCTTTCCGTAATTATTGGCTACGCCGATATCATAGGCCAGGATGCATTGGCCAGCGGAAAGGACGATTACCGGCAGCTGGCGCAAAAGATCAAACAGGCGGCCCAACAGCTGCGCAATATTGTCAATGACATTCTCGAAATCACGGAGATTGAGACGGATCAGGTAACGTTTTTGTTGGAGACGTTTGATATTGCCGAACTTGTGAGGCGGACGGTGAATCAGGTGCAAACGGCCGTCGAGGCAAACAACAACGAACTGATGGTCCTGACGCCACCCGATATTGGCGAGATGTTTGCCGATCAGGCAAAAGTGGGGCGCGCACTGGAAAATCTATTAAGCAACGCGGCCAAATTCACCCAAGACGGGTCCATCACCCTGGGTGTGAACCGCGAATTTGCCGAGGAACGGGAGTGGATCATTTTTAGGGTAACAGACACGGGCATCGGCATTGCTCCTGATCAACATGAAAAAATCTTTCTGGCTTTCGAGCAAGTCGATAAATCGTTTACGCGGGGGTATGGGGGGACAGGATTAGGGCTGGCCATCAACCAACATATCTGCCAGGCGATGGAAGGTAAAATCAGTTTTGTCAGCGAGTTGGGGATGGGCACCACTTTTACAATGCGGCTGCCGGCGCGGGTAACGGCCGTGGATTCTATGTTCGTGCGCAAACAGTAAACAGTCGCACGGCCGTTTCCCAAACCCTTCAGCGCCTGTTAGGCCGGGCGCAAAGACGCCATACGCACCTTCAGCCACTCTATCCACTCGGCCACACCTTCTCCTGTTTTGCAGGAAATCGGGAAAAAGGCCGCCTCGGGATTCAAAATTTCAATACCCTGGCGAAAATACGCCAGATCAAAATCAATATAGGGCAGCAAATCCATCTTGTTGAGGATCAGGGCGTCGATGCCGCGATAGATGTTGGGGTATTTATACGGCTTGTCGTCCCCTTCCGGCACACTGGCAATGACCACATTAAAGTGCGTTCCCAGGGTAAACGAGGCCGGGCAAATCAGGTTGCCCACATTTTCCACAATCAGCAGTTCAATTTCATCCAGCGGCATCTGCGCCAGCGCGCCGCTTAACATCACGGCATCCAGGTGACAGTTGCCCCCGGTGTTGATTTGCACGGCCGGCATACCGGCAGCAAGCACCTTATCGGCGTCGATGGTGACGTTGGCCGTGTCTCCTTCGACAACACCCAGCCTATAGTCGGCAGCCAATGCTTCAATCGTGCGCAGGATGGTGCTGGTTTTCCCCGCCCCAGGCGACGCCATAATATTCATCCCCACTACCTGCGCAGCGTCTAGTTTGGCTCGATTTTGGGCCGCCAGGCTATCGTTGGCACTCATGATTTCCTGTACTACAGGCACAATTTTGCTCATCACAGCAACTCCTTCAGGTTTCCACCTCAATGCTTTCCAGCCGGAACTCCTCGCCGGCGATAACTTTTAGACGAGCGCTGCCACATTGGGGGCAGACCATCAATTCGCGGCTGAGGGTATACGTATGCCCACATTCCTGGCATTCCAGCCTGGCCGGTATACGCTCGAAATGCAGGGTCGCCCCGGCGCAGAGGGTGTCTTTGCTAATGATGTCCCAATAAAATTGAATGGAATCATCAACGATGGACGAGAGCTGTCCCACCACCAGATGCAGCGCGGTTACACGTTTGGCGCTGGCCTGCTGGGCATAGGTGACAGCGATGTCCAGAATGTTTTCGGTAATCGGTAGTTCGTGCATACATCCACCACGGCCGTTACAAGTTCGGCAGTGTCCGATTGTGGCACAGGCACACGGCCGTTTCCACTGCCATATGTCACCAATATCACTGGGCGAATGTCATCAGGGAAAGGGGCAGAAAGAGGGAAAACGGCCGTTTCCGTCATACCGACAAAGTGATCATCATCCCCGCATCACATGACAATAGGCACTGTCTGATACCCCTGGTCGGGTTTATCCTAAACCCAATCTGGGAAACCCCACGTAGAGTGCCGTCACCGCCAAACAACGCGGCAGCGGCGGCAAGAGTCAATTTCGGAGGTTATTATGACCACAACCAAATGGATTATTGTAGACAAGAAATGGTGCGAGTACATCCAGCAGGAAGCCAGCATCATGGAACAACGCATCTACCCCTCAGATATGATGCCCGACACGGAATCGTATCAGGTCATCGCCCGCAAATGTTCCGCCAACATCGCCTGCAACCTGGCCAGCGTCCCCTGCGATTGGGCCTTCACCCAACCCAAAGTCGATCGCTTCAAGCTCGGGTAGTTCCTTTCCGCCTCACCATCATACACACACGGCGCACGCCTTTCTTCTTGCTCATCATTCCAGCGTCACCAGCCAACTTACAAACTGACTTTACCGACTGAAAGAACACGGCCGTTCACCAGACGTGCACCCTATAAGCGCGTCATGGACGTTTGCTGTTGAACTCTCGGGGAAATATGTCCCAGGCACGGGGAACTACAAATGCCTGGGACAGTTTTTATTTGCGTGAACGGAGCAGGCCCAGGATAACGGCCGTGGCCACGGCCACCGCTCCCGTCACCTTTATCGCCTGACCCACCTTATCGTCCAGCCCATTTTCACCCAGCAATTCAGTGATCGGTTCCAGGCGCTGTCGCGGTGTCACCCCGAAGGCAAAACGCGTGATGGCCTTGCCCAACCGGTAATGGCCCGGCGAGCGAAAAACGGTAGCAATGTCCAGGGGATTGGGCGGTGCGCCGATGGCATAAGAGCGCATCTGCGTGAACTGCAAGATCTCTTCCTTGCCATGCGTGCGCGCATTGCCGGACAACTTCACCCCCCCAAACGGCAGCAGCGAGACCGGATAGTGGGAAATAGCGTCATTGATGTTCACCGAGCCCACATCCAGCCGGTGGGCAACGCGCTTCGCCTGGCGCATATCACCGCTCCAGACGGCCGCGCTCAGACCATAATCGCAGTCATTGGCCAGCCAGATCGCTTCCGACTCATCATCGAACTTCATGATGGGCATGATCGGCCCAAAAGTCTCTTCGCGCATCACTTTCATACTGTGATCCACGTCCACCAAGATCGTCGGTTCCATGAACAGGCCCTTCAATTCGCCGCCTGTAAGGATGCGCGCTCCTTTATCCAAAGCGTCCTGCAGGTGATCCTTGACGATGTGGACCTGGCGCTCAAACGTTAGCGGACCCATATCAAACTGGCTGTCGGTTTCTGTGGTGTAGCCAATTTTGATCTGGCGCGTTTGAGCGAGCACGGCCGTTACAAACTCATCATATACGCCTGACTGTACATACACCCGCTCGATGCCCATACACGTCTGGCCGGTGTTATAAAACGCACCCCACGTACCCCATTTAGCCGCCGCCGCCACATCAGCCGAGTCGAACACAATCATCGGATCTTTGCCGCCCAGTTCGTAAATGAAGGGCGTTAACGTCTCTGCCGCTGCCTGAGCGATTTTGAACCCGGTGGCCGTGGAACCGGTGAGGAAAATGAGGTCGGGCCGCGAAGCCACGATCTGGGCGCCCACCGCCCCATCGCCGTGCAGCACCCGCACAAACGGCGCCAGTTCTGGCACGCGCTGGATCAGCTTTTCAATCATCACCCCCACTGCCGGAGCCACCTCCGATGGCTTCAGCAGGACCGTATTGCCGGCCAGCAGCGCCGAGCACATCGGCGGCACGCACAAATCAAACGGGTAATTCCACGGCCCAATCACCGCCACCACGCCAAAAGGATGGGGTTCGGTGTAATACTGCTTGAACATGTATAAACCGGGCGGCACACGCCGGCGCGCCAGCCATTTAGGCGCCAGCTTGTAATACTGGTGCATCCGGTCGACGGTCATATTGACCTCGACCCAGCCATCCTGGCGGCTTTTGCCAGTGTCCTGATTGATCACAGCGCTGATCTCATCCATTGAATCGATGATTTCTGCCTGGAACTGCCGCAGAATGCGAATGCGTTCGGAGAGGGGTTTGCGCCGCCATACCTGAAACGCCTGACGCATCTCTTTGTGGGCTAAGGTAATCTCGTCGGGCGCCGCCATGGCTACCTGGCCAAACTGTTCGCCGGTAGCCGGGTTGACAAAGGGGAGAATATGCGGTTGACTCATGATTTACTCCATTTCTTTCTTGTGCCAGGCTTTGAAGAGGAACAAAACAGCCAGGGGAAGGGCTAAAAGCAGCATGAACGGTAGGGCGGCCTTGAGGGGAGAACGGCCGTTTCGTCCATCTTTCACATCTACCCCCAAGGGGGCTAGCAGCGGCGGCACTGCTTCTGCTTCGGCTTTGGGCGGGATCTTGTTCATTGCCCGTTCCGTCATCGCGGTGATGGTCAGGCTGGGGTTTACCCCCAGGTTGGCCGGGATGACGGAGCCGTCGGCAATATACATCCCTGGGTAGTTGAACACCTCGTGGTTGGCATCTATAACCCCACGGCTTTCGTCAGCGCCGATGCCGCAGCCGCCCAAAATGTGGGCCGTATTGGGAATGTCCAGGATGTCGTTCATGCCGGCCCAGGCTACACCATCGACTTTCCCGGCAAAATTTTCGACCACGGCGCGGCCCGCTTCGATGACCGGCGGAATCGGCAGCGATTTATCCCGCTGGCTGACCAGATTTTTGCGGAAGAGCGTCCAGATGCTGCGCCCGCGCACCAGAGCCATGCGGTTTTCCACCGTCTGCATGATGAGCAAGATGGTGTTGCGCCGCGCCCAGTCGGGCAGAATGCGCACGGTAAAGAAGTCAGACGGCCGTTCCACGGCGTGAATCAGCGCTCGTTTGGTGCGTGCCCACAGGCCACCATCAAACTTAATCAGGGGCCAGGTTAGATTACGCATGAAGGATTGGCCGGGGGCATAGCGCACGGGTTCTACGCTGGTCACGTCGTCTACCCAGAAGTGGGAGGTGATGGCCACGCCCTTGGAATAATCCACACCCGTTTCGCGGGCGGTAACGCCCATCAGTGCTTCGCTGTTGCTGCGCACCATCTGGCCCAGGCGGCGCGAGAGCAGCGGCAGGGAGCCATTCTCGTCGCGGCATTTCAGCAGCAGGTTAACCGTGCCCAGCACGCCGGCCGAAACCACGACATGGCGGGCACGCACGGCCGTTTGCCGCTTCCACAACCAGTCAGTAACCTTTTCGTAGCGGATTTCGTAGCGGGCGCCGTCGGGCTGAGGGCCGTATAACGGCCGTATATCCAGCACGTTCGCTTCCGGGCGTACTTCTGTGCCCAGCCGCTCCGCCAGGTATAAATAATTCTTATCCAGGGTATTCTTGGCGTTATGGCGGCAGCCAACCATGCAGCCGCCGCAGTGAACACAGCCCGTCCGCTCCGGCCCTTGCCCGCCAAAATACGGGTCCGGCACTGTTTGGCCCGGCTCGCCAAAGAAGATGCCCACCGGCGTCGGTCTAAAGGTGGTTTCCTTTCCTAATTCCGTAGCTATTTCTAGCAGCCGCTGATCGGCTGGCCAAAACCTGGGATTCTCGGCCGTTCCCAACATACGGTCAGCCACTTCATAAAAAGGCGTCAGTTCTGCTTCCCAATCCGCCAAATCACGCCATTCTTCGGCCTCGAAAAAGGCTTTCGGGGGCTTGATATGGGTGCTGGCATATACCAGGCTGCCGCCCCCTACCCCACTGCCATTGAGAATCCAGATATCGTTAAAGAAATTGATCCCCATAATGCCAAAGCAGCGCGCCGCCGGCAGCCACAAATATTTAAATACATTCCAATTCGTTTTGGGAAAATCTTCGGCGTTGTAGCGTTTGCCTCGTTCCAACACCAGCACGCGGTACCCTTTTTCGGAAAGACGCATCGCGGAGACGCTTCCTCCAAAACCGGAACCCACGACAACATAATCAAACACGTCTTCTGCGATCACTTGGCGATTTCCAATTTTCATGTGCAGCCACCCCATTTGTGTTTTGTGGACCTGGCCTGGGAATGCAGCCAGTCTCAATTGCCTCTACTAACACATCTACACCACCACCGCGTCCATATTTATAACACGCTGCGTTATATTGTACACAACAATGCCTTAATTGTGCATCCTGCTCGGCGGCACACGGCCGTTCCCCCCTCAAATGGAGCAGTGAGTAAACATAATTGTTTCCCGGGAAACATTATGTAACCTGTCAACCGCGGTTGACACTTCGTTGACGCGCTACTCGCTTCATGCTATATATGCAGGCATTCATCAATCCTTATACCGGGCGCTGCATCTATAAAATTATGGACAACCCACTACCAGACGAAATATCTCGGGAGGTTAAATGACGGAAATTATCGCCATCGCCATGCAAAAAGGTGGAGTAGGCAAAACCACCACCACCATCAACCTGGCTGCCGCCCTGGCTGAACAGGGAAAACGTGTCCTGGCCATTGATCTAGACCCGCAGTGCAACCTCACCCAGCACGCCGGGTTTGACCCGGATCATATTTCACCCACCATCTACAATGGCTTTAAGGCCGAAATCGACGGGCTGGAAAGCAACGTAGGCGACGCCATTTACGAGACAAATGAAGGCTTTCACCTGCTGCCTTCGCAGCCGGAGCTGAGCCTGATTGAACTGTCACTCATCAACACGCTCAGCCGTGAACGTGTGCTGGCCACCATGCTTGCCAGTGTGCAAGATTATTATGATTTTATTCTCATCGACTGTAATCCCTCGCTGGGTCTGCTGGTGATCAATGCCCTCACGGCCGCTGACAGCGTCGTCATTCCCATTCAGACGGAATACCTGGCCGCCCGCGGCGCGTTGATGATATTGTCTAGCATCGAAACCGTGCGCCGCAAGAAACTAAACAGCGATCTCGCCATTGAAGGCATTTTGCTGACTATGGCCGACACCCGCACAACGCTGACGCGAGACATTTTAACGGCCGTACAGCAGCAGTACGGCGACGACATCCGCATTTTCGACACCATCATCAAACGCTCCGTGCGCTTCGCCGAAAGCGCCGTCGCCGGTCAGAGTATCCTGGCCTATGATCCCAAAGGAACCGGCGCCGAAGCGTATCGCCGGGTAGCGAAAGAGATAGTCAAATAGTCGAGTAGCCGAGTGGTCAAGGAGTCGAATCGTCAAGGAGCCAAATAACTCGACCACCAGACTATCCGACTACTAGACTATCCGACCACCCGACTAAAGGACTACAAAACTATGGCAAAGAAACGGCCGTCTATCAACCTCAACCGCTCCATTCCCGCCCAAACCGGCGACATGGAAGCGCTTTTTGCCGGTCAAGACGACGTCGAACAGGCTGCCGGCCTCCAGCTGCTCGCGCTGCGCCTCGACGCCGTCCACCCCGATCCCAACCAGCCGCGCAACACATTCTACGACGAAACCCTGCAAGAACTAGCCGATTCCATCAAACAAGACGGCGTCATCCAACCCATAGAAGTGACCCAGGTGCGCGCCGGGCAGTACATGATCGTCCACGGCGAACGGCGCTGGCGCGCAGCCCAACTGGCTGGGCTGGATACCATTCCGGCCGTCGTGCGCCGCCGCTCCTACGACGAAGTGACCCGCTTCGTGCGCCAACTGGTAGAAAACATCCAGCGCGAAGATCTGAATGACGTGGACCGCGCCTATGGCATGATGCGCCTGCGCGACCTGATGCAGGAGGAACTGGACGCCCAGATCCGCGAAGAAGGCATCAGCGGCAAGCCCCATTCCCGCACGATCAGCTGGGCGAAAGTTAGCGAGCGGCTGGGATTTACCCGGCAGCGCGCCAGCCAGATCATCCAGCTGCTGGACCTGCCAGACGAGATCAAAGAAGCTGTGCGCCAGGGAGCCATCAGCGAACGGGATACCCGCAGCCTGAAGGGGCTCAAACCTTCTCAGCAGCGTGCTCTGGTACGCGCCCTGGAGGCCGGCGATGTGAACAAAAACGAGTACAAACAAGTCGCCCGTTACCTGAAAAACGACGCGCCCAACGCCACCGTCCACGAGGCCATCCGCGTGCTCCACATGCCGCTGCCGCCGGCCGCCATGCCCGATGAATCCGAGTTCGATGCTTCCCTCGCTGAATTGACGGCCGTTCCCTCATCCGAAACACTTGACGCCCCATCAGCCATTTCCAATTCCTCTGCTCCCATCGCCGGGACCCGCGTCACCAACGTTCAACGCCTGCACTGGGTGCGCGGTCACCTGGCCCGCGTCTCCGCCCAAAACGCGGCTCCCGCCGAACGCCAGGAAATGCGCCGCCTGCTGCAGCTGATCCAGCAAGACGTCGCCTCCCTGCTGGCCGCGCTGGGAGAAAAAAGCTAATAGCTGGAAGCTGTTAGCTTTAAGCTGTTAGCCGTTAGCCAATCATCCATCGCGTTCATCATTCATCGTTAAAAGGAGCTTGCCATGACCGCTAAAACCATCATTGTCACCGGTGCGTCGCGCGGATTGGGCCTGGCTGTGGCCCGCGACGCGGCCGATTTGGGCGCCAACGTGGTGCTTTTTGCCCGTTCGGCCGAAAAGTTGGAGCGGGAAGCCCAGGCCATTCGCGACGAAGGCGGCAAGGCGCTGGCCGTGCCCGGCGATATCAGCCTGGAGGCCGACTGCCGCCGGCTGGTGGAAAGAACGATGGCCAGTTACGGCCGTATCGACAGCCTCGTCAACAACGCCGGCATCATCGAACCCATTGCCCCGGTAGCCGAAGCCAGCATCGACGTCTGGCGGCAAAACCTGCTGACCAATGTCCTGGGGCCGGTGATGCTGACCCAGGCCGCCCTGCCCTACCTGCGCCAGAACCGCGGCCGGGTGATCAACGTCTCCAGCGGCGCGGCGACCTATGCCATTCCCGGCTGGGGGGCTTACTGCACGGCCAAAGGCGCGCTCAACCAGTTCAACCGCGTGCTGTCGGTAGAAGAGGAGATGGTCACGGCCGTTGCCGTGCGCCCCGGCGTGGTGGATACGGAAATGCAGGCCGTTATCCGCGAGATGGGCGCAGCGGGCATGCCGGAAAGCGCCTACCAGCGCTTCGTGCGCCTGCGCGACGAGGGCGAACTGCTGCCGCCGGAAGCCCCCGGCGGAGCCATCGCCGTGCTGGCCCTTTTTGTGCCCCGCGACTGGGACGGCGAGTTTGTGGCCTGGGACGACGAACGGGTGCAGGAACTGGTGCGCAAATACGCTACCCGGCGGGAGTGACGAGTGCGGAGTGCGGAGTGCCCCGTCATGCTGAGCGGAGTCTTCGCAGCGAAGCATCCCCTTTTCCCTGGCGAGAGCGTGGAATGCGGATTGACGACGGCAGCTTGAGGATTTAAGATTAGGGGAATCTTGCCGTCCAACACTGCATCAGGAGGAAGCACAGCCCATGTCAGAAGTAACCCCCCAACAGCTAAAAGAAGCCTTGCAAACCCATTTCAACCTGGAAGAGTTGAGCATTTTTGCCTTTGAGGTGGGCATCCCCTACGAGGATTTGGGCGGGTCCGGCCGGTCCGGCAAAGCCCTGGCGCTGGTGCAATACGCCCAGCGGCACAGCAAATTTGACCAGGTGGTAGAGGCGGTGAAGGCCAAACGGCCGTCCGTCAACTGGGACGCGCCCACTATACCCACCAACCAACCCACAAACCCACCAACCAGCCAACCCGCCAGCGTGCAATACCACTTCCACGGCCAGGTCGTCGGCTCGGCCATTGGCGGCGGCAGCGTGCAGGCGGAGAACATTGCCGGGCGAGACATCATCATCGGGCAGATACCGCAGAACCGCGAGGAGTTCAACGACCAGTTGGCGGCGCTGCGCCAACTGCTGGAGCAGGCCGTCGCCAACGGCGAAATTCCCGACGAGCGGGATGCCGCCGACGTGGTGGAGGACGTCAACGACGCCCTGGCCGAAGCCCAGTCCGACGAACCGCGTACCAGCCGCTTAAAGCGCTACCTGGAAAACACCGCCGAAGTGCTGGACGGCGCGGCCAAAACCGCCACCGCCGCCGGCAAAGTGGGGCTGGCCGTGTTAAAAGCCGCGCCCATCGCTGCGGCGCTGGTGAAGGCTGTGCAGGTGTTGTTCTAGCCTGAACGATAATCAACCTCCCGGCGGTTCCAAACCTCCGAGAGGTTTATGGGGATCGTGCCATCGTGGAAGAAGAGCCAGCAGCAAGCCATTTTCATGACCAGGTCGTGGGGTCGGCCGTGGGTGGGGGCAGCGTAACGGCCCGCAACATCGCCGGGGGGGACATCCACGAGCATATTCACATCCCCAGGGAAGTGACCTTTCCCGTCGTTAATCTGCCGCCGCGTAATCCCCATTTTGTGGGGCGGGCGGCGCATTTGCAGACCCTGACCGCCGCCCTCCGGCCAGCTCCTCATCCCCAGGCCCCAACCCCTGACCCCCAGCCCCTCACCATCACCCAGACCATTAGCGGGCTGGGCGGGGTGGGCAAGAGCCAGCTGATGCTGCACTTTGCCCACACGCAGCGGGCGCAGTATGACGTGATCTGGTGGCTGCGGGTGGATGAGGCCCTGACGGAGGATTTTTTGGCGCTGGGGCGGCAGGTGGGGCTGGCGGTGGAGGCCCTGGAGCAGGCCGCCGCCGTGCAGATGGTGCGCGCCTGGCTGAGCAGCAGCGACAAGCGGTGGCTGCTGCTGTGCGACAACGCCGACACGATGGAACCGCGCGACCTGCGCGCCTGGCTGCCCGCCGGCCCGCAGGGGCGCATCCTCATTACCTCGCGCAGCCCGCGCTGGGACGCGGTGGGCGCGGTGCTGCGGCTGGACGTGTTTACGGCGGCGGAGGCGGGGGATTTTTGGCGAAAGAGGATGGAGCTAGAGCTAGAGCTAGAGGAAGAGAGGACGCTGGCGGAGCTGGCAATGGAACTGGGCTATTTGCCGCTGGCGCTGGCGCAGGCGGCGGCGTATGCGGCCGAAAATGGGCTGGACGCCGCCGGCTACCTGGACCTGTACCGGGCGCGGCGGCGCGAGCTGTGGGCGCGGCAGCCGGCGCCGGACGATTACCACGCCACCATTACCACCACCTGGGAAATTGGCTTTGCGGCGGCGCGGCAAACGGCGGGCGCGGCCGACCTGCTGAACCTGTGCTGCTTTTTGGCCCCGGACGACATCCCGCTGGATTTGCTGGTGGACCACGCCGACAGCCTGCCGGAAGAGCTGGCGGCGGTGCTGGCCGACCCGCTGGCGCGCCACGACGCCCTGCGCGCCCTGGAGCGCTACGCCCTGCTGACGCGGGCGGATGGGGCGCTGAGCGTGCACCGGCTGGTGCAAGCGGTGGCCCGCGACCAGATGGGCGAGGCGAGGGCTAAGGCGTGGGTGGAAGCAGCGGTTGGTTTACTTTATCAAGCCTATGATTTTGATAAGCAGGATATGACAACTTGGGTGAAGTGCGGCCAGTTAATGCCCCATCTGGCAGCGGCGACGGATTTGGCTGCCGAATGGGGGATTGAAAGCAACCGCGCGGCCTTTTTGAACAACGAAGCCGGTTTTTATCTAAATCATTACGGCAATCTGGCGGAGGCACGGCCGTACTTCGAACGCGCCCTGGCCATTGATGAAAAAGCGCTCGGCCCCGACCACCCCGACACAGCCATAGACCTCAACAACCTCGGCTTGCTGCTGAAAACCATGGGCGACCTGGCGGGGGCACGGCCGTATCACGAACGCGCCCTGGCCATCCGCGAAAAAGCGCTCGGCCCCGACCACCCCGACACCGCCACCAGCCTCAACAACTTGGGCGGTCTCCTGCAAGCGATAGGCAATCTGGCGGAGGCACGGCCGTATTACGAAAGCGCCCTAGCCATTAACGAAAAAGCGCTCGGCCCCGACCACCCGGACACCGCCCAAAGCCTCAACAACCTGGGCTATCTCCTGCAAGCGATGGGCAATCTGGCGGGGGCACGGCCGTACTACGAACGCGCCCTGGCCATCCGGGAAAAAGCGCTCGGCCCCGACCACCCCGACACCGCCAACAGCCTCAACAACCTGGGCATCTCCTGCGAGCGATGGGCAATCTGGCGGAGGCACGGCCGTACTACGAACGCGCCCTGGCCATCCGGGAAAAAGCGCTCGGCCCCGACCACCCCGACACCGCCACCAGCCTCAACAACCTGGGCTATCTCCTGCAAGCGATGGGGAATCTGGCGGAGGCACGGCCGTATTACGAACGCGCCCTGGCCATTAATGAAAAAGCGCTCGGCCCCGACCACCCCGACACCGCCCGCAGCCTCAACAACCTGGGCGGTCTCCTGCAAGCGATGGGGAATCTGGCGGAGGCACGGCCGTACTACGAACGCGCCCTGGCCATCAACGAAAAAGCGCTCGGCCCCGACCACCCTGCCACGGCCGTCAGCCTCAACAACCTGGGCTATCTCCTGCAAGCGATGGGGAATCTGGCGGAGGCACGGCCGTACTTCGAACGCGCCCTGGCCATCTTGGAAAAATCGCTGGGAGCCAATCACCCCAACACCAAAATCGTACGCGGCAATTTAAGCAGCCTGGGCGGGTAGATTGGTCCAATCTGGGAGATTGGACCAATCTGAAGGCGGGGGTTTACAGGGCGCTGCCAGGCCCCTACTCGTGTGTCGAATACGTTCAGCATCGATTGCAGTCACCTTCAACCCATCCTGAATCTATTCACAGCCCTTTGCAGCATCCCGCAACCCATGCTGAATCTATTCACAACGCCTTGCCGCAGCCTGCAATCCATGCTGAATCGGTTCAGGATGGGCTGCGGTGTCTGGCAGCCTAGCCTGAGCCAATTCAGGGCCGGTTGCAGCAGACTGCAACCTATGCTGAACCAATTCAGGGCCAGTTGCGGCACGGCGCAATCTATGCTGAATTGATTCGAAACTGCCCCTCAGGGTTCGCGTGCCGCCGGGCGGGCGCGACGTGCCGCCCGCCAACGAGAGCACGTAGGAGACGATCAGGAAGTGTCAACCGGGGTTGACAGATTGCCGTTTCCCCTCCCTCCCGCACAAACAGATACTCACCCATCCGCCCTGCCGCCGCTCAATCGGCCCAAATTTGCCCCCTGCGCGAGTTTGGCGGCCGATTTGCCCCGTTACACATCAACAAACCAACCAACACCTCCCAAACCCGTCTTGTACACATTCGCCCTCGCCGAAAAGCGGCGAGCTTACTACAATGAAGGGCAGCGCGAATGGCGTATTTTTGAACTTTCGGAAGGGAGTCGGGACTGGAGACTAAGAGACTAGAGACTAAGAGACTAAAAGAGTCTCCACTCTCCACACCCTTCCGGGGCGTTTTAACAAAAGGAGCAAGAGGAACGGTGAGTGAGCTAGAAGCATTACGGGAGCAGTTTGAACAAGTGAAAAGCCTGGGATTGGCGCTGAATATGCAGCGCGGGCAGCCATCCGACCAGGACTTCGACCTGGCCAACCCCATGTTGACCATCGTCGACGCCGAAGACGTGGTGACGCCCGGCAAGGTGGCCATCCGCAACTATCCCGGCGGCATCGCCGGGCTGGCAGAAGCGCGCGCCCTGTTTGGCGAGATGCTGGGCGTGCGCCCGGAAGAGACCATCGTGGGCAACAATTCCAGCCTGAAGCTGATGAGCAACACCCTGATGTGGGCCATGCTGCGCGGGCTGAAAGACAGCCCACGGCCGTGGACCAAAGAAGACAAAACCAAATTCATCGTCACCGTGCCCGGCTATGACCGGCACTTTACGCTGCTGGATGCCCTGGGCATCGAGATGGTGTGCGTGGACATGACGCCTGAGGGACCGGACATGGACGCCGTGGAGGCGCTGGCCCTGGACCCGACGGTGCGCGGCATGGCTTTTGTGCCCACGTACAGCAACCCCACCGGCGACACGGTGTCTGAGGCGACGGTGCGGCGGCTGGCGAGCATGCCAACGGCCGTGCCCGATTTCACCATCTTCGCCGACGACGCCTATATTGTGCATTTCCTCACGGAGCAGCCGGGGGAACGGCCGTACAACCTGCTGCGCGCCTGCGAAGAAGCCGGCAACCCCGACCGCGTCTACCTCTTCGGCTCCACGTCCAAAATCACCTTCGCCGGGGCGGGCCTCGGTTTTATGGCCAGCAGCGTGGACAACGTCAAATACATCGTCGGCCTGATGGGTACCCAGTTCATCGGTCCCAACAAAATAGAACAGTACCGGCACGTCAAGTTCATCCAGAAATACCCCGGCGGCCTCATGGGCCTGATGGCCGATCACGCCGCCCTGCTGCGCCCCAAATTCCAGGCGGTGCAAGACGTGCTGGCGCGCGAATTGGACGGCACCGGCCTGGCCACCTGGTCCAATCCCCAAGGCGGCTACTTCGTCAGCCTGGACACCGCCAAACCGGTCGCCGACCGTGTTGTGGCTCTGGCTAAAGAGGCAGGCGTGTCGCTGACACCGGCCGGGGCCACCTATCCCCACAAGCAAGACCCCCACAACGCCAACATTCGCCTGTCGCCCAGCCGTCCGCCGGCGGCGGAGGTGGAAAAGGCGATGGAAGTGGTGGCGCTGTGCGTCAAGCTGGCCTCGGCCGAGTACGAGGCAGAAGGGTAGAAGCAGTTCGCAAACCGCCCATACACAGAACAAAAAAGCCTGGAGTCGTGCTGACTCCAGGCTTTTTGCTTGTTTACCGGCCGGAATGAGCGCCGGTTAGCGGCGCAGGGTGAAGGCGTAATAAACCAGAATTAAGCCAATGAAAATCAGTACAATCGAAAAGGCGTAGAAAATGATGCCAATCGCCATGTTGGGGAGCAGGAGCAGGCAGCCGGCGCTGACGATGTACAGGACGCCCAGCGCCACGCCCGACCAGTTAGGCGAACCGCCTTTCCCGCCCGTAAGCGCCTTGCTTATCTCCAGCACGCCGGTAATCAGCACCACCGCAGCCAGAATGTAGACGATCAATTCGGGGGCCATTTGCAGCGTTTCGCTGGGATTTAGCAGCACAAATATGCCGGCCAACACGCCCAGCACGCCAATGACCACATCCAGCCACCAGCGCGGGTCGGCCTGCCGGTGGAGGAAGGCTCCTACGATGGCAAAAATGCCGCCTACCAGCAAGTAGCCGCCCAGGAAAAGGACAATGATCATCAGCGTGATATTGGTCTGGAAAACGAGCAGAATGCCCGCGGCAATGGCTGCCAGACCGCGCAGCAGCATCACCCACCAGGTAGGGGACATCAAACGATTCACTTCTTGATCAAATAGAGACATGGGTTCCTCCTTAAGTTGGTCCCACCAGCAAAGGCTGGCAAGTAGTTTTGATGGCCGAATTTTAGCGCAGTAGAGGGGAAATAGGCGAACGGCCGTTACTCATCCAGCAGTTCGCGGGTGAGGAACCAGGAGCCATAGCGGTCGTCGGCGTCTTTGGGGGCGCGATCGTAGTAGAGTTCGAAGGTACGGCCGTTTTCCGTTTGCACGCGGAAGTAGAAGCGGCCCACGCCCCAGGAGCCGCGCTGGGCGGCCCGGGCGGCGTGTTCCGGCTGCATGTTCTGGGCCATGCGCCCGCGACGGCCGTAATCGACCCACTCCTCCAGCAGCCGCGCCACGCGAAAAGACGTGTCATTCCAGACAAAACCGTCCGGGCAGCCCGGTTTTTTGCTCATGGCCGGTGGGGTATCGAAAACGGCCGTGATAGGTTCGCCAATAAATCGTGTGTTCATAGTTACAGAGATTGGAGATTGGAGATTAGAGGTTGGGCAAATCTCCAATCTCTAATCTCCTCTTCTATCCTTCCAGACGCCGCTGAATCTCTTTCTCCAGCCGCTCGATTTCCGACTGCAACTGGCTTTCCTCCTGGCCCAGCACATGCAGGCTCTCCTCCGTCGCTTCCAGCCGCTCGACGTACTGAGCGCGCATCTGGCCCTCCTTGCCGGTATTGGAGAGCGCCGCCATATTGCCCTGAATTTGTTTTTGCGCTTCGTAAATCTTCCGCCGCTCCTGCTCGATGGCTTCGAGGCGCTTCTTGTGATCGCTGATCTTCTCCAGCAGGCCCAAAATGGTGGCGATCAGGTCATGGGTGCCGCGATCAATCAAACCCTGGCGCAAAAAGCGCTGCAAATTGACGTAGGACTGGCGCTCGATTTGCTCCTGGCGGCGGCGCAGGTAACGGGTCTGCACACGCAGCGTTTTTTCCTTCCTGGCCGGCACATCCACCGCAAAACGGTACGCTTCTTCCGTACGTTCGGCCGGTTCAGGCGTATCGAACAGATCATAATTGGTCTGGCGCGGATGTTCCACCAGCACAGACAAGGCACGGCTGGTGGTATTGTGGATCTGATACTCGCGCCAGCGGATGTCCCATTCCTCAAAAACCAGGTACGCGCCTTGCAGCGACAGGCCGTAAATCTGCGTGGACGCCCCAGACTGTTCGCGCACGCGCGCACCCAATTCCACGGCATAAGGAATGATAAACTCGGCTTCGTCGGCGGTGAAAGGCAGGACCGCTTCACCCACGTAGTCGCCGCCTTCGATAACCGTGACCGGGCCACGCTCCAGCGTCAGCCCGGTTTTGTTCTCCAGGCGCAGGCTGGCGACGGGGTGAGCGGCCAGCTTGGCCCCGTTATAGAGCAAATCCTTGCGATAAGACAGATTGGCCGCCACGATCGGCACCATTGCCGATTGGCCGCGCCCCACGCTGACGGGGGTGTTGATGTGGTATTGGAACAGTTCGCCCAACGCTTCGCCGCTGGTTTGCACGGCCGTTGCCTCTTGCAGGTCACGGCGGGACATCTTGGCCTGGGGGGCGCGAGCGCGTGATTCAGCCATCATGGCGGGAGCCATACCCGGCATAGGAGCCGGCGACAGGGGCATTTCGGCCGCTGCAGCCGCGCCCAAAAAGTCCACCGGACCAGTGGCCGTACGCGCTTCTTCTTCGATGAACGGCCGTTCCGGCGTAAACGGCGTGTACAAATCATACACAAACGAAATGGGCATGCCGGCCACCAGAGAGAGAGAAATGTTTTCTAGCTCCTCCTCCAGGCGATTGTCAAATATTCCCCAGCCCAGCAGCAGGGCCGTAGGGCCGTCGGCGGCGTCGGGCTCGGCCACGAGGCGGTAACTCACGCGCCAGGTTGGCGCCGGAGCGAGGTAACTGACCGCCAGGTCGTGGGCGCCAGGGCTGAGGCGGATGGTGACAGCCCGGTAATCTTCCTGCGTTTGCGCCACCTGCAAGAAAAAGCGTAAATCAGCCGCGCCGCGCTCGTCGAGAATGGTGACGCTTTGAACGCGGCCGAGAGCCATCGTTTGCACCTGGCCGCCATCGTCTTGCAGCAGGGAAACGAGAGAATCGGCTACCGGCTGCCGGTCGGGCAGCTCGTCCAGGCCCAAAAGGATGCCCACGGCCGTTTCTCCCTGGTCCAGGCGCAGTTCCACCCGCCGCCCGCGCAGGCTGATCAGCAAGTCTCGCAGGCTACGGCCGTCGCCCAGGCGAATGGAGCAGCCGGCCAGCCGCTCTTCGCGGCTTTGCAGGGTAGCGTAATCCACACCCAATACCTGGCCGTCGCCCCGGTCAACGGCCGTCAGGCTCTTGAGAATATCGTTCATCTCCTCCACCCGGAAGGAGAGAGAAACTTCGTCGCCGTCAACCGGCGCCCGGCGCTCGAAAAAGCCCACGCCGTGCTTGTAGAGAGTCATGCGGGTGATAGGGAGAGTGGTCATAGTTGTGGCCTCCGTAACGCTGAATTATGAACGATGCGCGATGAACGGCTCTGAGCGCCATTGATCATCCATCGTTCCCAGTTATGGCATTTTACCACAGAGGCAGTTGATAGGTGGGGCGACGGCCGTCTAACAGCACAAATGGCTTCAGATTTTTGGTCTGCACGCCGAGGGCACGCAGGTCGTCGATGTCGCGCAAGACGCCGAGGCGGCGGGACTGGATGATGGTCTGGGCGCTAACGGGACCGATGCCGGGCACGCGCAGCAGTTCCTGGCGCTCGGCACGGTTCAGTTCTACCGGGTTATCCAGCAGGTTGGCGCGCGCCCAGGCCAGCTTAGGATCAATATCCAGCGGCAGGTTGCCCTCTTGGGTAAAGGGCAGGTCTTCCAGGTCAAAGCCGTAATCGCGGAAGAGGAAGGAGGTCTGGTAGAGGCGGTGTTCGCGCCGCCGGTCGGAGGGGGGGAGATGTTCCAGCGGGGTATCGTGCAGCGGCCGGAAGGAGGAGAAATAGGCGCGGCTGATGCGCAGCTTTTGGTAGAGGAATTCGGTGGTGGAGAGCAGTTCCAGGTCGCTTTCGCCGACCGCGCCGACGACGAACTGGGTGGTGGTGGAGGGCCAACGGCCGTTCCAACCCCTTTGCGCCGGCTGCGACTGGCGGATTTCTTCGATCCACTGTAACGGCCGTACCAACTCCTCCCAGAAATGCTTCTTGGGCGCCAGTTGGGCCAGCCGTTGGTCGTTGGGCGCTTCCAGGTTAACCGACAGCCTGTTCGCCAGCTGCATGGCCCGCTCTACCTGTGCCTTTTCCGCGCCGGGCATCACCTTAAGGTGGACGTAGCCACGAAACTGGTGCTTCTGCCGTAAAATCTCTACAGTCTCGATCAGCCGATCCTGTGTCGCTGCTCCGCCCTTGATGATGCCTGAACTGAGGAATAACCCTTCGGCTACCCCGGCACGATACAAAACCATGAAGGATTTAGCCATCTCCTCCGGCTTAAACGTCACCCGGCGCATGTTACGCCCGGCGCGAAAGGGGCAGTAATAGCAGTTTCGCTCGCAGGCTGATGTCAGCATCGTCTTGAGCAGGGGAATGGTTTTGCCCCCGGGCATTTTGGCATGGTGGATGCCCACATCCTGCAAGGCGTTGGGGCGATGCGGGGAAGCTTCCGCCGGTTGGTGGTCTTGAAGTGTAAGAGGGATGCCACAGGGAGCGACCGGTGGGGGCGGGGCAAACGTTGCTTCTTCCGCCGGTTCGAGGACCGCGTTATCAGACAGAAACTTGAATTTTGTCAGGGCATCCATGCCCTAATTATAGAACATGCGTTCGCCCAGGTCAATCGATTATTGGAGACTGAGTATCGTTCCAATCTCTAATCTCCAACCGCTGCCTACGCCGGTAATCGGCTTCCAGGGCGGCCACCTGGGCCAGGCAGGTATCGTCGGTTTCGTTGGGCTGGTAGCTGTGGGAGAACCAGGCATCGAGGATTTCTTTGGCGATCACTTCAGAGGTACGGCGGAGCGAGAGACAGAGGACGTTGGCGTTGTTCCAGAGGCGTGCGCCGCGAGCCGTTTCCGCGTCGTCGCATAGGGCGGCACGAATGCCGGGCACTTTGTTGGCCGCCAGGCTGACGCCGGTGCCGGTCCAGCAGAACAAGATACCTTCGTCGGCCGCGCCATTGGCGACAGATTCGGCGACCTGGCGGGCAACGGCCGGCCAGTATTCTGCCTGGTCTGCCAGCGGGCCAACGCACTGCAGCTGGTGGCCGCGATCTTGCAAATGAGCCAGCACAGCATCGGTTAGATGGGTGCGTTCATCAGAACCTATGGCAATTTTCATTTTAACCTCCATCGTCTTTGCTGGCCGGATTATGCCAGAAACGGCCGTTCACTGCACCATCCGCGCATAGGCGTGCCCATTCACCCGATCAGCCTCAAACAGGGTGGGGTAGGGCAGGATGACGCCGTGTTGGCCCATGTTGCGGATCCGTTCCAATTCGATCAGGCGCTGCATATCGGCGTCCGAGAACTGGCTGACCACCTGCTGTAAGAGGGAGAGCGCTTTGGCTTCGTTTTCGGCCTGCATTTGCCGCTCGTGCACGGCTTCCAGGGCGGATTTTACGTGGGGCGGCATCTCGATGGCGCCGATCATGACGCGGCTGACCTCGAAACCCAACGGCCGTAACCGCTGATCAATCGCTTCGCGTGCCTGGATTTCTAGCTGCTTGTGGGCGCCGGGCAAAGTAAGCTGTTCGATGGTGTATTCGCCGACGATGTGCTGCAACACGTTGCCCAGGTGGTTGCGCACTGTGTTGGTAGGATTGCGCGCCAGCAGGCGGGCCACTTTGGGCTGCCGGGCGGCGGGCACCTGGAAAACGTTGAGCGTGTACGACAATCGCCAGGCAATGGTCAGGGACAGGCCGCCAATGGTTTGCAGACCGCTCGTCCGACCCTGGACGGTAGTGGAGTCTGTGGCCAGGGTAGCCGTTACCTGTTCCAGAAACGGCCGTATCCAATGGCTGCCCGGTGGTAAAAACCGCACAAACCGACCCCCGTTGGTCTGCACAACGGCCGTTTCCATCTCCGGCACGCGCACGTACGCCGCCCGCCCGACCAGCCCGACTGTAACAGCCAGAAGGCCGAAAACGGCCGTGCCCAACAGCCCGGGCAGCCCGCCCCATAAAGTGCCCATCACACCCGCGATTGTAAAAAAGAGTACGCCTACTATCCACCACATCCTGCACCTCGTTAATTACTTAGTGTTCTATCGACACTTTTATTATAGTGTCATTATAACACTTTTGTCAACATGCACTTTTGCCGGGCAGCCCAACAGGGATTCCGCTCCGCGAACCGCCTCTGAGAGCGAACAAACCGGCTTCGTGGCTCCGCGAAGTTGGTTTGGCAGCTAGCAAATGCCCTTCCTGGCTGCGCGAAGGGCGTTTGGCAGTTAACAGATGCACTTCACGGCTCCGCGGAGGGCGTTTGGCAGTTAACAGATGCACTTCACGGCTCCGCGAAGGGCGTTTGGCAGCTAACAGATGCACTTCACGGCTCCGCGAAGGGCGTTTGGCAGCCAACAAATGCACTTCACGGCTCCGCGGAGGGCGTTTGGCAGTTAACAGATGCACTTCACGGCTCCGCGACCCTTGACCGGGCCGTATTGTATTGACAAAAACGTTTATAATGGGGGCAATACTGGCCGCTTCATGACCCTGTTCCCAGACAAAAAAAGGAGTGACACATATGCTAAAAAATGGTTCCTTTACTGCCGGGTGGTCGAACTTACCGCCAACGCCCAATTCGCTGGTCAACCAACAGCCCAATCACTGGCAGCTTCGTTGGATAGAACCGGGGGAATCCCTGTTCGGGGCAGGGGACAAAGCCGGCGGCGTGCCGGAGTGCGTCCATAAACTGGCCAGCCAACTGCCGCCCGACGAGCAGCTAGGCGGCAGCCACGCGCTGATTTTAGAGGGAAATGCTACCTACAAGATTTTTCACTCCGGTTCGCCATTTGGCGCGGAATTAAAACAAACCTTGACCGGTCTGACCGCGGGCGCGACGGCTACGTTAACCGTCCCGGTCTTGGCTGTCCTGTACAACGAAACTGATCCCTTTGGCGCAGAATCCGGCGCCTGGGTCAATGGGGAGGGCAGTTGGGCAAATGGCGGGCAGATGGGCAACCGCCGCTGGTTCCGCCACGTCATTCCCTTCACCGTGCCGGAGAATGGCACGGCCGAAGTTGTGATCCGGGTAAAAAGCAAGTGGCCGCGACCCAAAGATTTTTTCATTGATGGTGTGACGCTGACGCAGGATGACGGTCCTGTTCTGGGGCCGCCCGACAGCACCCCTAAACCGGTCGATCGGGTGCGCGTACAGGTTCCCGAAGGGCTGCAAGTGGTGGTGACTACCTGCCATACGCCCGGTTTTGTGGTGGTTTCCGTGCCGGAAGGGATGGAGATTGAGATGCAGCAGTGAAGGGGACTGCGGGTGAGAGAATGCGGGATTCAAGCTCTCACCCACGCTCCTTCGTCAATGAACCTCCCGGAGGTTGTTGTCTCGACTTTGCGCGGCCTTAAAAACGTCCGGGAGGTTGGGGTTCATTCATGGGGGTCGGCACAGTTGGTGAAGTCTGCTCTCATCTTCCTGTCCAACTGGGGCGCAGGTAAATGAACCAGTAGACCAGACCCACCATCAGGGCGCCGCCGATGATGTTGCCGATGGTGACAGGCAGCAGGTTGGTCAGGAAGAAGCTGCCCCAGGTAAGGTCGGAGTAGTCGACGGCCGTTTTGCCCACACTCGCCCAAAATTCAGCTCCCGCACCCGCTTTGATCAGCAAACCCATAGGAATGAAATACATATTGGCTACACTGTGCTCAAATCCGGCGGCCACAAAGGCCGTGATGGGGAAAATGATGGCCAGGATCTTGTCGGCGGCCGTGCGCGCGCCGATACACAGCCACACCGCCAGGCAAACCAGGGCGTTACAAAAGATACCCAACATGATGGCCTGTAAAAAGTCATAATGGACTTTGGCGTTGGCGGTGTTGAGAGCGTTCAGGCCGATGGCGCCATTGTTAAAGGCATATTGTTTGGTGAGGAACATACCCACGGCCGTGGCCAGCGACCCCACGAAGTTGCCCATATACACCACGCCCCAATTCCGCAGCAAAGCAGCCGTAGAAATGCGCTTATCGGCCCAGGCCATGACGATCAGGTTGTTGCCGGTGAACAGTTCCGCGCCGGCCCCAATAACCAGGATGAGGCCGAGACAAAAGGCCAGGCCGCCAACTAACTTGACCAGGCCATAGGGGAGCAAATCGCTGGCTCCAGTCGTGGCCGTGGTGGCAAACACGGCCCCCATACCAATAAAAGCACCGGCCAACACGGCCAGGGCAAACATGCGAAAAACGCCCAAATTGGCCTTGGCTACGCCCGCCAACTCGGCCTTTTTTGCCATTTCAGCAGGGATCAGGGCGTCGATTGAAAAGTTTTGTTCCATGATTCAGCTCCTAAGTGGGAATGAAACGGCCGTAGACGGCCGTAGACTTGGGCACGAGTATAGGGGAGAGAGAACGGCCGTTACAGTGCCATCTGACACCTCCCCGCCAGATAAACATCACCACAAAACAAAAACGGCCCTGGCTTGCACCAGGGCCGTCTATCAACCATCTACTATCAACTAAAAACTACTTCTTTCCCGCCAACGCGGCGTGCGCAGCCGCCAGGCGGGCGATCGGCACACGGAACGGAGAACAAGAAACGTAGTTCAGGCCCAGCTTGTGGCACAGAGCGATACTTTCGGGGTCGCCGCCGTGCTCGCCGCAGATGCCTACTTCCAGTTCCACGCGGGTGCTGCGCCCCTTCTTCACGGCGATGTCCATCAACTGGCCCACACCGTCCGGATCAATCGTCTGGAAGGGATTCTTGGGCAGAATGCCGTCCTCAACGTATTTCACCAGGAAGTTACGCTCAGCGTCGTCACGGCTGTAGCCGAAGGTGAACTGGGTCAGGTCGTTGGTGCCGAAGGAGAAGAATTCGGCCGTCGTGGCAATCTGATCGGCCGTCAGACCGGCGCGCGGGATCTCGATCATCGTGCCGAATTTGTAGTGGAATTCCACGCCTTTCTCTTCCATCACGTCTTTGGCAATCTCTTCCAACCGTGGCTGGATGAAGTGCAGCTCGTTGATGTGGCCGGTCAACGGAATCATCACCTCGGGTTTTGGCTCAAAACCGCGCAGTTTCACGTCGGCAGCGGCTTCAAAGATGGCGCGGACCTGCATCCCCACGATCTCCGGCATCATCACGCTCAGGCGGACACCGCGCAAACCCATCATCGGGTTGCTTTCATGCATGCCTTCCACGTCAGCCAGCAGTTTTTCTTTCGCTTCGTCAACCGTACCTTTGATGCGGTTCTCGATGACCTCTTCCAACAGTTCGTGTTCATCAGGCATGAACTCGTGCAGCGGCGGGTCGATCAGGCGGATGATGACGGGCAGTCCGGTCATGGCCTCGAACAAGCCGTCGAAGTCGCTGCGCTGGAAGGGCAGCAGTTCGTCCAGGGCAGCCTGGCGCTCTTCGACCGTATCGGCCAGAATCATGCGCTGCACGATGGGCAGACGTTCCGTCTCGAAGAACATGTGCTCGGTACGGCACAGGCCAATACCTTTCGCGCCGTAGGAACGGGCACGGCGGGCATCTTCGGGGTAATCGGAGTTGGCCCACACCTGCAAACCGCGGCTCGGCCAGCCAGCCGGCACGTCGCGGATGCCTGGGGTCGCAGAAATCTCATCAGCCCAGGAGAGCAGGGTCATGAGCTCGGTTTGTTCTTCCAAAGACGGGGCAACGGAAGGAATCTGGCCCAGGAAGGCTTCACCCGTGGTGCCATCAACGGAAAGGTAGTCGCCTTCTTTGATGGTGATGCCGTTGGCGGTTACCTGGCGTTTTTCCATGTCGATGCGGACTTCGGAAGCGCCGACGACACAGGGGATACCAAACTGGCGGGCGACGACGGCCGCGTGCGATGTAGCGCCACCTTCACTAGTGAGGATGCCTTTGGCGGCGAGCATACCGTGTACGTCGTCGGGCTTGGTGAACGGCCGTACCATGATCACATCCTGCCCTTCTTCCTTGGCCATCTTCTCGGCCGTGTCGGCGTCCAGGTAAATGCGCCCAACGGCCGCGCCAGGAGAGGCATTCACGCCGGTAGCAAACCGCGTGCCTTCGTCAATAGCCTTTTGTTTGGCTTCCGCTTTGAACTGAGGATGGAGCAGCGTATCGACCTGTTCCGGTTTCACACGCTTGACAGCCTCTTCGCGCGTGATAACGCCTTCTTCGGCCATATCTACAGCAATTTTAACGGCCGCTTTGGCTGTGCGCTTGCCGTCACGGGTTTGCAGCATCCACAGCTTGCCGCGCTCGATGGTGAACTCGACGTCCTGCATCTCGCGGTAATGCTCTTCCAGTTTATCCTGCACTTCCAGGAACTCGGCATACGCTTCGGGCAGTTCATCGCCCATGTTTTCGATCTTGCTGGTGTTACGAATGCCGGCCACCACGTCTTCGCCCTGGGCGTTGATCAGGTAGTCGCCGTACAGTTTGTTCTCGCCGGTGGCGGGGTTGCGGGTGAAGGCCACACCGGTACCGGAGGTGTTGCCCATGTTGCCAAAGACCATCGTCACGATGTTGACACCGGTGCCCAGATCGTGGCGGATGCCGGCGGCGTTGCGGTAGTCAATAGCGCGCTTGCCGTTCCATGATTTGAAGACGGCTTCGGTAGCCAGTTTAAGTTGTTCGTAGGGGTCCTGGGGGAAGTCGAAGCCTTTGTGCTCTTTAATAACGTCTTTGTACGTTTCGGTGAGTTCTTTCCAGTCGTCGGCTGTTAATTCGGTATCGACTTTGTAGCCTTTTTCCGTTTTCAGTTCGTCCAGCGGCTCCTCAAAAGCTTCGTCGTCGATGCCGAGCACGACGGAGCCAAACATGTGGACCAGGCGACGATACGCATCGTAGACGAAGCGGGGATCGCCCGTGAAATCGACCATGGATACGGCCGTTTCGTCATTCAGCCCAATGTTCAACACCGTGTCCATCATGCCGGGCATAGAAAACTTAGCCCCAGAACGGCAAGAAACGAGCAGCGGGTTGTTGGGATCGCCAAACTTTTTGCCGGTCAGCTCTTCCGTCTGCTTCATGGCATCCAGTTCTTGTTCCCACATCCCTTCCGGGAACTGCATGCCCGCGGCCAGGTAAGCATTACAAGCTTCCGTGGTTACAGTAAATCCAGGAGGCACAGGCAGCCCGATACGAGTCATCTCGGCCAGGTTGGCGCCTTTACCGCCCAGCAGGCTGCGCACACCATCCCAGCTACCACCGGCATGTTCTGTCGCTTCCTCAACTTCATTAAACATATAAACATATTTCGTCATGGAATTGTCCTCCAACATAGATTGGTCAAATGCCGTGTTACGAGGTGGCATTTTTAACAAAGGAATACAGCAAACAGCAATTTCTGACCAGACTGACGCTGCCGGCTGGCCGGAAATTGCTGATCTTTCACTTTTTCAAAAACGGCCGTAAATTTCAACCGTTGTCGGTGACTTTCAGGTGGGTAAATCGCCCGGTATTTTACGAAGAGGCCCTGGTGGTTCTGAGTGACAATAGGCACGTTTGCCGCTGACAAAAGTCACCAAAACGATCAGACTATTTTATGACCTACTCATAATTAATTCGTCGAGGTTCCAGGCTGAAGTCAGATTGTTCGGGTACAGATTGGCCTGATTTTGCTGGCTTTGAATGATAACAACACCGGCCATAATGGCAACCATTTTGTCCGGCCAGAACGGCCGTCTTCCAAGCCCCTGCGCCAAATCTCTGACCATTGTAGAAGGGGAAAGGCTTTCCGGCAAATCGAGACCGGCGGGGCCGGGCGGCCCGCGCCGGAGGAACAAATTTCAGAGGGGTTAAGGGCGCGCGCAGTAGTACCAAAACGGCCGTTTCCCCAATACCACCGTCCAGCCGCCGCCAAACTCTGCCTGCGGCGGCGCCCCATCGGCGCGGTAGAGGTAGCCGGCCAGCCCGTCAGCCGCCTGGCGGCGGTAAAAGAAGACGCGCGTCACGCCCCCCGAAGAATCGATGAGGATACGGCCGTTGGCCGACAGCCGCCGGTAGCCAAAGGGCAGGGCGGTCGAGCCGCTTTCGTCGGGGAGCAGCTCGCCGGCTTCCACCAGGTCGATTACCTGCTCATAGGCAGTCAGATTGGATTGGAAGCGCACGCTCTCCCACAAGTCGGCGAAGGGCACGCCCTGCACAATGATCAAGGTGCCGACGTTGATGAGCAGGGGCACGGTGGCCGACAACAGGCTGCCCTGCCCGGCCCGAAAGACAAGATACACGCCGGATGCTAGGATGAAGGCAACCAGGATGATCTGCAAGCTCTGAGCGGCCGTATCTTTGGCGCCGTGCATAATCTGGGCCACGGCCGTTACCAGTACCAGCGCCGCGCCAAACCACAAAGACACCACGCCCAGCGCCGGAAACTCCTGAACCGCACGGTCTTCTTCATATTCGTAAGCGGCCATCGGCTGCCTCCTGCATCACTCGTTGAGTGCCAGACGAGGGGTCATGAAGAGCACGACGTAGGCCAGGATGAACACGGCCGTTAACAACCCCGTCGTCACCATCGTCTTGAGAAACAACTCCGGGTGCAGCAGGCTGACGGCGATGTCGGCCAGCACCCGCAGGGGATTGGTGAACATATCCCAACTGTTCCAGCGCAGAAAACGGCCGATATACACCCCCAACCCCGACAGCGCCGAGGTCGCCAGGACAAACGACCAGCCCACCCGCGTCCCCCAGCGCCGCGCCACCACGGCGTGCACCAGGTAAAGCGACATCAGGCCCAGCATCAGCCCGATCAGGGCGAAGGTAAACAGCATGATGGCGTCGTACCAGAAGGGCACGTTGTCCCAGGGATAGAGGTGGATGAGGTCGGTGACCAGGTAGAGGGCGTTGGGCAGGAACAACAACCACAACGGCCCCATCACGCCCAGGACCAACGGCCGTTCCCCGCCGCCATACACCACCATGGCAAACAAAAACGGCAGCCACGCCAGAAACAGATTCCACACCAGAAAGGCAAAATACAACTCGCCGGTATACATCAGACGCAGCACCACCAGCATCACCGCCATGCTGGAGGCAAAAGCCAGCGCCAGCGCAATCAATACCAGGCGGCGATTAACCCCCGCTTCAGCTTTTTTTAGATCAGATGGGTCCATTTGCAATCCTCCCTTGGTTGACGATTCACGTTACGGCCGGGGCGCGCACCGCCCCTGCCAGCCCAAACTGTAGCCCAGACGGCCGTTTCCCCTCCACCCCCCAGATGCCCATCCCCGCGCACCCGAGTGCTTGATCTGCCGGGCAAAGTAGAGGATGTTAGAATAGAAAGCATCCCCCTCTGGGATGCGCCCGCAACCTGACGATTTAGAGGTAGCCACCATGCTCGATTTGCTGATTGTGGAAGACAACGAAAAGCTTCGGCCCGCCCTCAAAGCCGGGCTGGCCGCCACGAACGAAGTACGCATTGTCTACGACTGCGCCACGGGCGAAGACGCCCTGGAATTTTGCCTGGCCGACCCGCCCCAGGTCATCCTGATGGATGTGCAGTTAGCCGGCGTAATGAACGGCATCGAAACGGCCGTCGCCATCCGCCGCGAACTTCCCCGCCTGCCCGTCGTCTTCTACTCCATCCAGGACGACGACACCTACTACCGCGCCTTCCGCCAGGCCGGCATCCTCAGCCACTACGCCTACGTGCGCAAATCCAACTACCTGCTCCCCGCCATGATCGTCCCCCTGCTGAAGGACGCCGTCAACGGCCGTTCCTTCATCGACCCCGACATCGAATCCCGCGTCCAGGAAGTACGCCACAAAGACGAAAACGCCCCCATGGACCTGCTCGAACCCAACGAACAAGTCGTCGCCCGCATGCTGGCCCAGGGACTCAGCAACCAACAAATCGCCGACCGCCTCGGCTTCCGCGACAAACGCACCATCAGCCGCATCAACGGCCAGATCTACACCACCTGGGGCCTCAACGACACCACCGACGACGAAAAAGTAGCCCGCACCCGCGCCGCCATCATCGTCCACAGCGGCCAACTCATCACCTGGGACGAAAACGGCGCGCCCAAAATCCTAAACAAACGCGGCGAATGGGTAGAATGGCCCTCCGGACTGGCCCCTCACCCCTAAGGAACCACGCCGCACCATCAAGGAATCACAAAATACGGCCAAGGAAAGACAGAACACCACAAAGAAACAATAATTTACCCTTAAGGAATGACAGAATACCATTAAGGAACCATAAAATACCACTAAGGCATAAGCTCCGCTTATTAAGGAAATATACAGCACCGTTAAGGACTAATAGAATACCATCAAGGAAGCATAGAATACCGTTAAGGAAGTATAGAATACCGGTTAGGAATGGGAGAATACCTTTAAGGAACCATGCAATACCATTTTTCTATCGTGGCGAGGGCGTGTTGGGGTAGGGCGAGGGCATGAGCGGCAATCTTTTTTTGGATTGGGCGATTATCGCGGTGTCCTTTTTTAATGCCATCCTGCTTTTGTGGCTGGGTTTTACGGTGCTGCTTAATTCCGACCGGCGCTCGCCGGGGCTTTGGGCGGCGGGGGCCGGGCTGCTGCTGGGCGCGGCCTTTTTCATCAGCCACACGGCCATTATTGGGCGGGGGGTGATTACGCTGGAGCTGGGCAGCACTATTTTCTGGTGGACCATCGCCATGGTGCCGGCCATTGTGCTGCCGTATGCCTGGTACATTATCACGCTGTGGTATTCCGGCTTTTGGAACGACCGGCATTCGGACCTGCGGCGGCGGCAACGGCCGTTGCTGCTGCTCACTTCCGCCGGATTGGCCCTGGGACTGCTCAGTCTGGCCGCCGGCATGATGCTGCTGGCCGTGCCCTCATCCAGTCTGACCAATTTGCGCCTGTTCATCCGCTGGTCGGTGGCCGGTATTCCCCTGCTGGCCGTGGGCTACTCGATCTACGTCGTGCTGTGCATCGGCCTGTCGCTGGATGCCCTGCGCCGCCCCGGCCCGCCGCGCCGCGTCATGGGCGATCTGGCCCGCCGCCGCGCCCATCCCTGGATGGTCGCCGCTTCGCTGGCCATGCTGCTGGTCAGTCTGCTGGTGACCAGCGTGGTGCTGTGGGTGGTGCAGGATGCCCGCCAGCGCACCTTCTTCGACATTTATCTGTCCGCCACGCGCACTTTTGCCTGGTTTGATGTGATCATCGCCGTGCTGCTGGCTTTTGCCATTCTGATGTTGGGACAGGCAGTGGTTCTGTATGAGGTGTTTACCGGCAAGACGCTGCCGCGGCGCGGGCTGCTGCGGCACTGGCGCAGCGCCATCATCCTGGCCGCCGGTTACAGTCTGGTGGTGGGCGCGGCGTTTGCCATCCAACTGCGTTATATCTACATCTTGCTGCTCACGGCCGTGCTTATGACTCTGTTCTTCGCCTTGTTTGCCTGGTCGTCGTATGCGGAGCGCGAGCGGTATATTGCCCAGTTACGGCCGTTCATCACCAGCAACCGCCTGTACGATCAGCTCCTCACCCAGGCCACGCCCCAGGATCTGGACCTGGGACCACCCTTCCGCACCCTCTGCGCCGACGTGCTGGACGCCCGGCTGGCTTACCTGGCCGCGCTCGGGCCACTGGCGCCCCTGGTCGGCCCGCCGCTTACCCATCCCCGCCGCGAAAACCTTAACCTGCCGCCGCTGACCGACCTGGCGGCCGGGTTTAGCTCGCCTGCGGCCCTGCCGCTGCCGCTGGACCCGGCTCTTTACCAGGGCGCGGTGTGGGCTGTGCCCTTGTGGAGCGAGCGCGGCCTGATCGGCGTCTTTTTGCTGGGCGAAAAGCGCAGCGGCAGCCTGTACACGCAGGAAGAGATCGAAATCGCCCGCGTCAGCGGCGAACGCCTGATCGACACCCAGGCCAGCGCGGAGATGGCGCGCCGCCTGATGCTGGTGCAGCGCGAGCGGCTGGCGCAGACGCAGGTCATCGATCAACAAACCCGCCGCGTCCTCCACGACGACATCCTGCCCGCCCTCCAGACGGCCATGATAAAGATGAGTAGCTCACAATTAAATGGAGAGATGCAGCAGGCGGTAGAGACCCTGACGGCTGCTCATCGGCAAATCTCCGATCTGCTCCACGACATGCCGACGATCACCGCGCCGGAGGTGGCGCGGCTGGGGCTGCTGCCGGCCTTGCAGCGCGTGGTGGACAACGAATTTAAGGCGTCGTTTGACGCGGTGGTGTGGCAGATTACCCCGGCCGCGCAGCACAATTCCGGGCAGATTCCGAGCCTGACGGCGGAGGTGGTGTTTTATGCGGCGCGGGAGGCGGTGCGTAATGCGGCCCGGTATGGGCGCGGGGAGGGAGCGCAGGAGGGGGAGAAACGGCCGTTCACCCTTACCCTCACCGCCGACTGGCAAAACGGCCTGCTGCTTACCCTGGAAGACAACGGCGTCGGCCTGGAAATGACCGGCGCTACCAACAAAGGCAGCGGTCAGGGCTTAGCTCTGCACAGCACAATGATGGCGGTGGTCGGCGGCACGCTGACGATAGAAAGCGTCCGTCATCAGCATACCCGGGTGGTGCTTACCTTGCCATTACCCTGAGCCAACGCGACGGCCGTTAGCGCTCCAGTTTCGCTGCCTGCCAGCGATAGAAAAGAGCCAGTATCAACAGAACCGTAGCCACCAAAAAAGAAACATTGATCACGATCCCCATGGTTCCCTGGGCGACAAACTCCCCGATGATGTCAAACAAAGCCAATCCAATAATCAGGTTTACCGCCCACTTCTGCTGAGAGAGCAGCCCCCAAAGACTAAGCGCAAACAAAATGGCTGCGATGGCCCCCAAAACCAGCAAAACCTGGGGATTTACGGCAACCGTGGCACCAATGCCCTGCCAGTCAAAGAAAAAGGCCAGGGTAACAAAGATGTGCTGGACGATTTTCTCCGCAACCAGAACGATGAGAACGTACCTGACCCACCTTATTCTGTCATTTTCAGCAGGTTGGTAAACTTGTTCTTTGCCTTCCATCTCCCACCTCCCTTTGGCTGCCGGCGGCGCGTTTGGAATTAGCGGCTGCCGGATTGGGCGTTCTTTTCACGCTTGCGCCAGTAGCGGCTGATGCCGTCTACGGACATGTACCAGGGGTTGGACGTTTCGTACTGGTGGATGGCCATGTCGTTCATCCCGGCCTGGCGCGCGCGTGTGCGGTTCCAATGATTATAGGCGTCAACCAGGTCGTCGCGTTCCAGGCCGGCGTCGAGCTGCGTTTTGATGTAAACGGCCGTTTCGCCCATCAACCCTTTTAGTGCCGTCAGATGTTCGGCGGGATTGTTGACCGCGCCAAAGTGGGTGGGATACAGCGTGGTGAAGTTTTCGGCCAGCAGCCGGTCGACGGTCGCTTCCCAGACTTCCAATTCAAACTCCGGCGGCGGCGCGGGCACATCGATCATCGGCATGTCGGGCAGGTGAATGCCGGCGGCGTCGCCCGTAAAGGCGATGTCGCCCAGGCGGTAGACGTGGTGGTGGCGGGCATGGCCGGGAGATTCAATTGCCGTAAACTGCAAGCCGGCCACGTCGATCACGTCGCCATCGTAAACGGCCGTTACCCGCTCGGCCGGCGACGGCAAAAAGTCGCCCCACAGTGTATCCATCTTGTCGCCATAAATGCGTGTGGCGCTTTGCAGCAGCCGATCGGGATTAATCAAATGCGGCGCACCGACGTGATGGACGTAAACCTGGGCGCCATGCTGCGCCCACCATCCGGCGGCCCCGGCATGGTCCAAATGGATATGCGTCACCAAAACGTGGCGCACATCCTCCGGCTTAAAGCCATGGCGCTGCAACTCAGCCAATAAGTTGGTCAGGGTTGAGCCAGGCCCGGTTTCCACAAGAACGGGTCCATCTGGCCCGACAATCAAGTAAGAAGCAATGGTTTGCGGAACATTTTGGAAATTTAGGTCAAGCGTATAGAGGTTCATAATCGTTATAGTATCATAATTATCCCTAGAACGGGGGGAATAAATTTCCGGCTTCGCTGGTAAAAAAAACATGGATCACTCCGGTTGGGCCAGCACATGCCAGATGCGCCCGAAGGCGGCACGGCCGTGGGATTGAGGTGTATACCAATAGATTTCACCGGCGGTGTGGCGGAGGGCCTGGGCTGCGAGACGGCCGTTGCGAAAATACCGTTGGGCCAGGCGGCAACGCTGATCAACCTTCTGCTGACCGTTCCCCGTCATCCCTTGCATAAACAGGTCTGTCAGTTCACGATTGATGCGTTTCTGCCGGCCCCGCGCCATTTTCGGATGCGGGCCGCGATAGCTGTTTGGCAGCTGCCAGGCCACGTAAGCCGCGCCCGGTTTTCCCTGACGGCCGTTGTGGTCCACAAATTCAAAAGAAGCGCTTCCTTTATTCCAGGCGGCTTCTTGTTTCTTTTCGGAAGTAGCCAGTTGGCCGACGGCCAGATTCTGCTGCGTTTTGACCCGGGCCTGGCGTTCATAAGCCCGCTGCGTTTTAGGCGTGACGGCACACAGGTCGTTGAGGGCGGCGCGGGAGATGGGTTTGGGACGGCCGTTGCCGCTCTGTTGGCGGCTGCTGTGAAAGCTGGCGTATAAATGCGCCCGCGTTACCCCTAGCCCTTGTATCAGCACGGCCACTGGCACGGCTACCGGCTGTTGTGTGAGTCGTTCGACCCCCAGCGCCGCTGCCGCCTTAGCCAGTGAGGCCAACCAGATACGGCCGTTGCTGCGCTGCCAGAAGATCCCGTCCCCTTGCCGCAGAAGGTTGCGCAACTGCCGCCAGCCACACACGCGCCACGGCGATTGGCGGCCCGTTAACGCTTGCCGCCCGCCCTGTTCGTCTATCCAGCCCTTTCCCTGCTCATCAAGCACGCGCAGCAGCAGCCAGACACGTCCGGCGGCGGTTTGATTTTGGCGCAGCATGGTCAGGGCCAGGTCGGGATAGAGTTTAAAAACGGCCGTTGGTGACGGCCGTTCGGATGAAGTTTGGGCGGGTTGTGTTTCCAGGTCAGGGGGAACGGGCGCAGTCGGCGGTGATGGATGAGGGGTGCGGAGAACGGCCGTCAGGTTCGTGCTGCCCCAACCCAGATGCGGCGGCAGACTGGCAATTTTCTCTTGGACTGCTTGGAGGGTGGTGTGTGAGGAAAGAGAGGGGGGAGGAAGGTGGAAACGGCCGTGAGAATAGCTTTCGTTTACAACGCCCTGTCTCTGTCGGATTGCCGCCTGCTGCCGCCGAAGTTCTGTCAGCCGCTCCTGAGCAACCCACAACTCCGGCGAAACACGATCGGTTTGGCCAGCCACATCTTGCCCTGTTTTCCAGGCAAGAGACAGGCAACATTAAATAAACATAAACTGACTCGACGCGACACATTACGTCATTGACAGCTATGTCTGCCTATGTTATTCTCTTACCTAGCTAGTGAGCTACCAGGGGACACAAAAACCCCCTCCCCAATTAAGGGGCGACTAAGCTGAAGGTGTTGGCGGCACCAAAACAGCTAAATTTGGTAGCTTGCTTATACCACTCGAGGCCAGGCGCTAATACGCTTGGCCTTTTTTCTTAACAAGGTTCTGACCCCTGTTAAGATAAAAAACAAATAATCTTCCGGATAATCCAATATGTTAATAATATATCGCGGCAATGGCTTATATAAACACCATCATGCGACAGTCTAACAAAAATAATACACTATGTCAATCAATCTATATGCTATAGATTACAATATCTGGGCTGCTATATAATGTTTTGACTGTAAACATTAGCAGTAGAGCTTACTTGACAAGCAAAATCAACTTATATAACATATCATAATGAGCGCAAACCCTCAGTTCGGATTTGAAATTGAACACTATAAGCCAGAGTGGGACAGACTTGGTGTAGTGGTACCGCCATTTACCATTGAGGCTGATCCTCGCTTTATGTACCTTTCCACAGAAACCAGACGTGCTCTTTCAAAAGTGAGCTACATGGTAGAAGCGGGACAGGGTGCATCTGTCATTGTGGGTGAGATAGGAACAGGTAAGACCACATTAGCTTCATGGTTTCATAGTCGTTATCATCGCCGGCCCGATTTTGTGGCCGCCAAAATTGACGAAACGCCTAAGAAGAGTGGTCTCCTTCTTCTTCGCCGTATCGCTGCGGAATTTGGATTACGCACGCGTCGGGCCACAGAGGATCAGCTTAACGAGTTTAGGGCTTTCTTGATAGATAAAACATCTGAGGGCATATTGCCGCTCATCATCATTGATGAAGCACATGAGTTAGGCCCCGAACAGTTCGTTGAACTACGGCGTTTATTGAATTTTCGAGATCCGCGGGGAGGCAAAGCTTATCAGTTGGTCCTTTTGGGACGCCCCGAACTAGATATAAATTTACGCGAGGTTCCAGACTTTAATGATCGGGTGGCCACCAGATCCTCTCTAGATCCTCTTACTCCAGACGACACTCGCTCGCTAATCGAGTATCGCTTATTGGCAGCCGGAAGAGATAATAAACAACCATCGCTTTTTACGGAAGATGCCATTATGCCTATCTGGCGAGAGACCCGTGGATATCCACGAAGCATTTGCTTGCTTTGTCTCCATTTGTGTCTAGAGTTACTAATCAACGAAGGTGCTGTGATAGATGGAGACTTCGTGGCAAAATTCCTCGAAGATCATCACGATTATCGGCAAGCTGTCTAAATCGTCTGATTAATCAGCGTGTCTAGCTAAAGTGTTATGAGCAGCCCCCAAAACAAAGACCGCACGAGTACACTCGCGGAGCTTTTGAAAGACAAACCAAAGCGTGGTCGTCCTCCTCATCCTGTTAGTCGGCAAAACGTGTATGTTGCTCTCACGGCCGAAGAAAAAAAGGAAATGAAGCGTTTGGCCACCTTGTTACCCGATAATCTTTCACGGGCAGATTTACCGGACCTGGCTATTGCCGTCATCACGGCTCGCCTGGAAGCCTTACGTCGGGCCGTGTCGGATCGAAACAGGGAAATACCCGAGGGCGTGACTGACTTGGAATCCCTTTATCTTCTGTGGGATTTAACTCTTCCCCCTCCGCACTCAGAACGCAAGTGGACATCTATTCGAGTTTCTCCTCAAGAAGCGATTGAGTTGGGCCGCGCTCATGGCACGTTAAACGGGGCCTTTGGTGCAAACAGAAGTGACACTTTTAGTTTGGCGTTAATTCTTTTAACACAGTTTCTTGAGACGCAGCCTTTGCAGGATGAGGTATCATTAGCTGAAATAAGAAAAATGATACTGAGTAATTATTTGTGAGTTACTCATAACAAAATAAATGAGTGAGTAATTGTATTTGCGTGTAGTGATAAAACTTGTCTGTTTTAAGCAGGTAGTTTAGAATAGGGGCAGCTGAAGGAAGAACTGTTTTACAATCGCATAGCTGGTATAGCAAGAGCGTGGTGTGGGGCTGTGAAAGGTTTGTAATACGGCCGTAAATGCAGCGCCCATAACATATAGTAGCGAAGTTCGAAGGAAATATCCATTAAACTTCTCGAGAAAACACATTCTTGTTGCACCAATTTTCAAAGTTGGTCCTCAAATCTCTTGACAAGGGTTTTGAGGGTTGATATAATCATCGACTGTTGATGGCAAACAGATGTCGCCGACAAAAAATGTTCGGAACATCACACAACAAAATCAAGGTCAGAAGACCCGAAATCATAGTAGCTAGAAGCGGCTCTGGGGCCGTTTTTTTGTCCCCAAAAATGCTCTTGACAAATGAAATCGGTTGGCTATAATCCGTGACCTTGTGCACTTTGACAACTAAAAAGTGACAGAAACGCAGTAACGTTCAAGTGAGTAGTTTCTTTAAACAGTAGTCCGTTTAAGACGGATTTAAACTTTCTACGGAGAGTTTGATCCTGGCTCAGGATGAACGCTAGCGGCGTGCCTAATGCATGCAAGTCGAACGGGATCCTTGGATTCGTCTGAGGTGAGAGTGGCGAACGGGTGAGTAACACGTTGGTGACCTGCCTTAGAGAGGGGGATAACTGTTGGAAACGACAGCTAATACCCCGGATGTCAAGGCTTTTGGAAAACCTTGACTAAAGCTTCGGCGCTCTAAGAGGGGCCTGCGGCCCATCAGCTTGTTGGTAGGGTAATGGCCTACCAAGGCAAAGACGGGTAGGGGGCGTGAGAGCGTGACCCCCCACACTGGTACTGAGACACGGACCAGATACCTGCGGGTAGCAGCAGCAAGGAATATTGCGCAATCGACGAAAGTCGGACGCAGCAACGCCGCGTGGAGGATGAAGGCCTTCGGGTTGTAAACTCCTTTTCTGGGGGAAGAGAAAGGACGGTACCCCAGGAATAAGTCTCGGCTAACTACGTGCCAGCAGCCGCGGTAAAACGTAGGAGGCGAGCGTTATCCGGATTTACTGGGCGTAAAGCGCGTGCAGGCGGTTTTCTAAGTCGGACGTGAAAGCTCCTGGCTCAACTGGGAGAGGCCGTTCGAAACTAGGAGACTTGAGGGTGGTAGAGGAGAGTGGAATTCCCGGTGTAGTGGTGAAATGCGTAGATATCGGGAGGAACACCAGTGGCGAAGGCGGCTCTCTGGGCCACTCCTGACGCTCAGATGCGAAAGCTAGGGGAGAGAACGGGATTAGAAACCCCGGTATTCCTAGCCGTAAACGATGTCAACTAGGCGTAGGAGGTTATTGACCCCTTCTGTGCTGTAGCTAACGCGTTAAGTTGACCGCCTGGGGACTACGGCCGCAAGGCTAAAACTCAAAGGAATTGACGGGGACCCGCACAAGCAGCGGAGCGTGTGGTTTAATTCGAGGCTACGCGAAGAACCTTACCAGGGTTTGACATATACGTGGTAGGGAGCTGAAAGGCGACCGACCCTTCGGGGAGCGTATACAGGTGCTGCATGGCTGTCGTCAGCTCGTGCCGTGAGGTGTTAGGTTAAGTCCTGTAACGAGCGCAACCCTCGTCGCTAGTTACATGTGTCTAGCGAGACTGCCCGTGATAAGCGGGAGGAAGGTGGGGATGACGTCAAGTCAGCATGGCCTTTATGTCCTGGGCTACACACACGCTACAATGGCCGGTACAATGGGTAGCCAAACCGCGAGGTGGAGCCAATCCCTCAAAGCCGGTCTCAGTTCGGATTGTAGGCTGCAACTCGCCTGCATGAAGTCGGAGTTGCTAGTAAACGCGCGTCAGCAACAGTGCGTTGAATACGTTCCCGGGTCTTGTACACACCGCCCGTCACGTCATGGAAGTTGGCAACGCCTGAAGTCGGTGGGCTAACCCTCACGGGAGGCAGCCGCCTAAGGCGGGGTCGGTAACTGGGACGAAGTCGTAACAAGGTAGCTGTAGCGGAAGCTGCGGCTGGATCACCTCCTTTTAAGGAGTTTTGGCTCTTTCGTGAGATAGAGTCCACTCCCAGGTCAATCACCTGTTTACAGGTGACAACTTGAACTTCTCGTTTTTGTCACTTTTTAGTTGTCAAAGTAATTAACAAATTTTAGTGTAGCAATCGGTCCTAGTTGAAGAACCGGTTTGTAGACGCTGCGTTTGGGCCTGTAGCTCAGCCGGTTAGAGCGTTCCTCTGATAAGGGAGAGGTCGTTGGTTCGAGTCCAACCAGGCCCACCTTGACTCCAAAAGGGGATGTAGCTCAGTTGGGAGAGCGCCGCCTTTGCACGGCGGAGGTCAGGAGTTCGAGTCTCCTCATCTCCATTGGCGTTGCAGGCTTGTCTTAATAGAAGGGATTTGTTTTGGTTAACTCAGTTAATAATATTTAACTCAATAGCAATATAGTTGAGCTTTTGGTAAAGCCTGGCTATATGCTAGGCTTTTTTTGTCGAGTAAGAGGTTGATAAGTGCTACTTAGCACTAAGTAGTAGTTATCAGCAGCTTACAGAGTTGTTGAAAGCACATTTACAAATGAATAAGGTAATAGCGTAATTTCATGTACATGTGAGAATGTCGAATTCTCCGTATCATGTGTGTAAGCTACTAAGGGCGCACGGTGGATGCCTTGGCGTCAAATGCCGATGAAGGACGTGGTACACTGCGATAAGCCCCGGGGAGTCGTGTGCAGATGTTATATCCGGGGATGTCCGAATAGGGAAACCTGCTAGGGGTTAATGCTCTAGCACTGTTGCCTGAACACATAGGGTAACAGAGGGAACGAGGTGAACTGAAACATCTTAGTAACCTCAGGAAAAGAAATTATTCCCTGAGTAGTGGCGAGCGAAAGGGGAAAAGCCCAAACCGTTGTCTATATGGCAACGGGGTTGTAGGACTCGCACATAGGAGTTACAAATCTTTCTAATAGCAAAACCTTCAGGAAAGTTGGACCATAGAGGGTGATAGTCCCGTATGCGAAATTGGAAAGACTCCTGCGATGTTCCTGAGTACGGCGGGGCACGTGAAACCCTGTCGGAATCTGGGAGGGCCACCTCCCAAGGCTAAATACATTTGATGACCGATAGCGAACAAGTACCGTGAGGGAAAGGTGAAAAGACCCCCGGTAAGGGGAGTGAAATAGAACCTGAAACCGTGTGCCTACAACCGGTCGGAGCACTATGGGCGATGCTTGCATCGTCAATGTGTGACGGCGTGCCTTTTGGAGAATGAGCCAGCGAGTTAATCTCAGTGGCGAGGTTAAGTCAGCGACAGACGGAGCCGTAGCGAAAGCGAGTCTGAATAGGGCGATTTAGTTGCTGGGATTAGACACGAAACCAGGTGAGCTACCCATGGGCAGGCTGAAGCGAGGCTAATCCCTCGTGGAGGGCCGAACCCACTAATGTTGCAAAATTAGGGGATGACCTGTGGGTAGGGGTGATATGCCAAACGAACTTGGAGATAGCTTGTTCTCTCCGAAATAGCTTTAGGGCTAGCGTCGCATGTTTAGTATAGGGGGTAGAGCACTGGATGAGCTAGGGGGCGCGAGCTTACCGACCTCAACCAAACTCCGAATACCTATACTCTAAAGTGCGGCAGTCGGACTATGTGAGATGAGTTTCATAGTCGAAAGGGAAACAACCCAGACCGCCGGCTAAGGTCCTTAAGTCTATGCTAAGTGGGAAACGATGTGAGAGTGTTTAGACAGCCAGGAGGTTGGCTTAGAAGCAGCCACCCTTTAAAGAGTGCGTAATAGCTCACTGGTCAAACGCTTTTGCGCGGAAAATGTAACGGGGCTTAAGCATAGCACCGAAGCCGCGGACTTTGGTAGCTCTACGGAGCTACTGGAGTGGTAGGAGAGCGTTCTGTAGGAGATACAAGGGTGACCGAAAGGACATCTGTGGCCTACAGAAGTGAGAATGCTGGCATGAGTAGCGTAAAACATGTGAGAAACATGTTCCCCGTATACCTAAGGTTTCCGACGGAAGGTTAATCCGCGTCGGGTTAGTCGGGCCTTAGCCGAGGCCGAAAGGCGTAGGTGATGGACATCCGGTTAATATTCCGGAACCACCTGAAAGGAGCGATGGGGGGACGCAGCGTGGTAGGTCAGCCCCTTATTGGATTGGGGTGCTAAACGTCTAGGATAAGGATGGGTGTAGGTAAATCCGCACCCGGAGTCTGAAGCGTGATGGCGGTGCCAATAGAGCCAGAAGTGATTGAGCCAGGCTGCCAAGAAAAACCTCTAAGTGATGAATTTTAGGTGTCCGTACCGCAAACCGACACTGGTAGGTGGGTAGAGTATACCAAGGGGATCGAGAGAACCTTCGTTAAGGAATTAGGCAAAATGCCCCCGTAACTTCGGGAGAAGGGGGGCCTCTGCTGGTGATACTATACGTTGAGCTAGTGGAGGCCGCAGAGAAACGGCTCTTTCAACTGTTTAACAAAAACACAGGTCTCTGCTAAGTCGAAAGACGATGTATAGGGGCTGACGCCTGCCCAGTGCTGGAAGGTTAAGGGGAGAGGTTAGCGCAAGCAAAGCCTTGAACCGAAGCCCCAGTGAACGGCGGCCGTAACTATAACGGTCCTAAGGTAGCGAAATTCCTTGTCGGGTAAGTTCCGACCCGCACGAATGGCGTAATGAGAGGAGCACTGTCTCAACGAGGGACTCGGCGAACATTGAAGTACGTGTAAAGATGCGCGTTACCCGCAGCAGGACAAAAAGACCCCGTGAAGCTTTACTACAGCTTGGCATTGAGTTAGGGCTTATCTTGTGTAGGATAGGTGGGAGGCTTTGAAGCTGGGACGCCAGTCTCGGTGGAGCCAACGTTGAAATACCACCCTGGCTAAGTCTTGGCTCTAACCCGCGGCCGTAATCCGGCGTAGGGACAGTGCCTGGTGGGTAGTTTGACTGGGGCGGTCGCCTCCGAAAGCGTAACAGAGGCGCCCAAAGGTTCCCTCAGGCTGAATGGAAACCAGCCGTTGAGTGTAAAGGCACAAGGGAGCTTGACTGCAAGACCAACAAGTCGCGCAGGTACGAAAGTAGGGCTTAGTGATCCCACGGTTCCATGTGGTAGGGCCGTGGCTTACCGGATAAAAGCTACTCCGGGGATAACAGGCTAGTCTTGTCCAAGAGTTCACATCGACGACAAGGCTCGGCACCTCGATGTCGGCTCATCGCATCCTGGGGCTGGATAAGGTCCCAAGGGTTGGGCTGTTCGCCCATTAAAGCGGTACGTGAGCTGGGTTCAGACCGTCGTGAGACAGGTCGGTCTCTATCCGCTGTGGGCGCAAGGGATTTGAGAGGGGCTGCCCCTAGTACGAGAGGACCGGGGTGGACAGACCTCTAGTGTGCCAGTTGTACCGCCAGGTGCATCGCTGGGTAGCTACGTCTGGCAGAGATAACCGCTGAAAGCATCTAAGCGGGAAACTTGCCTCAAGATTAGATCCCTCATCCGTTATGGAGTAAGACCGCTAGGAGACCACTAGCTTGATAGGCGGCAAGTGTAAGTGCAGCAATGTACTCAGCTAAGCCGTACTAATGGTCGAGGGCTTACGTTCCACATGGTACGGAGAATTCGGGATTTTAACGTTGTACATGGTTCCTGTTACTTTATTCATTTGATAGTTCTTTATTAAGTTTGTTTATAAGAAGGTCTCTTGGTGATTTGAGCGGCGAGGGTACACCCGGCTCCATCTCGAACCCGGCAGTTAAGTTCGCCAGCGCCAATGGTACTTGGGGGGTGACCCCCCGGGAGAGTAGGTCATTGCCAAGAGACCTTTTTTATTAAGAGATTGGAAATTAGTGACTGAAGATCTGAAGTTTCTTTAGTCGCTAGTAGCCAATCTCTTTTTATTTGTGGCAGCGGATGAACGGCCGTTATGCGCGAATACCTCAACCTCCTACGGACCAATCCCAATTACCGCAACTTATGGTTGGGCAGCGTCATCTCCCAATTGGGAGATTGGTTCAATCTCCTGGCTTCGGCCGAAATTATCACCGATCTGACGAGTAATGGGGTAGCAATTAGCTACCTTTTTTTGGCGCGTTTTTTGCCGTTGTTTTTGTTTAGTCCGTTGGCGGGGGTGCTGGCGGACCGGTTTAGTCGCAAGAAGATTCTGATTTTTTCGGACGTGCTGCGTGCCCTGACGGTGTTGGGCTTTTTGTATGTGCGCTCTTCGCAGCAGATCTGGCTGTTTTATGTGCTGACGGTGATGCAGTTTTTGTTGAGTGCCCTGTTCACGCCGGCGCGTACGGCCGTCTTAGCCAATATTGTCGCGCAAGAGGATTTGGTAACAGCCAATGCTTTGGATAGCCTCACCTGGAGCACCATGTTGGCGTTGGGCGCGTTCCTGGGCGGTCTGGTGGCCGCGGCGTTTGGGGCCGAAACGGCTTTTGTGCTGGACAGCCTGACTTTTCTCGTTTCGGCCTGGTGTATCAGCCGCATTGTGTTGCCAGTTGTGGACCGATCCCTCAACTTGCCGCAGACGGGCTGGCTGGACTTTATCGATGGCTTTCGTTATTTGTGGCATGAACCGTTCATTCTGGCCATTGCCTTGGTGAAAGCCGCAGGATCGCTGGTGTGGGGGGGCGTGAACGTGCTGGAAATCACGTTTGCAGAGCAGGTGTTTTCCTTGGATGGCTCGGCGCTGGCGCACGGGCTGCGGATAGAGGACGGCGGCACGGCCACGCTGGGTCTCATCTATATGATTAGCGGATTGGGAACGGGTTTGGGGCCAATTTTTATGCGGCGCTGGTTGGGGGATCGGAAGCAGCGTATATTGCTGGGGATTTCAATTGGCTTTGTCTTTTTGTTTACGGGCATCCTGCTGCTGGCATCGGCGATGAGCTTGCCGAGTTATCTGGCGGGCACGCTGGTGCGCACGGTAGGGTCGGGCACGGTGTGGGTGTTTTCGGCGGCTTTGCTGCAGATGCTGGTGCCGGATAGGTTCCGGGGGCGTGTTTTTGCCTTTGAGTTTGCGGCGCTGACGCTGACACAGTCGATCTCCACGTTTTTTGCGGGCTATGGGCAGGATATATGGGGGCTGCGCCAGACCACGGCCGTGTTAGGTTTCCTCGGTCTAGGCGTTACCCTGGTTTGGATGGTGCTTTATCGCCGTCTACGGCCGTTCGTCGCCGAATCTAGCCCTCCACTGCCCCAAACGCTCGATTAATCTGCCAGAATCGCCGGGTCGCAGTATCATAGTGATATGAAGCTGACTGACAAACTCCGGCATTTGTGGCGCAGCAGCGCCGGCGGCCAGACGGCCGTTTCCCCAACGCCAGACCGTACCAATGTACCGGAAACCGTCCGGCCGCGCGTGCTGATGATCAACCACGATCCGCTCATCCCTTTTGATGGCGGTCGTAGGCTGCACGAAGTCCTACACTGGCATGATCCCTCTGCTCTGGCCCAACAATATATTTCTGATGTGGAAGCAGCCAGCTATGGTTATGCCAAATATCAGATTGTGGAGCGCCTGGACGTGGATCAGTTCCCGGTAAAGGCCGACGGCTTTCGTTACGACGCCGAGTCTTATCTTTATCGCTGGCGCTCGCGCACGGGATTCCATTACCCAGATCAGTTGGATTACGGCCGTCTCCTCCAGCAGCACAACATCCCGGCCCGCATCAACGCCGGGCAAATTGACGAGGTGTGGTTGTTTGGCTTCCCGTATGCCGGTTACTACGAATCGGTGATGGTGGGGCCGGAGGCGTTTTGGTGCAACGCGCCGCCTATCGAGCAGGCAGAGTGCAAGCGGCGGTTTGTGATCATGGGTTTTAACTATGAGCGCGGGGTGGGGGAGATGCTGGAGAACCTGGGCCATCGCACGGAGTCGATTATGGCCCAGGTCTACCGGCGCAAGCGAGGCGAGGCGAATCTGTGGGAGCGTTTCACGCGCTACGACAAGACCCATCCCGGCCAGGCGGAGTGCGGCAACGTGCACTTCGCGCCGAACAGCGAGCGGGATTATGATTGGGGCAACGGCCGTTTCGTGCGCAGCCTGTGCGACGATTGGTTTAACTTTCCCAACTTCCAGGGCGTCAGCCGGCGGGTAAACTGCGAGGAGTGGGGCAACGGCGACATCCGCTACCATCATCTCTGGTGGCTGGGCCACATGCCCCACATCAACGGCAAAACCGGCGGTATCCTCAACAACTGGTGGGCCTACATTATCGACCCAAATTTAGTCAGGTAGCGGGTGGCGAACTGCGCCAGGAGCTGAAGCTCCCGGCTAAAAAACAACGCCCCGTAAACGGGGCTTGAGGAATTAAAAGCCGGGTTTACCCGGCGTCGTTTTTTGCCCGGACGTTTACGTCCGGGCATTTGCTTTCTACCACCGCTGATGCACTTGCGGCCTGACCAAACGATCATAAATCGCCTGGATGGCGCTCATGGTTTCTGGCGAGAGGGGCGGGAAGTCGGCGGCGGCAGCGTTGTCTTGCACCTGCGACGGCCGTTTCGCCCCCGGAATGGCGCACGTCACCGCCTCGAACATCAGAATCCAGCGCAAGGCGAACTGGGCCATCGTCATGCCGGCCGGTTTCAGCGCCTCGATTTCGTTGACGGCTTGCAGGCCGGTCGCGTAATCCACGCCGGAAAAGGTCTCGCCCACGTCGAAGGCTTCCCCGTGCCGGTTGTAATGGCGATGGTCGTTGGCCGCGAACTGCGAATCCTGGCCAAACTTACCCGTCAGCAGGCCACTGGCCAGAGGGACGCGGGCCAGGATGCCCACGTTTTTGGCCTGGGCCTCGCGGAAGAACAATTCAGACGGCCGTAGCCGGAACATATTAAAGATGATTTGCACCGTCTTGACATTCGGGTACGCAATGGCCTTCAGCGCCTCCTCCACCTTCTCCACGCTCACGCCGTAATGCTTGATTTTGCCCTGGGCCATCAAATCATCCAGCGCGGCGAACAGTTCTGGCGTGTAATACACGTCGGTGGGCGGGCAGTGAAGCTGCACGATGTCCAGGCTGTCGGTCTCCAGGTTGCGCAGGCTGCGCTCGATGAAGGCGGTGAGATTCTCGCGGTTATAACCGGCGGCGGTATGGGGATTCAGGCGGCGGCCGGCTTTGGTGGCTACGACGATTTCTTCGCCGGGCCGCTCCTTTTTCAGGCGGGCGATGAGGCGTTCAGAACGGCCGTCACCGTATACATCGGCCGTATCAAAGAAATTGATGCCCAAGTCCACCGCTTTGTGCAGCGTTTCCATCGCCGTGTCTTCGTCCACGCTGCCCCAATCCGCGCCGATGGCCCACGCGCCAAAGCTAATGGCCGAAACATTCCAACCTGTTCTACCTAAACTGCGATATTCCATTTGTTGCTCTCCCAGTGTCTGTTGATTGATTAAACGGCATAAATTATCCCGCAAACGCCGGGATTTATCTACAATTAATCAGGCCAGAACCATTCAAAAGGCTGATCAATCAACTAGAGGCCTTGCCAATCAACGGGGTGAAGAAAACCGGCACTGATTACGGCCGTTCTCTCCTGTCCAGCATATAAACGGCCAACTGCGTCCGGTTGGACAATCCCAGCTTGCGTAAAATCGTGCTGATATGGGTTCGCACGGTGTTCACCCCAATCATCAGGCGTTGGGCAATTTCTTGGTTTGTCAGTCCTTCAGCAACGGCTTCCAATACCTGTTGTTCCCGCTCAGTTAGATTCGTTTCCAGTACAGGGGGCTGCTTTGCGGCGTCAACCAGGGCCAACGCAAGGTGTGGTGGAAACGTTAATTGACCCCGATACACGCTGTGGATAGCCTGAAACAGGTCAGCCGGCTGGGAATCCTTCAGCAAATAGCCCATTACCCCCGCCTGAATGGCCGCCACAAAACTATCTTTGACACCAAAGCTGGTCAAGATCAGGATGCGGGCATTGGCATTTTCTTTCAGTATTTCGGTCGCGGCGTCCAGCCCTGATATGTCCGGCATCACCATATCCATTAGAATGACATCCGGCGCCAGTTCGTGGGCCATCGCGATGGCCTGACGGCCGTTTTCTGCTTCTCCGATCACCTCGACCCCGTTCCGCGGCACCAGTATCGTGGTGAGACCCTGCCGCACAATGGGATGGTCATCGGCAATTAAAATGCGAATCAGATCACTCATAGGTATGCACCTCTCCCCGCGCGGCAGCTCTTGGCAACCTTTCTGCCAGCGGAACGGTAACCGCAATACGCGTGCCAGCGTTGGGCGCAGACTCGATTTGCAGCTTGCCACCAAGCCTGTTGATGCGATGGCGCATGCCTGGCAATCCAAGGCCATAGGAGACCTGAGACGGCTCGAAGCCACGGCCGTTATCCGTAACCGTCAGGTAAACGGCCTCGTCATCGCGGCATAAACGTAGCTGGATCTGGTCGGCGGCGGCGTACTTCAACGAATTATTCAGTGCTTCCACGGCTACATAATACAATTCATGCTCTATTTCTGACGCGGCGGCGCTGTAATAATCGGCGGCAAACAGCACCCTGGCCCCCAACCGGCTCTCTACCATGTCGAAGCGAATATTCAAGGCTTCTACCAGCCCCACCTCCGTCACCGAAGGCGGCTGCAGTTCAAACAGCATAAAACGCATTTCCCGCAGCGCTTGCAGCGACGAGTCGGACAGCAGACCCAGGCTCATTTCCAGGCGACTCATATCGCTATCTTCCAGGGCTTCCTGGCTGGAACGGGTGAACAAGGTCATGCTGTACAGGAGCTGCGTCACTGAATCGTGCAGGTCGCGCGCCAGGCGTTTGCGTTCTTCATAAGCGGCCACCTGCTGAATGCGTGCGTGCAGTCGTTGATTCTCCACCAGCACGCCCAGCTGCCGCGCGAGAGCTACCAACAGCGACATTTCGCCTAGATTAAAGAACTTATAGTTCTGGCGGTAACAGCTCAGCCATCCCAGCGTTTGATCACCGGCGGTCAGAGGGCAGCCTAGATAGGCCTGGAAGGGTGGGAGCAGGAGTTTGTGCGGCAAAACAGAGGGCTCGGGCTCGCTTTTCTGTATAATCAGGATTGGCTCATCGGCTTTTTTTAGCTGGCTAAAGTGGGCGGCGGAGAGCGGAATGGAAGACATAGCAGCAACGGCCGTGGGCGGCAAAAACCGGTAGGCTACCAGTTCCAATACGTTCTGCTCCTCGGCTAGCAGGTGAACGCCCAAAGCCTCGCACAGTCCGACCTCCATAATGTGCGTCAGGGCTGGCTGTAAAATATTCTCCAACGTGTCTTCCTCACCGGACAACATGGTCAGATCCGTAAAAGCGGATAACTCCCGCGTGCGCAAGGCCACCTGTTTTTCTAAATCTTCGTAGGAGTTTTGCAGTTGGGCAATCAATTCTTGCTGGCGCGTTTTCGCATAGCGCAGCGTGTCGGTGAGATTGTTGAAGGAAAGGGTCAGGTAACCGATCTCGTCGTTGAAGCGCACGGGAACGGCCGTGTCCAACTTCCCCTCATTGACTCGCTTCACACCGGCCAGCAAAGACGCCAGCGGCCTTACCAACGCATTGCGAAAGAAAGCCGGAAAGACCAGCAGCACCACGCCGCTGCTCAGCGCAATTAACCCCATCCACTGCAGCGCCACCCTGCCTGCGGCTCCGACGCCTGTAGCCGGCGAGAAACCAATTTCATAAGCCGTCCCCTCATCTACAAAAATGTATCCCTCATAATCAGACCCGTTATCGAATGAAGGTGAATTTCTGATACGGGAGACGTATCGCCAGGGGTGCTCCGCAGCCTGGGCGAATGGACTGCTGGTCGCGCGGCTCCATACGTCCAGATATTCTGGCACGTTTTCAGCGATTAACTGGCGCAGGTCGAACGTGGCAGCCGCCGCGTTCTGAAAAATTAACCGATAGGCGGTTGCTTCTGCGGGGGCAGTGTCATCCCAGGAAACCACATAGGCCACATCCGGCTCAGTCGTCACCAAACGGCCGTAGGCCATCAGCTGCTCATACACGCGTTGGATTGCTGCTTTCCTGACCCAACCCACTTCTTGCTGAGCCTGATAATATTCAATCGTGCCCACTACGGAAAAAATAAGCAAAACAGTCGCCAGCGTAATGCCGACCAGTTTAGCAGTAAAACTATACTCTTCGGTCGCATGATTAAAATAGACCAGAGTAATGGCTGTTACTGCCAGGAGAGCGCCAATATTAGACAAAACGAAGCTGTACGGATAGGGCAGGTGCAGCAGCGTTTGCAAACCAGGTAAAAAGGCCAGAGATAACGCCAGCGCCATATTTCTTAAGGCCCGCGCCACGTTGCCGCGAGGACTGAGTAAATAGTGCCCCCAACTGCGAGCCTGCAGTTCAGTTTCGGCGCGTCTGGAGTGGTAAAGAGAGCGCCGCAAGAATATGAGAGTCACCAGACTTAAACTGATAGGTAACAGCAAGTAAAAGGCCTCACTTGCGTCCGGGTCCGTGTGCCACAGAAACAAAAAACGATAGTCAAAATAAAGCGTGTATACCAGCCCCAATAAAGTGAGGCTGCCTAAGATGATCAGCGCAGCTCTTCTTTCTGGCGAACGGTCATTGTCTGGAAAAGCATAGGCAAACTGAGTCAGAAAGACGCCGCTGGCTAACACAAAAAGGTCTTGCCAGGGAGCGAAGAACGATCCCCCGCGCAAAAACGCATTGGTCAGAACCATGGCGATACCGGAAAACGCGATGAGAACAAAGAACCCAATAAAGTATCGAGTCGCGGCAGACTTTTCCGGCATGTGCAGCAGATAGACGGCCGTAGCCGCGGCTAAAATGAACAGCGTCAGGCCAATAATGGCATAGCCAGTGAAAACAACAGGGGTGCTGATCACGTTAACGGCCGTCTAGCCGTCTCTCATCCAAATGGATGAGACACACATCATGCAAACAGAGTAGTCTCATTGTTCCTAAAAATCATCCTCTTGTCTGATGGCGATTCACGAGATATAGATACACTACTATAAGAGTAACAAATACCAGACAAATTCAAAAAATCTGCTCTTTCGTCCACGTTTTGTCTGATTTTATACACAAAATTTATTCATGAGGCAATAAAATTGTCTTCTCCGGCCAAGCGACTCCTCATCATGCTTGTCTCTCAACCTGGTGTTGTTCACAACACATTGTACAGCATGCTGCAATCTTTGCCGGATGTCAATGTGTTGGATGCCGCCGGAGCATTAACTGCTTATACCCTCATCAAACAGCAGGCGGTAGAAGTTGTGGTGATTGACGCCAACCTGCCTGTAGTCGAGCGGGCCACGCTTATTGGGTACATTAAGCAGGTCTCGCCCCAGACGAAGTGCCTGGTGCTGACAGCTACATCCAGACACCATGATTTGTTATGGACGGCCGGCGCGGATGGCATCTTGCATCAGAATTGTTCACTGCAGGAAGTGGAAACGGCCGTGTTTTCACCCTGACTAAACCTAATTTCATTTCGCGAGAAAATTTTGGAGGTGATTGACGATGAAAATGATTGTGGCATTTGTATTGGGAGTTGTTGTGGGAGCCGCGGCAGCCCTGCTGCTGGCGCCCAAATCCGGTGAAGAACTGCGCCAGGAACTGCAGCAGGAAGCCCGGGCTGAACGGGAACACCTGAAGCAGGAATATGCCCAGGCTTCGGAGCAGCTTTACCGGCATATGGATAAGATGCAAAGTGACGTGCAGGCTAAGATGGAAACTCTGAAAGACAAAGGGGACGAAGCCGCTTCTTCCACGCTGCCTGGATAAATCATAGATCAATAAAGGAAGGACACCATGGGAATTCTAAGCTGGATCGTTTTTGGAGCATTGGCTGGCTGGGTGGCCAGCCTCATTACTGGACGCAATGAGCGGCAGGGCTGCCTGATGAACATTATTGTTGGTGTCGTGGGAGCGGCCCTTGGCGGTTGGGTCATGAGCCTGATTGGCGGTTCTGGCGTCACCGGCTTTAACCTTACCAGCTTTCTGGTTGCTGTTCTTGGCGCAGTCATCTTATTGGCCATTGTCAACCTGGTATTTGGCCGCCGCTGAAGCAAAGCCCGTCGCTTTTTTTAGTCGGCCGCCGGCGAGCCGGCCGAAGGCGCTGCCCGATCCTGACTTGAATAACAGCAGTTTGATTTACCGCATTGTTGACCGTCTCTGTCATCGGACATTGCTCTGGGACAGAGACGGCATTACGGCTTGGCATAAACCCGAAGAGGCGTTCAATCTAGCAATGAAGCAGTTATTGGACACTCATGCGCCACGAATGGAATGAAAACGGCCGTTACCTCCCATGGAGAACCTGTTCTGGCAGGGCCGGATGCGCCCGAAAGTGCCCTGTGTCCCTACTGTGGCGGCCCGCTGCGGCTGCGCCAACGGCGCACAATGGATAACCATCTCACCTATTTCTGGCGGCACCAAGACAACCATCACCTGCACTGCCAGAAACGCTCAACGCCTATCCCTAAGACCGATTCTCGGGGAAAAACAAACAATGCCTAACGATTAGAGAGGCAAAGCATGAAACGATTAAACGTCTACTTTTTCCTTATAGTTCTGGCCTTCATCTTGGTCAGTTGTGGCGGAAATGAAGAGCCGGCGCCTACCATTACGGCCGTTCCCCCTACAGTCGTCGCCCCCACCAATGTGCCCACGGCCGTGGCCTCCGACCAACGCGCTGAACTGACGGCCACCACCTGGGCCTGGGTGCGCCTGATCGATCAGGCTGCCGGGGCCAGCGACGTGAGCGAGCCGCAAAACTACACCGTAGCCTTTCAGCCGGACGGCGCCTTGCAGGTTCGGGCTGATTGCAACAACGCCGCCGGATCCTTCAACACTGCCGGCGACAGCCTGACCATTGCTCTGGGACCGGTGACTCTGGCTGCCTGCCCGCCGGGATCGCGCAGCGACCAGTTTTTGGCCCTGCTGGCTGTCGCCGCCAAGTATCAGATTGGAAACGGGCAGCTGCGTATCGATCTGGCAGCCGATGGCGGCAGTCTGTTTTTCATTCCGGCCGACGCTGTGGTTGTGATGCCCACGGCCGTGCTCTCCTCGCCAACCCCGCTGCCGGCAACGGCCGTGCCGCCCACTTCTGCCCCTTCCCAGCCCGGCTCTGGCGTGGATACCGGCCCCCGCCACTATGCCATGGGGACCTATGCCGCACCCTACTACACGATTGCCGCCGGGGACACACTTTACTCCATTGGCTTACGGTTTGGTCTTAGTACGCAGCAGCTGATAGCGGCTAATCCGGCCGCGGCCAACGGCATCATCGCCGGCCAAACCCTGGTTATTCCAGGCGCTGGCGTGCCTGTACAACCCATCGAGCCGCCCGTAAATACCGCCTACGAACGGGTGAACTTCGATGCCGGTTCCATCGTCGCCACTCGTAGCGGGGTGATTACCAATGCCCAGCCCGCCGGTTACGTGCTGCGCGCCCTCGCCGGGCAAACCATGGAGATTGCCACGTCTTCCAGCGGCGAACCGCTACAAATTCTCGTCCAGGGACCGGGCGGCGCACTGCCCGTCAATGGGGAAAATGGGCAAATCAACAACAACACCTGGCTGTCTATCCCCACAACCGGCGATTATTACGTAACGATCCAACCGCTAACTACACCGGAAAACCCATCCTTAGCTTTCACCATCACGTTTGTGATTCAGTGATAGGGCAAACCCACTGCCCCCATTCAGGTAGGGTTCTCTATATGAAGCTCGCATAACCAATAATCGGTCGAGCCCAATTTCTGAAGAAGGTTCGTTTTAATACTTCGTTGACTGAAGGAGGCAAATCATGAGTCTTATAGGATTGCTTATTGGCGTTATCGTTGGTGCGCTCATTTCCGGTGTTGTTATCTGGATTGTGAGCAAGCTGGGACTGGGACTGGAGGTTGATGGGTTTGGCAGCGCCTTCATCGCGGCCATCATCATTGCCATTGTTGGGGCGATTATCAACTGGCTGCTGGGCGTTTTGGGTATTTCCTTTGGCGGCAACTGGTTGGCCGCCGTTATCCAATTGATCATTGCCGCGATTGTCTTGTTGATCAGTGATCGGCTGCTAAAGGGCTTACGGGTCGCCGGGTTTGTGGGCGCTCTCGTTGCCGCCATTGCCATCGGTGTGGTTTATTTCCTGATCGGCTGGTTGGTAAGTCTGCTGGTTTAATCATTGAGCATTTTTGGGTTCTGACCGATAACGGCCGTTGTCTGGATTCCCAATCAGGCAACGGCCTCCCTAGTCAATGAAAAAGTTTGTAGTGCGCACTTTAGTGCGCACTACAAACTTTTAATGAGGCAATCCAGGCCTTGCATACTGCTTACGATAACCAGACGGATTGAGATTGCCTCAGCAGAAATTAAAATGAAGAGATTTTTACCGATGAAAAAAATGATCACCACTCTAATTTTGTTTATCCTGCTCTTGAGCGCCTGCGCTCAGCAGGAGCCAACAGCTATACCACAACCGGCAACGGCCGTTCCGCCCACATCCGAACTGGTCCCTAGCCCAACAGAGCCTGCTGCCGAACCAACCATAATTGAACCCGATGACGGCGAAGGGGCGATGGCTGGCGCTCTACCCGCCGATATCGTCGCCCAACTGGATGCTTACCTGCAGTCACAGGTCTACACCGAAGGCGGCGACTACAAGTATGCCACGCCAGGTCTGGTCTTGTTGGTGGATACGCCCGACGGCCGTTACCTTAACGCCGCCGGTCTCGCCCACATGGCAGACGGCACCCCCATGCGCACAGACGATATCCTGCAAATTGGCAGCAACACCAAATCCATGACCGTCGTCATCCTCATGCAGTTGGTCGAAGAAGGTGTCCTCACCCTGCAAGACTCCCTCAGCCAATGGCTGCCCGAACAGGCCGCCGCTCTGCCCAACGGCGATCAGATGACCATCCGGCAGTTGGCCAACCACACAACAGGCGCCTGGGATTATGGCGATCCCATTATTGGTGCAGGCCTGGATGACCCGGCCTTGCTCGAAAAAGGCTATACCCCGGCCGAACTCGTTGACTATGCCGTCGAAAATGGCACCCCCGACTTTGCTCCCGGTGAAGCTGGAAAATGGAAATACAGCAATACCGGCTATATCCTGCTGGGCATGATTCTGGAAAAAGCGACGGGTGAAACGTACCGCGATCTGCTGCAAACCCGCATTTTTGATCCTCTGGGCATGGAAAGTGCCGTCCTCATCGAAGATGTGCCCACACTGCAAGAAACATCCACCCGTGGTTACGTTTGGAATGAGAATGGCGACATGATTGATGGCACCAACTGGAACGGTTCTCAAGGTTGGGCCGCCGGGTCGGTCGCCATGACGGCCGCTGACCTTGCCACCTATGGTCATGCCCTGGCCAACGGTCAATTCTTCCACAACCCTGAGACGTTAGCCGAAATGCTCACTTTTAATGCCGATGCGCTGAATATCGTGGGTGCGGCATACGGGCTGGGACTCATGGACTTTGCCAACGATGGGACCGTTTGGGGGCATGAAGGAGCGACACTCGCCTTTCAAAGCCTCTGGTACACTGAACCCGAAGCCGAAATTGTCGTGGTTGGCCTGACCAACTCCGGTTCCTATTCAGGGTTTAACTTCCTAAATGTCCTCAATATCCTGGAAGGAGACGGCGCTCTGCCAGTTTCTGCGGGAACACTGCTGCCTGCCGATTCCCTCACCCCGTGGCAGTGGGCACAGTTTGTGTCACCGACGGAAACAACGGATATTGACGAGGCAACCGTTTATAGACTTATCATTTCGGCTGACCAGACTGTCACCTTCAATACCCCGGATTGTGGTGTGGCCAACGGCGCTTACACCGTCGCCGGAACGGGCAATATTGACCTGGAGATCGACGGTTCTACCCTGACCTGCGAGGCTGATTCATTAGCCGTGCAAGCTGTCGAACAACTCAATGATGCCGAGACGTGGCGGTTTGACAACGGCCGTTTACTCATCGACTTGCCCGCGGATGGCGGCACATTTGTCTTCAAAATCTGGGATCCTTCGATAACCTTCAGCAGTCCAACCGATGAAGAGGGGCAAAATTGGCACTGGGTTTCCTTGACCGATGCTGAGGGCAACCAGACGGCCATTGACGAAGGATACACCTACAATTTTTCTCTCGTCGGCGACTTGCTCATTATTGGCACCGGTTGCCGGGTAACCACCGGCAGTTACGAAATAGAGGGGCAAGTGCTTAGTCTCACCTTCGATACACCGGAAAAAACCGATGCGAGTTGTGAGGAAGGCCCTTATGCCGACCAATTCTATGAACTCTTGCAAAGGGCAGAAGCGGTAGTCTTTGTGGAAAACCAAATGATCATCGTTTCTGCTGATGACACGGATGCGCCAATCGGTACACTCACGTTTGCCCCGTTAGCTACAGAGTAATCTATCTATCCGACAAATCTTGCCGATTTGTCTAATCTTGCGGACTTAAAAGTCAGCGGTTATTTAGGAGTAAACATACAGGAACCTCATGAAAAGAGTGATTGTGCCCATTGTGATTGTCTTTGTTTTTCTGTTGGCGGCTTGCCAGGGAGACACCGCAGAGCCGGCCGCGACTACTGCCCCTACCCAGCCGCCGACCGTGGTTGAGAGTGAGCCGACGGGGGAAACGGCCGTTTCCCCCACCTCCTCGCCCACCCCGGCCACGCCCGAACACGTCCCCGACCCGGACCTGATCGACCGCACCTGGGCCTGGGAAGCGCGTGATCCCAACGGCAGCGACACGGCCACGCTCGACGTGCCCAATCCGGAAAACTACACGCTCATCTTTAACGAAGATGGTACGTTCAGCGCTCAGGTGGATTGCAATAACGCCGCCGGCAGCTATGCCACCACCCCGCCGGACGCCATCACCATGCAGCCCGGCCCCACCACGCTGGCCGCCTGCCCGCCCGGCTCCCTGGCCGACGAAATGATGAAACTCTTTGGCGAAGCGCAAAACTTCCGTTTCCTGGAAAACGGCAACGTGCTGATCCTGGCCTGGGCCGACGGCGGACCGCTGGATTTCTTCCGCCTGCTTGATGCCCCGGCCGTTGACCTGCCCGCGCCTCCGCCCGATGCCCAAACGGCCGTTGGCAAAGTCATCGCGCCGGATGGCGTCTTCCTGCGCACCGGCCCCGGCGTCAACTACCCCTACGTGGGGGCGGCCCCGTTTGGCGAAACCGGCGAAGTGATCGGCGTCAGCGAAGACGGGCAGTGGTGGCTGGCCGCCGCGCCCCAACTGCCTGGCGGCCAGGTGTGGGTCGCCGCCCAGTTTGCGGAGGTACAAAACGGCGACACCGTGCCGGTTGTGGCCGCAAACGCGCAGGAATTGTCCCTGTTGGGCATTCCCTGGGAGTGGGTGTCCACCACGGACCCCGTGCAAGGCCCGGTCTACGTCAACGACCCCAGCCGGTATGTCATCCTCTTTAAGGACGACAACACGGCCACCATCCAGGCCGACTGCAACCACGTCCAGGCCGCTTATACACTGAACGGCAGCAGTCTCACCATCACCCCGGGCGTGTCCACCAGAGCCGCCTGCCCGCCGGATTCGCAGGCCGATGCTTTCTTACAGCAGCTAACCAACGTGGCTATTTTCCAAATTCAGGGCGGCAACCTCTACCTGGATCAAATGGCGGATGGGGGCACCATGCGCTTTGTGGCCCAGGGTGCGCCTGTGCCGGAGCCGGAATCGCCGGTTGAAGAAGCTGACGCCCACACGTTCTATCTGGTTTCCTTTGGTCCTGCAGACGCTCCGCAGCCGGTCATTCCCGGCACCACCATCATCGGGAATCTGGCCGATGACCTGGCCTCCGGTTTTGCCGGCTGCAACAACTACTCTGGCACGATCACGCCGGCCAACGGCTATTTCACCATCGACAACATCGTGACCGGGCAGAAAACGTGCGCTGAACCGGCCGGAGTTATGGAGCAGGAGCAGGCGTTTTTGGCCGGATTGACGGCCGTTAACGGCAACCGATGGCGCTCGGAAATCATCAACGGTATCGAAGTGATTACCCAGGGCCAATTGTTCTACACGCTGCCCGATGGCGGGGCCGGGGTGATGAACTTCGTCACCGCCCGCTAGGGCCGCTGCCCGGCCGGAGGATTGGAGGAAAATAAGCGATGAGAAAATTCATCCTGTTGTTTTTGGCGGTGCTGCTCTCACTTTTGTTGGCGGCTTGCGGCGTTGGGGGTTCCGCCACAGGCGGCGGAGCTTGCCCCCTCACGGATCAATCCTTTCCCCGGCCGGAACCGGATTACACCGGCAAATTGGCGCGGGACTTTACGCCGTTTACGGCCGTTCTCGCCGCCTATACCCCGGACCAGGCCGCCGCGCGGGAAACGCTGGTCAGCGGCCGAACCATTCCCGAATTACAAGGATTGATGGACAGCGGGGAACTAAGCTCCGTGGATCTGGTTGTTTACTATCTGGAGCGCATCCAGCGCTATGACGTGGACAAGCTGAATTCGGTGTTGGAGTTGAACCCCGACGTGCTGGAGATTGCTCGGGCCTTGGATGAAGAACGGGCCGCAGGCAATGTACGCGGTCCGCTGCACGGCATTCCGGTGCTGCTCAAAGACAACATCGCCACCGGCGACCAGATGCACACGGCCGCTGGCGCAGCGGCTATGCTCGACTGGGATCCGGCGCGGGATGCGTTTTTGGTGAGTCAACTGCGCGACGCCGGGGCGGTCATTCTGGGGAAGGCCAATCTCTCGGAGTGGGCCAATTACATGGACCCGTGTATGCCCAATGGCTTCAGTACCAACGGCGGCCAGACGCGCAATCCGTATGGCGCATTTGAGACCTATGGTTCCAGCAGTGGTTCGGCCGTGGCCGTGGCGGCCGATTTGGCGACGGTGAGTGTGGGTACAGAAACCCAGGGTTCGCTTATTTCTCCGGCAGAAATCAATTCCGTGGTGGCCTTGAAACCAACGATGGGCATGGTCAGCCGGGATTACGTCATTCCTTTGCTGCCGCAGCAGGACGTGCCCGGCCCGATGGGGCGTACGGTGACGGATGTGGCGGTCTTGTTGAGCGCCATGACCGGCGTGGACTCCAACGATTTTACGACGAGCAGCAACACGCTGGCCGGCACGGACTTTACCCAGTTCCTGACGACGGAAAGCGTGTCCGATTTGCGCGTGGGTCTGCCGGTTTGGAATGATGAGGCGTTTGCGGCCTATTTTGCCGATCTAGGTGTAACGGATACTGAGCAACAGAACAATCTGCGCCAGATGTTTGAAGAATACAACGCAACCATTCGGGCGCAGGGCGAGGTCTTGTCCGCGGCCGGGGTCACGGTTGTGGAGTTCCCGATCACCAATATTCCTAGAGGGGCAACAGATCTCTCAAAGCGCCTGGAATACGGTTACAAAGCGGCCATCAATGAATTCCTGGCGGGCTTAGGCCCGGACGCATCGGTGGGCTCGCTGGAGGAGATTATTGCGTTTAACAAGGAAGACCTGGCCAACCGCGCGCCGTATGGGCAGGGGTATTTGGAGGGGGCGCAGGGAACGGCCGTTACCGCTGAAGAATTTGCCTCCCTGTCCCAACAAGACAACGGGCTGGCCCGCAACGCCCTGGACCTTATCTTCCAAAACTACGACGTTGACGTGATTCTCTCCGATGTGGGGCAGCTTTATGCCCCGGCCGGCTACCCCGCCTTAACGGTTCCCGCCGGTTACGCCGCAGACGGCACGCCAGAGGGGGTAGTTTTCGTGGGTGGTTTTTTGTCTGAACCGCAGCTGCTGGCCGTGGGTTATGCGTTTGAACAGGCAGCACAGGCGCGCGTGGCTCCGGATTTGGCGGCCATGATGACGTTGATTGAGAATATTGATGAATAACAAGCGGTCTGAATGTTGGTGCGCAGAGGATCCTGGTTGGTTCGAGCGGTTTTGAGCATGATTGGAAAGTACAGTAGGGGCTTCATTGCAGCAGCATTCTTTTTAATTTGGGTGGGTATCCTGTATTTGGGCGCTGATCACCCCCCTCCAGTTGGGTTCTTGTGGCTGGTATTGGGTTGTTGCCTTGCGGCAACGGCCGTTTATTTAAGAGTACAAGTTTATGCCGACTGGTCAGTGAACCGGCGTAAAGGCCGCTTTTTACGAGTTTTGATTGAAGGCTGTATCGGCGGTCTTGTTTTTGCCCTTATGCTATTCCTTTTTAACGGGAATGGTGAACCAGGAGCCAATCCCACATGGATTGACGTGGTGATCTGGTTCCTGGTTTTAACGGCCGTTGGCGTAGTTAATGCCATCGCCGTGTATGTTGGGGTTGTCTTGGTCAATCGATTGACGAGGAAAGCATCAACATGAATTGCAAGCGGAAACGAATATGAGTGACACATGATACCATCATCTATTCCTACTAAAACAAGAAAAGCGGTGAAACGGCCGTTTGCCGAAACCTACATTCTCATCTCCCTGACCGCCTTTGCTCTGACGGTGGTGATCACCCGTGTATTCTTGGAAATGGCCGGGTATCCGCAGGTAGGCAATTCGGTGCTGCACATTGCCCATGCTATTTGGGGTGGCCTGCTCTTGTTTGTGGCCGTTCTGGTGACGTTGGTGCTGGCTAACCGGTGGGCCTTTACGCTGAGCGCCATCCTCAGCGGCATTGGCATTGGCCTGTTTATTGATGAAGTGGGCAAGTTCATCACGCAGAAGAATGATTACTTTTTTCCTCCGGCGGCTCCCCTGATTTATTCGCTGTTTTTGCTGCTGGTTCTCTTTTTCCTGTTGATCCGGCGAGACAAACAACCCAATCCGCGCAGCAGTATGTATCGGGTGGTTTTGGGTTTGCAAGAAGTGCTGGACAACGATCTGGACCCGCGCGAACGGGAAGTATTGTTGAAGGAACTGGATAACGGCCGTTCTGCCACCGAACCCCATATCAGCCAATTAGCCAACCAACTGACTACCTACTTGCAGTCGGACTTGGTGCCGCTCATTCCACATCGCCCCGGCTTATGGGCCCGTTTTAACGAATGGTTGCAGCACACCGGCAAACGTCTGGGACAGAAAAACCACCGGCGATTGATTGTGATCATAACGACCGTATTGGGGTTGCAGGCATTGTTCGTTATTTTGTTGGTAGCGATCCTTTGGCTGTCACCGGAAACAACAGAAACTGCGCTAACAGAAGCCATGCGTGCAGAAGCAGAAACCTTCAACCTGCAAAGTGTTATATGGACACTGGTTCGTCTCTTCTTACAAGTCGTTGTCGGACTGCTCTATGCGTTCACCTTGCTGCGCATCAGGCAGGGGCGGGAAGAAGCAGGATTGGATATGGCGATTTTTGCGTCCTTGTTATCCATCACCGCCCTCAATCTGCTCACGTTTTATCTGGATCAATTCCGCGCACTAACTTCCATTTTTGCTACCTTTGGTTTGTTCCTTTTGCTGATTACCTATCGGGCCTGGTATTTACAGACAGCCCCGGACGACAAAGCCGTCTAAAAAATCAATGTTTTGAAAGCAATGCCGTCGAGTCTGGAGAATCATATGACAAATGATAAAGTGACATTAGTAAAATTACAGGGTGTTAGCAAACGGTTTGGCGAAGCAACGGCCGTTTCCGACATCACCCTCGACGTGCCTAAAGGCGCCATCCTGGGCTTTATCGGTCCCAGCGGTTGTGGCAAAACCACCACCGTGCGCCTGATGGTGGGTAACTACAAACCCACTGCAGGCACAGTTCAAGTGTTTAACCGTGCCCCGGACAAGTTCAAAAAAGCCGACTTGAAGCGCATCGGTTACATGACCCAGCTTTTTGTCCTTTATCCTGAACTAACCATCTGGGAAAACCTTAACTTTGCCGCCTCTATTTACGGCTATCCTTTCCGGCGAAAAGAGCGCTTTGCCGAGCTGCTGGATTTGGTCGAACTGACCGGCCATGAAAAGAAAGAAGCACGCAACATTTCTGGCGGGATGCAGCGCCGTCTTAGTTTGGCGGCCACCCTCATCCATAAACCTGAACTGATCTTTTTGGATGAGCCAACCGCCGGCATTGATCCCGTGCTGCGCCGCAAATTCTGGGATCACTTTCATCTGCTTAAGGAGCAGGGGCACACCTTGTTTGTGACGACCCAATACGTGGGCGAAGCGGCCTATTGTGATTATGTGGGGGTGATGCGAAACGGCCGTTTGCTGATGGTAGAAACGCCTGATGGCCTGCGGCGGCGCGCCCTGGGCGGTGAAATTGTCAACATGCACACCACTGCTCCCGTAAGCGGCGAAACCCTGGCGAGCATACAAGGACTGCCCGGCGTTAAAAAGCAGCCGAAACTGTTAGACAGTCAATCCGTCCAGATATTGGTCGAAGAAGCCGACACGGCCATTCCCAAACTGCTGCATTGGAGCGAAAACAACAATGTGGAACTCGACACCATCAACGAATTCGTGCCGCCGTTTGACGACATTTTTGTCAAAATTATGGAAGACGAAACGGCAAAAGAAGAGGTAGCCGCATGAGCAGCTTACAAGAATTTTTCATTCGCATGTCGGCATTTGTGCGCAAAGAGATGGCCGCTATTTTGAGGCAGCCCCGGCTGGTTGCCATTCTCGTATTGGGTCCATTTCTGATACTGCTTTTGTTCGGCATCGGCTACCGTGACTCGCCGCGCACGCTCCGCACCATTCTGGTTGTGCCGGAAAACAGCCGCATTAAAACAGAAATCGACGACCTGATGAATCGGTTGACAGGTGCGCTGGATATTGTGGGGACAGTGAGCAGCGAGAGCGAAGCATTGGATCGCCTGGATTTGCAAGAAGTCGATTTGGTATTGGTCACCCCGGCTGATCCGTATGATGATATTTTACAGAGCCAGCAGTCTCAGTTTGAGGTCGTCCATCAAGAGATTGATCCGCTGGAAATTTTGTACGTCAATACTCTGGAACGGGCTTATGTGCAGGAAATCAACAGGCAGGTGTTAGTCCGAGGGGTAACGCAGGCCCAGAAAAGAGCCGCGACAGTTGAGGAAAAAGTAGCCGCTTCCCAGGCAGATGCCGCCGCCGTTCGTGCTGATTTAGAGCGCGGGGATGGAGCCAACGCTTTGCGAGATGTCGGGCAATTGGTAACCGATTTCCAGGCTTTGAATCTTTCGATTGCTGCCAGCCTGTCTATGTTTGAAGGGGCGCAATCTTTGGAAAAAGCGCAGCATCAATCATCTGTGCTGCTGGAAGAACGATTGGCACTGATTGAAAGAGAATTAGAGGATCTCTCGTTACTGGATCCAAACGGCACGGGTTTTAAAGCTGAAGTTGCTCAGGTAGAATTGATTGAGGAGGAACTGGCCGCTATCAAGGATTTCTTTGAAACGTTTCAAGGCATGAGCAGCCGCGTGCTGGTCTCTCCCTTTGCCGGGAAAACGGTGTCTGTTACGCAGGTCGACTTGGGTCCGATTGACTTCTATGTGCCAGGGGTGATTGCGCTGCTTTTGCAGCATATGGCCGTCACGTTGGCCGCTCTTTCGATTGTCCGGGAACGCAACAGCGGCACAATTGAGCTGTTCCGTGCTGCCCCGCTTTCTGCAATGGAGACGGTGTTGGGCAAGATGGTGAGTTTTATGGTGTTAACGGCCGTTCTCGCTGCCATCCTCACCGCCCTCATTGTACTTGGTTTAAAAACACCCTTGTTGGGTACCTGGTTGAGCTATATCGCCGTTGTGTTGGCTCTGTTATTCACCTCCCTCAGTTTAGGATTTGCTATTTCCGTCATCTCCCAGACAGACAGCCAGGCTGTGCAGTTTTCGATGATTGTCTTACTGGCAAGCATCTTCTTCAGCGGCTTTTTCATCGCCCTGCATCGTTTGGTGGCTGGTATCCACATCGTTTCCTGGCTGCTGCCAGCCACCTATGGCACAGACATGCTGCAAGATGTCATGCTGCGCGGGCGGCCGCCCGCCACCTTGCTTATGGGTGGGCTGCTTCTCTGGGGACTGATCTTATTCATCTTTGGTTGGTGGCGCTTGCGTCATCTCATGGCCCGAGAGTAACAATACAAGAGGAAAAATGAACGATACCCAAACGACAAATCCTACCTCAAAACCATCCTGGGCAAAACGACACCCGGTCTGGACAACCCTCATAGCTACCGCCGTTGTTTTGCTCATCCTGGGGGCCGCAGTCTCTATAATGCCCTTCAACGTGAACGACACCTCCGTCTCCAACCCTGCCGCTTCCCACGACGAAGCCATTGCCCGCGTAGAAGCCATCCGTGCCGACGAAGAAGCCAGCGGCGAACTCAACCCGGTCTGCCTGACCAACGTGATGACCCACGGGCAAAAAACAGCCAAGGTGATCGTGTTTTATCATGGCTTCACCAGCTGCCCGGAGCAATTCCGCGAACTGGGCCAACAGTTTTTCGACCAGGGCTATAATGTCTACATCCCCCGCCTGCCCTATCATGGACATGCCGATCAGTTAACAAACGCCATGCTGGACACCTCGGCTGAAGAACTGGCGGCGTTTGCTACCGCTTCGCTGGATATCGCCCATGGCCTGGGCGAAGAAGTCATCGTGGGCGGGCTGTCTGGCGGCGGCACGATAGCCACCTGGATAGCCCAACAGCATGAAGACGTCGACCAGGTGGTGGTCGTCGCGCCGTTTTTGGGCATTGGCTTCATCCCCGCGCTGCTCAATCGGCCGGTAGCCCGCATTCTGGACGGGATCCCCAACATCTGGATGTGGTGGGATCCGAAAGCAAAGGCGGAAAATCCGTTTACAGCCTACTATTCCTATCCGCGCTATCCCTTGCACGCGTTGGCCGAATACCTGCGCCTGGGTTATGCGGCGCAGCAAGCCGCCCGCAGCAATCCTCCCGGTGTGCGCTCAATCGTCGTCATCACCAACGCCAATGATCAATCAGTCAACAATGATATTATTGACGAGTTTGTAACTACCTGGCAGAAACACGGGGAAGAAGACATGGACACTTTTGAGTTTGAGAGGGAATTGAACCTGCCACATGATCTGATAACGCCCACCCGGGAAGACGGAAATCCAGCACTTGTCTATCCGATAATTATCGATCATATTATAACGGTTGAGCAAGATTAGCATCGGGCTGCATACAGCCGGGAGATAGGTCATTATGCCATCCGTGGAAAACCCCTTTCAAGGACAGATTTTAGAAGGCTGGCAAGTTTATCATGATCACCTTGTGGCCGCGATTTCGCCCCTGACGGCCGAGCAACTGGCGTTTCGACTGGCGCCCAACCTGCGCTCTATCATGGTCGTGGCAGCCCACATCGTGGCGGCGCGGGTGTGGTGGCTGCGATTGGTGATGCAAGAAGGTTTGCCAGAGATTGAGCCTTTGGTTACCTGGGATGACGAGGGCGAACCGGCCCGCAGCGCGGCGGAACTGGCAGCCGGATTGGAACAAACCTGGAAGATGATCGAATCCGGGCTGCAGCGCTGGACGGCCGTAGACATGCAGCAGGTGTTTTACCGGCCAGGAAGTGACAAAACACGGCCGTTTACCCGCCAATGGATCATCTGGCATGTCCTGGAACATGACCTCCATCATGGCGGAGAAGTGTCGTTTGCGCTCGGCGCACAAGGGCTGGCAGGCATCGATTTGTAGCCGAAAGCGGCCAAGTATTTGAAGATAAATGACGGCCGTTCCGGTTTTGGAACGGCCGTCATTTCGTTTTCCGGCACACCGGCTGGCAGGCAGCAGGGGGAGGTTTCCGCAGTCTGTCAAGCACTTGAGTTATCTGCAACGGGTGCCTGGATGGTGGAATGCGCCTGGTCTACTTTGGTATACTGCGGCTATTCTTTAATGCGGGAGAAAGAGAGAAAATAGCCGATGACTAAAAATACAGATGCAACTTTTGAGGCAAATCCCTCACTGTACCTGAATCAAGTCAGCACGCTGGCTGGAGATGCAGAGCAGTTGGAGCGGGTTTACCACGCGGCGCGCCAGGCTGGCGAAGCCGATGCCTTTAAACAGGCCATTGATGCCAACCATACCTCCACTCCGGATAATCTGCTTTACGCCGCCTGGTTCCATAGGCTGAACTACGCCGCCGCCCAGGTAAAGAGCTTTGCCATAGCCTGGGCCTGGGCTGTGCCGTTGGCGCTGCTGAACGGCCTGATCCTCTGGTGGCTTTCTGGCGATCGGTTTGTGATCCAGCTGCAGCGTTATCCTGCCGGGGCGACGACTGATTTTTTGCCGGCGGTGTTTTTGCTGGCGGCACCTATTTCGGCCGCGTTTGTGCTGGTTTATCTAACGGCCGTTGGCCGACAAAGCGGCCGCTCAACCTGGCGTCTGGCTGTGGGGGTAAGCGTGGTCCTGCTGGCGGCGGGCGCTTATGTGCTCTGGGTATATCCGCAGGCGGGGACACGGCCGTTTCAAGAACAATACCTCATCCTCATGGCCATGCACCTGCCCCTTCTGGCCTGGGCGGGAGTCGGCGCGTTCCTGGTTGCCTACCATCGTGATCCGGCCAACCGCTTTGCCTTCCTCATCAAATCGCTGGAAGTTTTTATTGTCGGTGGTTTGTTTGTCATTGCCGGCGGTTTGTTCACAGCCATCACCATTGGCCTGTTTGCTGCCCTCAACATCGATCTGCCGGAACTGGTCATGCGCCTGTTCATTGCCGGCGGCGGCGGCTTGATCCCGGTGGTAGCTGTGGCCGTGATTTATAACCCCACCGTGCCCCCGGCCAATCAGGCATTCGACGAGGGTTTGAGCAAACTTATTGGCCTGTTGATGCGCATCCTGCTGCCTCTGACACTCTTGGTGCTGCTCGTCTACCTGGCTTTTATTCCGTTTAACTTCTTTGCCCCTTTTGAGAACCGCGACGTGCTCGTCATTTACAATGGCATGCTCTTTGCTGTGGTCGCCTTGCTGGTTGGCGCAACCCCTGTGAGCCTGTCCGATGTTTCGCCACGCCTGGCGTACTGGCTGCGCCTGGGGATTGTCGCCGTTGCCGCGCTGGCACTCATCGTGAGCCTTTATGCCCTGTCGGCTATTCTGTATCGCACCGCCCTCGACCGCCTCACGCCTAACAGGCTGGCCTTCATTGGCTGGAACGTCATCAACATTGCGCTGCTTTCGCTGCTGTTAATCTTCCAGGTACGGGTCAAAGCCGGACAATGGCTGCCCTGGCTTTATCGAGCTTACAGCGCGGGAACCATTGCCTATGGCGTCTGGACCGTGGTCCTGATCCTGGCGCTGCCCTGGCTTTTTGGCATCGATCAAGGGACCACTGAAGCGCTGCCGCCCTCGGTACAAAGCATTGTCTACGAACATGCCGATCCCATCATTCTCAAGTGCGCTGACAGCCCCCACATCTATCTGCTGGAGGATGGCGAAAAGCGCTGGATTGATACAATTGAGACGTTTAACGACCGGGGGTATGTCTGGCGAGACGTTCAGTTTATTGCCTGCGACGATCTGCGCAGCATTCCTGACGGCACATCAATTCCCGCGGATGCCGGCCTGCCTCCCCAGCCTTGATCTGGCAGTGGGCGCCGGGGATAATAGACAGCAGTTCTGCTGGCTACAAAGGGGAAGTGGCCGACTATAGAAGGATGGAGGTGGTGTTGGAGAAACAGGTGACACAATCGATCTCTTTGGTTCCGTTAAACGATGCAAGCAGTTCTCTGGCCCGGCAGGCTTTCGCCATTTACGAAGTCTCGTTTCCTGTGGCCGAGCGAGACCCTTTAGAAAATCTGGTAGAACTGATCGAACACTCTGGACAGGAATTCGCCGATGGGGAAACGGTTTTCCGTTTTTGGCTAGGCGTGGCAGAAGGAGAGGTGCTGGCCCTGTCCGCGTATACTTACCACCGGCGGCGGCGGTTAGGGTTCCTGTGGTACATGGCTACCTTGCGCACAGCGCGCAGCCAGGGCATTGGCAGCTGGATGTTTGCGCGCACACTGGAAATGCTGCGTCAGGAAGACCAAGAACTGCCTATAGGACTGTGCTGGGAAGTGGAACGGCCGTCTGCCTTCACCGATCTCCAGGAGCGGCAGCTTGCTGAACGACGTATTCGCTTTTATCAACGCAACGGCAGCTTGCTCTTCCCGGAGATCGACTTACTGACCCCCGCTCTGGAAGACGGCCTGCCCGATGTATCCTACCATTTGATGTTTTACCCCCTGGAAAACCAGGCAGCAGTTACACCCCAGAGAATACGCTCTTTAATAGACGTGATCTTGTTAGACAGTTACGGCGTTGAACCTGACAGTATTTATTATCAACGCGCTGTGGCCACGCTTTCCCCGAGCCAGGCTGCCGGATCGGGGTAAACCTCCATAAAGCTGAATCTTTGCGTTCAACTCTCGGCCGTGGGCGTCTTGAGCTGCATGGATTTCCCGCTGAAGATCAATGTGCCGGTGAGCAGCATCACCACCAGCAAGGCAATTCTGAGAGAGGTCAACTCTGCCAGCAGGCCAATGATAGGCGGCCCGGCCAGGAAACCGGCATAGCCAATGGTCGCGACCCCGGCAATAGCCGCGCCGGATGGCAAGCCAGGCACGTTACCGGCAACGCTAAAAGCGAGGGGCACAACAATCGATAAGCCGGCCCCAACGGCGGCAAAACCCAACAAGACCGGTCCTACCTGCGGCACTAGAATTGCCAGCAGCACGCCAAGTGAAGCGATGGCGCCGCCCACCCTCACCAACAGCGCCGGCGATGAGCGCGTGGTCAGATAATCACCCATCAACCGCCCCACCGTCATGGTCAGCGAAAAAGCGGCGTAGCCGTAGGCAGCGGCAGCGGCCGTCGTACCAACCACGCTCTTCAGGTACACGCCGCTCCAGTCAGACATGGCTCCTTCGCCGATGGCCGAACAGAAGGCGACGGCGCCAATTGGCCAGATAATCCGATCGGGTAAGCGAAAAACGGGTTCGGAGGGTGCAGATCGATCGGGTGTTTCGATGCGTTGTAGTGCGGGGGCCGCCAGCAGCGTGACGATGCTGAAGAGGATGGCGACCATCACAAAGTGCAGGTTGGGTGCAATACCGAGGGAAGCGATAGCAGCACCCATCATGGCGCCCACAAAACCACCGATGCTGTAAGCGGCGTGAAACGAAGACATCACTGGCCGTTTCAGCGTTTTTTCTACCCCCACGCCCTGGGCGTTCATCGCCACGTCCATCAGGCTCATGGCCCCGCCAAACAAGAACAGGTTAAAGGACAGGGCCGGCGGGTTGGGCATCATGCCCAGTGGCAGCATGGTTGCCGCCAGCAGCAGGGCACCGCCTATGGTAACCGTGCGGCTGCCAAAACGGGCGATAAGTCCTCCAGCCATGGACAGGGCCACCAGGACGCCAACGGCTAACCAGAGCAGCACCAGCCCCAGCGTGCCATCGCTCATGGCCAGGGTTGTTTGGATTTGTGGGATACGGGAAACCCAGTTGGCCATGATGGCGCCGTTGACGAAAAACATGGTTAACACGGCCCACCGCCAGGCTCTGGTTGACGCCTGTTTGGTTTTGCTTATAGACATGCTCATTGCTCCAGGCGATTGGTCTGCACAACTTTGCTCAACCAGCGGGCGCTGGGCTTGATTGTCCGCTGCTGCGTGCGGCGATCCACGGCGATGAGACCAAACGTGGGCCGGTAGCCGAGCATCCATTCAAAGTTGTCGAAGGCCGACCAGGCGAAGTAGCCGCGCACATCGAGGCCGTCTTGCAGGCAGGTGGCTACGCTTTGCAGGGCGGACTGATAATAGGCCAGGCGACGGCCGTCATCGTCCGTGCCAATACCGTTTTCCGTCACCATCATCGGTATACCGGCCACCTCATAGGCGCGGCGCAAGGTGGCGCCAGTAGCCTGCGGCCAGAATTCGTAGCCCATTTGTGTCTGTTCCACGCCTTCTTGCGGACCCAGATTGCCCTCTGCTCCATACCGTTCGCGGGTGTAAGTTTGCACCCCGACAAAATCATCCGCGCGGGCGGCTTCCAGGAACACATCTTGCAGTTCCCAGCGCATCCTGTCCCGTTCTGCTTCCCCACCGGGCAGGGCCTGCATGTCGGCCATAGCGATGGTCAGGCCAACAGGCAGCGACGGCCGTTCCGCCTTAATCGCTGCCCGTGCCTGGTGATGAGCCGCCAGAATCACATCCCGTCCCTGGTGAGTCCCGGCAAACATGAAGGGCGCAAACTGTTCCGGCGTGGTATGCAGCGCCTGCGCCGCCTCCCGGATAAACGATTCATCCTCACCGCCGGCCATCCACATCAAAGCAGCCATCCGCGGAATGTTGACTTCGTTAATCGTGCAGACCGCTTCTATCTGGTCGCCTAAGTGCTCGGTTACTTTGCCTGCGTAGCGTGCAAACTTCTCGGCTGTCGCCATACTCTGCCAACCGCCCTGGCTGATCAGCCAGCGGGGCGACGTAAAGTGGTGATAGGTCACTACGGGTTTGAGGTTATGGGCGAGACAGGTCTCGCACATGCGGCCGTAGTGGTCGAGGGCGGCGGTGGAGAAACGGCCGTCTTCCGGCTCCACCCGCGCCCACTCCACCGAAAAGCGATAACTGTTAAAACCCAACTCGGCCAGCATCGCTATGTCTTCTGGGTAGCGGTGATAATGGTCAATCGCATCGCCGGACGGTTCGGCAAAAACAGTTTCCGGCACGTGCTCCATGACCCAAAAGTCGCTGTTGGTATTGTTACCTTCTACCTGATGCGCGGCCGTGGCCGTGCCCCACAAAAATCCTTGCGGAAACTCGTTGTTCATCGTGTTTAATCCTTCTTTGTTTTCAGAAACTGGGCCAGAAAGCTTTGCAAAGCCTGCATAAAGGCCGGGTAATTTTCCCGGCGGATGTTGTGGCCCGCGTTGGGAATGTGCGTCACCTGCAGTTGGGGTGAGAGCGACGCCGCTTCTTGGGCCATCGCCGGGGTGACAATCGCGCCCTTCTCCACCTCAGCCGTGAGTAGCAGGGTCGGGGCAGTGAGCGACGAGACCAAATCCCGCCATGGTTTTCGCACGCTGGCGATCTGGAAAATGGTTTTATCAAGTTGGCGCTTGGATTCCGCCCAGGCCGGGAATTCTTCGTCTGCCCACGCAGGATTATTCGCTTTGCCAGAGGCGATTATCTCATCCAGAGGAACGCCTTCAAGCTGCAGCAGCCATGCCGCGAAGGGATTCTCGGGCACCGGCGCGTCGTCGGGGGGTGGATCAAACCAGGCGGGGTCTTCCAAGATGAGCCCGCCCACGAGATCCGGGAACCGCGCACCCAACTCCGTGGCCGCGAGGCCGCCCATGGAATGCCCGGCGACAAGCGGCTTTGATAAACCCAGGGCTGTGATTATTCCGGCTGCATCGGCGGCGTTGTCAACGGGTTCGTTGGGGTGAACGCGCGCGGATAGGCCGTGTCCTCTGGCGTCTGGCAAAATGACATCGAACTGTGCTTCCAGAGCGCGGGCCACGGACAGCCAGCACAGCCCATTATCGGAAAAGCCATGCAGGAGCAGCAGGGGGGGCTTATGGCTGTCCCCGGTGCGAATGTAGTGGGACGTGAGGTCGTTTACGGTAACGTAGGCGTCAAGCCAATGAGATAACATATGATGGTTCCTCTATGGAGGTGGCAGCACGGGCAATGGCCGTTTTCTCCGTCCCGACGGCTAACCGGCATCAGCGCCAGTTCTAAACTCTAAAAAAGTTGGTCGGGGCTTACCCGCTTATGCTGTGCACCTGGGCTAACAGCAAGTCGACGATGTCATCGGCTGGCTGTGTCAGGGCGTCTTCCTGAAAGTGGAGAATGCTTAGCAGCGGCATGTCTAACAAGAAGCCGTTCATATCCATGCCGATTGTTTCACTGCTGCCCTGCTCGCTGCCGCCAAAAACACGATTTAACTGCCCTATCATTTGCTGGTACATCGGCTCAAATGCGACTTTGCCCAGGGGATCTTCCAGCCAGGCGCGAACGGTGGATTCACGATGCAAAACGGAAGGCAGGTGTAGGGTGGATTGCAGCATGACGGTGACGGTGCTGCGGATGTCGGCTACTGAAGCGCCAATCATGATGTCGAACAGCCCATCTTCGGTTACCCACTGCTTATGGGCCGGATCATAGTAAGCAAAGGCGCGGAAGTTCAACGGAATGGTGACCGTTTTGGTCTCGCCCGGCTGCAAGTCTACTTTGGCGAAGCCTTTGAGTTCTTTGAACGGCCGTACCAACCGCGCTTTCCGATCATGCACATACACTTGCACCACTTCTTTGCCAGCAACCTGCCCTGTATTGGTCACATCCACAGCCACAGTGACGCCGTCGATATCTTTGAAAGTTGTTGCCGAGGCCCGGGCTTTGCTGTAGGCAAACGTGGTGTAGCTTAATCCATACCCGAACGGGAACTGGGTCGGCACTTCCTTAGAATCGTAGTAGCGGTAGCCAATAAACAGACCTTCCCCATAGCGCACCACGCCGTTTTCGCCGGGGAAGTGGAGATAGGCAGGCGTGTCGGCCAGTTTAACCGGGTACGTTTCGGCCAGTTTGCCGGAAGGATTGGTTTTGCCAAACAGAATGTCGGCGATGGCGCCGCCGCCCGCCTGCCCCATCATCCACGCCTCCAACACGGCTGCCGTGCCGTCGATCCAGTCGCGGACCACAACCGGCGCGCCGTTATTGAGGATGACGACGGTGTTTGGCTGGACGGCCGTTACCGCCTGAATCAGCGCCACCTGCTGCCGCGTCAAATCCAGGTCCAGGCGATCATAGCCTTCAGACTCTTTGAAGGTGGGCAAGGCAATGAACAGCAGCGCCACATCGGCCACCTGAGCGATGGCCACGGCTTCGTCGATGAACCGCTGCTCAAAATCTGGCCCTTCCGGGTAACCAGGGGCAAAGCTTAATTCTGCGTTGCCCGCCAATTTTTGCAGCTCCTTGAAGGGCACATCCACCTGCGTGGGATTGATGTGTGAACTGCCACCGCCCTGGAAGTGGGCTTTTTGCGCGGCCCGGCCAACGACGGCAATATGCTGCGGATTTTGCAGAGGCAGCAGGCCGTCGTTCTTAAGCAGCACCATACCTTCGGCGGCAACTTTACGAGCCAGAGTATGGTGTGCCGCCACGTCAAAGTCGCCGCCTTTGGCTGTCAGCGCGGCCCGGCAAACGACTTCCACGATGCGGCGCACCGATTCGTCCAGCACGGCTTCATCCAAGACGCCATCGCGCACCGCTTCGATGACGGCATTCACCCGTGTCTGCTTGGGACCGGGCATCTCCAGGTCCAGGCCGGCTTGCAGGGAAGCTACCCGGTTATGCACCGCGCCCCAATCGGAGACGACGAAGCCGGCAAAGCCCCATTCGTTTTTGAGGATGTCTGTGAGCAGGCGATGGTTTTCGGAAGCGTACTGGCCGTTGACTTTGTTGTAGGCGCACATGACGGTCCAGGGTTGGGCTTTGGTAACGGCCGTTTCAAACGCTGGCAAATAGATCTCCCGCAGCGTTCGCTCATCCATCTCAGCGCTGATCGAAAAACGCTCGAATTCCTGATTGTTGGCCGTAAAATGCTTTAAAGACGTACCCACACCTTTGCTTTGAATGCCATTAATCAGGCTGGCGGCCAGTTCACCGGCCAGATAGGGATCTTCGGAAAAATATTCAAAATTACGGCCACACAGCGGCGTGCGTTTTATGTTCACGCCCGGGCCAAGTATCACGTCAACTTTCAGAGCGGTGGCTTCTTCAGCCAGAGCCTGCCCCATCTCGTACAACAGATCGACGTCCCAGGTGGCGGCCAAACTGGAGGCCGTAGGGAAACAGGTGGCAGGGAAGCTTTTTAAAACCAGCGTATGTATTTCCGGCTGGCGACGGATGCCGTGCGGACCATCCGAGACGATAAGTTCCGGCAGATTTAGCCGCAACACAGGAGTCGTGGACCAGGCGCTGGCTCCTGTACAAAGCGCCGCTTTTTCTTCCAGTGTCATTTGGGAGACGATTGATTCAACGTCTGTCATGACAGACTCCTTTTCCCGCAGAGGCAGTCAGGTTGTGCTAAAACGAATCATAAACCGACCGAATACACAACGCCGCTTCAGCCTGGGGCAAACTCCATTCCGGCGGTAACTGGCAGGTCACGGTGGTGGTCCGGCCGGCCGGCAGGTCAAAGTAGTTATCGCTGAAGACCACATCGGCCCCGTCCAGGGAGAGTTCTACCAGCCGGGCCAGGGAACGGCCGTTTAACGCCACCTGCAGTTGGTCACCATCCTGGCGGCAGGTAGCCCTCACCTGTGGATCGCTCAGCAGCAGATGCTTACTCGGGGCAAAGAAAGCCGTCTGGCGGGCCACACGGCCGTCGCCTTGCCACAATTCAGCCACAAAAACGATATTTCGCCGGCTGTCGTCTGTGATCTGATCGGCAAAGTCGAACACATGGACTGGAGTCGTGGCCAACGGCCCGGCCTGGACCGCCTTTTCCCCGGCGGCCAGTTGTTCACCGTCCAGCGTTTCCAGCGACCAGCGCAGGCTGCCCTGCCACGTATCACGCAGATCACTGGTCACGTATACGCCTTGCCTAGGCGGCGCATCTTCAACCGAGAGCAGCAGCGGTGCGTAGAAGCGGCGCGCCGCATAGTGCAGCGCCTTCCAGCGGCCGAAATAATCGATACTGGACCAGGAGGCCACCGGCCAACAGTCGTTGAGCTGCCAGTACAGCGTGCCCGCTACACGATCCCGAGACCGCCGCCAGTGTTCCACGCCATAGCGGATGCCTTCTGCTTGCAGCACCATGCTCAGATAAACCAGCGACGAGAAATCTTTGGGCAGCCGGAACGTATCCAGCATTTGCCCGACCATCAGGCTGTTGCCGCTGTCGTTTTTCTGGTGGCGCTCCATAATGTAGGAGGTCATGTTCCAGTCTGCTTCCGCGGCGTAAGTGCGAATCGTCGCCAGCGGCGGCAGGGCCTGGAAGCCGAACTCGCTCATGAAGCGGGGGAACTGGCTGCGGTAGGCGGTGAACGGTTTACGGCCGTGCCACACATCCCAATAATGGGCATCGCCCTGGACCTGGCCGTTCGGGTTCTCAAACGGCGTGTCCGAAGATGGCGAACTGGGCCAGTATGGGGTGTCGGGGTCGAGGGTGGTGCTCCACCCGGCCAGCGTATGATGGAAGAAGCGGTCGTAGGCCGCCTTCATGTCGGCCAGATCCGGCCGCGTCCAGCCCCAATCAGCCCAGCCCCATTCCATTTCATTGTTGCCGCACCAGAGCGCCAGACTGGCCCGGTGGCGCAAGCGACGCACGTTTTCTTGCACTTCGAGGCGCACGTTGTCCAGAAATTCGGGATCGTCCAGCGGGTAGACGCTGCAGGAAAAGATGTAATCTTGCCAGACTAAAATGCCGTACTTATCGCAAAGATCATAAAAACGTTCTTCCTCAAAAAAGCCGCCGCCCCAGACGCGCAGCATGTTTTGATGGGTCTCGGCCGCGCCGCGAATAAGCGCCTCCAGGTATTCATCGGAGATGCGCGTGGGAAAAGAATCGGCCGGAATCCAGTTGGACCCTTTGGCAAAGATAGGCACACCGTTGGCCACAAACTCGAAGGAACGGCCCCATTCGTCGGGATCTTGCCGCAGTTCGAGGGTCCGCAGGCCCAGCTGGTAGCCGCGCTGGTCGATGACCTCTTCGCCCTCGCGCAAGGCCACGGCCACGCGGTAAAGCGGCTGGTCGCCGTAGCCGTTGGGCCACCAGAGCTGCGGGTTGGCAATGGTGATGTTCAGAGCGGTGTGGGCGGAAACGGCCGTTTCCGCGAGCCACTCCTCGCCGTCCGGTGCCGTAACTTGCAGCTGGGCGCTCAGCGATGCGCTCGTTTCGCCCGCCACCGACAGCGCCGCCGAGACTACCACCTGGCCGTTCGCGTGCTGCTGCCGTAAATGAACGTCATCCAGGCGCGGCCCCGGTCCGCCTTCCAGCCGGATGTCTTTCCAGATGCCAATTGGCGGCAGCTGCGGCCCCCAGTCCCAACCGAACTGGCAGGGGGCTTTTCGCAGATAGGGGCCGCCGGGAATTGCCTGGGAGACGCCGGGCAACGGCCGTTCGGCCTGCTTTGCGCTGATGTACTGCACGGGAGAGGGAAAGGTGATGAGCAGTTCGTTCTCGCCTGCTTGCAGCAGGTCTTTCACTTCCCAGCGGTACTGGCGAAACATGTTGTTGGTGTGGCCGAGGGAACGGCCGTTCAGTGCCACCGCGGCCAGCGTATCCAGCCCATCGCCAACCAGCCAAACACATGGCTGCGCCAGCACCTCTGCCGCAACGGCAAAGTGATAGCGATACTCCCAATCCGTTTCGGCAACCCACTGCACCTTTTTTTCATTGTCGGCCACAAAGGGATCCGGAATGCGGCCCAGGGCCAACAAATCTGTATGCACCCCACCAGGAACGGTGGCGGGCAGCCATTCGTCTGTTCCTACCTGTCTAAAACGCCATTCTCCGGTCAAAGATTGATAGTTCACGTTTGTATCCTTCACAGCAAGAGGAGAGGTAAATCTCTCGCTCTGCCCGTTAGTTCTAGATTTCGTTGTGCACCTGCTGCAGCAAACCGGCAACCATATCTTCGGGATGCACCGGCAGCGCCTGCTGCTGGAACATCAGCACACTCACCAGGGGCATATCGTTAAACATCTCCATAATGTCCATGCCGATGGCGCCATCGTTGCCATACCGCTCGTCGCCGCCGCCAAACATTTTGCGCGCTTCCGCTTCCATCTGGGCGTAGAAAGGACCAAAGACCGCTCGGCCGCGCGGGTCGGCCATCCACTCGCGGATCGTCGATTCCTTGTCCAAAATACAGGGTAGATCCAGCGTGGATTCCAGCGTCACTGTCAGGCTGTGGCGAATATCGGCGGCCGAAGCCCCTATCAGGATGTCGAACTGCCCGTCCTCGGTAATCCACTGCCGGTATTCCGGGTGATAGTAGGCAAAGGCGCGGAAATCGAGCGGGATGGAAACCGTTTTGGTCTCGCCGGGCTGCAGATCGACCTTGGCAAAGCCTTTCAGCTCTTTATACGGCCGTATCAACCCCGACTCCCGGTCGTGGACGTAGACCTGGACAGTCTCCTTGCCCGCCACGTCGCCCGTGTTGGTCACATCCACCGCCACCGTCACCCCCTCCACATCCTTAAAGGTCGTGGACGAAACCTGGGGGTTGCTGTAGGCAAAGCTGGTGTAGCTCAGCCCATAGCCAAAGGGGAACTGCACCGGCATCTCTTTGGCGTCGTAGTAGCGATAGCCAATGAACAGACCTTCGCCGTAGCGCACTTCGCCGGCGCCGCCCGGCCAGTTGAGATACGCCGGGGTGTCGGACAGCTTGAGTGGGAAGGTCTCGGCCAGTTTGCCGCTGGGATTGACCCGGCCAAAGAGCACATCGGCGATGGCTGCGCCGCCTGCCTGGCCCATCATCCAGCCTTCGAGTATGGCCGCTACGCCGTCCATCCAGGCGTTCATCACGACGGGGGCGCCATTGTTGAGGATGACGACGGTGTTGGGCTGCACAGCGGAAACGGCCTTAATGAGAGCGATCTGCTGCTCCGTCAGGTCCAGGTCCGTCCGGTCATAGCCTTCCGACTCCTTGAAGGTTGGCAGGGCAATATAGAGCACGGCCACGTCCGCCGCCACGGCCAACGCCACGGCCTGGTCGATCATATCCTGACGGAAGGAGTTGTCGGTTGGATAACCCTCCGCGTAGGTCAGTTCGGCATGCCCGGCCTGGACTTGCAGTTCCTTGAAGGGCACGGCCACTTTCGTGGGATTGATGTGGGAGCTGCCGCCGCCCTGGAAGTGGGCGTGTTCGGCCGAACGGCCGATGACGGCGATGTGCTGCGGCTCCTTGAGAGGCAGCAAGCCATTGTTTTTGAGCAGGACCATGCCTTCGGCGGCAATGTGGCGTGCCAGTTGGTGATGCCCTTCCACGTCAAAGTTGCCGCCTTTAGGTGTCTCGGCGGCCATGCAGACAATGCGTAGGATGCGGCGCACCGATTCATCCAGTACTGCTTCGTCCAGATCGCCAGAGCGCACCGCCTCGACCACTTCCTGGACGCGCCGTTCCTGCGGACCGGGCATTTCCCAATCCAGCCCGCCCTTTAGGGCCGCTACCCGGTCGCGCACGGCGCCCCAGTCAGAGACAACCAGCCCTTCAAACCCCCATTCGTCCTTGAGAATGTCGGTGAGCAGACGATGGTGCTGCGAGGCAAATGTACCGTTGACTTTGTTGTAGGCGCACATCACTGTCCACGGTTGGGCCTGTTTGACTGCTTTTTCAAAGGCGGGCAGGTAGATTTCGCGCAGCGTGCGCTCGTCGACTGCGGCGCTGATGCTGAAGCGCTGGAATTCCTGGTTGTTGGCGGCGTAATGCTTGAGCGAAGTGCCCACGCCTTTACTCTGTACGCCGTTGATGAAGTTGGCGGCCAGCTCTCCGGCCAGGAAGGGGTCTTCGGAGAAGTATTCAAAGTTGCGGCCGCCCAGTGGGGAGCGTTTCATGTTGGCGCCGGGGCCAAGAAGCACATCGACGTTGAGGGCGATACATTCCTCGGCCAGGGCTTCGCCCATCTGGCGAATCAGGTCAACGTCCCAGGTGGAGGCCACGCAGGAGGCGGTGGGGAAGCAGGTGGCCGGCAGGCTGCCCAGGGCCATTTCGTGGACATCAGGCACGCGCCGGACGCCGTGCGGCCCATCGGAGACGATCATTTCCGGCACGCCGAGGCGTTCGATGGGCGTGGTGGACCAGGCACTGGCCCCGGTGCAGAGCGCTGCTTTCTCTTCGAGTGTCATTTGGTCGATTAGGGTTTGTATATTCATGGTTGTTTTCCTGTTAATTTACTTTTGTTTCCAAACGTCCTGTAAAGCTCGGTAGTCGAGGAGGACGATGCCTTCTTGATCGATAACGTCTGGGGCTTGCGGTGACAGCAAAAAGTCATAATCTGCCTGGCGAAAGTGGGCGCTGTCCGGGTCAATGGCTCGTAGTTCCGCGTTGGCCAGACCGGGATGAACTGCCCACTCGTTCAGCCCGGCCGGCAGCTCACGTAACAGTCGCGCGAAACTGGCAAATTTATCGGCCGGATCAAGAAGGTAACTGTCAAGAAAGTCGTGGTCGTTGGTAGGTAGACCCAGGCTCTGGACTTCTTCAATCCAGGAGCGTCCAGCTACCCGGAGGGCCAGGCCATACTCTCTGGCCAGCTTTAGCATGAGCCTCAGGATGTTGGTACGGCCGTTTAGCCGCAGCGAATGCCAATCCAGGTGTGTAGGCTTTAGTCCGGCGCGCAGGACAGTTTCGATCTGCGCCCTGAACTCCATTTCGAGTTCATCCAGACTTACCTGAGCCAGAAATTTGGGCATATCATCAAAGTTATAAAAATAGCCTTCTTTGTTAACGAGGGTTGGCACCTTATCCCGGGAAGTGATAGGCCCCCAACGGTAATCTTCCCAGTCGGAGATAACGGTTAAGTGCACACCAAACGGGATTTCGGGATGGTCTGTGAGGAAGTGCATGCCATGCAACGCCCAGGGGCAGGGGACCATCAAGGTTGTAGACTGGACGATGCCATTTAGCAACAGACCTGTAATGGCCTCGTTTACCGCATGGCACATCCCGAAATCATCGGCATTGATGATCAGCAAGCGTTTATCAGCCGGATACCCAAGCAGCCGGTTCGTTTGGCTATCGGACGACATGCCCATATCCCTGTTTTTTTCTTAACGCTCTGGGCTATCCGCTGCAGTCACTGGCCTATCCAGGTTATGCTGCAAGCTCTCGCCCATCCACTGGCTGACCTCGGCCTAAAAACCGAAGATCTGAAGTCAGTAGAGAAACCGGATGCAAGATCTGGAAGGCTTCGTTACACGGTCGATAGATCCCACTCTTCATAGATCTTGGGAACATCACTGATCAGGCGCCGTGTATAGGGCTCTTTGGGATGCAAGATCACTTCGTCGGCGGATCCTTTCTCCACAAATTCCCCTTTTTCCATAATGTACACGGTGTCGGATACATAGTACGCCAGGCCGATATCATGGGTGATGAAAATGGGCGTCATCCCGATTTCGTCTCTCAACTGCATAAGCATGTCTAGAATCGTGGCGCGCGAACAGGCATCGATCATTGAAGTGGGTTCGTCCGCCAGCAATATCTGCGGCTTCAACAGAAAGATGCGCGCAATCATCAAGCGCTGCTGCTGCCCGCCAGAAAGCTCAAAGGGGTACTTGTTCGTCAGCTCATCAAACTTCAGGTTGACGAACCTGCACGCTTCCGTCATCAGCTCTACTTTTTGGTCATAGGGCAGTCCGCGACCGCCGCGCATGTGGATGCAGTCCAGCAGCACAGAATCAATCTTGCGGAAGATGTTGTACGAGGAAAAGGGATCTTGGAAGATGGCCTGGATGTTTTTCCAGTATTCCTTTTTTTTGCGGTGGGAACTGATGTCGCGCTTGACGCCCTGGAAGTAAATTTCGCCTTCAGTGGGATTAATGAGACCGAGAAGCATCTTGGCCAGTGTGGTCTTTCCACTGCCAGATTCGCCCACGATAGAGATGATCTCGCCTTCATAGAAATTGAAGTCTACATGGTTAACGGCCGTCGTTTTGTTTCGGCCAATGCCAAAGACTTTGGTTATTCCTGTCCCGCTCAAGCACAGTTTTCTTTCGTCAGCCATTGTTACGAGCCTCCCTATCATACTTTTCTCTCAACTCTGCTTCGGAAAAGATACAGCGATAGGCACGGCCGTTGCCTATATCGCGAAGAGGGATAGAAGTCGCTGTACACTCTGCCTGAACATACTTGCAGCGTGCCGCAAACCGGCAGCCAGATGGCGGTTTTTTCAGATTAGGCGGGACTCCAGGAATGGCCGTCAGTTTCACATCTCGCAGACCCTCCTCCGGCACAATGATTGACCCCATTAAGCCTTTAGAGTATGGATGCAGTGGATCGAAGACCGCTTTTTCGGCGCTGGCCATTTCCACTACCTGGCCTGCATACATCACCATAATATCGTCCGTTACGTTGTAAAGCAGGGGTAATTCATGCGTGATGAAAATCATCGCCTTGATATAGCCCTTATCCATCAGATTTCGCAGCATCTTGATCACCATCTTCTGCGAAGTCACATCGAGCGCCGAGGAAGGCTCATCGGCGATCAGTACCAGCGGCGAAAGGAGAACAGAAATAGCGATTACCGTACGTTGTTTCATGCCGCCCGACAATTCAACAGGATATTTCTGTAGTACCTCAGCGGGCAGCCCCAGCGCCTCGAAAAGTCTCTTGGCAAGGTCATAAATCTCATTCTTGGTAGCAGATGGATTATGAGCTTCAATGACGTGTTCAATAAAATCAATCACCTTTTGAGTGGGATTGAGCGCGTTCATCGCGGCCTGGGGAATATAGGCTATCTCTTTGCCCAAGATCGATTTACGCACGTCATCAGGCTTCATTCCCGAGATATTTTGCCCATCAATAATGATTTCTCCGCTGGTGTAGTGCAGAGGCGGAAAGTAATACCCCATCAGGCTGAGGGCTAGCGTGGATTTGCCGCAGCCAGATTCACCGGCGATTCCCAGTGACTTTCCTTCTTCGACCTTTAAGGAAACATGGTCCACAGCATAAACATCTTCCTGGAACCGGGTAATGTACTTAGTTGTCAGTTCCCTGACTTCTAATATTGCATCTGACATAAAACCACCTACTCTCTTAAGGCCGGATTGAACACCTGGTCAAGACCTGTGTTCATCAAGTTCAGCGAAAAAGCAATCAGGGCAATCACAATAATGACGGGGTAAAATGCCCACCAATAGCCCAGGATCGGTGCCTGATAGATCAATGCCCAGTTCAACATGAGTCCTAGCGTTGCCACTTCTGTCGTTCGGGGACCAAGTCCTAAAATCGACAGCCCCGCCTCAGCTAAAATTGCCGAAGAAATCTGCAGGATCAGCGCCATTACGACGTACGATGCGATGTAAGGAAGGATGTCGGCAATGATAATGTAAGAGATGGAGTGCCCAGACAGCTTCGACAGGTTGACGTGGTCGCGGTTGCGTAGTGAAATCACCTGCGACCGTACCGCCCTGGTGGTCCATACCCAGGAGGTAAGCCCAATTACCACGGCAATGGTAAAAGCGCCTCGCTGTTCTTGCCCTATGCTGAATGAAATCAGGATTAACAAGACAAAACTGGGAATGACTGTCAAAAGGTTCGTGAAAAACATGATCACGTCATCGACCTGGCCCCCGATATAGCCGGACAGCAGTCCTAAAATTAAGCCAATAAGCGTGGCTATGCTGCCCGCAACGAAGCCAATAATCAACGACACTTTGGTTGCTGCCACCAATTCAGTCAGTACGTCTCTACCAAAGTTATCCGTGCCCAGCGGTAAAAGGCGAACATTGGGAACCTCGTTGACAACGATGTAATCGTTCTGGGCTACAACACCTGCTTCTTCCAAAGAAGCGGTTTCCGGATTTTCCACGGCAATAATCGCGCCTTCAGTTGACAGAAGGCCCTTAAGCGAGTTGTTGAGCCGGATAAAGTAATTACGGTCCGCGTTAGTCATTCCGGGGAACCGCTTCGTAGGATCAAAATTGTTTGTCCATTGATCAAGAAGCTGGGCGGTATTCTCAATATCAATTTCACTTTCTGGAAATCCAGATGCTGTAAGCCATTTCTGAATGGCAAGGCGATCCTCGCTGTCCAGCTTGCTGGCAATTCGGTTTGCAGTGGCGTCATCCAGATTCAAGATGTAGTGGGATGTAAAGATGCTGTCGTAGACATTCACGTAGAGACCGGGGGGAAAGAAGTTACCTTGTCCAATAATCTCTAGCGGCGGATAAGGGAAGAGGATGGGGTAAATGATCACGATCAGCAAAATTCCTACAAAGATGGAAAAGCCGACCACAAATTTACCGGAGTTAAAAACTTGTCGAGTTAAGTGTCTCATGGCAACATCTTCCCCTAGTCAGCCTGCGCTGCTTTAATGCGTGGATCAAGGAAGCCGTAAAGGATCTCGATAGCAAAGTTGGCTACTAGGACCATGATAGTGATGATGAGTGTTGTGGCAGAGATAAGCGGGTAGTCCTGTCCGCGAATGGCCGTTAGCAGTGTTGTACCTAGCCCTGGATAGCTAAAAATAATCTCTGCCACCAAAGCCCCACTCACCATCGTTCCAATTGCTAAAGCCAAACCAGTGATTTGGGGAAGCACAGCGTTCCGAAACACATACCCGACAATCTTGCGATCCTTAATGCCCATGAAACGGCTGTATCTCACGTAATCTGCGTTGAGTTCATAAATAGCCATGGAACGCATACCAATTGCCTGGCCGCCAATTGTAACCAGCACAATTGACCAGAATGGCAGCTGGTAATGGACGAACATAGACCAGATGAATCTACCGCTCAGATTAGGAATCAGATCAAATCCATAACCACCAGAAGTCGGAAGCCACTTCAAAGTAACGCCAAAGAGAACTAACAAGACAACCGCCATGCCAAAAGCAGGCAAGCTGCTCATAAAAATGCTGATCGGCATAAGGACTTTATCAAAGCCGCCCTTGCGATAAGCCGCCATGGCGCCGAGTGTATTGCCAACAATCCAACCGACTATGATGGCCGGAAACTGCAAGATGATCGTCCACCAGAGGGAAGCCCTGAGAACATCGGCCACTGTCCTGGGATACTGACTAAATGAGAAGCCAAAGTTGCCCTGTGCCACGTTCCTTAAGTACAGAACAAACTGTTCAAGCATAGGCCTGTTTGTGCCAAACAATTCTGCATATTGCTCATAAATCGCTTGAACACCGGTTGTATTGGACATTCCTTGGGCCAGTCTGGATACGATTGCCGCCACGGGATCTCCGGGCATCAGGCGCGGTAAGGTGAAATTTAGGATGAACGCCGCCACTAGCGTGATACAAAACCAAAGGAACTTGCCTACGAAGTATCTTCGGTATCCTTTCAATGCAATACCTCCTCCACAGAAAAGCGGACAACAACTTCAACTACTGTTAATCAGAACGGCCGCTTTCCTAGAGTAAATCGCAGCGAACCCACTCTGCTCTGTTAATCGCTTTCTACGGTTTACTCGACCTGGTACGCATGATACGAAAAAAGTGACAGTCACTCAAAGAACGGCGATTCGCGACGATGATTCTAAGTGACTGTCACCCGCTCATACAATACACAAGAACAGCCATGCCTCACTAAACTGAGACATGGCTGTTATGACTAACTTATGACACTACGGATTGACAAGCTCAAGGTTATAGAGGCCAGCCACACCCCAGCCGTCCATCAGATCCAGCGGCGGAACAGGCGGGTTGGTCCCATCACCATCGAACGGGAAGTTGGTCCAGACAGACTCGTTTACCGTGTGGAACGATTGCGGACGGTACATCAATGTGAAGGAGGGCACATCGGTCAGGTACATTTGAACCAATTCCGTGTACATTTCCTTCAGAGCATCCGGATCGGTTTCGTTGGGGATGGCCTGAATCAACGCATCAACATCAGGATTTGAATACTTGCCCCAGTTACCGTTCCAGTTGCTGGCCATGCCGATGAATTCGGAGCTGAGCAGGTGACGGATACGGCTCCAGGGTTGTGTCGGGCCAGCACCATCACTCCACATCATGAAGATGTCATAACCTTCCGGCAGGGGGGCATCGGATTTGGTTACAATCGTTTGGTAGACTGACCATTCAGGGTAGTTGGTCGTGATGTCGATGCCAATCTCTTTACCGGCGGCGGCAACAACTTCAATCGCGGCCTGCCAGTCGGACCAGCCGTTGGGGCAGGTGGCAATGTAGTGGAGGTTTTCACCGTTATACTCGCGCCATCCGTCGCCATCATTGTCGACGATACCGGCCTCGTCGAGGAGGGCTTTCGCGCCCTCGATGTCGTTGCCCACCCATTGCAGATCCGCAACGGCTTCGTGGTCAAAGAGCGCCTGCTCACCCGCGGTTGGGTTCATCAGCGAACGAGGAACCTGGTCGAAGGTAGCGGACTGGTTCGTCATGGCGTTGGCAATAATGGTGGGGTAGTCCACGGCAATGGCGATGGCTTTACGTACCGCAACCTGATCTAACCCTGGGGATTCCAGGTTGTAGAAAGCGGTGGGGAGGCTGGCGCCAATCTGGTACGGGGGATCGGGAAGATATGTGGAAATAGGCAGACCGTCTTTCTCCCACAGATCTTGAACGTTGGAATTGAACTGCTGGCTGACGTCCACTTCACCGGCTTGCAAGGCGGTGGTACCGGCGGCGTTGTCCTTAAAGATTGTATGCGCCAGGTATGTCGGGACTGGCAGCTTGCCCCACATGGAGGCATCCTGTCCCCAGTAGTTGTCATCACGGACCATGACAACTTTGGAGTCATCGGCAAAGTATTTGTGGTATGGACCGGAGAAAACGACATCTTCGGCAGGATCGGCCAGGAGCTGGGTGGCGTCTTCACCAACACGTTCTTCCAGCGTCTGAGTCCAGGCTTTCTGAATGACGTAGTTCGCGCTAAGGTAGGCTTCTACAATCAGGGGGTTGACTGCGGCGCCAGCGTCGTTCAGTTTGGCTTTGACTGTCACGGTCTGGTCATCCACGGCGACAATGTCTTCGATGTAGTCAACATTGGACGCGCCAGTCGGCGTGTTGTATTTGACGTGGGTAGCCCAGGTGTAGGCAACATCTTCTGCTGTCACGGGGGTGCCATCGCTCCAATGAGCAGCCGGGTTGAGCTTGAAGGTGATCTCAGTGCGATCGGCATTCCATTCAAAAGGCCCATCAGCCAGCAAGGGATATGTCTTGCCATCAAGCATGTTGTATACGTACGGGCTTTCGAACATGAGGACGCGGGCATTGTCCTGTTGGGCAATAGCCATGGCGTTGTTGTTGCTGTTGGAGTAAGGATTCCAACCTACAACCGAACCCCATTGTTGGCCATTGAAGTACAGGGTTTCGTTGCGGGGCAGAGCATTCGGGTCAGCTTCTTCCATGGCAGGTTCTTCTGCCGGTGCAGCTTCTTCTGTAGGCGCAACTTCTTCTGTGGGCGCAGGCTCTTCGGCTGGCGCTGCTTCTTCTGTAGGCGCAACTTCTTCAGCGGGCGCAGCTTCTGTGGGCGCAACTTCTTCTGTAGGCGCAGCCACTTCTACTGTAGGCGCAGCTTCTGCGGGGTTTTCTTCCACAGGCGGCGTTGATGTACCGCAGGCACTTAGCGCAACAAGGCTAAGTACGAGCAGCAAACCAAGTATGATAAAAGATATTCGGTTTTTGTTTTTCATAGCTACTCTCTCCTCTCAGGGGTTTAATTTTGCTGTTTTTGGCAGTGAAACAATCAATTTTCCGATAATGTAACACCGCATAAACAGTCTGATGAAAGCCTGATATCAGGCGACTCTCTGCCTACGGCTACAAAATTACCGAAAATTAACGGCTTTGCACATCCAGTTTTTGGATGATTTCACCAGAAATTTGGGAAGCAAAATGAGTGAAAAACCACAACAGGGCGTATGGAATCCTCGCAAAAGTTACCCAAAGCGGATACAATGACTTTGCTTTGGGTAACTTTTTTGGAAGAGAGCCTATTTCTGGTGGAGCCTAGAACCTGCTCAGAACCTGTATCGGAGTTATCAATGGGCAAGACGACTAAGCCGATGGTAGAAGAAGGTGTTTTGTGGTGGGGGGAGGGGGAAACGGCCGTTTTCCCCTCTATCTCTCTCGACTCCTCCCGCTGGATTGAATGGCTTTCCACCCACCAGCAGTTCAAGTTCAAAGGGTCCACCGGCCATTTTTCGGCACGGCGCGAAACCCGGCATGGCAGCGATTACTGGTATGCTTACCGCCGCCGCAGCGGCAAGCTCCACAAGGTCTACCTGGGAAAATCGGAAGAGCTTACCCTGATACAGTTGGAGGAGGCGGCTGCCACCCTGGCCGGCAAAGTCAATATAACCCAATTAACTACCTTCACCGTGCCGCCCAATAGCTTTTCCTCGAAGAGGGGAAGCCATAACTCCTTGCCTGCGCTGACCAAATTCAGACCACCCATTTTACCTCCCAGTCTCATAACACGGCCGCGCCTCAACCAAAAAATCAATTCGCCGGTTACCCTCATTTGTGCCCCGGGGGGATTTGGCAAAAGCACGTTGTTGAATGCCTGGCAGCAGGAGCGCAGCGACATGCCCGTGGCCTGGGTTGCCCTGGAAGCAGACGATAATCACCTGCTGCGCTTCTGGTCGACGGTCGTGATGGCCTTGCAGACCGTGGAACCCGGTTTAGGGAAAAGCTTGCTGCCTTACCTCCAGGTATCTTCGGCCGTAACTCCGGCCGAAATTGTCGCCCGGCTAACAAACGAAATCATCAGCGCCAGAGAACAGGTTGGTTGTATTGGCCTGGTATTGGATGATTACCACCACATTCAACACCCCGACATCCACCAATCCATCCAGGCCTGGTTAGAGCATATGCCGCCTGTCTTGCAGCTTATCATTTCCGGCCGTACCCGCCCGCCTATTGCCCTGGGGTGTTTGCGTTCGCGGGGGCTGGTGACTGAACTGGAAATGGAAGATTTGCGCTTTACGCTGGAGGAAGGAATAGAGTTTTTGCAGCAGCACATAGCCGAACAGCCGCTGGCTTATGGCGACATGGAAACGCTGGTCAAACGAACCGGAGGATGGGCCGCCGGGTTGATGCTGGCCGTGCTGGCATTGAACAAGCAGCAAGACCGCCAGCATTTTCTGGATTCTTTTAACGGAGCGCATATCTTCCTGCGGGAATATTTTTTGGAAAGCGTGCTGCATCAGCAGCCGGCCGCTGTCCAGACTTTTTTACTGAAAACTTCCATCTTAAAACAGTTAACCGGCGGTTTGTGCGATGCGGTAACCGGGCAGTCCGACGGGGCACAGATGTTGGACCGTCTGTGGCAGGAAAATCTTTTCATGGTGCGTTCTGAGGAGTCGACGTGGTACCACTACCACGATCTGTTTGGCGAAATGCTGGGCGACCAGTTGCAGACGCGCTTTCCCGGCCAGATTCCGGCCCTGCACCGTCGGGCGGCGGCCTGGTATCGCAAGCAAAACGCTCCGGCCGACGCGGTGCGCCACCTGTTGGCGATTGAAGATTGGGAAGAAGCGGCTTCGTTGATAGAAGAAGAAGTGCTGCACGAGCTGATGGAATATGGCGAAGATTCGCGCCTGCTGCGCTGGATTCAACAACTGCCGGAAGCGGTGGTGCAGCGGCATAAGACGCTTTTGTTTGTTTATTTGCGGTTGGCCAAGCTGGCTTTGCATCCGGCTGAAGTGGAACGTTTTCTTCAGCGTTTGGAGACCAACCTGATTGGGAAACGCGACGAGGATATGACGCAGGATGAGCTGGAAGTGCTGTCCGAAGTGCGGACGATTCGCCAGCACAGGAAGGCCAATGATAGGAGTACGTCTCCGCTGCCGCCGGAGACCGATGATCGGTGGCAGCTGCTGGATGCGTTGTTGATTGTAGAAACCTACCGGACGCCCAAGACTACGGAAGCCGGTAGATTGATCCATGAGATTTATGAAAAGGCTCGTATCCAGAAGAATCTTTTTGTTGTGTTGATCGCTGGCTCAGACTGTGCGAATCGGGCGTATGTGCGGGGGCAGTTACGGCAAAGCGAAAAGCTTGTGTACCAGGTTTTGCAGGATGCGTTAAGCCAGCGGGGCAAGCTGCCCGAACCGTCGAGCATTGTTTTGGCCACTCTGAGCCAGGTTTGCCTGGCGCGTAATGAGTTGAACCAGGCGGATGAGCTTTTGCAGCGGGCTACGATGGTTGATCCGAACCCGGTTAGCTCGAATATGCCGGTGAACATTGCCGTTGCCCGCGCCAAGCTGCAGTCGGCGCGGGACAACCACGAGGCGGCGCGGGCGACCATTCAGGCAGCACGGTCCTTACAGGCGCAGCATCCCTCCAGTGTGTGGAGTGATCAGGATCTGGCGACGTATGAGGCTATGTTTTGTATTGCCCTGGAGAATTGGCGTGAGGCGGAGCGGCTGCTGAATGAGGGGGCTGATGAGCAGTATGCGCTGTCGCAGTTGGTGCGGGCTGAACTGCTGCTAAAGCAAAAGCAGGCTGCGGCGGCAGAGGAGTTACTGGGGTCTCTGATGGAACAGCACCCGCAGGGGATTCTGAATGAACCACTGATGGGCGCGCGGGTGCTGCTGGCCCTGGCGCTTTATGGGCAGCACAAACTGAATCAAACGCGGCAGGTTTTGTTGGAAGCGGTTCGATTGGCGGCGCCGGAGCGATTTATACGGCCGTTTCTCAACCACGGTACGCAGTTAATTCCGTTACTGGCCCTGCTGCTGCATACTGAAACCCTGGCCGATGATTTGCAGGGATTCATCCGTACGATTCTGGACGCATTAGGCTGCCCGGATGAAACCATCGAACTGCTGCCGGAAGAGAAGTTGAAGTCTATGATGACGGCCGCGTCTGTTACCGAGCGTGAGCAGGAAGTGCTGAAACTGGTGAGTGATGGTCTTTCCAACCGGGAAATTGGCATGCAGTTGTGTATCTCGCCCGGTACGGTGAAAACCCACCTGGCCAACGTCTATGAAAAGCTGAATGTGCACAGTCGCGTGCAGGCAGTGGTGGAAGCGCGGGCTTTGAAGTTGATCTGAGGCTGTTTACCGGAGGAACCAACAGCGCTATGGGGTAAGGGGAAACGGCCGTTTCCCTACACAGCCCTCGTCCCCACTCGCACAGCGCCATGCACCACCCGCAAAGTGCCATGCACCGCCCGCACAGTCCCATGCACTACCCGCACAGCGCCATGCACCAGCCGCACAGTGCCATGCACTACCCGCACAGCGCCATGCACCAGCCGCACAGCGCCATGCACCGGCCGCACAGCGCCATGCACCGGCCGCAATGCCCTCATCCCCACGGGGACGACCATTGAGAACACGGGGACGACCATCGAGAACATGGGGATGACCATCGAGAACACGGGGATGACCATTGAGAACGTGGGGATGACCATTGAGAACGTGGGGACGGCCGTTAAGAACACGGGGATGACCATCGAGAACGTGGGGACGGCCGTTAAGAACACGGGGACGGCCGTTAAGAACACGGGGATGACCATCGAGAACGTGGGAAAACGGCCGTTCCCGCCCCTAAAACGGATACAACACCGGCAGCACCACCAACACCGCCAGCAGCGCCAGAGCAATCAGCGGCACACCCACCTTAATATAGTCGCCAAAGCGGTAGCTGCCCGCGCCCATCACCAGCGTATTGGACGGCGAAGCCACCGGCGTGGCAAAAGCCATCGAAGCGGCAATCGCCACGGCCATCAGGAAGGCGTGGGGCTGCACGCCCAACGTTTCCGCCGCCGCCAGCGCCACCGGAGCCACCACAACGGCCGTGGCCGTATTCGAGATAAACTGCGTAAACACCGACGTCAGCAAAAACAGCCCGGCCATAATCGCCAGCGGCCCAGACGGGCCAAACACGTCCACCAAACCGGCCGCCGCCAGGCTGATCAGGCCCACCTTTTCCAGGGCAATGCTCATGGGAATCATCCCGGCGATCAGCACCACGCTCTTCCAATCAATCGCCTGGTACGCCTCGTCCATCGTCAGGCAGCCGCTCAAAATCATCAGCAAACCGGCTGCCAGGGCCACCGTCACCAGCGGCAAGACCTCGCCAATCATCAGCACCAGCATCACCAGCAGCACGCCCCCCGCCAGCAGCGCCTTACTGCGCTTGGGCGCGCAGATCATCGCTTCCGGCTGGCCCATCACCACAAAATCGCGCCGCCGCTCGCGCAGAGCCACGATGTCCTGCCAGCGCCCCTGCACCAGCAGCGTATCGCCAAATTGCAGCTTGCGGTCGCGCACGTTGAGTTCGCCCTGGCCAACGGCCGTGTTGATCCCCAGCACCTTCAACCCATACGCCTGGCTAAAACGCGTCTCCACCAGCGTCCGGCCCAGCAGCGCCGAGCGCGGCGGCAGCAGCACTTCCGCCACGCCCACTTCGTCGCTGATGTGCGGATCGAGCTCTTCAACGGCCGTGGCCGCCTGCACCCCCAGGCTCCACACCGCCGCCGCATGCCCCACATTGCTCGCCTCGCCCTGCACAATCAGCACGTCATCATTTTCTAAAATGGTCTCCGCCTCCGGCACAACCACGCGCCGTTTGATTTGCGGGACGTGGCCGTTTTGGCCGTGGCGCGGGCGCACGATGCGCAAGGCCGGGCGCGGCTCCTCGCGGCGCAAAATCTCCAGCACCGTGAGGTGGTATTGGTCGCCCAGGTGGGCCGCCGCCAGCGTTTTGCCGATCAGGCGCGACCACAGCCGCACGCGCAGCCGGAAGACGTTGTCCGGCAGGCGGTAGCGTTCCACCAATTCGGCCGTCGATTCCAGGGCCGGTTCGGCCAATGGCTTCTGCCGGGCGGGCAAAAGCTTGCGCCCCACCGTCAGCATGTAGACCACACCCATCGCCACCAGCACCAGCCCCATCGGCGTATAACTGAAAAAAGTGAAGGGCTGGTAGCCAGTCTCCTGCAGCAGTTCACTGACGATGATGTTCGGCGGCGTGCCAATGAGGGTCATGGCCCCGCCCAGCAGCGAGCCGTAGGCCAGCGGGATGAGCAGCTTGGAGGCGCTCAGCTTGGCCGAGCGCGCCAGGATGACGATGGCCGGCAGCAGCACGGCCACCGTGCCGGTGTCGCTCATGATGCTGGACAGCAGCGCCACTGCCAAAATCAGCACAATGGTCAGTTTCTTCTCGTCGGTCCCGGCGATGGCCAGGATGCGCCGCCCGATCATGCCGGCCAGCCCGGTTTGCAGCACGGCCCCGCCCACCACAAAAAGGGCGACGATGGTGATAACGGCCGTGTTCGAGAACCCGGAAATCGCCTCCGCCGGAGTCAGCACCCCGGTCAACATCAGGGCCACCACCACGCCCAAGGCCACAATATCCACCCGCAGCAGCTCGGTGATAAACAAAACAATGCCCACGGCTAAAATGCCCAGAACCAGCCAGGCGTCTAAAGTCATACGAAGTTCCTCATCGATTGTGAAAAAATGTTCAAATACCGATTATATTGAAAACCCTCCAACCCGGTTATAGGCAAATCGTGCCAATTCCACAGGTGGCAACTTAGGCACTTGTCGGTAGAATCGGGCTGCTATGAACGAGAAACGACTGCTGGCCGTCATTCTGGGCCTCTTCATCCTGCTGGGCATCACCTACGCCCTCACCACCCCCGTGTTTGAAGCCTCCGACGAACTGTGGCACTACCCAATGATCCAGCACCTGGCTAACGGCAATCCGCTGCCGGTGCAGGTGTTCGATCCGGCGCAGGCCGGGCCGTGGAAGCAGGAGGCCAGCCAGCCGCCGCTGTACTACTACCTGGGCGCGGCGCTCACCTTCTGGATCGATACGTCGGACATGGCGCAGGTGCGCTGGCTCAATCCGCACGTCGACAACGGCATCATCACCGAGGACGGCAACATTAATCTGGCCATCCACGACCCGGCCGGGAACCCGTGGCAGGGCACGCTGCTGGCGGTGCGCATTGTGCGTGTTTTTTCGGTCTTTTTGAGCGCGGGCACGGTGCTGCTGACCTATCTGATCGCCAAAGCGGTGGCTCCGAACCGGCCGGAGGTGGCGCTGGGGGCTACGGCCGTTAACGCCTTCCTGCCCATGTTCCTCTTCATCAGCGGCGCGGTCAACAACGACAACCTGGCGATTTTGCTGGCCTCCCTGGCCATCTGGCTCATGATTTCAGATTTCAGATTTCGGAGTTCGGATTTCGGAGTAAAGCTTACGGCTCACGGCTTCAGGCTTAGAGCTACCAGCTACCAGCTCACAGCTTACTGGCTGCTGCTCGGCGCGGTTATCGGGCTGGCGCTGCTGACCAAGGAAGGCACGTTTGCTCTGCTGCCGCTGTCCTGGGGCACAATTTTTATGACGCTGTGGGCGCGCGAGAATACAGCGGATACTATTCCGCAATCCGAAATCCGAAATCCGAAATCCCCTTTCTTGCGCCACCTGCTCAATATCCTGATCCGGTCGCTGCTCCAATTCGCCCTGCTGCTCATCCCCGTGCTGCTCATCGCCGGCTGGTGGTACTACCGCAACATCGTCCTCTACGGCGACTTTTTAGGCTGGAACGCCTTCATCGCCGTGCTCGGCTCGCGCGCCCATCCCGCCTCGCTGGCCCAACTGTGGGACGAGCGCGTCGGGTTTATGATGTCGTTCTGGGGCCTTTTTGGCGGCGTCAACGTGCCCATGTCCCAGTGGATTTACACGCTGCTGAACGGCGTGGTGGTAACGGCCGTGTTCGGTTTTTTCATCTATTTGGGGAAAGAAGTTAGAGACTGGAGACTGGGGACTAGGGATTGGCGCGCGAAGACCAATCTCCAGTCTCTAATCTCCCGTCTGCTCTACTTCGTCGCCAGCCGCTTCGCCCTGGTCGTCTGCCTGTTGTTTGCCTTCGCCGTGGTGTTTGGGCTGGTGCAGTGGGCCACGACGACGTGGTCGTCGCAGGGGCGGCTGGTGTTCACGGCCGTTTCCGCCCTCTCGGTGCTGCTGATTTTGGGGCTGGTGGGCTGGCTGCCCCGCCGACCGGCGCGCTGGATCGCCGGCGGGTTGGGCGTGTTGATGTTTGGCGTGGCGGCACTGGCCCCCTGGCTGTGGATTCAACCGGCCTACCGGCCGGCCGTTCTCGCTGCACCGCCGGCCGCGCCGGCCGTGACGTTTGGCGACGCGCTGCGGCTGGTGGGGTATGAGGTTGAGGAGACGGCCGTTACCCCCGGCGGCGCGGTCTGGGTGACGCTGGAATGGGAAGCGCTGGCCCCGCTGGACCGTGATTGGAGCGTTTTCGTCCACCTCAACGATCCGGTGCTGGGGCGGCCCATCGCCCAGCGGGACATGTATCTGGGGCAGGGACTCGTAGCCACGCGGCTGCTGGAGCCGGGACAGCGTGTTGTCAACCGCTACCGGCTGGCCGTGCCGGTAACGGCCGTGGCCCCCGCCGATTTACAGGTGATGGTGGGGCTGTATGATTTTGCCGCCTGCCCGGCCTGCACGCGCCTGCCCATCACCGCCTCGGACCAAAACGCCATCGAAGCAGACGCTGTGCAGGTGGGCGAGGTGGCCCTCACGGCCGTGCCCGGCGCGTATCCCAATCCCACCTCGGTCAATTTTGGCAATGAGCTGGAACTGGTAGGTTTTGCGCTCACGCCGCGGCGCGCCCAGCCGGGCGAAACGGTGGACCTGACGCTGTATTGGCGGGCATTACGGCCGTTAGACCAGGACTACACATTTTTTGCCCAGGTCGTAGACGAAGACACCACCCGTTGGGCGGCGCAGGATTTGGGACCGGCCGGTCAGCCAAATCCCACATCGCAATGGGCGGCAGGTGAGGTACAATCGGTTTCACTGCCGCTGGCCCTGGCGGCGGATACGCCGGCCGATGTGTATCCCATCATCCTCGGCCTCTATACGCTGGACGAAGGGCAGTTTAACCGGCTGCAGTTAGTGACGGCCAACGGCCGTATCACCCAGGACGATACATTAACCCTGACGCCGCTGCGGGTGGGGGAGTAGAGATTGGAGACTGGAGACTGGAGACTGGAGATTGAAGATTGCTGCATTCTCATGGGCAATCTCTAATCTCCAATCAGCGGTGAGAGTTACAAAAGGAGAACAAAATCGATGAATCCATTGGTAGAGCTACACCACTTTGGCCAAAGCTTTTGGTACGACAACATCCGGCGCAAACTGCTGCAAGATGGCACCTTGCAGCGCCTGATTGCCGAGGATGGGCTGCGCGGCATGACTTCCAATCCTTCCATCTTCGAAAAAGCGATTGGCGGCAGCGATGATTACGACGCGCAGATGAAAGAGCTGATTGCCGCCGGCGCCGACGACACGGCCGTTTACGAAGCTCTGGCTATTGCCGACATTCAGGCCGCCTGCGACTTGTTCGCCGAACTGTACGTCGCCTCGGAACGCGGTGATGGCTACGTTAGCCTGGAAGTCTCGCCCTATCTGGCCCGCAATACGGAGGGCACGGTGGCCGAAGCGCGGCGGTTGTTTACGGCCGTCAACCGCCCCAACCTGATGATCAAAGTGCCGGCCACGCCGCAGGGCATCCCGGCCATTCGCCAGTTGATCGGTGAAGGCATCAACGTCAACGTGACGCTGATGTTCAGCATGGCCCATTATGAAGCGGTTGCCCAGGCCTACATCGACGGCCTGCGCGACTTGACGGCCGCGGGCGGCGATCCGCGCCGGGTGGCCTCGGTGGCTTCCTTTTTTGTGAGCCGGGTCGACACGGCCGTCGATGCTGAATTGGAAAAACTGGACGAATCGGACGCCCCCGGTTTGCTGGGCCAAACGGCCGTGGCCAACAGCAAAATCGTCTACCAACGCTTCAGACAGCTCTTCCACGGCCCCATCTTTGCCGATCTGGCCGCGGCCGGGGCGCCGGTGCAGCGGCTGCTGTGGGCCTCCACCAGCACTAAAAACCCGGCCTATTCCCCCACGCTGTACGTGGACGAACTCATCGGTCCGCAGACGGTCTCCACCATGCCGCCTAACACCGTGGAAGCGTTCCGCCAGGGTGGTACGGTGGCCAATACGCTGGAAAGCGACGTGCCCGTGGCGCAGGCAGTACTGGATTGTCTGGCCGAACTGCACATCGATCTGGATCAGATTACCGAACACCTGCAGGACGAGGGTGTGGAGGCGTTTGCCAGCTCTTTTACACAGCTGATGGAGACGATTGCCGCCAAACGACAAAGCTTGTAGGCAACGGCCGTTTCCGTTTTAGCGCCAGACCCGGACGATGGGACGCTGCTCAGGGCAGCCCCCTCGTTCGGGTCTTTTTTTCCTGCAAATTAGGCTGTATATAGGTTTCTATCTGGGCTTTATGCTACAATCTTTTAACCGATTGAGGCGCCAGATTTAGCCCACGCAGGCGACCCCCTACATCCCTATGGGGCGACTGAGGGTCAAGAGGAGTGGAAACGATGCAACCGAGCATAAGCGCCATACTGGCCGTAACGGACATATTTGATAACTTCACGGCTACCCAACTGGAACTGGTGGCTGCCATTTGCGAGCCGGGCACCTACCAACAGGGTGACGTGCTGCTGAAGGAGTACGAAAGCAGCAATGCCCTGTACATCATCGCCCGGGGCAGTGTGGAGATTCTGGTCAGCCCGGACGTGGTGGGCAGCGAACTGCAGCCAGGGTTGGAGTCCGTTAAGCTGGCCGAACTGCGCCAGGGACAGGTGACGGGCGAAGTGGCCCTGGTAGACCAGGGAACCCGGTCGGCCACGGTGCGGGTCAGCCAGAACGACACCTATCTGCTAAAGGTTGCCCGCCATCGTTTGATGCTTTTGTGCGATACGTACCCGGAGTTGGGCTACAAGTTGATGCGCAATCTGGCCGCCGATCTGGCTTTTAAGATTCGCAATACGGACTTAACCGTCCGGCAGATGCAGTTTATGTTGTCACAATCGAAGAAGAGCGAGTCCTAAGGGAACGGCCGTTACCGGAACGGCTGCCTGACGGACGTGAGGATTTTGGCGGGGGCAACGGCCGTTTACCAAAGAGTATCCCTGTGCCCGATCTACATACCTTAATCGACGAAACTCGGGAAGAGCCATGAAAGCGGAAATTGTCAGTATCGGTACGCAGCTGCTGTTGGGTGACGTACTGGACACAAACACGGCCTACATCTCACGAAGCCTGCAAGAATTAGGCATCGAAATAATCTACAAGGTGACTGTCGGAGACGACCTGGAGCACCTCACCGACGCCCTGCGCATTGCCCTTGGCCGCGCCGACGTGGTGCTGGCCACCGGCGGCATCAAGTTCGGGCCGCCGAATTACACTCGCCAGGCGGTAGCCGCCGCTACCGGCCTTTGGCTGGATCCGGAGACCCGGAGGCTTGCCGGCAGTCGCATTCTGGGCAGAGCGGAAGCTGGAGAAACAGGGTTTATTCTTGAAGGACTGCCGGGCTTGCTCATTTGTTTACCCGGCGACCGCCGCGAGATGGCCTATTTGCTGGAAACCGAGGTCTTACCCTATTTGCAGGAGCACGCCAATTTAAAATCGGAATTGTTCATTTTGCGCACCGTTGGCATCATGGAAAGCAGCCTGCGCCAGCAGTTAGCCGATTTGACGCTGAAGCCCAACCAACAGATCGGCTTTGATTCCTTTGCCGGACAAACTAACCTCCGACTGCGCGTGGCCGCTTCGTCCGACGAGGAAATTCAGGCGCAGATTGCCGACTTGCGCGCCCAGATTATCGCCCGTCTGGGCGACCATGTCTTTGGCCAAAACCAGGATCGGCTGGAAGCCATTATTTTGCAGATGCTCAAGCGAGGCAGTTACCGCCTGGCAATTGCCGAGTGTTATACCGATCTGGCTTTGTCGCAGCTGCTAATCCCGGACAATGAGACGGAACCGGTTGTGTCGTTGCCGGTAACGACGGAGAACGAGTTGGCCCAAATGTTGGCGCTGGCCCCTCCGGGAGCCGACGAGACGATAACCCGCTGGTGCCGCACTGCCGCGCAGACCTTGATGCAGCGCACGGCCGTTCACCTGGGCTTACTCATTTATAATAACCTCATGCCGGGCGGTGTGCAGTTGAGCGTATACCTGGCTACAGCGCAGGGCATTTCGGTGACGCAGCGCTCCTTTGGCGGGCATCCGGGCAACATCAACCAGTGGGCCTGCAGCCTGGGCCTGGCGCACCTTTACCGCTGGCTTCTGGTTCATCCCATCCTGCAAGCCGAAACCTGAACTCCATGATCATCAAGGAAACTGTTGCCCCGTGGATGCGCTGATCCTATACGTCTCGATTGGGTCCGGCCACCAGCGTGCCGCCGAAGTTTTAGCCGAAACCTTAACCTGGCAGTTGGGCTGGCAGTGCCAGACCAGAGATTTGCTGTCTGTCTTGTCGCCGCGCTTTCCCTATCTGGCCAATCACGTGAGTGCCCGGCTGCTGAAACTGGCCGCCTCGTTTTATGATCGCTATTGGGCCGACGATGAAGCCCTGGAGGCGGTGGACCACGTGCTGAAAATCAGCGACATGGTCGGTATGCTGCGTGATCTGGTTGAGGCGTGCCAACCGGCGCTCTGCCTGTGTACCCATGCCCTGCCGGCGCGGATTCTGAGTCTTGTATGGCAAAAAGACGGCCGTTCCCGACCTACGCTCAACGTCGCCACCGATTTTATGATGAACGGACTCTGGCCGGTGGAAAAAATCGACGCCTTTGTCGTCGCTTCCGCCGCTTCCCGCCTCCGCCTGATGCGGCGTGGTTATCCGGCCCGGCAAATCTACGCCCTGGGCATTCCTGTGGCTGCAAACTGCGCCAGGTCTGGCCTCTCGCAGGAAAACCTGCGCCGCAAATTGAGGCTGGACCACGTGCCGACGCTGCTGGCCATTACCGGCGGCCACCGCACCGAACCGTATGCGCAGGTTGCCCGCATTGTGGGCGAGTTGTGCCAGCACTGGGCCGGCAGCAGCCCGGCAATGGCGTGGCAGTTGGTGGTCATTACCGGCCGCAATGAGTACAGCCTGGCTGCCCTGCGCCAGCTGGCTCCTGGTCTGCCGTGTCGCCTCGTTTTGCTGCCGTTTGTTCAGCACATCGAGGATTGGATGGCCGCCAGCGACCTGCTGCTAACCAAACCCGGCGGCCTGACGGTGGCCGAAGCGTTGAACTGTGGCGTGCCGCAGCTGTTGGTGGGCATTGGTCCGGGACAGGAACAGGCCAACGCCGAACTGCTCATGTCTGAAGGGTGTGCCGTCGTGGGAGCGCCGGAAATTGACCGGCTGGCCGGCCAGATCGCCAGCCTGCTGGCAGACGCGCCGCGCCGCGCCGCGATGCGGCGTGCCTGTCTGGAACTGGCACGGCCGCAGGCGGCCCGGCAAATTGCCTGTCTGGCACAGCAGATTGTGCAAGGTGAAATTGTGTATGAATGAACGGCAGACTTTAGGCCGGTGGGGCGAGTCTGTAGCGGCCACACACCTGGAAGCCAAGGGCTACCAGATTGTGACGCGTAACTGGCGCTGCCAGCACGGAGAAGTAGACCTGGTGGCCCGAACAGGTGAGGAATGGGTGTTTGTGGAAGTAAAAACCCGGCGCGGGCGCGACATGGGTGCGCCGGAAGAAGCCCTCACGCCGCGCAAGCAGCAAAAGCTGCTGGCGGTCGCCCAGGAATACATTTTGACGCAGGCCTTGGACGTGGATTGGCGGATTGACCTGATAGCCGTGGAACTGGATAAAGCTGGCAAACTGCTGCGCTGCGAGCACATCCCTCATGCGGTATTAGGGTGGTGAAAGGGAGATGGATGGCCGCTGCGCGCTTGATTGAGGAACGATTTGGAGCGTAAGAAAGGCAAACTGCTGGTGCTGGTAGGGCCAACGGCCGTTGGCAAAACTGCTCTCTCCCTACAGTTGGCGCGGCAGTGGCACGGTGAAATTATTTCCGCCGACTCGCGGCTGTTTTATCGCGGGATGGATATTGGCACGGCCAAGCCAGGCGCGGCGGAGCGTACGGCCGTTCCCCATCATCTCATCGACATCTGCGACCCGGACGAAACAGTGACGCTGGGGGAGTACCAGCAGGCGGCATACCGGGTTATCGACGAAGTGTTGGCGCGCGGCCGGCTGCCGATTTTGGTGGGTGGTACGGGCCAGTACGTCAAGGCTGTGGTGGAAGGGTGGGGGATTCCCCGGGTGGCGCCGCAGCCGCGCCTGCGAAAGGCACTGACGGCCGTGGGCGAGTCGGAACTGGCCCGCTGGCTGGCGGTCCTGGACCCGGAAGCGGCGGCGCGGATTGATCCGCGCAACGTGCGCCGGGTGATTCGCGCCCTGGAGGTCACACTGATGACGGGACGGCCCATCAGTCAGCTGCAGCGTAAAATCTCGCCGCCTTATGACATCTGCCAGATAGGGCTGATCCGCGAGCGGGCAGCGCTGTATCGGCGCATTGACGCCCGCGTGGACGACATGCTGGTGGAAGGATTATTGGCGGAGGTACAGGGGCTGCGGGCGGCGGGCTACGGCCGTGCCTTACCGGCCATGAGTGGTCTGGGTTACCGGCAGTTAAACGCTTACCTGGACGGCGAAATGAACCTGGATGAAGCGGTGGAACGCATCAAGTTTGAAACGCACCGTTTTGCCCGGCAGCAGGGAACGTGGTTCCGGCAAGATGACCCGGCGATTACCTGGTTTGATTTGGGCGAGGCAGGAGCGCAAACGGCCGTGTTCGCCTACGTACAGCGCTGGCTGAATATCGCCTAGATCTCGACCACAAACACAGACCCCTTGGGCTGGTTATCGGTCACAAAGATGCGGCCTTTGTGCGCATCGATGCACATCTTGCAGAAGGCCAGCCCTAGACCGGTTTGTGACACCCCTTCTCTTTTGGCATCCAACGTTTTGTATTTGTCGAAAATGGACTCGCGGTAGGCGAGAGGCACGCCGGGGCCTTCGTCGGCGACTTCGACGCGCAGCTGCGGGCCGCCCGATGAACCATTGGGAAATCTGACGCGCAGGGTGACTTTTTCCCCGGCGGAAGAAAACTTCAGCGCGTTGGAAAGCAGATTGTCGATGGTGCGGGTGAAGAGGCTGGGATCTAAAACCACCGGCTTCCGCTGCGGTTCTATGTCGGTCTGCAAAGTCACATCCAGGGTCTCGGCCATCAGTGTATACTGCTCCTGGAGTCGCTCGATCAGTTCAGCGATAAAGGTTTCGACCTTTTTGAGGGTGAGCTGGCCGCTTTCGCTCTTGGCCAGCACCAACAAGTCGTTGGCGAAGGCGTTGATTTGTTGGGTTTGCGAGCGAATCGCCTCGATGGAGTGCTGCTGGTTGGGGGTCAGATTTTTGCCGGTGAGAGAAAGGAGGCCGCAGTGCATCATCACGGCCGTCAGCGGCGAGCGAATGTCGTGGACGGCCATGTTGATCATATCTTCGCGCATTTTGAGATCTTCTTGCAGGCTGTCGTACTGGCGCTTGATGCGCAGCATGGTACGCAGGCGAGCACGCAGTTCGCCGCGATCGATTGGCTTGCTGAGGAACTCGTCGGCCCCCGCATCCAGGCCGCGAATCAGGTCGGAACGGCCGTCCAGCGCCGTCACCAATATGATGGGGATGTGCTGCCACTCGGCGCTGTTTTTCAGGCGGCGGCACACGGTGTACCCGTCCACCACCGGCATCATCACGTCCAGCAGGATCACATCCGGCAGGAATTGGGGCACGGTAGTCAGGGCTTCCAGGCCATCGCAGGCTGTGGCTACCTTGTAACCTTCCAGAGCAAGCAGTTCGGAGAATGTTTCGCGCACGATTAAGTCGTCGTCAACGATGAGAATGCGAGGGGAATTTTCGGTGGTCATATTTTTGCAGAGAGATGCGTCTGAATGATGCGATTTAAATCCTTAAAGCTAATGGGTTTGCTAATGTAAGCGTTAGCCCCGGCGGCCAGGCAGCGTTCGCGGTCGCCGGGCATTACCAGGGCGGTCATGGCTACAATATTTACCGGCAGATCGGGCTGCTCGGTGCGGATGCGGCGGATGGCCTCCAGGCCATCCAGGCCGGGCATTTGAATGTCCATGAGGATCAGGTCCGGACATTCCTGCCGGGCAAGTTCAACGGCTTCCAGGCCATCCCGCGCGACAGTGACTTCATATCCCTGCATGGCTAGAAATTCACCTAATACTTCGATGGTGGTTTCGTTGTCTTCGGCCAGGAGAATGGTGGCCGAGGCGAGCGGCGCGGCGGGCAGGGGGTTGTATGCCGAGGGAGCCAGGGAAACGGCCGTATCCGTACCCGGACTGCCCAATGCCTGATCATCAGGAGACCAGGGCAGCGAGACGGTAAAGCGGCTGCCCAAGCCGGAAGCGCTTTCCAACTGGACGGTGCCGTTGTGCATGGCGGCCAGGCGCTGTACCAGGGCCAGTCCCAGGCCCGTGCCCTCATATTTGCGGGCCAGGCTGCTGTCTAGCTGCACAAAGGGTTTAAACAGGCGCGCAATATCTTCTTCGGCAATGCCAATGCCGTTGTCCCATACGACAAAATGCAGCAGTTTTTCTTTGGGATCGAGCAGTACTTCCAGGCCGATCATGCCGCCTTCAGGCGTGAACTTGAGGGCGTTGCTGAGCAGGTTGACCAAAATTTGTTTAAGCCGCCGGCCATCGGCCTGGAGGCGCACGGCCGTTTCGCTAAAACCTTCCACCACCTGGATTTGCTTCTGGTCGGCCAGATGCCGGACCATCTGGATGCTGCTAACACAGAGGGAAGTCACATTCACCGGTTCGATGATCAGCTCCAGTTTGCCGGCCTCAATTTTGGCCACATCCAGAATGTCATTGATCAGTTCCAGCAGGTGCTGGGCGCTTCCTTCGATGACGGTCAGCGAGCGCGCCTGTTCCGGGGTCGGTTTGCTCGTTTCGGCCATCAATTCTGTGCGCAGCAGGATGGCGTTGAGCGGCGTGCGCAGCTCGTGGCTCATACTTGCCAGAAACTCGTCGCGGGACTGCAGCGCCTGCACCAACTGTGTGTTGGCGATGCGCAGATCTTCGGTGCGGGCCGCGACGCGCTCCTCCAATTCTGCGGCATGGGCTTTTAGCTGATAGGACAGCCGTAAGTTTTCGAGCGCGCTGCCGAGTTCCTCGCCGACCACTTTGGCCAGCCGCACCGCGTTGGCGTTGATGGCGCCTTTCTCTGGCGAGATGAGGATGAGGCTGCCGGCAAACACTTGCCGTCGAATGACGATGGGAACGATCAACAAGGCGACCGGCCTGGAAACGGCCGTAAAGGCCGGGCACAACGCCGCCAGATCTTCATTCGATCTGGGGTCGAACTCGCTGCTGACAAAAGGCGCGCTGCTCTCAAAAACAGCCTGGAACAGGCCGTTGGAGGAGATGGACAATTGTTTGCCGACCTGCGAAGGGCAGTCAGGCGGCAGATGTTCCGTCATGATGGTCTGGCTACGGCCGTCTTCCCCCAGAATGCAGATAAAGGCATAGGGGATGTCTAAAAAGTGGGCCAGTTCCACGCAAACCGCCTGGAAGATTTCTTCTCTGCTAACGCCCGAGGCAATGGTGGAGACAATGTGATTTAAAAGGTCCAGTTCTCTGGCCCAACGCTGGGTTTCGTTAAACAGGCGCGCATTTTGCAGCGCCAGCGCCGCCCTATCCGCAAAATTAGACAAGAGCCGCTCGTCATCCTGGTTAAATGCGTTATGTTGGGCGCTTTGCACGTCGATGGCGCCAATTACCCGGTCATCGACCATCAAGGGGACTGTTAACTCGGAGTTGGCCAGCTGCCAGCCTTCTATGTAGCCTTTGAGGGCTTTTACATCGCCGCTGTTAAACGGCCGTCCCGTACGAATGACCTCCGGAATAAGCCCGCTTCCGGAAAGTGAAAGTTGTGATCGTTTTACTTCGTCGGCGTAGGGGCCCAGCGCAGCGACACGGACTAACTGGCTGGTTTCCGTATCACGCAGGATCAGGCTGCAGTTGGCCTTGGCAAATTCCCTCTGGATGGTTTGCACGATCGACTCGGCCAGCTGCGTGATGTCTGGCGAGGCACTGGCCAGCAGTGTATCGGAGGCGCGGTAAAGGCGGTCTAGTTCCTGGTTACGACTGCGCAGTTCTTCCTCTGCGTACTTTCGTTCGGCAATCTCTTGCTGGGCCAGATAGAAGAGCTGGGCGTTTTCGATGGCGATGGCCGTGGCGGCCGCCACCGGCTCCAGCAGCAGCAGGTCGGAGTGGGTAAATCGGCCTACTGTTGTATCTACCAGTTGCAGCGTGCCCAGGATTCTTTGCTTGGTTTTCAGGGGCAGGCATAAAGTGGAGCGGATTGGCAGGCCGGTTTTTTGATCGATTTGCGTATAGTGTCGCGGATCGCGCCACGTATCCTGAATGAGAAGGGCCTCGCCAAACTGGGCGACCCATCCCACAATTCCCTGCCCGGGCTGCAGACGCCAGCCGCGGATGTTTTCCCGGCCCGGCCCGGCGACCTGCTGGCAGACCAGTTCGCCCGTTTCCACGTCGAACAGCCAGATAGAGCAGGCCATCACGTCCAGCAGGCTGCGCACTTCTTCCAGGGCAATGGCCTGGACTTCGTTCAGATCAAGGGTGGAAATGAGATGGTGGCCAATCTGGTTGATGAAAGCCAGCTCGGTGCGCAGCCGCTGCTGGTTACGGCCGTAACGCACAGCTCGCTGCAAAACCTCCGGCGAGAGCTCGCTTTTGGCAATGTAATCCAGCCCGTTCTCCTCGGCCAGATGCCCGGCCCGCGCCAGTGTCGTTTCGTCGGCGAGCAGGATCAGATGCTTTTCGGGAAAACGTTGCCTGAGAATGTTGAAGATGTCGGTGCTGTGCTGGATGGGAGTGACAAAATCCAGCAAGATGATGTTAGCCGCCAGGTCAGCGTTACGAACGAGAATAGTTTCCAGATCAGGTTCGTGGCTGAGCGCCACTTTAGGCAGGTCGGAAAGGGCATGGGCAATTTCTGATAAAAGCTCTTCATCCTGGCCTATGAACAATACTTGTGTCACACGGGTGATGCTTTTTTGCTGTAATCTCATCGCTAGCTAACATCCAAGAATTAACCGGCATCTATTTCACTGGATGCCTGTCAAGTTTCCAGAATGTGTCTACCTTAATAGAAGACAACAAAAAAGTCTATAGTACGGTCTTCTGTTTTTTGCCCTAAAAAAGTGACATCTGTGGGGCCAGATGGAGGCTACAACACCAAAATGGCTCCTGTCACCTGGGTGACAACCGCCCGGCTGACGTCGTCTAACAGCAGGCGTTCCCAGGCTGCGCCCAGATGGGTGTGGGCGCCAATGACTACCAGGTCGTAGGCGCCGCTGTTCGCCTCCGCCACAATTTCGTCCACGACCAGGCCGTGCCGGATCTTAGTCTGGGGGCTGGCCTGATTCTCGGTTAGCAGCAGCACATCGTGCTCCAAAATTTCGCCTTCTGGCGTATGTTCGGCCATGAGCTCGACGGCGCTGGCGTGCAACTGCCATTCTGGCACGCCCGGGGCAGCGATGATTTGTGACATGACGTGCAGAATGGTCATCTGGGTTTCCGAGCCCAGCAGGGCGGGCAGTTGGGTGGTCAGGCGTTCCAACAACGTCGGTTCACGGCCGCTTTCGCAAATGAGGATGTTGTGCAGGGTTGCCGGTTCGGCTTTGGCGACCAGGACGGGGCAGGTGGTGTGGGTGAGCACGCGGCGGGCCACCGATCCCAAGAGGCGCGTGACGAGATCATGTTCCGGGCGCGACCCAAGGATCACGAGGTGGAAGGGGTTTTCCTGGGCGGCGGCGGCTATTTCTTCGGCGGGATGGCCGCAGCGAACTTGCAGGGTAACGGCCGTTACCTCCTCTGGCAGCAGCTTCTGCGCCCTTTGCAAGATGGCCTGCCCTGCCGCCCGGTCGTTCTCGTTTTTTACCACCGTCAGCAGCGTTACCGTGGCAGCTATCTGCCCGGCCAGGCGACCGCCCAGGCGCACGGCCGTATCGGAATGAGGCGCTCCACCCGTTGCAATCAAAATTTGCATCACCACGTCATCATCCTCCATCTGGCTTAAACCAGCAGCAATATCAGGGGAACAATCAAAATTGACACCATAAACAGGGTCAGGTTACGGTTGCTGGCCGTTACCCAACCCGCAAAATACAGCATTGCCCGCGCGTATCGCTGGTAAAAAAGAGCCAGGATCACGATTGACACAATCGTTATACTGGCCATTTCGGCCAAAACCACCGTAAACGCCGGTGGATTGTTCAGCAGCACCGCCGCCAGCAGGGTGTCGATAAACGTCGTGATATTCGCACCCATAATGTACGGTATCACATTTTCCCGGCGCACAAAGCCGCGGTGGCTCAGGGGAACCAGAATGCTTAGCGACACGCTCACCGACATCGAAATTAAGGTAATCGAAGCGCCAAGCAAAAACATCACCCACGGCCGATAAATCAAACGCGACATCCGCCCAACCTGGCTTTCCTTCACCGACATCTCCGGCAGGCAGCGGTCAAACAGGCTAAAACTTACCATGATGGTGCCCAGGCCGGTGATAAACAACATCCAGCGCGGTAAATAACTAAGCAAAAAAGCCACCAGCGGGTCAAAAATCAGGTCTGTCACCGAATTTAAAATCGTCCCGGACTGCAGTTGTGCCTGGCTGAGCACTCCAGACTGCAAGAGCGAAACGCCCACCAGCAGGGCTACCAGATAGGTGCTGCCGGTGACGGATAAGGAGAGCAGACCCATCCCCAGGCTGTCGCGTTTGTTCCGGCCGCGCAGCACGTAGATAAACCCAATAAACAAGACGATGAAACTGGCTCCCAGGCGGCTGCCGGTGATCATCGTGAAGGTGCCCATCTCGTTCAGAACCCCGGCATCGAAAAAGGTGAGGGCTGCCGCGGCTACGGGCGATCCGCTCATGATGACGTAAGCGAACAACCAGCCGAAGCCCAGGCTGTTCACCGGGTTGGTGACAGAGAACTGGTTTTGCACCAGGGGGGCCAGGTCGCGCGCGCCTTCCTTCATCTGGGTAATGCCCAGGATAAACAAGAACAGGCTGATAATGAACAACACAATTTTTCCCCAGGCAATACGCTGCCAGAGTGATTTGGTGCTCTGGGTTTGCGGCAGCGTTGTCTCGTCTACTGCCGGGGATGGGGCTGTAGGTGGCGTGGATTTAATCGTCGAATCTAACGAATCTTCCATTGACCGATCTCCTCAATAGCTGTAGGCCAGGCGGTCAACCTGATTTGTCATCATGCGCACGTTAAGGGCGGGCGGAAAGCGTTTCTTTAGCCAGCAGAAGCGGCGTGTTGAGCCAGGCAAGCATAGGCGTGACCAATTCACCCAGCACCGCGTGGCGCAAACGGCCGTGTTCTTCTCTGGCGATCACGATCAACTCATACAGACTCGTGGCTGCTTCCCGGCGGATTTGCTCGTCGGGTTCGCCGTCGCGCAGGCGCACCCGCGCTGTTATCCCGGCGGCAGACAGGGCTTGCAGCAGGCGGCGAATGTGCTGCCCGGAGGTCGTGTCGGGATGCAGCAGGGAGTGCAGGCCCAGGGGCTGTGGCCCGGCAAGGCGGTAAACGGCCGGAATACAAGGCACAACTACCAGAAGCGTAACGGCCGTTTCCGCTGTGGCCAGCCGTTTGACCCACGGCAGCGCCACCACGTCGCTGGCCTCGGCCCGGCAGATTAACAGCAGATGGCGCAGCGGCCAGCGCGGCTGCCCCATAATTAACACCGACGCGCCAGAGCGGAGGGTGGATGGGAGGTCAACCGCCTGTTGCGTCGTCAGCACCAGATCATAAGCTGCGGCGCGCGCCAGGTTTCCCTCATCCATCTGGCCTTGCAGGCGGTCCGTCAAGGCCCGGGCATAAGCAGCCTCGGCGGGGTCCAATCCCTGGGGCGGAGTGCAGAGCAGCAGTCGTAGGGGAAGGGCGGGCGCGGAACGGCCGTTTACTTCGATGCCGTTTTCTCCCTGCGGCGCGTCCGCCATATGCTGTTTTTCCGGCCAAAGTGTCTCGACGGCCATCGCTGAACCTCCACTTACCGAGAGAATAGAGCCTGGCAGTGACAGCCGTCGTGATAGCGGTGTGATAAAGCTGTGACAAACTGCGGGGAAGAGAGAAACGGCCGTTAACCGTCAGCCGGCAAATTCAAACCATAGCCCAGGCCGGCCACCGTTTCAATGTAAACGGGATTGGCCGGGTCCGGCTCAATTTTGCTGCGCAGCCGCCGGATCAGCTGACGCAGCATCTCCCGGTTGCCGCCCTCCGCGCCCCACACCTGGGCGATCAAGGCATCGTTGGTGAGGATGTGGCCGGCATTGAGCAGCAGATAGTCCAGCAGGCGCGTTTCCAGCGGTGTCAGGGTGATGGGCGCAGCCTGCCCCAGGCGCACTTCGCGGCGGCTGGTATCCAGGCGGAAGCTGCCCACCTGATGGACGGCCGGGGCCATTTCTTTGCCGGCCCGGCGCAGCACCGCCTGGACCCGCGCCACAAGCTGGCGCGGGCTAAACGGCTTGTGGATATAATCGTCGGCCCCTAACTGCAAGCCGCGCACCACGTCATCTTCGTCGCCGCGCACCGTCAGCATGATGATGGGGGTATGGTCTTGTTGCTGGCGGATGGTCTGGCACACGGCAAAGCCGTCGCGGCCCGGCAGGTTCACGTCCAGCATAATCACGTCCGGGCGGTCCGCCTGCCAGCGCTGCAGGGCGGCTGCGCCGTCGTAGGCCAGGATGATCTCGAAGCCTTCGCGCCGCAGGGTAAAGGCGACCAGGTCGGCAATCACGCGATCGTCGTCAACGATGAGGGCTTTCATGGGAAAACGGCCGTGTCCCTAAAACCCCATCGCCCGGCCAATGATTTCTTTCATGATCTCATTGGATCCACCGTAAATTTTTTGGGCGCGGGAGTCGATGTACGCTTTGGCAATAGGATATTCCAGCATGTAGCCATAACCGCCGTGAAGCTGCAAACACTGGTCGATCACCCGCACTTGCAGGTCGGTGGTCCACCACTTGGCCATGGCCGCCTGCTCCACGCTCAACTCGCCCCGATTGTGCAGCAGAATGCAGTGGTCAATAAAGGTGCGGCCGATTTCGATTTCGGTTTTCATTTCGGCCAGCTTAAAGCGGGAATTTTGAAACTTACCAATCGGGCGGCCAAAGGCCGTGCGCTGCTGGCAGTAACCGATGGTCCATTCCAGCGCGACTTCGGCGGCGGCGATGGCGCCCACAGCGATGGTCAGGCGTTCCTGGGGCAGCCGCTGCATCAGGTAGATGAAGCCCATATTTTCCTGCCCGATCAGGTTGCTGGCCGGCACGGCGACGTCGCGGAAAAACAACTCGGCCGTGTCCTGGGCGTGCATGCCGATTTTGTCCAGGTTGCGCCCGCGTTCGTAGCCGGCCATGTTGCGCTCCACGACGATCAGGCTGACGCCTTTCGCCGCGGCCGCCGGATCGGTCTTGGCCGCCACTACGACCAGGTCGTTGAGGATGCCGTTGGAGATGAAGGTTTTCTGGCCGTTGACCACGTACTGATCGCCCTGGCGCACGGCCGTTGTCTGGATGCCCGCCACGTCGCTGCCCGTGTTGGGCTCCGACATGGCAATGGCGGCAATTGTCTCGCCGGAAATCAAACCCGGCAGCCAGCGCTGTTTCTGTTCCTCCGTGCCGAACTGGCTGATGTAGGGCGCGACCATGTCGGTGTGTACAGCGAACCCCGGACCGGAAGCCGCCGCCCGTACCAGTTCTTCACTGATGATGGCGTTATAGCGGTAATCTTTGGCCCCCAGACCCCCATATGCCTCGTCGACGTCCATGCACAGGAAGCCGGAAGCGCCCGCTTTTTGCCACAGCTCGCGGGGCACAAGGCCGTCTTTTTCCCACTGGGCGTGGAATGGTGTAACTTCTTTTTCCACGAAACGCCGGAAGGCGTCGCGAAACATTAAATGTTCCTCTTTTAGCAGGTTGGTGCGCATTTTCTACTCCAGTTTCTATTTCAGGTGCACGGCCGTTTCCCTTACTCTTTCGGCCGCCGCACAAAAGCCCAAATCCAGCCCGCCAGTAAAACCGGCGGCAGCAGTCCGGCCACCACCACGGATAACCCCAGCCAGTTGCGATCCTGGCTGTTAACGGCCGTTAGCAGCAGCCCCGGCGTCATCGGCTCCAACGATTCCAGCGGCCCGATGGTGAACTCGGCGTCCTGGCGGCGCGCCACCTCAACCGAGGGCTGGTCCACCGGAAACTGCCGGTAATTCCCGGCATCGTCCCGCACGGCAATAGCGGTGAAGGTTAGATCTTCGTTGGCTTCGCTGGTGATGCCTATCGTTTCGCCGGGAGCCAGCCGCAGGTCGCCTTTTTTGAAGAGCGGGATATATGGAAAACGGTCAAACACGCGCAGCAGGACGCGGGATTGATCCCCGCTTTGGCCCACGGGGGTGATGTAAATGGGTTCGCTGCCGGCATTGCTCACCTGGAACCGCGCGGCAAACGGTGGCGCCGCCGGGATGTAGAGCAGCGGCAGGCAGCATAACGGTAGAGATAAAATGAATGTTAACAGCAGCACCCAGTGATTGTTGACCCGCATCATCGCTCCTTGAGCATCGTGGTTGTGGTAATGATACTCGATTTTGCCGTCCTGACCGCAGCAAGGCCGCGAAAACGGCCGTCCTCCGGTGTAAATAAACCTCCCGGAGGTTGTTGACCCGACTCTACGCTGCCCTGAAAATCTCCGGGAGGTTAGGTTTTCATGCATGGTAATCGGCACAGCTGGTGAAGTCTCCCGTGAAAATGGCATAAAATCCCCCGTCCGGTACTCCGCTCCTATGTTATGATGCTAAGGTATGTGCAACGGCCGTCTTGCCGTGGCGCGTCGTGTCAAGACCGGCCGGTTCCCATTGAAAATGGTGAACGCCATCCCCATTTTCCCAACCCGCGAGAACGAAAATGATTACCAAACGCCTGTTCGGTTTCACCCTTGTTTTGACTTTACTCGTAGCCCTGAGTATCCTGCAAAAACCGCTGACCGCTGCGCCTGCCCGGGCGACATCCACTGCCTGGCAGACCTTGCCCGGCCCTACCGGCGGCAGCCTGACCGACGTGATCCTTTCACCCGATTACCAGCAGGACCGCACGCTGTTTGTGGCCACACACGGCCGTGGCGTTTACCGCAGCACCGACGACGCCTTCGCCTGGTCGCCCACCGGTCTGGATGAGGGAGAAGTGGTCGACTTGGCTGTTTCGCCCAATTTTGCCAATGACCAGACGCTCTTTGCGCTGACTGGCCTGTGGACCACCGGCTTCACCGTGCAGCGCTCCGCCGACGGCGGGGCGAGCTGGCAGCCGTCGACGACCCCCGCTTCCTTCGCCGCCGGGCTGTCGCTGCTGATTTCCCCCGACTTTGCGGCCGACCAGACGCTGTATTTGCTGACGGCCGTCGACAACCACACCTACATCTCCACCGATGGCGGCGTCACGTTTGCTCAGGCCGGCGGCTGGCTGGCGGCCCACGACATCAATGCCCTGGCTTTCTCGCCCAACTTTGCCGCCGACCAGACGCTTTTCGCCCTGGTTCCCAACGAAGGCCTTTATAAATCTGTGGATGGCGGCGCGGTCTGGCAGCCGACCGGCCTTAACGGTAGCCTGAGCGCCCTGGCCGTCTCGCCCGATTTCGCCAACGATTCCCTGCTCATCGTGATTACCGCCGCCGGCGACACCAAAATTTCCAACGACGGCGGCGCAACCTGGAATGCGCTGGCCGGTCCCACCCTCACCGCCAGCAGCGATTACAGCATCGCCTTTTCGCCCACCTTCGCCGCCGACCAGGCCGTCATGGTGGCCAGCGCCGCCGACCCCGGCCCGTACCGTTCGATAAACGGCGGCGCGAGTTGGGAAAGCGCCGGCTGGTACGATCCGTCTATGAATTTCCGGGATGGGCTGTTGGGCGGCGGCGTGCAGGCGTTGGCCTTCGCTCCCAACCAGGGCTGGGATGGGGTGGCTTTTGCCGCCACCCGCGCCGGCTTGGCGCGTTCGGCCTATGGCGGCGGCAGTTGGATGCAGATGAACGATGGCCTGCCGCAGTTAGCCGTACGCGCCTTTGCCCTCGCTCCGGGCGATCCCCAGGTGATGCTGGCCGGGACCGGCTACTTTGAGCAGCTGCGCTTCGACAGCGGCGTCATCGTCGACGACGTGGGAAATATTCAGCTTTCCACCGATGGCGGCGTGAACTGGCGGCAGGCCAGCGGGCGGCTGGCGCGGGTGAACGGCGTGGTCTTCTCCCCCAATTTCGCCAGCGACCAGACGGCATTTGCCATCGCCGGCATGATCGGGCAGCATGGTTTTGTGGAAGGCGGCATTTACCGCTCCACCGACGGCGGGCAGAACTGGACGGCCGTACAGCCCACCCCCTATGCCTTCAACGCTCTGGCCATCTCCCCCAACTACGCCAGCGACCATACCGTCTGGGCGGCGGCCATGAGCTATACCCAGGCCGTAGGCGTCTACCGCAGCACCGACGGCGGCGCGAACTGGTCGCTGGTTGCGCCGGGCCGCAACGTGCAGCATCTGGCAGTCTCGCCCAACTATGCCATCGACCAGACGTTGTTGGCCGGGATGGCCGATGACGGCGTGCACCGTTCCACCAACGGCGGCGTCACCTGGAACCGGGTGCTTAACACGCCTTACGTTACGGCCCTGGCCGTTTCGCCGGTTTACGGCGCCAGCCGCACCATCTACGCCGCCGCGCGGCCCAGTACCACGGCGGCCACGGCCGTTTACCGCAGCCGGGATGGCGGCACGACCTGGCAAGAATTAGCCACCGGCATTCCCGCCGCCCAAAACGGCCAGCCGCTGACCGTGAACAGCCTGGCCTTTGCCGTAGATGGCTCGGTGCTGGCCGGCGTGGGGTATGGCGCGGATGGCTCGACGGCCGTTTACCGCTCCACCGATGGCGGGCAGACCTGGCAGATGGTGGATGGGGGCGTGCCGGGCACGGCCGTAAACGCCCTGGCTTCCACGCCGGCTCATTCGCTCGACCTCTACGCCGCCGGCGACGCCGGCATCCACAGGGCGACCATTCCGCAGGGCAGCCTGGCGGAACCGGGCGCCTGGCAGAGCAGCGGCCCGCGCGGCGGCAAGGCCGACGCCCTGGCCGTCTCGCCTGCTTTTGCCAGTGACGGCGTCGCCTTTAGCGGCGAGTGGTTCACCAGTTTTCAGATCACCGAATCCGGCCGCGGCATCTTCAAATCGACGGATTTTGGCCAGACGTGGGAAGCGTCGTCGGCGGGCCTGGAAGGCATAAATTACGCCAGCGCTTTGCACGACGTGGCCTTTTCGCCGGATTTTGCGACGGACAAGACCGTGTTTGCGGCTACCGGCGGCGGTCTGTTCCGCTCCACGGATGGCGGTGCGACCTGGACGCTGGTGGATGGCCTGACCGGGGCGTTCATCAATATGGTGTACGAAGTGGCCGTGGCGCCTGATTTTGGCAGCAGCGGACATATGATGGCTCTGGGCGGCGGCCTGAGTGTGAGCCAGGATGGCGGCCAGACGTGGGACGTGGTCGGCCAGGCGATTGGCCTGCCGACTTATTCGCCCAATTTCGCCGCCGACCAGACGGTTTTCGGGGGCGGCAACGGGGGCGTGTATAAGTCGGTCGATCAGGGGCTGACGTGGACGGGAGTGTTCTCGACGAGCGTGACGGCCGTTGCCGTCTCCCCCGATTTTGCTGCCGACCAGACCGTGTGGGGCGGCGGCGCCGCCGTTTACCTCTCCGACGATGGCGGCGCGACCTGGATCACCCGCACGGTGGGAACCGGGGTAACGGCCGTGCACGCCCTGGCCGTTTCCCCCGATTTTGCCGCCGACCATACATTGTTCGCCGGGACCAACAACGGGCTTTACTGGTCGGGGGATGGGGGCATGAGCTGGACGGCCGTGCCCGATTACGCCGGTCAGTCCATCCTCACCCTGGCGATTTCGCCGCAGTGGCCGGCGCAGCCGGTGCTGCTGGTGGGTACACGGGCCGGTGTTTACCGCCTGCTGACGGCTGATCCGGCCAGCGGCACAGTGAAGCAGCCTGCACAAGGGCTGGCGGTGCTGCGCACGCTTAAACTGGCCCTGTCGGAAGACGAATCGGTCATGCTGGCGGGCACGGTCGACCACGGCGTCTATCTCAGCGAAAACAGCGGGCACAGCTGGCAGCCCACAGGCCTGCAAGCCGGCGACACCTACTACGGCATCACCGCCCTGGCGATTTCGCCAGACGTGGCCACCGACCACACCCTCTTTGCCGTCAACGACAGTTCGCTGAGCATTGGCGCATCCCTATACCGCTCGGTGGATGGCGGGGCGACATGGCAGTTTGTGTACAGCAGCGACAACATTCCCAGCCTGGCCATCTCGCCGGACTTTGCCAGCGATGGCACGATATTTGGCTTGGGCAATAACGGCCGTGTCCAGGTCTCGCACGACCGGGGCGACGTCTGGAACCAGTTGCCTAACTGGCCGACAGACAGCAGCCGGGCCACCCGCCTGGCCTTGCCGCCCAATTATCCGGGCGACGGCCGTCTCTTCGTCGGCAGCGACAACGGCTTCTGGACTACGCCGGACGGCGGCGCAACCTGGGCCCAGGCGCTCACCGGCCTGAACGGCAGCCAACACGTGGGAGAACTGGCCGTTTCGCCAAACTTTGCCGCCGACCAGACGCTGCTGGCGGCCGCTTCCTGGTCCAATCCGCCCGATTACACCCAGCACTACGCGCTCTTCCGTTCCACCGACGGCGGGATCCACTGGCAGCCGGTGATGACCGGGCTGCCGGAGGAAGCGTTGGGCGGGGTGGCCTTTTCACCCAATTTTGCCACCGACCACCTGGCTTATGTGGTGACCCGGCAAGATTTGTACCGTTCGCAGGATGGCGGCGTAAGCTGGACGCTGGTGGGCGCGCCGCCCGGATCGCCGGCACTGTCTGACTTGCTGGTGGATCACTCCGGGCGGGTGCATGTGGGTACAGACGCGGGCGTTTGGCGCTACAGCACGCTGGCCTATGACGTGGTTATCAACGGTGGCTTTGAGGGCGAGGGCGGCTGGGATCTGCCTGTGACGCCGGTGACCGGGCAGTATTCTGAGCAGGTGGTGTATGACGGCCGTCGCGCCATGCAGCTGGGGCTGGACAACGAACCCAACGTCTACGGCTATTCTTCGGCGCGGCAGGTGGTCAGTATCCCGGCCAGCGGATCGGGGGCCACGTTGTCGTTTTATCTCTATCCAGCGTCGGGCGCAGCAACGGCCGTGGCGCAGCAAACCCTCTTCCCCGATAACCGATACGCTGCGCTAGACGAACCGGCCCAGCCGGCCACAGGGGATGCGCAGTACGTGCTGCTGCTGGACCCAACGACGCAGGCGCTGCTGCAAACGCTGTATTGGGACGTGAGTAACACTCAGGCGTGGCAGCGGTATGACGTGAATTTGTCGGCCTACAAGGGCCAGTCGGTGCTGCTGTTGTTTGGGGCGTTTAATGATGGCGTAAACGGCCGTACGGCCCTTTACGTCGATGATGTCTGGGTCATCTTCTATGATACGAGCGGGGCGCCATACCGGGTATCGCTGCCTATCATCATTCGTTAGGCAAGCATGGATCTGTAGGGGTAGATTGGACCCATCTGAAAAGCTGGTCCAATCTACCCCGCCGACTCGAGGCTAGAAGCTGAACCGGGTGGCCGTGTTTGGAAAATCTCTCTCCAACCAGGCGAACGCGATAACCGGGCGCAGCGCGTAAGTTGGCCCGGCCCCTTCCTCGGCGCTTTCACTCATATCCAGGCCATACTTTTGCCCGTACAGGTCGTAGATGTGGCGCAGGAGGGGCCGGTCGGTCACTTCGGCCACGGCTCCTTCGAGGATCACCACGTCATCGCCGCTCTCCAGGTGCAGGCTGACGGCCGGGTTGTGGGCCAGATTGCGCCCCTTCACGCTGTTTTGCCCTGTGCCGAAGTAGAAGGTCTCGTCCAGCCATAGTCCCCACACTGGCGCGGCATGTGGACGGCCGTCTGGCCGGGTGGTGCAGAGCCAGTAATTGCGCGCCTCCGCCAGCTGCCGGCTGACTTGCTCCCAGGCCAGCAGGCCGTCTGCCGCCTCATTGATACCGTAGCCGGGCATGGTCGGCCGGGAAGCAGTCGGGCGGGTGGAAAAGGATTGATCGTTCATAGGCACCTCCAATAGGTTGACGGGCAGCTTGCCAGCTTAACACACCAATGGTGACATCTTCTGTCAGGAATCCATTACCGGCGGCCTGAAACCAGGCAAAAGCCTTTAGCGTGCGACTATAAAGCCGTTAGCGTGAGACTGTAAAGCCGTTAGCGTGAGACTGTAAAGCCGTTAGTGTGAGACTGTAAAGCCTTTAGTGTGAGACTATAAAGCCTTTAGCGTGAGACTGTAAAGCCGTTAGCGTGCGACTATAAAGCCTTTAGCGGGAGGCTGTAAAGCCTTTACAGCTGGGGGCAGGGGGTTAGAGATTGGCGATGCGATCTTGCAGGGCGGCGAATTCCTGGCCAAAGGCGGCTACCAGCGCATCCGGGTCGGGCACCAGGTTGGCGTCGCTGATGATGCCCAGGGTGACACGGCCGTTATAACTGAGGATGCTGCTGCTGACGCCCAAACGCCCACTGAGCGGTCCCCAGACCATCACGTTTTGCAGCGGGACGCCGTTTAGGTAGAGAGGATACTGGGGTCCGGGCACGTTGGTCATGATGGCGGAACAGCTTTTGCTAAACAGCTCGATGAGCCGGCCGGCCAAATCGCCGGGCGCGTAACCGACCAGAGACATGGAGGTGAGCATGATGGTGGCTTCTGGCGATTGTTTGAGGGCGGCCATGCGTGCTTTGAGGATTTGCAGCCGTTCCCACGGATCGGCGACGTGGACGGGCAGGGCGAGAATAACGGAGCCGAAGTGGTTGCCCAATTTGGCCGACTCGGCTAACGGCCGTAACGCCACCGGCACCAACACCCGAATCTCCAGATCATCCACCGCTTCGCCGCGCGCTGCCAGGTAGCGGCGCAGCGTGCCGGTGAATGTGGTCAGCAGCACGTCGTTGACGGTAGCGCCGCTGCTTTTGCCTATCAGCTTTACCACCGAGAGGGGGATAGGCATAGACCAGGCCACCCGTTTGGCAATACCCAGCGGGCCGCGCAGCACAGTCTCGGCATCGGGGCCCAGGCGCAGCAGCCGCGCGGAGGCAAACGCCAGCCCGCCGGCCGTCTTGGCGGTCGCGATCATTTTGCCGGGGTGGGTGAGATAGTCGCGGCTTTGGGCAACGGCCGTGCCCGTGAGTTTGCGCGTGGTGTGCAGGGCAGACGCCGCCGGCTGCCACAACTGCGCCAAAAAAGAGCCGTCCTCGTCTGCGGGCATTTCGGCTACCCAGGCGGCGTCCGGCTCCTCGTCCAGCACAGACAGCAGCACATAAATTAAGGCCAGCCCATCGGCGATGGCGTGATGGATGCGCACGACGGCCGCGCTGCCACGGCCGTTCACCCCTTCAATGAGATGGACCTGCCACAGCGGCTTACTCATGTCCAGCGGCGTGCTGGCAAAATCGCCAATCAACCGCTGCAACGCGGCTTCGTCGCCGGGGGCGGGCAAAGCCAGGCTGTGCACGTGGGCGTTGATGTCGAAGTGGGGATCTGGCTGCCATTGCAGGCGGCGTAACGGCCGTCGGCTTTTTTTCAGGCGCTGGCGAAAGCGGTCGAAACGCAGCAGACGGGCCGCCAGGGTGGATCTGAGAGTGTCTATATCCAGCGGCTGGTCGAACAACAGCACGCCGACGACAAACATGAGGTTGGTGGGATCCTCCATGTGCAGCCAGACGGCATCGGCGGTGGACAGGGGTTCGGTTTTAGGAGACATACGGCCGTTCCTTGCTGAATTGAAGTCGTCACGCTGTCTCCATTATAACATTTTTCGGCTGCCAGATTGGGGTTTTTCCGCCTCCCTGGCGCCGGCCGGCCTACAGTAGTGATAATGCTTGTTTGCCGGGCAGCAGCTTAGATTTCCGACTCAGACTCAAGCTGGGCGAGCGCCTCCTCCAACTCCGCGCCGTGATCCAGCGCCCAAATATACACGTCCGTTTCCGTGCGGTTGGGGAACTGCGCCAGGATGCCCTGTTCATGAATAAGCTGGATGGCGGGCAGGTAGACGTTGTCGTACCAGGAGGCCACGGCTTCTTCATAGGGCACGTCGGCCTGCCGTTCCTGGCCCAGGTAATAGCGGTGAACGTCGATGTGGTGCAGCAGCTTTTCGTATTTGCCAGGCAGACTGGCCTCGATGACGGCTTCCGGGCGCAGCTCGTGGATGCGGGTGCGCTGGTTAAAGGTGGCCTGCTCCTGCTCCAGGATCAGCCGGTCGATCCAGGAGCGGCGCTTAATGGTACTGAGGACGCGCCGCACTTCTTTCTGGTTGTAAATGCCGAGTAGTTCCTGGTCGGCGGCTTCGGCGCTGCCGTCTGCCTGGTAAGCGGTGCGGCGCAGCCACTGGTACTCGCTGATCAGCAGGTAGAGGTCGGTGAGGGTAAGGTTGGGAAAGGCCTGCGGCAAACTCTGAGCCTGGATGGCGGCGGCCAGCGGCTGGTAGACGGTGTCGTACCACGAAGAGGCGGCTTCGGCGTAAGGCACTTCGTAGCCGCGCTCCTGGCTGATATACCAGCGGTGGGCGTTGATGTGTTCGTGAAGACGGCCGTAAAACCGCGCGTTCGACAACTGCAAATCTGCTTCCGGCCGAATGTCGCGGAACCCGGTTTGCTGTAGAAAATGGGCGTAATCCTTCAGTTCCAGCACGTCGCTCAGACCCATATCGGCCGTCAGGGTAATGGGGATGTCGATTTCGGTCACAAAAGCGTCGATGAAGTGCTGCTGCCGTTCTCGCGCCACCGAGACGCGGTGGTTGCCGTCTTTCACAAAGTACACTTCGCCGATTTTGTAGGCTTCGATAGGCGGCAGAGGAATGTCCTTATAGCGCGCTTTGCTGATACCAATCCAGCGCTGAGCGGTTTCGGTCTGGGTGGGCAGATAGGCGCGGTCAAAATCGCGATAGCGCCCTACGCTGCCGACGATTTTATCGACGGGAATAATTTGCTGGCCCAGGTCGCGCTGCCCCTGGAAAGGAAGCTGGCGGCGTACTTCGCTGTAGGGCAGCAGGTCGTTATCTTGCCCGGTTAGCCGGGCGATGAGTTTGCGCCAGAAGCCGCGCCGGTAGGCGCGTTGAAAGTCATCATGGGCAAATTTATCAATCATCCGATTCCTCCATCATGTCAGAGGCATTATACAAAGGGCGGCAGCACTGCTGCTATGGCAATTGTGCCCAACAATAGGGACAAGTGGCGCCGCAGGGACACGGCCGTTATCATTGCATTATCCGAGGAACGATTGGTCCATCAAGGAATTCTAGTGAGATACACATATGCCCGCTAAAAAACGAAACATCGTTTATTCGACTGATCCGGCCTTCAAAAAACGGTGTCCACGCTGCGGCAGCTATCCCTGCCGCTGCCCACAGCCCAAAAGCCTCCCGCCGGAGCAGCAGACGGCTGCCATCCGCCGCGAGACAAAAGGGCGCGGCGGTAAAACGGTGACGGTCATCATGGATCTGCAGTTGACGCCCGACGACTTAAAGGCACTGGGCAAACAGTTAAAGCAAGCGTGCGGCGCAGGTGGCGCCGTCAAAGATGGGGCCATCGAGATCCAGGGCGATCACCGGGAAACGATCGCCGCAGCCCTGCAGAAGCAAGGGTATAAGACCAAGTTTGTGGGAGGATAAGGGCTGAGGGGCAGTGTTCTTAAAGACGAGGCGCAAAGAAGGATCTCGCCTTATCCTTCTTTGCGCCTTTTTTGCCACCAGTGCGGGAAGAAGTTTTCAAGGTTGCGTTGGCGAACGGTCAGTCTTCTTGCCGTTCCAGTTCCGATTGAGCCAGCGCGGCGCGGGCAGCCACCAACTGTTTGGTCTTGGCGGCTACTTTGGCCGGGTTGTTGGCCAGGGAGGCCTTGAAAACGTCACCTTCCAGTTCGGCTACCTCCAGACGCGCGTAATAATCAAGCATTTCTTTCAGGTGGGCCAGGACGATTTTGGCGGTTAGGATGGGATGGTTGTTGGTGACATTGGCATCGGGAAAGCTGATGCCGTGCTCCAGTTCTACTTCCAGTCCCTGGCGAAAATCGGCGGTGGGGACGTGCAGGGCTTCCCCACCAACGAGATCTTGTAAGAGGGCTGCTTCTTCGGGAAGAACGGCCGTTTCCGTCAATTGTGTCCAGTCCCTCAGACCTAACTGCCGGCACACGCGCTGCACCTCTTCTTTGGTAATATATTCGGGCAAGTCCATAGTTGTACCTCCTGATTGTTTTTGATTGAGCGAGGGGCTCCCACACGATTTAGGTAAGGTTTGCAGGTCATTGTAGCACAGGTTGGCGCAGGCGAAGCGGCTTTTACGCCAGACTTAGCCCGTGTTTATGCAAGAAATCGGTTACGCTGCGTTCCAGGGGGATGTGGCCGGCTACCACAGCGTCAAAATAAGCCGCGCGCCAGGCGGGCAGAAGGGGCACGGCCGTTTTCCATTCCAGGTAAATTAGCCAGGCGACCGGTCCGGTCTCCGCCAAAAAGCCAGAGTCATGAAAAGCGCGGTCGGTGGCGGCCCAATCATAAGCCAGGCGCACGATTTTGGCGTGCCACTGCCCCTTCTGCCAGGTGACCTGGGCATAGCTGGCCCGCGAATCGCCATCACACAACTGGCCGGCTGAACCCGTATTGACCAACAGCGTGCCGTTGACCTGCCGGGTGTAAGCGACGTGGATGTGGCTGGTAACAAAAACGGCCGTGGCCGGAGCTATCTGCCGGGCGACGTCGTCGTCGTCCGATGCCGGATAAATGCCATCACTGTTGGAGCGGATGGAGGCGTGGGTGGTCCACAACCGGCTGCCGTCCGGGGCAGTTAATACGGCCGTTGCCGGCAGCTGCGCCAGGGCAGCGATCTCTCCATCTAGCTGTTTGTAGGTCCAGCGCGAATTTTGATTGATGTCGGCCCGGATGCCGCGGTGTTCTGGGTCAGGCGTCGGGCGGGTGTGTTTGCAGACGTACATTTCATGGTTGCCGCCCAGAACCCGCCAGCCATGCCGGGCCTGCCGGGCTTGGATGAATTGCCAGCAGCCAGCTGAATCTGGCCCGCGGTTTACCACATCACCATTGACGATGACGTGATCCGGCTGCCAGGCGTCGATGTGGGCCGTTACGGTTTGCAGAGCGGCGCTGTTGCCGTGAATGTCGGAGAGGATTGCAACTTTCATAGGGAGATTGTAACCGGAGAACGGGGAGGGGTCTAACGGCCGTTGACCCGACGGCGGGTAAACTTAGCCCAGTATTGTCGGTGTGTCGCCTTCGTAGTCGTCCAGGCCGGTCAGCCAGCGAGTGAGCGAGAAGGCCAGCACAGCCAGAGCCAGCAAGATCAGGGCGGTGACAAAGGTCACGCGTAAATCCTGCTCCAAAGCGCCGTATACCAGCAGGGGCAGCGTCTGGGTGCGCCCTTGCAGATTGCCGGCAAACAGGATGGTTGCCCCAAACTCACCCAGCGCCCGTGCCCAACTGAGGATCAGCCCTGTCAGCAGGGCGCGCGTGCTCTGGGGCAAGATGACCCGCCAGAAAATCACCCAGCGGCTGGCGCCATCGACAGCCGCCGCATCTTCATATTCCCGGGGCAGCGATTCAAAGCGGCTCTGGGCAGAGCGGATGTAAAAGGGTGAGGAAACAAACAACTGTGCCAGGATAACGGCCGTTAACGTAAAAGTGACCGAGATGTTCAGGCTGGCCAGCGGCGCACCAATCAGCCCGCGCCGGCCAAAAGCAGACAGCAGCGCCAGGCCGGCCACCACAGGCGGCATCACAATGGGCATTTCAATAAAAAGGGTCAGCAGCCGTTTGAGGGGGAATTGGTGGCGGGCCAGAAAGTAGGCCAGCGGTGTGCCTAGGATGACGATGAAGACGATGGTAACGGCCGTTGTGCCCAAACTGAGCGCCACCGCAGAAGCGATCGAAAGTTCGCTGGCGGCAATGTGCCCTTCAAGGGTTACCGCCCGCCATATCAAAGCGATAAACGGGATGATCAAGAAAACAGCCATGATGCCAGCCAGAACAACGGCTAACACACTGAATACCCGATTTTGCCATGGGGCAGAGGAAGTACTGGCCACGCTCCCTTTCCATTGTCGTACAGCCATATTCTTTGCCTTAACTGGTAGGCGGTGGGCCAAAACCCCACTTGGCTAAGATACTTTGCCCTTCCGCGCTCAGTACAAATTCAATAAAACTTTGCGCCAGCTCCGGCTGCGGCGCATCGGCCAGAGGGGCGATAGGGTAGGCGGCAGCCACGTTTTGCGCTTCGGGAATGGCGATTTGCTGCACCCGACCCGCAATGTCTGGGGTGACGTCCGAAGTGTAGACGATGCCGGCGTCTGCTTCGCCCAGGGCCACTTTGGCCGATACCTGGCGCACATTATCTTCTTCTGAAACCAGGTTATTGTAAAAATGCTCCTGAAAATCGGCCGCCATAGCCGCCACAACCTCATCCGTGTACTGCCGCACGGGTACACCTTTTACGGCCAGAATGAGCTGCACACCGGGCTGGGCCACATCTTCCAGAGAATGAATACCGGCCGGATTATCGGCCGGGACAATGATAGTTAAACGGTTGGAAACAAACCAATCTTCTGCGCCGGGTGTAATGCGGCCGCTGTTAACCACATTCTGCATTTGCGTGGCATTGGCGGAGGCAAAAACATCGGCCACAGCGCCTTCAGTCAACTGCGCCGCCAGCTGTGAAGAGCTGGCGAAATTGAGCACGACTTCGACGGCCGTGTTTTGCGCTTCAAACGCCTGCGCCAGTTCGTTAAAGGCATCAGTCAGGGACGAAGCGGCAAACACCGTCAGCTCTTGGGGCTGGGCTGTCTCTGGTTGGCCGGTGCGGCAGCCCGCCAATCTCCCTAACAGTAACAAAACGACCCACCATTTGGCTTTCATAAATTAGCGCCCTCACATTGATCCAGCCAATCCAGCATCGCCTGAATCTGGCCCAAACGAAATTGATGGATCAGGTGGCTGTAGTGACGGCCGTTAGCCCACTCATCCGCCACAATTTCCTGCTCCGTAGCCAGCCAATCCTGGCACTGCTGCCGCTGCACGGCCAGCAAACAGGCGGCCACATCGGGGCCTTCTCGCCGCGCAAAATAAAGCTTGACCAGGAATTCCAGCCGCAGCGAACGGCCGTGACTGACCGGGCAGCGCACCCAGTCCAGAAATGCCCGCGCGCCATCTGGGGTCAACTGGTAAATTTTGCGCGGCGGCCTGGTGTCCTGCGGTTCTGTGGTGGCCGTGATGTAACCGGCATTTTCCAGCTTACCCAGCAGCGCATACAGCAAGCTCAGCTTGATCTGCCAGACTGCTCCTAGGCCCGCCGGATCCGACAAGGCCTGGTGAATGGCATAGCCGTGCATTGGTTCCCGGTGCAAAAAGCCCAACAAGGCCAGTTCAAGCGATAGAGAGGATTTCATCGTGATAGTAACCACTTAAATATTCAATCATTGAATAAAGGAATTATAGAGAATGCCGCCAGAACGACAAGACGTACTGCTGGCCTTTAACGCCCCACATACGAATCACCTGCGGCATATTCTCTCTTTTTAAGCGCTCCATTATAATGAATATGCGGGTGAGCGGTGTTTGGCTGCTGAACGCTGCTCGCAAACTGCAGGGGTGGGGAAGCCAAAGCCACACCTAAAGAAATGACAAATGGCTGTCGCTAAAGGAGGCGCACCATGAGAAACCCGTTATTGATTCGTTTTCGATCCCTGTTCTTGCTGCTCTTGCTTGTACTGGTCGCTTGTGGGGGAGGGCAAGCGGCGTCTACGGCCGTACCCGAGACCATCCCCACAGAGGCCGCTACGGCAGAGGCCGCCACGGCAGATGCCGCCACGGCCACAGTTCCCCCGGTGATGACGCCGACCATCGTCATTCCGGAGGTCACCAAAACGGCCGTGCCGCCGACGGCCGAAACACCCACCAGCGAGCCAGCGCCGACGGCCGCGTCCGTACCGGAAGTGACGGCCAGCGAGATGCCCCGTTTTGCCCAGTTTAAGGAAACGGCCGTCGATACCACACCGGCCATCTTCCACGACCCCATCGCCGCCGACCTGAGCAACGTTCTCGTCCCCTTCGCGTTATCGGAGGATCAGCTGGCCCGGCTGGCCGACAGCGGTGTCGTTGTTAGCCCCGGCACAGAGAAGGAGTTCTTCACCGTTTACGAACAGGCCCGGTATGCCAACGTGCCTATCTTTGTCACCAGCGATGCCCTGCTGCACAGCTATCACCTTATCTTCGATAAGGTGCTGCGCACCGCCGAACGCCAGTTCTTCATTCCGCTGCTGCACGATCTGAACGCCGCTATGCTGGCCGAAACCGACGCCCAGTATCAGGAGCTAAGGGGCACGGAATGGGAAGACGCGGCCTTGCGTTCTGTCGCTTTTGTCGGCGTGGCCAGTAAGCTGTTGGATCCGGCGGTGGAAATTCCCGCGTATGCCCAGGAGCTGGTAGACGCGGAAGTAGCGTTGGTCGAAGATGCCAGCGGCATTCTGCCCTCGCCGTTGTTCCCCGGCCTGGAGTTTGGCGAGGACTACACTCAGTACATTCCGCGCGGTCACTACACCCTCAGCGAAGACCTGATGGCCTACTTTAAGAGCATGATGTGGTACGGCCGTATGACCTTCCGCCTGACGACCAGAGACCCGGAAGTCGGCCGGGCGGAAACCCGCTCGGCTTTGCTGCTGGTCAATGCCCTGCAAAACGCGGAAGTAAACGGCCGTCCCGCCCTGGACGTGTGGCGCGATCTCTACGACCCCACGGCTTTCCTGGTCGGCCGCAGCGATGATTTGACGGCGTTCCAGTATATTGAGGTGATGACGGCCGTATACGGCGACAATCCGGATCTGACCGCCCTGAGCGACGAAGGCAATCTGACGGCCTTCATCGAGGCAGCCAAACTGCTGCCGCCGCCCCGTATTTTGGGATTGGTCATCAGCGAAACCGACGATGTCGAAGAGCAGACCAAAGGCTTCCGCTTCATGGGCCAGCGCTTCGTGCCCGACGCCTACATCTTCCGCGAACTCATCTGGCGCAATGTGGGCACGCAGGCCGAGCCGCGCCAGCTGCCCAATGGCCTGGACGTCATGGCCGCCATGGGGTCCGACCGTGCTTACACCATCCTTGAAAACCTGGGTGAGACCGATTACGAGAATTACCCCCAGCAAATGGAAAAAATGCGCGCCTGGACCGGCAGCCTGACGGCCGATGAGTGGACGGAAACACTCTACAACGGCTGGCTCTATACTCTCCAGCCCCTTCTGGAAGTGCCGGCCGAAGGCTACCCCCAGTTCATGCTTTCCGAGGCCTGGCTGGACAAGGAGCTGTCTACCAGCCTGGGCAGTTGGGCAGAACTCAAGCATGATACGATCCTCTATGCCAAACAGGCCTATGCCGAACTTGGCGGTGGCGGCATTAATCCGCCATCGCCCAAAGAGGCGGTGGGCTATGTGGAGCCAGTCCCGGCTTTTTATGCCCGCCTCTCCGCCCTGGCGACGATGACGCAAGAGGGTATGAGCGAGCGCGGCCTGCTCACCGACAAAGATGCCGACAGCCTGGCCCGCCTTATCCGCCTGGCCGATGCTTTTCAGGTGATGGCCGAAAAAGAGCTGCGCGGCGAACCGCTGACAGAAGATGAAGCCTACCTGATCCGCTACGTGGGCGGTGAATTGGAACACCTGGTCATGGCCGCGGGCGATACGCCGGACGAAGATGCGGCCGCGCAGCCCTACATGGACGAGGAGCCACAGGCGGCCGTCATTGCCGACGTGGCGACGGCGCCCGACTACGTGCGCGACGGCGTGCCGGATCCCACGGTGCTGGAAGTGGGGGTAGGGCGCGTGGATGAGCTTTATGCCGTCGTGCCGGTGGTGGCCGAAGACGGCACGATTACCCTGGAAGTAGCCAAGGGCGGGGTGTTCGCCTACTACGAGTTTCCCTGGCCGGCCGATGACCGCCTGACGGACGAAAAGTGGCGGCAAATGTTGGATGAGGGGACACCACCCCTACGGCCGTCGTGGATCACCACTTTCTTCTCCGCCGACACCGAATTCGCCTTTGCCCAGGAAGCGATCTACAACTTCCAGAAGTACATCCCCTGGGCCTTCTGGGAACCGGGCAGCGATTGGCCGGAAGCGCCACGGCCGTTCTTCCAGGCAGAACTGGCGGAACTGGCTGCTGCCGGACAGTACAGCGGGCGGCAGTGGATCAGCGCCGATTATCGGTCGTTTGATTTGCAGGGGCCGGACACGGCCGTGGTTACCGTGCGCGAAACCTGGGACGATACGCTGTACGACATGGTCAACGACTATCCCGACTTTGGCGATCCCGTGCTGGCTCATCGCGGCCCGTACACGCTGGATGCCACGTACACACTGCAACGCACCGATGGGATGTGGCAGGTGACGAATCTGGTCTACGCCAACGAACCGCCGCCGTGGCAAGAATAAGGGTAACCGGAGATCAGAGACGCGTGCTCCTCATCTCTGATCTCCGGCTTGATACGTGATGTCACCCAAACTGCTGCGCACGGCCGTTTCTCTGCTGCTCGGATTCTTCGTTTTGGTCATGGCCACAGCCGGAGAAGCAACGGCCGTGCCTGCGCCGCCCGATCTCGCTCCTTATCCCTGGGTCTATCTGCGAGACGGCCGTCCGGTCACCGCCAACGAGACGCTGATCAGCGTGATCGCCGTCGGCGACGTGCTGCTGGGTCGCGGCGTGGCCGCCCAGCCAGACCCGCTGGGCGACGTGGCTCCCTGGCTGCGTGCAGCGGACGTGACGCTGGGCAATCTGGAAGGGGTGATAATAAACGGCCGTCTACGGTCAACAGTGAACGGGGAAGGGAACCCGGTGCCTGGTTCACGGATAGCGCTTTTCATGCCGGCAACGGCCGTATTCCCGCTCCAGCACGCCGGGTTTGATCTGCTGGGGCTGGCCAATAACCACAGCCTGGATGCTGGCGCGGAGGGCTTGCAGCAAACGGCCGTGCGTCTGCGGCAGTCGGGCCTGATCCCCCTCGGCCTGAATGAAAACGGTTCAGTGGCCCCCGAAATTCGCATAGCTAATAATATTCGCCTGGCTTTGCTTGCTTTCAATATCATCCCTGATCCCGCCGCCTCGCTGCCCTGTCGCCCGGCGGCCCAGTTACCCTGTCCGCTTGTCTGGGATGCCGAAGGCGGCCCGGCGGCCATCGCCGCCGCCAAAGCGCAGGCCGATGCGGTGATCGTATCGGTGCATTGGGGACTGGAGTACGAAGCACGGCCGTCGCCGACGCAAGAACGGCTGGCCCAGGCGATGCTCGACGCTGGGGCGGACCTCGTTGTGGGGCATCATCCACACGTGGCCCAACCGCTGGCGCTGAGCGGCGATCGAGTTGTCGCCTACAGCCTGGGCAACTTTGTCTTTGATCAGGAGACGGCGCAGACGCGGCCGGCGCTGGCCCTGCACGCCTTTTTTGACTCTGCCGGGCTGCGCGCGGTTCAGGTCTTGCCCATCCAGGCAGGCTTAAGGCCGCGTTTGCTGGCGCCCAACGAGGCCGTTTCGCTGCTGACGCGCGTTTTACCACCGCCTCCGCGCCTGGCTTTTGCCTGCGGGGAAGAAGGCTGCGCCCCCGCTGCGGCGCCGCAGGTCGCCCAGGGCGGCCGGTTTTTTAGCGGGCAGATCGACCTGACCGGTGATGGGGTGCCGGAAACGGTGCGGCAGGAGGGTGAGCGAGTTGTGGTTTTTCAGGATGGCACGGCCGTCTGGCGCAGTCCGGCGGAGTGGCGCGTGGTAGACGTGGCCCTGGGCGACCCGAACGATGACGGGCGTTACGAGATAATGCTGGCGATCTGGCGGCGCGATGGCGCGGGCTACGAGCGCAGCCAGCCTTACATCGTCGGCTACCGCGGCGGGGCGTATGAGCTGCTGTGGGGTGGCCGTCCGGTAGTAGACCCCATCCAGGAATTGGAACTGGGTGATGTAGACGGGGATGGCATAGAGGAGCTGGTGGTGCTGGTGCAGGCGCCGGAGGGAACGGCCGTGGCGGTTTGGCAGTGGCAGGGCTGGACGTTTAGTTTGCAATGGCGCAGCGCGCCCGGCGACTATACCGATCTGGCGCTGGCGGGAAGATCGGATGAGCAGCCTATAATCACCGTTTCCCAGAACCGCTTCTGGGCGTCAGGAGAGGGCCAAAGATGAGTGACCAATTTCGTGCCTTTGAGGAGAAATTGGGCATAATATCGGCCTTAAATAAGATTTACATACTGCGGCGCCGCCTAAATCAGGGTCAGGTGCGGCAAATTGTGAGGTGAAAGACATGATGACCACTTTCTCTGCCCGATGCCCGGCATGCCAGACGATGATTCGATTTGAATCCACTCCGGAGTTAGGCACTTTTATTGTGTGTGAGGAGTGCGAAGCAGAATTGGAAGTCGTTTCCCTGCGCCCGCTCAAGTTGAGCTGGGTGGACGAAGATGAATTTGAGGACTATGACGATTACGAGTTCGACGAAGAGGATTTTGCCGAGTTTGAAGAAGAATCGTATGATGATTATGATGACGACGACGATGATTACTAAACTTTAGTCATTTTCGCCGTACGAAGAAAGTAGAAACGGCCGTTTCTCTAGACCTGGCAGTTCCAGGCGGGGAGAAACGGCCGTTTTCGTTGGGACGCATCAACCGGAGGGCGAGTTCCAACTGGCCGCGCTGTAAATTTCGCCCAAAAAGCGGCTGGGGCGGGCGTGCAGCCGCTGCGTGCGGCTAAAACCTGCCTGCTGCGCCAGGTGTTCCCAGGTGGAATAGCTAAAAGGATGGGGCACCCAATGGTTGCCCCGGTCGGTGTTGTATTCAACGATGAGCAAACGGCCGTCTGGCCGCAAATAGTCCCGCACCAGGGCCAACACAGGCGCTTTGTGGCGCACAAAGTGCAGCGAATTAGCCATCACCACGCCGTCCAACGGCGGCAGTGCCAGTGGCCGGGTGAAATCGGCCGTTATAGTGGTCAGCGTGACCTGGGGGAAGCGCGCGGAAAATGTGTCGGCGAGGTGGCGCAGAGCACGGCCGTCTTTGTCCACGGCCGTAATTTTCCCAGTTGGTCCAATGATGTCGGCCAGCGCCAGGGTAAAGGCGCCCGTTCCGGCGCCCAGATCGGCCCACATGCCGCCCAAAGCGGGAATGCCAGGCCGCAGCAAGGCTACGTGATCTTGATGTTCCATCCCTCAACTATACCAAAAGCACTCAGTTCAGCCTGTGTTACAATGCTGTACCTGACAAGGCAACAAGTCACAGCATAAAAAACACACACTACATTTTAATTCTCCAAGGAGGCAACCCGTGATTGATTTGCAGAACGCCGGGCCGGGCACGCGGGCGGTATGGGCCGGTGAAGAAACCTATTTGCTGCAAGGCGCTACCCAGGTGCCGGTAGTCCACAGCGTTTCGTTTGGCTATAAGGATTTGGATGAATGGCTGCAAGTGGCTTTGGGCGAAAAGCCAGGGCACATATACGGCCGTAACACCAATCCTACCGTGCAGGCCTTTGAAGAAAAAGTGCGCCAGCTGGAAGGCGCCGAGGCAGCCACCAGCGCCGCCACCGGCATGGGCATCATCAGCAGCGCCCTTTTTGCCCTGTTATCGCCCGGCGATCGGGTGGTCTCGGTCAAAGATACCTATGGCGGGACCAACAAGATCTTCACCGAATTTTTGCCGCGTTTCCGGGTAGACGTGGCCTTATGCGACACCACGGATCACGAAGCCATCGAAGCAGAAATCGGCCGGGGCTGCCGCGTGTTGTACCTGGAAAGTCCCACCAATCCCACGGTGAAGGTCATGGACCTGGCCCGGCTGGCGGCAGCCGGACACGCCGTGGGAGCTACGGTCATCGTGGACAACACCTTTGCCACGCCGATTAACCAGAACCCGCTGGCTCTGGGCGCGGACCTTGTGCTGCACAGCGCCACCAAGTTTCTCGGCGGTCACGCCGACGCTTTGGGCGGGGTGATCTGTGGGGCGCGGGATCTGGTAGGGCAGGTTTATCACTTCCGGGAAATCAACGGAGCCACCCTGCACCCGATGGCCGCGTATTTGCTGCTGCGCGGCCTGAAGACGCTGCATCTACGCGTGCGCCAGCAAAACGAAAGCGCCGGGCAGATCGCTCGCTTCCTGGCAGCGCACCCGGCCGTGGCCGAGGTGTATTATCCCGGCCTGGCCACGCACGAAGGCCACGACATTGCCTGCCGGCAGATGCGTGGTTTTGGCGGTATGCTCAGCTTCCGATTGCAGGAGGACAGCCTGGATGCGGTGCGGCGGTTTTTGCCGCGGCTGCAGTTTGCCCATGCCGCCGCCAACCTGGGAGCGGTGGAAACGATTGTGGGACCGCCGGCAACAACGAGCCATGTAGAATGCACGCGCGAGGAACGGGCGGCTATGGGCATCCCGGAGAGCCTGATACGCTACTCGACGGGCATTGAGGAAACGGCCGATTTGGTCGGCGATCTGGATCAGGCGCTGCGCGTCTTTCTGTAAGGGCGACCGGTAAGGCAGTGGGCAATCTGGTGGAACGGGTTATGATTGGGAACGGCCGTCTAAAAATAGGATTAAAGGTCCGTCGACATTGTCCTGGCTCGCGCTACAATGACGGCAACTCCACCAGCGACGAGGTTCATTTTGATAGCTAAGCTAAAAACAATTGATCGGCGTCTGCTCACCGTTTTGTTGATCGTGTTCGTGCAGATGCTGGGCGCGGCGATGATCATGCCGATTTTGCCGTTGTATGCGCAGCGGGAATTTGGCATGTCGCCGCAGACGATCACCTTGCTGGCGACGTCTTTTTTCGCGGCGCAGTTTATTGCCGGGCCTTATCTGGGGCGGCTGTCGGACAAGTACGGCCGTTTGCCCATTCTCATCATCAGCCAGGTGGGAACGGCCGTGAGCTTTCTTATGCTTGCCCTGGCTCCCTCCGTTGCTTTTCTGTATGTTGCCCGCATCCTCGATGGCATCACCGGCGGCAACATCATCGTCGCGCAGGCCTATGTCACCGACATCACGCCGCGCGCCAAACGGACGGAATCGTTGGGTTATATTTTTGCCGTCTTTGGTCTGGGTTTCATTTTTGGCCCGGCGATTGGCGGCCTTTTATCGGCCGCCTTTGGACCCCGTATTCCCTATATTTTTGCGGCCGTGGCTGCCACCATCGTTGTCTTGCTGACCTGGTTCACTCTGGACGAAACCCTCTCTCCAGAGCAGCGAGAAGCCAACCGCCGCTTCAACAAACAAAACATTGGCCTCTCGGCTATTGCCGCCAACAAACCGTTGGTGCTGATTTTGCTGATTGCCTTTGTGGGCCAGTTTGGCCTGGGCTTACTGCAGTCCACCTTTGCCCTGTTTGGCGAGGCTGTGTTGTTTGCCGGGTACAGCGAGACCGTCATCAGCCTGGGAATCGGTATTTTGCTGGCGCTGGTGGGTGTTGGCCAGTTCTTCACCCAGGCGTTCTTGCTGCCCCGTGCCCTTAAACAGTTCGACGAAGCCTGGCTGGTGATCATCGGCCTCGTTTTGCGGACAGTGGGTCTGTTCATCTTTGCTGCCCTGGCTTCGCCGTGGTTGGGTGGCGCCGCCTCTCTGCTGTTTGCTATGGGGGTAGGCTTAATGATGCCTCCCTTGCAATCACTCACCACGACGACCGTGGCTGATGAGCTGCGGGGTGGTGTGTTAGGCATTTACCAATCAACGATCAGCCTGTCTACCATCGTCAGTACCGCCATTGCCGGGACCATTTTTGCCTGGAATGCCACCAGCCCGTACTGGGTGGGGGCGATTTTGTCACTGGTGGTTGCCTTGCCGGCGCTGGTTTTGGTGCGGCGTACCGGCGCCGGGCGGCGCAAACCGGCGGCGGTGTCTGCCTCAACGGATTAGTTTTGGATCCGCCCTTCTGACTTGCCTGGGCCGGAAGTTAGGCGAGCGTGTCCTCATCAACAGGAGGAAAACAAAATGAAAATTGGAATCGTTGGCAGCGGCATGGTGGGGGCTACGGCCGCGTATGCTTTGTTGATGCGCGGTGTGGGCCGCGAAATCGTGATGGTAGACAAATTTGAGAAGCGGGCCATTGCCGAAGCAGCGGACATTTTGCACGCTGTGCCCTTCGCCCATCCCTTAACCGTGCGCGCGGGCAGTTATGCCGACCTGAAGGGCTGCCGGGTGGTGATCATGTCGGCGGGGGTGGGGCAGAAGCCGGGGGAAACGCGCCTGGAGCTGTTGTCGCGCAATGCGGCCGTTTTCCGCGAAGTCATCCCGGAAATTTTTACCCATGCGCCGGACGCTATTTTGATCGTGGCCACAAACCCGGTAGACGTAATGACCCATCTTTCGGCGCGGTTTGCCGCCGAATTTGGCATCCCGTCGCACCGCATTATTGGCTCGGGCACGACATTGGATACGGCCCGTTTTCGGGCGCTGTTGGGGCAGCACCTGCACATCGATTCCACCCACGTGCATGCCTACGTTATCGGCGAGCACGGTGATTCCGAGGTGCTGGTCTGGTCGTTGGTAAATATCGGCAACATTCCGCTGGATGATTTTTGCCGTACTCATGAATGCAACCTGGAGGCTGCCGCCCGGCAGCAGATTGATAACTCCGTGCGGCGGGCCGCCTATCATATCATCGAGGGCAAGGGAGCGACTTATTACGGCGTGGGCAGCGCCCTGGCGCGCATTGTCAGCAATGTATTGGGTAACAGGCGGGCGATTATGACGGTATGCACGCCTATGCCGGACATTGCCGGGGTGAAAGACGTAACGGTGGCGCTGCCGCACATTGTGGGCGGCGAAGGGGTGGAGGATACCTTTTTCTTGCCGTTAAGTGAAGCGGAGCAACAGGCATTGCACGCCAGCGCGGCGACGATTCGGCAGGCGATTGATGAGCTGGAGGAAACGGCCGTTCTCTAGCCGCAACCTGCGTTAGACTGGTGGTTGAAGGTGTAACGGCCGTTCCTTATAGACCCCTGGCCGAGCCATTTTGGGAGTGTGTCTGCATATCGTCGGCAATGGCGATGAGATCTTCCAGGTTATGAATGATCAACTGCTCGCGGCCGGCATCCAAAAGCCCACGCTGTTCCCAGCTGCTGCAAATGCGGCTGACGGTAAACAACGTTGTGCCGGTCATTTCGGCCAGATCCTGGCGTGTGAGAGTGAGCTGGGGCACCGATTGGGCCGGCCGGAGGCCGTTGTGCTGGTGGATGAGACGAATGACGGCGCGGGCCACGCGCTGCTCCACCCGTTCGGTAGCCAGTTCGCGGTATCGGTTTTGCAGTTCCCAAAAACGACCGGCCACCATTTCCATTCCGTTGATAGCCAACCTGGGAAACTGTTCCATTAACGCCAGGGCCGTGGCGTGATCCCAACCTAAAGCGGCGGCATCGGTTGCCGCCTCGGCGGACACGGGATAATCCACTTTGCTAAGGACCACAATCACAGCCAGTTCATTGCCAGGCCCAAAATAGTGCATGATGACCTGCCGCCCTTCTGGAGTAAGCTGGGCCAGGCGCACGTTGCCGCGCAAAATGACGTAGAAAGTTGTGGCCGGTTCGCCCTGGTGGAAAAAGAAGCCGCGGCGTTCTAACTCGTAATAGCGGGCGGCTTGTAAAACGCTTTGCAGTTGTTCGTCGCTGAGGCCCTGGAAGAGGGTGGTGTTGTGAAGCAGGGCCAGTTCTTGGGGAGTGGGAGTATATGCCATGCGGCTAATGGTAGCACGCGCGGCACGTTGCCCCAAACGGCCGACTGAACAAGCTTAGCGAATGACCAGGACGGGGCAGGTAAGCGCCTCGGCGAGCTGGCGGATAACGGCCGTTGGAAAGTCAATGTAATGGTCGCTGAGCATGAGCAGGCTGTTTTCGGAATCGTTCACGAAGTTGATGAGATCGGGTAGCGGTACGGCGTACAGGCGTTGGTATTCATGGCTGGTGAAGGCGGCTGGCAGCACGGTAGACAGGTCTTGCGCCAGTTCCTGCATGTCGGCGCGTAGTTGGTTGGCGCAGCCGGCGGGCAGGCGGAGGGCGCGGGGTTTGTGCGGCTGTTCAAAGTTGAAGATGTAGCATCAATCGTCGGGTGCTGGCTGTTGGACCGCTTTTTGCTGGAGGTACTGCCGTACGGCCGTAAACTTCCCCGTTCCATTTGGCCCCAGGGCAAACAGGTTGAAGCCGTCGTGTTGGATGCTGATGCCAAAGCGAATGGCCTCGACGGCGCGTTCCTGTCCGATGATGTCGTCTAGATCGGGTAGATCGGCGGTGGTGGTAAACTGGAATTGTTCGGGATTACAGGGGCGACGTAAACTCTCGGTGGGTAAAGGATTGGGAATCGCCATGACTGCTATCTCCTCGGATCACGTGTTCTAGTTTCAGAACATCTATGACGGCATAAGCGGCTTCTACGGGCGTTTTAACGGCCGTGTTGACAACCACTTCCGGAGCAAATGAGGCTTCGTATGCCACACCAATGCCGGGTGTGCGGTCGGCTCCTGCTTCGGTGAGATACTGCCCTTTGGGATCGCGGCTCTGGCAAACCAACAGGGGACAATCCAGATAGACCTCGGCGAAAACGGGGGATTGACAGCGGGCTTGCTCGCGGTAAAGACGCCGGTTTCCGGTGGCGGCAATAATGACGTTGACACCTTGCCGGGCAAATCGGACCGCAAGCTCGGTAAGAACGTGGTAGAACCAGCGGCGTTCGGCGTCGCTGTATTCCGGTTCCGGGGTGAGCAGCGCTCGCAAGTCGTTGGCGTCCAGGATAACGGAGAGGATTTTTTCTTCGGCAAGCAGATCGTGGATAGCTTGGGCCAGAGAACTTTTACCTGAAGCCGGCAGCCCGGTAATCCAGATAACAAACCCCGGTGGTAAATTGGACATAGCTCTTCCTCTTGGGTGTGGCGATTGCGATTCGGCTGCGGGGTTTTATCTGCCCGGAGCACCTGCCGGACTGGTTCCCCGGGTGACAAAGGTGGCACAAGGGGCGGTGCGCAGCACTTTTTCAGCGACGCTGCCGTAAACCCAGCGGCCGATGCCAGAACGGCCGTGACTGGACATGGCGATCAGATCAACTTGCTGGGTAACGGCCGTGTCGATAATCGTCTCGGCTACCGGCCCCAAGACGACCTGGGCAGCAATCGGCATCTCACGATCCGCCAGTTTGACCAGCAGTTGATTTAGATACGTTTCGGCCATGTCCCGTTCCAGACTCTCCACAGTGTCCAAAAGCTGTTCCATGGCGTGGGTTTCGATGACCACATGCGAAGGCGGTACAACGCGCAGCAAACTCACCTCGGCCCCCACCGCTTTGGCGATTGTTAGAATGGGATCGAGCACCTGCTCGGCCAGCGGCGAGCCATCCAGGCAAACGAGGATTTTGCCGAATGTGGTGGGTGGTTTTTCACCAGGACGAATGATCAGGCTGGCGCAGCACGCCTGGCGCAGCAGTTTTTCGGCCACGCTGCCGTACATCCAACGGCTAAGGCCGGAACGGCCGTGACTGGACATGACGATCAGCTGGATGTTTTCCTGTTGGGCGTAGGTCATGATGCTTTCGGCGACAGCGCCGGTGGAAACGGCCGTTCTGATGGGCACGTTCACCGTGGCGTGTTCAGTGGCGATGGTGGCCAGATATGCCTCGGCTTCTTCTTCACTCAGGCTCAGCGTTTCGGCAAAGAGCAAAGGATCAACGGACAGATACAACGACGGAACGACACGCAGCAGGTATGCGGTAACTGGGATCTGATGGCTTAGCGCCTGGGCGATGGCGAAAGCAGATGGAAGCGCTCTTTCTGCCAAGGGAGACCCATCAAGCGGGACCAACAACCGTTGGCATTGGAACATAGACAGCCTCCTTACAAGTGAAACCAATCACTCCTAAGGCACAGGTTAAGATAATCGCTTTCCGGGGAGAAGTGTATAATGTCATTGGAGCGCTTGATAAAACTCATTTGTGGAAACGGCCGTGTTCTTGCCTTTGGGCTCTCTAAATGCGTTTATGGATGAATTGCTCATAAAAAGTTATACTTAAGTCCATGTCATCTCTACGAATTCTTCTTGTCGACGATCACGAAGTAGTGCGGTTAGGTTTACGCAGTTTGTTGGACCACCATCCCAATTTTGAGGTTGTGGGAGAAGCCGCGGCCGAAGCTGAGGCCGTGCAAAAAGCCTTAGAACTCGAACCAGACATCGTGTTAATGGATATTCGTCTGGCTGGCGGCAGCGGGGTAGATGCCTGCCAACAAATAACGGCCGCGATGCCCGACATTAAGGTCGTTATGTTAACCTCTTACGCCGAAGACGAAATGCTCTTTGCCGCCATCCGCGCTGGCGCCGCCGGCTACGTCCTCAAACAGGTCGGCAGCAACGACCTGATTCGGGCTATCGAGTCAGCTTCCCGCGGCGAAGCGACCCTCGATCCCTCACTCACCCAGCGCGTTTTTTCCGAAATCCGCCATTCCATTCAAAAGGAAGAGGCCGCCGCTTTTGGCGAGTTAACGGCCCAGGAAATGCAGGTTTTAGCCCTCATTGCCGAAGGCAAAACCAATCGTGAAATAGCCAGTGCTCTCTTTCTAAGTGAGGGGACTGTTCGCAACTACGTGAGCAGCATCCTCTCGAAACTGGGCGTTTCTAACCGCGCAGAGGCGGCTGCCTATGCCATTCAGCACCATCTAAAAGATTATCTATAACCTCTAACCCATACCCTATGTCCGAGCAAGATCGGTTTTTGAATAATGAACACACACGCCAGCAGTTAGCTATCCGCAATCGTCAGTTGGCGGCGCTCAACAATGCTGCCTTGGCCATCGCTGCTGAGTTAACCCTGGAAAAAGTGCTCAAGCAGATTGTTGATTCTGCCCGGGATCTGGTTGGGGCACAGTATGCAGCGTTGGGTGTGCCTAATGCGGAAGGGCGTCTGGAGACGTTTGTCTACAGCGGCATGCCAACGGAATTAGCCCGGCGCATCCCCCATTTGCCAGAAGGCCACGGGTTGTTGGGTGCGCTTATAACCGATCCCCGGCCGATTCGCATTCCGCGCATTGCCGACGATCCGCGCTCTGTCGGTTTCCCGACGCATCATCCTGAGATGGAAAGTTTTTTGGGCGTTCCTGTGGTGGCCGCCAGCGAGGTTCTGGGCAACTTATACCTCACCAACAAACGAGGGGCGGATGAATTTACGGAGTATGACCTGGAACTGGTAGAAATGTTGGCCGCCCATGTGGCTGTGGCCATCCAAAATGCACGGCTTTACGAACAAGTCGGCCGTCTGGCGATTGTGGATGAACGAGCGCGCATTGGCATGGACCTGCACGACGGCGTGATTCAATCTATCTATGCGGTGGGCTTGATCTTGGAATCTACCAGGCTGGAAATCCAAAAGAACCACACCCAGGAAGCCGATGCCTTGCTGGAAAGCGCTATTGTGGGTCTGAACGATACCATTCGTGATATTCGTAACTTTATTTTGGATTTACGGCCGCATCGCTTTAGCGGCAATCTGGAGCAGGGCCTGTCGCGTCTGGTGCGCGAGTTCCAGGTTAATACTATGATTCCTGTGAATTTATCTGTCCCAACAGACATTGTGGCTTTGTTGTCTACACCGGTAGTGCGGGCTATCTTCCTGACGACGCAGGAGGCGCTGGCTAATATTGCCCGTCACGCCCGAGCCAGCGAGGTTTCGATCACTGCTCGGCGTGTGGCGAAGGGGGTGGAACTGGTGATTACGGATAACGGCCGTGGCTTTGACCCATCCACTATCAAACAGGCTGTAGGACACGGCCTGGCCAACATGCGGGCACGAGCTGAAGAGCTGAAAGGGTCGTTCAAGATCCGTACCGCCCCTGGGAAAGGGACAACGGTCTGCCTGACGTTCCCTATCCAATAGTTTGTTGCCATACAGTCGATTGTTTTGCCAGAGGGGAGCGGCGCAGATTACGCCTTATGATTGGCGGCGAAGTAGTCTAAAAAATCCGTCACCGTGATGATGCCCACCAGGCTGTCCCCTTCAACCACCGGCAGCGCTCCAAATTTGTACATGCTCAAAATTTCCGCAGCGCGGTACGCAGGCGTATCGGGTTTGACGGTGACCGGGTTAGGAGTCATACAGCTTTCGGCAGTCACCTGATCCAACAAATCCTCATCCTGACGGCGTTCGTGCAAAACCATAGGGGAATTCATAACCAGACGCACGTCGCGGTCGGTGATAATGCCCACAAGTTTGCCATCCGCAACAACCGGCAGATGCCGGTAGCCTTCCATTTTCATCATGCCGATGATGTCGCGCAGCGTTGTTTCGGGCGGAATGGTGTCTGGAACAACGGTCATTAAGTCTGTTACCGTGAGCATGTCTACTCCTTACAAATGCAGCTGTTTTGGGCGGCAAAAACAGCAGTCTATGATGATAAGTTTACCTCATTGAAGGCCGGTCGTTCTTGTGGCGAATGTCACAGAAGCGTAATGACTTTTGTCGCTGATCATTTTATGTCGTCACCCGGGCCTGCGTGACATTTTTCCCGGCAAAGTATGACATTCGGTACTACAGACCCCCCTTTGATTCCAATACACTCTCTGGCAGATTCTTTAACTGTAAGGATTAATCGCTTGTCATGGAAAAAGTGCAATTGCTGATAATTGATGAACATGAAGCAGTGCGCAATGCCCTGGCAACGCGTCTGAGTTCTACCCCCAGTATTGAAGTCGTAGCGACTGTGCATAATTTTAGCCTGAAGGAGTTGGACGATAACGGTCCAGCTGATGTGGCTTTATATGGTCTAAAAAGCAGCAGCGATTCGGACCTGGATACGACGATTGCGGTGGTAGAGGATTTGACGTGCCGGGGCACGGCCGTTATCGTGTTGACTTCCTACGCCGACGACATCGAACGGGAACTGCTGCTTAAATCGGGCGCATATCGTTATCTGCTCAAAAATATCAACTCCAACCAACTCATCGCCGAAATCCTAGAAGTTGCCGAAGAAACCGCACGCCCTGTGGCCTGATCACGGCCGTTCCCCCACCTCACACAATCGTCACCTGCCGCTCGCCTCTAACCATCTCTCCGACGAGAAAAATGGCGTCTCCCAGTATTTGCTGTACCAGTGCGGCCTGCTCTGCCGGAACAACAACCAGCAGGCCCAACCCCATGTTAAATACATGGAACATCTCCTGTTCGGGAACCTGTGCCCGCTGCTGAATCAGGCTGAACAGCGGTGGCACGGGCCAGCTTCCCCAGTGCAGCACGGCCCCAATCCCCGTTGGGAAGATGCGCAGTGGATTATCGAGAAGACCACCGCCGGTGATATGCGCTAGACCGCGTACCTCTACACCTGCCTCCCACAACTGCCGCAGCTCAGCCAGGTAAGGGCGATGAACGGCCAGCAGCGCTTCGCCGATGGATTGGCCGAGCGCCGGATGAGCCGTTTGCCAGTCCAAGCCGTGCAAAGCGGTGCGCGCCAGAGTGTAGCCATTCGTGTGCAGCCCAGTGGATAGCAGGCCCAAAATGGCGTCCCCTGGTTGGATGCGCGAGCCATCGATGATGTTTGCCTTGTCCACAACGCCAATAATCGTGCCCACCAGGTCCAGTTCGCCCGGCTGGTAGACGCCGGGCATCTCGGCCGTTTCGCCGCCTAACAAAGCGCAGCCGGCCGCGCGGCAAGCCTGTGCCGCCCCGCCCACCACTGCGGCGATTTTTTCTGGATCGAGCTTGCTGGAGGCCACGTAATCGAGGAAAAACAGCGGCTCCGCACCCTGCACCAAAATGTCGTTCAGGCAGTGGTTGACGATGTCCTGGCCGATGGTGTCCCAGCTGTCCAGAGCGGCGGCGACCATCGTTTTGGTCCCCACGCCGTCGGTGGAGGCGACCAGAACCGGCTCGGCCAGTCCCTTGAGCTTGCTTATGTCAAACAGCCCGCCAAAACTGCCCACGCCGGACAATACTTCCGGGCCGAAGGTGGCGTGCACGGCCGTTTTTATCAATTCTGTCGCCCGCTGTCCAGCGGCAATATCCACCCCGGCCTGAGCGTAGGCTGATTTTTTTGTTGTCATAGGATTATTTTGATGTGTGAGGCGTGAGGCGTGAAGAATTTACGTATCACGCCTCACGCCTCACGCACTGCGTCCAATATCTTTCCGGTAATGCGCCCCGTCAAAGTGGATGGCGCTGACGCCAGCGTAGGCGCGGGTCACGGCCGTTCCCACATCCGCCCCCCGCGCACTCACGCACAACACCCGGCCGCCGCTGCTCACAATTTGTCCGTTGGTGTGAGTGGTCCCCGCGTGGAACACAAGTACGTCCGGCGGCACAGCTTCCAGCCCGGTGATGGGCAACCCTTTCGGATAATTGCCCGGATAGCCTGGCGCGGCCATGACAACGGTGGCGCATGCCCCCGGATGCACCCGCACCAGCTCTGGTGTCAGGCGCTGTGCGGCGCAAGCCAGCATAATCTCTGCCAGATCACCGTCCAGCAAAGGCAAAACAGCCTGCGTTTCCGGGTCGCCGAAGCGGCAGTTGAATTCCAACACTTTGGGTCCGGCGGGCGTAAGCATGAGACCGGCGTACAGCACGCCCACGTAGGGCGTGCCGCGCTGCGCCATGCCCTGCACTGCCGGTTGGATGACGGTACGCATGATCTCTTCTACCAGGGCGGCGTCCACATCGGGCGGCGGAGCGTAGACGCCCATGCCGCCGGTGTTGGGGCCGAGGTCGCCGTCGTAGACGCGTTTGTGGTCGCGGGCGGGGGGCAGGGGCACGGCCGTTTGCCCATCACAAAAGGCCAGCAGGGACACTTCCGGCCCGCTCAGGCGCTCTTCAATCACCACCTCGTCGCCGGCAGCACCGAACGCGCGGTCCAACATGATTTGGCGCAGGGCGGCCTCCGCCTCGGCGCGGTCGGCGCAGACGATGACGCCCTTTCCGGCGGCCAGCCCGCTGGCCTTGACGACGACGGGACCATCAGGCAAATAGCTGACGGCTTGTTGGTAATCGGTGAAGGTAGTGGAAACGGCCGTGGGGATGCCCACCTCCTGCATAAATGCTTTGGCAAAGGCTTTCGACGTTTCCAGTTGGGCGGCGGCCTGGGTGGGGCCAAAGACGGTTAGTCCGGCGGCCTGGAAGGCGTCTACCAGGCCGAGGGCGAGGGGGATTTCGGGGCCAACTGCCGTTAGCCCAATTTTCTTCTCACGGGCAAAAGCGACCAGCCCGGCCACATCTTCTACGGCGATGGGTACGTTGGTTCCAATCTGCGCGGTGCCCGCATTGCCCGGCGCAATAAAAATCTCGCCCCCACCCACGCGCTCCGACTGCGCCAGCTTCCACGCCAGCGCATGTTCGCGCCCACCCGAACCGATTATCAAGACCTTCATTCGGTAATATTTCCTCCCTGTAGGCGGAGTATCATTACTCCGCTTCACCAGCGCGGTAAGAAATCGCGGCTACTGCTCGGCTGAGATGGAGATGTAGACGTTGCTGATGGACGTGGGGTCGGCGGTGAACATGCGGCCAGCGGTGACGTTGGCCATGCGCGTCAGCACGTCGACGTCGGCGTCGTCGCCAAAGGCGATGGGGAAGATTTTCACGCCATCGGCTTCGGCGTTGGCGGGCAGGCAGGTGGCGAACATCTGGTTTTCGGTGACACGGCCTACGGTGTCCTCGCCGTCGGACAACAGGACGATGCCGTAAAGGCGCGATTCACCGGCGGCTTCGTCGGCGGCCTGGGTGGTTTGGATGGCCTTGGCGGCGTCGCAGATGGCTTCGTAGAGGGCAGTGTTGCCGTTGGCCACCAGCCCGCCGACGCGCTGCGACAGATTCTCGACCACGTCGCCGGTGCGCGCCGGTTCAGACAGCATGGTCACCTCATCGCTGAAAATCATCACGCCCACTTCGTCGTTGGGGTCCAGGCGGCGCAGGAATTCGACGGTGGCGTCGCGGGCGGTTTTGATGCGGTCACCGGCCATGCTGCCGGACACGTCCAGCACGACGAGGACGGTGGCTTTGCGCTTGTTAATCTGGAACACATCGATGATGGCGCTGCTGATGTCGGTGTTGGGGCTGGGCAAAGCCGGAATGGTTTGCGGGCTGGCGTTGGGATCGGTGCCGTTGCTGCGGTCCAGGGGGGCGTGGAGGGCGATGGTGGGGTCTAACGGCCGTAAATAATTATCAATCGCCATTTCCTGCTGCGCCGGGGCGCGCAGGTAATCCAAAAAGATTTGCGCCGCTTCAGCCTGCTCCGGCGTCACCCAGTCGGCGTTGTCCAGGATGCAGTAGGGGTGGTCGGCCCAGATCGTGCCTTCGGCAGGGAAGATAAAGACCAGGGGGAAGCTCAGCTCCCCACTGCGCTCGACGTTGAAGCGGACCACGTCGGCTTCAGGCACGGCGGCGGCGTGCAGATAGCTGGGGCCTTCGCGGGCCATCAAATCCAGCAGGGCGGGGGATTGACGGCCGTATTTGCTGGTGTTCTGCTCCAATTCGCGCATGGCCATCTGCACCTCGTCGCTGTACACGTCGGCGGCGGTCAGGTCTTGCCCGGCGATGCCGTAGACGAAGCTGGCCATAGAAAGCAGGCCGGAGTTGGCATAAGCGGGGTGGGTGTGGCCAAAGCGGAACTGGCCCCATTCAGGACGGCCGTAACTGGCCCAGCCTTCCGGATCCGCTGCCAACTGCACGATGGTGTCCCAGCCAATCGGCTCGTTGGGCCAGCCGAGTGCTTCGGCCATCGGCTGCCACATCACAAAACCGAGCGGCGCATAAACGGTGGGCTGGCAAGCCTGGCTGGCGATGGGCTGGTTGGTGCGCAGCCGCCAGGCGGCGTTGGCTTGCTCTACCCAGGATTGGTCGCCGGGACTCCAGGCGGTGGGTTGGGAACGGCCGTCCAAAATCGCCTCCATCGACCCGCCCGAGGTGACATGGTTGACTTTCACGATGATGGCGTTGCCCGCGGCCGTGGTCTGCCCGGCGGCGTTAAATTGGGCCACTACCGTATCCAGCCAGCTTTCTTTGGTGTTGGAACTGTCCAGCGTCACCAGGACGCTGTCGCGGGGCAGCGCGGTGGCTTCTTCAACGTCGGCTGCACCGCCGCCGTCCCCACCCAACCCGGAAATGAACTGAAAGCCGATAATGCAGGCGACGACGAGCACGGCGACGCCAATAATGCTGATAAAGATGATTCGCGTGCGATCCATGGTGACTATCCTTTGCGGTTTGGAGAGGGTGGAATAAGATGCTCGCGCTCTGGTCGAGCCTGCACCCCCATGCTAATGCTGGCCTAATTGTAACGCAAATTTAGCGAGATAGACCTGACAGGTCTCCCAGACCTGTAAGGTCTGCTCTTATTCAAAAGCCGGCCAATTCATGTCGGCGATGCAGGCGTCGTCGGGAGCGTTTGCGGGGTTGTCGAGGAATTGGGTGGTGATGTCGATGGCGCATTCGCCGCCGCTGAGGACGGAATGGCCGGAGCCGGGAAATTCGTAGACGTGGGCGTTGGGCAGCGTTTTGGCGGCCAGATAGGCCCAACTGGTGGGCGTGGCCACATCATACTGGCCGGAAAGGATGAGGGTGGGGATGCTGCTGGATACGGCCGTGTTGTCTGTCCTCTGCTGCGGATTCCAATACGCGCATACGGCCGTGATGTCATACACTCCTTGCAGCAGCCCGGCCTCCAGTTCGGCCGGAATCTGGCCGACGACGGCTTCTTCCGCCCGCTCGTAGTCGCCGTCGGCGTATTCGTCGGCGCACATAACGGAGTTGTACATGCCTTCGCTGTCGCTGTAGTCGCCGTTACCGGACTGGAAACGGCCGTATCCCGACTCAAAGCCAATCTCATCCAGCGCCGCAAAGTTGCCGTCGGCCACTTCGTAAATGGTGCGCGGCAGCAGCGGAATCGATTCGCTGTCGTTGAAGGCGTTGGAGACGGCAAACAGCAGGTCGTCGCCGTAGATGCCGGCGGTTTCGTCCTCGTTCAGGGCAGCGACAGTGTCCAGAAACACGCTTTCCAGGTCGGGATATTCGTTGGCGCAGTAATTGTCGGCGGCGCACTCCGCGAAGAGGCGGTTCAGTGATTCCATCGTGCTCAGCGCATCTTGCACCGGCGTGTCCACGTTGGGTGGGAAGGTGGAATCCAGCACTACGCTGCGCAGGCCGTCGGGATAATCCTTCATCACTTGCAGCGCCAGCCGCGTGCCGTAGGAGATGCCCAGCACGTCCCACTGCTCGATGCCCAGGGCCAGCCGCAGCGCCTCCACGTCGGCGGCATTTTCGGCCGTGTTGTAGGCTGCCAGATCAATGCCTTCGTCCACCAGCCGCTCGTAGCACAATTCGTCGGGGCTGTCGCCTTCGGCGGCGTCGGCAAATTCGGGGCAGTCCAGCGTGGGTTGGGAGTAGCCGGTGCCGCGCTGGTCCAGAAAAATCAGGTCGCGGTTTTGGGTGAAGGGGTATTCCCAGCCTTTGGGGTCGGCGTCGAATTCGTCCAGGGCGCTGCTGCCGGGGCCGCCGGCCAGGTAAATCAGGGGCGGGTATTCCGCGCCGTTGGGGGCCGGGACGATGGCCACAGCCAGTTGGATGTCCTGGGAGTCGACGTTGGCGCGGTTTTCAGGCACGGTCAGGTAGCCGCATGCGACGTTGTAGCGGCCGGGAGCGTTGAAGGGGCAGTCGGCGGGTTGGTAAGCGCCGGAAACGGCCGTGATGAGAGGGGATTGCACGGCCGTTTCCTCATCTACCATCCCGCCATCCACGACAGCATCATCGCAGGCGGCTAACAGCCCGGCCGCGATGAAAAGAACAATAAGCAGCAGCCAGTTTTTCATTTTTAGCCCCACATATCCTCAAACATAACTTTGTCCCGGTCTTCTTCAAACAGCCAGTCGGGAATAGTGATAGGATAGTTGCCGGAAAAACAGGCGTTGCAGTGCCCAGACTGTTTGCCGATGGCTTCGGCTACCGCTTTGTCCAGCCCGGGCAGGCTCAGGTAGGCCAGACTGTCTGCGCCAATACGCTGGCGGATGCCTTCGGTATCCATTTTGTGGGCGATGAGCTGCCGGTAGGTCGCCATATCCACCCCCATGAAGCAGGGATGGCGCACCGGCGGCGCAGCCACACGCACGTGGACTTCCGTCGCGCCGCCATCGCGGATGAGCTGCACCAGCGGCCCGGCGGTATTGCCGCGCACGATCGAATCGTCGATCAGCACGACTCGTTTCCCTTGCAGGTTGCTGGTAAGCGGATTGTATTTCAGGGAGACGCCCACCTTGCGCAGCTGGTCGTCGGGCTGGATGAAGGTGCGTCCGATGTAGCGGTTTTTGGTCAAGCCTTCGGAGTAGGGGATGCCCGATTCCAGGCTGTAACCGATGGCGTGGGGTGTGGCCGAATCGGGCACGCCGACGACGATGTCGGCGAAGGCGGGAGCCTCGCGGGCCAGTTCGCGGCCCAACTGCTGGCGCACCTGATGGACCACTTTGCCCTCAAAATGGGAATCGGGGCGGGCAAAGTAGACGTATTCGAAGATGCACAAGGCGCGTTTGGGCGACGGCCGTCCTACAAAGGAGGTAAGGCCGCTGCCGTTCAGACGCACAATCTCGCCGGGTTCCACATCGCGCACAAAGGTGGCCCCGATGGTGTGCAGGGCGCACGATTCTGAGGCGATGATATAGCCGCCGCTGTCGAACTGACCGATGCATAACGGCCGTAACCCCAACGGATCCCGCACCGCATAAATGGCATGCCGGGTGAGAATGGTCAGCGAGTACGCGCCTTCGGCGATTTGCATGAAGCTGCGCAATCGAGCCACCCAGCGGTCGGGTTCATGGCCGTTTTCCTCCGATTCGGCATACACGTTGGCCGGGGCGGCCAGCATCTGGGTGATCACCTCGCTGTCCGACGAGGAAGAGAGGCCGACGCCGTGTTCCAGCAGCTTCTGGCGCAGGTCGCGAGCGTTGGTCAGGTTGCCGTTGTGGGCCACACCCAGCGGCCCGAAAATGGTTTCGATCAGGAATGGCTGGGCGTTGCGCAGGTGGGAGGAGCCGGTGGTGGAGTAGCGATTTTGCCCAATCGCCAGGTGGCCTTTGAGCGGGCGCAGGTTGTCCTCGTTAAACACCTGGGCGACGAGGCCCATGCCTTTGTGGATGTGGGCGATACGGCCGTCACTGGTGGCGATGCCTGCGCTCTCCTGGCCGCGATGCTGCAGGGCATACAGGCCAAAAAAGGCCAGCCGGGCCACCTCGCGCCCCGGCGCGTACACGCCCACCACGCCGCACTCGTCGTGGGGCTTGTCGTCGGAAAGAAAATCTATGTTCATAAGTTCTCCTCCATAGAGCTAGAGCGAGAGCTAGAGTGGGATCCCTACTCTAGCTCTCGCTCTAGCTCTAGCTTTACGCACAATATTCGCGGCTTCCTCTCCGGTGGCCGCCAGCGCCGTGATGTGGCCCATTTTGCGGCCGGGGCGAGCCGTTTGTTTGCCGTAGAGGTGCAGTTTGACGGCGGGATGATGAGCGAGAACGGCCGTCCAGTTTGGTGATTGGTGATTGGTGATTTCGGATTTCGGATTGTCATGTTGGAACCACAAATCTCCCAGCAGGTTGGCCATGGCGGCGGGTTTCAGGTAGGTGGTATCGCCCAGGGGCAGGCCGCAGATGGCGCGGAGCTGCTGCTCGAACTGGCTGGTGGCGCACGCTTCGATGGTGAGGTGGCCGGAGTTATGGGGGCGGGGGGCGATTTCGTTGATGAGGAGACGGCCGTTGCCCGTCAAAAAGAACTCCACGCACAACACGCCCACTACGTCCAATGCTTCTAACACAGCCTGCGCCATCGCCACCGCCTCTTTGGCCACTTTTGGCGGCACGTTGGCCGGGGCCGTCGAAACGTCCAAAATGTGGTTGGCGTGGTCGTTGGCAATCACCCCAAAATGGGCAAAGCTGCCATCCGCGCCGCGCGCCGCCACCACCGACACCTCCCGCTCAAAGTCCACGAACGCTTCGAGGATGGCGGACTGGTGGTCGATTGCGTCCCAGGCGGCGGTGGCTTGGGATTGGAGATTGGTGGTTGGTGGTTGAATGAGTGCCTGCCCTTTGCCGTCGTAGCCGGAGGTGGCGGTTTTGAGGATGGCGGGCACGCCAATCTCCTCCAAACCAACCAACAAACTAGCCAACGAACCAACCGCCACGAACGGCGCGACGGGCAGGGCGTGCTTGACCATGAACTCTTTTTCGCGCAGGCGGTTTTGGGCGACGTGGAGGGCCTGAGGGCCAGGGTGGAGGGGGGCGAATTGGGCGCAGGTAACGGCCGTTGCCGCCGGTACGTTCTCAAATTCATACGTCACCACGTCCACGCTCCGCGCGAACTGGCGCACAGCGTCCAAATCGTCATAGGGCGCGGTGAACTCCTGGTCGGCGATCTGGCCGGTGGGCGAATGGCGGTCCGGCGAGAAGACATGGACGCGGTAGCCCATCTGCCGGGCGGCGATAGCCAGCATCCGGCCAAGCTGACCGCTGCCCAGAATGCCGATGCTGGCAGGTGGAAGGAGTGGGGGTGTTTTCATGAGATTGTAGAGGAGCGATTTAACAATGCAGATAAAGCATTTGGGATTTCAACAGTAAGATCGGATGGAAACGGAAGAACAATATCAATTTTTGAGCGCTCACACTTTTGACGAAGTTGGAAAGTCAACGGCGTGTCAATAATAATGATTCCAAGCTCGGGCCTTGTTACTGTTTTTAACTTCTTTAGTTTTTCCCAGTCATCAAGAGATAAATCGTATGCAGCATCAATAATTAGAAAATCATAGTTTGAATAGTCTTGGTCCAATTGGTCAATAGTTTGAGCGTGAAAGGACTGGTGGCCGGTGCCCACTATAATATTACAAACCAACGTCCTAATATCCGTGTCTTGCGAAACAACTAATAAAGTTGCCATCAAAGTTCCTTGGCTAAGCGGGTGGTAAGGTATCGTTGAATACCTTATTGGTTTGAGCCTGGCGGAAGGCTTCGAGTTTGGCGCGGTATTCGGGGTATTTATTACCCAGGATGGCAATCGCCAGCAGCGCGGCGTTTTTCGCGCCCGCTTTGCCAATCGCCAATGTGCCCACGGGCACGCCGCCGGGCATCTGCACGATGGAGAGCAGCGAGTCCAGGCCGTTGAGGGCGTGGCTCTGCACCGGTACGCCCAGCACCGGCAGCACCGTCTGCGCCGCGACCATGCCGGGCAGGTGGGCGGCCCCGCCGGCCCCGGCGATGATGACTTCGAGGTGGCGGGAAACGGCCGTGCGCGCATATTCCGCCATCCACGCCGGCGTCCGGTGCGCCGATACCACCTTCGCCTCATACGGCACGCCAAACTCGTCTAGAGTCTCCGTGGCGTGCCGCATCGTCTCCCAATCAGACGTACTACCCATTATCACGCCTACTAATGGTTCATTGGTCATGGGTTTTCTCCAGTGTTTTTAACGCAGAGACGCAGAGGCGCAGGGAGATGTCTGGTGGTTGGGTTGTTGGTGATGGCGAAGGGATTAGCCATGAAAGTTGTTGGCAACGCGATGAATGCCGTCTTTGACATATTTTTCACCGAAGTTGATCACCAGGCCAATCCGCAAGTTCATAATTCTCAGATAGGTTAATATCTGCGCCTCAAAAATCGAGTTGTACTGAGTTGTTGCCTTGTTTTCGACGATGACTTTCTGTTCTACAAGCATATCAATTTGTAAAGGGTTTGCTAGCGCTTGACCTTTGTAGCGAATTGGAGCCTGCACCTGGCGTTCCACCAACAGGCCACGACTATTAAGTTCCCAGGCAAGCGCCTCTTCATAGACGCTTTCCAGTAGACCTGGTCCGCCCAATATCCGGTGAACTTCAATAGCTGCCCCAATGATCTCTCGCGTTATTTCGTTTTCAGTCAAACTCCCCTCCAACGCACTAATATTTAACGAAGACATCCCTCTGCGCCTCAGCGGCTCTGCGTTAAATTTTGCTTTATCCGTTCAATAACTGGCCGTTCCCCCGGCGTAAAACTCTCCCCCGTCAGCTTCTCATACGCAGCAATGTAGCGCGCCGCTACCCAGGCGATGAAATCGTCGGGCATGGTGGGCGGTGTGCCATCGCCGCGGTAGCCCTGGGCGGCATACCATTTGCGCAGGAATTCTTTGTCGAAATTTTCTGGTTCCGTGCCCGGCTGGTAGCTCTCGGCCAGCCAGTAGCGGCTGGAGTCGGGGGTGTGGATTTCGTCGATCAGGGCGAGACGGCCGTTAATCACCCCCATCTCATACTTCGTATCCACCAGGATCAGACCCGCCTTCTCGGCGATGGCCTGCCCGCGCTGAAACAGCAAGATGGCCACATGCTCAATTTCCCGCCACAAAGCCGGCGAGACCCCGGCGACCAATCCCCGGCTCAGGTCGTGGATGGTCAGCCGTTCGTCGTGGCCGCCCTTTTCGGCTTTGGTGGTGGGCGTGATGATGGGGCGCGGCAGGGGATCGTTCTTTTGCAGGCCATCGGGCAGGGAGATGCCATACGGCCGTCTGTCCCCTTGCTCATACAAATACCACAACGACGTCTTCGTCACCCCGGTGATGTAGCCGCGCACGACGATTTCCACCGGCAGCGGCTGCGCTTCGTGGGCGATGGTCACGTTGGGGTCGGGCACGCTGATGAGGTGGTTGGGCACGATGTCGGCCGTCTGGGCAAACCACCAGGCGCTGAGCTGGTTGAGCACCTGCCCCTTGAACGGGATCAGCCCCAGCACCCGGTCGAAGGCGCTGATGCGGTCGGTGGTGATGAGGGTGCGACGGCCGTTTTGCACATATACATCCCGCACCTTGCCCTCATACTTTTCGCCCAACTCCCGGAAATCTGTCTGGTCGAGGCATTCCGGTATCGCATTTAAGATTTGCTCATGTGTTAACATAAGTTTCTCCTTTAACGCAGAGACGCAAAGGCGCAGAGAAACCATTCCCCTCTGCGCCTCTGCGCCTCCGCGTTAAAATTCTTTGCATTAAGCACTCTTCACCCCGTTCACAAACAGCCCCAGCCCGCTCATCCCCCGCGCGCCGCGATGGTAGCCGGGATGCTGCCAGGGAAAAATGTGGTTTTCCGGGTGGGGCATCAGGCCCATCACGTTGCCCGCCGGGTTGCACAGCGCGGCTATGTCGGCCACGGAGCCATTCGGGTTGAAGGGGTAGGGGATTGCGGATTGCGGATTGCGGATGGCGGATGGGTTGGCGTAGTGGAGGGGGATGAGGTTTTGGGCTTTTAGTTCGGCCAGGACGGTTTCATCCGTGACGGCCAGGCGGCCTTCGCCGTGGGCGACGGGGCAGTAGATCGGCTCGGTGAGGCCCTGCGTGAACAGGCTGGTGCTGGCCGGATTGGGTTCCAGCGTGACCCAGTGGCACTCAAAATGGCCGGATTGGTTATAGGTCAGCGTGACATTGCGGCTTGCGGACTGCGGATTGCGGATCGCGGGCAGCAGGCCGGCTTTGACCAGGACTTGAAAGCCGTTGCAGATGCCCAGGATGGGACGGCCGTTCTCCGCAAACGCCCACATTTCCTCCTGCAGCCGCCGCTGCAAATCCACCGCCCACAACACCCCCGCGCCCAAACCGTCGCCGTAGGAAAAGCCGCCGGCAATCACCAGCATCCCAAAATCCAACAGCCGCCGCTCCCCGGCCAGCAGTTGGTTGATATGCACAATCTCCGGCTGGCCGCCCGCCAGTTCTACCGCCAGCGCCGCATCATGGTCGCGGTTTGTGCCGTTGGCGTGCAGGATGAGCGCCTTTGGCGCTTTTTGATTTCGGATTTCGGATTTCGGATTTCGGACGGGAGAGGAGATTCCGAAATCAGAAATCCCAAATCCCAAATCGCCGCGCCAAGCCTGTTCCAGCTCTTGCACGGCCGTTTCCAGGATGGGGGTGGCGGCACGGCCGTTCACCCTTAACACCGCGCCGCCAATCACGCCCACGCACTCGTGGGGCGTCCCGGCCATGATGGCGCGGAACGGGTCGGAATGTTCGGGGCGCACTTCCACGGCAAAGCGGCTCAGGCTTTCCGAGAACAAAATCGCCTCGTCGGACGAGTAGGCCCAGTATGGATCGCGCGGCGCGTGGATGAGGTGGATTTCCACGCCCAGGCCGCCTGCCAGGCACATTTCCGCCAGCGTCACGGCCAGCCCGCCTTCGGCGCAGTCGTGGCAGGCCTGCACCAGCCCGGCCTGAATGGCTTTGTGGAGCTTGCGGAAGGTGTCCAGCGCGCGGGGTTTGGCCTTGGGTGTGTTGTTGTGCTGCGGCTGAATCGTCCCACCGACCAGCCCGTAGTGGCTGCCGCCCAACTCTGCCCCCGTTTCGCCGACGATGAACAGAAAATCGCCGGCCCGCTTCAAATCCATCGTCACCGTTTTGGCTACGTCGGGCACAATGCCCAGCGCAGAGATGAGCAGCGTGCCGGGGATGGCGTGTTTCTGGCCGTCGCTGCCGGTGTATTCGTTGTTCAGGCTGTCTTTGCCGCTGATGAAGGGGGTCTGATAGGCGACGGCCGCATCGTAACAGCCCTGGGCGCAGCGCACCAGACTGCCCAATCGGTCGGGCAGCAGTGGGTTGCCCCAGCAGAAGTTGTCCAGAATGGCTACCTGGTCGGGATCGGCGCCTACGGCCGTTACATTTCGCAGCGCCTCATCCACCGCGGCAAAGGCCATGTGGTAGGGATCGATTTCTGTATAGCGTGGGTTTATCCCATTTGCAAGAGCGACACCCTTGATTTCGGATTTGGGATTGCGGATTTGGGAGTGCGATTCCGAAATCCCAAATCCCAAATCCGCAATTGTCCCCTGCGGGACGATGACGGCCGCGTCGCTCGGCCCGTGGTTGGCGTAGCCGGTGAGGGGTTTCACGGCCGTTCCTCCCTGCACCTCATGATCATATTTGCGAATCACCGCCTCTTTGGAGCGAATGTCCGGGTGCGCCAGCAGGCGCAGGAGCGCCTCTTTGGGATTTTTGATTGCGGAATTCGGATTTCGGAACTTCTCTCCGAAATCCGAATTCCGAAATCCGAAATCCGCACTTAATCTTCGTTGTGGAATGCCGTTGTGCAGAAAGTCCATGTCCAGTTCGCCGACGAGTGCCTCGCCATAGTGGATGAGGAGACGGCCGTCATCTCTAAACGTGCCCAAAACCGTCGGTTCCACATCCTGCCCGGCGCAAATTGCGGCCAGCCGGGGGAAATTATCCGGCGGCACGGCCAGCACCATGCGCTCCTGGGCCTCACTCAGCCAGATTTCCCAGGGGCGCAGCCCCGGATACTTCAGCTTCACGTCCTGAAGCTGCACCGTCGCGCCCAATTTCTCGCCCATCTCGCCCACCGCCGAGCTAAAACCGCCCGCGCCGCAGTCGGTGACGGCCGTATACAGCCCCTCATCGCGGGCGCGCAAGACCACTTCCTGCACCTGCTTTTCCATGATGGGATGGCCGATTTGCACGGCCGTGCCCGCAATTTCACTCGTCGCCACGTCCATCTCCATGCTGGAAAAGGTCGCGCCGCGCAGCCCATCGCGCCCCGTCCGCCCGCCAATCGCCACAATCAGGTCGCCCGGCTGCGCCGCCGTGCGGTGCGAACCGTGTGGCAAAATGCCCAGGCAGCCGCAGTAGACCAGCGGATTGGCCGTGTAGCCGGGGTGGTAGTGGATAGAGCCGTTCACCGTGGGGATGCCCATTTTGTTGCCGTAATCTTCCACGCCGTGAACTACCCCGTCGGCGATGCGCGCCGGGTGCAGCACGTTGGTCGGCAGGTCGTCGTGGGGCAGGTCGGGCGGGCCGAAGCAGAGCACGTCGGTGTTGGCAATGGGGCGGGCGCTGACGCCCAGCACGTCGCGCACCACGCCGCCCACGCCCGTATTGGCCCCGCCAAACGGCTCCAGCGCCGAAGGATGGTTGTGGGTTTCCACCTTAAACGCCAGATCGAACTGCTCGTCGAAGGCGATGATGCCAGCGTTGTCCACAAAGGCGGAGCGCACCCAGGGCTTGTTGATCTGCTCCGTGGCGGCGCGGATGTAGGTGTTGAGCAGGCCGTTGATGGTTTCGGTACGGCCGTCTGGCCCTGTGTATTCAATTTGCGCCTTAAACGTCTTGTGGACACAGTGCTCGCTCCACGTCTGGGCGATCATTTCCAGCTCCACGTCGGTCGGGTCACGCTCTTCGGCGCGGTAATAGGTTTGGATGGCCTGCATCTCGGCCAGATCCAACGCCAGCCGCCGCTCCCGGCTGATGGCCAGAAGCGCCGTGTCGTCGGCTTCGCGTAGCCATATTGTCTCGACTGTCGCGTCGGCGGCCTGATAAGCGAAGAAGGGCGGGCTGATGGGCGCGTTGACGGTGAAACGCTGCACCACCGGGTTGGCGAAGATTTCGGCCGCCAGCGCCTGGCAAAGCGTCTCGTCCAGATCGCCTTGCAGGTAGAAGCGCTGCCCGGTGGCGGCCCGCTCCAGGCCGGTCACGCCCAGCAGGTGGGCGGCTTTTACCAAATTCTCGGCCGGCGGGTCGGTGACGCCGGGCAATAGAGAGACGTCAATGGTGAATGGGGCATTGTCGAGCGTCACTCGTGAATCGTCAATCGTCCATTCTTCCGTCACCGGATCAGCCAGCAGTTCAGCGGCGATTTGGGCGGCGTCGGCGGCGGTGAGACGGCCGTGCAAAAAATAAATGCGTCCGGCGTGGCAGCCGGTCAGTTGGGTGTAGCCGAGTTGGTGGGCGGCTTGCAGGTAGGCACGGCCGTTCCAACGGCCGTCTTCCAGGCGCGGGGTCACGTCGATGCGGAAGGTAGATGGGGGGGTGGAAACGGCCGTAGCCATCGGTTTCATCTGCGCTGTCATCGCCTCTCCTTAAAAATAAACTCCCGCTTCGTGTATTGACACTTAGCGGGAGGTAACAGGTTGTTTAGTTGTCAGGTTGCCGAAAAAAAGTGAGATGTTGGCGGCTGCTCGGGTACGACGGCGTGCAAGTTGCAGGTGGCGGCAGAAATAAAAGCCAGTTCATGCCATGCCTCCTCAGCCGGTCACGGGTCAATTCGTTCATAGAATCAAGATTGTATCCAACTCGCCCAGGCCATGCACTCAAAAAAAGAAGATTGGTGCAAGTTGTCTAACGGCCGTTGCCCCCGTTTGTTACAGATAACCAAGCTTCTTGCCTTCATACGTCAGCTCGTCCCGGAACTTGGGATGGGCGATGCTGATCAGCGCCTGTGCCCGCTGCCGGATTGACTTGCCATACAGCGCCGCCACGCCAAATTCGGTTACGACAAAATGCACGTCGTTGCGTGTCGTCACCACGCCGGAGCCGTGCTTTAGCAACGGCACAATGCGGCTTACTGTGCCACTGCGCGCCGTAGACAGCAGGGCAATGATCGGCAAACCACCCTTGGAACGGGCTGCCCCACGGATAAAGTCAACCTGACCACCGGCCCCGCTGTATAACCGCGGTCCAATCGAATCGGCGCAAACCTGGCCGGTGAGGTCCACTTCCAGGGCAGAATTGATGGCGACCATGGCGTTATTCTGGGCGATGTTAAACGGGTCATTGACATAATCCGTGGGGTGCAGTTCGATGAGCGGGTTGTTATGGATGAAGTTATATAACTGCTGCGTGCCAAACAAAAAGCCGGCCACGATCTTGCCCGGATGGAAAGTTTTGCGGGCGCAGGTGATCACGCCGCGCTCTACCATCTCAATCACCCCGTCGGAAAACAGCTCCGTGTGAATGCCCAGGTCTTTATGATCGCCCAGGTTCTGCAGCACCGCATCGGGAATGCTGCCGATGCCCATTTGCAGCGTTGCCCCATTGGGAATCATTTCGGCGATATGTGCCCCTACCTGCAGGTGCTCGGCCGTCGCGCCGCCCTGGGGCGCTTCCGGCAGCGGATAATCGGTTTCCACGATGTGGTCAATACGGCTAAGGTGAATAAAACTATCGCCCAGCGTGCGTGGCATTTGCTGATTGACCTCTGCCACAATCACCTGCGCCGATTCGGCGGCCGGTTTGGTGGTGCCTACCTCGACGCCAAAGCTGCAGAAGCCATGTTCGTCCGGCGGCGATAAGGAGATCAAAGCGACATCAATGGGCAGGTAGCCATCGCGAAACAGTCCCGGAATTTCATTTAAGAAAATGGGCGTAAAATCGGCGCGTCCCTCCTGCACTGCCTGCCGCACGTTGTGCCCGATAAACAGGGCGTTGACCCGAAAATTGTCTTGATAAGCAGGGTCGCAGTAAGGTGCGGCGGCAAAAGTCAGGATGTGGGTGAGTTCCACATTTTTAAGCTCGGGGGCGCGGGAGGTGAGCCCTTTGGTCAGTTCGACCGGCACACCCGCCCCGCCGCCGATGTAAATGCGATTGTTTGACTGTATAACACTGAGAGCCGTAGCGACGTCAGTGACTTTGCTTCGATAGAGCGTTTCCCAGTTCATCGTAAGTTTTCCTTAAACGCGGATCCTCCCGGTGAGAGATGGACTTCTACTTCTCTGTCCAGTATGGCTGCTATGTCGGGATGGGTTAATTTGCCGTGATACAACACGACGCCGCGCAGCAACGCCGCACGCTTCTGGGCGGCCCCCAATAAACCCTCTTCGCCAATGGTAAGCAAGTAGGGCAGGGCAGCATTGGTGATGGCGTAACTGGTGGTCCGGGCGACGGCCGAGGTGATGTTGGGCACGCAGTGGTGGATGACACCTTCGGCGACGTAGATGGGATCGCGCAGCGTGGTGGGGCGGCTGGTTTCGACACAGCCGCCTTCGTCGATCGAAAAGTCTATGATGAGCGAGCCGGGGCGCATGCTGCGTACCATCTCCCGCGAAACCAACATAGGGGCGCGTTTACCCGGGTCTAGCACAGCCCCCACCAGTACGTCGGCGAACTGCACCGCTCGTTTGAGATTAAACTCGTTGGCCAGCATGGTGGAGACCCGGCCGCCGCAGTGGTCGTCGATCTGGCGCAGGCGGCGAATGTCACGGCCGAGTACGGTGACCTGCGCACCGACACCGTTGAAGGCGCGAGCGGCATTACTGCCGACCACCCCAGCGCCCAAAATGACAACGGCCGCTGCCGGTACCCCTGGCAACCCACTGAGCAAAATGCCCAGCCCATGCTGACCGGGCAGACTTTGGCCGCTCCGCAGCAAGTTACCGGCAATGACAGGAGCCATGCGCCCGGCAACCTCGCTGGCGGGCAGCAGCACCGGGCGCATCCCATCATCTTCTTCCAACTCCTCGTAGGAGATGGCCGTGATTTCGCGCTCAGTCAGGGCGCTGAGCAGGTCCGGAGAGGCTACGCGCAGGTGCAGAAAGGCACAGATAATCTGGCCGGGGCGAAAGAGGCGGTGTTCGGCGGCGGTGGGGCGAGCGACTTTGGCGACAACGTCGGCACGGCCGTATGCCTCAGCTGTCGAATAGACAATCTGGGCGCCTGCCTGGCGATAGTGTTCGTCGGTAAAGCCAGCGCCTAAACCGGCATCCCGTTCCACGTAGACTGTGTGACCGGCCTGCGTCAGGGCCAGCACGCCCGGTGGCGTCAGGCCGACTCTCATTTCTAAATCGCGGATTTCTCGTGGGACTCCAAATTCCATGATGTGGTTCCTTTTTAAAGTGGGAAAGTAAACGCAGCCGTTTGGGCCGCGATCTGGCATTTGACTGCCATAGAGGGCATACGATTTTGGGATTTCTTGTTGGTTCCGCGGCCGCTTGCCTGAGCCAACAATTTTAGCGCCGCTTCCCCGATCGTGACCATGCCGATGAGACGGCCGTTGGCTGCCCCAAAAAACGGTGCGCCAACCCGGGTTGGCGCACCGTTTTAACTTCAATCGCTTGCGCTGTTAACGTGGCGCATATAGAAGATGGCCAGAATTAACTGAAGCGTGACAATCCCGGCCGAGATCAGGCAGTAGCGGCAGACGGCGTGGATGATAAACAACTCCAGCGACGTGAGGTACAGGGTGAACACAAAGGCCAGCCCGGTCAGTCCTACCATGATCTCCGGCATGTAATCGTCTAAAGCCGCGATCCAATCTTTTAGCCAGACGGCCAGGAAGATGACGATGTATCCTACCAGCCCGATCAGGGCGACCGGAATGGGGCCAATGGCAGAATACGGTGCGCCTGGGCCGCTGACCTGGCCGCAATCCTCGAAGCCGCCCGGTTCACAGACGCCAATCAAGTCTCCGCGGTGGAAGAGCAGCAAAAAATAAGCGACAAACATGCCAAACACGGCCAGCAGTTGAATGAGGCGAAGTTGCCAATCGTCGGGTCGTTGCATGGTCACCTCAGGAATTTACCTGGCTGTCCAGCAGCTGCCGGAAATTGTCGAGGGGCAAGTTGCCTTCTACCTTCTGGCCGTTCACAAAGAAGGTGGGCGTTGCAGCCACGCCGCTGCGATTGGCGGCCTGGATGTTGTTGCTGACGGCGCTTTCGTAACGGCCGTCATCATAACACGCCGTAAAAGCATCCATGTCCAACCCTACAGCCTGGGCAATTTGCAGGAAACCATCCCGCGTGTTGTAGTTGCCCGTACCCTGCAACGTGAATAAGGTTTCGTGGTATTTCTCAAAGGCCTCCGTGCCCTGTTCGCTGGCGCACATGGCCGATGCCGCCGAGGGCAGCGTTGGATAACCGCTTTGGCCACCCAGGGCGTAGGGCATGGTAATCCAGCGCACTTCTCCAGTGTCCACGTACTCCGATTTCAGGGTGGCGGCTGAATTGAGATTAAATGAGGCGCAGTGTCCGCAGCCATAGTCCGACACTTCCACTACCGTTACCGGCGCGTCGGCCGGCCCAATCGCTATACAGTTATCCGGGTTGGAGGCGCAGTAATCTTCTAATACGAAGCTGGGACTGGGGGTAGCCGCTGCCGTGGAGGTGCCAGACCCTTGCAGCGAGGCGAACAACAGGCCAAACAGGCCAATCACTCCCAGACCAATAATGCCGCCGATAATCAGCCAGTTTGTCTTGCGCTCATCGGCTGGGGTGCTTCGTCTTCTCCTAACTTTTTTTGCCATGCGTCACTAACCTTCCTTTTGCAAAATCAATGATGTTTGCTCTGATTCTCTCATAAGAGTGGGCTTGCTGCCAAAAGTAGTCTGAGCGCCTAATGGAACATTAAACGGTGCCGCTGGTTGCGCGCAGACGGCCGTGCGCTTGTTCCTGTCCTGGCTGCTATGCTAAACTAAGCCGGCGCACGGCCGTTTTTACACCTGACGGCCATGCCACGGAGCTGCAATGAACGAACTATCAGGCAACAACCCGCGCCTCGCCATCTTCGTGTCCGGATCCGGCACCAATCTCCAGGCTTTGATCGACGCCGTGCACGGCCGTGACCTGCTGGCTCAGATCGCCGTGGTGGTGGCCAACCGGCGGCAGGCTTATGGATTGGTCCGCGCCCAGAAGGCCGGGATTCCCACGCTTTACTTTCCGTTAAAGCCCTATACCGACGCCGGTCAAAGCCGGGTTGCCTACGATGTTGACCTGGCCGAAAAAGTCGCGGCGTTTGCGCCGGATCTCATCGTGCTGGCCGGTTGGATGCACGTCCTCAGCCCGGCTTTTTTGGACCATTTCCCCTACCGCGTCATTAATTTGCATCCGGCGCTGCCGGGGCAGTTTGCCGGGACGCAGGCCATCGAACGCGCCTTCGCCGCCTTCCAGGCCGGCGAAATTGATCACAGCGGCTGCATGGTCCACACGGTCATCCCCGCAGTGGATGCCGGGCCGGTGATCGACACGGCCGTTGTCCCCTTCCACCCCGGCGACACCCTCGACGACTTCGCCGCCCGGATGCACGCCGCCGAGCACCGGCTGATTGTGGCGGCTACCCGGCAGGCGCTGGCCCAACTGTGATGGATGCTGTGCAGCACGGCCGTTGGCGCGGCTCGCGTTGGCGCGCTCCGCTGCTCGCCCTGGCCCTTTACGCCCTCCTGGTCGTGGTGATGACCTGGCCGATGGCCCCCCGCCTGAACACCCACCTGTTTGGCCGGGGCAGCGACGCCTGGTCCCACTTCTGGATTTTCTGGTGGGTCAAAGATTCACTGGTCCAATGGCATTCTCCCTTCTTCACCGATTTGCTCTACTATCCGGCGGGCGTGCCCCTATACACGCAAAACATCGCCTGGGCCAACATTGGGTTGTGGCTGGTGTTGCAGCTTTTCATGGGCGAACTGGCGGCCTACAACGTGGCTTTCATGCTGGTTTACTGGCTCAACGCCGCCGCCATGTTCTTTCTCATCCGCGAGTTGGTGCGCGAGGATGGGCGCGTGGCGGCTTACGCGTCCTGGGCGGCCTTCGTCGGCGGGCTGATTTATGGCTTCTGGCCTTACATCCAGCGGCACAGTTTCCACCCCAACCTCAGCCTGACGGTCGCCATCCCGCTCGCCCTGCTGTTTTTGCACCGGCTGTTGAAGAACGGCCGTACCCCCGACGCCCTCCTCGCCGGTTTGTTCATCGCCCTGATCGGCATTACCCGCTGGCAGTTGTTGATCATGGCCGCTATCCTGCTGGGCGCGTTTGTGCTGTACGAATTTGTGGTCAGCCGGGCGGCGCGTTCGTGGCGGATGGTAGGGCAGTTGGCCCTGGCCGGCGCGTTTGCCGGGCTGCTGATGCTGCCTTTTGCCGCGCCGGTGGCCGTTTACCAGCTGACCCGCGACCACCCGGAAGACATTTTTCTCGATGAGCAGTACGACACGCAGACCGACCTGCTGGCTTACGTGCTGCCCAGTCACGCCCATCCGCTCTGGGGCGAAGCGATGACGCCCTTTTACGACGTGATGCCGGAGAATTTCAGCTATACGCCGTTCATCGGCTTTGTGACGCTGCTGCTGGCGCTGTGGGGGCTGGCGCAGGGCTGGCCCCACACGCGCTTCTGGCTGCTGGCGGCGCTGCTGTTTTTTGTGCTGGCGCTGGGGCCGGAATTGCAGGTGAACGGCCGTCTCTATCCCGCCGTCCCCATGCCCTACAGCCTCTTCGAAAACAACCCGCTCATCCGCCTGCTGCGCAACCCCGACCGCTTTAACGTGCTGCTGGGTATGCCGGTGGCCGTGCTGGCCGCCTTTGGCGTGGCCGACCTGCTGCGGCGGCTGCGCTGGCGGCCGGTGCTGGTGGTGGGCGCGCTGAGCCTGCTGATTTTGTTCGAGTATTCGGAATACCCGTTTCCCAGCCAGGACACGGCCGTTTCCCCCTTCTACACCGCCCTCGCCGACGAGCCGGGCGACTTTGGCATTGTGGAGCTGCCCATCCAGCCGCGCGGCGCGGACAAGCAGCACATGTTTTACCAGACTGGCCACCGCAAGCCGATTGTCGGCGGGCACATCTCGCGCATCCCCCGCGAGGCGTATGATTTCATCAGCCAGAATGCCCTGCTCAACAGCCTGGTCACCACGGAACAGGTCGATCCGGCCATCAGCGATGTGTCGCGACAGCTGCGCGACATGGCCGACGCCGGTTTCCGCTACCTGGTGATCGACAATCTGGAGATTCCTCCGGCCTACAAGGAGAGCATGCAGGCGTGGCTGACCATCGAGCCGGTTTACGAGGATGAGCGGGTGGTGGTTTACCGCACCGCGCCGGAATCGGGGCGCGATTTCCAGATCACCCAGCCGCTGACGACGGCCGTCGGCCTGATTTACAGCGGCTTTATCCCGCCGGCGCAGACGCAGGCGGCCGAATTCACGGTGGATGTGCGCTGGGGGGCCACGGCCGTTCCCGGCAAAGCCTACGACGTCTGTTTTGACTGGTTGGACGCGGACGGCCGTTCCGCCCAACAAACCTGCGCCCCGCTTTCGCCATCCTGGCCCACGGCAAATTGGGGCGCGAACGAAGTCGTCAAAACCACGCACGATCTGGCCGCCAGCCCCTATTTGCCCGGCGGGACGTACACGCTCACGCTGTCGCTGCGCGATCAGGCCAGCGGCTTGCCGGACGGCCAACCGGCGGTCATCGGCCGCCTGCCGGTGCAGCCCCAGCCGCGCGAGTTTGCCCTGCCGACACCGGAAACGGAAACGGCCGTGCAGTGGGCCGACGCCATCCGCCTGTTAGGATTTGACCTGGACCAGGGCGAAAACACCCTCGATTTGACGGTTTACTGGCAGGCGCTGGCCCGCATGGACGCCGATTACACGGTTTTTGTCCATCTGCTGGACGCCAACGGCCAGCTTGTGGCCCAAAACGACGCCCGACCACGCCGCTCGGCTTACCCGACGGCGTGGTGGGAAGCGGGTGAAGTGGTGGCGGACACCATCGCGCTGGACTTAACGGCCGTGCCCCCCGGCGCCTACACGCTGACGATTGGCCTCTATGAACTGGCGACTGGCGAGCGGGCAACGGCCGTTGCCCCCGATCAGCCCGCCTTCCCCAACAATGAGGTTCCGCTGGCGACGGTTGTACGGTAGGGGTGTGGGGGTGTGGGGGTGACAAGGTGACAAGGTGAGGGGGTGACAGAGGCTTTGGTTACCACCAAGGGCATGGATTTTCCACCAACTGACCCCTTGGTTATCACCGAGGGTATGATTTTTCCGCCAACAGACCCCTTGGTTATCACCGAGGGCATGGTTTTTCCGCCAACAAGCCCTTCGGTTACCGCCGAGGGCGTGGATTTTCCGCTAACAAGCCCTTCGGTTACCGCCGAGGGCATGGTTTTTCCGCCAACAAGCCCTTCGGTTACCGCCGAGGGCATGGTTTTTCCGCCAACAAGCCCCTCGGCATCCTCCCGATCCCCAATCTCAGTAGATCGAAAAACCATCTATTGATCCACAGATTTCACAGATGGCACAGATTTTTTTCTGGTTCAATCTGTGAAATCTGTGGCTTAGCTTTTTAATCTACTGAGTCTCCAGTCCCCAGTCTCTAAAACTTCAGCCCAAACGGCATCAAATACAACGGCCGTCCATCCAACACCGGCAGCGGTTCGCCCAGCAGCATCCGGCCCAGTTCCAGCAGGGTGTCGTCGGTGGAGGGCGGGGTCTCGTCGGGGTCGAAGGGGCGGGGGAGGTGGTAACGGCCGTCTTTCGGGTACAAATTCGCCACCGGCAGCGTCAGCGAATCATCCACCTGCCAGCCGGCCAGCTCCGCTGCCTTGTGCACCGCGTCCACAAAATCGCCAAAACTGTCCACCAGTTGGTGCGCCAACGCCTGCCGCCCGGTCCACACCCGGCCTTCGCAGATGGCGTCCAGGTCGTCATAGGGCAGATGACGGCCGTTCGCCACCACCTGCTTAAACTGCTCATAACTGTTCACGATACCCGCCCAGAAAATCTCGCGCTCCTCATCGGACAGCGGAGCCATCTCCTGGTACAGCCCGGCGTGCCGGCCGCGCTGCAAGCTCACCTGGTTGATGTTCAGCTTTTCGTACAGCCCCTGGGTGCTGACGCGCCCGCTAATCACGCCAATCGAGCCGGTCAGCGTGCCGCTCTGGCACATGATGTGCTGCGCCGGGGCGCTGACGTAGTAGCCGCCGGAGGCAGCGACGTTGCCCATATACACCAGCACCGGCTTTTTGCGCCGGATGCGCTCAATCTGCCGCCCAATCAAATCCGAAGCCAGCGCCGAACCGCCGCCGGAATCCACGTGGAAGATGAGCGCGGCCATGTCGTCCATCTCCTCGGCCTGGCGCAGCAGGCGCAGCAGCGTGGCCTCGCCCGCCGCCGCCCCGCCCAGGAAGGGGATGGGCAGGTCGATGGGCGGCTGGCGGCTCGGCCCCATCACAATAGACCCCTCCAGGCTGACCACACCGATAAACTGCTTACGGCGGCGGCGCGCTTTTTCCATTAACTGCCCCCGCGCCTCGCTCCAGGTCGCCAGCTTCGCCTTCCGCCGCGACTTTTCCTCTTCTTCTGATGGGGGATCGGACACGGCCGTTTCCTCCCCCTCTTCCTCTCGCTCTCGCTCCCCCCCCAGCCAATAGGCCAGCTCATCGTCGTAGGCGATGGCGTCGATCAGCCCGGCGGCCAGCGCCTCCTCGGCAAATAGCGGGGCGCGGTCGATGAGCGCCTGCATGTCGTCCTGGGAGAGGGAACGGCCGTCGGCCATATCGGCCGTCAGCATGTCGTAGCGGTCCTCCAGCAGCCAGGTTAACTGCGCTTCCTCCTCCGGCGTGATGTCCGACTTGCCAAAGGTGTTGAAGGCGGTCTTATAAGGCGAGATTTGCACCACGTCCATCTGCACGCCCAGCCGCGCCAGGGCGTCCTTCAGGAACACAGTCTCCAGGCGCACGCCCAGCACGTCAAACGTCACCCCCGGCGGGGCCACGATTTTGTCGGCGGCGCTGGCGACGTAGTAATGGGGCAGGTCGAGATAGGGCGTATAGACGATGACTTCTTTGCCGGCATCGCGCAGGCGGGTGATGGCCCGGCGCACGTTTTGCAGTGTGCCCAGCCCGGCGCTAAACCCCTGGAAGATGAAGACCACGCCCTTCACGTTGCTGGCATCGGCGATGGCCTGGAGACGGCCGTTTACCACCTCCAGGCTCAGCGGCGGCGCGGGCAGCGGCAGTCGCCGCTCGATAAAACCACGCGGCGGATCGGCCCGCTCCGGCAGCGGCCCGCCAATGGGCATGACCACATAATCCAGTTCCGCGTGGCGCAGTTGGCGCAGGCTGTTACGCAGGGAAACGGCCGTCCCGCTCCACATGGTGCCCAAATCTGCCCACACCTGGCGTAACTCTTGCTTCAGTTCGCTAAAAAAATCGGGTTGTTTTGCCTGTTCTGTCATGGGCCTGCCTGAAAAAGGAGACCTGACAGGTTTTCTTAAACCTGTCAGGTCTGGTTCGGTCTCGTTTGGCCAATGATAGCCGATGCGCTATAATGCGTCTACCTTAACAAGCCGCTGGCGGCAGCGGCCTAAGACACAGGGAGCTGGGGCTAGCCTGGCTGAGAGGATGACCACAGACGTCATCGACCTGCGAACCTGATCCGGGTAATGCCGGCGTAGGAAGATCGTCTACTATTGCCAACATTTTGAGCCACCCGGAAGGGTGGCTTTTTTGTTTGGGACGGTTGGAGGGTTGGATGGTTGGATGGTTTGTTGGTTGGAGGGTTGGATGGTTTGTTGGTTTGTTAGTTTGTTAGCCATTCCAACTAACCAACCCAACCAACTAACCAACCCAACTAACCCAACCAACTAACCAACCCATGGACGACTTAATGACTATTTTTGTGTTTGCTAACGGGGATATCGCACGGACGGAGTGGATACGGCCGTTGCTGCCCCACGCCAGTTTCATCATTGCCGCCGACGGTGGGACGCGCCACCTGATGGCCGTGCAGCACCCGCCCGATGTGGTGGTGGGCGATATGGATTCGCTGCCGCCGGAGGTGGCCGACTGGCTGCACACCACACCCGCCCGGCTGATCACCCATCCGGCGGCCAAAGATGAAACCGACCTGGAGCTGGCTTTGCTGCTGGCGCTGGCGCACGAAGGGCCGATCTGGGTGTTTGGCGCGCTGGGCGGGCGGCTGGACCAGACGCTGGCGAATATTTTGTTGCTGGCGCATCCGGCTTTGCACGGCCGTTCCGTCCAGTTGGTGAATGAATACGAACGCGCCTGGCTGGTGGAGGGAGAGACGGTGGTGAACGGCCGTGCCGGAGACATCGTCTCGCTCATTCCGCTGGCGGGCGACGTGACCATCGACCACACGACCGGGCTGGAATGGCCGCTGCGCGACGACGTGCTGGCCTTTGGTCCGGCGCGCGGCGTCAGCAACGTGATGACCGAAGACACGGCCGCAGTGCGGCTGGCGGGCGGACGCCTGCTGTGCGTGCACACGCGGCAAAGCTGGAAGAGATAGGGATGGGACGCGGATTTGCCCGGATGCGGCGGATTTTCGCGGATAAATTGATGAAATCCACAAAAAATCCGTGTCATCCGCGTTCATCCGTGTCCCATTTCCCCTAATTAGGAGAACGAGATGCGACACTTTTTGATTTTGACGCTGGCGGTTTTGGTGATGGTTTTGGCGGCATGCGGCGGGGACGGGACGGCAACGGCCGTGCCGCCCACAGAAGCGGCAGCTGGGCCGCGCACGCTGACGGTGATGACCCACGACAGCTTTGCCGCCAGCGAGGACGTACTGGCCGCCTTCGAGCAGGCCAACAACGCCCAGGTGGTGCTGCTGCCCTCCGGCGACACTGGAGCGGCGCTCAATCAGGCCATCCTGGCCAAGGACAACCCGCTGGCCGACGTGTTTTATGGCGTGGACAACACCTTCCTCAGCCGCGCCCTGGATGCCGGCATCTTCCAGGCTTACGCTTCCCCCGCGTTGGCCGACGTGCCTGACGCCTTCAAACTCGACGACAGCAACCGCCTGCTGCCGGTGGATTATGGCGACGTCTGCCTGAACTACGATATCGCCTGGTTTGCCGAGAACGGCGTGCCTGTGCCCCAATCCCTGGCCGACCTGACCGATCCGCAGTACAAGAGCCTGCTGGTGGCCGAGAATCCGGCCACCTCCAGCCCCGGACTGGCCTTCATGCTGGCGACAATCGGCGTGTTTGGGACCGAGGGCGATTACACCTACCTGGACTATTGGGCCGACCTGCGGACCAACGATGTGCTGATCACCAATGGCTGGGAGGATGCGTATTATGGGCAGTTTACGGTGGCGAGTGATGGGGAACGGCCGTTGGTCGTTTCCTACGCCAGCAGTCCGCCCGCCGAAGTGATCTACGCCGATCCGCCGGTGGACAGCGCGCCCAGCGCCAGCCTGGTGGGACCGGGTATGTGCTTCCGGCAGATTGAATTTGTGGGCGTGCTGCAGGGCACAGCGCAGCCCGAACTGGCCCAGGCGTTCGTAGACTTTATGCTGGGCCAGAGCTTCCAGGAGGACATCCCGCTAAACATGTTCGTCTTTCCGGTGAATCAGAGCGCGGCGCTGCCGCCGGAGTTTGTGCAGTGGGCGCAGATTCCGACAGAGCCGGTGACAGTGCCGCCGGCCGACATCGAGGCCCACCGGGATGAGTGGTTGGAAGCATGGACGGAGGTGGTTCTGCGCTAGAAGTTTAAGAGATCGCCTCCCCAGAGGGTAGAAGGGTTTTCCAATCGGGGCAAACCTGGCTGGTTAAGCGGCCCGCGGCCACGCCAGTCCGATTTGCCCCGATTTTATAGGTGCAGGAGTAGTAAAATGGTACCGGAGGGTGTTGCGCGCCTCCTGTAACTATGTAATAATTTTCACAATCAACATACACAGGGAGGGGTGCGTTGTTTACGTGCTGGCTTTATTCGTAATGGTATTAAAATCGATGCGGCGTGCTTTGTTGTTTTGTGTCATCGTATGGGTAACGGCCGTTCCCCTCACAACCCAGGCTCAGTCCACCCCCATCACTATTTCCCAAAATGAAATCGAGCCGAGTTTCCCGGAAACGATCCGCTTTCGGGCGCGGGTGGAAGCGGAAACGGCCGTAGAACGAGTGACCCTGCGCTATGGCACAAACGGCCGTTCCTGCCAGAGTAGCGGCTCCCTACAAAATATTACCTTTGAGAAAGGCGAAACGGTAGAAGCCGAATGGGAATGGGAACTGCGCCGCAGCGGCGCGATTCCTCCTGGTGCGATGGTCTGGTGGCAGTGGGAAGTAGAAGACGCTGATGGCCATACCCTGATCAGTGACCGCCAAGAATACGTGGTAGTCGACAGTGCGCACACCTGGCAGACCTTAGCGGCGGAAGGCTTGACGGTTTCCTGGTACAGGGGCGACGAGACGTTTGGTCAGGCCATGCTAGACCAAAGCCAACGGAGCCTGGCGTATTTGCAGGATGATTTGGGGCTGCCCCAGCCTGAGATGGTGCAGCTGTGGTTTTACGATTCTGCCAGTGCCGTGCGCGATGCGCTTGTCAATGTGCCCGAGTGGACAGGCGGGGTAGCTTTTCCGGAGTACGGAATAACCGTGTTGGGCGTAGCTCCTGGTGAGGAGACGTGGGCAGGCGAAATTATTCCCCATGAACTGACACATTTGCTGGAGGGGATTCTTACCTTTAACTGTCGCGGGGTTCGCCTGCCAACCTGGTTGTCGGAAGGATTAGCCCGGCATGCAGAAGGTGAGGCCAGTGCTGCTGAAGTGGATCGGCTGTTGATGGCCTTAGCTGCCGGTTCTTTACCGCCGCTTAAATCGCTGGCATCCGGGTTTTCGGCCTATTCCGATGGAGCCGGATTGGCTTATACGCAAAGCGGGCAGGTGGTCGCGTATCTAGTTAATCGAGATGGGCCAGAGAAAATGACGGTGCTGCTGCAATTGATGCAGTCAGGAGAGAACGTGGACGCGGCGTTGACGGCCGTATATGGACTTGATACGGTCGGATTGGACGCTGACTGGCGTACCAGCCTGGGCTATGCTCCCACACCCACGTCGGCTGCGGACGCGGCCGCCAGTGCTCTGACCGCCACGCCAGTGCCAACCATTGCCCTCGGCGGAATTCCACAGGCAGCAACGGCCGTGCCCGGGCCAGCCCCCAGCCAGACGCCCGCGCCAACGTCTACGGCCGTTCCCTCACCTACAAATACGCCTGTTAGCTTATCATCGCCGCAGGCGATAGCCGCTGCCCAAACTTTTACCAGCACGCCGGTTCCTACCCCGGCTGTTGTTAGTTCTACAGACCCTTCATCGGGGTCGATTGTCTGGTTCTGGTCGTTGGGCGGATTGCTGGCTGCAGCCGCTCTCATTTTTATCGTGCTTAGATTTGTAAAAAGTCGAGGTTAACTTCATGAAAATACGAGTATTGGTTTTTTCTATCCTGGCTTTGCTGCTTGGCTTGGCGGCGTGTCAGGCCGGGGAGGATGGTCCTCGTCTGGTGAGTGACTGGCAGCCAACGGCCGTCGGTACACGGCCGTTGCGTATTCCAGACGATACGTCACAAACAGTCAATTTGCCGGAGGTGCCTACCCGGGAGCCCACCGTCACTCCGGTGGCGGATGTGGTGATTCCAACGATGGCGCCAACGGCCGTGCCGGTTGGTGTCTACGTGCGTGAACTGGATGGATTTACCTTACACTATCCTCCTGCATGGGAGTTCGAGGAAACAGAGATGGGCTATCTCCGTCTTGACGATCCCCAAATGGACATAGTGGTCATTGCCACGAGTGAATACGCCGACGAAGAAACGACCTTTGCTACCATCAAAGAAAACTTCACTTCTGCGGGAAACGGTTTTCTCGGCGTGGGTAATTTGCATGTCGTGAGCGAGGAGGAGATCCCCTATGGCACCGAGGGTTCGGCTCAGATGGCCCTGTTGGAAGGAGACGGTGCAGGCGAGGCTTTCCAGATTTATTTGGGCTATATAGAAGAGAATGCCCGTGCTCTTACCATCGTTGCTGTGGGAAAACCAGGCAGTATTGCGGCCAGGCGCACCACACTGGATTTAATGGTGGCCCAGGCTTTTCCTGGCGGTGATCGTCTATTGGGCTACGATCGGAATGAAACGCTGGTTTTGCAGGGAAGTGAGCCTTTGCCGCGCAGCCTTGATCCTGCTCAGCAAACCGGCTCGGCGGCTGATTTTGTCGGTTTACTTTATAGTGGTCTGGTACGGCTGTCGCCGGAAATGCAGGTGGTGCCCGACCTGGCAGAGCGCTGGGATGTAAGTACGGACGGTACGGTATATACGTTTACCCTGGGCGCGGATCTGGCGTTTGCCGATGGACGGCCGTTAACCGCTGCCGATGTGCAGTACAGCTGGGAACGAGCCGCAGATCCAGATACTAATTCCACAACCGCCGACACCTATATGGGCGATATTCTTGGATTTCGTGAAAAACTTCAGGGGGAAGCCGACACCATTCGTGGTGTGCGGGTTGTTGATGACCGCACGCTCGAAGTGACGCTGGACCGGCCAAAGCCTTACTTTCTGGCTAAATTGACCTATCCGGTCTCTTTTGTGCTTGATTCCAACAGCGTGGCCGACAAAGACCTGGAAGATTGGGTATATGAGCCCAACGCCAGCGGCCCCTATGTCTTGGCAGATAGGTCTGAAAATGAATACTTTGTTTTTGAACGCAATGATAAGTACCATGCCCCATCTGCTCTGCCCCGTGTTGTTTTCCTCTTGTCCAGGATAGGCAATCCCATCAGCCTGTTTGAAGCCGGTGAAGTGGATGTTGCCTACCTTGGAGCGGTAGATTCTCTCGAAGTTCGCCAGCCTTCACATCAATTCCATGAAAACTGGCAGACAAACACCTCGTTGTGCACGACGTTGTTACAGTTTAACAATACCTTGCCCCCTATGGATGATCCGTTGGTAAGGCAGGCTTTGGCCCTATCCGTGGACAAAGAAAAGCTCAACGATCTCCTGGCTGAAGGGACAAATCTGGTAGCCAGCACAATCTTGCCGCCGGGAATGCCCGGATTCGACGCCGAGCTGGCTGAAGAGCAGTCTGCCAACATGAATAATGTGGAAGTTGCCCAGGCTGCTCTGGCTGCTTCTTCGTATGCCGATGGACTGCCGCCGCTCATCATCTCGGCTGCTGGTTTTGGCGATTCGGAACGAGATGATTTGAATGCCATCAGTGAGATGTGGCGTGAAGCACTGGGCGTCGAGGTGAGTGTTGAGTTTCTAGATCCGGTCGATTTTAAGACAGTAGTGGCCGAAGAACGTGGTCACATTGTCAGTTATGGCTGGTGTGCCGACTACCCGGACCCGGAAAACTTTTTGGATATTCTCTACCACACGGGCAGTGAGTTTAACGTTGGCGGTTACACCAATTCCGAAGTGGATGCCCTGCTGGAAGCGGCGCGTGTGGAGTTGGATGTCGCGAGCCGCCTGGCTATGTACCAGGAAATTGAACAACTGCTGCTAGAGGATGCGGCGGCTATTCCTCTAAGTCATGGTGTGAGTGATGCCCTGGTGAGCGATCGGGTAAATGGTTTTGTACTGGCACCCATGGGCGTACGGTTGCTGCCACAGTTATCTTTAACGACGATGGGGGAGGAGTAGACGATGAATGAACTGCCAAAGAACGAAACAATGAATGATCAAGAATCGCCTGCTGGTGAAGAGGTTAAACCGGTTGCCCAAGGGGCTGTGATGGACACGGCCGTTTCGTTTCCAGACCCGCAGATTCTCAAAAATCCCACAAAATCAACCTTCCGCCATTGGCCGCTGTTGGGAGGAGTTCTGGCTGTACTGCTATTAGCAGCTGCCGGAATTGCTTATCTGGTAAGTGAGCAAAATGCAGAAGCAGCCCGCTGGCAGCAGGCGCAAACGGCCGTTCAGGAAGGGGCATGGTCTGTGGTCGAGCAAATCCTCGAAGAACAGCTAGCCTTACGCCCGGCGTTTGCCCTGCATTATACGGCGGAAGCGTATGGACTGCGCGGCGTTGCCCGCTATAAACAGGGCAATTTGGAAGGCGCCCTGGCCGATTTGAACGAAGCGTTAAGACAGGATGCCAACCTGATGGACCTGTATGCCTATCGAGCCCTGATTCTGGCTGGGACGGATAAGGGTGCGGCGGCTACAGATGCGCAAACGGCCGTAGACAGTGGTCTATTGCCGCCCTATCTGGCTGCACAAATGCAGGTTTTGCTGGCCGGAACTGACCAATCCGCCATGGCTGCGGCTCTGACTCAGTCTGGGTATCTGAGCGACGAACAAGTAACAGACCTGGCCCTGGCACTTGTTGCCGAGTATGGCATTGACCAAGAGCCAGCTCAGGTTGTGGAAATTGCCAACACCGTACTGAACCATGAGATAGCTTCCACGGCTGAGCAACATGCCCGACTGAGCTATGCGGCCGCGATGGCCCATCAGGCATTAGGCGATGAGGATACGGCCGTTGTCCACGCTGAAAAGGCCCTGGCTCAGTCTGAAGGGCTGTCGGACGCGGAACGTGTGGCGCTGCACATTCTGCGGGCCAACTGGTATACGGCACAGGGAGATTTGGAAACGGCCGTTGCCCAGGCCCAAGCCGCCGCCGAATTGGATGGCACAATAACGCTGCACACGGCTCTTGAAGCGTGGCAGGCTTACCGGGCATTTGATATGGAAACGGCCGTAACCAGCGCTGAATCAGTCTTGCAAACGGCCGTTGAAGGCGATCCTGCCCGACAAATTGCCCAGCGCACGCTGGGAGCTGTAACCACCTGGCAAGGTACTCCTCAGGCGGCGCTGGAAATGTTGGATGCTGCCCTGGCTGCCAATCCAGATGATACTGAGGCCCGCGCTCTGCGCGTCCACAATCTACTTTTGTCGAGCCAGTGGGATGCGGCTGAAGCAGAAGCCGCATCCCTGACAGAAGTGGCGCCAACTGCTCCAGCCTCTTTATGGGGCCAGGCTTCCGTCGCCATGTATCTGGGCGATCCTGAACTGGCATACGTCCTACTCAATCAGGCGATCGCTCAGGATGCAACGCGTCCAGAGTTTTACGCGCTGCGCGCGGAGACTTATCGGAAAACTGTGGAACTGGGAAAGGCTGCAGAAGACCTGGATGCGGCTCTGGCCCTTTATCCCCAATTTGCAGACGCCCTGGAGAGCCGACAGTATCTGCTCTTGGATCAGTACGACTATGAGCAGTTGGCCGAAACGGCCGGCCAGGTAGTGGAGCTGTACCCAGAATCCCCTGCTGGATATTTACTGCAAGCTGCCTACTACCTGGAGGTGGTAGGCGATAAGGAAGAGGCTTTAAAGCAGGCAGAAGAGGCGATTGTGCGCAATCCAGATAGTGTACGTGGTTATCTTCTCCGGGGACGTGTGTATCTGCTGCTAAATGAGCTGGAGAAAGCCAGAGCGGACTATGAACGGGTGCTGGCCATGGATCCGCGGTCAACTTCTGCGCGTTATGGTTTGGCGGATATTGCCCAGTATCAGGGAGAGGAAGAAACGGCCGTTGCCCTCGATCAGGAAGCTGTGAACTTATATCCTAACAGTCTGAATACCCGCCTGGAGTTAGGTTATCTTTATTTAAATCAAGGTCACCTGGAACAGGCCTGGGAAATAGCCAGACAGGTATTGGCCGAAGACCCACAAAACGATCGGGCTACCCTACTACACGCCTATCTGCTTGCTGCGCAAGGCAAATTAGAAGACGCAGTTAAAGAGACAGAGAAAGTAATCGATCTGAATCCTAACAATCCGTATGCCTACATTATTCAGGCTGGATTCTTGCTGCAAATGGGACGCCTGGACGAAGCTTACGACAGCGCTCAGGCGGGAGTGGAACTGAATGGTCAGTTGGCAGAACCGCATCGCATCATGTTTACCATTGCGAGCAATAACCAGGACATCGACGAGGCCAATAAACAGCTTGATCTGTGGTTGGAAAAGGCGGGACTATTTGATGAAGACCCTGGCATGTTGAGCTATATGCAGTTGATCAGTGGGCGTCCTGAAGATGTCATTGCTACCACAACGGCCGCCCTGGCAAAAGAACCGGATGTAGACTCATATTACTTAAATCGGGCGCTCGCTTATCTGGATCTGGGTGAGTTGGAAGAAGGCCAGGCGGACTTGGAACAGATTTTGGCTACCTCTGAAAACATTACCATGGTCTCTGACGCCGAATATATACTGGCGGAAAGCAAACAGGTGGTGGGAACGGGAGACGGCCGTTTGCAATACACCAACGACTCCTTTGGCTATACCCTCAACTATGCCGATTGGTGGCAAAAACAGCCCGGCGATGACTCGCAGCAGATGGATTTGCTCCTGGTCTACGAAGCCGATGAAGATTTTGGCGCTGTGTACACCAACCTCTTCATAGAAGAGACGGAATTATCAGCCCAGACGGTTGCGGAACTGATTAAAAGCAGTTCCGCCGCCCGTTCTGACTTTACGCTGATCTCTTCAGACCCCCTCGGGCTAAACGGCGGAAACAGCTATGTTATCCGCTACTCGCTGGGCACAGTAGACCTGTTTCAGGGCAAACAATACATATTCGTGCAAGATAACCACATCATCTTGCTCACCCTGGAGGCTCTGGACAGCTCGTTTGCCGAGTTGGAAGCCGAGCTCGATGCTATAGCAGCGTCGTTCGCTTTTGTCCCCTAGCCAGCCGAATTAGCAGGCTCGGTATTAAGAAAAATCCCGGTAGCGACCACTACCGGGATTTTTTATGCCTGTGTTTCTTGATTTAGTCGACTACGCTTACTTTCTATCTGGAAGCCAGGGCTATTCTTCCCCCGGCCGATATTCTCGTTCCAGGTGGGCGCGAATATCGGCCTCATCCAGCCAAACGGGCTTTAATTCCCGGTTGACAAACAGCGGCGCCTGATCAGCATAGTGCGGCGAGGTATCATCCAGGGTGGCGCTGCCAAACTGGTGGATGCTCTGTGAGGAGACCTCGCCGGCTGCGTCCCAGCTGACCAGCATGATGTATGAATCACCGGCAATGCCCTGGAAACGGCCGTCTTCCCCCAATTCGCCATATACCGCGTGCAGTACATCCGGCGCTCCGCCCAATCCCAGGTCTGTATCGCCGCGCACCAGCCGGTTTACCTCCGACCAAGGCACATCTACCCGACCAAAGTGCTCTTGTAAGCTGGCAACCGCCGCCTGAAAAGCGGCCACAACCAGCTCCGGATCAATGTCTGCCCCCACCAGCTTGGAGGGATTGATGTGCCCATTGTCGTTGACATAGTTTAGCGTCAGAATCATCAGTGCCGCGGCGCGGCTGTCGGGGTCCGTGCGCAAATCCCAATCTTGCAGCAGCGCCATGGCTTGCTGCACGGCCGTGTCTTCGTTTTGCAATTCCGGCGCATTGACAATGATGTCTACATAGCGCGGAATGTCCGAGTCTGCCGAATAAGCCATGTCAAACTTGTACGTGTAAAAATCTTCGGCCGTAATGGACTCATCGGCGCCAAACAACTCCAGCGCGCGCAGCGCCCGGTTAGACATGCCTGTTTCGATGCCCAACGTCGGCGCATAATCGGCCGGGTCCGGGTTTTCAGCTCCGATAGTGGTCTGGAATGGTGAGCTATTGCCGTTTTGGATGAAGCCGGAGGCCGGATTAAGCACCTGCGGCAGTTGATCAAACGGCAGATACTCCGTCCACAAGGTTTCGGACGTATCCCCGGGGAGGAACTGCTGCCAGTCATAGCCGGCGGCGCGGATGGGCAGCAGCGCGTTGTATAGATAATAGATATTGCCTTCTTTGTCGGCGTAACCGGCGTTAAACATCGGCAGCACACCTTCGCGCATGGCTGTTTGCCATTCTTCGAAGGTGGTCGCTTTGTTCATGCGGTACCACTGCTCCACCAGGCCCACTTCACCATAGCCGGCATAGCGGATGGCGTAGACACCGTGCGGCTGGCGCACGGTTGGCCCGTATACCGACCAGAGTGCCTCTTCGTGCACGGTCCAGGTCAGCCGCCCCATGATTTTGACCTTGATGGGCACGCTGCGTACTTCCAGATCGCGCCACTCGCCGTCGAAGCGGTACTGGTTGGGATTGTCGGGATTGATGTCCAGGACGTATACATCCACCAGATCGGGGCTGTTGACGGTGAAGGCCCAGCCCAAATTTTCGTTGTGGCCGACCAGGACGACGGGTGCGCCGGGGAACAATCCGCCGACTGTGTTCCAGCCTTCTTCGCTGTGGACGTGGGCTTCGTACCAGGCGACCGGTCCGGTCCAGGGCTGATGGGAGTTGACGGCCAGGAAGGTTTCGCCGTTGGCGCTGCGCGCCGGGCTGACGGCGAAGGTGTTGGAGCCGTAACGCACAGTCGCCGGTAGCTGGCTGGCGGCTTCTTTGGTGGCAACGGGCAACGGCCGTTCCTCGCCAAACAAACTCCCAATCACCTCCTCCACACCAAAAAAGAAGGGTGTCTTATGCACAAACCCGGCCACCACATCCTGCCCGGTGATAGGAAAAAGTCCAGGATACGCCTCGTCGGCGTGCAGGGCTGCGTAATGGTTCAGGCCATCGGCATAACCTTCGACCAGAGCGCGGGTTTCCGGGGCGAGGGTTGGGTAGCCGGCAGCGACAACTTCCGGAATGCGCAAAAGCTGCACCAGGAAGTCGTTGGGCGCCAAGTCGGGGCCGCCGATGGGGCCGAGCTGCCCCCTGGCCGCGGCGAGAGCCAGTTGAATGGTATCGAAGTCGTCTTCGGCGTGGGCGTAGGCCAGGCCATAAGCGGCATCGGCGTCGGTCTGGCCGAAGATGTGGGGCACGCCCCAGCTGTCACGCAAAATGACAGCATCGTACTTGTCGCCGACGGCCGCCAGGTAGCTTAAATCCTGGTGAACAGGCCAGAAAGCATAAGCCAAAAGCGCAGCTGCCAGGATCGCTATCACGCCGAGCACGGTTAAGAGGATTTTTTGCCATCGTTTCATAGGATTCTCGGTATCATCAATGGATGGAAACGGCCGTTTCCACCCACTGATGATACCAGAGATAATCCCAACGCCAATCCAGGCGGACGGACTAATGCACCGCAGGCTTTGCCTGAAGTTCGCGGAGCACGTCCCAATCGCCAGTCAGCAAGGCCGGCATGATGGCGGTCACGTCCCATCCTTGTTTGATGGCTGCTGTAACGGCCGTGGACTCTTTGGCATAACCCAGCAGAATCGCGCCCACGATACGGCCGTTGGCAATGACCAGCTTGCGATAACGCTGTGTGGCGCTGTCTTCCAGCACAATTTCGCCCTCGCCCGGTCCGGCATTCACCTGGCCGATAGAGGTGACGTCCACGCCCACAACCTTCAACGTCGTGGCCGGCACCACCGGCTTGTAGGCGGCCGCGCCGCCAATAGCGTTGATGGCCGCAACGCGCGCCTGTTCTGTGGCGACGGCCCACAAACCGGGCACTTCACCGTCAAACTCGCACACGTCGCCCACGGCGTAGATACCAGTTTCGCTGGTCTGCATCTGGTCCGAGACCAGCACACCGCGTTTTACAGCCAGACCCAACGACTCGGCTAACTCGGTGTTGGGACGAATGCCGGCCGCCATCAGGAAGATGTCGGCGCGCATAAAGCTGCCATCTTTCAGCATAACCCGCTGCAGGCGTGTTTCGCCGCACAGTCTGTCGGTTTCGGCACTCAGCAGAATTTGCATGCCCAGCTTTTCCAGGTGCTTTTGCAGCAGGTAACCGCCTCGTTCGTCTAGCTGGCGGCGCAGCAGCCAGGGGCCGCGTTCCAAGATGGTGACGTGCAGGCCCAATTTATGCAGCGCATAGCCCGCTTCCAGCCCCAGCAGCCCGCCGCCGGCGATGACCGCCCTGCGGCAGCGGTGTTCCTGGTGGAAGGCGCGAATCTCCATCGCTTCGTCGGCTTCGCGCAGCACAAAGGTGCCGGGCATGCCAAAGCCAGGCAGATCGGGCACAAAGCTGGAACTGCCGCAGGCCAGGATGAGACGATCGTAGGGCAGCGTCTCGCCGGTGGCCAGAGCCACGGCACGGCCGTCTTTGTCGACCTGGGTGACTTGTGTGTTCAGCCAGTTGGTGATCGCGCGTTCCTCGTACCAGGTGTCTGGCTGCAGATAAAGACCGCTCATGGCGGAACGGCCGTAAATCAGGCGGCTGATGGCCATGCGGTTGTACAACGGGTGTTTTTCGCGGCCAATCAGATGGATGGCGCAGTCAGGGTGGTGGCGGCGAATGGTATCGGCGGCGGTAACACCGGCAATGCCGTTGCCAATGATCACGACCTGCTGGACTTCTGGATCATGCACGATGGGTTCTGCGGCGGCTAAAGGCTCGTCACTTTGGGCAGCATCCAGAGAAACGCAGACGTCGCCTTTGACGCGGCACATGCAGGCCAGGCGGGCGTTTTTGCTCAGGCCCAGGCGTTCCAGCGTGCAGCGCTCCTCGTCGCCCATCGGCGAGAGGTTTTCCATGCCTTCAACAACGGTGATGGGATCGGCCCCGCACATACCCATGCGGCACCCTGCTTCGATGGGCTGGTTGTTCTTTTCGGCAATCTCCAGCAGCGATTCATCCAGGGCGGCGGAAACGGCCGTTTCACCAGGTTGGAAAGTAACGGCAATTTGTCCGGCGCGGGCAGGCGCTGCCACAGGGGCAGCCACCGGCAGACCTTTTTCGGCGATGTAGTGGCGTTCTTTGAGGTAGGTGCGCTGGATCCATACAGAGGCCAGCACAATAATGTCGGCCCGGCCCAGCCAGCCAATCCAGACGGGTAAGCTCAGGCCCAGCAGCCCGGTAACACTGGTCAGCCAGGCCGGTAGGACGAACCAGTAGAAAAGAGAAAAGGCAGCGGCTCCCCAAACGGCCGTTAGCTTGTTGGGCGACACTTTGATGAATGTATCGGCGACGGTGAACAGGGCAATGCTGATGAACATATAAAGCAGCATCTGGGCATAAAGCGCCAACGGCGAGATGGCCGGCACATCTGGCAGAGTGAAAAAGGCCAGAATAAAACCGGGCATCGCGGCGGCAAAAAACTTGCGACTGTTGGCGTAGTGGCGATCAGGATCGTGGATGTCTGCCAGATAAGCAGTGCCAGGATTAAAGTCGTAACAGTTTTTGGTGCAGCCTACGCATGGGGTGCAGTAATTGTTGGGAATAACCTTGAACGGTGTTTGATTGTAGAGCCGCTGCACCGGGTAGAGGGGGCAGATGCTGCTGCACCAGCCGCTCTTGCCTTTGTAGAGCAGCCCGCCGATAAACGCGCCCAGCAGCGCGCCCAATAAGAGCAGCCCGCTGGCGGGGCCGCTTTTGTTGAACAGCCATTTGCGGCTGGAAGCCAGGACAAAAAAGCTGATCATGCCGATGATAAAGCCGTAATCCTTGAGCCATTTGGGCGGCGTCAGGGCGCGGCTAAAGTTGCACAGACGCGGGGTCTGGTTAAAGGCGGCCAGGGGGCAGACGTTGCGCCACAGGCCGGGCAGGGTCAGGAAGGTAAGGGGTAGAACCGGGATGACGAGCTTCCAGAGGATGAACAGCCCGGTATCCGGCGAGATGATCAGGATGAGGGCCAGGGAGATAGCAGCGATCACACTGCCCAGGCGGGAAATCTCCCACAGCCATTCAGGAATACGAGAGTGATCTCGTAATTGGATGTAGTTTGGAAAAGTTGGTGTTAGTTGCGCTTTCACGTTCACGCTCCTCTCTTAAAAGTTTTGTTGACGCTGCGACACGGCCGTTGCCCGGCATTACGTTTGCCGCAACGCATTCTCTTCCCAGGTAAAGGCGCGGCCGGACGCGCAAGGGCATAACCGGCGTTGTGCGCCGAGGGGCGTCGATGTTAGCTGATAGGTAAAAGGGGAAATTCCAAGCAGTCAGGGAGCCAGGCGGCAGTGCGCTATGGCGGCTGGCCGGTTGGGAGTTATTGCCGGATCACGGCCGTTCTCGCAGACAGACTCCTCTTTCTGCCCATGTGCGAGTTCGGGCAGCCATAATCGGCATGGATGTGGTTGGATCTTATATAGTGGGGATTGCCCCTGGTGTGGAAACGGCCGTTTCCAGGGCTAGTTGTCTCAGGTTCATTATTTTCTGCTCCATTTTAGTTTCTCTACTTCCCTATCTTACAGGTATCCAATAAACCATCATGTTCGCGCGGCAAGCAGACTTCTCCGCGCGAGTACACCCTAATAGTCGGGGCAAAAAGCCAAAAAGCAACTGCCAAAACCACAATTAGGACATAAGTACTACCGTTACTTCCATGCGAGGTAAATTATTGGCGCATTATTTGGTCTGGAGGGGTTGGGCCGAGTTATCTTGATTAGCTCTGGATGAGACACACGCTGCTGGATGAACCGCTGAGGAACTACCGGTGGGTATAGGTGCCCATCAACTGTGTCTGGGCGAGGATGTGGCCCGCCAGGGCGTTTTCCACATCTTCCTTGGTGGCGTTTTCTGGCAGGGAGAGCGGCGAGTCCAGCGCATACAGTGTGAAAAAGTAACGATGGGTGCCGCTAGGCGGGCAGGGGCCTCCGAAACCGGGCCGCTGCCAACTGTTATAGCCCTGGCCGAAGGCGACTGCGCCGGCGGCGGCGTTCTCCGGTAGACTGCTAAGGGCAGGCGGGATGTTGTAGAGTACCCAGTGGACCCAGGTTCCACCAGGCGCATCGGGATCGTCCATGATAAGAACCAGGCTGGCAGCATCTTCCGGCACCCCTTGCCAGCTTAACGGCGGCGAAATGTCTTCGCCATCGCAGGTGTATTTGGGTGGAATTGCTTCGCCGTCAGCAAAGGCGGGACTGGTCAGGCTAACAGAAGTGAGTGAGGAAACCTCGGCAGACGGGGTAGGAGTGGGCAGGGCAGAGCAGCCGAGCAACAAAAACAGGCCGAGGGCAGGCAGCACATAGCGCTTTAGGATTAAAGTTAGCGGGCGGGTAGAACCGGAAGTGTTCATGCGGTCTTGGAGTGGGAAGTATACACGTGTGTGGCTAGGCGGTGGATGATACGGCCGTTTGCCGGACCACCGGTGCAGCCAGACTATAGGCAAACCAGGTTGGAAACGCATTGGCCAGGGCCGGAATGGCATCTATCTCTATTAAGCCATCTCTTTGCGCATCGTCGTATTCGATGCGGCCTAACCAGATCTGGAAAAACGTGGATAAAGGAGTGGTTACCAGCACGTTGGTTTCAAAACCAGGATCGGTAAGGCAGACGGAAACGTCTTCTTTGGTAAGGAGCAGCCAGAAGGTGTCGTATCTGGCGCCAGTGAAACAAAACTGCACGACAACCCGCTCGTCGGGCAGGTGGTCCACGTATACACGGCTGCGCATCCACCACATCAGCAGCACCGGATCGAGGTCTTCTTCGGCCGGTTCCTCAAACGCCCAGCGCGCGCCCCAGATCAGCAGCGAATTGATGACTTCCTTCAATTCCTGGCCGGCCTCGGTGAGAAAGTAGGCGGTGCGTTGACGGCCGTTTTCAACGTGCACTTTTTCTACCAGCCCCATGCGCTCCAGGCGGCGCAGCCGCGATGCTAAAAGCCCGCGAGAGATGCCCGGTAGACCGCGTTCAATTTCGTTGAAGTGGCAGGCGCCGGTGAGGAGATCACGAATAATCAACAAAGTCCACCGGTCGCCTAAGATTTCGACAGCTTTGGCAATGGGGCAGTATTGTCCATACTTGTACATCATACATTTCCTCAAAAATCAGAGCCTATTCTATTTTATGGGCTCTTGTCAACTCTAGTTCAATCTTTGAACTATTCCCACGGCTCCGTTCATTATATCTTGCATTAGATGACCTTTATTTGTGTGGGGTGCTGCCTGCGGCGAAATGGCCCCAAGCTGACAAGTCTGTAGCCAGACGGCCGTAGCGTTTAATCAACATCCCAATTTTTGGAGAATTTACCCATGAACGAACATGAAAAAGGACAGGTAGCCACCAGTGCAGCCGAAGTGTATGAACAGTTTTTCATCCCGGCGCTTTTTGCCGAATGGCCGCCGCGCCTTCTGGCGGCGGCCAACGTGCAGCCAGGGCAGGCAGTGCTGGATGTGGCTTGTGGCACAGGCGTTTTAGCGCGCGCGGCCGCCCAGAAGGTTGGCGAGGCGGGGCGTGTTGTCGGCCTCGACATCAATGAAGGCATGCTGGCCGTTGCCCGCCAAAAAGCACCATCCATCACCTGGAAAGTCGGCCCGGCCGAAGAACTGCCCTTTGCAGACAACAGCTTTGACGGCGTGGTGAGCCAGTTTGGCCTGATGTTTTTTGAAGATCCCGCGCGCGCCCTGGCCGAGATGAATCGTGTGCTGCGGCCGAAGGGGCAAACGGCCGTGGCCGTGTGGGATTCCCTGGCCGCTACGCCCGGTTATGCCCTGGTAGCCGAAATGTTGGACGAACTGTTTGGTCCTGAAGCCGCCCAATCCATCCAGATGCCCTATTCCCTGGGCGATACGGAAAAATTAGCCTCTTTGTTTACGGCCGCCGGTTTAAATGATTTTTCCATCCAGACAGTTCCTGGAAAAGCCTGTTTTCCTTCCGTCGAGGATTGGATTTACACCGACATCAAAGGCTGGACCCTGGCCGATATTGTGGATGAGGAAGGGTATGAGCGTTTTCGGCGCTATGCGCTGCCGAAGCTGGCCCGTTTTGTCCAGGCTGACGGTTCAGTGGCGTTTGACGCCCCGGCGCACATTGTCACAGTGCCGGCCCAGTGATGGGGACGGCCGTTATCCCACCAACGGCCATGCCTCCTCCATCTCAGAACCATAATCGCCGCGGCGGGCCGCCCTGTTGCACATAGCCCGCTGCAAAAAGCGCTGCTGCGCTTGGCTGACGTTTTCTGCCTGTCCCTGCCACGCCTGCAGCACGGGCTCTTGCAGCGCCCGCCCAAAGGAAAAACTCAATTCCCACGGCTGGCTGCCCTGGGCGTTCATGGCGTTAAGCCGCTCCGTAGCCTCCTCTGGTCCCTGCCCGCCAGATAGGAAGACGATGCCGGGCACGGCCGCCGGCACGACGCGCCGGAAGCAGCGCAGGGTGGCGGCAGCCACCTCCTCCGCAGTCACCTGCTCCGGGGAATCCTGGCCGGGCAGGACCATGTTGGGTTTTAAGAGCATCCCTTCGTAGGCCACGCCCTGTGCCAGCAGCTCGGCAAAGACGGCCTGCAAGACGGCGCCGGTCACCACTTCGCAGCGGTCGAGGCCGTGGTCGCCGTTCATGAGCACTTCCGGTTCGACGATGGGAACCAGCCCGTTGGCCTGGCACAAGGCGGCGTAGCGGGCCAGGGCATGGGCGTTTACCTGGATGCAGGTATGGGTGGGCAGGTAATCGTCGATGGTATAAACGGCCCGCCATTTGGCAAAACGTGCGCCCAGCTCGCGGTAATGGGCCAGACGGCCGTTCAGGCCGTCCAGCCCCTCCGTCACTTTTTCGCCGTCAAAACCGGGCAGGTCGATTTTGCCTTTATCGACTTTGATGCCAGGGATGATGCCTCTGTCTTGCAGCAGTTGGGGAAACGGCCGTCCATTGTCGGCGGCCTGATGAATGGTTTCATCGAACAAAATAACGCCGCTAATGGCTTCTTCAACGTTAGGGGTGGTGAAGAGCAACTGCCGGTAGGCGCGGCGGTTTTCGGCCGTGGACTCGACGCCGATGGTGTTGAACCGCTTTTCGATGGTGCCTTCGCTTTCGTCCGCGGCCAGAATGCCTTTGCCGGGCGCAACCAGGTCCAGGGCAGTAAGAGCCAGATCGGTGATGTTATGGCGCAGTTTGTCTTTCATGGGATTAAACCTCCTGTAGATAGGCTGTGTTTTTTGCAGCCTCACGACTAAAAGGAGCGATGGGTGTGGGTGCGTGTTTTTATTGTGCCATAAATTTTTAACTGTTGGAAGGACTGGATGTGTGTATCTGTTGTCCGCGGGGCGGCGTTTTCTGCCGGGTGGGTTGATGTGTGCGCCGGACCAGGGGGTAACGGCCGTTTGCCCATCTATCAGCGATAGAAACACAGGATAGAAATGAGGATATAAGACAGCGAAACGGCCGTCATCCACCATCACTCCCTATTGCCATAGCGGGTACAATAGGGTGGCGAGTAAATCTGTGTCTGAAACAAGGAGGCAGTAAAATGGCGGACGATGAACTGCGAGAACAGTTGGTGAACCTGTTGGTAAAGCGGCAGGCGCATATGACGTTTGAAGATGCCGTGGCGAATTTCCCGGAGGCGTGGATAAACGGCCGTGCGCCCGCTGTCCCCTATACCTTCTGGCATCTGCTGGAACATTTGCGTATCAGCCAGTACGATATTCTGGACTACATCCGCAATCCCGCGTATGAAGAGCTGGATTTCCCGGACGATCTGTGGCCGGCGCGCGAGGCCGAGACCGATAGGGCCGGCTGGCAGGCCACCATCGACCAGTTCCTGGCCGATCGGCAGGCGCTGGTAGACATCGTCCGCGACCCGGCAACCGACCTCCTGGCCCAGATTCCGCATGGCTGGGAAGGGCACAACGTGCTGCGCGAAATCCTGGTGGTGGCCGATCACAACGCCTACCATGTGGGCGAACTGGGCATACTGCGCCAGGTAGTAGGCTGCTGGTAGCGTGACCACCCAAACTGTTGGGGTTCACCTACCGGCAGATGGAGGATAAACGGCCGTGTCCTATCAAAACGTCGTCGTTGTTATCAATCCCTCATCCGGCCAGGCTGAGCCCATCCTCAACACCCTCAACGACGTCTTTCGCCAATACGGCGTGTCCTGGTCCATGCGCCTCACCCACCAGTTTGGCGATGCCGCCCGCCTCGCCCGCGCCGCCGTGGCCGACGGCGCCGACCTCGTCGTGGGGTACGGCGGCGACGGCACGCAGATGGAAGTGGCCAATGGGCTGCTGGGCAGCAGCGTTCCCCTGGGCATTTTGCCCGGTGGCACCGGCAACGCCATGGCCTTCGAGCTGGAGATCCCCCGCGATTTGCGCCAGGCGGCCGAACTGATCTGCACCAGCCGCAAGACAAAGGCGATTGACCTGGCCCGCGCCGGAGACAAATATTTCATGCTGCGCCTGTACGCCGGGGTGGAGGAGGAGCAAAAGACCAGCCGCGAGATGAAAGACAAGTACGGCGTCCTGGCCTACCCCATGTCGGTGATTAGCCTGCTGCGCGGCCTGAACCACGCCCGCTACCGGCTGACGATTGACGGCGAGTTGGTGGAAGACGAGGGATTTGTCTGTGTTGTCCTCAATGCGGGCAGTTTAGGCGGTGTGTCGCTGTCTATTGATGCGCAGATTGATGTGGCCGACGGCCTGCTGGATGTGTTTTTGCTTAATACCGACCTGGCCTCGCTGACCGCCGCCACCGGCCGCTTTCTCAACCTGCCCACCGAGCAGGCCCGCTGGCACTATTGGCGCGGCCGGGAGGTGGTGATGGAAGCCGAGCCGGAACAGACTATCTGGCTGGATGGCGAGCTGCTGGGTCCGACGCCGGTCACCATTACGGCCGTTCCCGCGGCCATTCGCGTCATCGTTCCCTGATCCGGCCTCAGGCCAGAATTACCATGCTGGCCGGCGGCAAGTCCAGGCGCACCGTCGCCCGCCCTTCAAACCGATTAATCGAGACCGTTTCGTCATCCAGCGGGCGGCGCAGTTGGGCGTCGCTCCAGTCGGAGCGGTAGAGCACGGTTAGCGGCGCGCCGCTGCTGTGCAGACCGGCGTCGATGGTCACAAACGCGCCGCGTCCTTCCAGGCCGTGGGTGTTCAGCGCCACCACCACTTCCTGATCAAACAAAATCCGCGACCAGGCCACCAGTTCTCCGGCGTTGGGGATGGTAAACGGCCGTTCCCCGCCCCCGCTCGTCTCCCGCACATACTGCCGCCCCCGCCGCAGCGCCAGCCCCACCCTGTCGGGCCGGTTGCGCACCCGGGCAATCGCCGCCACCCGCAGATAAGTGGGGTGGTTGGGGTCGAAGAAGTGGCAGCCGCTCGTCTCAAACGCGCCAAACGTGGCCCCAAACATCGCCTCGCGGATGTAGCGGTCCTCGTAGGTCAGGGCCGATTCCACGTCAAAATCATGCTGGCTCTGGCTGCCGTTAAACGCCTGCTCCGTGCCGTAATAAATGCAAGGCATGCCCAGCGTGGTCAGCTGCACGCCCACGGCGTGGGCGGTTTGCTGCGCCAGCGTGTCCAGGCTGCTGTCGGCGGCGAAGCGGGCCTTGCGCCGCCCGACCATGTCGTGGTCGTCCAGCACAGAGACGTGATACCGTCCCGTCTCCCGGTGGCTGCCCAGGATGTCGTGGCCGGTGTACTGGTCGAAGAAGTTCAGCGGGTGGCTCAATCCTTTGGCCAGCCCGGCGATTTGCGCCGGCGGGCCGCCAATGTCCAGAAAGGCGTCGATGTTGCGCCCAAAGATTTCCAGGTAATCGCGGGCCATTGTCTCGCCGCCGGCCACTTCGCCCAGCAGCAGGAAGTTGTCTTTGCCGATGGCTTCGGCGAACTCTTTGATGGCCCCGCAGAAGATGCGCGAGGCTTCGGCGGGCAGATGCTTGACGGTGTCGATGCGGAAACCGTCGCAGTCGCTGACGGCGATCCAGTATTGGTAGACTTTGATCAGGGCGGCCAGCGGCTCGCGGCGGGTGAGGTCTAAATCTTTGAGTTCGAAGAAGTCGCCGCGGCGGAACTCGGTTTCCGGGTGCAGCGGATCTTCCCAGGCGGCCGGGTCCCAACTGCTGATGGAACCGGCGCGGGTGTACCAGGATAGATTCTGGAACTCGCGCGGCCAGACGGCGTCGTCGATGTCGGTGGGGCTTTGCACAATGCCGCCGGCGGCGCTGCGCCAGCCGTGCACGGGGTAGGGGGGGCTGTAGCGGTAGGGCATGGTGTCGGCGGCACGGCCGTTATCATCATAAAACCAGTTGTTGCCCGTGTGGTTGTAAATAATGTCCAGCAGCACATACAGGCCGTGCGCGTGGGCCGCGTCCACCAGGTCGCGCAAATCCTGGCGCGTGCCAAAGCGCGGGTCCACGTCCAAAAAGTTCTGGATGCCGTAGCCGTGGTAGGTCTGCAAATCGGCCCGCTGCCGCCAGACCGGACCAATCCACAAAGCCGTCACGCCCAGATCGCGCAGATAGTCCAGCTTGCTGCGGATGCCGCGCAGCGTGCCGCCCTGAAACGTGTTGCCGGCGGCCATCCAGGCGGCCTTGCTGAGGGGTTGGCACTGCTCGGGCTGAGTGCGGTCGAACAACGGCCGTTCCCCCTCCCGCCCATCGCTAAACCTGTCCGGCAGCAAAAAATACAACGTCTGGTCGCGCCAGTCGGCCGGGCTGGGCTGCACCGGACCACGCGGGCTTAAACTGGCCTCATTCAGAGTGGAAACGGCCGTCACCTCTACCGCTGTCGGCATACACACCTCCATAGACCCGAAGGGTTTGCAACCTGGGATACTCGGCTAAACGGATGCAAAACCCTTCGGGTCTAAAGCCCAAAACCTTTTGCGGTTTACTTACGTGATCAGTAGAAAGTTTTCAGAAGACCCGAAGGGTTTGAAACCTGGGCTGCTCGACTAAATGGATGCAAAACCCTTCGGGTCTAAAGCCCAAAACCTTTTGCGGTTTACTTAAAGGTAGTGTACGGCAGATACCGTCCTCCCACTGACAACTGTTTTACAACCACCGCTCCGCCCCCCAAAACCTGACAGGTCTTCTTAGACCTGTCAGGTTTCACCCGTCGCAAACGCGTAGCAACCATTTCTAAACGCGTAGCAACCACTTCTAAACGCGTAGCAACCACTTCTAAACGCGTAGCAGCCATTTCTAAACGCGTAGCAACCATTTCTAAACGTGTAGCAATCATTTCTAAACGCGTAGCAACCATTTCTAAACGCGTAGCAGTCACTTCTAAACGCGTAGCAACCATTTCTAAACGCGTAGCAACCATTTCTAAACGCGTAGCAGTCACTTCTAAACGCGTAGCAACCATTTCTAAACGCGTAGCAACCATTTCTAAACGCGTAGCAACCACTTCTAAACGCGTAGCAGCCATTTCTAAACGCGTAGCAACCGTTTATAGACGCCCGCCCGCAGTTTTGCGATAATCGGTGAGGCAGTTGAAGTGTTTAACAGGGAATTGTTTCAGGCAGTTCGATTCAAGGGAGGGTCTACATCGTGTCTCGTAAAGACAGTATCAGCCTATTACTCCACAACGCCGGATTGGCTATCAGCAACGGCCGTGGCGACCCCATCATCGCCCCCGCCCTGGCGGCGTTGGGGTTCGACGACGGCCGTTTTCAGGAAGGCGCCGACCTGCTGGCTCAGGCCCGCGATCGCCACGACGCCCAAATCCACGCCTATGCCCGGCAGCAAGGTGCTACCGCCGCGCGCAACCAGGCCTGGCAAGCCGCCGATCGCACCTATGCCCAACACCGCCAGTTGGCCAAACTGGCCCTGGGCAAAACAGGCGACCAGGGCACAGCCATCCTGCTCCACGAGCGCCGGGTGCTGCGCCTGAATGGCTGGCTGGTGCAGGCCGGCGTGTTCTACAGCAACGCCCTCGGCAGCCCGGAGATTTTGGCGGCGCTGGCCCAGTACAACCTGACCAGCGAGGAATTGAGGGCGGGGGAAACGGCCGTGGCCCACATCCAGGACCTCGAAGCCGCCCAGGAACGGGCCAAAAGCACCGCCCAGCACGCCACCCGCAGCCGCGACGTCGCCCTGAACGCCCTCACCGCCTGGCTCAGCGAATACCGCACCCTGGCCCGCCTCGCCCTCACCGGCCCCCATGCGCAGCTCCTGGAGTCCCTGGGCTTCGGCGTCGTGGCGTAGGCTTCAACTTCCAACTTCCCGGAAGTTTGGAATTTCCCGGAAGTTTGGAACTTCCGGGAAATTGGAACTTCCGGGAAGTTGATGACGTCTTTAACAACAGTAGCGGTAACACCAACCTCCCGGAGGCTCCCAGCCTCCGGGAGGTACACAGCCCACACAGGAGGCCGTCATGTCCAAAAACGCCAAACTCACCCTCGCCCTCATCGTCCTCGCCCTCATCGGCGGGCTGGCCGGGCTAAGCTGGTACTACGCCAACCTGCCCGACCACCTCAGCCAGCACGAAACCATCCTCCTCGGCCAGAGCGATCTGGTCCCCGGCAGCACCGCCGCCCTGCGCGTGGCCGTGCGCGACAGCCGCGACGCCGCCCCGCTGGCCGGAGCCACCGTCAACGTGCGCCTGCAAGCCCCCGATGGCTCCACCGCCGCCAGCTTCGACGGCCAGACCGACGCCCTCGGCACCGCCAACGTCACCCTCGCCGTGCCCGATGGCGACCAGACCGACTACACCCTGGTCGTCGAAACCCAATCCCGCCTCGGCGAGGATCGCCTCGAACGCCCCATCACCCTGTCCCGCGACTACCGCATCCTGCTCACCACCGACAAGCCCCTCTACCAGCCCGGCCAGATCATCCACCTGCGCGCCCTGGCCCTCAGCACCTTTGATCGCGTGCCCGCCGCCGGGCAAGACCTACAAATCGCCATCGCCGACGGCAAAGGCAACACCGTCTTCCGCCAGACCGTGCCCACCTCCGACTTTGGCGTCGCCAGCGCCGATTTCCAACTCGCGGGCGAAGTCAACACGGGGCCTTATAAGATTACGGCCGTTCTCAACAACACCTCCTCCGAAAAAACCGTCACCGTCGAACGCTACGCCCTGCCCAAATTCGACCTCACCCTGACCACAGAGCGCGCCTACTACCGCCCCGGCGACGTGGTGCGTGGCAGCCTGAACGCCGCCTACTTCTACGGCAAACCCGTCGCCGACAGCCCCGTCACCCTGGACGGCTTCACCTTCGACTTCGAGCGCCAGGACGCCGTCACCCTGCAAGGCACCACCGACGCCCAAGGTAACTACGAATTTGAATTTACCCTGCCTGCCTTCATCGCCGGCAGCGACCTGGAAGGTGGGCTGGGTACGTTCTACCTGCAAGCCAGCGTCACCGATCAGGCCAGCCAGACCGAAGCCAAGCAGCTCTCCCTGCCCGTTTCCGAGCAGGGGCTGATTATCGAAGCTATCCCCGAAGGCGGGCAGTTCCGCCCCGGCGTGGAGAATTTGCTCTACGTGCTGGTCAGCACGCCAGACGGCGCGCCCGCCCCGGCCAACCTGGACGTGACGTGGCAGACGGAGGGGCAGGTGGACACGGCCGTTACCAACGCCTACGGCCTGGCCCAACTGCCCATCACCCCCAGCAGCCCCTACCAGCAGCTTCTCATCAGCGCCCAGGACAGCCAGGGCCGGTCGGCCAGCCAAGCCTTCAACTTCGACGGCAGCTATCAGGCCGAATCCGTCCTGCTGCGCCCCGACAAGCCCATCTATCAGGTGGGCGAGACCATGAACCTGACCCTTCTCACCTCGGCCCAGAGCGGCGCGGTCTATCTGGACATCATCCGTGACGGGCAGACCATCAGCACCCGCGCCCTGCCCATCACCGACGGCCAGACGTTGACGGCCGTGGACGTGACCCCCGACCTTTTCGGCACGCTGGAACTGCACGCCTACAAAATCCTGCGCGATGGGACCATCGCCCGCGACACGCGCCTGGTGCTGGTGGACGAGGCCAACGATTTAGCCCTCACCCTGTCGCCGGATAAAGAGGAATACTTGCCGGGGGACACGGCCGTTCTCACCATCAACACCCCCGGGCAAACGGGCGAAGGCGTACCGTCCGCTATCGGTCTGGCGGTGGTCGATGAGGCCGTCTTCGCCCTGGCCGAACAAGACCCCGGCTTCGCCAAGCTCTACTTCATGCTGGAGCAAGAGCTGCTCCAGCCCAAATACGACCTGCACGGCTTCTCCGTCCCCGACCTGATCGGCGCGGAACCGCCCGCCGACGCCGACTTGCGCGCCGCGCAGGAAGGCGCGGCCGCCGCCTCGCTGGCCGAAGCTGCGCCGCAGGCGGTTAACTTTAGCCTGCAAGCCAACTCCCACGACGACGCCATGCAGCTTGCCGCCCAGCGGCAGGACACCTACTTCACCGGTCTGACGGCCGTTCTGTTTGTGGCGATGTTGGGGTTGGCCGTGGCGATTGGCGGGATAACGGCCGTGTCCGTCTGGCGCGCCGGGAGCTTTTGGAAGAAATTGGGCACGGCCGTGGGCCTGGGCGTGGTTGGCCTCATTTTCCTCTACGGTCTGGTCATGCTGGTCAACGAATACTTCTGGCGCTCCAGTGACGTGATTCTGGCGCTGCTGGCGTTGGCTTGTCTGGGCAGCTTCATCGCGTTGCTGGTCATCGCCTGGCGCAAAAAGGAGCGGGCGCTGGGCTGGGGGCTGGGGCTGCTGCTGCTGTTTGTGGCCCTGCTGCCGGCCGCCGCCCTGGCCGGTGAACGGGGCAGCTTTTTCCCCGGCGATGCCTGGCTGACGGTGACCATCGTCCTTTTGCTGCTGATTCCGCTGGCTTTCATGCTGCATGCCGCCGGGTTTGTGTGGCAGAAAAGGTGGGGAACGGCCGTGCTTGCCCTGTTTGTGGCTCTCGGCGCGGCGATTGTCCCCCTGGCCGGCGTTAGCGCCCAGCTAGGGACGACATTCAGCGGGGCCGTTAACGGTTTGGATGGCGGCGTGATTATGGATGACATGATGATCGAGCCGATGATGGAAATGGCGGTCGCCGAAATGGCCCCGATGGCGACGGCCGTGCCCGCCGCCGACAAGTCCGCCCAGGGCAGCGAACCGCCCCGCCTGCGCCAATACTTCCCCGAGACCATGTTCTGGCTGCCCGACGGCGAAACCGACGCGGCCGGCAACCTCGTCGTGGACATCCCCGTGGCCGATTCGATTACCACCTGGCGCATGACGGCGCTGGCGAGTTCGCAAGACGGCCGTCTCGGTTCCGCCACCGGCGGCCTGCGCGTCTTCCAGGAATTCTTCGTCGATTTGAACCTGCCCCAGGCCCTCACCGTCGGCGACGAAATCGCCGTGCCGGTGGGCGTCTTCAACTACCTGCCCGAATCGCAGACCGTGCGCCTCGTCGTCGAAGACGCCGACTGGTTCACCCTGCTGGACGAGAGCGAGAAGTCCATCGACATCGCCGCCAACGACATCGAAGTGGTCTACTTCCGCATCCGCGCCGACCAGTTTGGCCGCCAGCCCTTCACCGTCACCGCCTGGGGCAGCACCCTGTCCGACGCCATCCGCAAGGAAGTGCAGGTCATGCCCAACGGCAAGGAGATACGCGGCAGCGAAAGCGGCCGTTTGGAAGTAGGCCAGCCCATCCAGACTAACGTCGCCATCCCCGCCGATGCCATCCCCGGCACGCAGGGCGTGACCGTCAAAATCTACCCCGGCGTGGTCAGCCAGGTGGTGGAAGGCCTGGACAGTATGCTGCGCATGCCCAACGGCTGCTTCGAGCAAACCTCCTCCTCCACCTATCCCAACGTCCTGGTGCTGGATTATTTGCAGGCCAGCGGCCAGGTCTCGCCCGAAGTGCAGTTTAAGGCTGAGGATTACATCAACCTGGGCTACCAGCGCCTGACGACCTTTGAAGTAGACGGCGGCGGCTTTTCGCTTTTCGGTTACCCGCCCGCCGACCGCATGTTGACGGCCTACGGGCTGCAAGAATTCAGCGACATGAGCCGCGTGTTTGAAGTGGACCCGGCGCTGGTAGAACGCGCCGCCCGCTGGCTGCTCAATCAACAGCAGAGCGACGGCTCCTGGGAGAATGATCAGGGCCTCGTCCACGAATCGACCTGGAGCAATTTGCAGAATGACCGGCTGCCCGTCACCGCCTACATTGTCTGGAGCTTGACGGAAGCGGGCTTTGAGAATGAATCGGGCACGCAGCGCGGGTTAGATTACGTGCGCCAGCACGCCGGCGAAGCCGACGATCCCTACGTGCTGGCTCTGGTCGCCAACGCCCTGGTGGCCGCGGACATGGCCGACGGCAGCGACGTGGGCAACCAGACCGAAAGCATCCTCACCCAACTGGCCGACATGGCCCAGCCCAACGGCAACGGTGGCGTTTCCTGGAACAGCCAGATTGCCAGCTTCAGCGGCAGCGAGGGCCAAACCAACAGCATCGAAACCACGGCGCTGGCCGCCCTGGCCCTGCTGCGCGCCGAAAGCTACCCCGACATCGCTAATGCCGCCCTCACCAGTTTGATTGCCGCCAAAGACAGCTACGGCACGTGGTACAACACCCAGGCCACCATCCTATCGTTGAAGGCGCTCATCGAGACGGTGCGCAGCGGGGCGGACAACACCCACGCCACCGTGACCGTTACCTTCAACGGCGGGCAAACGCGTACGGTGGAAGTAACGCCGGAGAATTTCGACGTAGTGCAGCAGGTTGGCTTTAGCGACGTGCCGCTGGGCGAGGGCGTGGTGGGCATCAGCGTGGCAGGGGAAGGCAGCCTGATGTATCAGGTGACGAGCAGCTTCTATCTGCCCTGGGACACGCTCGCCTCGTACCCGGAACTCGTCGAGCCGCAGGAGGCGCTGACCATTGACGTGGCCTACGACCGCACGGAACTGGCCGTCAACGAAGCGGTGACGGTGGACGTGACGGTGACGCTGAACGGCGAAGGCACGTATGCCAAGCAGGCGCTGATCGACCTGGGCATCCCGCCGGGCTTTGCGGTGAACAGCGAGGATCTGGCGGCGTTGGTGGCGGCTTATAACCAGACGGCCGTTTCCCCCGACCAGCCCTCTATCCAGCGCTACGAACTAACCGGCCGGCAAATCCTCATCTACCTCAACAACCTCAGCGGCGGGCAGCCCCTCAGCTTCAGCTACCGGCTGACGGCGCAGTACCCGCTGCGCGCCCAAACTCCCGCCAGCAGCGCCTACGACTACTACAACCCGGACGTCTCCGGCGAGAACGCGCCGCAGGTGATGGTGGTGGAGGGGTAATGAGGAGTGTAGAGTGTAGAGTGGGGAGTGTAGAGACTAGAGACTAGAGACTAGAGACTGGAAGGTTGGCGACATTCAATCTCCAGTCTCCAGTCTCTAATCTCTAGTCCCCAAAAGAGGCATAAGGACCCGGCGAGGCTTTTTGTTTGGGAGAAGAAGAAGATTTTTCGTCGTGGTCCTTGTGCCTTCTTTGGCAGCCGGACAAAACTCGTTACAATCACTCACTAATGAGTAAGTTTTCTGGTTTTCTACGCAGATTCTCAGGATCGCCAGCAGCGGCTGAGACGCCGCCGGAGCCGGTTGGTGAACGCCTGGACAAGCATTTGCAGCGTTTGTTTGCGCTGCTGGAGATAAACTGCGTGCTGGACGTGGGGGCGAATCGGGGGCAGTACGGCCGTTTCCTGCGCCAGTTGGGGTTTAACGGCCGTATCATCTCTTTTGAACCGGTGGCGGCGGATTATGCGGTGCTGCGAGAAACGGCCGTAACCGACGCCAACTGGCAGACTCATCCCCTGGCCCTGGGTGAACAAACCACTGCTCAAAAAATCAACATTACCTCCGACAGCCTGTTCAACTCCTTTTTGCAGCCCAACGATTTCATCATCGGCCAGGGGCTGCGCGTCGATCAGACGGCCACTGTGTCGGTGCGCCGTCTGGATGAACTGCTGCCCTCTCTCCTCGCCGACATGGCTGACCCCAAAATTTACCTGAAAGTGGACACGCAGGGTTATGACTTGCACGTTCTGGCCGGGGCGGCGGGCATCTTGCCGCAAGTGCTGGCGCTGCAATCGGAAGTCTCGGCCCGGCCGGTGTACGACGACATGCCCGATTACCTGGAGTCGATTCGCCATCTAAACGGGCTGGGATATGAGATCACCGGCCTGTTTCCCATCGCCCGCGACAACGCCCTGCGGGTGATTGAATTTGACTGCGTGATGATCCAGGCCACGGCCGTTGGCGAATCGACCGGCGTTTTTCCCCCATAGGGCGAGACGGCCGTTTCTCGCCATCCGTTCTATCCTTCCTTATAATTTAACCTCTCGGCAGGTCCGAACTTCCGGGAGGTTTTTTGTTTTGGGCCATTTGGCGCAATCATTGTTTGTGGGTAAAGTGCTGACTAGATGGATCCGCTAATCGTTTTATTTCTGTTACGCTTGCTGGCGGCGGCGCTGCTGTTGGGCTTCCTGGGTGTGTTTGCCTGGTTGATTTACCAGGATTTGCGCCTGTCTCGGGCAGTGCTGGCCATGCAGCAGCAGGTGAGCGGCGGGCTGCGCGTGGTGAAGTGCGAGTCTGGCCAGCCGGCGGTGGATACGGTTTATCCGTTACGGCCGTTAACCAGCATTGGTCGGGCCAAGAGCAGCACCATTTTGTTGGACGATGGTTACGTCTCCAGCGAGCATGTGTTGATTACGTATCGATACGGCCAGTGGTGGCTGGAAGATTTAGGCAGCCGCAATGGCACACTGCTCAACGGCGCGCCGTTGGTGGAAACGGCCGTTGTCAGCGCCGGAGACATCATCACCATCGGCGGTACGGAATTCAAAGTAGAAACCTAGGGGTGAAATATGAATCTTGGATTAGACGGCAAAGTGGCCCTGGTTGTGGCCGCATCTACTGGATTAGGCTTTGCGGCAGCGCGGCAGCTGCTTTGCGAAGGGGCGAACGTGGTGATTTGCGGCCGCTCGGAGGAGACGTTGGCGGCGGCGGCCGATGAACTGAAGGCGGTGGCGGGGGAGGAAACGGCCGTGCTGGCCATCCCCTGCGACGTTACCGACAGCGCGCAAATTGAGAGCCTGATCGCCGAAACGGTTTCCGCCTTTGGCGGGTTGGACATCCTCATCACCAACGCCGGTGGGCCGCCCGGCGGCACCTTCGACACCACCGATTTAAGCGCCTGGCACAAAGCCATCGACCTGACCCTGATGAGCGTGGTGCATCTGGTCCAGGCGGCGCTGCCCCACCTGCGCCGCAGCGACGCCCCGGCCATTCTCACCATCACCAGCTACTCGGTCAAACAGCCGATCCCTGGACTGCTGCTCTCCAACGTTCTGCGCCCCGGCGTCGTCGGGCTGACAAAGACCCTGGCCCTGGAACTGGCCCCGGAAAACATCCGCGTCAACTCCATTTTGCCCGGCTGGACTGCCACCGAGCGCGTGACGCACATTTTTGAATACCGGGCTGAGACCAACGGCACAACCGCCGAGGCGGAGCGGGCCAAAGTCACCGATGCCATCCCCATGGGGCGCATGGCCCGCCCAGAAGAATTCGCCAATGTGGCCGCTTTCCTGGTTTCCCCCGCCGCCAGCTACGTGACCGGCGTGATGATGCAGGTAGACGGCGGTGTCGTGGCGGGTTTGCTATAAAGCGATGGAGATTGGTCCAATCTCAACAGATTGGACCAATCTTGTATGGAGCGATTGATGAAAGCGGCCGTTTACGAAGCCTTCCAAACCCCCTTAACCCTGCAAAACGTCCCCGATCCGGTCCCGCCGCCGCACGGCGTGGTGATCGAGGTGCGGGCCACCGGTCTGTGCCGCAGCGACTGGCACGGCTGGATGGGCCACGACCCTGACGTAACCGTGCCCCACGTACCGGGGCACGAATTGGCCGGTGTTATCGCCGCCGTGGGGCGGGACGTGCGGCGCTGGCAGGTGGGCGACGCGGTGACGCTGCCCTTTGTGTGCGGCTGCGGCACGTGCCCGCAGTGTGTTTCCGGCAACCAACAGGTGTGCGATCATCAGTTTCAGCCCGGCTTCACCCATTGGGGCTCGTTTGCCGAATACGTGGCCATTCATCATGCCGATATGAATCTGGTGCGCCTGCCGGAAGGCCTGGATTTTGTAACGGCCGCCAGCCTGGGCTGCCGCTTCGCCACCTCCTTTCGGGCGATGGTGGACCAGGGGCGGGTGAGCGGCGGGCAGTGGGTGGCGGTGCATGGCTGCGGTGGCGTTGGCCTGTCGGCGATTATGATTGCGCGGGCTTTGGGCGCAAATGTGATCGGCGTGGACATTGACGCGGAGAAGCTGGCTTTTGCCCGCGAAATGGGTGCGGCGGCGACGGTGAATGCGCGGGAGGTGGCGGACGTGGTAACGGCCGTGCAAGACCTCAGCGGCGGCGGCGTGCATGTCTCCCTGGATGCGCTGGGCAGCGCAGAAACCTGCTACAATTCCATCGCCAACTTGCGCAAGCGGGGCAGGCACGTGCAGGTGGGGTTGATGGTGGGGGATGAGAAGGAAACGGCCGTGCCCCTGCACAAAGTCATCGCCAACGAGCTGGAAATACTGGGCAGCCACGGCATGCAGGCCTTCCGCTACGAGGCCATGCTGGCAATGATCCAGTCCGGCCAACTGCGCCCGGACAGGCTGGTTGGGCAGCGCATCAGCCTGGCAGAATCGCTGGCGGCGCTGACCGACATGAACAGTTTTCGCGGCTTAGGTATCACCGTCATCGATAGTTTTTAGATATTAGGAGACGTTATGGCATTTCATGGCGGCGGCTGGTTTGCGTATCTCAGCCACGACGAGGCACAGGATCGGCCCACAATTACGCGCGATTTACTGGCAAGGGTGTGGGAATTCGCACGGCCGTATCGCGGTCAGGTTTTCTTGCTGTTGATCACGATTCTGGTCATCACCGGCCTCTCTTTGCTCTCGCCCCTGCTCATTCGTACCCTCATCGATACCGCCATTCCCGACAAAAACTACCACCTGCTCAATCTGGTAGCCCTGGGCATGGTGCTCATTCCCTTGCTCAACGGTGTCATTGGCGTGTGGCAGCGCAACCTCAATTCGCAAATTGGCGAAGGTGTCATTTTTGATCTGCGCTGCGCCTTGTATACCCATTTGCAGCACATGTCGCTGCGCTTTTTCACCCAGACACGTACCGGCGAACTGATGTCACGGCTGAACAACGATGTGATCGGGGCGCAGCAAGCTATCAGCAACACTACCGTAACCATCGTTTCGAACATCGTCTCGTTGGTGGCGACTTTAGGCATCATGCTGGCCCTGGAATGGCGTCTCACGCTGCTGGCACTGGCGATTCTGCCGCTGTTTGTGCTGCCGGCGCGGCGCATTGGGCGCATTTTGCGTGATCTGCGCCGTAGATCGATGGAGCACAACGCCGAAATGAACGCTACGATGAACGAGACGCTCAACGTCAGCGGGGCGCTGCTGGTGAAGCTGTTCGGCCGCGAGCAGCGGGAGGTGAAACGGTTTAGCCACGACGCCGCCGAGGTCCGCGACATTGGCATTCGTTCGGCGGTGATTGGGCGCTGGTTTTTTATGCTGTTGAGCGTGGTAAGCGCCGTGGGCGTGGCGGCCGTGTATTGGGTGGGTGGCCTGCTGGTACTGCAAGGCGCGTTTACCATCGGCACGATTGTGGCTTTTGGCGCGTATCTCAACCAGTTGTACGGTCCGTTGATGTCACTGACGAATGCGCCGGTGGAGTTTGCCCAGTCTATGGTGAGCTTTGAGCGGGTGTTCGAAGCGCTGGACATCCCGGTGGAAATTCAAGAAAAGGCGGAGGCGGTGAGTCTGGAGCAGGTGAACGGCCGTCTCCAGTTCCAGGACGTTTCTTTTACCTACGTGGACGCCGAGAAAGGGCAGATTGGCTTGCAGGAAGTGGCCCGCTTTAACAGGTTCGGCGGCGAGGCGTACCTGAAGCGCGGCAAACAGCGCGAGAACGGCGAAGAGGAGGCTGAAGAAACGGCCGTTGCCCCCGTCCTCAACCGCTGGGCGCTGCAAGACATCAACTTCACCATTCAGCCGGGGCAGTTGGCAGCGTTGGTAGGACCGAGCGGGGCAGGCAAAACCACCATCACCTACCTGATTCCGCGCCTGTACGACCCGACAAACGGCCGTATCCTGCTCGATGGCCAGGACGTTAAGGATCTGACGCTGCATACCCTGGCCGACAACATTGGCATGGTGACGCAGGAAACCTACCTCTTCTACGATACCATCCGCGCCAACCTGCTCTATGCCAATCCCGACGCCAGCGAAGCGCAGCTGGTGGCCGCGGCCCAGGCCGCCAACATCCACGATTTCATCGTTGGCTTGCCAGATGGGTATGACACAGTGGTGGGCGAGCGCGGCTACCGCCTGAGCGGCGGCGAGCGCCAGCGCATCGCCATTGCCCGCGTGATTCTGAAAGACCCACGCATCCTGGTGCTGGACGAGGCGACGTCGCACCTGGATTCGCTGTCGGAGGCGTTGATTCAGGAGGCGCTGCAGCGGGTGATGAAAGGGCGCACCAGCCTGGTGATCGCCCATCGGCTCTCGACCATCCTGGCGGCGGATGTGATATTGGTGATGGAGAAGGGAGAACTGGTGGAGCAGGGAACGCACGAATCGCTGCTGGCGCAGGGTGGTTTGTATGCCAGTCTGTATGAAACGCAGTTTAAGCCGAAGCTTGGTGAGGAAACGGCCGTTACCCACAGTTAAAATTGGGTCTGAAGCGTGATGCGTGAAGAGAGCCTTCACCCATCACGCCCGGGCTATTCTTGTGAGCGTTGCTCTTCTTTTTTGCGCTGCCTGCTGGGAACAATGGCTGCCACCGCCACCAAAATGATAAAAATCCCCATTACAAATAAACCAATTGGTTCCATGTCTGCCTCCTGCCGATTTGTTGTTTGTGTGTCAATTTTAGCGGCAAGCGGCGCGGGTCACAAGAGGAGCGTGTCGCGCTCGGCTTTTTTCAGTCTTTGCACCACCAGGATGTAAGAATCGTCCATCATGCGGCGCAGCTCGGCTTCGGGTACAGAGCCATCCAGGGTGATGGTGTTCCAGTGGCGCTTGTCGAGATGGTAGCCGGGGGTAACGGCCGTATACACATCCCTTAAAAACAGCGCCTCCATCGGGTCGCACTTCAGCGAGATTTTCAGCGGCGTTGCCTGCCAGGATACCAGGGCAAACATCTTGCCCAGCACCTTAAACACCAGCACCTCCGGGCCGAAGGGCATTTCTTCGGTTGTGCCTTTCTTTTGCAGCAGATAGTCGCGTAGGGTTTCCAGTTTCATATCTTGATCCTTGTGGAGACTGGAGACTGGAGATTGGTTAAGTCTCCAGTCTCCAGTCTCTAGTCCCCAGTCTCCAATTCAAACGCCGCCCCGCCCAAAATCTGGCCGTTAACCTGAACCTCCACCCGGTGCACGCCGGGGTAGTAGCGGCGGGTGGTGATGGGCTTGATGGCGTGATTCTTGCGGATGGGCAGCGCGGCGTGGGCGGGCAGCACGGCCGTTTTCAGCTTAAACACTTTGGGGCTGGTACGGCCGTTGGCCTTCACAAAATGCACCACATAGTCGATAACCAGATTTTGAGCCACGGCCGTTTCATTCGTCAAGCAGAAGCTCAGCGTAAACGACTCATCCAGCCGTATAACGGCCGGCGCGACGGTGAGTTCCGACAGCGCGACCCGCGCCGGGCCAAAGCCCAACAGCGCCAGTGCCTCCGGGTCACCCGCTTTCACCAGCGAGCGCAGGGCGTGGCGGGTGATCCAGACCGTTTCCGGCGACGGCTCACCCTCGTTCCAGCGGCGCAGGGCCGCCAGCGCCAGCTCTGGATTGTCTTTGGTAATGTCGTTCAGGTGGTTGGCCACCGAGCGGCGCACGTATTCCGACGGATCGTTTTTCAGCTTATCCAGCAGGGCCAGCGTGGGCGTAGGATCGTCGATGAACTGGTTCAGGCGCATGCCCCACGGCAGGCGCGGGCGCGTGCCTTCGCTGACCAGCCGCCGCACGTGGGGGCTGGGGTCGGCGGTCCAGCCATCCAGCACGGCCAGGGTTTGCTGCGGGTAACGGACGAGAAACGGCCGTATCGCAAATTCGCACGAGAAGCGCTTGGTGATGTCGTGCATCGCCGCCAGCGAAAGGTCGAAATCGTCCAGCCCGTACACCTCCACAAAATGGGCCACCGACCACAGCGCCCAGCCCAGGTCGTTGTTGAAGAGGCCGTCTTCCGGCGGCGTTTCGGGATGGAGCACCTGCAAGAGAATGGTAACGGCCGTGCCGTAATATTCCGGCAAAAAATCGTGCAGCGCCGTGGTAAACACCGCCACCCGCTCCTTCAATTCCAGCGGCGGCAGCTGCGGCGCGATTTGGGCCACGAAGCCCGCCGCGTCAAAATCTGCATACACCCGCTGGATTTCCCGGCCAAAAGTTGCCGCCAGCGTTTCGTTCAGGTTATCTTTAAACAGGGTTGATTCGCTCATGCTTGTATTCTCTACCACATTCCTGACATCTCATGTCACGATTTGACCATTGGAGGTTGAAATGGACACATTTTTCAAACTGATTAACGCTTTTCCCATGCCCCTGTGGCTGGCGATGATGTTTGCGCCGGAACACCCGCTCACGGAACGCGCCAGCCGCTCGACGACGGTGTTTATGCTGGCGGCCCTGCAATACGTGGGGGCGCTCATCGCCGCCATGCGTTCCAGCTCCGGCGAAGGTCTGCCGGATTTTACCACTCTGGATGGCATCCGGCAGGGATTGGGCACGCGGGAAGGGGCGCTGGCGGGCTGGGCCCATATGCTGGCTCTGGACCTCTTCACCGGCGCATGGATTTATCGCCAGTGCCGCCGCCTGTACGCCCCGGCCTGGATTCGTATCCCGGCGCTTTTGTTCACGCTGATGGCCGGGCCGTTTGGCCTGCTCATCTTCCTGGTCTGGCGGTTGCTTGAGCCGCGCGCTGGGGAGGCGCTGCCAATGTAGCCGCGGTATCCCTACCGCGCTCTTGGTGATGATAATGAAGACGCGGTTAAGAAACTGCGGCTACGGGGAATGATGATATAACGGCGCGGTAAGGATACCGCGATGACAAGGGGGATATCACATGGAAGAACCAGTGCGGGCACGCATACGGCGGGTTTATACGGAGGAGGGCGTGTATTTTATAACGGCCGTAACCCACCACCGTCACCCGATATTCGCGCAACCTGATGAAATCGAGCGCCTCCGGGCAACCATGCGGCTGGTAAAAGAACTTCATCCCTTTACCATGCTGGCCTACGTTTTCCTACACGAGCATTTCCTTGTTCGCTTGGGGCCAACGACGAACATATCAAAGGTGATGCACTCCATAAAGCGAAATTACACGCTGAATTATAAGGCGGCGCGGGATGAAAACGGCCGTGTCACCCTCTGGCAGCATGGCTTCTGGGATCATGTCATTCGCAGCGAGCGAGATTTCAAGAATCATATGGATTACATCCATTACAACCCAGTCAGGCACGGATACGTGACGCGGCCGGAAGATTATCCACATTCCAGTTATATGGAGTACGTCCGTCGAGGTTGGTATGAGATTGGGTGGGGCCATAAAGAGCCAGATTATTTAATCGGCATTGACATCCCCGACCTGTAGCCGCGGTATCCCTTCCGCGCTCCTCTACGACGCCCCACTCTGTAGCCGCGGTATCCCTACCGCGTTCCTGGCGCTGGCAATGAAGACGCGGTAAGGAAACCGCGGCCCCTATCCACTTAATTTCCTATAGACAGAGCATTACCCTTTTTATAGACTAACCGCAAGCGGTTGCGACTTGCACCGTCATCAACAGTTCAGGGGGTACGAGGGCCGCCAGCCCAACGTTCCCAACAATCAAATATGGAGGTTCTTTCCGATGGCAAAGAAGATCAGCGTAATCAACACCTTGCGTCCCAAGATTAAAAGTCAGGGTATTGCAGACTTTTCTATCCTGGCGCGACGGATCGCCAAACAAAGTACCACATTCGACGAGGACGAGATGTTTGGCATTTTCCGCAAGATGATTCGGGAAATTATGGAGGCCCTACAGCGCGGCGAAACGGTGCGGCTGGATGGTCTATTACTGATTCAGACGCAAATGAAGGTCGGCGGCGAAGTAACCCTGAGCCTGCGGGCTGACCGCAGCGCCCTTTCTAAATTGCAGGACCCGGCGCTGTGGACGGCCGATAAAGTGACCAACCACCAAAATCTCCGTAAATCGGTGGAGGAGTTGTTGGCGCAGTGGGATGAGATGTATCCGACAAACCTGGTAGAACTCGACTAGGTAGGAGGTTGGAGACTGGAGACTGGAGATTGGAGACTGGGGATGCGGCGTGAAGCGTCAGGCGCGCAGCCCCGCTGCTCAAGCATCAAGCATCACGCTTCACTGGTTGCCAGGCCCCTGAATTCCTAAAGAGACCGGGTCTCTGGTTTTAGCCTTTTATTATTATCCCGCCGTGTTATTCACCATAACACGGCGGGATAATTTTTTGTACCCGGACAAAACTTTTTCCACACGGGGATGAAAAAATATTTGTACCCGGATAAAACTTTTCTCACACGGGGATAAAAAAATATTTGTACCCAGATAAAACTTTTGCCGCCACATGAAATGGTGGGGGACGTCAGGTGAAACGGCCGTTCCACAAATAGTATAATCAACGGTAAAAAGGCGAAGATGGCAAGCGGGGTGGCTCAGTCAGGAGATTGGCCACAGTGGAAGGTAGAAGACTGCACTAAAGTGGGGTTCTAATTGTATGCGCTATCCAAAAACGTTTCTGATTATTGTGACAGGCAGACCGGCTGCCGGGAAAACAACTCTCGCCAGTTGGCTATCTAAGGAACTTTATCTTCCTGTTATCAGCAAAGACAGTGTGCGCGAGATCTTGTTTGACCAACTTGGATGGAAGGATAGAGAATGGGCACGACAGCTTGGTCGTGTCAGCATTGAGTTGATGTTTTATTTCACTCAAGCACAGTTGGCGACTGGCAATTCTATTATCCTGGACAATGCATTTCACCCTGATTTAACGACACCAAGAGTGTTGGCCCTTAAAGCACAAACCGATACCGAAATAATCCAAATCATATGCAATGCAAGGAGTGACACGCTTTTTCAAAGGTTTATAGAGCGGGCCAAGAGTGGGAATCGTCATCCAGGTCATGGTGATTTTGAAGTTCAGGAGGAACTATTGCAACATTTGAACAGAGAATATCCATTAGCGATGAATGTTGGCGGTAAACAAATTGAACTCAATACAACAGATTTTTCTACGCTCGATTATTCAGAAGTTCTGAAAGTTGTAAAAGATTACATGAAATGATAACGGATATTATTTCCTTGCTCCTGTACGATCTTCTTATACACACTGGCAGGCAGACCTGACAGGTTTTCTTAAACCTGTCAGGTCTTGGCGTTTGACAGTTCCCCCACTTCCTCTTACACTGTCGCCGATGCGGCAAAACCCTCTGGTACACAAGCGGCGCGGCCTGCGCCTTCTGGGCGTCATCGTCCTGCTGCTCCCGGTGCTGTTTCTGGGGCTCTTCTTCTTTTACCCGCTGGCCAACATCTTCCGCCTCAGCATCACAGCGGCGGCGTTTTACGATTTGGCGCAACGGCCGTATTTCCGCAGCATTCTCTGGTTCACCTTCTGGCAGGCCGGGCTGTCCACCCTGCTGACGCTCCTCGCCGGGCTGCCCGCCGCCTACCTCTTCGCCCACTACGATTTTCGCGGCCGCAGCCTGCTCAAAGCCCTGACCACCATTCCCTTTGTGATGCCCACTGTCGTCGTGGCCGCCGCCTTCCGCGCTTTGCTGGGGGCGAACGGCCCCATCAACCAGTCCCTTGTCGGCTTGTTCGATTTGTCCCGCGCCCCGTTGCAGCTCGAGCAAACCCTGACGATGATTTTGCTGGCCCACGTCTTTTACAACGTGGCCGTGGTGGTGCGGCTGGTAGGCGGCTTTTGGGCCAATCTCAACCCGCGTGTCGTCGAGGCGGCGCGGGTGCTGGGTGCGTCGCCCTGGCGGGCTTTCCGCGAAATCACCCTGCCGCTGTTACGGCCGTCGCTGGTCAGCGCCGCGCTGCTCATCTACCTCTTCACCTTCACCAGCTTTGGCGTCATCCTCATCCTGGGCGGGCCGCAGTTTAGCACCCTGGAAACAGAAATTTACCGCCAGTACGTCACCTTTTTGCGCCCGGACATCGCCGCGCTGCTGGCCCTGCTGCAAATCATTTTCACCTTTGCCCTGATGTCGGTTTATGCGCGCTGGCAGCAGCATACGGCCGTGTCCCTGGACTTTCGCCCGCAGCAGACCAATCTACGCCGCCCGCAAACCCGGCTGGAGAAAACGGCCGTGGCTGCCCTCATCGCCGGGTTGGGCCTGTTTTTACTCAGTCCGCTGGCGGCCCTGGTATGGCGTTCGCTGGTGGACCGCGACGGGCAGTTTACGCTGGCCTACTATCAGGCGCTGCCGCAACTGCGCCGGGGCAGTGTGATCTTTGTGCCGCCGTTAACGGCCGTGCGTAATTCCATCGGCTATGCCCTGCTGACGGTGCTGCTGGCCGGCCTGCTGGGGGTGCTGACGACGACGGTGCTGGTACGGCCGTCGCGCTGGCGCAACTGGCTGGACCCCCTGTTCATGCTGCCGCTCGGCGCGTCGGCCGTCACGCTGGGCTTCGGCTACGTGGTCACGTTCGACCGGCTGCGCACCTCGCCGCTGCTTGTATTGATTGCCCACACGCTGGTGGCCTTCCCCTTTGTCGTGCGCAGCCTCATGCCCGTCTTGCTGGGCATCAAACCCAGCCTGCGCGAAGCGGCGGCCGTGCTCGGCGCGTCGCCGGCCCGCGTCTGGCGCGAGGTGGATTTGCCGATTATGGGGCGGGCGCTGCTGGTGGCGGCGGTCTTCGCCTTCACCGTCAGCATGGGCGAATTTGGCGCGACGAGTTTTATTGTGCGCCCCAACAGCGGCTACCTCACGCTGCCCATCGCCATCCAGCGCTACCTGGGCCAGCCCGGCGCGCTCAACTTTGGGCAGGCGATGGCCATGAGTACCATCCTCATGCTCGTCTGCGCGGTGGGCTTCATCGCCATCGAGCGGTTCCGCTATGCCGACGTGGGGGAGTTTTGATTCAGATTTTTACAAATCTCCTGGCAGCCTGTTGGAGAACTCAGGATAGATACACGGATTAAACGGATTCGACGGATTTTTATGGATAAATCATCAGAAAATCGGTGTAAATCCGTGTCATCCGTGTAGCCATTTCCACTTTTCCGACAGCCTGCTAAATTTGTCAGATCTTTTCGTACTGCCATGCTAGACTTACACGCCATCCAAAAATCATTCGACGACACGGCCGTTCTCCGGTCCATCTCGCTGTCCGTGGCGGCGGGGGAGATTGTGGCCCTGTTGGGGCCGAGCGGCTGCGGCAAGACCACACTCCTGCGCATCATCGCCGGGCTGGAAACGGCCGATGGCGGCGAAGTGCTGTTGGATGGCGTGGACGTCACGGCCGTGCCCGTCCACCGGCGCGGCTTCGGCATGGTCTTTCAGGATTACGCCCTCTTCCCCCACAAAAACGTGGCCGAGAACGTGGTCTTTGGCCTGCGCATGCAGGAGTGGCCGCCGGAAAAGGTAGACGGCCGTGCCGCGCAAGTATTAGAACTCGTCGGGCTGGCCGGCTTTGCCGAGCGTGCCATCCACGAATTGTCTGGGGGGGAGCAGCAGCGTGTGGCCTTGGCTCGCGCCCTGGCGCCCGCGCCGCGCCTGCTGCTGCTGGATGAGCCGCTGGGCGCACTCGACCGCGCCCTGCGTGAGCGCCTGATGCTGGACCTGCGTGCTATTCTGAAGCAGGCCGGTGGTCTGGTGGGGCGGCCGGAGGGGATAACGGCCGTCTACGTCACCCACGACCAGGCCGAAGCCTTCGCCATCGCCGACCGGGTGGTCGTCATGAACGCCGGGCACATCGAGCAGGTCGGCCGTCCTACCGAACTGTACCGCCGTCCGGCCACCGCCTTCGTGGCCCGCTTCCTGGGCATGGACAACATCCTGCCCGCCGCCCCCCTCAGCGCCGACCCGCCCCTCGCCCAAACCCCCCTCGGCCCCCTGGCCTACACTGCCCCACACCCCCACACCCCCACACCCGCTCACCCGCTCACCCACTCACCCGCTCACCTCCTCATCCGCCCCGAAGCCGCCCGCCTGCTGCCGCCCGGCGAGGAAGGGGAGAATGTGGTACACGGCCGTGTCCAGGACTGCTCCTTCCGCGGCCGTTACCAGATTGTGACGGTGCTGGTGGCCGGGGAAGATGGGGAGGGAGAAACGGCCGTGTCCCTCAAACTAGAATTCGACTCCGATGAACACCTGCCCGACGTGGGCCAGCCGGTACAATTGTCTCTAGACCCTCGCGCAATTTATCGGTTAGAATGAGGTAAGATCATACCGGGGATGGTTGCGATGCTTCCCTCTCCAGACGTATAATGCCCAAATGTTAACAAGACAGTGGGGGGAACCTCTCCTCCGTCTGTCAAAATAAGGAACGTACTATGACATTCTTATGGGCGCTTGCCGGCTTTTTTCTCATCCTGACGCCGATCATTCTCATCCACGAACTGGGGCACTTTACTGCGGCCCGTCTCTGCAAGATTCGTGTCGAGGAATTTGGTTTTGGTTTTCCGCCGCGCGCGGCCGTTTTGGGCCAGCGCAATGGCACGCTTTACACGCTCAACTGGCTGCCTCTCGGTGGTTTTGTCCGTCCCGCAGGCGAGGATGATCCCAGTATCCCCGATGGCCTTTCGGCTGCGCCGAAGCGCGCGCGGTTTTTTGTGCTGGTCGCTGGCGCCGGAGCCAACTTCATCGCGGCACTGCTGGCCTGGTGGCTGGCTTTTTCCATTGGCGCCCCGGCCGTGGCTATTTCGGCCGTCAACCCCGGTTCGCCGGCTTACGAGGCCGGCATTCGCACCGGCGATGTCATTTTGGCCGTCGATGGCGAGAAGGCCGACAATACCAGCGTCATCTCCGAGCCGATGTATGACAAAGGCGGCCAGCCGGTAGAACTGCTCATCAGCCGTGACGGTCAGCAGATGACGATGACGGTTGTCCCGCGGGTGGAAGGGGAATACGATCCGGCCGTGGAAGGTCCGATTGGCGTGGGCCTGACGCTGGCCGATTCCGGTGAGCGCATTACGCGCAACGTGGGTGAAGCGGCCGCAGATGCGGTGCGCACTTTCGGTGAACAGATTAAGCTGTTTTTCCAGGTGCCGGCCATGCTCATTCGCGGCGAGCTTTCGCCCAGCGAAGCCCGGCCGGTTAGCGTGGTAGGCATCAGCCAGATAGCCGGGCAGGTGACGGAGAATTCGGTGGCTAACAGCACCTTCTTCCCCTTGCTCCACTTCTTCGCCTTTATCAATGTCGCCCTGGGGCTGACGAACCTGCTGCCGATTCCGGCGTTGGATGGCGGGCGTATCCTCTTTGTGCTGATTGAAGCGGTGCGCGGCCGTCGCATCGAACCGGAGCGTGAAGGTATGGTCCACGTGATTGGCATGCTGGTGCTGCTGGGTTTGATGCTTGTGATGATCGTTCAGGATATAATCAATCCCATCATACCTTTCTAAACGCGACAAATCACTCAATCAACCTGGAAAGGTTGAACCCAAATAGTTGTAAATTTTCAGCAGAACCTCCCGTGTGAACGGGAGGTTTTTTGTGAGGGAATATGAAAAGAGAAAGCAAAAAGCCGTTTTCTGAAGTTTTAGACGAGCTGACCCAGAGTGAGCAGGTGCCGGTGCACCTGTTGTTTCGCCTGTCGGACATGCTGCCGGAGGAAGAAGCCCAGTTTCTGGCCGCCTGGCCAGAGGTGGAAGACGAACGCCGCCGCGAGATTATGGGCCACCTGGTGGATTTGACGGAAGACAACTTTTCGGTGGAGTTTTCGCCGGTGTTTGAGGTAGGCTTGTCCGATCCGCTGGCGGCGGTGCGGATTGCGGCGCTGGAAGGCATCTGGGATGCTACGGATGTGCGCTTGATCAGGCCTGTGCTGCAGATCATGCAGACGGATGAGGACGTGGAAGCGCGAGCGGCGGCGGCGCGGGCGTTGGCTCACTTTGTGCTGCTGGCCGAGTGGGGGCAGATTCCGCAGCGGCCGGTGGAGCCGGTGATTACGGCGTTGTTGGCAGCGTATGAAGATGAGGAAACGGCCGTGCCCGTCAAACGCGCCGCCCTGGAAGCCCTGGGCGCGGCCAACCATCCCCGCGTTAACGCTCTTATCGAAGAAGCCTACGAGGATGACGATCCCGGTATGCAGCTTAGCGCCATCTTTGCCATGGGCAACACGGCCGATCCGCGCTGGCTGCCCACAATCCTGGAAGAACTGACCAATCCAGATCCGGCCGTGCGCGCCGAAGCGGCGCAGGCCGCCGGAGCGATGGGCCGCAGCGACGCCATCCCGCGCCTGGCCGAGTTGTCGCAAGACGAGGATGACGAAGTGCGGGCTGCGGCCATTGTTGGTCTAGGGCAGATTGGCGGGGATCAGGCCCAAAGCCTGCTAGGCCAGCTCCTGGAAGATGAGGAGTATGAAGAACTGCATGAACTGATCCAGGAAGCATTAGAATCGCTCCTGCTGCTGGGCGGTGAACTCGACTTGTTTGATTATGTGGAAGGCAGTGATGACGCCTACGACGACGATGACTTTGCTGATGAAGACTTTGACGACGAAGATTACGACGATGGGGACATCTTTGACTAATCGTTAACTACCGGGACATGGCGCAGCCTGGAGGTGAAACATCATCCCCAGGCTGCGCCATGTGAATGAAGACACTTGAACAGCATCGTCACCGTCCTCTGGCAGAATATCCTGCCCATCTTCGTGATTGCCGGTTTTGGATTTGCCCTGCAGCGCTGGCAAACAATCGACAAACGTACTTTGTCCAAAGTGACATTGTATGTGCTGAGCCCCTCCCTGGTTTTTTCATCCCTGGTCAACTCCCGCCTGCCAGGAGAAGAATTAATTGACCTGGCCGTGTTTACCGTGGTCGTCATCTTGGTGATGGCTATGCTGGCGGTGCTGGTGGCGACAGCTCTCAGACTGCCGCGCCGAAAGCTGGTGACACTGTTAGTCGTTACCATTTTTGTCAACAGTGGCAACTATGGCCTGACGCTGGTGCAGCTGCGCTACGGGGAGGCCGGCTTGTCGCGGGCCATCGTTTATTACACCACCAGCACCATTTTGCTGTACTCGGTGGGAATTTTTCTGGCTTCAATGGGGCGGCTGCACTGGCGGCAGGCGTTGGGACGGATGCTGCGGCTGCCGCCGGTTTATGCGGCGGCGGGAGCGATTGTGGTGTACGCTTTCAATCTGCCCATTCCCACGCCGCTGCTGCGGGCTGTGGAAGTAGCCGGACAGGGGGCTATCCCGGTGATGCTGCTGGTGCTGGGGATGCAAATTGGCAGCATGCAGGGTGGTCTGGAGTGGCGGTTGACTGCCCCGGCGGTGATTTTGCGGCTGTTGGTGGCGCCGGTCGTGGCAGTGATGGTGGCCGGTTTTTTGGGGATTACCGGCCTGGGACGGGCGACGTCGGTGATCGAGGCGAGCATGCCTACGGCCGTTATCACCATCATCCTGGCCACGGAATTTGACTTGCAGCCCTCCGCGGTTACGAGTATCGTTATCCTTACGACATTACTAAGCCCGTTGACCCTGGCAGCGACTATCACGTTATTGGGGTTGTGACGGCCTGGTTAAGAAAGATGTGGAAGAAGCGCAGGTGCGTAGGATGGTTAAGTTTGGCGGTTTGGATGCTGCTCGTGCGTCCGGTGGGGGCGCAAGCCGAGAGTGGCTGGCAGGCGTCGGCCGAGTATGCTTTTGGCCAGGCGATGACATTCCACCTGCAAGGCTCTGGCGAAACGGCCGTGACCGAAGCAACGCTGTTTTTCCAGGCCCCGGAGTTTGACAATACGTTTGTGGCCACCGTGCCGGTGGTTCCCGCCGCGGCGGGCGACGGCCGTCAACTGGACCTCACCCACCGGGTAGACCTGGGGCAGGTGCGGCTGGCGCCGTTCACCACGGTAACTTACTGGTGGGTGCTGAAAACGGCCGCCGGTGAAACCATCACCCTGCCATCCCAACAGATTCGCTACCAGGACGACCAGTTTCTCTGGCAGGAACTGACGCAGGGCAACGTGCAGGTGCACTGGACTGGCGATGACCTGGCCCTGGGGCAGCTGGCGCTGGACGTGGTGGCGGAATCGCTGCCGCGCTGGCAGGCTATTGCGCCCATGCCCGAGGCTGTGGCCTTCGACCTGTACCTTTATCCATCCTCGGCCGATTTGCGGGCGGCGCTGCGCCTGACGGGGCGAGACTGGGTGGGCGCGCATGCGCATCCGGAGCTGGGCGTGCTGCTGGTAACGGCCGTGAACAGCCGGACCGCCGCCACAGACCTGCGCCAGAGCATCCCCCACGAATTGACCCATTACCTGCTCTATCAGGCGATGGGGCCGGTGGCTTATGATTCGCTGCCGATCTGGCTGGGTGAAGGGCTGGCGACGATGATGGAGGCCAATCCGAATCCCAACTACGAGGCGGTATTGGAAACGGCCGTATCTACCCAGCAAATCTTGCCATTCAGCGAATTGTGCGAGCGCTTTCCCATAGCCGAAGATACGGCCGTGCTGGCTTACGCCCAAAGCGAATCGCTGGTGCGCTACATTCAGGCCCGCTTTGGCAATCAGACCCTGCAAGCTTTGCTGGCCGCTTACACGGACGGCCTGGACTGTGACGCCGGGGTGCAGCGGGCTACAGGCGTCACATTAGCCGAACTGCAAAAAGCGTGGCTGGCCGCACAGCAGCCACAGACGCCATTGATGTATTTTTTCCGGCAAAACAGCGTCTGGCTGCTGCTTTTAGCCGGTGGTTTTGTGATGGCCGGTTTGATTATCTGGCAGGCAAGATAAACATGAGTAAAGCAAAATTTTCCAGCGCCGATTCCGGCGATAGTGTAAAAAAACTTTTGGTGCGCGGCACCGAACTACTGCATCGGGGCGATGCTGAGCAAGCCGCCCGGCTGCTCGAAAAGGCTTATGAACTGGACAGCCTGAACCCCGACGTAGCCCTGAATTTAGGCGGGGCGTACATCTTGCAGAAGAAGTTTGGGCAGGCGGTGGCGATTTTGGAGCCGCTGAGCCAGTTAGAACCATACAACGCCATGGTGTGGACCAACCTGGGCGCTGCTTATCTGGGCAATCCGATTCTGGCGCGCGATGAAGAACATGAAAAAGCAATTGCCGCCTTTGAGCGCGCGCTAGAAATCAACCCTGTTGCCCCCAATGTGGCCTATAATCTGGGGTTGATTTTCCGCGACCGGCGGGAGTATGAACGGGCAAAATTCTGGTTTCAGCAGGCGATTCAGGCCAATCCCCATGACCAGGATGCGCGCCAGTTACTGGCCCGCCTGATGGCGATGGACGAAGAGGAATAAGGCGCTGTGCGAGCCTTGTTGCAGCGCGTCAGCCAGGCGCAGGTGGCGGTTGACGGTGTGGTGGTCGGCGCAATCGGCCGTGGTTTTGTGATTTTTTTTGGCGTGACCCATCGTGATACTGCCGCGGAAGCCGACTGGCTGGCGAACAAAATAGCCGGTATTCGCCTGTTTGAAGACGCCGACGGCAAGATGAATGCTGCGCTGCATGACGTGGGTGGCGCGCTGCTGGTGGTGAGCCAGTTCACGTTGTACGGCGATGCGCGCAAGGGCCGACGGCCGTCTTTTACCGCCGCCGCCCGCCCGGAACAGGCCGAACCCCTGGTCGACTATTTTGTGGCCCAACTGCGCCGCCATGGCCTGACGGTAGCCACCGGCGTTTTTGGCGCGGCCATGGATGTGGAAATCCACAACGATGGTCCGGTTACGTTATTGGTAGAAAAAGAAAACGAGCGGTCGCCGTAAAGACTGCCGGTATTACCATTCTGGCAGAAGTGGCCGCACTCGTTTAATTCTGGGAAGAGGAGTCTACAACAAAGAGATGAGACATTTATTACGTTTGTTTGGTTTATTCGTTTTTATGGCCTTGTTGGCAGCCTGCGGCCAGACGGCCGTAGAGCCAACCAGTGTGCCGGCCACGGCCGTAAGCCAGGCAGAAACGGCCGTGCCCCAACCCACTTCAGGCAACGCTGCGGCTACTCAGGTTCCGGCCACAGAAACGCCGCAGCCCACGGCCACCATCGCGCCGACGGAGACCCCGGCAGGCACCGATACCCCCGTACCCACGCCCACCAGCGTCTGGATCAACCCCACGGCGACTGTGGATCCTTCCGTCCCGGTGGCCCCGCCGCCGCCGGAGGGCAGTGTGGTGCAGCCGGAGTACGCGGAAAGCGCGTGCAGCGACAAGTATCCGTGCAACGACGACGTGGCGGCCTGGGAAGCGCGTATCCAGGTGCCGCCGGGTTTTCAGGTGAAGTATTACGGCCGTGTCGAAGGTCAACCAACCAGTCTGGCCTTTGGTCCTGACGGGCTGCTTTATATTGCCGTGGGCGAGGGCACCATCTTCCGCATGGATGCAGAAGGGAACCCAAAACCGTATGTGGGCGGGTACATTACCCCAACGGGCATCGCTTTTCATCCTTACAACGGCGAACTCTACGTTGCCAGCCGGGTGGTCGAGGAAAATGAGGGTGGCGAAGCGGCCGTTTCCATTGTCAATCACGGCCGTATCATCGAAGGGCTGCCCTGCTGCTATACCTTCTTCCACGCGGCCAACGGCATTGCGTTTGGCCCGGATGGCTATGGCTACGTCAGCGTCGGCGCGCGCGCCGATCACGGCGAGATTCTGGGCACCAACGAGCAGGATGAACTGCAGCCGTATGAGGCCAGCATCCTGCGTTTTAATGACGATGGCAGCGAGATAGAAGTGTATGCTCGGGGACTGCGTAACGCCTATGACATTGCCTGGGATGGCAACGGCGACCTGTGGGCCGGCGATAACGACCCCGACTTTGGCCCGCCGGAAGAACTGCACAAAGTGGTGCCCGGCGGTGAGCATGGCTATCCGTGGTACGACTGTGACGTCTGTTTCCAGGCGCCACCTGATGTGGAAATCATCCCGCCCACCTATACGTTTATGCCCCACGCTTCGCCGACGGGCATTACCGCCTATTTGTCGGGCGTGTTTCCCGGTTATTACAACAGTGTTTTTCTGACGTTCTGGAGCGCTTTTCCCGGCGCACAAAAGATCGTGCGCATCAGCCCGGAAGACGGCCCCAGCGATTTCTCCATGGGTTATGCCGCGCCGGTAGATGTAACAGTCGGCCCGGATGGTAATTTGTATGTGGCTGACTGGGCAACCGGGATCATTTTCCAGATTAGCTATGTTGGAGAGGAAGAATCGTGATTTGGTAATCAGGTGTTTAAGTGATCAGGTGTCCAGGTGAACCTGAATACTTGAACACCGGATCACCTGACCACCTGCTCGGGTACAAAATGACAACTAACCAGCTTGCAGAACGATACACGGCCGTTCTCGAACGCATTGCTGCCGCGGCCCGGCGTGCGGGCCGCCAGCCGGAAGACATTACCCTGGTGGCGGTGACGAAGACCTGGCCGGTGGAAACAGTGCTGGCAGCCTATGAAGTGGGGATGCGCCAGTTTGGCGAGAACCGGCCGGAGGAACTGGCGGAAAAGCACACGGCCGTGGAAGCGGCTCTGGGGCCGGACAGCGGCATCGTCTGGCACCAGATTGGCACGCTGCAAAGCCGCAAGACGGGGTTAACGGCCGTGCACGCCGACGTTTTCCACGCGCTAGATCGGCTAAAAATTGCCAATCGGCTGGTGCGAGAGCTGCATGAGAACGGCCGTAGTCTGCCCACCTTCCTCGAAGTAAACATTTCCGGCGAGGCCAGCAAATCCGGCTTTGATGTGAGTAATTGGGAAGAAGATGCAACGCAGCAGGCCAAAATTCGTACAGTCGTGCGAGAGTTGGTCGGGCGGCCCGGCCTGCCGTTGGTTGGTTTGATGACCATGGCCCCCTGGCAGGTGGCAGAAGACGAAATTCGCGCAGTTTTTCGGCAAACTCGCCGGCTGGCGGCCTGGCTTAAGGAGATCGAACCGGATCTTAAGCTGACGGAGTTGTCGATGGGCATGACCGACGACTTTGAAATTGCTATTGAAGAAGGGGCAACTCATGTTCGTGTAGGCCGTGCGTTGTTCGGCTCGCGGACCTGAGCGCTCACACAAGGAAAACACATGATCATTTTTATTCAACTTATCAATCTCGTTTACTACGCCCTGGTAATTCTCATTTTTGCCCGTTTCATCTTCTCTTGGGTGCGCGTTGATCCGTACCACCCAACCTGGGGACCGATTGCGCGTTTTGTCTATCAGGCCACGGAGCCGCTGTTAGCGCCTATTCGCCGCTATCTGCCGCCGCAGGCCGGCCTGGACTTGAGCCCGATGATCCTTCTGTTTGGCATTTACATTCTGCGCGCTATTCTGTTCAGCTTGCTGTAAAAGTCCCGCGCCAGCCCTGTTTGCGGTGCTGGCCGGTTAACAAAAAAGGACTCGCCTGCCGCATAGACGGGCGAGTCCTTTTTGTATTTGTGGGGATGGACCTCTTTATCGCAGGCCGGTGAGACTGCGGGCGATGACCATGCGCTGAATTTCGCTGGTGCCTTCGTAGATTTCGGTGATTTTGGCGTCGCGGAAGTAGCGTTCCAGGGGCATTTCTTTGCTATAACCCATGCCGCCGTGAATCTGGATGGCCTGGGTGGTGACGTACATGGCGGTTTCGCTGGCGAAGAGTTTGGCCATGCTGGCTTCCATGGAGTAACGGCCGTTTCCCTTCAACGCTTCTCGCTTTGCCAGGCACGCCTGGTAGATCAGCAGGCGGCTGGCGTCTACCCGGCACTTCATGTCGGCCAGCTTCTGCTGGATCATCTGGAACTGGCCGATTTTCTGCCCGAAAGCTTCGCGCTCTTTGGCGTAAGCGATGCTGGCCTCCAGCGCCGCCTCGGCGATGCCCAACGCCTGCGAGGCAATGCCAATGCGGCCGGCATCCAGCACAGTCATGGCGATTTTGAAGCCTTCACCTTCCGCGCCCAGGCGGTTTTCCACCGGGCACTCGTAGTTGTCGAAGATGATTTCGCTGGTGGCGCTGGCGCGGATACCCAGTTTGGGTTCCGTCTTGCCGCGCGAAAAGCCCGGCTTGTCGGTTTCGATGATGAAGGCGGTGACGCCTTTGTGCTTTTTCTCTGGCTGGGTCATTGTGAAGAGGATGATGTAGTTGGCAAAGGGGGCAGAGGTGACCCAGGATTTACGGCCGTTTATCACATAATGCGTCCCCGCCTCGTTGAGCACAGCCCGGCTGGCCATAGTGCCTGCGTCACTGCCGCTCATTGGCTCTGTCAGGCTGTACGCGCCGATCTTTTCACCGCTGGCGATAGGCACGACGTATTTTTGCTTTTGTTCCTCGGTGCCAAACTTGAGCAGGCCGTGACAGTAAAGCGAGTTGTTCACTGACATGATTGTGCCGTGACTGGCATCGACTTTGCAGATTTCCGTTAGAGCCAGGGAATAAGCCAGCGTGTCCATGCCCGCACCTCCGTACTCTTCCGGTACTTCAATGCCCATAAAACCAAGCTGACCCATTTTACGCACGGTTTCGATGGGAAATTCGCCGGTCTCGTCGTGGTGCGCCGCAACAGGAGCAATTTCGTTTTGCGCAAAATCGCGGGCGGCTTCTTGAATCATTTTGTGTTCTTCGGTAATAAAATCAAACATAGCGTTTCCTCCTGAACGCAGCGTGCTGCGTACCACACCTGTAATACCCTACACGCTGCGAATGGTATGAATCTGTAAATAGTTCAGAAACATTTCAAATTCTTTGAGCGGCAGTTCCAGTCCTTCCTGCCAGCGGCGTTGTTCGGCCAGCCAGAAACGGCCGTCTTTTCCCGTAAGCACCTGCGCCGGAATCGTATGCGGCCGGCTCGGCGGTTGAAATCGGCTGGACAACGTCTGGCTGTACACCTCAACGGGGTTAATTTTATGAAACTCAAGCACGCTGTCTGGCCCTTCAAAATACTGCTCCGCTTTAGCCGGCGCTGCATAGGTAAAGACAATAAGGCGCGTATCAGCTTGCTGCACCTGGCAGGCCAGGCACAACCAGCTATCAGGCACACGCCGTTCCGGACCGCCTCGTTTATAGCCGCGCAGCGAAAAATACCAGCCCAACAGGTCCACCGGGGTGGCCCAGCTAAACGCCAGCGGTTCCAGCTCTGGCTGGTTCACCCGCAGCTGCTCGTCTCCCAAAACCAGATTGTAGCCGCTAGGCCATACACCTTTTAACCACTTTTCAAAGCCCCAGACCACGCCCAAGGCAATCGGGGCCGAGAGCAAACAGGAGAGGGAGATAGCAAAGCTGGGCAGTTCGCCAGGGGCAAACTGAATCAGTGCACGGAGAAGAAAAAAACAGAGAGCATATACCACCAGCAAAGCTATAACGACGAATATACGCAGGCGAGGATGCTCTTGTTCGGCGTGCAAAACCTGGGGAGATGTGGTGGAAGCGCTCATAAATCAATTTTAGCATCAGGCTCAGCCTTTGCCTATTTTCACCAGCTATCACCTGGCTATTGAGAAGGCGCTGACAAGCCATGGGCTTTGGAGGAGGCTGCAAGACTCAGTTTGGCTGTTAATGTACTGTTCGCCAAGTTTGGGGAGAATTTTTGAGGGGATCGGTCTTTTTGCAAAATACCTACTTTACGGTTTAGAATACATGTTCTATAATATGGCGATTCTTTATCCAAATACCACATCCACCAAGTCAACATCCCAGACAACTCAAAAGGAGCGAAATATGAGCGGAGTTCGTGTTTTAGTGGGTACGCGGAAGGGCGCGTTTATTTTAACTTCGGATGGCAAGCGCCAACAGTGGGACGTCAGTGGACCGCATTTTGGGGGCTGGGAGATTTATCACCTGAAGGGTTCACCGGTTGATCCAAACCGGTTGTACGCTTCACAGTCAAGCGACTGGTTTGGGCAGGTTGTGCATCGTTCAGATGACGGCGGCAAAACCTGGCAAACCGTGGGAAATGAGTTCATTTATGATGGTGTGCCGGGCACACATCAATGGTACGATGGCACGCCGCATCCGTGGGAGTTCAAACGTGTCTGGCACCTGGAACCTTCTCTAACTGATCCAGATGTTGTTTACGCGGGTGTGGAAGATGCAGCTTTATTCCGCTCGGCTGATGGTGGCCAGACGTGGAAGGAGGTTGCCGGCCTGCGCGGTCATGGCTCTGGACCAAACTGGCAGCCGGGAGCGGGAGGCCTGTGCCTGCACACAATTATCCTGGATCCCAGCGATCCGGAACGGATGTACATTGCGATTTCGGCGGCCGGTGCTTTCCGCACGGACAATGGCGGCAAGACGTGGCTGCCCATCAACCAGGGTCTTCGATCTGAATATATTCCCGATCCGCAAGCGGAGGTTGGTCATTGTGTACACCGGATCGCGCTTCACCCTTCGCAGCCCAACGTGTTGTATATGCAAAAACATTGGGACGTTATGCGCAGTGACAACGCGGGTGATTCCTGGTACGAAGTCAGCGGTAACTTGCCGACGGACTTTGGGTTTGTGGTGGATGTGCATGCCCATGAGCCGGAAACGATTTACGTTGTGCCGATTAAGAGTGATTCGGAGCATTATCCGCCGGACGGTAAGCTGCGTGTGTATCGCAGCCGTTCGGGTGGCAACGAGTGGGAAGCCCTTACCAACGGGCTGCCGCAGCAGGACTGCTACGTCAATGTGCTGCGGGATGCGATGACGGTGGATAAGCTTGATCCTTGTGGCATCTATTTCGGGACCACTGGCGGGCAGGTTTACGTCTCGTCCGACGCCGGTGATAATTGGCGTCCAATTGTTCACGATCTGCCTTCGGTGTTGTCGGTGGAAGTACAAACACTGCCATGATTCGGGTCGTGATTCCCCATCATTTGCGCAATCTGGCTGGAGTGGGCGCAGAGGTTAGCCTGGACGTGGAAGAGCCTGTGACGCTGCGCTCGGTTTTGGATGCGTTGGAAGCGCGTTACCCGGTGCTGCGCGGCACGATTCGTGACCATGTGACGCAGGAACGACGGCCGTTTCTCCGTTTCTTTGCCTGTATGGAAGACCTCTCCCACGAGCCGCCAGATACCCCCTTGCCCGATGCTGTCGCTGCCGGCACGGAACCTTTTTACATCATTGGCGCGATTGCCGGCGGCTAAAGCATTAGGTTGGCGGCTGGCGTTCAGACAAGAGGAGGTGACTATGACCCTGGAAGAAGATCATATCGTAGATATCAAGGAATCGCAGCTTCGCTATTTTGGCGGTCCGGGGAAAATGCTGCTTCCCAGTCAGGAGACGGTGGCAGCTTTGCTCGCCGAAATTCCTGAACGCCAGCTTTTAACCACGGATCTTCTCCGTAAAACCCTGGCGGCCCGTTTTCAAGTGCAGGGAACCTGCCCGGTAACCACCAAAAAGGCCCTGAAAGCTATTGCCAACAACCCCAACACGGCCGTAGCCTACTGGCGCGTCATCAAGCAAAATGGTGAACTCATGAACTATTATCCGGGCGGGGTAAAGGAGCATGTGCGCTGTTTGCAGCAGGAAGGCTTTGCCATTGATGACAGCGGCAAATCGCCCAGGGTAGAGAACTATAAAGCCAGCCTGGCGCGGCTCGAGTGAGCGGTCCAGGCTAACGATTGGGAAACGGCCGTAGCCCTACGGCCGTTTCCGCTTATCCCTCTCAGAGGAGTTTATGAATACTCCCTACAAACCGGAAACCTATAATTCACTTTCGCCTTACCTGCTGGTAAATGGGGCGGCAGATACGATCGATTTTCTCAAACGTGTGTTTGCGGCCGAGGAACTGCGCCGTATTGCTGATGATGACGGCCGTTTGCGCCATGCCGAGGTGCGCATAGACGACACGGTCCTCATGCTTGCCGACCGGTCGGAACACTGGGCGGCTGAGCCGGCCCACGTTCACGTGTACGTCCCCGATGTGGATGCAACCTATCGGCGGGCGCTGGAAGCCGGGGCAACGGCCGTGCAAGAACCAGCCAAAAAGGATGACCCCGACAGGCGCGGCGGTTTCCAAGATGCCGGCGGTACGATCTGGTGGATCGCTACAAAAGTCGAGTAACAGGGCCGCGCTGACTTATCCTTTCCCTCAATCTTCAGGAGATAACGAATGAGCACAATTGATTCGGAACTGTTTACCAATGCCCTGCGTTCCTTGCTGGACGAGACGTTCGACAATGTTCAGGGGTACTATTTGGACCGGGGCACTTCCTTCTTCGAGACCCTGGCCGATGTTTCGGCTGCCGAAGCCTCTATTCCCGTGGGCGGCAAGTGTGCCACGCTGGCTGCTCAGGTAAAACACGTGGCATTCTATCTGGACGTTGTCGACAAGTCTGTCCGCGAGGGCAACCGGCGCGTCGACTGGGGCGAAATCTGGCGTACCGTTAGCGTTGTTTCGCCCGAGGAGTGGGAAGCGATCAAAGCCGAACTGCGCGCCAGCTATGATCGAATCTTGCAGCTAATTGACGATATGCCCGCCTGGACCAGTGAAGCTCAGATCGGCGGAGCAATCGGCGTCATTGTCCACACTGCCTATCACCTGGGCGAAGTGCGCCAGGCGTTGTGCACGCTAAAACCCTGAACGTGTCTCTAATCGAGTCCAGAATCGCTTGCCCATAAGGGTTTACCCCTGCACTTGAGCAACATAAGAGGACTTAACCGTCCTCTTTTTGTTTCTAACTATAATTGTCGGCAATCGCAAGCACCTTATATCATTCTCAGTGAGGGCTGTGTTGGATCTTCGCCTTCCTGAAAGCTGCCCTAATCTTAAGAATTGACGTAAACTCGATGAGGTAACGTTAATAGAGGATAATCAGTTTGTATCCTCTAAAACACGGGTTCGTGGGGGCCAGTTTAACCGCAGATTACTGGGTAACAAGTGAGCAAATGAATAAGCGATCTCTTTCTAACACGACAGTAGTTCGCGTCAGATACTGGTTTTTATTCCTGATCCTGTTTGTCATTTCCCTGACCTTGAGTTCGTATCAGATAAGCTTTGCCCACTCCTATATCGTGGTCAACAGCTATCTCGATGTGAAGGTTTCTAACGATGGTAAGTGCACGCTGCGCGAAGCCGTGATTGCCGCGAATCAGGATAAACGCTCAGGGCGCGACTCTGGAGAATGTGCCGCCGGTCATGGCGCAGACACCATTATTTTGCCGGCAGGAGTTTATAGGCTGTCGCGCACCGACAATGGCAGCGAAAACGCCTCTCAAACTGGCGACCTGGACATCGCTGGCGACCTGGTTATTCTGGGCCACGAGGCTGAGGATACGATTATTGATGGCAGCGACATCACGGACCGCGTTTTGCATACCCTGGCAGGCAACGTCACGATAGAAGGCGTAACTGTGCGCCAGGGTCACGCCGCCGGCGATGGCGGGGCGATATTAAATACCGCCCATCTGACGCTGCGGGAGGTGACTCTGTTGGACAGCGTGGCCTCTGGTGCGGGTGGGGGATTGGCGACGGTGGGTGGTTCGCTGCACGCCACGGCCGTTACCATTGCCGACAACACGGCCGTTTCCGGCAGCGGCGGTGGTGTTGTCGTCAGCGGCGGCTCGGCCGAATTCATCAACAGTACCATCAGCGGCAACACGGCCGTCTCTGGCAGCGCCCTGGCCGTGCAAGCCCCGACAACGTTACATTTTGTCACCCTTGTGGGAGATACGGCCGTTTCCGGCGGCGTGCTCACCCTGGACGACACAATTTTGGCGGGGAGCTGCACCGGCGCGCTCACGTCGGCGGGATACAACCTTATCCAGGATGCTGCTGAGTGCGCCATCAACGGGGATACAACCGGCAACATCCTCGGCCAGGATCCCCGCCTGGAACCCCTGGCCGAAAATGACGGCGACACGCCAACCCATGCCCTAATGCCGGACAGCCCGGCGGTGGAAGCAGGCAGCAACGCCGTCTGCCCTCCCACCGACCAGCGCGGTGTAAGCCGCCCCCGTGGAGAAGCCTGCGATATCGGTGCGTATGAACTGAAGAACCCCAGCCAGGCCGGACCAACCCTCTTTGTCAATACGGCCGACGACCGGGACGACGGCGTTTGTAATTTCACCCACTGTTCTTTCCGGGAAGCACTCAACCTGGCCAACGCCTCGGCGGTTAGCAACAGCATTTCCTTTAACATCCCCGGCGATAATCCGCCGGTTATCTATCCCCAGTCGTCGCTGCCCACCGTCACCGACGCTGTCCTGATCGATGGCACGACGCAGCCTGGCGGCTGGGTGGTGGTAGATGGTTCCCAGGCCGGCTCGGCTACAAACGGCCTGGAAATAAACGCCGGAAGCAGTACGGTGCGCGGCCTGCGCCTCATTCACTTTGGCGGCAGCGGCGTGTGGATTGGTGGTGGCGGCGGCAACGTGATTGCCGGGAACGAGTTGGCCTGGAACGGCAGCGCCGGCGTAGCCATCCTGGACAGCACGGGCAACCAGATTTCTGAAAACGACATCCACGACAACGGGGGTTTGAGCATAGACCTGGGCGGCGACGGCCGTTCCCCCAATGACCCCGACGACTCTGACGAAGGGGCTAACCTGCTGCAAAACTTCCCCGTTTTGCTCTACGCGGTACCGGCTGGCGAAGGTATGACGGTGGCTGGCCGGCTAAACAGCGCGCCCGGCACAGCCTTTACCCTGGAGTTTTTCGCCGGGGACGCCTGCCCCATCTATGGCGGCGGCAGCCAGACTTATCTCGGCGCGGCCGAAGCCGTCACCGATGACCTGGGCAGCGCTTATTTCAAGGCCGATGGCCTGACGGCCGTTCCCCTGAATGCCTTCGTATATGCCACTGCCACCAGCGAAGACGGCAACACGTCGGAAATTTCCGACTGCATTACCGTCAGTCCCGGCAACACTTCCTGGGTCACAGCGCTGCGCCTGGACGTGGCTGCCGATATGGGGCCCACGGCCGTGAACCAGTACCTTGACCGATCCGGCCAATCGCGCTGGTACAAGTTCAGCGTGCAGCCCGGCAGCAAAATCATCGTCACCCTCACCGACCTGCCCGCCAACTACGACCTGACCATCTACAAGGACATCGCCCAGGCCTACACCGATCTGCTAACCCCGCAAGATCTGCCCCGCCTGGATGCTGAGTTTGCCCCCGAGGCCTTCAGTCCCGAAGTTTTTAGTCCGGAAGTCTTTAGCCCGGAAGCGTTCAGTCCGGAGGTGTTTAGTCCGGAAGTCTTTAGTCCGGAGGTCTTCAGCCCAGAAGTTTTCAGCCCGGAAGTATTCAGTCCAGAAGTGTTCAGTCCCGAGGTCTTTAGTCCCGAAGTGTTCAGCGCCGACGCGTTCAGCCCGGAAGTCTTTAGCCCGGAAGTGTTCAGCCCGGAAGTATTCAGTCCCGAAGTTTTTAGTCCGGAAGTGTTCAGTCCTGAGGTGTTTTCAGGGGCACAACTGCGCAGCCTTCTGGGTGCTTCGGCGTTCCGGGGAACAGCCAACGAAGGCATCATTGTCAATACCTGGAACAACACCGGCGACTTCTATATTCGCGTGCGCGGCGCGAACGGCGCCTCCAGCGATCAATTTCCCTTCAAGGTTTCTGTGGAGATGCAGTCTGGCGGCTGCAGCGGCGTGAGCGACGCTGCTTTCCCACCTGGCGGCCTCACGCCTGCTGCCGGCAGTTACCAGACGGTCATTCTGGCCGACATGGCGCGCCTGGCCGGAACGCCGGCCGAAAAGGCGGCTTTAGCGGCGAAGCTGGCTGAGTTTGCTGCCCGCCCAGAGGTGGCCGGTGTGCTGGTGGATGTGGCGGCAGACGGCCGTGTAGCCGCCGCCAATGCCCAGGCCGACGCCCATCCCGCCTGCCCTTATGCTAAAAATCTGGTAGCCGGCGCGATCAAAGAGATTGTCACGGAGTACCGGGCGCTAAATCCTCTGGCCTACGTGGTTATTGTCGGCAACGACAGCGTGATTCCCTTCTTCCGTTACCCGGACAATGCGCTGCTGGCCAATGAGAATAATTACGTGCCCCCCGTGAAAGATGGCAGCGCATCACAGGCCAGTCTGCGCCTGGGCTACGTGTTAGGGCAAGATGAATACGGCTCGCAAACGGCCGTTTCCTTCAAAAATTCCGTTATCCCCATCCCCGATCTGGCGGTGGGGCGGCTGGTAGAAACGGCCGTGCAGGCCACGGCCGTGTTGGATGCTTATCTGGCTACGCCGGATGGTGTGACCCCGCTGACCACACGGCCGTTGGTAACCGGCTACGATTTTCTGGAAGACGCTGCTCTGGGCGTGCAGACAGAATTGGAAGCCGGTATCGGCCAGTCGGCCGACACCCTCATCGCCGACCGCGCCCTGGCTCCGGCCGATCCGGCCGCCTGGTCAGCCGACGATCTCCGAGATCAGTTGCTCTCCCAGCGCCATGACATCGCCTTTCTGGCCGGGCACTTCAGCGCCAGCGGCGCCCTGGCCGCCGATTACACGACCCGCATGACTGCCAGCGAACTCATTGCCGCGCCGGTGGACCTGCGCAATGCCCTTGTCTTTAGTGCCGGCTGCCACTCTGGCTACAACGTCGTTGACGCCGATGGCGTGCCCCTGGTGACCGAAGAACCGGACTGGGCGCAGGCGTTTGCCAGCAAAGGCGCGCTGCTTATTGGTGGCACGGGCTACCAATACGGCGACACCGATTTTCTGGAGTACAGCGAGCGCCTGTACCTGGAGTTTAGCCGGGCACTGCGCACGGGCAGTGGTCCCGTCTCGGCCGGGCAGGCGTTGGTAATGGCCAAGCAGCAGTATCTGGCCGAAACGCCGCAGATGCGCGGCATCCATGAAAAGGTGCTGCTGCAGTCAGCACTCTTTGGTCTACCCCAACTGCGAGTAGATATGCCGGGCGCGCGTCTGCCCGTCCCCTCGGACGATTCGGCCGTGAGCGGCGTGACCCCAGCGGCCACCGGGCCGGGAAGCGTGCTTGGTCTGGCTACGGCCGACTTGACGATCACGCCGGCTTTCTCCAGCCATACCGTGGCGATGGAAAATGTAGTTGATGGCAATACCGTGACCGGGTTCTATCTGGCGGGGAATAACGGCCGTATCCTCACCAATCCGGCCGAACCAACTTTCCCCCTGGAAATCCTTAACGTAGGTGTGCCGAATACCTACCTGCGCGGCATTGGCTTCCGTGGCGGCAGTTACACCGATCTGGAAAACATCTTGCCTTTCACCGGCGGACCGACGACGGAAATTCGCGGCGTGCATGCGCCGTTCCAGACCGACGTGCTTTTCCCCGTCCAGTTCTGGCGCACCAACTACTTCGATCAACTGCGCGATCCGGTCGATGGGGCGCCGCGCCTGGCGGTTGTGCCGGCGCAGTTTGTCTCCGATGGCCCGGCGGCGCAAACCGGCACCATGCGCCGCTATGACAGCCTGGATTTCCGGCTTTACTACAACAGCAACGTCACGACGTATACCGGCGGCAGCCAGCCGGCGCTTTCCGCCCCGCCGACTATCGCGCGTGTGGTATCCAGCCTACAGCCGGATGCAGTGCGTTTTGACGTGGACGTGGTGGGCAACCCGTCGGCAGGCATTCAAGCGGTGTGGGTGGTATACACGGCCGTTTCCGGCCCTTACGCCGGCCAGTGGCAGTCGTTGGATCTCAGCCAAAATGAGGCGATCACGACCCGTTGGGAAGGCGTCTTGCCGCTCAATGGCACAGACCCGTTGCAAATGCGCTACATGGTGCAGGCGGTAAACGGAATCGGTCTGACCACGCTGGCGGCCAACGTCGGCGACCTCTACGTTCCCGGACTCAATGATGAAAGCGGAACAGAGGCAACTTCGCTGGCGCTGGTCGATTCGCCGACGCTGGGTGTGTACGGTTCGCAGGTCACACTGTCGGCGCTGCTAACCGGTCCTGCCGGACCTGTTGTCGGCGAACGGGTTACCTTTGGCCTGGGGCCGCAGTCACGCTCGGCATACACCGGAGCCGATGGACGTGTCTCGGCCCGTTTGACCCTGCTGGGGCTGCCGGGCGAGTATCCAGTTCGTGTGTCGTATGCCGGTAACACGGTGTTCGCGCCCGCGGCTGCTGCCGGGGCCTTTACCATCCTCCCGCAAGACACAGTTTTGACGTTAGATCAGCCGGCCGGCGGGTATGCTGAGGCAGATGAACTGCTGTGGGTGACCTTGCAGGATGCCGACGGCCGTTACCTGGGCCAGAAAACGGTCTTCTTTGTGCTAACCGGCCCCAACGGCGGGCACAGCCAGGCGGTGATTACCGACAGCGCCGGGCAGGCCGTCCTGGGACACGTGCCGCTGCCGCCGGGCGAGTACGCCGTCAACGTATATTTCAGCGGGACGATTCCCCTGCATACCGGCGTCGTTCTGACGTTAGCCGATGCCCGGTACAATCCGGCTGTGACCGGCGGCAGCCTGAGCCTGTTGAACCACGCGCCGACTGCGGCGGCCGATGCTTATGCCACTGCTGAAGATACACCGCTGTCGGTGGCCGCGCCGGGCGTGCTGGCCAACGACCTGGACGCGGATGGTGAGGCGTTAACGGCCGTTTTGCAAACGCCGGCCGCGCACGGCAGCGTGACCCTGAACAGCGACGGTTCTTTCATCTACACGCCCGCCGCTGACTTCTACGGAGCCGATTCGTTTACCTATGCTGCCAGCGATGGCCAGACCAGCAGCGCGGCCGAGGTGCTGCTGACGATCAATCCGGTTAATGATGCCCCCACGGCCGTGGCCGACGCCTATGAGGTGGACGAAAACAGCGTGCTGTCTGTAGCGGCGCCGGGCGTGCTGGCCAATGACACCGACGTGGAGGGTGATGGGTTAACGGCCGTGCTGGACCAACCGCCCGCCCATGGCAGCCTTCATCTGCATGCGGATGGCTCCTTCACCTACACGCCTGATCCGAACTATGTCGGGCCAGACAGCTTTTCCTACCGGGCCAGCGACGGCGCCCTTTTGTCGCCGGCGGTGGCGGTGGCGATTGTCGTCAACCTGGCCAACCATAACCCGGTTTGCGGCATGGCCACGGTCGATCCCATGGTTCTGTGGCCGGCAAATAAGGATTTTTACACGGTCCACATCCTGGGGGTAACCGACCCGGACGGTGATACTTTGTCGCTGGTAGTGACGGCCGTATTCCAGGACGAGCCGGTAGGGCAGGGCAAACTAGCGCCGGATGCGCTGGGCATAGGTACCGCTGCGCCGCAAATCCGGGCCGAACGAGATGGGCACGGCGACGGCCGTGTCTATCACCTTTACTTCATGGCGGAAGACGGTTTGGGCGGGCAGTGCCAGGGGCAGGTACGCGTGCCCATCGTTCCGCACGATCAAGCAGGCGATATTGACGCCATCGATGGTGGGCCGCTCTACGATTCGACCCAACCCTCATAAAAATCCGGGCTGGCTGACGGCGGTATGTGCCCCGTCACCTGCCGCTGTCAGCCGCCTCATTGTCACGTGGCCCGGAGTGACGTATAGTTTCCCGTATGGAACAACCGAGCGCCTATATTCCCATGGACCGCCGCCAGGCAATGGCGCGCGGCCAAATCGTGCCGGAGCGCCTCTCTGGTTCCGCTTTAATGGCGGATATTTCTGGTTTTACGCCGTTGATGGAGGCTCTGGCTCGTGAATTGGGCGCTCGCCGGGGCGCGGAGGAGCTAACCGGACATCTAAACCGGGTATACGACGCCCTGATTACAGAACTGTATCAGTTTGGCGGCTGCGTGATTGCGTTTGCCGGGGATGCCATCACCTGCTGGCTGGATGGTGATGACGGCCGTCGGGCCGCAGCTTGCGCGCTGGCTATGCAGCAGGCGATGGTCCAGTTCCGCGAAATTGTTATTCCTTCCGGTAACACCGTATCGCTGGCCGTGAAGACGGCCGTAGCCACGGGCACAGCGCGCCGTTTTGTCGTCGGCAGCAGCGACATCCAGTTGATCGACGTGCTGGCCGGGGACATGCTGGAAGATTTAGCCGACGCTGCCAGCCTGGCCGGAAAGGGGGATGTGGTCTTGACACCACAGGCGGCCGCGCAGTTGGAGCCATACCTGGTCGTCCAATCATGGCAAACACTGCCGCAAAGCAGCGAACGGTTTGCCGTCGTGGGGGCGCTGCAAACGGCCGTGGCGCGTCAGGCCTGGCCGCCGCTGCCCGGCGCGCTCAGCGACGAGCAGATCAAGCCCTGGCTTTTGCCGACGGTTTACAATCAACTGCGCAACGGCCGTGGCGAATTTCTGGCCGAACTGCGTCCGGCCATTGCCCTCTTTGTGCAGTTCAGGGGGCTGGACTACGACCTCGACCCGCAGGCCGGGGAGAAGCTCGACGGGTTTATCCAACAGGTGCAGCGTCTGGTTACTCGTTATGATGGGGCCATGCTGCAAGTGAGCATTGGCGACAAGGGCAATTACCTGTACGCGGCCTTTGGTGCGCCCGTGGCCCACGAAGACGACGCCGCGCGCGCGGTTTCTGTGGCCTGGGAGTTGAAGGGCCTGGCGGCCAATCACAAAGATATTCAGGACGTGAAAATGGGTATTGCCTCCGGTCGGATGCGCACAGGCGCGTATGGCGGCACGGCCCGCCGCACCTATGGCGTCCTGGGCGACAGCGTGAATTTATCTGCCCGGCTGATGGAAAAGGCACTGCCGGGGCAAATTCTAGCCACACTGGAAATCCAGCAGGCCGCCGCTGATACGTTTGATTGGGAACGGCTGCCCGATGTGCAGGTGAAGGGTAAAAGCGGCCGTATTGCTGTGGCCAGCGTGCGCGATACCCGGCAGCGGTCGATGATTCGGCTGCTGGAGCCGGCCTATGCGCTGCCGATTGTGGGGCGGGAAGCAGAAATGGCGCTTCTGGCCGAGAAGCTGGAACTGGTGGCGGCCGGGCTGGGACAGATTATCGGCATAACGGCCGACGCCGGAATGGGCAAGTCGCGCCTGGTGACAGAAGTTATCCGGCTGGCCCGTCAGCATGGGCTGACCGGATTTGGCGGCGAGTGCCAGTCTTATGCCACAAAAACCAGCTATCACGTCTGGCAGACGATCTGGCGTGGGTTTTTTCACGTTTCGGGCGATCTGGCGCCGGAAGAGTATCTGCCGCGTTTGGAAGGGGAACTGGCGCAGATTGACCCGGCGCTGCTGCCCCGGCTGCCGCTGCTGAGCGCGGTTTTGAATTTGCCTATTCCGGACAATGATCTGACGCGCTCTTTCGACGCCAAGCTGCGAAAATCGTCGCTGGAATCGCTGCTGGTGGCCTGTTTGCAGGCGCGGGCGAAGGAACGGCCGTTGCTCTTCGTTTTGGAAGATTCGCATTGGATGGATCCCCTCTCGCACGATTTGCTGGAAATTATCGGCCGGGCGATGGTCGATCTGCCGGTGCTGCTGGTTTTGGCTTATCGGATTGTGGAGGTGGGCGGTGATGTGCCGCCCCGGGTGAATATGCTGCCTTATTTCACCGAGATTACGCTGCAGGAGTTTACGCCGCAGGAAGCCGAGCGCCTGATCCAGTTGAAACTGGCTCAGTTGTTTGGTCCGGAAACGGCCGTTTTCCCCACCTTCACCACCCGCATCATTGCCCGGGCCGAAGGGAATCCCTTCTACATCGAAGAACTGCTGAACTATCTGCAGGATCGGCACATCCACCCGGAAGAAGTAACCGCACTGGCGTCATTGGACCTGCCCGACAGTCTGCAAAGCCTGATTTTGAGCCGCATTGATCAGTTGAGCGAAGCGCAAAAAAGCACCCTCAAAATAGCCAGCGTGATTGGCCGGTTGTTTCGGGCGGCGTTGTTGTGGGGCGCCTACCCCGAACTGGGCGACGTGTCGGCCGTGCAGGCTAACCTGGACGCTTTGAGCCGCATGGAACTCACGGTACTGGATACACCGGAACCGGAACTCGCCTACATTTTTAAGCACGTGGTGACGCAGGAAGCGACCTACGAGAGCCTGCCGTTTGCTACGCGCGCGCGTTTGCACACGCAAATTGGTGAATATATTGAGCAGGTTTATGCCGGTTCTCTGGACCTTTATATTCCGATTCTGGCCCATCATTACGAGCACGGCCTCAATGAAGATAAGAAACGCCAATATCTGCTCCTGGCTGCGGCCGATGCTTATCAAAAGTATGCGCACGAAGCGGCCATAGCCTATTACGGCCGTGTGCTGCCCCTGATGCCCGTGGACGAAAAGGTGAGCGTGATGTTGAAGCTGGGAGAGGCGCTGCAGCCGGTAGGACGCTGGAGTGAAGCGGAAGACCTGCTGCGTGACGCCCTGACTCTGGCCCGGCAGCAAAACGACGTGTACGGCCGTGCCTCTTGCCAGTTGGCTCTGGCCGAACTGCTGCGCAAACAGGGACGCTTCGACGACGCCTCTGCGCGCCTGGCGCGAGCGCGCCTCAACTTTGAAGAGTTGGGCGATGAAGCCGGCGTGGGACAGGCTTTGCACGCCGCCGGCACCCTGGTAGCGCAAAAGGGCGACTACCGGCAGGCCCAACTCTTGTATGAAGAGAGCCTGGCTATCCGGCGCGCGCTGGCAGATGAACCCAATATCGCCAATCTGCTAAACAATATGGGCATAATCGCCCGTTTCCAGGGCGATTATGAGCGGGCGCGCCGCCTGTACGAGGAAAGCCTGGCTATTCGCCAGAAGCTGAACAACAAGCTGGCTATTTCGGTTTCTTTAACCAATCTTGGGCTGCTGGCGTTAAGCCTGGGCGACCTGGAAACGGCCCGGCAGCGCCTGGAAGATGCCATCGTGCTAACGCGCGAAGTGGGGGATCGCTGGTCGGTTGCCAATGCGCTGAATAACGTGGCCAACGTCGTGCGCGACCAGGGTGATTATCACCGGGCGCGAGAGCTTTATCGCGAGAGCCTGAGCATTAACCGGGAGCTGGGTGACAAACGTGCCCTGGCCTTTGTTCTGGAAGACCTGAGCTGCCTGTCGGCGCTGGAAGGGCAGGCCGTGCCGGCGCTGCATTTGGCGGCGGCGGCTACGGCCGTTCGTGAAGACATTGGTGCGCCACTGGCTCCGAATGATCAGCAAAGGTTGAACCACAATCTGGCCCCGGCCCGCGAGAAACTGCCTGCGGCTGCCCAGGCCGAGGCTGTGGCCCAGGGGCGGCAAATGACCCTGGACGAAGTAGTCGCTTACGCACTCCATCTGTGAGGTAACAAAAAAGTGCGCCTGTGGTGGGCGCACCTTTTCATGTGGTTAGAGTTCGCGTCGGCCGGACTAGGCCGTGCGGATGCGAGAGATGAGCGGGATTTCGCCCAGTTCCCAGGAGACGAGCAGGGGAACGGCCGTAAAAATCGAGCTGTACGTGCCGCTTAGCAGACCCACAAACAACACCGCGATAAACGGTTTGATGGAAGCCCCGCCAAACAGCAAAATCGACAACAACACAAACATCGCGCTTAACTGCGTAATCAACGACCGTTTGATTGTTTCGTTGACCGAACGGTTGACCAACGCCTCGAAAGAACCGGAGCTGGAGCGCCTGCGCGAGCTGTTCTCCCGGATGCGATCGAACACAACGATCGTGTCCTGCAGCGAAAAGCCGGCCACGGTCAACACACCGGTCAGGAACAGAGCGTCCACCTCCCAACCGGAAATCATGCCCATAATGGCCGCGAAACCAAAAATGACAAACAAGTCATGGAACATGGCGATGACGGCGCAGGCGCCATAGCGGAAGGAATTGGGCACCTGCCGGAACGCAAACATGATGTAAAACAACACGACGATGCCGGACACAATCACGGCGGCCAGGGCGGCGCGGGTCACTTCCTTACCGACGGCCGGGCTGACAGTAGTGACCGAGAAAGTGCCAGGAACCAACGGCGCCAGGGCTTCTAAAGACGATTGCAGCGCGTGGGCTTTGTTAGCGTCCACAAATTCGGTGCGAATCTGCCAGGCATTGTTTAGATCCTGGCCGCGCAGCGCCGTGATGGAGGGGTTGGAAATGCCTTCTGCGACGAACACGCCGCGCACCTGATCTTCAGTCACCGTATCGGAAAACTGAATTTCAAAGCGGGTGCCACCTAGAAAATCGACGCCCAAAGGGAAGATCTGGCCGGTGCTGATGACGGAGTAAATCATCGCCAGCAGCCCGAGGCCAATGACAATCCCTGAGAACATGTAGTAATAACGTCGTTTTTGTACAAAATTGTCGAACATGGATTATGCTCCTAACAACCAACGGTGGCTGCCCATCCAATCAGATGATCCACCAATGACGAGATTGACCAGGGTGCGGGTGATGAGAACGGCCGTAAACATACTGATCGCCACCCCAATCGCCAGCGTAATGGCAAACCCTTGCACGGCACTGGCTCCAAAACTCCGGCCAAACGTGAACAAAATCGTACAGATCACCATCGTCGCAATGTTCGAGTCGCGAATCGACGTCCAGGCTCGCTGAAAACCGGCGTGTACCGCTTCGTGGACGTTACGACCGCGTGCCAGTTCCTCTTTCATTCGCTCAAACACCAGCACGTTGGCGTCCACCGCCATCCCCAGCGACAACAAGAAGCCGGTGATGGCCGGCAGTGTCAACGTCACCGGCAGCGCTTCAAACACGGCAAAGTTGAGCAGCGCGTAGATCAGCAGGGCGATGGCCGCCAGTACGCCGGGTAAACGGTAATAGCCAATCATGAACAACAGCACCATGATTACCCCGGCGATGCCCGCTTCTACACTGGACTTCACCGACTGCTCGCCGAGCGTAGCGCCCACCAGGCGCGTACTTTCGATGCGCAGCGGAATGGGCAGGCTGCCAAAGCGCAGCTGCAAGGCCAATTTTTGCGCTTCTTCCAACGTAAAGTTCCCGGTGATGGTGCCGCTGCCGCTAGAGATCACCGCGCTGATGCGCGGGCTGGAGATAACCTGTTTATCCAGGACAATGGTCAAAAAACGTCCCTGGTTTTTCCGCGTGTAATCGGCGAAAAACTCCGTCTCTTCCGGTTTCAGACTGAAAGAAACGTAATATTGGTTGGTCTGGCTTCGTTCGGACTGGGCCTGGCGCAGCTCAGCTCCGGTCATGACGGTTTCAAAACTAGGGGCGGGATTTTCGATGGGGGTATCCAGAGGAGCGCCTGTCGGCAGCTCGCAGCGCGAAGGCCCGTTGTTCAGTGAAGTGCGAACGCAGGTGCCTACCGGCAGAGATTGTGCGCCGGTATCAATAAACTCTAACAGAGCTGTCTCCTGAATGAGCGAGATGGCCTGATCGGGGTTGTTGACGCCAGGCAGTTCCACAAGGATGCGACGGTCGCCTTCTACCTGGACCAGCGGTTCAGTGACGCCCAAGGCGTTGACGCGCTGAGAAACGATCTGGCGGGCGGTATCCATTTGCTCCTGGGGAATAGTTTGATCAGCCGGCACATCGGCTTCCAGCAGGACTTGCAAACCACCTTGCAAGTCGAGGCCGCGCTGAATGGGGAAGGATGGATTCGCCACTAACCAGGCGGCTGCGCCAATAACCAGAATGATTATGACGAGCCAAATTAAATCCTTTTGTTTATTCATAAGCGATTTCCTTTTGCTTCTGCAAGAATCAAAACGAGGCATTATAGGCCCATGCCCCATTTAATGCCAACCGGATTGCTGAATTTTGAGAGGGAAGTGAGGGGAATTGTTCAGGCGGCCGTTGCCGGGGGATGAACCGCGCCATGAGTGTGGGAAGAAAGAGGTGGTCGTGTCAGGGCACGACCCAACCGGTGCATTTATTGAGCATGACGACGCCGCTGACCTGGTGGGGAACGGCCGTTACCCAGCACAGGCACTTCAGGCAGATGGCTCCCCACACCTGCCCGTTAACCGTTAGCGGCGCAAACTCGCCCAGCTCGTGGTCCAGTTCTGCGGCCCGCAGCCTGGCCCGCTCCATCAACGGCCGTAATTCTTCTTGCCAGCGCAGAGCCAGTTCTGCCTGCAGCGCTTCCGTGCTTGCCAAAACGTCCTGGGCAAACTGGCCTATCTCCTCTTCCGTGGTACTGCGCGGCATGGAGACGACTTCCTGCATAATTTCGGTGAGAGCGCGGGCCAGGATTTTGCCGGTGAGGTCATCCAGGTGGTCCACACCTTCGTCCAGGTGGGCCGCCAGGTAGACGAGGGCGGTTTTCAGTTGAAACAGTTCGGTTTGGGCTTCTTTTTTGGCCATATCTGCCTCGCCGGATGGTGGGATGGGGAGATTATACGGCCGTATTTGCCGGCCGGGCAACCGGGGAAAACGGCCGTGACACTTTCGTGATACGGCCGTGACACTTTGATGAAGCACCTGTGGTACAAAGCAACTGTGCGCAAAAGCGACGCCTGGGAGACATGCGTGACTGAAGATACGTTCATCATCCGAATTTGGTGCGAGTACAGCGATCATGATGGCGTCCAGCCGGAATATCGCGGCACCATTGAGCACGTCTCCAGTGGCAAGCGCCAGTATTTGCCTTGTTTTGCCGCGATTTTTGACTTCATTTCTTTCTATGGCAGCCAACCGCTTGTGCTGGACCTTGGCCCGCCGCTGAAAGTTGGCGGCGGGCGCATGTGGCAGGTGCGGCAGTGGATGCAGCGTCATTTCCATGGTGAGTGACCAGAAGGCGACAGGAACCGATCTGCTGGTCGGAACGCCAGCCCGTGTCTGGAATAGTCACACGATGAAATTGTTTGAAACCAGCACCGAATCTTTTATCGTCAAAATATGGACTGAAGAGCCGGCAGCCGGCACGGAAAGGAAAATCTGGCGCGGGCAGGTGACGCACGTTCTCAGCGGAGAGCAGCGAGATTTTCGCACGCTGGCAGAAATTGAGCGGTTTATGCTGCCTTATTTGCGCGAGCTAGGGATGGATGTGGATTCAGAGTGGCTGCGACGGCGCTGATCGTCGCGTGTATTGACCTTCTGCGGAGAAGCCCATGATCGCTGACCTGGATCAGACGATTGAACAATTACTGGTAGACGAGCTGCCGATTAAAAACGGCGAAATTGATGTGAAGTTTGACCAGCCCACTCGGGGATGGAGCGCCCGGTTGTCACGTCCCACGCTCAATTTTTTCCTCTACGATTTACGCGAGAATAATGTCCTGCGACAACACCAGTGGGAGCGTATGGTGGATAGTAACGGCCGTGTCGGCCCCAACGTCCAGCAAAAGCGCACCCCCTATCGCCTGGACTGCCACTACATCATCACCGCCTGGGCCGCCGAGCCTCAGGACGAGCACCGCCTGCTTTCCCGCTGCCTGATGACACTGTTCCGCTATCCCATCTTGCCGCGCAAACGTCTTAAGGGCGACCTGGTTGGCCAGCCATTTGACATCGTGGCCCGCCTGGCCAACCACGATCGGCTGACCAACCCGGCGGAACTATGGGGGTCGTTGGACAATGAAATACGGCCGTCTCTTTCCTACCTCCTCACTATTGCGGTAGACCCCTGGACCGAAGTCACCGGCCCTATCGTCCGCACCTGGACCTTGCGCACCGGCCAGACCATGACCCTGCCGCAGGACACAGCACTTACCCCCGGCTCCGAAATCATCAGCACTTTCATCGGCGGCCAGGTCTTGCAGGCCGACCAGCCCCAGGCCGGCGTTCAGGTAGCCATCAAAGGCACCGGCTATATCAGCACATCCGACGACAAAGGCATCTTCACCCTCGGCAATGTCCCGACCGGCAGTTATACCCTGGTCGCCTGGCCGCCGGATGGTAAACCAATCGAAAAGCCCATTACCGTTCCTTCCGAACGATATGATGTCGAGATTTAGCGCATGAAACGTTACTAGGCTTCTCCCCATTCGTACGGCTTAAACACGAGAGAGAACAATGGCTGTCGCTCACGAACAAGTTTATCAAAATCGCGCGCCCCCCTGACCCGGCGGCGCTTTCAGCGTGTAAGGCGGTGGGCGCTGGCCTGCCTGTATTCTGTTAACCTGAGGTGGTTGGCGAACATAAACTGGAGAAGGCCGTACCTTTATTACCAATTTGCAGCCGCCATCCAATTTTGCACAAGGAGAATGATAATGCCTGCAACTTATGTCACACCAGGCGTCTACGTTGAAGAAGTCGATCGCGGCAGCAAGCCTATAGAGGCTGCCGGTGCGTCGATGGCCGCGTTTGTTGGCATCACTGCCGAAGCCAGCCTCAAGGCCATCAACCCCGAAACCGGCGAACGCGTGCCCGTGCAATCGGTGCTCAACAAGGCGACCCTGGTCACCAACTGGACACAGTTCCAGAACATATTTGGTGGATTCATCGGCGGGGCGTACCTGCCGGATGCGGTCTACGGTTACTTCATGAACGGCGGCGGCCCCTGCTATATCACCAGCATTCGGGCGCTGCGCGAAGACGCCGACAACGCCACGGCCGCTTCCGTGTCAATTCCCCCATCCAGCGGCAAAGGCAAGGGTCTCACCGTCACTGCCAAGGTCGCTGGTGAAGGCGGCAACGACCTCGTTGTCATCATCAAGTCTGAAGGCGAGAAGGGCGAGACCTTCACCATGTCTGTGGGCAGCGATGTCAAAACCGGCCTGACCATGAAGAAGGGTGAAAACTTCGTCGGCGACGTGGACTTCGAATCAGTTATCGTCTCGGACACGGGTACGACGAACCCGGCCGATGGCACGTACCAGCTTGAAGGCGGCGGTTCCCAGCCTCTGACGGCCGTCGACTTCATCGGTGATGTAATGGAACGTACAGGTCTGGCTGGCCTGGAAGCCCTCGAAGACGTACGCCTGATCCTCTGCCCCGACCTGATGGCCGGTTACGATGGCTCCGACGCCTTCAAAGAAAAGATCAAGGCCGTGCAAACCGCCATGATCGCCGACTGCGAGCGCCTGCGTTACCGCTTCGCCATCCTGGATACGCCTCCCGGCCTCAACGCCCAGCAGGCCAAGGAATGGCGGATGTACGTCAACTTCGACTCCTCCTTCGCCGCCATGTACTACCCCTGGGTCCAGGTTGCCGACCTTAGCGACAGCCCGCAAACCACCAAGTTTATGCCGCCCAGCGGTCACGTCGTCGGCGTTTACAATCGCGTCGATGGTACGGTGGGTTTCCACAAGGCTCCGGCGAATGAAGTTGTCCAGGGTGCGCTCAGCGTGGAACTTAACCTGACCAAGGGCGAGCAGGGCACGCTGAATCCCATCGGCGTGAACTGCATCCGCTCTTTCCCCGGCCGCGGCATCCGCATCTGGGGGGCGCGCACGCTCAGCAGCGATGGCTCCTGGCGGTACATCAACGTCCGCCGGTTGTTTATTGTTGTGGGCGCGTCGTTGGAAGTTGGCATGCAGTGGGTGGTCTTCGAGCCGAATGATCGCTCGTTGTGGGCCAAGGTGCGGCGTGATGCCGTTTCCTTCCTTAGCACCATCTGGTTGAGCGGCGCGCTGTTTGGCTCTACCAGCGACGAAGCGTTCTATGTGAAGTGTGATGACGAGTTGAACCCGCCGGAAATCCGCGACCTGGGACAGTTGATCATCGAAATTGGCATGGCGCCGGTGAAGCCGGCCGAATTTGTGATCTTCCGCCTCAGCCAGTGGGCCGGACCAAATGCCGAATAAGGCAGCCTACCTGATATAAGGAGTGTGATATGGCTACATCAGTCGATACTGCACGTGAAGATCCCCTTGTTGGCTTTCACTTCGCCGTCGAAGTGCAGGGACAGGTGACCGGTTATTTTACCGAAGTTTCCGGCCTGGGTTCCGAACAAGAGGTGGTCGAACACAAAGTGGTAAATGAAAAGGGCGTCGAGGTTGTGATGAAAATCCCTGGTCGCCTGAAGTGGGAAAATATCGTGTTGAAGCGTGGGATCACCAGCGACATGCAAATCTGGGACTGGCGGAAAAAGGTCGAAGATGGTGACGTGAATGGCGCCCGCGCAGATGGCTCGGTGACGATGTATGATCAGACGTTAACGGCCGTTGCCCGCTGGGAGTTCAAGCGCGCCTGGCCCGTCAAAGTTACCGGTCCGTCTGTCAAATCAGACAGCAACGAAATCGGCGTTGAAGAATTGACGCTGGCCCACGAGTACATCTCGCGGGTGAAGGTCTAAGTAGTGTCTCTTGATGGTGCGTGGTTCTGCTGGTTTAGGCCAGGCCACGCACCATCAGGCAAGATTGGCCAGAGGCGAACATGATGCAAACGGAATTTGAATTCACATTACCACGCGGATTTGTGGATGGCGAGGGGCAGGTGCAGCGGCACGGCCGTATGCGTTTGGCCACGGCCGTCGATGAAATCGAAGCCGTTGAACACCCCCAGGTACAGGCCAAAGAATCCTACCTGCCCGTCATCCTGCTCAGCCGGGTCGTCACCCAACTGGGTACGCTGCCGGAAGTTACCCCGCAAATCATTGGTGGATTGTTTGCCTCCGACCTTTCCTATCTGCAAGATCTGTACCTGCGCCTCAACAGCAGCGAACCGGTAATGGTGGGCACTGTTTGCCCCTACTGCAGCCACGAACTGCAGTTGCAGGTCGCCCCCTTGGGCTAAACAGGAGGCCGATTTACCATGCCCGCATCGACACCGGCAACCAAAAAAACCGCACCCACCCCGGAACTGGTGGAGCAGGTAGCCGAGAAGGTTTACCGGCTGCTGTTACAAGAGGCGCGCCTGGAAAAAGAACGCGCCCGGCTGCACGGCCGTAAAAGGCCAGGCGGCTAGAGATTGGAGACTGGAGACTAAACCAGTCCTCATCTCCACAGGCCACAAGGACCATCCATGACTTTGGAAACCATGCGTCAGGAAGTGAACCCCGGCTTTCGCTTCGTCGTTGACATTGCCGGTATTGCCCACGGTGTTTTCACCGAGTGCACCCTGCCCACCGTCGACTGGGACGTCGAAGAAGTGAAAGAAGGCGGCCTCAATACCTACGTCCACCAACTGCCCGGCCGCCGCAAAGCCGCGCGTATCACCCTCAAGAATGGTGTCGGCACCAACGCCCTGATGGATTGGTACATCGACGCCATGAACGAGAGCTTCACCCGGCGCAAAATCACCATCAAGCTGCTGAACGCCAAAGATAAGCTTAGCAAGCCGATCATGACCTGGGACATCGAAGCAGCCTACCCGATCAAATGGACCGGCCCGCAGCTCAATGCCGGAGACAACAGTATTGCTATCCAAACGCTGGAATTTGCCTGCGGCAAAGTGACCATGACCCGCAGCCGGGCGGCCACCAGCTGATCAAGACTATGGCTATTGAAAATCGTTTCGGCTCACGTAACCCCCTGCTTAGACGTGTGCGGCGACACGCCAACACGACCACGCTTTTCCGCCAGGCTGGCGCAGCTTCGTCCGTGCCCGGGCCTGTTTACACAGCCTGGCCGGTTGGCGTCACCCCTGCCATGCCTGTTCCTGACGAAACGATTTTGGACGCGGCCATCGCCCGCGCCGAACAGTCGTCTGCCGCTGCGCCGGTCCAGCGCACACCATACGTGCCGCCTGCGCCGCCAGCGGCCCCGGCAACGGCCGTTTCCCCAACAATACCCTCACCACCCGCGCCCGTTTCCACACCCGTGCCGGATCTCCAGCGTGCGGCCGCACCCTCTGCGACCAATTCCCGGCCAGAACCGGCCCCCGCGCCGGCCGCCAAAGACGACTGGCCGGAATGGGGCCGCCTGGAGTCCATTGTCCGCCGCCACAAGGCCCGCATAGCGGATGAATCGGAGAGCCAGGGGGTCGCGGCACAACCTCCTGCCACGGCCGTTTCCCCTCATACTGCCTCCCCGGAAACCATCGCCCGCGCCGCTGCTGCCGCCGAATCCAGCACAAATCCGGCCCCGCCCGAGCGGCTCCCGCTGGAGAGCGTCTGGCCTGTGCGCCGCGACCCCGCGCCGCCGGCCGCGCCCTCTGCTGGCCCAGACCTACCCGCCACCGAGCGCCCTCTGCCCACTGGACCGGTGCTGGCCGATCAGGAAGAAGCGCTGGTGCGCGCCAAATTAGAAGACGTGCACGCTGGTAGGGCTTCGGGTTCGTCGATTGAGCTGCACTTGCCGCGCCGCCCGCGCCCCGACCGGCTTCAGCGCCACCCCGCCCCGGCCGCCAACCCGCAAGTCATCCAGCAGCAGGCTGACCCGGCTCCTGCTCCTGCTCCCACGGCCGTGCCCGCTCCTGTGCCACCGGCCGAAGGGATCGCTCCCGCCGCCGATGAGCGCGTCGTCGAGACGCCGATTGGCCCGCTGCCGGCCGACATGTGGGAAATCTTGGGCCAGCCCACACCGGAGTTGGCGTCTGAACCACCTGTGGAACGCCCGGGCGAATCTTCTGGCGCTGTGCAGCGGGCTATCGCGGCTGCCGAAGACGCCCCGGCGTCTAAGCTGCCGGAAACCGCTGTTTCCCCGGCCGCGTCTGCTGCGCCTTCACCGCTCCGGCCCGCGGGACAGCGCCTTGCGAATCAGGAACTGACACCTTCTGCGGCGGCGCCTGAAGGCCACCCCCCGGCAGTGCCACCAGAGAGCTTACCGGCGACCGGCGATTCCACGCCGGCCCCGCCCACGGCCAGCGCCGTGTCTGCTGTTTCATCGCTGCAGCCAGCGGCAGCCGCGACCGGTCCGGTCGATGTGCAGCGGGCAATTGCCGCGGCTGAAGCGCGCCACGAGGGAACGGCCGTTACGGTAGATACGGCCGTCGCTTCCTCGCCAGCCTCTACGGCCAGCCCACAGCCACAGCCTGCGGCGCCTGCACCAGATTCCGCGATGCCGGAAAAAACGGCCGTCCCCCCTCCGCCACCACCTATATCAACCCCGGCCCTGGTGCAGCGCGAAACTGGCGATCAACCTGCCCCGCAGGAAGGACCGGCGGCTGCGGCCGTTCCCGCGGCATCCTCCACCCCGGCCGCCGAGAGCGTGCAGCGCGCCGTTGCCGCGGCCGAAGCTGCTCCAGAAAAGGCGGGCGCAGCTGTGGACACAGCCAAGCGGCCGCCGGCTGCCGATAAAGGCGAAGAAAGTCTTCCTCCGGCGCGGCCTGTCCAGGATGCCGACCGGCCAGCTTTAGTCACCGCCGGGGAAAAGGCGGTGGCTGCTGACGAAAGCGGCGATACGGCCGTCGTGGCCCCAGCTGCGCCGGCGGCGGACGGCGCAGTCCAGCGAGCTATCGCTGCCGCCGAAACGCCGCCTTCAGAAGTTACGGCCGTGGCCACCCACCCGGCGCAGCCAGCTGAGGAGAAAGTAGTGACCTCTCTGTCGTCTCCTTCCTCGCCGGGTATTGATGAGGCGCCGATCGATCACGGCGACAATGCGCCGATGGAGCAACCCGCCGCAGATTTGCCTGCCGGCGAACGTGTGCAGCAGGCGATTGCTGCGGCCGAAACGATGCCGTCGGATACCACGGCGTCTGCCAGCAGCCAGGCGCGGCCGGTTGAGAAAGTAGAAACCGCCCCAGCGACTCCTCCAGCTTCGCTGTCCGGGGACGGCGTGCCGGCCGCTCAAGACGCCGCAGTTTCGCCTGCCGGCGAACGTGTGCAGCGGGCCATTGCCGCCGCCGAAACGATGCCGTCGGATACCACGGCGTCTGCCAGCAGCCAGGCGCGGCCGGTTGAGAAAGTAGAAACCGCCCCAGCGACTCCTCCAGCTTCGCTGTCTGGGGACGGCGTGCCGGCCGCTCAAGACGCCGCAGTTTCGCCTGCCGGCGAACGTGTGCAGCGGGCCATTGCCGCCGCCGAAAACGCGCCAACCTCGCCGAAGCAGCCGGCCCCCCCGCCGATCATTCAGCTTAAATCTGGTATGCACCAACTGGCACAGAAAACGGCCGTGGCCGCGCCCCCGCCGGCCTCGCCCGGCCCGGGGATTGTGACCGAAATGGATACCCAACCCCTCCTGCCCAGGCCCGGCAAATCGCCTGCGTCTGCTGCAGACGGTAGTGGATCAGGAGCCACGGCCGTGCAGCGGGCCATCACGGCCGTAGAATCGAGTCCGGCCAGGGAGCGTGCGGCGTCAATTTTGCGCGTCCAGGCCCAGCCAGCGAACCAGTCCTCTCTTCGACCGCCGACAGGGGGACAGAGTGCCGTGACGCCTGCGCTGGCGCACAGCCAGCGTGCTGTGCTGGAATACGCTCTACCGCAGCCGGCGGCGACAGCCACTTTGTCGCCCGCGGACTATCCCACGGCCGTTCCGATTTTGCCCACAATCGGGCATCCCGAACGCGTCCAGCGAGCGACGGCCGTGGCCGAAGCGCCACCTCATGCAGAGATGGTCTTGCCCGCGGCGTTGGCTGGTCCCGTCTGGCAGCGCCCGGTAGAGGAGGTGGTTGACAACGAGGTGACGGCCGTAGAAACGGCCGTGGCCCAGGCCGAATCGCCTGCCGGGAAGGCGGTGAGTGACACGGATGCTGCGGCGGTTAGGGCGACGCCGACAATTGTACAGCGCAGCCCGGAGAGCAGCCCGGCGGTCGGCAGCCGAAGCCAGGCGCAGACTGCACATCCAACATCAACCGTGCCAGAAAACGGCCAACCGGGTATTGAGCCAGACTATTTGGTACCGGATGATGTCTTGAGCGTTGAGGAGGCTGCAGAAAAGGCAGAGGAGCAGGAAACGGCCGTAGACGTGGATGAACTGGCCCGGCAGGTCTATCACAAATTACACCGCCGGTTGGCAGTGGAACGAGAAAGAGAACGAGGCAGGCTGTAACCAGCCTGAAGGTGAAACATGGCAGAAACACGCGGCAAACTAACAGCGGCCGTCATCTACGATACGGCTCTAGGCGAGACCTCGGGCGTCTCGTGCATGTTTAACCCGTTTGAGTATACAGTTTCCAAGACCAACACCTACACGGAACGGGCCGCTACCGGCTCCAATACCACGCCAATGGAGTTTTCCAAGTCTAGTGGCCAAACCCTTCAGTTGGCTCTGGTGTTTGATACCTATGAGACGGGTGAAGATGTGACCATCACCACCAATAAATTGTGGAAGTTGATGGAGCCTAAAGCCGCCCAGAGCAGCGATAAAAAGCCCGAACCCCCAGAGGTAGCATTTAAGTGGGGTGTTTTCCAATTTGAGGCTGTCATTACCCAGATGACCCAAAAATTCACCATGTTCAAGCATGACGGCACGCCGGTGCGAGCGCAGGTCAACGTCACCTTTACGCAGTACAAAAATGCCAACAACTACCCCAGCCAAAATCCCACCTCTGGCGGTGCGGAAGATGTGCGGCAGGTGTGGTCGGTGGTGCGTGGCGATCGGCTGGACCTGATCGCCGCCAGGGTGTACGGTGATGCCACCAAGTGGCGGTTAATTGCCCAGTATAACGGCATCCTGAAACCGATGAATTTGCGCCCTGGGCAGCAGTTGGTCATCCCACGGCTCCAGTGAGAGCAGACGAGGTATGAGCATGCAGGAAGAGATTCTTTCCAGCCAGATTCACATTTGGGTTGATGGCATGGAACTGCAGGCAGGCGACATGAACGCCGTGGCCGAAGTGGTGGTGGAACAGCAGGTCCACCTGCCGGGCATGTTTACCATCCGCCTGTTCGACAAAGATTTTACGTATCTGGATGGGGGTTTGTTCGATCTGACGAAGGAAGTAGAGATCAAAGCGGAACTGACGACCGGATCGCAAGTATCTTTGATCAAAGGGGAGGTTACGGCACTGGAGCCAAATTTGGAAGAAGGTATGTTGGCTGAACTCGTCGTGCGCGGGTTTGATAAGTCGCACAGGTTATACCGGGAGACGAAGAGCCGGGCATTCTTAAATGTAAAAGACAGTGACCTGGCCAGCCAATTTGCGGGTAGTGCCGGCTTGTTGTCGCAGGTAGAAACCACGTCAACAGTTTATGACCACATCTTTCAGCATAATCAATCGGACATGGCGTTGTTGATGCAGCGGGCCTGGCGTATCGGGTATGAGTGTTTTGTCAGCGAGGGTAAACTTTATTTTCGCAAACCGGTGACCAGTGGTTCCGGACTGCAGTTGACCTGGGGCAAAGACCTGGTTTCGATTTTTCCGCGGATGACGCTGGCGGAACAGGTTGATGAGGTGATCGTGCGCGGCTGGGACCCGGAAGCCCAGCAGGCTATTGTGGGGCGGGCGACAAACGGCCGTCTCTATCCAGCCAATGGCGAGAGCAAAAACGGCGCGAGTTGGGCGTCTACTTTTGGCGTCGGCAAACGAATCATCGTCGACCAGCCGGTGGTGAGCCAGGCGGAGGCGGACGCCCTGGCCCAGGCTCGCCTGGACGAAGTGAGCGGCGGCTTTATTGAGGCGGAAGGCACGGCTTATCGCCGGCCCGACATCAAGGCCGGGATGCTGGTAGAATTAAAGAATGTAGGAACGCGCCTGAGTGGCAATTACCTGGTTACCAGCGCCACCCACGTTTTTAACCCGGAGGGTTTAAACACGCGCTTTACGGTGCGCGGTGCGCGCACTGGTTCTTTGGTGGAGCAGATGAACGGCCAGGAGCCTTTGCAGCGCTGGCCGGGCGTGGTAACGGCCGTGGTCACCAACACCGACGACCCCAATGATTGGGGCCGGGTCAAAGTGAAGTACCCCTGGATGACAGAAGAGGCCGAAAGCGATTGGGCGCGCGTCGTCAGCATGGGCGGCGGCCCTAATGCCGGGCTTTCGGCCACGCCGGAAGTGGGCGACGAGGTGGCGGTGGCCTTTGAGCATGGTGATTTTAACCGGCCGTTTGTGTTGGGCGGTTTGTGGAACGGCCAGCATGCCATTCCAGCAGAAGTTTCCGGCGGCGGCACCGGGGAACGTCCCCTGGTGCGCTCCTGGCATTCCCGCACCGGCCACTTTATGGCTATGCACGACAACGCCGACAACAAAGTGCAAATCGTCACTGCCGCGGGGCACATCATTGTTTTCGACGACGCGAATAAAAAGGTAGAGGTGTCTACGTCGGGCGGCCACAAGCTTATCCTGGACGATCAGGGGAAGAAGGCGGAAGTGAGCAGCAGTGGCGGGCACAAGATTACGTTGGACGATAACGGCCGTAAAGTTTCTATCGAAAGCAGCGGCGACATCCAGATTAAATCCACAGCCAATTTGAAGTTGGAAGCTGGCGGCATGATGGACATCAAAGCCAGCGGCCCGGTCAACATTAAGGGTGCGTTGGTGAACTTGAATTAGGAGACTGGAGATTGGAGATTGGAGATTGACTTTCCTCAATCTCCAATCTCCAGTCTCCACTCCACAAATGGAGGCAAAAATGGCTCAACAAGTGGTAAACGGCGCGCAGCTCATGTGCAGCTTTGGTACAGCACCCAGCGCTCTGGTAGTAACGCCGGAAAATTTGACCAACGCCAACAAGGTTCCGGCGGCCACCATCATGGACAATATTCCCCTGAAAAACATCATGCCCTTTGCCATGTGTACTACCCTCAGCAACCCGCAGGTGGCGGCGGCCACGTCGGCTGCCCTGGGGGTGTTGACCCCTCAGCCCTGCATCCCGGTGACGACTGCTCCCTGGGCGCCCGGCTCGCCCACGGTGATGGTGAAGAACAAGCCGGCTCTCACCAACACCTGCAAGTTGATGTGCAACTGGGGCGGCGTGATTTCGGTCGTGAGCGCCGGGCAGGTTACGGTCAATACAGCTTAACGGGCAAGATTGGTCCAATCTTTAAGATTGGACCAATCTAATTCTGAGAGGACAGACGATGAAAACCATCACAGATCTCATTGGCAGCGGCTGGGCATTTCCCCCAACCATTGACCCGCAGGGCGGGGTGGCGCTGACGCGCGCCACCAGCGAAATTGAGCAGGCCATTCGCATCATCCTGCTGACACCTCTGGGCCAGCGGGTGATGCGTCCGACCTTTGGCTGCCGGATTCATGAACTGGTGTTTGCGCCGAACAATTCCACGACGGCCGCGCAAGCCATTCGTTACGTGGAAGAGGCCTTGGCGATGTGGGAGCCGCGCATTCAGGTGACAGAGATAACGGCCGTGGTCGATCCGCATCAAGACGGCCGTATGCTCATCCACATCAACTACTTCATCAAATCCACCAACGACCCGCGCAGCCTGGTCTTCCCGTTCTACCTGATCCCAGAGGAATAACTACCCGCTTACAACTATCGACCGTTTACTACTATCTAGCCCGGAGTCCTTCCTTATGTCTCTAGCAGCCCCCCAGCTCGACGACCGCCATTTTCAGGATATTGTCGATGGCGCCAAAAAACGAATTCCCTACTACATCGAAGAGTGGACCGACCACAACGTCAGCGATCCCGGCGTTACCCTCATCGAACTCTTCGCCTGGATGACCGACAATATCATCTACCGTCTCAACCAGGTGCCCGACCTCCACTACGTCAAATTTATGGAGATGCTGGGCATGAGCCTGAAAGAGCCGGTGCCGGCCCGGGCGCTGATCACCTTCTGGTTATCCGCGCCGCAGGAGATGCAAGTTCCCATTCCCGCCGGCACGGAGGTTGCCAGCACGCAGACAGAAACGCAGCCTTCCATAGTCTTCACTACCGATGAGCCTTTCAGCATCAAACCCCCAGACTGGCGAGCGGCGCTCTCTTTTGTGGTCAACGAAGATAACGAGCGCGATTATCACGCCCACGATGTGGGGCGGCTGAGCAAAGGCCTGGAAAACGTTAACGTTTTTTCCGCCGCCCCCCAGGAAGGGGATGCCTTCTATTTTGGTTTTGGCAACGATATCAGCCGCCACATTTTAGGCTTTGTCCTCGACTGTGATCCAGCCGGCGGCGCGGGCATTGACCCGACGCAGCCACCCTACGTGTGGGAAGTTTCCACCGGTTCGCAGGATGATCCCTGGGCGCGCTGTGTGGTGGATGACGCCGAGGACACGACCAAAGGCCTGAACACGCCGGGCCGCATCCGCCTGCACCTGCCGGATATGGGCCGTTTCACCGTCAACAAGCAAAATCTATACTGGGTGCGCCTGCGGCTGCTGCACAAGGATGAGTATGAATCGCGTATGCGGCCGTATCGTAACACACCGCGTCTGCGGCAGGCGGCTGTCTCCTCGTGGGGTGGGGCAGCCTGGGCTACCCACTCGCAGGTGATCAGCAGGGAGATGTTGGGGCAGAGCGATGGCTCGCCGGGGCAGAGCTTCCAGTTGCAGGTGACGCCGATTTTGCGCCGCCGCCCGGAAGAGATGCTGGTCGTGCAGGATGGTGAAGAGAATCAGGTGTGGACGGAAGTTCCCAATTTTGCGCAGTCTACGGCCGTTGACACCCATTACACTCTGGACAGCGTCACCGGCGAACTGCGCTTCGGTCCGGCAATCCGTCAGCCCGATGGCTCTATGAAGCGTTTCGGGGCTATCCCGCCCCGTGGAGCGAACCTGATTTTCCAGCGTTATCGTTATGGCGGCGGTCTGGAGGGCAACGTGCAGGCCAACATCATCAACACCCTCAAGACGGCCATCCCCTTCATCGCCCGCGTGGTCAACCGCCAGCCCGCCAGCGGCGGCCTGGACGCTGAAACGCTGGAAGCGGCCAAGATGCGCGCCCCTGCGCTGCTGCGTTCCCAGGATCGGGCCGTAACGGAAGCTGATTTTGAGTTTTTGGCGCGGGAGGCGCTGCGCAATACCGGCTGGGGCGATTACCGTGTTCACTGCTTGCAGCCACTGCCTTCGCGGGAAAGCCGCATCATCCCCGGCCAGGTGTATTTGCTGATTATTCCGCATATTCAGGACCCGGCGCAGCGGTTACGGCCGTCTGCCGCCCAACTCGAACTGCGCCAGGATGACATTTACAATTATCTATCCAACTACCTCGACGAGCGCCGCCTACTGACGGTGCGCCTGGACATTCGCGCTCCGGTTTATTACTGGGTGTCGGCGCGGGTCTCGGTGCGCGCTCTGCCTGGAACCAATCATGCTCAGGTGGAAGCTACGGTGCTGGAGCGGTTGTATCGCTTTCTGAATCCGTTAATTGGCGGGCGTGACGGCCGTGGTTGGCCCTTTGGCCGCGACCTCGTCATTTCCGACTTGCACCAGTGCTTGCAAGGCGTGCCCGGCGTGCAGTTCATCCGCAACGTGGAGATGTTCGTCACCGTCCCTGGCGAAGGTCCACGCGGCGATCCGGTGGAGACGGTCGACATTGTGGGGCACGGCGTTATCGCCTCTGGCATTCATGAGGTGGTGTTTAGCTAAGAAAGCTGTTGAGATTGGACCAATCCTGGAGATAGGTCCAATCTGGAGAAATTTATGTTCGACGAAGTCGTCCACCAGGTACAAATTAGCGGTCCGCAGATGGACCAGACCTACCTTCTGCCGCCGGGCAAGACGACAATTGGCCGCCAGGCGGGCAGCGACCTGGTTTTTGTCCACCCGCTGGTGTCGCGCCACCATGCCGAGCTGACCTGCACGGCCGATACCTGCCAGATTACCGACCTGGGCAGTACACACGGCACGCTGCTCAACCATGAACCGCTGGAGGCCAACCAGCCGGTTACTTTGAATCCAGGCGACTTGGTGGAAATTGGCGCCTTCCGGCTGGAGTACGAGAAGGTGGGCGTCGGCCTGGCCGAGACGCCGGAAGAGGTCCCGACGGCCGTCGAAGTTGAGGAAGGGAGTAAGGAGGAGGCGGCAGAGAAGGAAACGGCCGTGCCGCCGCCCACTTCCGCTTCGCCCCAACCTGCCCCGCCGGCCCCGGTCCTGTCGGCCCCGCCGCGCCCGGTACAGGATTGGCCGACCGCTGAGTACGTGCCTTTGGCTCCGGTGGGCGACGGCAGCGGGCGGAACGACCGTGGTCCTGGCGCCGCCGAACCTGTCGAAGAGCCGTTCTTTTTTACCCTGCCACCCGGTCTATCGCTGACCCACAGCCGCTACCTGGAATACCTGCCCGACATTTACCGTGCCGGCGGCGAAAAAAGCTTCATGGTTCGTTTCCTGGCACTGCTGGAATCGATCCTGGCGCCGCTGGAATGGACCGTTGACAATTTCGATCTGTTTCTGGATCCCAAAACCGCGCCGGTTGGATTTTTGCCCTGGTTGGCCAACTGGTACGACCTTACTTTTGACGAAAGCTGGGACGAGGCCGCCCAGCGCACGCTGCTTACCGAAGCTTATCTCATCTATCGGCGGCGCGGCACAGCCTGGGCCCTGCGCCGTCTGCTGGAAATTTACACAGGCCGCACGGTGGAAATCGACGATCAAAATGTTAACCTCGATGACTTTACTTTTGCGGTACGCATCGCTGGTTCGGAGCGGGAGATGAGCCGCACGGCCGTTGAACGCCTCATCAACGCCAACAAACCCGCCCACACCAGCTATACCTTGCAATTTATTGAATAAGTGCGGGGAAGTCGGTGTGCTCAGGTATTCAAGTGTTCAGGTACGCAGGCGATACGAACACCTGAACACCCGAACACCTGAACACCTAAGAACACATACCGGTGACACATGAGTGATTTGGTCGGCCAACAGGTCTCCCACTATCAAATCAAAGCTTTTCTGGGCCAGGGACGTATCGGCACGGTATACCAGGCTGTGGACCTGGACGACCTGTCGCTGGTGGCCATCAAAGTCATCTACCTGCACCTGACACAGGAGCCAGACCTGCGCCGCCGCTTTTTGCAGGAAATCAAGGCTGTGCCGCGGCTCGACCACCCCTCCATTGCCAAGGTTTACGAAGCGGGTGTCGATACACAGCGCGACATTTTGTACCTGGCGATGGAGTACATTCCTGGCCGCAACCTCAGCGCCTACCTGCGCCAGCTGGCCTTTAAAGATCAGACCCTGGGCGTGGACGAAGCGCTGATCATTGGCGCGCAGTTAGCGGAAGCGCTCGGTTATGCCCACCAGAAAGGGCTGCTCCACCAGGACATTCGGCCCAGCGTGGTCTTGTTCGACCCTAAGAACAAGCCGGAAGAATCCGGTAAGCTGCCCGGTCGGGCTATCATCAGCGACTTTGCCCTTAAAACCATTTTGGAGGTGGAGACAGAGCCGTTTGCCCCATCGCTGCCTTATTCATCGCCGGAGTTTTTTCTGGGCAAAGCGCGTGACGGCCGTTCCGACGTATATTCTCTGGGCGTTCTCCTCTACCAGCTGATCACCGGCCGGCTGCCCTTCGAAGTAAACACCTTCGCCGAAGCTGCCCGCCAGCACCCTTACCAGGATCCGCCGGCGCCGCAGGAAGTCCGGCCCGAGGTGCTGCCGGTAGTCAGCGCGGCCATCATGAAAGCCATGGCCAAAAAGCCGGAAAATCGCTACCAGACCGGCGCGGAAATGGCCGATGCGCTGCGCCAGATCGTGGCTCGTCTGCCGGAACGCCTTGCCGCCGCCCAGGTAGAAATGGAAATCCGCGAGGCCAAGACGGAGTACGAGCTGCCGGAACAGATCGCCATCCGCGATGGTTCCTGGTCGGCCGATGAGGATCGGGTGACCGTGACAAAGGACATGCCCCACAGCCTTAACCGGCAGGTCATCACCGTGGGGCGCGGCGAAAGCAACGACATCGTGTTATCTTCGACCACTGTTACCCGTCAGCACGCCCAGTTAGAGCGCACGGCTGAAGGCTGGCAGATTCGTGACCTGGGCAGCCAGAACGGCACCTTTCTGGATGGTAAACCGCTGCTGCCGGACATCCCGGAGCCGTGGGACAGCCGCCAGACGCTGCGCATCGGCCCGTATTTTTTGCACTTGCACCTGGGCAAAGAATATGCTTTCCAGGCTGTGCCCTTTGCCGCTTCCGTCACGCCCAACGAGATGAACGTGGCGCCTGGCCGGCGGCAGGATTTGCAGGTGACGGTGCTGAATCAGGGCACGGCCGTTGACGAGTATGTCTTTGAGGTGGAGCGTCTGCCTGAATCGTGGGTCACGCTGCCTGCCGATCCCCTGCGCCTGCGGCCAAATGACCGCGCCACCGTGGTGCTGTCTGTGCAGCCGCCTTTCAAGCCCGACATTCCGGTGGGGCGTAATCGCTACCTCCTTATCGTACGCTCTAAAAATCGCGAAGAAGACCGCATCACCATTCCCGGCGTCATTGAGGTGCTGCCGCCGGAAGAGAGCTTCGCCGTTTCGCTGACGCCTGTGCGCCTGTTGGATCAGGGCGACTGTGAGATTGCCATTCGCAGTCAGGGCTTTAAGGAGCGCATTTATACCATTACCGGAGAGAATGAAGACGCACAGTTCCGCTTTGCTTTATGGCGGCCGTTGGAGACGGGCCGGGCCGCCGGAGCAGCGACACCCAACCCATCGATTCGCCGGCGTTTCCCCACCCTTAGCCGCGTGCCGGCCGTCAGCCGGATTTTAAATGCGCCGCGCCGCGCTTTGATGCGCCTGGACAATGCCCCGCGCCAACTGGTTAGCCAGGTCAGTCCGGGATTGGGCAGCGTGATGCCCCAAACCCACCTGGCGCAGCAGGCGGGGCCCCTGGCCTCCGGCGCTGCGGGCCACAGTACCCCACCCGCTGATCATCAGGCTTACGAGAAGATCGATTTCCCGGATGAATTTGTGGCTCAGGTGGCGGTTCCGGCCGGGTCCGAAGAGAAAGTGCGCGTTCAGATACGGCCGCGCAAACGGCCGTTCTGGTCTACGCAACACGAGACACGGCCGTTCACCTTCCAGATCGCTGCGCCCGGCCAAAAAGCCCAAACCGTCACCGGCCAGCTAGAAGTAAAGCCGCGCATCCGCTCCCGTTTATGGCCCATTGTGCTGCTGTTTTTGCTGGTAGGCCTGTGTCTGGGCGGCACCGTGGCCTACCTGACGCTGGTCAACCGCACCCTGGCCCTGGCCCTCACAGCTCCTGGCGATCTGGACGGCGACGGCCTGAGCAACACGGCCGAGGTGTATGCCTACAGCACCAACCCGCGCGACCCGGACAGCGACAACGATGGCCTAAACGACGGCCGTGAGGTCGAGCTGGGCACAAACCCCAACCTGGCCGACAGCGATGGCGACGGGCTGAGCGATGGCGCCGAACTGCTCCACCAGACCGACCCGCTTGCCGCCGACACGGACGGCGACCGGGTCTCCGATGGTCTGGAAGTGAATCGCTTCTGCTCCAACCCGCTGCTGCCCGATACGCCGTTAAGCTGCACACCAACGCCGGCTCCCACGCCAACTTTCACCCCGCGCCCCACAAACACGCCCACCCCGCCGCCCACGGCCACGCCATCCTCGTTCACCGTGACTTTGAACAGCCAGGGTCTGGAAGATGGCAACGTGGTGCAGGACACCAACCTGGGCTGGGCGGCGATTAACAACAGTGAGCAGATCCAGGTGGGCGAGGGCGAGACGGCCGCACAGCAGTACAAGGGCTTTTTCAGTTTCGACACGTCGAGCATTCCGGACACGGCCGTTATCCTTTCTGCCCGGCTGCGCCTGATGCGTGCCGACGCCAGCGGAACGCCCTACAAACTGGGCGTCATTTACGTGGATGTGGCTCCGGAGCGCGGCTTTAATAACAACTGGGCGCTGGAAAACGAGGACTTTCTGGCCAACGCGGCCGTGGTCAACGCTGGCGTCCTCAGCGCTACCAGCGCCCCCGGCGATTGGGGCGAAATGCTGCTGAACGACGGCGCCCTGCGCGCCCTGAACTTGCAGGGCGCTTCCCAATTCCGGCTCTACTTTACCCTCCCCAACAACAAAGATGGCATGGTGGACTGGCTGCGTTTTTACAGCGGCAACAGCCAGCAAACTGGCACGCAGCCGCAGTTGGTGGTTGATTATGCCGTGCCTTGACATGCCGGCCTGAATATCTGAAATTTAGGGCCAGATAAGGCTGGCTTAAGGAAAAAGCTGACCTGTTTCTGATAAAGTATTTGTGATTACCTGAAAATTTTTTTGCAAGGCGACTCAATCGCAGAAATGACCAAGCAACTGACACGATGAAACAATTTATCGGTACACAGATCAAACATTACCAGGTGGAAGCCCTGCTGGGAGAAGGTGGCATGGGTATGGTTTACCGTGCCTACGATCTGAAGATGGATCGCCCGGTAGCCGTCAAAATTATGCTGGACAGCCTGGTGAATAAACCCCAGTTTCGGCAGCGGTTCTTACAAGAAGCGGCGGCCATCCAGCAGTTTAATTCTCCCTCCATCGTCAAAATCTACGACACCGGCGAAGTAGAAGGTTCGCCGTTTATTGTGATGGAATACGTGGAGGGGGGGAGTCTAATCGATTACCTGAAGCAGCTGCAGTGGTCGGGGCGGAAGCTGCCGTTGGAAGAAACAGTCGCCTTTGGTTCGCAGGTGGCCGAAGGGCTGGCTTATGCCCACCAGCGCGGCCTGATCCACCGCGACATTAAACCGGGCAATATTTTGCTGCGGCTGCGCGAAGGGAACGGTGGCCATCCCCGCCAGGCCGTCATTATTGATTTTGGCCTGGCGGCAACGATGAAAGAGGGTGACGAAGCGGCGACAAACCCGTTTATGGGTTCGCTGGCGTATATGTCGCCGGAACAGTGCGAAAATTTGCCGCTGGACGGCCGTTCCGACATCTACTCTCTGGGCATTATGCTCTACCAGCTGGCTACCGGGCAGCTGCCCTTCCAGATCAATGCCCCGGTCGATATTGTCAAGCACATTCAAGAGCCGCCACTGCCACCGCGCCTGCTCAACCCCGAACTGCCGGAAATCATCGACAGCATCATCCTCAAAGCGATGGCCAAGAAGGCCAGCGAGCGTTACCAGACGGCCGCCGAAATGGCCTATGCCCTGCGCCAGAGCCTGAGCAGCGAGGAACTGCTGACGGCCGTACCCGGCAGCGGCAGCAACGTCGTCACCCAATGGCTGGACAGCAAGTGGGTGGCCGATGTCACCGTCGAAGACCGCGTGGACGTACACCAGACCTGGACCTCGTCGGGAAAATACCGCCTTTTTGTGGTCCACCAGTGGGAAGAATCGCGGATCTACGACCTGGATAAAGACACCATCAGCATCGGCCGCGGCCCGGACAATGACGTGGTGCTGGACGATCGCAGCGTCTCCGGGCGGCACGCCTGCTTGAAACGCACGCCCGCCGGTTGGCAGATCGAAGATTTAGCCAGCACCAACGGCACAGTCCTGGCCGGACGGCCGTTGGAGTATGACACGCCGCTGGACTGGGCTTCCTACGAAACAGTGCGAATCGGCCCCTATTTCCTGCGCTGGCAGCCGTTTAGCGACCAGCACAAAGAGCGTGAAGCCGCCGCCACGCTGGCAGCGATGGCCCTGGTCACCGGCTCCCCCGACCTGAGCAGCGGGCCAATCGCCCCTTCACCTGATGGCGGTTCGGGAGCAGCCGGCGCTGCCCTGGCAGCGGGCGCGGCATTGGCCGGCACGGCCGTTTTGTCCGACGCGCCAGAACCGGAATTTACGACGGGCGAAGTGCTGGGCATTGCCGTCACGCCCAGCCAGATGGAACTGGAACCGGGCGCAGAACTCCCCCTGGAAATCGCCATCACCAACCGCGATGTGACCGTGAAAGACGTGACGCTGCGCCTGGAGTTGAACGGCCGTTTCCCCGGCTGGATAGCTCTGGCTCAAACCGACATCAAGCTGCTGCCGGAAGAAACCAAGACCATCGAGACGTTGGTCAACTACACGTTTGAACAGGATTTGCTCTCCGGCACACACACGGTCCGGGTCATTGCCACCACCGACAAAGGCGAGGTGGAAGTGGCGCCGGTGCAGTTTATCGTGCCGGAACGCGAAGACTTCAGCCTCGATTTGCACCCCAGCAACTTGCAAGAAAAGGTAACTTGCCGCCTGACCATTGCCGACCACAGCAATTTCCCCAACGAATACACGGTAATGGGCCTGGATGACAGCGATGCCCTCCTGTTTGATTTTGGTGAGCCGCAAAACGCCATCCTGTCCGATTTTAGCGATGACCGGCAGACGCTGAAGGTGACGCCGGGCCAGGAAGCTTATCTGGGCTTCTCGCTGCGGCCGCGCAAACGGCCGTGGTTCGCCCAAAACAAAGTCCTGCCCTTCAAAATCCGCGTCCGTACGGAACGTTCCGATTGGCGTTCGCTGACCGGCCAGGTGGAGATCCGGCCGCGCATTTCGCGGCGCGTGCTGCTGTTCTTCCTGCTGTTCCTGCTGCTGATTGGTGGGGCGGGCTATCTGGCCTTTTTGCAAATTGAACAGGCACAGGCGGAGCGCGTACAAGAACTGCAAGCTATCGCCGACAAAGCCAACGAGGATGCCGCTGCCGCCCAGGCGCGCGCCGCCGAAGCCCAGCAGCGGCTGGACGAGGCCCGCGCTGCCGGGGCCAGCGAAGAAGAATTGGCCGCTTTGCAGGCCCAGGCAGATGCCGCGGCCCAGGAAGCTGCGGCGCTCGGGCAGGCCGCCGAAGCCGCCTCCGGCGACGCTGCGGCTGCGGCAGCCGATGCGAACGTGACTCCGGCCGGCACGGCCGTTGCCGCGGCCGTCACGCCGGCGGCCACACCCACCGCCGCTCCGACGGCCGTTCCCAATCAGCCCCCCAGCAACATCACGCTGGATACCAGCACGGTGGAGGAAAATGTGCCGGAGGGCACGGTGGTGGGGTCGTTTACGGCCGTTGATCCCGATGTGGCCTTTTCCACCGATGATGCCGGGGTCCAAAAGCCGCGCGCCCTATTCCGCCGCCAGCAGCAGAGCGGCTCCTTTACCTTCAGCCTGGTTTCCGGTACGGGCAGCACGGACAACGGCATGTTTGTCATCGACGGCCGTGATCTGAAAACGGCCGCCGAAATCGACTACGAAACCAAGAGCCAGCTGAGCATTCGCGTGCAGGTGGATGATGGCGCGGGCGGCACTTTCCAGAAAAGCTTCACCCTCAGCGTGACAAACCTCGCCGACGTACCGGAACTGTCGGTAGCCAACGTGACTGTCTCCGAATCAACCAGCAAGGCGGTGGTGACCGTTTCCGTGGCAGGTGACAACGGCGATAAAGCCGCCGTGGACTACGATGTGACGGCGGGCACGGGCAAGGATGGCGTGGATTACACGGCCGTTTCCGGCACGCTCACCTGGGACAAAGGCGACACCGACCCGCAGGAAATTGAAATCCCCATCCTCAATAATGAACGCGATGAACCTGACCGCACGTTCTCCGTCGTCCTCTCCGATCCCCAGAAAGCGACACTGGGCGTCAGCACGGCCATCGTCACCATCACCGACGACGATGACCCGCCGACGCTGACCGTTTCTAATCTCAGTGTATTGGAGTCGGTAACCGGTGGGCGGACCACCATCAGCGTGGTGATGAAGGGCAGCAGCAGCCAGGATGTTTCTGTAAACTATGCGACGGCCAACGGAACGGCCGTGGCCGGGCAGGATTACAACGCGGCCAGCGGCGCGCTTACCTGGCCCGCCGGGCAGACCGGCGCGCGCTCGTTCGAGGTCGCCATTACTCAAGACGTCATCGATGAGCCGGATGAGACTTTTCTCGTGAACCTGAGCAATGCGCAGGGCGCCACGCTGGCGGCCGACCAGGCCACCATCACCATTTCCGATGATGACGCCCAGCCACGCATCGTCATTGGTGATGCCCGCGTGACCGAAGATGCCGGTTCTGTCACAATTCCCATCACCATGACCGGCGCTACCAGCGAAGATGCCTGGGTCGATTTGACCACGCAGAACGGTACGCTGGAAACCAACGCCGCCACCGGCGACGGCAATTTACGCGATTTCGACCATCAGACGGCCAGCCTGACCTGGGAAGCAGGTACGTCGGGAACCAAGCAGTTTACCGTTACCATTTTGGACGACACGGTAGATGAGGGCGACGACGCCACGCAGCCGGAAATTTTCAGCGTGGTGATATTCTCTAACGCGCCGAGTGTTCTGGTGCAAGACAACACCAGCACCGTGCAGATTTTTGATAACGATGCTCCTCCTGTGGTGCGCATTGTGCCGGCTAATCCGGCGACGGTGGATGAAGATGCCGGGGTCATTACCCTGAACGCGGAGATGACGGGACAGAGCAGCCGCACCGTCACCAGCAGCTACACCCTGGCGGAAGGCTCGGCCACGCAGGGCGAAGATTACACGGCCGTTAACAGCCAGCTCCAGGTCACGTGGGAGCCCTACGAAACCGGCCAGAAGCCGATCCAGGTATCCATCGTGGATGATCGGGTGGACGAGAACCGTTGGATCACGGAGACTGTGCAGGCGCTGGAGACGTTTACCGTTCGTCTGGCTGCGCCTACAGCCGCCACACTGGGAACGCCGTCGGAAACGGCCGTTTCCATCCGCGACAACGATCAGGCCGGTGTGACCCTTGGCGCGCCCACGCCAACATCCATTCAGGAAGATCCCGAAGCGGCAACTACCAGCCGCACCGCCAGCTACTCCGTGCGTCTAACCAGCCGCCCATTGGCTAACGTTTCCTTCACCTACAGCATTTCTTCGACGGTGCCGGCTGCCTCGCCCAGCCATACTCAGTGCAGCGTGGTCAACACCACGCCGCTGGTCTTTACGCCCAGCAACTGGAGTACCAACCAGACAGTCAGCGTGCGCGCCATTGATGAGACTTACAATGATCAGGGCG
>JACKBU010000019.1 GCA_020634395.1 Ardenticatenaceae bacterium | reverse complement strand
GGTGCTCGCCCCGACTTCCCGGATCCCGGACAATGGGTTATGATACAGGCATCTTGTTGTTTAAAAACGAAAAGCCAGCCCCAGGGCTGGCTCGTCCGTCTCAGACAGAAAGGTGGTTTTTTAGCTTTTGGCGGCGGTCTTCAAGCAACGGGTGCAAACGTACATCCGCACTTTACGGCCGTTTTCATTAAAGCTCACACGCTGAATATTCGGCTTAAATTGCCGCTTCGTTTTCCGTTCTGAAAAGCTGCGATTGTTACCAGACAATGGCTTCTTGCCGCAAATTTCACATTTAGCCATAATTTCACCTCACCCGGACAAATTAAAAGCGACCTCTCTGGTCGCTCGGATTCATATGTTCGTAATGAACGAATGAGGATTATAAACAAACCGTTTTGTTTTTGCAAGGTGAATGCAATTTTAGTCGATTCAACTGCCGGCTTATGAGCTGAGTATTAAACCAGGAAGCTGTTTCACTAAAATATGAAGGTTATGTGGCGCCTATCGGCAAATAACGGCTTAACCTGTATCATTTGCAGACAAATTTGTATAAAGGCAATCTAACCAGGAGAGACCATGCCTACAAAAGATGAACCGATAGGAACGATAGATATTTCCACTGCCACAATTGCGACCATTGCCAATCAGGCTGTGAACGAATGTTACGGCGTGGTGGGAATGGCCAGCAAGAACCTGGTGAACGGCATTGCCCATCTGCTTGCCTGGGATGGCGGCCGTCGAGGCATTGAGATATTTGTCGAAAACGAAGAAATTGTGATAGATGTGTACGTGATTGTGGAATATGGCGTGCGCATCCGCACTGTGGCCGAGAGTATCCAGAACACGGTGAAATATCATGTAGAAAAGACCATTGGCTTACCTGTGCGGGAAGTTAACGTCTTTGTGCAAGGGTTACGGATTAACCAGGAAAAATAGGAAGAGGCAGGTAAGGGTATCGACCGGTACGGGTCTGGAGCCTGCGCCTGAGAATTGAAAACGGCCGTTTGCCCACCCATCGCCGCGGCCCACACCCCATTTTGGAGGAAGAGGATAGTGACGGAAATCAGTTCTTCCAGCGCACCCCCCACCGATCGTAAGTGGCTACAGTGCAACGGACAACAACTGCGAAAAATGGCCCACGCCGGACTGCTCTGGCTGGAACAGAACCACGAGAAGGTAAATGCCCTAAACGTTTTCCCTGTGCCAGACGGCGATACAGGAACCAACATGCTGCTGACCATGCGCTCGGCTTACAAGCAAATTCAGGACAACACCACCAGCAGCGTGGGAAAAATGGCCGGCGACCTATCCTATGGCGCTTTGATGGGCGCGCGCGGCAATTCTGGCGTTATCTTGAGCCAGATCTGGCGCGGTTTAGCCAAATCACTCAAAGGCAAAGAAACCTTCAACGCCGATGACCTGGCCGATGCCTTGCAGCAGGCGGCAGATACGGCCTACGGCGGCGTCATGAAGCCGGTGGAAGGGACAATCCTCACCGTCATTCGGGCGGGCGCCAATGAAGCGGCCAACGCCGTACTCATCACCAAAGACCTGCGCTTCTTGCTGGCCCGCGTGTTAGAGCGCTGCGAACAGGCGCTGGAAAAAACCCCCGATATGCTGCCCGTCCTCAAGCAGGCAGGTGTGGTGGATTCGGGCGGCCAGGGCTTGGTCTTCATTTTGGAGGGGATGCTGCGTTATGCTAAAGGCGAGCTGTCGCTCGATCCGATGGTCGCCACGGCCGTTGCCGCAGGCGCCGCTTTTGCCCCCGCTCAGGCCCATGCCATACCCGAAGGCGGCGAGCTGGAAAACCCCTACGATGTGCAGTTCATCCTGATGGGTGACAGTCTAAACGTGGAAGAAGTGCGGCGGTGCATCGACGCCATGGGCGACTCGACGGTGGTTGTGGGCGACGAAACGACCATAAAAGTCCACATCCACGTCAAAAATCCAGGTGAGCCGTTAAGTTATGGCATTAGCCTGGGGCGCATCACCGACGTGGTGGTGGAAAACATGCAGATGCAAATGGAAGAGATCGTTGGCGGGCCGGTTACGGCCGTTTCCGGCAATGGCCTCTCGGCGGCAGAGCCAACGGCCGTAGAGCCAGGCCAGATCGCCGTCATCGCCGTCGCGCCGGGCAAAGGTCTGGCCGGCATCTTCCGCAGCCTCGGCGTGGCCTATGTCGTCAACGGCGGGCAGACCAACAACCCCAGCACGGAAGAAATTTTCCAGGCCATCCAGGATGTGCCCACCGACAAAGTTATCATCCTGCCCAACAACAAAAATATCTTCCTGGCCTCAGAAGCGGCCCGCGACCTGAGTCCCAAACACGTCAAAGTCGTGACCACGCGGACCATTCCGCAGGGGTTTAATGCCATGCTCTACTATCAGCCGGATGGCGACCTGGAGCAAGTTTCCGCAGCGATGACCGCCGCCATGGGTCAGGTGGCCACCGGCGAGATTACGCGGGCTACCCGCTCGGTTAAACTGGATGGCGTAGAGGTAAACGAAGGAGAGATCATTGGGCTGGTAAACGGCCGTCTCTGTGCTTCTGGCCCGGCACTGGACGGCGTGCTGCAGCAGGTGCTGGCTGCCATGGAAATGGACAATCGCGAACTGGTCTCTCTGTACTACGGCCAGGATGTAACCAGTGAAGAATCCAACCAGGTAGCCGACCAAATCCAAACGCTCTATCCGGACGCCGAAGTCGAAGTTTTACCAGGCGGGCAAGCCCATTACTTCTATATTCTAGGCGCAGAATAAAGGACCTTCATCGATGACCGTAAAAATTGTCGCCGACAGCGCCTGTGACGTGCCGGAAGACCTGGCCAGAGAGCTAGACATCACCATCGTGCCTGTGTACATCAACGTGGGCGAACAGAGCTTTCTGGAAGGTGTCGAGATTTCCCGCGAAGAGTTCTACTGCAACCTGCCCACTTATCCGGTTTACCCCACTACGGCCGCGCCGGCGATTGGGTCGTTTACGGCCGTTTACAACAACCTGGCCGCCGCTGGCGCTACAGAAATTCTCTCCATCCACATTGCCGCCGACATCAGTGCCACATATAATGCAGCCCGGCTCGGCGCCGAAGCGTCCGACGCGCAAGTTACCGTTTTCGACTCCGAGCAGATTACAATGGGCAGCGGGCTGCTGGTGCTGGCGGCCGCCGAAGCAGCCGCCGCCGGCAAAACAGTGGCAGAAATCGTGGCCATGCTGCAAGCACGCGTTCCGCGCACCCGCGTCTTCGGCATGATCGATTCGTTGGACTCTTTGCGCCGCAGTGGCCGGGTAAATTGGGCGCAGTTCGGTCTGGGCACTCTGCTGCAAATTAAGCCGGTGATGATGATCCACCAGGGCGACATTTCCGTGATCGCCCGGATCCGCACCCGCAAAAAGGCTCTAAACCAGACCATTGAGATGGTGCAGCAGCTAGGTCCATTTGAACGGCTGGCTTTTATTCACGTCAATGCCCCGGAGGCTGCGGCGGAGCTGCGTCAGATGGCCGAAGGTATTTTGTCTACCGCCCACCCGCCCATGGAGATGAGCATCACGCCGGCCATTGGCGCCCACCTGGGACTGGGGGCAGTCGGCATTGCTAGTATTTCGGCTCAAGATTAAGCCGCACATGACAAACCATGCGTTGGACGGCGCTTCCGGCATTGTCCAACGCCCGACAAATAAACCTATCTATGACACGATCATTTAATCGATTGAAACGCGTATTGGATTTAGAAGCACAGCAAGGGTACCAAAACAAAGCTGTCGTGGGGGGGATCCGGCAGTTCGCCGTTTTTTGGGTGGAGCAGGCCCGCACGGAGGCAGCCGATGAGCTGGACCAGGCTTTGGTCGAGCAGGTGGCCGACGTGTTGATGGATTACGGCCGTCTCCCCGGCCCTGAAGCGCGCCAAAAAGCCTTGCAGTCATTGCAAACGAGCCTGGAGCGGCGTGAAAACCGTCTGGGCAGCGCGCCGGCTAAGGCGGCGCCGCCGGAAAAGAAACAGCAGGCCCCACCCCCGGCTGCCGAACAGCCGGCTGTTGAGCAAGAAGAGCCAGAGGAAGTGGTTGACGAGGAAGAGCCTGCAGGCAAGAAACGGCCGTTCGCCCCGCCCCCCATGCCTGAAGCCGAGCCTGACCCCGAAGGTTTAGCCCAACCTACTACGTCACTCAAAGGCGTCGGTCCGAAAATCGCCCAGGCCCTCGAAAAACTAGGCGCGCAAACCCTCAGAGATTTGCTTTACGTATTCCCGCGCCGCTACGACGACTACACCCTCATGAAACCGATCAAAGATCTGATCTACGACGAGCAGGTCACCATCATCGGCACAATCTGGGAGACACGTTCCAAACGCATCCGCGGCGATCAGGTTTTGGTGCAGTCCATCATCAGCGATGGCAGCGGCACCATCCAGGCTACCTGGTTCAACCAACCCTGGCTAGCCGAAAAGCTAAAAGCCGGCTTGCAGATCGTCCTCAGCGGCAAAGTAGACCAATTTTTGGGCCGCCTGGTTTTCAATTCGCCCGAGTGGGAACCTCTGGAGATGGAGCCGCTCAAAACGCGCCGCATTGTGCCCGTTTATCCCCTGACGTCGGGCCTGAACAGCAATCGCATGCGCGACATTATGCGCGCGGCCGTTTCTCACTGGAGTCCTCGCGTCCCAGAACCGCTCCCGGTCGAAATCCGCCAACGCCAGGATTTGTACACGCTGCCACAGGCCATCAGCCAGACCCACTTTCCTGAAAGTCAGGATACGCTTTATCACGCGCGGCGGCGGCTTGTCTTTGACGAACTGTTTCTGCTGCAACTGGGCATGCAGGGCTTCCGCCGTGATTGGCAGGCACAGCCTGGCTTCCCATTAATTTTCTCCCCAGATGCCCTGGACCCTTTCTACGAAAGCCTGCCCTTTGCCCTCACAGCGGCTCAGCGGCGGGTGATCGCCGAGATTGCCGATGACGTAACGCGCAGCATTCCCATGAACCGCCTGCTCCAGGGCGACGTCGGGTCGGGTAAAACAGTAGTGGCCGCCGCGGCCATGGTGATGGCCGCCCGGGCCGGCGCACAGGCCGCTTTGATGGCTCCTACCGAAATTCTGGCCGAGCAGCACTACCAGGGGTTAAGCAAGCTGCTGACGCCTTTGGGATTGAACGTTTGCTTGCTTACGGGCAGCACGCCGGCGGCGGAAAAGGCGCGCATCTACGACGAACTGACCGAGGGCACTATCGACGTGGCCATCGGCACACACGCCCTTATTCAGCCCGGCGTGCAGTTTCACAAACTGGCTCTGACGGTGATTGACGAGCAGCACCGCTTTGGCGTGGATCAGCGGCAGGCGCTGCGCGACAAAGGCGTACCCACGGGTGATGGCGTCGCCAATCCGCACGTGCTGGTGATGTCGGCCACGCCCATTCCCCGGACGCTGGCTCTGTCGCTTTACGGCGACCTGGACCTGTCGGTGCTGGATGAAATGCCGCCGGGCCGGCAGGAGATCAAAACGCGCTGGCTGCGAGGCAGTGAGCGGGAGCGGGCTTATGGCTTTGTGCGGCGGCAGGTGAAGGCTGGTCGCCAGGCTTACATCATCTATCCGCTGGTGGAAGAGTCGGATAAGATTGACGCGAAAGCGGCCGTGGCAGAGTATGAACGGCTGCAGGCGGAGGTTTTTCCGGATTTGCGCGTGGGGCTGATACACGGCCGTCTTAAATCTGATGAGAAAGAAGCGGCCATGCGCGCCTTCTACAGCGGCGAAACCCACGTCTTGGTAGCCACATCGGTCATCGAAGTGGGCGTAGATGTACCCAACAGCACGGTGATGGTTATCGAAGGTGCGAACCGCTTTGGCCTGGCCCAACTGCACCAGTTCCGCGGGCGCGTGGGGCGCGGCGAGCACCAATCCTACTGCCTGCTCATCGCCGACAATGAATCGGCCGAAGCCGAAGAGCGCCTGAGCGCCCTGGAAAAAACCAACGATGGTTTTGTGCTGGCCGAAAAAGATCTGGAGATTCGTGGTCCCGGCGAATTTTTTGGCCGGCGGCAAAGTGGCATTCCCGAGTTGCAAATGGCTTCCTTGCTAGACATGGAGATGTTGACGATCGCTCGCGATGAGGCGGAAGCCCTTTTCCGCGCCGATCCGAATCTGGAAGATCCGCAGCACCACTGGCTCGCTGAACGTGTGCGCCAGTTCTGGGAACAGGCGGGCGATGTAAGCTGAAAACAGCCAATGAGCGCTGGCAAGAAGCGGCTGGCGCCACACAGGAGGAGCAAACCTTGATAAGACGCGCATTATATCCCGGCACATTTGATCCGGTGCACTATGGACATTTGGACCTGATGCGACGCGCCGCCCTGATTTTTGATGAACTGGTGATTGGCGTGTATGAACATAGACGGCCGTCCAAGTCCGTCTTGTTTTCGGTCGATGAGCGACGCCAGATGATCGAAGAAGCCCTGGCCCATATGAATGGGCAGGAGCACAACATTTCTACCGTGCCGTTCAGCGGCTTAACGGTAGACCTGGCACAAGAACTGGGTATACCGGTAATTGTCCGAGGCTTGCGTGTATTTTCCGACTTTGAGTTTGAGTTTCGTTTTGCCCTGGCTAACCGCCGGATCGCTCCCGCCGTGGAAAGTGTCAACCTGATCACGCGAGAAGAGCATACCTTTCTGAGCAGTACTACCGTGCGCGAAATCGCCTCTCTGGGCGGCGATGTGAGCAGCATGGTGCCGCCCAACGTGGCCGAAGCCTTGTACCAACGTTATCAAGAGCTGGACGAATCGCACAGCCTGCGGCAGTCCCCGCCATTGCGTGACTAAGCGAGTAGCCATTATAATACCTGGCGAGGATAAGAGCGCAGGCAGAATCCGAGGGTGAGATCACATGGATATTCAACATTTGGTTGATAGATTAGAAGAAGTGCTCAACGCAAGTACACACGTGCCGTTAAGCGCCTATTTGCTGGTAAACGAAGACCGAATTTACAGTATCATTGACCAAATGCGCGTGGCCATCCCGGAAGAAGTGAAACGCGCCAACCGCGTTGAGGCGGAAAAGGATCGGCTGTTGGCGCAGGCGCAGGAAGAAGCTGAACGCATTCGTGAACTGGCCAAGCAAGAAGCGGCGGAACTGGTAAAGCGGGATGCGATCATGATGACAGCCCAACAGCGGGCGGAAAATATTTTGGAACGCTCGCGGCGGGATGCGGATGTATTGCGCAGCGACGCCGATGTCTATGTCATTGAAGTGCTGACTAAGCTGGAAGAGGATTTGCTGCGTTCGCTGGCCGTAGTACGGAACGGGATGCGCAAAGTGCAGGTGGAACAGGAAGCGGCGGAACGGCCGTTATCCTCCTCCGATTGATCGCTGTTAAGCCAGCCCTTCGCTGAGTTCTTCGCCAATTTGCCTTGACAGCCATTCCCTGGTGGCTATAATTGCCAGTCGCGGCTTGTTTTGCCGCTTATTTTTTGTGTGGGCGCAGAGCGCCCAAATTTGCAAGAGAGGATGATCACATGGGTGCTGTACCGAAGCGCAGAATTTCCAAAGCTCGACGTGACCGTCGGCGTGCTCACGATTCAATTCAACCATTTCACCTGGTTCGCTGCCCCAACTGCGGGGCGATGAAGCGTTCCCATCACATGTGCCTGGAATGCGGCACGTATCGGGGCCGCGAAATTTTGCCAGCCATCGAAGAGTAAGGTTGTTGTCGTGAGAAAAGGCCGTCTGTAGACGGCCGTTTTGTGTGTCCATTTCATTCCGTGTCGCCAGACGCGGATTCTTTTTTTACATGGCAGACCTATGAGCAGGGCCTTCCTTTTTCCGGGACAGGGATCACAGCAGGTAGGGATGGGACAAACGCTTTACGAGCGTTCGCCCGCCGCACGGGCCGTTTTCGACGAGGCCGATGCGCTGTTAGGCTTTCCCTTATCCACTCTTTGTTTCACCGGGCCGGAAGAAACGCTCACGGACACGCTAAACCAACAACCAGCTTTATTCACCACCAGCATGGCCATGATGGCTGCGCTGGCGGAGCAAGATGCTCCCCCGCCGGCTTTTGTTGCCGGCCACAGTTTGGGGGAGCTTGCGGCGTTGGCGGCCGCCGGCAGCCTGACCTTCGCCGACGGACTGGCTCTGGTACGGCGGCGCGGCGAACTGATGAAGGCGGCCGGAGAACAGGAACCGGGCGCGATGGCTGCCATTTTAGGCCTGGATTTGCCCCTGGTCACTGATTTGTGTGCGCGGGCCGCGGCGCAGCACGGCCGTGCCGTGCAGGTGGCCAACGACAATTGTCCCGGCCAGATTGTCATTTCCGGCGACAAAGAGGCATTGGCCACGGCCGTTTCCCTGGCCGAAGAGGCCGGAGCGCGCAAAACTGTCGTTTTGCCCATCACCATCGCCGCCCATTCACCCCTCATGGCCTCCGCCTCGGCCGACTTCGCGACGGCCGTAAACGCCACTCCCATTCACCCTCCCCAAATCCCAATCATCGGCAACGTTACAGCCCGCCCACTGCCCACGCCTGACGAAATCCGCACCGAGTTAAAAGCCCAACTTACCTCTTCTGTTTTGTGGACGGCTTCCATGAACTATTTGCTGTCGCAGGGCGTAGACACTGTGGTCGAAGTGGGGCCGGGCGACGTGCTGCTGAGCCTGATGAAACGTATCGACCGCCAGACCAGGCGCGAGAAAGTTGACGCTTAGGAGTAAATTACCTTGTTATTAGCCGACAAAGTTGCTGTGGTTACCGGCGCCTCGCGGGGTATAGGCCGGGCGATTGCTGAAGATTTGGCCGCCAACGGCGCCCAGGTGATTGTCAACTACAACGCCAGCGCCGCCGGAGCTGAAGAAGTGGTAGCAGCGATTACGGCGCAGGGCGGGCAGGCCACGGCCGTGCAGGCCGATGTGTCCGACTTCCAGGCTGCCCAAACCCTCATCAAAGCGGCCCTGGATACCTATGGCCAGATAGACATCCTCGTCAACAACGCCGGCACCACCCGCGACACCCTCCTCCCCATGATGAAAGAAGCCGATTGGGATGTGGTTCTGGACACCAATTTGAAAAGCGTGTTTAATTGCTGCAAAGCCGTCACCCGACCCATGCTGCGCCGCAAACAGGGCGGCCGCATCATCAACATTTCTTCCGTTGTCGGCTTGATTGGGCAAGGCGGCCAGGCAAATTACGCCGCTTCTAAAGCTGGCGTCATTGGTTTCACCAAATCGCTGGCTAAGGAATTAGGGCCGCGCGGCATCACCGTCAACGCTGTAGCCCCTGGATTCTTTCCCACAGCACTGACCACCGTGCTGCCGGAAGAGATGCGCGAAAAATCCCTGGAGTTCATTCCCCTGGGGCGCTGGGGACACTTGCCGGAAGTGGCTTATCTGGTTACATTTCTGGCATCGGAGAGAGCGGCCTACATCACCGGCCAGGTGATTAACGTCGATGGCGGCGTCGCCATGTAGCGGCATGGCTTGAAGGCCACAGGTTATGGACAAGAGGTGAGGCAATGAGCGAAGATAGACAAAGCATGGGCCGAATCGAAGTAGCGCCGGGCGTATTGGCTACAATTGCTCAATATGCGGCTCTACGCGTAGAAGGCGTCACAAAAATGGCCGCCATTCCCGCCGACGTGGCTCGCCTCTTCCGGCGCGAAGTCAAACAAGATGGCGTTCTGCTGGAGATTGGCGAGCAAAATCAGGTAAAAATCGATATTTACGTTATAATGGATCCGCAGGTTAACATTATGGAAGCCAGCCGCAACATACAGGCGGCGGTACTGGAAGCAGTTGATACGATGGTTGGAATTCCGGTTGAGGCGATTAATGTGCATGTGGAAGACGTGATTTATGCCCAGGAATAATCAATCTGACGGCCGTTTAGCAGTTCTCTTCGTCCAACTATGAAAACAAGACGACGCGCGCGGCGCGTAACCCTTGAGACTCTTTACGAATATGATATAGCGAATCATCCTCCGGGCGAGATTCTCCAGCAGCGGCTGGAAGATCAACCGATGGAAAAAGCGGGCGTCGATTTTGCCGCTCATCTCGTGCAGGGCACGATCGAGCACCTGGAAGAGATGGACATGCTCATTTCGCGCTACGCTCCGGAGTGGCCGCTGGATCAGATGGCGGTCATTGATCGCAATATTTTGCGGATTGCTATTTTTGAATTTTTAATAGATGGGGAGACGCCGGTAAAAGTGGCCATCAATGAAGCAGTCGAACTGGCCAAAACCTATGGCTCGGACAGTGCTCCCCGGTTTGTGAATGGTGTTTTGGGAACCCTGGCCGATAAGGTTTCGGCGCTGCGCGAAGAGTTGATGCTTCAGGCAGTGCCAGAGTAAACGGGAAACGGCCGTTCCTCTCCTCCCCACCCATGAGCACCATACACTGCTACGACGATGATGGCCAGGTCCACCTCGTCGGGGCCGAATCCCTCCACTTTTCCCCTGCTGTTTATGGCGTATTTATCGAAAATGATCGCCTTTTGCTGCTCGCCCACCAAGGCAGCGGTTTATATACGCCGCCCGGCTGCATTCTGACGCCCAATGAAAGTCCCGCCCAGGCAATCCGTCACTATTTCCGGCGGCTGGTGGATATTACGCCAGAGCTAGGGCCGCTTCTGTTCATCGAAGACCAGTATCGCTGGCTGGACGGCCGTCCCTGGCAAATTACGGCTTTGTATTACGCCCTGGCACGGCCGTTTACCGCTTCCATTGGCCTCAACGAATCCGTAGAAGCCGACGCCCCGCCCCGCTGGGTAGATCTGTTCGACTTGCAGCGCAGCCAATTCTTGTTCGGCTTCAAAGCGGTGACAGCGGGCGTTTCGCGGCTGCACGGAGCAAATCTCCCTACCTGAGCCACCGACCTATGGCTGGGGCGCAGCGACCAACGCCAAAACATCATTTAGCAGTGTTGCCAGAGCCGGTCCATAAGTCTCGTCATTGGCCAGGGCCACAAGTGTGATCTTTTGTTCTGGTAAGTACCACATACTGCCGGAAAAACCCTTCGTTTGTCCTTCATATCCCCACAAGGTACCCCATTCCGTCTCCCACTGCATTACTCCCGGTCCATAACTTAAGCCGTTGCCCATGTCGCTGGTCTGATGGGTAAAATCAGCATTGGCGCCGGAAAGCTGACGGCTGGCCAGAGCGGGCACAAACTGTGCCAGGTCAATCGTGGTAGAAACCAGGCCGTCATCCCCTAATCCTTTGCCTTCATGCTCGTTCAAAACGCGCCCGGCGGCGCTGTAACCCGGCAAGTGCCCCTCCGGCAAATCTTCGGCCCGCTCCAGGTAAGTCTCGTCCAGGTCCAGGCGGTAGAGGAAACGGTCGCGGATGGTATACGCCAACGTCTCTCCGGTAACGGCTTCGGCGACCATTTGCAGGAGAAGGTAATTGGTGTTGGATGGAGAAAAGGACGCGCCCGGCGCAAATTCGGCGGCACGGCCGTAGGCGTAGGCCACAGCTTCTTCCGAGGTCCAGGCGTGAGATGGATTGGCCGCGTATGCCGTCTGGAAATCTGGATTTTGCGTGTAATCGGGAATGCCGCTGGTCATCGTCAGCAGTTGGCGAATGGTGGCCTGACGGCCGTTCGCCAACTGATCCAGCATCTCCGGCGGCAGCCACCTGTCCAACGTATCGTCCAACGACACGACCCCTTCTTCGATAAGCTGCAAAAGCAACGTGCTGGTAAATGGCTGCGTCAGCGCGCCAATGCGGAACATGGCGTCACTGCGCATCTTCTTGCCGCTTTCCACGTTGGCCAACCCGGCAGAAAAGAGCTGTTTGCCCACGCCCGGCGCTTTCACATACAAAGCCACGCCCGGCGCATCGGCGGCAAAAGCAGACTGCAGTTCCGCGTTGATGGCGTCGTAGGCGTCGATTTGCTGCCGGCAGCCCACGCCACCCAGTGTAAGCAAAAGTAACATGGTGAGGATGAAAGGTTTGAGCGTTTTCATGGCGCTAGTATCCAGTATCCCGCGTCCAGCGTCCAGTGTTCAACCAGCAAATGACAGGACAGGGAACTTTTGCATCCAACCCTGCCGCTCCCTTAACCAAGGCAATCGCATACTCGCCGCCCCTAAGCTTTTGATTGGTCTCGCCAGGGCGTAAACGCCCCGGCTGGCCGACAACGCCGGTTGAAACCGGCTAAAAAGCCCAGTTTATGGAGCGTTGTTTGGCAGCCCGGCAACTTCAGCGCCGGGCGGTCCGGGCCGTAGACCGCATAGGCGAATAGCTCTCCTCCCTTGACCAATTCGCCAATTGGCTTACCATACGTGCTATGAGTAAAGGTAGCGGCTACCGGTTGGAATATCTGGAAAAGTACGGACAACGGCCGTCTACGCCTCCGCCGGAACAAAAAAGCCCCCTGCCAGACCCCAAAAAGCCGCGCGGCTGTGTGCGTTTGCTGATCTGGCTGGTGCAGTTGAGCCTGCTGGGCCTGCTGCTGATGGTCGTGGCCGGCATTGGCGGCTATATCTACCTCAATCAGCAGCTGGCCGGAGCTATTGAGCAGGTCACCACCTTTCGCGGCTCCGGCGCCGGAGGCACCCCTCGCTTCTACGATCGCAACGGCAACCTGCTCTTTGAACTGACCACCACCGAAAAGCGCCGCTGGCTACAATACAATGAAATCCCGCGTGTCCTCATCGACGCGACTGTGGCCGCCGAAGATGACACTTTCTGGACCAACCCCGGCGTGGACGTGGCCGCCAACGTAGCCGCCCTGGTACGCAATTACCGCAACCCGGACGGCCGTCCCGTGGGCGCCAGCACCATCACCCAACAGCTCGTGCGCCACATCGCCTTCACTTACGAAGAGCGCATCGCCGTTAGCTATCAGCGTAAACTACGCGAAATGTTCCTCGCTTTCATCCTCACCCAACAGCGCAGCAAAGAAGCCATCATCCAGATGTACCTCAACGAGATTTATTACGGCAACCTGGCCTATGGCATCGAGGCGGCCGCCCAGACCTACTTCGGCAAGCCGGCCACGGAGCTAACTTTGGGCGAAGCGGCCTTTTTAGCCGGACTGCCCCAGTCGCCTTATGAGTTGGACCCCTACAGCAACTTTGCAGGCGCCAAAGCCCGCCAGGAATTCATCCTGGATTTGATGCTGGAAGAAGGCTACATCGACTACATCGACGCCGAAGTCGCCAAAGGCGCGCCGCTGACGCTGGCTCCGTTGATTCCCGTGCAGCAGCAGGCCGCCAGCGCCGTGCTGGAAGCACCGCATTTTGTCTTGTACGCCCAGAACGAGTTAGAGCAGCGCTATGGCCCCGATGCGTTGAGCAAAGGCGGCTGGCAGGTAACCACCAGCCTGGACCTGAATCTGTATAAGCTGGCCGAGCAGGCGGTGCGTGAGGGCGTAGCCGCCAACGCCGCTGCCCACGACGTCAGCAACGGCTCGGTGGTGGTGATCAAACCATCCACCGGCGAGATTCTGGCGATGGTGGGCAGCCTGGATTATTTCAATGATGCCATTGCCGGGCAGGTGAACGTGGCGCTGCAGCCGCGCCAGCCAGGCAGCGCCATCAAACCGGTCACCTATGCCACGGCGCTGGCGCGCGGCTGGTCTACGGCCGACGTGCTGTGGGATGTGCCCATCAAGCTGAACCTCGGTGATGGGCAGGAGATGACGCCGGTGAATTATGACGGCCGTTATCACGGTCCCGTCCTCTTCCGTGACGCCCTCGCCAACAGCTACAACATCCCGCCCATCCAACTGCTGCGCGACGTGGGCCTACCGGCGTTTATTGCCACGGCCCGGTCGATGGGCATTGAATCCTTCAAAGAGGACGCAGGCTATTATGGCCTGGCTATCACGTTGGGCGGCGGCGAAGTGCCGCTGCTAGAACTGACCCACGCCTACGCCACGCTGGCCAACATGGGGCAGAAACCGCGCCTCACCAGCATCCTGCGTATCACCGACAGCCGGGGCAACGTGGTCTACGACGAGCAGCGGGATCGGGTGCCGCCGGTCAACGCCATCGATCCGCGCATCGCCTACATCCTCACCGACATTCTGGACGACGACAACGCCCGCATTCCGGCCATGGGGCGCGGCAGCGCGCTGGAACTGCCCTTCCCGGCGGCGGTCAAAACGGGCACGACGACCGATTACCGCGATGCCTGGACGGTGGGCTATACACCGGGCGTGGTTGTGGGGGTGTGGTTGGGCAATTCGGATGGCCATCCCATGCGCGATTTACCCGGCCTGCGCGGCGCGGCGCCGGTGTGGAATGCCATCATGCAGGGCATTTACGGCGACGAAGGGTTGACGGGTAGTTTGATGGTGGACGGCCGTCTGCCGCCCAACGGGTTTACCCAGCCCGCCGGCCTGGAAGCGCGCCAGGTCTGCCTGCCGGCAGGAACAGGCGGGACGCGCTGCACGTCTACGCGCGTGGATCTATTCATGACCGGCGTCCCGCAGCACGGCATCGCCGGCATCCAATACAATACCAATGCAGCCGCCAATCCGGGTGCCTGGACCCTGGTAACGCAGCCTTTGTCCGGCGAAGACGCGCAGAAACTGGTCCTTTCGGACCTTAGTGATGGCACAAAACCACCGCGCCCAACAGAATGTGTGGTGAACAGTGCCCGTCCGGCGGATAGTAGCGCCCGGCTGTTTTTGCCTGTGCCGCCGTACTACCCGGATGAGGTCCGCGCCCGTCTATGGGCACAGGGCACAGGCTATCGCATGGCCCCGGCCACAGTGTGCCCGCTGGGGTCGGTAAGTGCCTCTGGCAGCGGCGCAGCCGCCTCCACGGCAAACGATGGCAGTATTCGCAGTTCTTCAGGCGCACCGGCGGCGATCCCGGCCAGCGGTAATTATTACATTCTCGCCCCGTCGGCCGGTTCGACGGTGAGTGGGCTGGTGATGGTGCACGGCACGGCCGTGTTCGACCCGGCCCAGGGGCAATATTACACCGTAGAAATCAGCAGCGACGCGAACCCGGGACAGTGGACGGCCGTGGGCGGCCCCTACACGCAGCCGGTGAGCAACGGCACGCTGGCCCAACTCCAGGCCGACGCCCTACCTTCTGGCGGCTACACGCTGCGCCTGGCCGTCGTCAACGGCAACGGCGGCTTCGCCGGCGACCCCCATCTTGTCCCCATCCACATTGGCTCTTGAGCACAGGCGATTCTCCGTTTCTAACCAAATCCGAACGCCCCACTAAACAAACACTTATATGTTGCCGTATAATGGCAGTAGGACTTTGGTACTAGACGCAGCGTTGTAGCAGTTCTATTAGTCTAACCTTCAAGTCTTCATTGTTATCCCCACACTATCTGAGAAGTATCAATCTATGCTTCGTTTGTTTACAGTATATGGACCTGTGACAAACCAGGGAGAGTACCTTATGGACGAAAGAAAGACATATTCCTTAATCAATTGGCGAAAATATCTTTTATTAGGCGGTACTATCATTTTGTTGCTTGCATTGGCCACGCCCTTTGCTTTGGCGCAAACGGGAACAGAGGAAGGCCCCCTGACCGTCAGATATACTTCCGGCGAAGGCCATTATGCGACGGTCTCTGGCGGCGCAGGTTTGGAAGGGTTAAGCAGCAACACCTTTACACTAACTGTGCCGGGCCAGGCAGTAGTGGCCGCATACCTGTACTGGGCAGGTGTAAATGAGAATGGTGCACCAAATGATCCCAATGTCAGTTTCCAGGTGGACGGCGGTACCGTTAACTCCTTAACAGCGGATGTTACGTATGGCCCATCGTTTTGGTTCTCGAGTGGAGGCACCTTTAATCATAACGTTTATGTGGACAACGTAACATCACTTGTACAACTGGGAACGCACAACTATACCCTATCTGATTATACCGTCACCGGTCCGGCAGGATACAGCCTGGCATACGGCTTTGGCCTGATGGTGGTCTACCAGGATGCAACTTTGCCACTTTCCAGCGTTACTATTCTGGATGGATTGGATTCGGTTTATTGGAATTTCCCGGAACCTCGGAATAGCCCTTCACAAGTTAACTGTGTTACCTTTGCTGCCAATGCTCAGGACCGGGTTATGGATTTTACTGTGTTTGTAGGCGGGTCTGAAGATACTACGGATGCAGCCAATCGGCCCAACAGCTTACATTACGTAACTGGAACGGGAACAGCTCCTGCATACCCTACAGATCTCTCCACTCTGCCGGGTAGTGGGGAAATTTTAGACCCATTCGTTTCGGCAGATGGTGATGCCTGGGATACTTATACGAATTCGTTGGTGGTAAATGCGGGAGATACGTATGCTTGCTTCCAAACCCATTCTGATGATGTAAATGGTACTGCTGATCCTGACGGAGCCAGTTTCTTGTGGATGATGGGGGGAACAACGTTAAGGCAAGAGACACCCACGGCCGTTTCCCTTTCCGCCATTTCCGCCAACAGCCCGATCATGTTGCCAGTGGCCGCCACCGCCCTGGCCGTGCTGCTGCTGGGCAGCCTGACAGGCCTGGCGGTTCTACGGCGCAAGCGGTAAAAACAGTCTCAGCGGATACATACACCCGCACCAGCGTGTCTTAAAAAAGGGATGTTCCTCTGGGAACATCCCTTTTTTTATTGCCAATAGTACTAATTTGCCATCCCCGTTTTGAAGGCTTTTAACCGAATCCGAACGCTACATTTTCTTCCGGTCGATATAATCTTTTTTATATAAACGAACGATTTGTTTTCCTATCGTAGTAAAAAAAACAATAGAGGTGCAGAACGGCCGTGCCGCCTATGGCACGTGCCGGACATCAGTGTTTGGTGGAGAGGAAGAGGGCATTTTGTTTGTTAGCGGATCATTTGCCATGCACGCAAATAATCGACCGGGGCTGAAAAGCCCTCTATAGCAGAACAAGGAGAAAAAAATGAGAGGCTTAGGGAAGAATCGTAAATATGTTGTGTTTTTGACGTTGTTGTTGGCGATGGTGGTAGGAACGGCCGTGGTTCATGCCATAACAATTGTTATTGATGGTGACCGAGAACCTGTATGGTCTGGTAATGGAGGACAAACACCTGGAAGTGCAAATGACGGCAACGAGGTTGGCATCAACGATAACGTAGACATACAAGTTTTTCAATGGACAAATGATCGTACAGACTTCTTCTTTCTGATTGACGTGTGGGCTAGTGCACCACTTATGCCAGCTCTTGCGCCAGTTGATATTTGTTTAAATACGGATGGGAGTGCCGCAACATCCATACCTGGTACAAACGGTATATATCAAAATCGTTGCTCTTATCCTTCAGGAGTTACCGGCATCGATACTGTTATTGAGGCATATAGATTGCCCAGTGGTGTTAGGATTGTAGATGTTCTTGACGTCACCACAGATCCAATGACCTATTTGGGTTCAGGCACATTAGGATACAACCCGGCTGCCACCACTCCCGTGGTCGAGATCAGTGTTCCTTTATCTCTTCTTGGATTTGGCTCTGGAGTTTGTCCAGCTAGCATTCCTACCGTCATATACTATGATGGTGGTGACACGAATAATGACGACAATTTACCGGATTCTGGTACTATAATCATCAATTGTGGCACCCCCACGGCCGTTTCCCTCCAGTCCTTCACCCCCGGCGCAAACAGCACGCTGCCGGTCCTGGGGTTGGTCGGCGTCCTGGCTCTGGCCATCGTCAGCCTGGGTGTGGTCATCGTCCGCCGCGAGCAGAAACGCGCCTAGCCGGTTTCTGTTAGCAAACAGATTATCTGCAAAGGGCGTCCCGTGCGGGACGCCCTTTTTCGTGCCGGGATTCTCCAAAAACCCACGCTGATCTCTGAGGCAGATCAACCGCAAGTCTCTCCAAGATCAGCTTGATCTCTGTCCAAGATCAACCTGATCTCTCTCGGAGATCAACGTGATCTCCCTCAGAGATCAACGTGATCTGCCTCAGAGATCAACGGGATCTTTCACAGAGATCAACGTGATCTTTCACAGAGATCAACCTGATCTTTTGCAAAAGCCCGGTTGACTTTTCCGAAAAACCCGCGCTGGCTTTGTCGGTGGGGAGGTGGGGGGGTGCTCAGGTAGTCAAGTGGTCAGGTGTTCAGGTGTTCAGGTGTTCAGGCAGCGCGTAAACACCTGAACACCTAAACACCTAAACACTTTAACACCTAAACACCTAAACACCCCACACCCCAACACCCACCCCCAACCACTTAGTGTATAATGGCTCCCGCGCCACGGCCGTTTCCCGCCGGGCGCACCGAGAGCCTATGAACGCTAGATGGTTAACGCGATTTATCTTGTTGTTGGGCCTGCTGCTCTGGCTGACGGCCGTCGCTGCCGCGCAAACGGCCGTGTCCCCCCTGCGCAACGAAGCCCTCGTCAACTACCCCAACGACGTGCGCTTCGTGCTGGAACTGCCGCCCGACACGGCCGTTACCCAGGCCACCCTGCGCTACGACGTGGACAAAGTAAGCTGCCTGGACGCCGCCGCCCAGGTTCCCGTCGAGCTAACGGCCAGCCAAAATGGCCTGACCGCCGATTGGACCTGGGTGATGAGCCGCTCCGGCAACCCGCCGCCCGGCACCTCGCTCTGGTGGGAGTGGGTGCTCACCGACGACGCCGGAGAGCAAACCACCACCCCGCGCCAGAGCCTCACCTTCACAGACGGCCGTTTCGACTGGCAAACCGTCAGCGAAGACGGCATCACCCTGCACTGGTATCGCGGCGCGGACGTTGGCCCCCTGCTGCTCGATGCGGCCGTCGCCGGGCTGGCCCGCCTGGAAAACGACATGGGCATCGAGCTGCAAAACGACGTGCAGTTCTACATCTACGGCAGCGCCGCCGACATGCGCGACGCCGTGCTCTACGTGCAAGACTGGGCCGGCGGCGTGGCCTTCGACGAATACAACACCATCCTGATCGGCGTCTCGCCGGACAGCGCCGCCGACTGGGGGCGCAGCACCGTGCGCCACGAACTGGCCCATCTGGTCACCGGCCAGTTTGCCCGCAGCTGCGTCGGCGGCTCCCGCCCCACCTGGCTGGAGGAAGGGCTGGCCGTCTACGCCGAAGGCGAACCCACGGCCGACATCCGCGCCGCGCTGGATCAGGCCCAGGCGGCCAACAACTTTGCCCCGCTGCGCAGCCTGAACGGCTCCTTCCCCGCCCACAGCGACGAAGCGGGCAGCGCCTACGCCCAGAGCTACAGCGTGGTCGATTATTTACTGGCGACTTACGGCCGTGCCGCCATGCAAGACTTGCTGCTGGCCCTGGCCGCCGGCCGCAGCACCGATCAGGCGCTGCAGCAGGTGTATGGCGTGAACGTCGATGGCCTGGAAGCGGAATGGCGCGCGGCGCGCGGGCTGCCGGAACGGCCGTATCCGCCCACGCCCACCCCCATCAGCGCCGCCGCCGTGCCCACCATCGCCCCTCTGGGTCGTCCGGCCAGCCTGCCCACGCCTGCCGCCGCCGCCGCCACGCCGCCCCCGGCCAGTTCTAGCCCCGGCGTCAGCGTATGCGGTCTGGGTCTGGCCCCGCTGCTGCTGTTGGGCGGCCTGGGCGTCCAGACCCGCCGCACCAAGCGCCGCAGGAGTCGCCCATGAACCGCCGACTGCTTTTCTTGCTGCTGGGCAGCGCCCTGCTGCTAAGCTGCCAACTGCTCAACGTCGGGCAGCCGGGCGGCGTGGCCGGCGTCAACCGCGACGACGCTATTTTCCTGGTCGGCGGACAGCCGGAGACGATGGACCCGGCCCTGACCCACGGCGGCCCGGACAGCCCGCTGGGCCACGTCTTCAGCGGGCTGGTAACGCTGGATACCAACTTGCAGGTGCAGCCGGAACTGGCCGCCGGCTGGACCGTCAGCGAGGATGGGCTGGTGTACACCTTCTATTTGCGGCAGAACGCGGTATTTCACGACGGCCGTCCCCTCACCGCCGCCGACGTCATCTACTCCTGGGAGCGGGCCACCGATCCCGCCCTCGGCTCCGACACCGCCCAGACCTACCTGGGCGACATCGCCGGGGTGGACGAAAAGCTGGCCGCGCAGGCGGCGCAGATCAGCGGCCTGCGGGCCATCGACGACCATACGCTGGAGGTCACTCTGGCCGCGCCGGTCGTTTACTTTTTGGAGAAACTGGCTTATCCGGTGGCCTACGTGGTGGATCAGGCGAACGTAGCCCAGGCCGATTGGCAGCATCACCCCAACGGCAGCGGCCCGTTCACGCTGGCCCGCTGGGACGACGACACCCTGATCGTGCTGGCGCGTTTTGACAACTACTACCTGGAGCCGGCGAAGGTGAGCCACGTGGTGTACCAGTTGGGACCAGGGCTGCCGCTGTCCATGTATGAAAACGGCGAAATTGACCTGGTGGGCATTGGCGGGGGGACGTTGGAACGGGCGCAAGATCCCAACAGCCCGTTGAGCCAGGAACTGCGCACGGCCGTTAATCTCTGCACCTCCGCCATCGGCCTGAACAACCGCATCCCACCCTTCGACGATGCGCGGGTGCGTCAGGCGTTTAACTATGCCCTGGATAAGAATTTGCTCATCGAGACCTTTGCCAACGGCAATGCCCTGCCCGCTCTGGGACCGCTGCCGCCGGGCATGCCCGGTTACGGTCTCAGCGGCGTCAGCGGCTACCCCTACGATCCGGAGCGCGCGCGCCAGCTTTTGGCGGAGGCGGGCTACACAAACATGGACGATTTTCCTGTGCTGACGTACTATACGTCCGGTTATGGCGATGTGGATGGGTATGTGACGGCCGTTATCACCCTCTGGCAGGAGAATTTAGGCGTCACCATCCAGCCGGTGGTCATCGACCCATACACCTATTACAACGAACTGTACAGCGGGAACGTGGGCAATTTTTTCGACAGCGGCTGGTGCGCCGACTACCCGGACCCGCAGAACTTTTTAGATGTGTTGTATCATAGCGAGTCGTCCCAAAACGTGGGCGGCTTTAGCAACCCCACCATCGATGCCCTCCTGGAAGCTGCGCGGGTGGAGCCGGACGTGGACGGCCGTTTGCAACTTTACGCCGACATCGAACGACTGATTGTCGAAGATGCCCCGGTGGTGTTCACCACCCACAGCCTCTCGGCTGTCCTGGTAAAGCCCGACGTGCAAAACTATGTCCTGACACCCATGGGCGTGCGCCAATGGCAGCAGGTGGCGAAAAACTGATTTGGAGATTGGAGATTTATGGATAAACGGACTTCGAATATGCTGCTGGTCGGCGTTGCCGTACTGGCTATTGTCTTGTTGATGGGCGGTATGTGGATGGTGTTCCAGGGTTTGAATACCACAGCGGAACCGGCCGCTCCCTTACCCACAGCGACGGCGATTGCGGCCCTGCCTACGCAGGAAACGGCCGTGCCAGAAACCCAGCCCACAGCCACGGTCGTGCCCACGCTGGTCGTATTGCTGCCTTCGGCCACCCCGCCGCCGACCGTTACCCCCACCGACACCCCGGTAGCCACCGATACCCCAACCCCCACCGACACCCCGACGCCGACCAATACGCCGGTGCCGGTCACCCTGGCGCCCACCAACACACCCGTGCCGCCGACCAATACACCTGTGCCCACGCCAGCCGGCCCTCAGCCGGAAACCGTGAACGGCCTGAGCGCCTCTCGCTTCAACATCCAGTCTCGCGCCGATCTCCGCGTCAACGGCAAAATCTGGTTTGAATTCACCGTCAACAACTCCACCGGTGGCAACGTCTCGTTTTCGCAGTTGGGCGTGATGCCCCGCAAAGATGGCGTCGACCGCCTGGAGTGGTACCAAAATAGCTGGGGCGGCAATGATGATAAGATCAAACCCACCGGCCTGCGCTGGGAAGATCACATCGAACTGCCGGAACCAGGCAACTACACCCTGCGCCTGGTTATCTGCTTTGATGGTAAAGACTCCTGCCGCAGCGGCAGCGGAACCTGGCACACCTTGTCCCAGGAAGTCCCGATCAATTTGCCGTAGCTTATGGTTGATGGCCGCAAGCCGAATAACGGCCTGCGGCCAACGCGGCGCTGGCGCTATGCTCGTCTTTATCATCGTTTTTGTAGCGATTTTTGTCCAGGCAGTCACCGGCTTTGGGCTGGCCCTGGTGTCTATGCCGCTGCTGGTGCAGGTGTTGGACATTCAGGTCGCCAGCCCGCTGGTAGCCCTGATCGGCGGAGTGGCGGAAATACTGCTGCTGCTCCACTACCGCGCCGATCTAAACCTGCGGGCAGTCTTGCGCCTGATTGCCGCCTCGCTTGTGGGTATTCCCATCGGGGTTTTACTGCTGCAGCAAGTGGAGGCGCAGGTGATAACGGCCGTTCTTGGCCTCATCATCATTGCCTATGCCTTGTATGCGCTGTTTGGACTGCGCCTGCCACAACTGGCCCATCGCGCCTGGGGATACGGCTTCGGCTTTGTCGCCGGGGTCTTGGGCGGCGCCTACAACATCAGCGGCCCGCCGGTGATCATTTACGGCAACTGCCGCCAGTGGCCGCCAGCTGAATTCAAAAGCAACTTGCAGGGCTTCTTTGTCGTCAGCAGCTACACCATCATTGCCAGCCACGCCCTGAGCGGCAATTTTTCGCCTGCCGTGTGGCAAAACTTCCTGATCGCCCTGCCGGCCATTCTGTTGGCCTTGTTCGCCGGCTTTCGGATGGACAAGTTCCTCAATCCGGAGCGCTTCCGGCGGATCGTTTTAGTGGTATTGGTGGTGTTGGGGATTAGTTTGTTGGTTGCTTAAATGCGGTCCACCACAAATCATCGGACTAATAGACAGCCTCCCCAACCTTTTTACAAAGCCCATGCTTAGACTGATCAACCAGTTTGTCTACCGGCCGGAGGCCACCTTTGCGACACCGGATTTTACGCCGCAAGCACTGCAACTGGCCTACGAGACCGTGACCCTGACGACAGCCGATAAGCTGGCGCTGTGGGCCTGGTACTTGCCGGCGGCAAAGCCGCGCTGTCTGCTGCTTTACTGCCACGGCAACGCCGGGGACATTCGGGATTGGGTACAGGCTGTGCCGCCTTTTCTGGAGATGGGATGCAGCGTGCTGCTCTTTGATTATCGCGGTTACGGGCAAAGCGAAGGACGGCCGTCGGAAGAAGGTCTCTATCTGGACGGCGAAGCCGCCTGGAATTGGGTCCGCCAGCGCGCCCAGGCGGAAGGGCTGCCGGCCGTCATGTTGGGCAAATCATTGGGAACAGCCGTGGCCATCCACGCCGCCATTCAAGCGCCCCCCCAGGCGCTGATCCTGGACAGCGCCTTCGCCTCTATGCGCGAAATTGCTATGACGGTGACGCCCTGGCTGCCCGATGCCATGTTCCCAAACCTCTACGAATCGGAAAAGCGGATAACGGCCGTTACCTGTCCCACCCTTTTCCTCCACGGCCAGGCGGACACCCTGGTGCCCCTGCGCCACGGCCAGCGCCTGTACGACGCCTTAACTGCCCCCAAAAGCATGCACGTCATCCCCGGCGCCGGCCACAACGACGTCTCCGGCTACCCTGAATACCAGGAAGCCATTCAAACCTTTCTGGCTGAGCAGACTTGAAGGGACTGGAGAGTGGAGACTTTGTCACTCACTCTCTAATCTCTAATCTCCAGTCTCCCCCTCTCAGCCAGCCGCAAATTGGGGCAGCGCCTGTGCCAGGGCCGCCAACAGAGCATCGGCGTCATGGGAGGTGTTATAGCCCTGGATGGAGACGCGGATGAAGTGACGGTTCTGCCATTCCACCAGAGGAACTTCTACACGATACTGCTGGTACAGATGCGTCTTCAGCCCTTTCAGGTCGGTGAGCTGCGGCAGAGGGATGGTCGCCATCTGATGATAGAATCCAGCGTCATCCGGGTAGATGGGCAGCAGGCCGGTCAGCACGCCGATGCGCTGCATGGTGTCCCGGAGAAGAAGGTGGCACTGCTGGCGCACGGCCGTCCAGTCGTGTTCAGCCTGAAAAGCAATCGCTGCCGGCACGGCCAGATAGGCCGACAGATCGTTGGTTCCCAGCCACTGCTGGTCGTCCAAAAAATTAGAGCCGTAGGTCCACGGCCGGTTTTCTCCCCACCCCCAGCCCACCACCAAGGGCTCCAGCAACGGTTGTTTATCCCGGCGGGCGTATAAAAAGGCCGCGCCTTTGGGGCTGCACAGCCACTTGTGGGCGTTGCCAAAATAAAAATCGGCGTCAATCACGGCCATATCCAGGGGGACCTGGCCCGGCGCGTGAGCGCCATCGATGATGGTAAGGATTCCGGCGGCGCGTGCCCGGCGGCAGACTTCGGCCACCGGGAAAGTGAGCGCCGTAGACGAGGTGATGTGGCTGAGGAAGATAACTTTGGTGCGCGGGGTAACACCGTGCCAGAACTGCTCGGCAACGGCCGTGGCGGAAACCACCGGCACGGGAATAGGCTGGCGCACGTAAGCAAAGCCCTTTTTCTGGCTCAGGAATTGCCAGGTGTTATCGCAGGCGCCGTACTCGTGGTCGGTTGTTAAGACCTCATCTCCGGCACGGAGATCCAGCGAACGGGCCACAATGTTCAGGGCAAAGGTTGCGTTAGGAACGTACACCAGGTCATCCGCAGGAGCGTGCAGATAATCGCCCAACGCCTGCCGCGCTGCCGCCAGGTGGCCGGTCAGCTCTTCTACCAGAAAATAGACTGGCTGGTGCTCCAGCCGCCGCTGCCAGGCCTGATAATCGGCAAAAACAGGGCGCGGCGTGGCGCCAAAAGAGCCATGATTCAAAAAGATAATTTTAGGGTCGAGTAAAAATAGTTCTTTTAAGTCTGTCATAATGTTGTTGATAGGGTATCGCCATAGTTTATGCGCCGGCGGATTATAGACTGCAGAGGGACAAAAGAAAACGGCCGTACACCCACACGCTCTCCGCTCCGGCTCATTCATAAACACAAAAACCCGTAGTGGACAATGTGAGGTATAATTCTCGCTCGTTAGATATTTATCGAATGCGCGATTGCAATCACTACGACAGGAAAGACCAACAATTTGATTTATGACTAAACGCGAATTTCGCCTGGAAAACGAATACCAATACAACCGCAAGGGGCCGGTGCGCTGGATCAACTCGCATTTGTGGCGCTATCCCTGGCTGCCGGTGGCCGTGCTGGTAACGGCCGTTCTCAACAACTTCGCCTACAGCTACATCCAGGTCATCATTGGCGAGGGCTTCGACCTCATCACCTCCCCCGATTGGCAGGTGCGCCAACTGGCGATCATCGCCGGCACAGCCTTTCTAACGGCCGCCGCCCAGGGTCTCTTTGGCTTGGGGCGCAACTACGCCAACGAGATCATCGCCCAGCGCATGGAGCGCGACACCCGCGACGAGCTGTACGTCAGCTTACTGGGCAAGGATCAGACGTTTCACGGCCGTCAGCGCATCGGCGACATTATGGCGCGGGCCACCAACGACGTGCGCACCCTCAACATCATGTTTAGCCCGGGCGTGATGCTCATCGTGGATGGCTTCATGGGCATCGTCGCGCCTATTATTTTGATCGGCCGGCTGGAACCACAGCTGCTGGCCATGCCGGTCATTTATCTCATCCTGTTCGCCATCACCGTCTCCGACTATGCGCGGCGGCTGAACCCCGTCAGCCAGGCCATGCGCGACCAGTTTGGCGTGATGAATGCCGAACTGGCCGAGTCGATCAACGGCATTGAAGTGGTCAAAGGCAACGCGCAGGAAATAGAAGAGCTGCGCAAATTCACCACCAGCGCGGCGCTTTACAAAGATTATTTCGTCAAGCAAGGCATCATCCAGGCCTGGTATTTGCCGCTGCTAATCCTGAGTATTTGCCTGGCGTTTGGCTTCTTGCACGCCATGTGGCTGTGGCGGCTGGGCACGCTGACGCTGGGGCAGGTGGTAACGTTCATGGGGCTGTTTGGCGTGCTGCGCTTCCCCACGTTTGTCTCCATCTTCTCGTTTAATCTGGTGCAGCTGGGTATAGCCAGCGCCCGGCGCATTTTGCACATTCTGAACACGGAAACCGACCTGGATGAAAACGAAGGGGGTGTGGCCAGGCCTATTCGGGGCGAGGTGGTGTTTGAGAACGTGAGTTTTGCCTACAACGGCAGCCCGGTGCTGGAAAACGTGAGCTTTACGGCCCAGGCCGGGCAGACGGTAGCCATCGTAGGGCAAACCGGCTCCGGCAAAACGACGATGACGCGCCTGATCAACCGAATTTTCGATGCGGATAACGGCCGTGTCCTGGTCGATGGCGTGAACGTGCGTGACTGGAACCTGGAATCCCTGCGCGGCCAGATTTCCACCATCGAGCAAGATGTTTTCCTCTTCTCCCGCACCCTGGCCGAAAACATCGCCTTCGGCTGCCCGGATGCCACCCAGGTCGACATCGAACGCGCCGCCCACGAAGCCCAGGCCCACGAGTTCATCACCGGCTTCAACGAAGGCTATGATACGGAAGTGGGCGAACGCGGCGTAATGCTCTCCGGCGGGCAGCGGCAGCGCATCGCCATCGCCCGCGCCTTCCTCACCGATCCACGCATCCTGATCCTGGATGATTCCACCAGCGCCATCGACAGCGCCACCGAAGACCAGATTCAGCGGGCGATGAAGCGCATCAGCAGCCAGCGCACCACCTTTCTGATCACCCACCGGCTCAGCCAGATACGCTGGGCGGACCACATTTTGGTGCTGAACAACGGCCGTCTCGTCGACCAGGGCACACACGAAGATCTCCTGGCCCGCAGTCCGGCCTACCAGCGTATCTTTGCCCGGTACGATTAGAGACTGGAGACTGGAAATGGGCTACATTTCAGATCTCCAGACTCCTTTTCCCAGATAGGAAGCTTCCATGCTCCTTCGCCGCCTTTCCGGCCTCTGGCAGCAGCCAGATTTCCTGCGCTTTTGGGCAGGCCAGACCATCTCCGAGTTTGGGACGTGGCTGGGCGCGCTGTCGCTGCTGGCCATTTTGGATTTAAATGCCACGCCGGCACAGATGGGCACGCTGGAAACACTGCGGGCCGCCCCGGCCATCGTGTTGGGACTATTCGCCGGAGTATGGGTCGATCGGCTGCGGCGACGGCCGTTGCTCATTGCCGCCGACCTGGGGCGCGCTTTGTTGCTGGGCAGCGTTGTGCTGCTGGCCTTCATGGGCGGTTTGCGGATGAGCTGGTTATATGTAGTCGCCTTTTTGGTGGGCGGTCTGGCGGTCTTGTTCGACGTCGCCTACCATGCTTATATACCCGCGCTGGTCAAACGCCAGAATCTCGTCGAGGCCAACGGCAAGCTGGCGGCCACCGCCTCTCTGGCGGAAATCGCTTCGCCGGGATTGGGCGGCGTGCTGGTGCAAATCATCACCGCACCGCTAACGCTGCTGCTGGATGCCTTTTCGTTTGTGGCCTCGGCCGCCTTTCTAGGACTTATCCGCCAGCCGGAAACCGTTCCGGCAGCGACCGGCGAGCCGGGCAGCGTATGGGCGGAGATCAAGATTGGCCTGCGTTTTACCCTGGCCCAGCCTACACTGCGGGCGCTCATGGCAACGTTGGCCACGTGGCGCTTTTTTGGTGGTTTTTATGCGGCCCTTTACAGCCTGTACGTACTGCACAACATCGGCCTCAGCCCGGCACTGCTGGGCATGATCATCGGCATGGGTGGCGTCGGCTCATTGTTGGGCGCGGTAATCACCGACCGGGTGACCGGGCGATTGGGCCTGGGGCGCACCATCATCGGCGCTTTTTTGTGGAGCAGCGTGGTCAGTCTGTCCGTGCCGCTGGCCGGATTTGTGAGCAGCCAGACAACGGCCGTGATCATGCTGCTGTCCTCCCAGCTTGTAGGCGATACCGGCCTGACAGTGTATATGATCAATTCGCTGAGCGTGCGCCAGGCTATCACCCCCGACGAAAAGCTGGGCCGGGTCAATGCCACCTACAGCTTCGTAACCGGCGTGCTGGGAACGCTGGGTATTTTTGTTGGCGGTCTGGTAGGTCAGGCGTTGGGTGTGCACACAGCAATGATAATTACAGCGGTGGGCGGAATAACGGCCGTGCTCTGGCTCTTCTTTTCGCCCATCAGAAAGATGACTAAATTGGAGATCAGGGATTAGAGACGGAGAACTGGAGACTTGCTAAGGCTCCGCGCTCCGCTCTCGTTAAAAAGTGACCTATGGGCTTTATCTTAGACGGACTTGATACAGAAGACTATGACCGGCAGTACAGCGACCGGGAACTCTTACAGCGCATCCTGAGCTACTTCAAACCCTACACGCGGCAAATGGCGTTGGTGGCAGCGATGATCTCGCTCTATTCCCTGGCGGGTACGGGCGGTCCCATCCTCATCGCCAAAGGGATCGACATCCTGGAAACCAACGCTACCACACAGGTAATGCTGCTGCTTAGCGGCGGCGTACTGCTGCTGGGCGTGTCAGCCTGGTTTTTTAACTTTATCCAGCAATACTTTTCGGCCAAAGTGGTCGGTGAGGTTGTGCTGCAACTCCGCCGCGACGTTTTCGCGGCCACCATCCAACACGATATGTCCTTCTTCGACGAGCATCCCTCGGGCAAAATCGTCAGCCGCATCACCTCCGACACCCAGGATTTCGCCGCCACGGTCACCCTGACAATGAGTTTGCTCAGCCAGGTTTTGCTCATCCTGGTGATGACCACCTGGCTGTTTAGCATCAACGTCTGGCTGACGCTGCTGCTCATCGGCATGTCGCCTGTGGCCGTAGCCATTGCCCTCAGCTTCCGCAAAATTGCCCGCACGGTCACGCAGAATGCCCGCCGCGTGACGGCGATTATCAACGCCCAAATTCAGGAATCGGTCAGCGGCATCACCGTGGCCAAGAGCTTCCGGCAAGAAATGGCCATCTACGACACCTTCGACGAGAACAACAAGCTGGGCTACAAAACAGGCGTGCAGCGCGGTCTGACACTGGTTTCGATTTTCCCCATCATGGGGCTGGCTTCGGGTCTGGGGACGGCGCTGCTGATTTTTGCCGGCGGCCTGGCGACGCGGCCGGATTCGGCGCTGGCCGGGTTTACCGGCGGCATTACGTCTGGCGAGTGGTATCTGTTTATGCAGGCGGTGGGCTATTTCTGGTGGCCGATGATGAACGTGGCCTCGTTTTGGAGCCAGTTCCAGGATGGGTTGTCGGCGGCGGAGCGCACGTTTGCGTTGATCGACGCGGAGGCGAAGGTGGTGCAAACGGCCGTGACCCCCGTCCCCCGCTTAAACGGCCGTTTGCAGTTCAACCACGTCCGCTTCAGCTACACCGACAAAGAACTGGTGCTGCCCGACTTTTCGTTGGATATCGCCGCCGGGGAAACCATCGCCCTGGTGGGCCATACCGGCGCGGGCAAAAGCAGCATTGCCAAGCTCATCACCCGCTTCTACGAGTTCCAGGGCGGCGAGATTCTGGTAGACGGCCGTGACATCCGTACCCTGGACCTGGGCCAGTACCGGCAGCAAATCGGGCTGGTGCCGCAGGAGCCGTTCCTCTTCGACGGCACCGTGCGCGACAACATCCGCTATGGCCTGCCCCTGGCCGGCGACGAGCGTGTGGCCTGGGCCGCCGCCCAGATCGACAACGGTGCCTGGCTCAAGGCGCTGCCCCACGGCCTGGACACCGACGTGGGCGAGCGCGGCAGCAGCCTGTCGATGGGACAGCGGCAGTTGGTGGCCCTGGCGCGTGTCATCCTCAAAGACCCGGCCATTTTCATTCTGGACGAGGCCACGGCCAGCGTAGATCCATTCACCGAGGCGCAAATTCAGGAGGGGCTGGACATGATCATGGCGCAGCGCACGGCCGTGGTAATTGCCCACCGCCTGTCTACGGTGAAAAATGCGGACCGGATTGTGGTGATGGCCCACGGCCGTATCATCGAAGAAGGCACCCACGACAGCCTGATGCAGCAGAGCGGCCATTACGCCGAGCTGTACAACACCTACTTTCGGCACCAATCGCTGGCTTATATTGAATCCGATATTTGGGCGTCAGAGGAAAATAGTTAAGACAGTTAACAACGCCGCAGCACTCTGGAGAACGGACCCGCTAAACGTACGTGAGCACGTCCCACAACGACGTAATGCGTACCATTCCCGCCGGCAGCTCCGGCATCGTGCCAAAACCCTCAAGCCGATCCAGCCACAGCCCCAGGCCAAATTCCCCTTCTTCGACGGCACCAATCGCGTCGACAAACAGGTGGTTGCCCACAAAAACGCAGTCGGTGGCGGCCACCTGCGCGCGGGCGCAAGCCGCTCGATAAATCGTTTTGGCCGGTTTATGCACGCCTAATTCTTGGCTGATAATCACCATTTCAGGAGAAATGTAACCGCCGAGCAGCTTTTCTACAGCCGGCCGAATCAGGCGAGAATGATTGGAGATGATGCCCAGCTTCAGCTCTTTTTCTTGCAAAGCCTGGAGGACGGGAATGGTTTCTTCGTAGGGGATCTGCGGCAGGTGGGCGTAGGCGTTGTAGAGGTAAGTGACGCGTTCCCAATCACGGTCGTTGTGGTTCAGGCGCAGCAGGATGTCCTGGTAGTAGCGTGAAATATCTCGTTGTGTCTGAGGGCTGGACGGCCGTTTAATTTTGCCGGTTTGCAGGTCTTCCTGGTAACGGCGGATGGCGTCTTGCACTTCACGCAGCGTATAAGGTAAGCCTTCTTTTTGGAACAGCGCCGTCAGGCGTTCTTCAGGTGAAACGTCGCCCAAAACGCGTACGAGCGTCAGGTCCCAATCAAAAAATACACACTTAAATTGTTTTTTCATTCTTCGATGCGTCCTGCAGTGGTTTTCCAGTACAAAAGAGACTGGTTCGCGAGACGGTTCATCCGTTGCCTAGGATTAAGAGCATTGTAAGTGGCAGAAAACACATCGTCTATAGAAGGGGCGTTAAACGGCCGTGATTTCGAGCAAAATTCACGGTTTCTTTGCGGGCAAAGCACAAAACGCCCTGGAAAAAGGCCCAAACAAGTATCTGGCCCCTCCCGGAAGTCCGCACTAAGCGCGCTTCCAGGAGGGGCAAAGATGGCGTTGATGCTTAAGGGGTAGGAGTCGGTGCAGAGGTTTCTGTGGGGCCAGGCGTAAGCGGGATCTCATCTTCTGCTGGCGTGGCGGTAGGGGTGGGCGTCGCCGCCGGCGTAGTCGCCGTGCTTTCCGGTGTCGGTGTGATGGTCGGGGTGCTGGTCATCGTTGGCGTGGCGGTGGATGTAGGCGTTTCCGTCGGCGTGCCGGTTGGCGTCGGCGTAGGTTCCAACACCGTCAGCGGAACCCGAGCCTCCAGCACCACCCGATCTTCTTCTGGCGTGTAAGGATTCTCCGGCCCATAGATAAGGACACGGATTGTAACCGGGCCGCTGGTATCCATCGCACTCAGATCCCAGGTAGCCAACAGGCCATCTTCTACCTGTTCCGCCCGTCGCTCCTGAATGACGCCCCAACCTCCGGGATCATGACTGATGCCCCATTCCACCTGATAGCCGGCAAAGTTTGGCCCCTTGGCCGTGCCGCGAATTTCAACTTTGCCGCTGAGTTCGGTGTTTTCCGTGGGCTGGGTGATGGACACTTCCGGGCGAGGCGTGTTGGCATCGCAAGATTGTTCGGGCGGCAGTCTGAGAGGAACAGCGATGTTGCGCTGAGCGGCCCAATTCTGGCCCGTCGCTGTCTGTTCCAGCCAATTTTGTGCCAGCAGGCGCTCGCGCTCCAACACATCGGCGTTGCCACTAACCAGGATAGAGAAGAAGTTGTTTTCGTAGACGGATTCCGGGCAGAAATCGTTGGCGCGCAGGTTGGTCCACAGATCGATGGGCACAACCTGGCTGAAATCCTGGCTGCTGTCCAGCGGTGGTTGATCGCCGGCGAAAACCTCGATGGTGCGGTTGGTACAGTCGGGGCCGGGACGGGTGCCGGAATCGGCGCAAATCTCAGCCTCGATGATGCCGGGCGGCCGTACAAAATCGAGCGGCTGTTTATCGGCATGGTACTGGGTCATGAAGCTGTTCCAGATGGGCGAAGCCAGGAGGTAGCCGGACTGGCCGGCGCCAATGGGCTGATTGTTGGTGTTGCCAACCCATACGGCCGTTGCCACGTAAGGCGTATAGCCAATCGTCCAGGCATCGCGCACATCGCTGGCCGTGGAACCGGACGTGCCCGTTTTGGCTGCCACCCGGTGGCCGGGGATGAGCAAACGATTGTTTTGCCCAAACTCTTCCAGGCGCGCGTTGTTGTCTGAAAGGATATTGCTAAGCAGATAGGCATGTTCTGGCCGCACCACCTGCGATTCCTCCGCCGGGGCAGCGGTTTGTTCATACAAGATGTTGTTTTGCCGATCCTCAATGCGGGTGATGGTATGCGGCGTCAGGTAACGGCCCTGGTTGGCCAGAGCGGCAAAAGCGCCGGCCATCTGCAGCGGTGGAATTTCGCCGCCGCCCAGCGCCAGCGATAGGCCATGATCACGCGGCTGACCGCTTTCGGCACAGCCGGCATCCTGCAAAGCGGTGAGACCGATTTTCTGCACGTTGTCGATGAAGTTGCATACGCCGACGTACTCCAGCGCCTTGACGGCCGGAATGTTATAAGAGTTGCCGAGAGACGGCCGTAATCTTAACGGCCCATGAAACGCATCGTCGTAATTCTTGGGCACATATGGCGGGTTCGCGCCGTCCGTAAACTGGGTCTGCACGTCCCAGATCAACGTGGCCGGCGTCCAGCCCTTCTCCAGCGCCGAGAGATAAACAAACGGTTTGATGCTGGAACCGGGCTGCCGGGGAGCCAGCGCCATGTTTACCTGGCCGTCGATAGACTCGTCGTAAAAATCGACGCTGCCCACCAGAGCCAGCACTTCGCCGGTATCCGGCTTGATGGCTACGAGAGCGGCGTTATTCGCGCCGCCGGCCTGGATGCTATCGCGATTGGCCTCCAGGGTCTGTAAGGCCAGATCCTGGGCCGCCGGATCCAGCGTGGTGTAAATCCGCAGCCCGCCCCGGTAGATGGACTGTGCGCCCAACAATTCTTCTGCCTGCTGCAAAACCGTGAAGGTAAAATGCGGGTACTCTACCGACCGTTCTTTGGGCCGCATTTCATAGACGCGCACGTTCATTTCGTTGAGCGCCGCCTGCGCTTCTTCGGTTGTGGCATAACCCTCGGCGATCATGCGGTTTAGCACTTCCCACTGCCGCCCCACAGCCAGTTCTGGCGCGGTATAGGGGTCCCAGGCCGCAGGCGCCTGCGGCAGCCCCGCCAGCAGGGAAGCTTCGGCCAGCGTCAAATCTTTGGCGGGTTTGTCGAAGTAGGTTTGCGAGGCCGCCTCAATGCCGTAGGCCAGATTGCCGTAGTAGATCTCGTTGAGGTACAGTTCCAGAATCGTGTTTTTGTCGTAAGTACGGGCCAGTTCGGCGGCCAGGATGATTTCGCGGATCTTGCGGCGCGCGGTACGTTCGGTGCGCTCATCTTCATCGAGCAAAACTGCGCGCACAAGCTGCTGCGTGATGGTGCTGGTTCCGGCAATTTGCTCGCCTTCGCGCATGGCCTGGAAAATGGCCCGGGTGAGGCCGATGGGGTCGAAGCCCGGATTCTCATAAAAGCGGGAATCTTCGGTGGCGATGGTGGCCTGGATAAGATAGGGCGAAATCTCGTCCAGGGAGACGCGGGTGCGATTACCGGTGTTGGGATCGGCCAGCGCGTAAATTTCGCTGCCGTAACGATCGTAGATGCGAGCCGTTTCAAAGCTGCTGACGCGCTCTTCCAGTTCGCTGACAGAAGGCAGGTCGCGGGCGATGCTGGTGTAGCCCACAGCCGCCGCCAGCACGCCGACAATACTGAGCAAAATGAAGCCGATGAATCCAAAAACGGCCAGGCGCACCAGACAGCCATGCCAGTCACGGCGGCGGCGGGGCTTGGGCGGCGCGGCCGAGCGACCGGGAGTAGGTACGGTCACTCGGGGAACGGGTTGGGCCGCAGGGCGGGTGGCGGCGGCAGCGGGCGCCGCACGCGGCGGCTGACCAGACGGCCGTGCGCGCGGCGGCTGGTTGGCTCGCGTAGGTTCGGGCTGCTCCGGAGACGGCCGTTTGACCGGCCGGTACATGCGGGTGGGCGCTTCTTCGTCCGGCACGCGGTTGCCGGGAATCGCCACCCGTGGACTGACACTGGTGGCGTCGGGGTCGCGCTCTAACGGCCGTTCTTGGGGCGGGATATCCTCTGGGGTTAGCGGCAGGGGGACGGGCTGGCGGCGTGCCGGCTGTGTCGGGGCCGGTGCTCCCGTCAGGGTATCCTCGTCCTCGTCATCGTCGGCGGAAAGCGCGACCTGCGGCGGGAAAATAGTTTGCGTCGGCGCTTCGTCCGGCAGTGGCGGCGGCTCCTCCTCGTGGGGCCGCTCGTTTTCTTCGGCCATCTCGGCCATCAAGTCAAGGAGCGAGATGGTTTCTATATGATCTTCGTCGCGGGTTGGTTGGTTGGTTGGTTGGTTTGATGTTTGGTCGGTGGTTTCAGACGGCCGTGAGGCCGCGGTATCTTTTTCGTTTTCGTCGTTCGCCATTATCCTTTACTCTTAATCAACATTACCCAGTCACCACGTTGGACAACCTTGTCATCCTGATTTATAACGCTGTACTTCATGGTAATGTTTCCGCCTCCCAGACGACGAAACGCCTTTGTGTCCGTAATTTCGATTTTGACATGAATGGTATCGCCAATGTAGACCGGCAGGCTGAACTTGCAAGAAAGTTCGCGAAACGCCAGCACCGTGCCCTCGATGATCCCCGACTGTACTGCCAGGCCGGTGGCAATGGACTGCACCAGCAGCCCGTGGGCCACCCGCTGCCCAAACGTATCCTGGGCGGCATAAACCGCGTCGGTGTGAATACGGTTGAAATCGCCGGACAGGCCGGCGAAACTCACAATGTCGGTTTCGGTGATGGTGCGCCCCACAGTGTGCATGATCTGTCCGATTTCAAACTCTTCAAAGTAGCGTCCACGAGGTTGGTAGGCAAGTTCAGTCATGGTTTCTCCGGTGGGAGGGGTGTTTAGGTGATCAGGTGTTTAGGTGATCAGGTATCGTGCAAACTTGATCACTTGATCACCGAAACACAATCTCACTCCGCTGCGGCCAGCTTTTCGGCTTCGTCGGCCACGATGAGTTTGTCGATAAAAGGGTCCAGGTCGCCGTCCATAACGGCCGTCAGATTGTAGCTGGAATAGCCGATGCGGTGATCTGTCACCCGGCTTTGGGGATAGTTATAGGTGCGGATTTTTTCGCTGCGGTCGCCCGAGCCAACCTGGGATTTGCGTTCAGCGGCCACAGAGGCATTTTGCTTCTCCTCGGCAATTTCTTGCAGCCGGGCCTGGATGATGGCCATACCCAACCGCTTGTTTTGCATCAGGCTGCGTTCCGACTGAATTTTAACGGCAATGCCGGATGGTTTGTGGACAATGCGCGCGGCCGTGGCATTTTTTTGCATATGCTGGCCGCCCGGACCAGACGAAAAGGTGGAGGTGATTTCCAGGTCGCGTTCGTCCAGGGTGATTTCCACGTCTTCTACTTCCGGCATCACGGCTACCGTCGCGGCGCTGGTATGGATGCGCCCCTGCGATTCGGTAACGGGAACACGTTGGACACGATGCACGCCGCTTTCAAACTTCAGGCGTGAATAAGCGCCTTTGCCCCGCACACCTAAAACAACCTCTTTGTACCCACCTACGCCGGTGCTGTTTTCATCCAGAATTTGCGTTTTCCAGCCGCGCGCCTCGGCGTAGCGTGTGTACATGCGCAGCAGATCTCCGGCAAAAATACCGGCTTCATCACCGCCGGTTCCCGCGCGAATCTCGATGAAGACATTCTTGTCATCGCGCGGGTCTTTGGGGACGAGCAGACGGCGCATCTTGTTTTCCAGCTCTTCCTGAGCTTCTAACAGATGTTCGATTTCAGTTTCGGCCAGGGCCTGCATTTCCGGATCTTCTTCCAGCTCCAGCAGTTCGCGGGCGCCGGCTAATTCTTCGCTTTTTGCCTGGTGTTCGCGGTAGGCTTCCACCAGCGGCTGCAGTTCGGAGCGCTCTTGCGCCAGATCGTTCAGGCGAGTGTAGTCTGAAACGACGGCCGGATCGGCCATTTGCATTTCGATTTCGTCGTAGCGGGCGACGACTTTGGCAATTTTATCTAGCATAAAACGGTTTTATCCTGTGTTGGATGGGTTGGTTTGTTGGACGAGTTGCTTGGCTGGAGAAAACAAACGAACTAACCAGCTCACAAACGATCAAACGAACAAACCTCTTTTTCCATCTTGTGAAAGTGGATTGTAAGTAGGTCGCTGGCGTTGGTCAAGAAAGGCGAGGGGTGGAACCCGGCCGGTGGCTCCAAACCGGCCAGGTTTTCAGGTTGGTTTAAGGTTCGGTGTACCAGGCGAGGCCTAAAGCGCCGGGACCCGTGTGGGTGCCGATGACCGGACTGAGTTCAACAACGTACAACTCGGCCGGCTGGAGTTGATCTTTGACCTGGGCGGCCAGGGACTCGGCTTCGGCGTGGCTGGCGGCGTGGGCAACGGCCGCGTACACCTTGCCGGCGTTGGCCGCGCTTTCCGCGCCGATTTCCAGCAGGCGCTGCACGGCTTTGCGTTTGGTTCGCACTTTTTCCAGGGCTTCGATACGGCCGTCATCCAACTGCAGCAGCGGCTTAATCGACAACATCGATCCAAAAAAGCGCTGCGCCCCGCCAATACGGCCGCCGCGATGCAAAAACTCCAGCGTATCCACCGCAAACACCACGTTCATGCCGGGGATGATGGAGCGGGCGACGTTCGCCGCTTCCTTATAATCCGCCCCTTGCTCCAGGGCGCGGGCAGCAGCCATCGCCATGAACCCCAGTCCCATCGACGTGGAATACGAATCTACTATTTCGACAGGAAAATCGTCCATCAGTTTGGCGGCTGCGTGCGCCGAGGCGACCGTGCCGCTGAGTTCGGAAGAGATATGCAGGGAAATGATTTGATCGGCCGTTTGGGCCAGTTCCGAATAAAAGTCATAAAACTCGCCGGCTGAAGGCTGGGAAGTGGTGGGCAATTCTTTGGCCTCGACCAGTTTTTTATAAAACTCGTCTGGCTTTATATCCACGTTATCCCGCAAACTTTTCCCCGCCCAGTTAACGTGCAGGGGAATGACATGCATATTGTACTGCTTGACCAATTCCTCTGGAATGTAGGCCGTGCTGTCTACGACAATGGCCACCTTTGCTTCGCCCATGTGTCTTCTCCTGTTCGCGTTTTTCTTTTATTGTAACCCATTCCCCGGCAATAAGCTTCGCAACAGCCGAATTATGATAAAATAGCCGAAATTTGCCCCCTGGTACAAGATGGAGAAAACAAACGCACATGAATCGTGAGTATCATCGTTGGTATAGCCCCTCGCTGGAACGGGACATGGAACTGTTGATTTTTGGGCACGCCGGCGCGCGGGTGCTGATATTTCCCACGTCGATGGGCCGCTTTTATGAATGGGAAGACCGGGGCATGATGGATGCCCTGCGCGGCCATCTGGATAACGGCTGGCTGCAAATATACTGCGTGGACAGTGTGGATGAAGAAAGCTGGTACGCCAAGTGGAAACACCCTGGCGCGCGTGTCTGGCGGCATGTGCAGTATGAACAATATTTGCTGCGCGAAGTGCTGCCGCTGAGCAATCAAAAAAATCACAATCCTTTCCTGATTACCGTTGGCGCGAGCTTTGGCGCGTACCACGCTGTGAATTTTGCCCTGCGCCATCCGCATCTGGTGGGACGAACCATTGGCATGAGTGGGATCTACGACATTTCGCGCTGGCTGGATGGCTATCATGACGAGAACGTGTATTTTCAGAACCCGGTGGAGTACATTGCCAACGAGTCGGATCCGGGGCGGATTCACGCTTTGAAACAGGTAGACATTATTCTGGCTGTGGGCAATGGGGATAGTTTGTACGGTAACAACACCTATTTTTCTGGGCTGCTGTGGCAGAAAGATATTGGCAATGCCTTGCGCGTGTGGGACGGCTGGTCGCATGACTGGCCGTATTGGCAGCAAATGCTGCGTTTGTACATTGGTGGACACGATTAAGGAGAGGTGAAGATATGACGCAGAAAGTTGGGCTGCTGGTGGGGCGGGAGTGGTCATTTCCGCCGGCGTTTATTGATGAGGTGAACGGCCGTTCCGCCGGTGTTGTGGCGGAGTATGTGAAGCTGGGCGGGTCACGCATGGACGAACCGGGCGAGTATGCCGTCATCGTTGACCGCATTTCCCACGAAGTGCCGTATTACCGATCCTATCTGAAGGCGGCGGTGTTGGAAGGAACGGCCGTGATCAACAACCCCTTTATGTGGACGGCCGATGACAAATTTTTCGAGGCTGCCCTGGCCACCAAACTGGGGGTAGCCAGCCCCAAAACCATCGTGCTGCCCAACAAAGATTACGTGCCCGGCATCGTCCACGACGAAAGCCTGCGCAACCTCGTCTTCCCGCTGGACTGGGAAGCGCTGGTCGATTACGTGGGGCTGCCCTGTGTGCTGAAAGATGCGCACGGCGGCGGCTGGAAAGAGGTCCACATTTGCCACACCATGGAAGAACTGTGGCGCGCCTACGATCAATCTGGGCTGCTGACGATGGTGCTGCAAGAGTTCATCGAGTGGGACCATTACGTGCGCTGCATGTGCCTGGGCCAGGAGCACATTTTGCCGATGAAGTACGATCCCAAAGCGCGCAAATATCACGTCGAGCACGCCCACCTGTCGCCGGAACTGGGCACGCGCGTAGTCGGCGATGCTCTGAAGCTGGTGCAGGCATTGGGCTACGACATGAACACGGTAGAATTTGCCGTGAAGGACGGCGTGCCTTACGCCATCGATTTTATGAATCCGGCTCCGGACATGGACATCAACTCGCTGACGCCGCATTATTTTTCCTGGTGCGTGAACCACATGGCCGACCTGGTGATAGACCTGGCGCAAAATCCGCGGCCGCAGATGGCGGACCTGCGTTGGAGCAAGTTGTTCTGAGCGGAGAAGTTGGAGGCTAGCATGGCGCTGACAGAAGCAATCAAAACGTATCACAATTTACTGACAGAGAATTTGGCAGCAGAATCGCAGGGGCAGTTGGATGAGCAGCTGCAGCGGCGCGGGTTGTTTTTTGGCACACGGCCGTTATGCACCGTCTTGCGCCCCCGTTTTCTAACCCCAAGCCAGTACACCTACCTGCGCCGCTCGATACGGCCGTTACTGGGCGCCTTCGACAAAATCTCCCACCGCGCCATCGCCGACACGGAGTTTCGCCAGCAGTTTGGCCTGTACGACTGGGAAGAAGAGCTGGTGCAGGTGGAGCCGGGCTTCCAAAGCCACACCCCCCTTACCCGCCTGGACGCTTTTTTCGTCACCGAAAACAACGAGCTGCGCTTCACCGAGTACAACGCCGAAGTGCCGGCCGCCTCGGCCTACAACGACGTGCTGAACGACGTGTTTTACGGCCTGCCGGTGATGGGGGCGTTTATGAAGGAGTACGTGGTACGGCCGTTGCCCACCCGCCACAGCGTCATGCACGTGCTGCTGGATATGTATAAGGAGTGGGGCGGCCAGGAACGGCCGCGCATTGCCATCCTGGACTGGACCGACGTGCCCACCCGCAGCGAATTTGAACTGTTTACCCAGTATTTTGGCAGCCAGGGATACGAAAGCCGCATCATCGACCCGCGCGAGACGGAGTTTCGCAACGGCCGTCTCATGGCCGGCGACTACCACATCAACATCATCTACAAGCGCGTGCTCATCACCGAACTGATCGAGCGCTGCGGCACAGCCTCGCCCATCGTCCAGGCCGTGCGCGACGGGGCCGTCTGCATGGTCAACCCCTTCCGCTGCAAAATGCTCTACAAAAAGCTCAGCCTGGCCGTCCTTAGCGACGAAGAAAACGCCGGCATGTTCAGCGAGGAGGAACAACACGCCATCAAAGCCCACATTCCGTGGACCCGGCGCGTGGAAGAGCGCCGCACAACCTACGGCGGCCTGCCGGTCGATCTGATCCCCTTCATCCACAAATACCAGGAGCAGCTGGTCCTGAAGCCCAATGACGATTACGGCGGGCGCGGCATTGTGCTGGGCTGGCAAACCAACAAAAGCGGCTGGGAGAAAGCGGTGCAGGAAGCGCTGGAAACGCCCCACATCGTGCAGGAGCGCGTGGTTATCCCCGAGGAGCCGTACCCCAGCTTTGTCAACGACGAGCTAAAAATCTACAACCGGATGCTGGATACGGCGCCCTTCATTTTTTACGGCAATTACGTCGATGGCTGCCTGACGCGGCTGTCTACGGACCCTCTACTGAATGTTTCGGCCGGCGGCGGCTCCACCGTGCCCACCTTTGTGGTGGAACAGCGCTAAGCGTTACTGCCCGGCGGATCACCGTTTTCAGCCGTTACATCATCATTTTCAGGCGCTGGATCATCATTTTCAGGTGCTGGATCACCGTTTTCAGGCATGGGATCATGGTTTTCAGCCATTACATCATGGCTTTCAGGCACGGGATCATGGGTTTCAGCCGTTACAGGATGGTTTTCAGGGGGTGCACGGCCGTTTTCAGGTAGGCCGGCAAGACCTTACGCCGTCACGATCTGGAAGATCTCCAACTCGCCCTTCCCCTTCACCGGAATACAGCCCCGCGCTTCTGCCCGCCAGTAATCAGCGACCTGTTCATAAGCCACCCGGCTCAGGCTGATGGTGCCGGGCGGACCCTGGCTTTCGATGCGCTGCGCCGTGTTCACCGTATCCCCCCACAAGTCAAACAAGTACTGCCGATGCCCCACAATACCGGCAATCACCGGGCCGATGTGGATACCAATCCGCACCTGCCAGCCGGCCGGCAGCTTGGGCGCGGCGGCAATCATCTTAAAAGCAGAACGTACACAGTGGGCTACCGGATTGTCCAGCACGTTTAGCAAACCGGCCGTCGCCATAAAAGCATCCCCCACCGTTTTTATCTTTTGCAGGTCATAGGCAAAAGTGATCTTTTCATACACCTCCACCAGCGCCTGCAAATTCATCAACACATCTTCTGGCGTATGCGTTTCGCAGTAAGGGGTAAAGCCCACCACGTCGGCAAACAGCACCGCGACGTTCTGGTAAAGGCGCGGCTGCACGCCATCGGTGGCCTTCAGCTCGGCCACGATGGCATTGGGCAAAATAACGTGCAGCAGTTCATCGGCCCGGCGTTTCTCCGCCTCGATCTGCTGCAAGTGCAGCTTTTCCCGGTCACGCAGCTGCTTTTTCTCCAGGCAGGTTTCGATGCGCGCCTGCAGCAGCACCCGTTCAAACGGCTTGGGCAGATAATCTTCCGCCCCCATTTTGATGCCTTTCACAATGCTGTCCATGTCATCGAGAGCGGAAATGATGAGCACGGGAATGTCACGCAAGTCGGGGTCGCTTTTGAGCCGGGCCAAAACCTCGAAGCCGTTCATTTCTGGCATCATGATGTCCAGCAGGATGAGGTCTGGGGGGGCAGCTTTGGCCGAGGCAAGGGCAATACGGCCGTTCTTCGCCGGCCGCACCATATAGTCCATATTGTTCAAAATTTGCGCCAACAGACGCAAATTCACCGGGCTGTCATCCACAATCAGCACATTGGGTCCGGTAGCACTACTTTCTGCGTTACTCATGAGGATCGTCCCTCAAACAACAGGCCGCCGGCCCGCTCACTTCAGAAACCGGTCAAACCAGCGCTGAATGTGGTGTAAACGGGCAATCCGGCGGTCCGTCCGGCCGCTGCGGCTCAAATCATGCCCTTCATCCGGGAATAAAATCAATTCTGTTTCCACGCCCAGCCGCTTCAGAGCCACAAACACCTGCTCGCCCTGCTCCGGCGGGCAGCGCTTGTCCTGTTCGCTGTGCATAATCAGCGTCGGCGTGCGGGCCTGGCCGATGGTTTTCATCGGCGACTGCTGCCAGTAGGCGGCAAACGCCTCCCAGGGCGGCTGCGCCGCGCCGATCAGGCTTTCCGTGCGCGTGCCGTTCAGGTCGCTGCCGCCGTAAAAGCTGATCAGGTTGCTGACGACCCGCTGGGCGACGGCCGCTTTAAATCGCTCCGTGCGGCCAATGATCAGCGTGGTCATATAGCCGCCGTAGCTGCCGCCCGTCACACCCAGGCGCGCCGCATCCACGTAGGGCTGCGCCGCCACGTAGTCGGTCCAGGCCATCACGTCATCGTAATCCACCGTGCCCCAGGCGTTGGCAATAGCCGCCAGATGGTCCTCGCCGTACCCCTGCCCGCCGCGCGGATTGCTCCAAAAGACGATGTAACCCTGGGCAGCCAGAAAATAAAATTCGTGCATGAAGGCCCGGCCGTACTGCCCCATCGGCCCGCCATGAATCTCCAGTATCGCCGGATATTGCCGCGTGGGATCAAAGTCGGGCGGATAAGTGATCCAGCCCTGCAGTTTGTACCCGTCCTGCGCCGCAAACCACACCTCCTCAGTGTGGCCCAGGTCAATTTCCGCCAGCAGATCGGCGTTGAGATCCACCAGGAGGCGGTTCTCGCCGCTGGTCATCTCGCGCAGCCAGATCTGGCCGGGCCGATCGAGGGTTCCCCAAAGGTAGGCCATACGGCCGTGAGCCGCATCCAGCGAAAACGCGGCTACCAATCCCGGCCCGTCGATGACCGGCGTGGGCGGCTGCCCGCCGGCCGGGAAACATTGCAGAGATTGGCCGCCGTTCTGGCTGACGACACTGTAGACGCCCTGCCCATTGGCTGTCCAGGTAGGCGGCGTGGCCGCTGACCCGCTGCCAACGTCTGTGAGGGTAGCCAGGCCGCAGTGCACATCATAGGGCGCAGACAAATTGCGCGTTTCACGGCCGTCGACGGCCGTCACGTACAGGCAGTCCAACTGATACCAGGTGCCGTACCGTTCGCGCCCCAGATAGGCGATGGTTTGGCCGTCGGGCGAGAACGTGCCTTCAAATTTACGGCCGTCATGCCCTGGCACCGGCCGCATGTCCCCGCCCTGCGCCGGGATCAGGTACAGTTCCGACTGCTCCCAGTTGAGGTCGGGCGGGTCTGTGCGGACGGAGGCAAAGAGGATGAAACGGCCGTCGGGCGACCAGCTGGGGTTGGTTTCGTGGAAGATGTCGCCGCTGGTCAGTTGGGTGGCCGCACCGCTGGCCGTGTCGATGGTCCAGAGGTGCCAGCGTTCCTGCGGCAGGAAGCCCGCGCCGTCGGCGCGATAATCCAGGCGGGTAATGCGCCGATCCACCAGGCCCAGCTTCTTTTTGCGTTCGTCTTTTTCCATTTCGACGGCCGTCTGATCTTTCTGGCGGAACTGGCAGACAAACTGCGTCCCGTCCGGCGACCAGGCAAAGGTGGCAATGGCTCCGGCGAGCTGGGTGATGGGTTGGGCCTCGCCCCCGTCCAGGCCGATGCGGTAAATCTGGGCCTGTTTTTCGTCGGCGCGGTTGGAGAGGAAGGCGAGGGAACGGCCGTCGGGCGACCAGCGCGGGTGAGTGTCGCGGTGCTGGCCGAAGGTGAACTGGCGCGGCGGCGCAGCGCCGTCAGTTGGGACCAGCCAGAGGTGGCTGTATTTCTTTTCGCTGCTTCGCTCCACCGTCTGCACGCAGAAAACGACGTGCTGGCCGTCGGGCGAAATTTGCGGGTCGGATACGATCTGAAGGTGGTAGAGGTCGTCGGCGGTGATGCGGCGTTTCAATTCGGCAGTCATGGATAATCACTTGTCCTGCTTGGGTGTGCGTGTCCCTATAATCCGGTCTGGTTGTTTGCCGCCTGATTATACTGGACACGGCCGTTGCCGAACAATGAACAGGGAAAAGTGAAGGGGAAACGGCCGTGTCCCCAACAATCAACAGCTAACACTGAACGGGGAACGAGGCACGGCCGTTTACGCGTTTTTGCACTAAGAATTGCGTTTTACGTTGTTCTTATAGAGAACCATAGGGTCTATTTATTGAGCCAGCGCATCGCAGAAGCTGGCGCATTATCTAGAATCGCAGAATCCCCCTCGTTAAACCTAACTATGCCATTCCACACCTTGTTGTCCTCCAAAAGCATTGTAAGCATCAAGTAGTCACCAAGGGGAGAGATTGAGGCCTCATAATCCCGCCAGAATTTAGTAAGCTCTGAAGTTTCTCCCGAGGTGATAACAAAATCCCGCCAACTCCAAAGCACACCATAGTCTTGTGAATCCAGTATATGCCAACAAGGAACATCAGTAAGATCTCCTTCAGTCAAGTCAAACATGATCTCGATGTCCGGGCACGCATCTGTGGTCAAGTCATTTGAATACACTAATAACCTTTTTCCGTCTTGCGACCAATGGATAATCTCTGCGGGTACTCCTATACGAGACATGTTCGAGTTTAACCACCAGGCGGCGCCTGGAAAAAGGGATCGTTGAACGCCTTGAGCATTAGCGATAGACAGTTGTCCCTTTGCATCCGAGGGATCAAAATAAGCAATCTGTTGTCCATCACTTGACCAGGCCCAATTACTATCCCAACGTAATGGTCGTTCGTCTCTGCGGTGAACAAGTTCCTGTTCAGGGGCAGATGAGCTAGTCCAAATTTCACCACCCCACTCTATCACAGCAAAATTTGGACTCCCATCTAAAGCAGAACACCATAGCGCCAGACGACTGGTTCGAGGAGATAAAGCTATGCGATCGCAATACCATGGCCAGGGGTCCATAGAATTGCTGGTCAAATGATAAATCAAATTAGGTAATGTTTCATCTTGGGGATCGAAAATGACATGCAAATCATCTGGTGTCCAGATCAAATCACCTTTACCAAACCATGAAAACAACGAATCATCACCAGTAGCATATATCTGTTCTTCATCAGTATAGGCTAACTGCGGATTTTCTAACTTCAAGTCAGAAATCCATAACTGACCTGTTTCGTTGCCAGTCCAATAAGCAATTTTATTGGCATAATTTGCAAAGGAGAGCAACAAGGCGTCACCGGGGCCAACAGCCCCACCGTTATGAAATGGCTCACCGGCGTAGTGCGGATAAAAACCTTGCCAATTCTGGGCTAGTAGTTCTGCTTCTTCAATCGAAGTATAGCTGATAGGCTTTAAGCCATAGTATTCAGATCCTTGTATAAATACGAAAGCCGTATCAAAAACAGTATTGTTTGTCCCCACTGTTGTTGTAGGTACAGTTATCGGCGTCGATGGTATCGTAACACCTACCGATTCTGTTAGGACATTAGCTGTGGGCTGTACCAGCGCCGATACAGTTTTATTGATTTGATTTTCTGCCGCAGGTGTTTCTGTGCTGAACATTTGGACAGCAGTTGATGAACTGGCGATTTGCGGTGTATGGGCTTCATTTATAGCGGCATCCGTGTTTACTGTTGTGCACGCTGTTATAAGCGAAATTAACCAAAATAAGCACCATGTGTAACCTGTTACTTGTTTACACATAAACGATCTCCTTATTAGGGTATTTCTTCTGATTGCTCCCAACCCGTGCTGCGGTGCGATCTCCATTTGCCGCTGTGACCGCCTCTCAGCCCGTAGGGATGCCCTTCTGGCGGAGCCACACCCCGGTTGCCCCGCGCCAAGCCGCAGGCATTACGGCCGTTTCCCGTTTCCACATAACGCTATTGTATCCTTTTCAGGCAGGGAGGGGATGGAACGGCCGTCCTCACGACGGCAATGGTCATCCCCGCTACGGCAGTGGTCATCCCCGCTACGGCAATGGTCATCCCCGCTACGGCAACGGTCATCCCCGCTACGGCAATGGTCATCCCCGCTACGGCAATGGTCATCCCCGCTACGGCAGTGGTCATCCCCGCTACGGCAATGGTCATCCCCGCTACGGCAATGGTCATCCCCACTACGGCAATGGTCATCCCCACTACGGCAATGGTCATCCCCACTACGGCAATGGTCATCCCCGCTACGGCAGCCCTCATCCCCGTGGGGATGAGGGCTGATTCGCCAATCCTCCCGGAAGTTCAGAACTTCCGGGAGGATGAATGGTTACGGCAACGGCCGTCCCCGTGGGGATGAGGGCTGCGCGGTTGGGGATGAGGGCTGCGCGGTTGGGGACGAGGGCTGCGCGGCTGGGGATGAGGGCTGTGCGGTTGGGGATGAGGGCTGCGCGGTTGGGGATGAGGGCTGTGCGGTTGGGGACGAGGGCTGTGCGGTTGGGGATGAGGGCTGTGCGGTTGGGGATGAGGGCTGTGCGGCTGGGGATGAGGGCTGTGCGGTTGGGGATGAGGGCTGTGCGGTTGGGGATGAGGGCTGTGCGGCTGGAGAAATTGACGGAGAGAAACGGCCGTCAAACATCAGGGCGCGCTCGTTCCAGACAGCAGCGCCCGATTCTAAACTCTGACGGCCGGATTCGTGGAACGGACTTATTTGCCGGGACGTTTTACCTGCTAGAATCCTTTTTCAGGCGGGCCAGCGGTTGACGGCGCGGCTGAAACCCAATTTTGGAGGTTGAACATGAAACAATGGTTACTGATAGCAATACTTCTTTTAGCCGGCTTGCTGGCCGCCTGTACAAGCGGCGGCGGAGAAGCCACGGCCGTGCCCGAACCGGCCACCGCCGCCCCGCCCCTCAATCCGCCACCAACAGACACCCCGGCCGCTTACCCGCCGGCATACCCCGGCGCGGCGCTGGCCACCGGGGCGGCGTATCCTGTAGACCTGCCCACGCCCACGCCGCCCACGCCCACGCCGCCCACGCCCGGCATGCCGGATGCGCAAACGGCCGTCGTCCACCTCGTCAGCCAGGATCTGGCCGACCGCTCAGGCGTAGACGCCAGCGAGATTTCGGTCGTCTCGGTCACCAGCGTTGAGTGGTCAGACAGCGCGCTCGGCTGCCCGGCTCCTGGCTACGCCTACATGCAAGTCATCACGCCCGGTTACAAGATCGTTCTGGAAGCATCCGGCCAAAGCTATGAATATCATACCGATCTGAAGCAGCACTTTGTGCTGTGTGGAGCGGATGGGCAGCCCGTGCCCTAGCCGCTGATCAAAGAGCCTGGAGGCAGGGGCGGCGGAACGAAGGGGAACGGCCGTGCGCCGCCCCAGCTTCCAAATCCTCAAAAATAAAGATAGGCGGGAACATAATGCCCGCCGGCTGCGTCCTAAAGGTGTTGACAAGGGCCATACCTGTCCAAGGAGGACACAGCCATGAAAAAGTCATTTATTCTGTTCGTTTCCGTTCTGATACTTTTGTTGGGAACCGGCAGTCTCGTCTTCGCCCAGACGCCAGAACCAATAGAGCCGCCCATTCCCATCGAGCCGCCGCCGATTGACGTCACACGTATAACGCCGCCCTGGCAAATCGATGGCCTCACCATCGAATACCAGCGCGTCGATGTCAGCATCGAAAATCAGGTCGCCACAACCCACATCGACCAACTATTCGTCAACGACAACGAGTGGATGCTCGAAGGCACATACCTCTTTCCCCTGCCCGAAGGCGCGGCCATCAGCCAACTCACCATGTGGGTAGACGGCCAGCCCATCGAAGCCAAAATCTTAGAGCGCGACGAAGCCCGCCAGATCTACGACAACATCGTGCGCCAGCTGCGCGACCCCGCTTTGCTGGAATATGTGGGGACGCAGGCCGTCCAGGCTAACGTCTTTCCCATTCCGCCCCACGACGAGCGGCGCATAGAAATTGAATACACCCAGGTCTTACCGGCAGACAACGGCGTGGTCCACTACATCTTCCCCCAATCAACCAAGTTATACACCAACGCGCCTCTGGACAATCAGAGCATTCGGGTAGACGTGCGCAGCAACGAAGCCATTCGCGCCATCTACTCGCCCAGCCATCCGGTAGCCGTCAGCCGCGAGGGCGATTACCGGGCGATAGTCGGCTACGAAGCCAGCGCCGTGGTCGCCGACCAGGATTTTGAGCTTTACTACACCGTAACCCCGGAGGACATTGGCCTGAACCTGCTCAGTTACAAAGAAGCCGGCGAGGATGGGTTCTTCTTGCTGCTGGTAGCTCCCAGCGTGGAAGCGACAGAAGTGATTGCCAAAGACGTGATACTGGTCATGGATACCTCCGGCAGCATGGAAGGCGAAAAAATCCAGCAGGCGCAGCAAGCAGCCAGCTACGTGATTGAGCATCTAAAGCCGGGTGACCACTTTAACATCGTGCCGTTTAGCACCGGCGTGCGCACCTACCAGCCGGAGCTGGTTCCCGCCGAACAACCAGGCAATTACCAGGCCTTCATCAACAGCCTGGAAGCCCTGGGCGGCACCAACATCAGCCAGGCGCTGCTGGAGGCGGCCAACATGGTAGACCCCCAGCGCCCCACGACCATCATTTTTCTGACGGATGGGCTGGCGACAGAGGGCATCGTGGAGACGCCGCTGCTGCTGGATGCGGTGGGCCAGGCGATGCCCACCAATGCGCGTATTTTTGCTTTTGGTGTGGGTGATGACGTGGACCCCAACCTGCTGGATGCCCTGGCAGAGAATCACCGCGGGACGACGACGTATGTACGGCCGTTTCAAGCCATCGACGAAGAAGTGAGCAGCTTCTACGCCAAAGTAAGCACGCCGGTCCTGGCCGACATCAGCCTGGATTTTGGCGGTGTGACGGTGGAGCAGATGTATCCCGATACGCTGCCCGACCTGTTTGCCGGCACCCAGTTGGTGCTGGCCGGCCGCTACCGCGAAGGTGGTCCGGCAACCATCACCCTGCGCGGCACAGTCAACGGCGAGCCGCAGGTTTTCATCTACGAAGACAACCTCTTCCACACCCAGGGCGGCGACGATTTTATTCCCCGCCTGTGGGCCACACGAGCCATTGGCCACCTGCTGCGCGAAATCCGGCTGCGCGGCGAAGAGCCAGAACTGGTACAAAGCGTCGTGAACCTCTCTATCCGCTATGGCATCATCACGCCCTACACCAGCTACCTCATCGAGGAAGATGACATTTTTACCCAGACCGGGCGGCAAACCATTGCCGAAGACGCAGTGGAAGTAACGCGGGTGGTGACGGAAGGCGTGGTTGAGGAAGCCGCGGCTGCCGCCGACATGGCCGCCGCCGAAGCGCCTCTGGCGCTGCCCACCCTGTCACCTAACGCCACCAACGCGCCGGGCGAAGCTGCGCCCAACACGACAGGGGAGGTAAAAGTAGTCGGCAGCAAAACGTTTGTTTTGCGCGATGGCGTATGGATTGACACGGCTTATGATCCGGAACGGACGACGCCGCAGCCGATTGGCTTTGCCAGCGATGCTTACTTTGACTTACTGGCGGCTGTGCCAGAGCTGGGTCAATATCTGGCTATTGGGCCACGGGTGCTGGTGCTGGCGGGCAGCCAGGCCTACGAGATTGTGCCCGAGGGAGAAGGGGTGGAAACGGCCGTTCTACCCGACCAACCCACCGCAGAAATAAACCCGGCGGAAACGGCCGTGCCCGCTGCTCCGGCCAGCGAGGAGACGCCCCTTCCGGCCAGCCCGGACGCACCGGCCAAATCATCGGCGCGCACCGGCATCTGCGCCACAATTATGGTGCTGCCGCTGTTCCTGGTGACGGGCCTGGTCATCGGCCGGTACGGGCAGTGGTCGAGCAAACGGAAATAGCCGGTTCGCCGCAGGCAAACAACGGCCGTTCGCTTCATGTTGCGTTGTGGATGAAAGGATGGAGAGAACGGCCGTTTACTGCTGCCAGACAGCAAAGTCCAGCGCCCAGATGCGGATAACCGTGTCCTTATCGCCTAAAGTGGCCAGCAAGTTGCCGTTGGGCTGGAAAGCCAGGCCGGCAAAAGCAAACGAGGAATGGGTCTCGTCTAGAATGGCCACTGTCTGCCAATCGGCGCGACGCCAGAGGCGCACCGTGCCGTCGGCCGATTTGCTGGCCAGAAATTGATCGTTAGCGGCGAAGGAGACGGCCGTAACAGGCCCTTCATGTCCGGTCAGTTTACCCACCAGCTCGCCGCTTTCCGGCTGCCAGAGACAGATGGCGCCATCGTGACTGCTAGAGGCCAGGAGCCGGCCATCGGTGGTCAGCGTCAGGGCCAGCACTTCACCTTTGTGCCCGTTTAATGTCTGCAGCAGGGTATAGGCAGCCGCATCCCAGACCTTCACCAGCCCATCGCCTGCACCGGAGAAAGCCAGACGGCCGTCCGGACTTATCGCCACGCAGCCAATTCGCCCCCGATGACCGCGCAAGGAGGCCACTTCAGATTGCGTGGTCAGATCCCAAAACTTTAAGGTCTGGTCGTAGGCGCCGGACACGGCCGTCTTACCATCCGGGGCCACAGCCACGGCATACACGTAATCCTGGTGTCCGCGCAGCGTTTGCGGCCGTGTCTGGCTCTCCACATCCCAAATTTTCAGAGAATTTTTGGAAGCGGAAATGATTTGCCGGTTATCTGGCGTAACCACGACCGTAAAAACGGAGCCGCTGTAGCCGACGATTTCCCGCATTTCTTTGCCAGCTTCGATATCCCACAGGTGAACGGATTGATCGTAAGAAGCAGAAGCCAGGAGACGGCCGTTAGGCGACCAGGCCAGACGAGTAATGGCGCGATTGCTGGCCTTGAGGATGTGGCGCAGCGAGAAACCGAGTGGACAGCGTTCTTTTTTCATGCCGTTTTACGCCGGCGGAACAACAGCCACAACGCAACGGCCGTAAGTCCGCCCACAACAGAAGCCAATAAATTTACCACGTCGTTGTTTAACCAGGCATAGCCGCGAATCGGCCGGGTTTCCTGGCCGCAGCGATGAACTTTGCGTTCCGTGTCTTTCTGGCACTGGTCGCAGTAATAAATTTGCTGTACGGTGGCGCCCAGCAAGCTGTCGAACAAGGACCCGGCCAGACCGCTGAATGCCCCGACGAGCATGAGCTGCCAGAACGGCTTGCGCCGCCCAAACAGTCCGGCCGCCAGCCCGATAAGCAGTCCACCCACCAGGGAAACGGCCGTGCCCAGCAGCGATACGCCCCCAGATGTGCCCACTTCCACCCGCTGGCCCGTGGTGATCAGCCGTGGAGGAGCCTGGCTTAAGGTGCCTAATTCGGTAGCCCAGGTATCGGCCGTCACCGTAGCCATCACCCCGGTGAACAAGTAGTACCAAGCCGGGGAAGGAACAAGGGCGTTTGCCAGGGCGATGAGCGCTCCCAGGCCGCCGTTGGCCAGCGCCTGCCCAAAGTCACGCCGGTGGCCTTTTTCAAATTTTTCGGCTGCCTGCCGTTTTTCCCCTTCTTTAAAGTGCGAAAGCAGACTGGAACTGACGAAAAAGATGCCTAACAATAAACCCCAAAACCAACCGCCAAGCCCAAAAGTCAACGTGCCGACAAGTAAAGCGCCAGCCACGCCAGATTTGGATAGAGATTGGCGCCAATAGGCCAGAGAAGCGATCCCGCTGCTGAGAATGAATGCCGGAATAAGTTGTTGAATCATAAATTCCTTTGCTGAAATGTTTGGGTGGTTATCCCTGCTGCAACCCTAACCTGCGGTGGGTTTCACGTTGCAGGGTTCAGTCAGGCAGAAGTTTACCAAAGCGATTATGGATTGTGAAGCGATAATGACATTTGTCAGTATCCGTCTTGAAGATGAATTTTGTACAATGCGCGTATCTCATCCGCTTGTTTTAGAGTGGAAACAATACAGCCGGAACAACACTGCCGCCCACATTTCAGCCGCAAAGTCACAAAAGGAGCTTACCCATGAGCGAAAATCTGAACCCGTTTGCTATCGCCCAGGCGCAATTGGACGAAGCTGCCCGCATTTTGCAGTTAGACCCCGACATGCATGCTTTTTTGCGCGAACCCATGCGTGAATTTCATTTTACGATTCCCGTAAAGATGGATGACGGCCGTACGCGTGTCTTCCACGGTTATCGCGTGCAGTACAATGACTCGCGCGGACCGGCCAAAGGCGGGCTGCGGTTTCACTGGGAAGAAACCATTGATACCGTGCGCGCCCTGGCAGCCTGGATGACGTGGAAAACGGCCGTTGTGGACATCCCTCTGGGTGGCGGCAAAGGCGGCGTGGTGTGCGACCCACGCGAGTTGTCGCCGGGCGAACTCGAACGACTCAGCCGCGGCTATATGCGCTGCATCGCTCGTTATGTGGGCCTTACGAAAGATGTGCCCGCCCCTGACGTTTATACCAACCCACAGATCATGGCCTGGATGATGGATGAGTATGACATGCTCATCGGGCACCGCGAACCGGGCGTCATCACCGGCAAACCGCTGCCGCTGGGCGGCTCTGCGGGGCGCGACGACGCCACGGCGCGCGGCGGCATTTACGTCACCCGTGAGGCGGCCAAAGTGCTGGGTATCAATCTAAAGGGAGCTACCTGCGCCATTCAAGGGTATGGCAATGCTGGCTCTTTTTACCACTCGCTGGCCGAGGAGCTGCTGGGCATGACGGTTGTGGCCGTCAGTGATTCACGCGGTGGCATCATGAATTGTGATGGGCTGTCGAGTACGGCCGTTAAAGCCCACAAAGCCGAGACCGGTTCTGTGGTCGGTTTCCCCGGCGCCCAAAGCATTTCCAACGAGCAGCTGCTGGAAATGGAAGTTACCGTCCTGGCTCCCGCTGCACTGGAAAACGTTATCACCGCCCGCAACGCGGCCAACATCAAGGCCAAAATGACGGCGGAGTTAGCCAATGGTCCAACCACTCCCGAAGCCGATGAAATTTTGTACAACAACGGTGTCTACGTCATGCCCGATTTCTTGTGCAATGCCGGCGGCGTTACCGTATCCTACTTCGAGATGGTGCAAAATGCTTACCAGTACTACTGGTCAACTCCCATGATTCACGAACGCCTGGATCAAAAAATGACTGCGGCCTTCCACGCCGTCTGCCACATGGCTAATGCGAAGAGGGTCAACAATCGCGTCGCCGCTTACCTGGTAGCTGTGGATCGTGTGGCGCAGGCCGTCCGTTTGCGGGGCTGGGTATAAGCACGGCTTTGTCTTTAACCGTCATGCGTCGCGCCAGCCTCCCGCGACGGCCGTTTCGCCGGAAATAAACAAGTTCGAGCAGCCCGTTTCCCGCAAACGCCGGGTAATCGGCGATCAACGTTGATCGCCGATTACCCGCATGACGCTTTTCTCATGACACAAGTCATACCGCCCGGCAGGCTGCCATATGACACGCAACGTGCTATTCTATTCTTAATCCCGGATACCTATCACTTGACAGACTCCCAATAATTGTCGACACTTGAGGAACCTCAGCCACCACAGGCTGGGGGCGTGTTGTTCGTTGACAGTACACGAAAGGAACCGCAAAAATTTTCCCACCAGGAGTTTGTATTTTCCCATGACAGAGAATTTGAATCCGTTTGCAATAGCGCAGGCTCAACTTGATGAAGCTGCCGCCGTTTTACAATTAGACCCCGATATGCATGCCTTTTTGCGGCAGCCGATGCGCGAATTTCACTTTACTATCCCCGTAAAGATGAATGATGGACATACGGAAATCTTTCAGGGTTTCCGCGTGCAGTACAATGACGCTCGCGGCCCGGCCAAGGGCGGCATTCGTTTCCACCCCAAGGAGACGATTGATACGGTGCGTGCGCTGGCGGCCTGGATGACCTGGAAAACGGCCGTGTCCGATATCCCCCTCGGCGGAGGCAAAGGCGGCGTCATTTGCAACCCGCGCGAAATGCAGCCCGATGAACTGGAACGGCTAAGCCGCGGTTACATGCGCGCGCTTTCACGCTATGTCGGCCTGACAAAAGATTCCCCCGCTCCCGATGTCTACACAAACCCGCAAATCATGGCCTGGATGTTAGACGAATACGAAATTTTGACCGGACATCATGAACCCGGCGTCATCACTGGCAAACCACTGCAGTTAGGCGGGTCTGCCGGGCGCGGACCAGCCACAGCTATGGGCGGTATGTTCACCATTCGGGAAGCCGCCAAACTGCGCGGACTGACACTGGAAGGTGCAACCTGCGCGATTCAGGGTTATGGCAATGTCGGTGGGTTTGCCCACCGGCTGGCTCATGATCTCTTTGGCCTGAAGGTCGTGGCCGTCAGTGATGAATTTGGCGGCATTTACAACGCCAACGGGCTTAAACCCGACGACGTAGTCAAGCACTTGCAGCAAACCGGTAAGGTGATCAACTGTCCGGAAACGGAAGAAATTTCCAACCACGACCTCTTAGAACTGGATGTAGACATCCTCATTCCAGCCGCCATTGAAAACCAGTTAACCGGCCAAAACGCCGACAAGATCAAGGCCAAAATTGTGGCCGAACTGGCCAACGGCCCGACGACGCCCGAGGCCGACAACATCCTGAACGACAAGGGCATTTTTATCATCCCCGATTTTCTGTGCAACGCTGGCGGCGTAATCGTGTCTTACTTTGAGATGGTGCAAAATGCCTACCAGTTCTACTGGGACGAAAGCATGGTGAACGATCGTCTGGACAAGAAGATCACGACGGCCTTCCTGGCCGTTCACGAGATGGCCCAGGCTAAAAAAGTAGACAACCGCATCGCCGCCTATCTGGTAGCTGTCAATCGGGTGGCGGAGGCTGTGCGGCTGCGGGGTTGGGTATAGTCCAGAAAACCCAAACAAAGGTTTGAGCGATAGTTCGATTCTTCAAAAAGGGGCATAAACTAGGTAGGTTTATGCCCCTTTTTCTCTGGATTTGGTTGTGGCAAAAATTGTCAAATCAGAACAAGTGTGCTATACTGTGGGCAGCTCAAATTTTACCAGAACAGGCGTCGAAATGAAGCGGCCCGGTTGCAGTAACACCCAAAATTATGCTATCATTTTCGAGCGTTTCGACGCTTTTCAAAGATCAGTTTTTAACTTAAGGAGAGAGTTCTATGTACCAAAAGATCATCATTGTCGGCAATTTGGGTCGTGATCCGGAAATGCGCTACATGCCCGATGGCACGGCCGTTACCAACTTCAGTGTCGCTTCTTCCCGGCGTTGGACTGGCCAGGATGGGCAGCAGCACGAGGAAACAACATGGTTCCGGATCGAAGTCTGGCGCCGCCAGGCGGAAACCGTGAACCAATACCTGACCAAAGGCAGTAAGGTGCTGGTGGAGGGCCGCATCAAGCCAGATCCCAATACTGGCGGGCCGCGCCTCTGGTCCCGGCAAGATGGCACCATTGGTGCAAACTTTGAAGTTGTCGCGGATACAGTTCGCTTCCTCAGCAGCCGCTCGGATGACGGCAGCAGCTACGAGGGCGGTGAAGAATACAGCGGTGCCCCGGCGCAGGAAGAAGACGATATTCCGTTCTAGCCCTTATTCGGTAGCCCACAGTCAGTATTTCTTGGCTCGTCACGTCTGAAACAGGCCAACGATATACGAACTCGGGTTACACAATCAAAGGGTGCTCCTAAAACAAAACTGTCCCCAAAAGGCAAGATGGTTTGTGCTGAACCGTCTTGCCTTTTTTTGCGCCAGTTTCTCATTTAGGCGGGCGGGTCGCTTGATTAACGGGACACTCGTTCAATCGGTAGTTGCAGCTCAATTACAGGCAAAGCGTCGTCACCCTGTTCGGCGTGGGCTGGACCGGACAGGTGCAACTCCCGCAGCGGACCGGCCGGTATGTGCCCATGAGTGCCGACGTATTTCAACAAAGCCAGGACGCCATCCAGCAAATCTTTATATGGCCCTTCATAAATGATCGCCGCGGCCAGTTCAAAAGCCGGTAGTTCCTGAAATTCCAGATCATCAGCAGCCGGCGGCGACTGCACACTCTCGGGAGAAACGGTAACCCCCATCTCGACATCCAGATCCGTATCCTGGTATTCAGTGGCGTGGTAGACGATAACTTCGGGATAAAGAGCGGGAATGTTGAGTTGATCCAGGCGGCGGTAGAGACGGCCGTATATCGAATCGCAGTAGTAACTAAACTCCGCTACTGAGGGCACAATCTGCCGGATAGAAGCCACTGGCTGGGCTGGAATCGGCTTTACCACTACTTCGTAGGGCGACGGCCGTCCTTCCTGCTCAATCTGGCGCAGCCGCGTTTCCACCTGGAGGAGCTGCATCTGTTTTGCCTGCAGTTCCTGAGCCAGATCCGCCTGCCGCATCCGCAGCATCCCGCGCAGTTCGGTGGCTGGCAGGTCGTCGCCGCCGGCCAGTAGATTACTGATTTGCTCCAACGACAGACCCAGCTCTTTCAAGGCGATAATGCGATGCAGCCGGGGCAACTGGTCGATGGTGTAGTAACGATAGCCAGTCCACTCATCGGTGTGGCTGGGGATGAGCAGCCCTAGCTTGTCATAATGACGCAGCATGCGCGTCGATACCTGCCCCAACTGCGAAAACTCACCTATTTTGAACATAACCGGCCCTCATCAACAACTGCCTCTTGACTTTGACACTGTGTCAACCTGTAAGCTGAGGCTAACAATAACAAATTGGAGGCCAAGCAACAATGGCGATCTTACAATCTGAACGAAATGTTATCCTGGGCACGGGTCCACTGGGATTGGCGGTAATGGATGAGTTGTTGGCTCGGGGACGCCAGGTAACGCTGGTGAATCGGCGCGGCCAGGCCGACGAACCGCTGCCCGACGACGTGAAAATCGTGGCCGGCGACGTGACCCATCCTGATGACGTGGCGCGTCTGTGCGCCGGCGCTGACGTCGTGTTTCAGTGCGCTCAGCCGCATTACGATGAGTGGCCAGAAAAATTCCCGCCGATTATCGACGGTGTTCTGCACGGCGTCAGCCGGACGACAGCGCGGTTGGTCGTGGGCGATAATTTGTATATGTATGGCCCGACTGGCGGTGCGCCGATTGACGAAGACTTGCCGTATGCGGCAAACGGCCGTAAAGGACGCACGCGCGCGCTTTTGGCCCAAAAACTGCTAGACGCCCACGCCGCCGGACAAATTCAGGTGACCATGGGCCGGGCTTCCGATTTTTACGGGCCGCGCGTACGGGATTCGGCGGCCGGGGAAATAGTTTTTGCCGCCGCGTTGGCCGGCAAAACGATCAACGTTTTGGGCGATCCGGATCAACCGCACACCTACACCTTCATCCGTGATTTTGCCCGCGCGCTGGTGACGCTGAGTGAACACAGCGAGGCGTTTGGCCGTGCCTGGCACGTGCCCAGCGCGCCGACGGTGACAACGCGACAATTTGTGGCGATGGTAGAGGGAACAGTGGAACGGCCGTTAAAAATCCGCGCCGCCGGCAAACTCACGGTCTCGCTGCTGGGCCTGTTTAATGCTGATCTGCGCGAATTTAAGGAGATGATGTACGAGTTCGAGGAACCATACATCGTCGATCACAGCCAATATCAGGCCGCGTTTGGTAATGGGATCACGCCCCACGAAACCGCCATTGCCGAAACAGTCGCCTGGTACCGGCAACAGCCTGAAAACGTGTGAACGCAGGAGTTTAAGAACCTCAACGCAAAGGGGCGAAGGGGCAAAGACGCCAAGTTTTTCTCTTATAAATTATCGCTTCAGTCTGAAACGTCCCCATCAGAAAAACGGAAAAACTTTGCGCCTCTGCTTCTTTGCGTTAAGGCTGCTTGAATTGTTAACTTGAACATTCGGCTCAACGGCCGTTGCCCGCGCTCTAGCCATCCACGTTCGTCCACCCACCCCGTTTGACTTAAAAGTTGCCCACCGATAGAATCCACAAACTATTTTTAAAGCCTAAACTGGACAAGGACTGTATGCGAATTGTAGTGGATGCCATGGGCAGCGATAACCATCCGGGCCCAGACGTGGCCGGAGCGGTTCTGGCAGCACGCGAGTTTGGCGATACGATCATCCTGGTGGGCGATCAGGCACAGATCGAAGCCGAATTGACGAAGCAGGACACAAGCCATCTGGCGCTGGAAATCCGGCACGCCGGTCAGGCGGTGAGCATGACCGACAAGCCCTCGGAAGTAGTAAAAAGCAAGCCGGACTCGTCGATGCACGTGGGCCTGGGGTTGGTAAAAGCCGGAGAAGCCGACGCCTTTGTGTCGGCAGGGAACACGGGGGCAGTGTTGGGCATTGCCATGCTGCGCCAGGTGGGCCTGGGACGCATCCCCGGCATAAAACGGCCGGCTTTGGGAGTAATTTTCCCGACGAAGGAACGGCCGTTACTCATCGACAACGGCGCCAATGCCGACTGCCGCCCGGAATACCTGCTGCAGTTTGGCTTGATGGGCAGCCTGTACGTCGAGCGCGTGTTGGGCATCGAAAATCCCCGCGTGGCTCTAGTCTCTAACGGCGAAGAAGAGGGTAAAGGCAACACGCTCATCAAAGAGAGCATTCCCCTGTTGGCCGCCAGCGGTTTGAATTACGTGGGCAATATCGAGCCCAAAGAGTTCATGCGCGGCGCCGCCGACGTGGCCGTGACGGATGGCTTTACCGGCAACATCATGATGAAAACGGCCGAAGCCATCGCCAGCTACATGTCCGACACGATCCGCGACGAGTTGATGGCCGGGCCGCTAACGGCCGTCGGCGGGCTGCTGGCTAAACCGGCTTTCGGGCGGGTGCGCCAGATGCTCAATCCAGACGAGGTAGGCGGTGCGCCCCTGCTGGGCGTCAATGGGCCGGTGATTATCGGCCACGGCCGTTCCAACGCTTACGCCATTAAACAAGCCGTAGCCCAGGCCAGACGCATGGTCGCCCACAACGTAGTTGCGGCAATCGCCGCCGGTTTAGCCACAGCCGAACCCGCCCCAGTCAGTTCTAAGGAAGTGTTATGACAAGTTATCTTGATGCGCGCGGACGTCCCCGAGTCGTTGTAACCGGGCTGGGCATGATCAGCCCGCTGGGCCATTCGGTTGCAGAAAGTTGGGATAGTCTGATTAACGGCCGTTCGGGCGTTGGCCCCATCACCCAGTTCGACGCCAGCCACCTGCCGGTGCAAATTGCCGGTGAGGTCAAAGATTTTGATCCCGGCCAGTACATGAACTTTAAGGAAGCGCGGCGGATGTCCCGCGCGTCGCAGCTGGCAGTGGCCGCGGCCACAATGGCCCTGGAAGATGCGGATCTGGCCCACGGGCTGCCGGACAAGGAGCGCACGGGCACATTGATTGGCACCGGCGTGGGTGGATTTGAAGTGGGCGATCGGGAAACAAACGTGCTGCGCACCAAAGGTTTCAGCCGCGTCAGTCCTTTTGCCATGACTGCCTTTTTAGCCAACATGCCCAGCCACCACGTCAGTCTGCTGGCGCAGGCTATGGGGCCAATTAGCACGGTGGTGGCCGCCTGCGCTACCGGCACGCAAGCGGTGGGCGAAGCCGCCGAGTTTATTCGCCGCGGCGCCGCCGATATGGTGCTCACCGGCGGGGTAGAAGGGCTAATTCATGAATCGGCCGTAGCCGGGTTTGCCGCCATGCGCGCCATGGCTACCAGCTTTAACGATGCGCCGGAAAAGGCCAGCAAGCCCTTCGACAAAAACCGCGAAGGGTTTGTCTTAAGCGAAGGGGCAGGCATCCTGGTGCTGGAACGGTTGGATAAGGCTCTGGAACGCGGGGCGAAAATTTATGCCGAACTATTGGGCCACGCCTCTTCCTCGGATGCTTTTCATGTGGCGGCGCAGGACCCGGACGCAGCGGGCGCAGTGCGCGCGATGCGCTGGGCCATCGAAGACGGCGGCTTGCAGCCGGAAGACATCGGCTACATCAACGCCCACGGCACGGGCACGCCGATGAACGATCTGACGGAAACGCTGGCGATCAAGCGCCTCTTCGGCGAACAGGCGTACGAAGTCCCGGTTAGCAGCAACAAGTCGGTGATGGGACACGCCATGGGCGGCACCGGGGCAATTGAGGCGATTTTCTCGATTTACACCATCACGCAGAACCTGATCCCGCCCACGTGGAATTACGAAACGCCTGATCCGGAATGTGACCTGGATTATGTGCCCAATGCACCGCGAGCAACGGCCGTGCGTCACGTCTTGTCGAATTCGTTTGGGCTGGGTGGGCAAAATGCCTGCCTGGTCTTAGGAAAGTATGCCGCCAATGGAAATGGCGCGGCAGATGGAGCCAAACTGTAGATTCCAATGATTATTTTGCGCGATGAAAAACGAATTGCCCGCTTAAATTTGCTGGCCAAGATCACCAGTTACGGCGGTATGGGTATATTGCTGGTAGGGCTGTTGCTGGCTTTTGTGACGCAAGATTTCCAGCGGGTGTTTTTGTGGCAGTTGACGGCGCTGTTTGTGGGCTGGATTGCTTCGCAGGTGGGCATTTATCTGACGCAGCGCTATGTGCGCAGCCCCCGGCCGGATCAGGTGTTGGACGAAGCTGTGCGTAAGGTGGCGAAAAACGGCCGTATGTATCACTTCCTCCTGCCCGCCCCGCACACCCTGTTGACGCCTCATGGTATCATTGTGTTTAATCCCAGGCCCAATACCGGCAAAATCAGTGTGGTGGGCGATAAGTGGCATCAGAAAGGCGGCGTACTGCGGCGCTTTTTAGGACAGGAACCGATTGGCAATCCAACGCAGGAAGTAGAGCGCATGGTGGAGGGTTTGGCGAACTTCATTCGCCAAAATGCGCCGGAAGTGGAAGAAGTGCCGATTGGCGCCCTGATCGTTTTTACGACTAAGGGAGCAACGGAGCTGGATCTGAAAGAGTCTCGTATCCCGGCCATGCACTATACCAAGGTGAAAGGCTTTCTGCGCCAACAGAAACGGGATTTGTTGCCCCAGGATGTGTATGATGCCATACGCCGGGCGTTTGACCAGAAAGCGGCACATCTGACTGAGGTAGTGTATGAAGGAGATTCAATCTGACGTTTGTTGGTTGGAAGGCAGGGCGGTAAATCTGTATCTGGGCATGGACCCAGACGGGCTGACTTTGATCGATACCGGCATGCCTGGAAGTGAGGGGATGGTGCTAACGGCCGTATCTGAATTGGGCTGCCAGCCGGCCGACCTGAAGCGAATCATCATCACGCACGGAGATATAGACCACGCCGGCAGCGCCGCCGCCATCCAGGCTGCAACCGGCGCGGCCGTGTTAGCCAGCGCCGAAACGGCCGTGTATTTGCAAAACGGCCGTTCGCCAGAGCACATGCCCTGGCTTATCCAGGTACTTGCCAACACTTTCTTCAAGTTTAAGACAGTGCCGGCTGCCGCCCTGCAAACGTTCCAGGCTGGGGAGATTCTGCCTGTGTTGGGCGGCCTGGAAGTTATCGCCACGCCAGGCCACACGCTGGACCATCATTCGCTGTATCGTCCTTCTACCGGTCTTCTATTTACCGGCGACGCGCTCAGCACGCGCGACGGCCGTCTCCAATCCAGCCCCAAACGAATCACTGCCGACAAAAAAGCAGCCAGGCAGTCCGCCCTTCGATTATTAGAGATGACCCCCACTGTTTTTGCCTGTGGCCATGGCACACCTTTGGCTGATCCCGAAGGTGAATATCGCACCCGGTTGCTTACTGAACTGGGGCAAAATTGAGGTGTTGTGATGACGATACAACAAAGAGCCGTCTTAGAACGGGAATTAAATGACTTGCGTGAGGACATTTTACGATTGGGCAGCCTGGTAGAAACCGCCATCGACCAATCCTTCAACGCCCTGTCGCAGCGCGACGTTCGGCTGGCCCAGGAAGTCATCGCCGGGGACCAGGAAGTCAACGCCCTGCGCTATAAAGTTGAGCTAGAAAGCTTGCGGATTCTGGCCACCCAGCAGCCGCTGGCCATAGATTTGCGCGTGGTTATTGCCGGAATTCACATGGCTGTAGAATTGGAACGCATTGGCGACCATGCCGCCGGTATTGCCAAACTGGTCTCGCGGCTGGAGGGTGAAGAGGAGATCGATACGCTCTTTAAGCTGCCCAAAATGGCCAAACGCGCCAGCCAAATGATTGAACAAAGTGTGCGCGCCTATATCGAACGGGATGCCGGCCTGGCCTACGACGTTATGCGGCGCGATGACAAGCTGGATAAACATTACCGCAAACTTTTCCTGGGGGCGCTGCAGCAAATGCAAGACGATCCGGATTACGTCCGGCGGGCCACTTTTTTGCTGTGGATTGGGCATAACCTGGAGCGCATGGGTGACCGGGCCATCAACATGGCCGAGCGGGTGATATTTATGGTTACCAATGAGTTTGTAGAAAATCTGGATGACGTCGACGACGACATGGATGATTTGGATGACTGAGGGTAAACGGCCGTCTCTTAGAAACGGCCGTTTTTCTTCCCATGCAAATTGCTGTTTGACAAGCACCAATTATTCACTAGAATTTTACTGGTATTAAGGTACTAATCCCGAGGAGGTGATTCGCCGACCAACAAAAACAAAATTTTTCCCTTTACTTTCCCTTTGTCCCCCCCACTGAAATGTCGATTTGTAAAGTTGTATAGATCACATCACCACTGAGTTGTGTAGATGATAGTTAATCTTAGGAGGAGAAAACATGAAGCGAGCAACTCTTTTGTTAGTGTTATCCCTGTTATTGGCCTTGTTCCTGGTAGCCTGCGGTGGCGGAGAAGCCAGCGAACCGGCGGCCAGTGAAGCCAACGAAGCAAGCGAAACCTCAGAAACGGCCGTAGAAGCCCCCTCAACCGATTCCAACACCTCTGATGCAGTAAGCTGCGATGATCCCATTGGCTGCGTAGAAGTCGCCCCCGGCGATCCCATCATGCTGGCCTCTGCCCTGGTCATTTCCGGTCCCAACACGGAACTCGGCCTGGACTCCCAATACGGTGTTGAAATTGCCATCGATTTGCATGGCGATATCATGGGCCATCCCGTCGAACTGCAGCCAGAAGATGACGGTTGCAGCGCCGAAGGCGGACAAACCTCTGCCCAGAAGATCGTCTCCAATCCGCAAATTGTGGCCATGATCGGTACAAGCTGCTCTGGCGCCGGTGTGCCGGCCGCCAAGATCATCTCCGACGCCGGTTACGTGATGGTTTCCCCGTCGAACACCTCTCCCGCGCTGACCGATCCGGAACTGCATGAGCCGGGTTATCTGCGTACCGCCCACAACGACAAAATTCAGGGTGCGGCCATGGCCGACTTTGCCTACAACGAGTTAGGCATCCGTAAAGCCGCTGCCATTCATGACGGCGATCCCTACACGGAAGGTCTGGCCACCGTCTTCTCCGATTCCTTCAAAGAATTGGGCGGAGAGATTGTAGCTTTTGAAGCAGAAGCAGCCGACGCCACCAACGTAGAACCTTTGTTAACCTCTGTCGCGGCTGCCGGACCGGAATTCCTTTACTTCCCGGTCTTCATTCCCCTGGGTTCCCTCATTACCAATACGGCCGCAGACATCGACGGCCTGGACGGTGTGATTCTGGCCGGCGCGGATGGTATCCAATCGCCCAGCTTCCTGGAAAACACCGTGGGCACGTCCGAGGGCATGTATGCTTCTGGTCCGGACCTGAGCTTCAGCAACGCTTTCTACACCGACACCTTCCTGCCCGCCTATATGGAAAAGGCCGGCACCGAGCCAACAGCTCCGTTCCATGCCCACGCCTTTGACGCCACCAACATGGTCCTGATGGCCATCGAACAGGTCGCCAAAGAAGGGTCTGATGGCACGCTGTTGATCGGCCGCCAGGCGCTGCGCGACGCGCTGTACGCCACTTCTGGCATGGAAGGCATCACCGGCACCATCACCTGCGACGAAAACGGTGACTGTGCAGATCCGAAGATCTCGGTGAGCCAGGTACAGGATGGCGAGTTCGTCCGTATTTGGCCCTAGATTGAGTGTCTGGCTTGCTGACATGAAAAGTAAGCCTTTATAAAACAGGGATAGGCTCCGGGTATTACCGGGGCCTATCTCTATTCATATTTAACAGGTACCTTAGCACAACTTCAGCGGTAAGCTGCACCCCCAATGGAGCAAGAGCATATGTCTCAACGATTCAAGGATATTGATTACATAGGCGTATTTTTATGGGTGTTTCGGGCTATTATCATCGTACTCGTCATTTATGGTACCGTATCGAAGCTCTTTTTGGGTGTGGGCAACGAGTATACGATTGAAACCTGGATCGATTTTTTTGTTTCTGGATTATCGCAAGGCAGCCTTTACGCACTGATCGCTCTCGGGTACACGATGGTGTACGGCATTTTGTTCATGATTAACTTTGCACATGGCGAGTTTTTCATGTCGGGCGCCATGACGTCGACGGTGTTGGTGGCTACTTTTTTAAGTGCATCCGGTTTTTTGGATGCCCAGCCGTTGGTCAGTATGCTGCTGATCACGGCCGTTTCCATTATTACCTCCATTAGCGTGGCCTTATTAACCGAGCGCATTGCCTATCGCCCGCTGCGCCGCGCCCCCCGGTTAGTCCCTCTGATCACCGCGATTGGCGCTTCCTTCTTCTGGCAATATTTTTTCCGTGGTTTGTTTGGTTCAGCCCTCATTCCCTTCCCTGTGCCCGAGTCACTACAAGGACGCTGGACAATTTTTGGCCTGGAATTTTTGCGGACGCGCGTAGTTGTCATGGGGACAACGGTAATCGCCCTGGTTTTTCTCTATCTCTTCATTCAACGGACGAAAACAGGCAAAGCCATCCGCGCCGTGGCCGAAGATAAGGATGTGGCGGCGCTTATGGGGATTAACGTCGACCGGACCATTTCCATTACGTTTGCGATTGGCGCCGCCATGGCCGGTATTGCCGGCGTGTTATGGGGTCTGGTGTTCCGCCAGGTACACTTTTACATGGGGTTTGTGCCCGGCATCAAGGCGTTTACGGCCGCTGTGTTTGGCGGTATCGGCAGTATTCCGGGGGCGGCGCTAGGCGGTTTGCTGCTGGGTGTGATTGAAGCCGTTGGCCCGCCGCTGTTCCTGGAGGGTTTGGGCATTGTCGGCGCACACCAGTTAAAGGACGTGATTGCGTTCACTATGCTGGTGCTGGTACTGATTTTCCGCCCGCAAGGTTTGATCGGCGAAAAGCTGGCTGAGAAGAAGGCATAAAGGAGCGAACCATGGCCCAATCAACTAATTTTAGCAAAGCGGTCCGCTATGGTTTAATTGCCGGTGTGGTGGCCTTAAGTGTAAGCGCCATTGGCATGGTCGAGACGTTTGACGTGCGCGACATTATCACCGGCGTCCTCACTTTGGGGCAGTTGCTGCTGTTTAGCACGGCCCTGATTGGCGGTTATTTTTCCTGGAAGAAAGGGGAAGGCGTCACCCCAGTGGGAGCGCTTTTGCGCGGTTTGGTGGCCGGTTTGTTAACGGCCGTTCCCCTCGTTTTCCTCATCATCCTGACGGTGCTCTGGCCCGATATCCGCGATTCCTTTGTTAATGTTACACCGGCGCTCATCAACATCCTGACTTTTGACCAGGGAACGGTGACCGGCAGCCTGATTTTGCTGGTGGTCATGGGCGTGCTCGGTGTCATTGGCGCGGCTTTCGACCTGCTGTCGGAGCGCATCCAAAAGCCGTTGTTATATGGCCTCTTGTGGATGTTGGGCATTGGTCTGTTGTCGGAGATTTTGCTGCTGATTTTACGGCCGTATTCGCCGCGCGCCTTGCTGGCACTCCTGTTTGGCGACAAGGGCATCACCCCGGCCACGGCCGTCGTTATCTTCGTCCTGGCTGTGGCCATCAACGCCTGGTGGACCGCGCGGGGCAAAGAAGCCGCCGAGCGCCGCCGCATCGCCCGGCCGCCATCTACCGCCAAACAACTTCGCCGCCTGAACATCGGTCTGCTGATCGCCTTTATCCTCATTCTGCCCTTTATCATGGGCACCTATCTCACGGAAGTAGCCGATGTCGTTGGCACGTTTGTGCTCATGGGCTTAGGGCTAAATATTGTCGTGGGCTTCGCCGGTCTGCTGGATTTGGGCTACGTAGCCTTCTTTGCCATCGGCGCCTATGTCATGGGCCTGCTGACCACACAAGGCGATTTAGGCATTGGGGGAATCTCCTTCTGGGCGGCCCTGCCCTTCAGCGTCATAGCCGCCACCCTGGCGGGTATCATCCTAGGCGTCCCTGTGCTGCGCATGCGCGGCGACTACCTGGCTATCGTCACCCTGGGTTTCGGCGAAATTATTCGCGTGCTGGTCGTCTCTGACCTTCTCAAACCCTACATCGGCGGCGCCCAAGGCATTTTACAGATTGGCAAACCACAAATCCTCGACTTTGTCTTCGTACAGCCAGAACACTTCTATTACCTCATTTTGGCCGGTTGTTTGTTAGCCGCTTTCGTCTCCTGGCGCTTCCGAGATGCCCGCCTGGGACGCCGTTGGATGGCCCTGCGCGAAGATGAAGACGTAGCCGAAGCGATGGGCATTCGCCTGGTCAGCACCAAACTGATGGCTTTTGCCACCGGCGCGGCTTTCTCAGGGCTGGCCGGAGCGATTTTTGCCTCGCGCCTCAGTTCCATTTTCCCGCACAGTTTTAACCTGCTCATATCTATCAACGTCTTGAGCCTTATCATCGTCGGTGGGTTGGGCAGTCTGCCGGGCGTGGTCGTGGGCGCACTGGTGCTGGTAGGTTTGCCTGAACTACTGCGCGAATTTGCCGAATATCGCCTGCTGCTCTACGGCGCACTGCTCATCGTGACCATGCTGCTTCGGCCAGAAGGCTTGTGGCCGTCCCCTGTCCGCCGCCGCGAGCTGCACGAATCGCAAATGGAACACATCTCAGAGGACGAGACGGAAGAAGTGCACTCCCTGGCCTAGAGGATCAACCCATGACAAACATCCTGGAAACCACAAAAGTTGTAAAACGATTTGGTGGTCTGGTAGCCGTCAGCGACCTGACTTTTACCATCCCGCAGCGGTCTATTGTCAGCATTATCGGCCCCAACGGGGCAGGCAAGACCACTTTTTTCAACTGCATCACCGGGTTTTATGATATCGACGAGGGGGATATTGTGTTTAACGGCCGTTCCATCAAAGGTCGTTCCCCCGATCAAATCGCCCGCCTCGGCATATCCCGTACCTACCAAAACATCCGCCTGTTTAACTCCATGTCCACCATCGAAAATATCCTGGCTGGCATGGAACCCCAGCTTCAGTCCAACTGGATTGGCGCCCTATTCCATCTACCCGGCACAGTTCGTGAGGAACGGGAAGCCCTCATCGAAGCCAACCGCCTGCTTGATTTTGTGGGACTGCGCGGCAAAGGTGATGATTTAGCCCGCAACCTGCCCTATGGCGACCAGCGGCGTCTGGAGATAGCCCGCGCCTTAGCCAGCAAACCCAAGCTGCTGCTGCTCGATGAACCGACCGCCGGCATGAACCCCCGCGAAACAGCCCAAACCACCGAGTTTATTCAAAACCTCCGCGACGAGCTGGACATCACCATCTTGCTTATCGAGCACGACATGCGCGTGGTAATGGGCATTTCTGAACAAATCACCGTGTTGGACTACGGCAAAAAGATCGCCGAAGGCAAACCGGCAGAAATCCAAAGTAATCCGGAAGTTATCGAAGCGTATCTGGGACGCGGCGCAGCGGCCAGTGCAACCATCGAAGTTTCAGCGTAACGGGAAAAAGGAATCGCCAGATGGCTCTACTCGAAGTCAACAATCTCCACGCCTATTATGGCAACATCCATGCTCTTAAAGGTATTTCGCTTCAGGTCGAAGAAGGGGAAATCGTTTCCCTGATTGGCGGCAACGGCGCCGGCAAAACCACCACCCTGCGTTCCATCAGCGGGCTGATTCCGCCCAAACCGGGGGCTATCACCCTGGGCGGCGAGGATTTGAGCAATCACAAAGCCCACGAACTGGTTAGCCGCGGCGTGGCCATGGTGCCCGAAGGCCGCGGCGTTTTTGCCAAGCTCACCGTGCTGGAAAACCTGGAAATGGGAGCTTTTCACCGCACCGACAAAGATGGCATCATCGCCGATCTCAACAGCGTCTATGAACTCTTCCCCCGTCTGGCAGAGCGTAAAAAGCAGCTGGCCGGCACCATGAGCGGCGGCGAACAGCAAATGCTGGCCATGGGCCGGGCCATGATGTCTCGCCCCACCTTGTTGCTGCTCGATGAACCCTCCATGGGTCTGGCCCCCGTACTGGTGGAAGCGATTTTTGACACCATCACCGAAATCAACAAGAACGGCACAACGGTGCTGCTAGTGGAGCAAAACGCCCACATGGCCTTACAAGTCGCTCATCGCGGCTATGTGCTGCAAACTGGAACCATCGTGTTAAGCGATTCAGCCAAAGAACTCCAAAGAAATCCCATGGTGCAAAAAGCCTATTTGGGCATCGAATGAGCCAATGCGCGGAATTCAGAAGGTTTGGGGGTGAATGCGCAACCTGAGAATCGTCATAGAGACGTCTCATCCTCACTATCCATGATATCCCCAAAGCTGGGACTTTTAATTGACATGCTGCGTCTGCCGGTGGTTTTGCTGCTGTTGGGCAGCAGTCTGGCAGCCTGCCAGCGCGATAACCTCGTCTGCAATGATCCCCTGGGCTGTGTTGAAGTGGGCAAAAATGATCCGATCTCTCTGGCGGTGCTCCTACCGCTTTCGGGTGAGGCCGCCGATTTAGGGGAGGAAGCGTTGAGCGGTGTGGAAATAGCTGTCAGCAACCAGGGGGGTGGTGTTTTGGGCCATCCGCTGGAACTGGTAACGGCCGATTCTGTTTGCGAGGCGGGCAGCGCGCAGGCGGAACTGGCTTCGCTCACGGCCGTTTCTCCCGAGGTGGTCGGCATTATTGGGCCTATTTGTACGGCCGTTACCGAGGCCATCCTGCCTGTCGTCAGCCAGGCCGGTCTGGTGATGATCTCACCGGCCAACACGGCCGTCTCCCTCACCGTCGCTCCCGCCGATGGCGGCCTGTGGCAGCCCGGTTATTACCGCACGGCGCCGCCCGATACCCGCCAGGCCCAGGTCACCGCCGAGTTTGCAGCCCAGTTCCTCAACGCCCAAACGGCCGCCGTCATCTTCGCCAACACACCGCAAGGACAGGCACTCATGGAAACATTCGTGCGCACCTTTCGCCAAACCGGCGGCGCCGTCACCTTTCAGGGCAGCATTCCTACCGCCGCTACAGATACCGCTGACCTGCTGATTGGCGCTTTATCCAGCTCGCCCGACGTGCTCTATTTGCCGGTCCTGGAGCCGGAAGGTAACCTGATTGTGAATACAATCTCGCGCATCACCGGGTTTGGCGCCACCACGCTGCTCGGCGGAACGGGCCTGTTTGTGCCTACCTTTCCGCAAGGCGTCGGCTCGTCGGCAGTGAGTAATATGTACGTTGCCGGGCCGGTGGTCCAGGGGCCAGAGGCCGCCACGCTCCAGGCCGATTGGCAGGAGCGCTTTGGGACAGCGCCGGACGGCCAGGTTTACGGTCCGGCCTATGATGCGGCCAATCTCCTGCTGACGGCCGTGAGTAATGTAGCCCAGGAAGGGCGCAGCGGCGCCCTACTGATCGGCCGGCAGGCCCTGCGCGATGCCCTTAACCAGACGGCCGTTTTTCCCGGCGCCACCGGCAATCTGACCTGCTCCGCTACAGGAGACTGTGCCGCCGATACGGCCGTGGGCATCTACCGGCTTTCCGCCGCCCAGATCGACGGCCAGAAGTGGCCGCCAGAACTTGTTTGGATGCCAGGCGGATAGCGCCTGCGAGCAGCTGGTTTTGCCCGCTGCCCGATTCACAATTCTTACGGGAGGTACAATGAAAATCCGACTGCTTTCTGCCCAGGATGTGCGCCAGGCGCTGCCGATGGCCCAGGCCATAGACGGCATGAAAGCCGCCTACGCCAGCCTGTCTGCCGGGCAGGCTGTTATGCCGCTGCGCTCCCACGTCGGCGTCGCCGACCGGGACGGAACGACCCTCGTCATGCCCGCTTACCTGCCTGATGAAGATGCGCCTTCACTGGCCGTCAAGGTGGTATCCGTTTTCCCGCAAAACGCGCAGCGCGGCGAGCCGGTGATTTACGGCCTGGTACTGGCTCTGGATGCGGCCACAGGACGGCCGTTAGCCATCATGGAAGGCAGCGCGCTCACGGCCATTCGCACCGGGGCCGCTTCCGGCGCGGCCACCGACGTGCTGGCCCGGCCAGATGCGGCCGTCGCCGCCATATTTGGCAGCGGCGTGCAGGCACGCACCCAGTTGGAAGCGGTTTGCACCGTGCGGCCCATCCGCGAAGTGCGCGTCTACAGTTTGGCTCCTGAGCAGGCGGCGGCTTTTGCCGCGGAAATGGCCGGCTGCGGGCCTATCCCTACCGACATACGCGTGGCCGACAGCCCGGAAACGGCCGTGCGCGGCGCAGACATTATTTGTACGGCCACCACGGCCAGCACGCCGGTTTTTGACGGCCGACACCTGGCTCCCGGCATGCACATCAACGCCGTGGGCGCGTATTTACCCACCATGCAAGAGGTGGACGCCGTGACGGTACAACGCTCGCTGGTGGTGGTGGATTCGCAAACGGCCGTGCTGGCCGAAGCCGGTGACCTGATTATCCCGCTGCAAAACGGCGACATCGCGGCCGACCACATCCACGCCGAGCTGGGCGAGATCGTGTCCGGCCAAAAACTGGGGCGTACCAGCTCAGAGCAGATCACCTTTTTCAAATCGGTCGGGCTGGCGGTGCAAGACGCGGTCGCCGCGCGCATTGTGCTGCACAACGCCCAGGCTGCCAATCTAGGGACGGAAGCAGTGTTATGAGGCGAGGAGCGGGCAGCGGGCAAACCCGCCATACGCCGCTCGCCGTGTGATACCTCTTAGAAACTATGAACGAACTACCCAAATCAGCAGATGTTGTCGTCATTGGCGGCGGCGTGATGGGAGCCAGTACGGCCTATCACCTGGCGCTGCGGGGTCAGAAAAACGTGGTGCTGCTGGAAAAGCAGTCCTTTTTCGGCCTGGGGGCCACCGGCAAGTGTGCCGGCGGCATTCGCTACCAGTTCAGCACAGAGATCAACGTGCGCCTATCGCAGCTAAGCCTGCCGATGCTGGAGCGCTTTGAAGAGGAAACCGGTCAGGCGATTGATTTACGCTGGTGCGGTTATCTGTTTCTGCTGACCAACGAGCGGGACGTGGCCATGTTTCAGCACAACATGGCGATGCAGAACCGCCTGGGTGTACCTACGCAGTGGCTGAGCGGCGACGAAGTGCGCTGGCGCGTGCCTCAACTGGCCGCCGCCGACGTGCTGGCGGGCACGTTCCACCCCGGCGACGGGCTGGCCGATCCCAACGGCGTGGTGAACGGCTACGTGACGGCCGCGCGGCGGTTGGGTGTGCACGCTTTTACGGACACGGCCGTTACCAGCATCGAAACCAGCGGGGGGCGGGTGACGGCCGTGCAAACGGCAAACGGCCGTATCGCCTGCCATACCGTCGTCAACGCGGCCGGGCCGTGGGCAGGATTGATCGGCGACATGGTGGGCGCTCCCCTGCCCATCACGCCCTTGCGCCGCCAGATGCTCACGACCACGCCCATGCCGGACATCCCCTCCGATTTTCCCTTCGTGATCGATTTTGCCCGCAGCCTCTACTTCCACCGCGAGGGCGATGGCCTGCTGACCGGCATGTCTAACCCTGGCGAAAAGCCGGGCTTCGATGAAAGCGTGGATATCGCCTGGGAAGAAACCCACATGGAAGCAGCCATTACTCGCCTGCCGCTGCTGGCCCAGGCCGGGCGGCTGTCTGCCTGGGCCGGGCTGTATGAGGTAACGCCCGATGCACATCCAATTTTTGGGGCGGTGCCGCAGGTGGCGGGTTATTATGTGGTGGGCGGATTTTCCGGCCATGGGTTTATGCATGGCCCGGCCGCCGGTTTGTTGATGGCCGAGATTATTTTGGACGGCCGTGCGTCTGCACTGGACATTTCGATGTTGGACTACCAGCGCTTTGCCGAAGGGCGGCTGATCCAGGAATACAACGTGGTGTAATGAGTATTTAAGTGATCAGGTGTTCAAGTGTTTATGTGTCCTCCCTTTACCTGAACACTTGAACACCTGATCACCTATACACCTGTACACTTGTACTCCGGATCACCAACCTTTAAATACAATTAGCGGACAGCCCCTCCGACTTACTTTTCTCGCCGCCAGATTCTCCAGACGTTATACTCCCCCTCATGATCGTCAAACTAAAACAAACAGCTTTACTGGCGCTGTTGGTTATTGTGGCCGTGGCTTGTAACAACGCGGGCGAGGAAACGGCCGTTACCCCTCTCCCCCCCACGCCTACCAGCCAGCCAGAGCCAACGGCCGTAACCGATACGCAAACCAACCGCGACTTCATCGTGATTGCCACCGACGCCCCCAATCCACCCTTCACCGAATTCGATGAGTTTGGCAACATCGTGGGCTTTAACGAAAGCATCATGAGCAGCATTGCCGCCGAAGGGAGCTTTGAATACGAGTTTGTCGTCACCCCTTACCAGGGTGTGCTGGAAAGCCTGGCCAACCATACCAGCCAGGAATTCAACGCCGTGATGCCGCCGGTCCCCATCCCCGACACACCGCCGGAAGGCATCGCTTATACGGACCCCTACCTGGAGGTCGGCCAGGACATGCTGGTGCTGGCCGATGAAAATGAGATTCAGTCGGTAAACGATTTGCAGCCGGGTGTGAAGGTGGGCGTGGTACACAACAGCTATGGCGAGGTGACCGCCTTGAAAGAGCTGGCCCTGGCCGAAGAAGACGTGCAAACCTTTGAGACCACGACGCAGGCCGTGCAGGCCCTTGTCGACCAGAACGTGCGCGTGGTGGTGCTGGACAGCTACAGCGGCGAGCATTTTGCCGAAACCTACCCGGAGCAGTTGAAGCTGGTGGGCGGTACGGGCCAGGCAGCCTGGATCAGCGGCCGTTCGTTTGGCATGGCTGTGGCGGCCGATAACACGCAGCTGCTGGACCGGCTAAACGAAGCTATCGCCCGCATGAAGGATGAAAACGTCATCGAGCGCATGACGGTGATGCTGATTGCTGAAGAGGGCGATGCGCCGCTGGACCCCGGCGAGCCGCGCACCGGCACGCCGGCCAGCGAAGTTATCATTGGCATGGTGGGGCAGTTGACGGACATGGACCCGGCCATGCCGCCGGATCTGATCAGCTGGGAAATGAAGATGAACACCATGAGCGGCCTCTACCGCTACACGGCCGATAATCAACTCCAACCGCTGCTGGCGGCCGGGCCGCCGCACGTCTCGGAGGACAAGCTGGAATACACGATTGCCCTCAAGCAGGGGCTGCAGTTCCCAGACGGCCGTGAGTTTACCTCCGCCGACGTGGTCTGGTCCGTGAACCGCGCCCGGTTTGGCCGCGGCGGCTACCTGATGAACAACTTCCTGAAGGACAGCGACGAAGACGGATATGCCGACCCCGATGCGGTGCAGGCCGTCGATCCGTTCACCGTGAAGTTTGTGCTCCAGGAACCGACAGCCTATTTCCCCAGCATCCTGGCCACCCCGCCCTTCTTCCCCGTCAGCCAGGATTGTTATGCGGAGACGGAAGACCTGACCAGCACGTGCGGCGGGATTGGGCCATATACCATCGTCAGTTGGGAGCCGGACAACATCCGCCTGAAAGCCAATCCCGAGTGGCCGGGCGAGCCGCCGCCGGCCTTTGAAAACATCAAGGTGCGCTTTTACGAGAGCGTGGCCGAGATGCGTGTATCGTTGGAGGAGTTTGGCTCGATTGACATGGCCTGGACCGGGCTGCCCTACAGCGATTTTGCCGCCTTGAGCGGGGTTGACGGCGATGGCGACGGCCGTGCCGACTATGACAGTTGGACCGGGCCGGCCAATTTTAAGAGCTATATCATCTTTGATCAGAAGCAGGAGCCGTGGACCCGGCGCAGCATCCGCGAAGCCGCAGCGTTGTCGTTGGACCGGGAAGCGCTGGCAGAGACGGTTTTTAACGGTGAGCGAACACCGCTGTACAGTCCGGTTCCCAATGAGGTGCCGGGGTTTGTCGCCGCCTTGCCGCCGCGTGACCTGAGCCGGGCGCAGACGCTGCTGCGTACGGAAGGATACAGCGCCGAGAAGCCGCTGGAAGTGACGCTGTGGTTTTTGAATGACGGCCGTTACTCCCCCCTGGAGCAAGCCTACGCCGAAGCCATCAAGGCTCAGCTAGAAGAAACGGGCATCTTCAAGGTGACGTTGGAAGGCGCGCCGTGGGAAACGTACCGCACGCAGATCGATACGTGCAGCTACCCCGCCTACTTGCTGGGCTGGCCCTCGCCGGGGCAGCCGGTTAACTATCTGGATATGACCGCCTGGACCGACTTCTTCCTGGAAAACACCACCGATACGTTTTGCTCCAACTACGAATCGGCGCGGATGACGGAACTGGTGGAGCAGGCGCGCGGCGAACTGGACGACGCAGCTCGCCTGGCACTCTACGGCCAGATTCAGCAGTTGTGGGCGTCCGATTTGCCCACGCTGGACATCACCCAGACACCGCGTCACGCCATCAGCCTGACCAGCGTGGATAATGTGCAGATCGATGCCCTGGGCATGATGCACTATGAGTTGTTGACCAAAGGGGGGAGTTAAAAAAAGGAAGCTATGAGATTTCGCGGGGTCTGGCCTGATGCGTGAGATGTGATGCGTGAAGCATCTTTGGTGCGCAGCACGCTGCACGCTTCACGAAATGTGTCCCTGAGTTTTTAAGAGCTAAAAAAGGCCGCTGATGCGGCCTTTTTTTAGTGTGCTTGTTGTTTCTGTTGTTCCAGACGTTTGGCGCGTGGACCGACGATGCGCTCGTTGCCGGCGAGGATGCGCTTGAAGTTGGGGCGTAAGGCCCAGGCTACGGCCGCCGCAGTAACCAAGCCGCCAATGATGTAGGCCGGGGTGGGGTCTATGCCCATGAAGTAACGGATGGCGAATACGACGGGAATGATGAGAGCCACGACCATAGAGGCCACGGAGGCCATGCCCACGGTGAGCATCAACAAGGCGCCGACGAGGAAAACGATGGGGAACATGGGCAGCCACACGGCCGTTGACCAGCCCACGTTCGGCCCGGTGCCTGCGCCGCCCTTAAACTTCAGGAACACCGACCAGTTGTGGCCGATGACCGCCATCACCCCGCCAAACGTGGCGATCCAGGGCAGCCAGGCCGGGTCGGCCTGACCGCCAAACAGCCATTGGGCCACCCACACCGAGAGCGCGCCTTTCAAAAAGTCGCTCAGGGCCGTCAGCAGGCCGATGATCAGTCCGGCGGCGCGGTAGGAGTTGGTGCCGCCCATGCGCCCGCTGCCGATGGTGCGGATGTCTTTGCCGGTTTTGGCTTTGACGTACAGCCAGCCAAAGGGGATAGAGCCTAAAACATAGCCGAACAAGCCGGCGAGTAGTAAATAGAGTATGTTCAACGTGATCCTTCCTCTCGTAATTTGGTCGGGTAGCTGCCTGGTCTGGCGGTTTTGGCGCCGGCCAGACTACCTGACTTTCCATCTAAAACACAAAACGGCCGTATTCGTTACTCTATGGCCAGGGGGATGGGCGTGTAACGGCCGTTGCCAATCCGAAAAGCGCCCACCACCGGCTGTGCCCGGTCGGCCAGCGAGATAATCAGGTAGACGGCATCCGGGTAGTAGGCCTGGGCCACGTCTGTGGGCGATGGGTGCGGCGGCCCGGCCGGGTGCGAGTGGTAGATGGCCAGCATCTCCTGGCCCTGCGCTTCCAGCTCCAGCATGGCGCGGATTTGCTGCGTGGGGTCCATCTCATAGGCTACGGGGCTGCGCAGAATGTTATCGACGGCCGTGTGGCGCACGGCCGTATCGCCCACGCCGCCCAGCAAACCGCACCCTTCCAGAGGATAAACCGCCTGCAGGTGGGCCAGCATCGCTTCGTATACGGGTTGGTTAATTCGCAGCATCTTCTCTTCTAAATTTGCGACTTGGGATGGTATCACGGCCGTTCAAGAAGGACAAAATCGTCGGGCGGCCGTCTTCAGCCGGTGGCGACGGCCCCACAACAATCCCGGCATACCATTCAAAAACGGCTGCATACTGTTTATGACGGTCTGCGCGGATGGATAATGAGACCGCCGTAAGGCGCGGGAGTCTGTGACGTTAGTGTTGGATGCCGCCTTCGGTGAGGGCGTGGACGTTGAGCAGGCGGTCGGCTTCGGCGGAGGTGAGGTAGCCCTTCTCGACGACAACTTCGCGCACGGTGCGGTTGCTCTTCATGGCCTCTTTTGCTACTTCCGCCCCCTTGAGGTAGCCGATGACGGGGTTGAGGGCGGTGACGAGGATGGCGTTTTTGGCCAGCCAGCCGGTGGCCTTCTCCTCATTGGCCTGCAAGCTGACCACGCATTTGTCGGTGAAGGCGTTGACGCTGTTGATGATGACGTCCATGCTCTGGAACAGGTTGTAGGCGATGATGGGCATCATCACGTTGAGTTCTAGCTGCCCGGCCTGCCCGGCCAGCAGAACGGTCTGATCATTGCCGAGTACCTGGAACATGGCCATGTCCAGCATTTCGGCCATGACGGGGTTGACTTTGCCGGGCATGATGGAGGAGCCGGGCTGCACGGCCGTCAGGTGAATCTCGTCCAGGCCGGTGCTGGGACCAGACGAAAGCAGCCGGAAATCGTTGGCAATGCGGATGAGATCCTGGGCCAGGGTGCGCAGCGCGCCGCTGAAGAAAACGGGATCGGCCATGCTTTGCATGCTCTCGAACAGGTTGTTGGATTCGCGCAGTTTGAGGCCGCTGAGCTGGGTGAGGCGCTGCACCATACGGCCGTGATACTCGGGGTGGGCGTTGAGGCCTGTGCCCGTGGCCGTGCCGCCAATCCCCAGCCGCCGCAGCCCCTTAGCCGACTGCTTGATCTTGGTACGATCGCGTTTGACGGCGCGGGCATAGGCGCTAAATTCTTGCCCCAGGCGCACCGGCACCGCATCCTGCAAATGGGTCCGGCCGCTTTTGACGATGGGATCAAATTCGTGGGCTTTGTCTTGGAGGGCGTTGGCCAGATGCTGCAAGGCAGAGAGCAGTTCGTCCAATCGCCACAGGCAGCCCAGGCGGATGGCCGTGGGAATGGTGTCGTTGGTGGATTGGGCCATGTTGACGTGGTCGTTGGGATGCACGGGCTTGGCGGGCGCGTCCAGCGCAAAACCCAGGATTTCGTTGGCACGGTTGGCAATGACTTCGTTGACGTTCATGTTGTGGCTGGTGCCGGCGCCAGCCTGGATGGGATCGACGACGAATTGATCGTTGAAACGGCCGTCCAGCACTTCATCCGCCGCCTGCATAATCGCCGTGGCAATCTGCTCGCCGGTGATGACCTGCTCGCCGACCTGGCGGTTGGCAAACAGGCCCAGATCTCGGTTTACCTCTGCCGCCGCGCGCTTGATGGCCGCCATCGACCAGATAAACGCCGGATACGGCTTGAGGCCCGAAATGGGGAAATTTTGCACGGCGCGTTGGGTTTGCGCCCCCCAGTAGGCCGCTGCGGGCACCTGAACTTCGCCTAAAGAATCCTTCTCAGTCCGAAACGCAGTCATCATAACCTCCAGAATGGCAAGAACCAGGGCCTGAATGGTGGAAACGGCCGTTTCTTGCTCTATGCTCTAACCTTTCTACTCAACAGTAAAAATAAAAAATAGCTAATCGGACATTTCTGGCCGGTTAGCTATTTCATTCTTGTTGCCAATCGTTGCTTGCTTTTCCGGCAAACAACTGCACGTTGTGCTTTAGTCCAGAGCGTCGTAACCAGGACCTTCGGAATAGAAGTTGTAATTGGGTTCGATATCCTCTGTGAGATCCAAAACCTCGCCGCCAGCTAGCTGTTTGGCGTTGAGTACTTTCACATTGTGACCATCGATTTCACCTTCAAACGACTGGCCATCGGGCAAAAGTGCCTTGGTGTTGGTAATCCAAACACCGGCCGGAGCTTCATAGTCGAAGGGAACTTCTTCTTCGGGGAAGATGGCTTCGTAGGGACATTCTGGGACACACGCGCCGCAGTCAATGCAGGTGTCGGGATCGATGTACAGCCAGGGCCATTCCTGTTCCGGTTTACCCAAAACCATGCATTCGACCGGGCACACCTCCACGCAGGCTGTGTCGCGTAAGCACAATCTGGTAACGATGTGGGTCATAAGATTTCTCCTTTTGGCTTAAAAACGATACCGACCCGTTGGCGTCGGTTCTATTTAATTATACACACTTACGATTTTGCCGCAGCATAATTGTCGGCGACAGTATCCCAATCTACCACGTTCCACCAAGCGGAAATGTAGTCCGGGCGGCGGTTTTGGTAGTTGAGATAGTAGGCGTGTTCCCACACGTCCAGGCCCAGGATGGGGGTGTTGCCCTCCATGAGAGGTGTGTCCTGGTTGGGGGTAGAGGTGATGGCCAGGTTGCCGTTGCCATCGACGTACAGCCAGGCCCAGCCGGAGCCGAAACGGGTAGCCGCGGCTTTGGCGAAGGCTGCTTTGAAGTCTTCGAAGCTGCCAAAGGTGTCGTTGATGGCCGCAGCCAGCTCGCCGCCGGGTTCGCCGCCGCCGTCCGGGCTCATGATGACCCAGAAGAGGGAGTGGTTGGCGTAACCGCCGCCGTTGTTGCGCACGGCCGTGCGGATGCTCTCCGGCACACTGTCCAGATTAGCAAGCAGTTCTTCGATACTTTTATTGGCCAGATCGGGGTGGCCTTCCAGGGCAGCGTTTAAATTGTTGGTGTAACCGGCGTGGTGTTTTCCGTGATGGATTTGCATTGTGCGCGAGTCGATGTAGGGTTCCAGGGCATCATGTGCGTAGTTAAGGGCAGGTAATTCAAAAGCCATGATTTTCTCCTTTGGGGTTTTTAAGAAATGGGTGAACTGAAAAATATGTGATGATTGGCTGCACGCTGGTAATTGACCGGCTGATCATTGATTGTTACCATTCTCGTGCAAATCAGTGACTTCATTCTAGCTACACTATAGACCTTTGTCAACAAAGGTTGAACCGTTCTGAAAGCCTGTGCAAACAGGTTGATTTTGCCGCAATTTCACTGGGAGAACACGGCCGTCTGGCCACAAAAACAATGCAGAAACCGCCATCGGAAAAACCCCGTCTTTCGCCCGTTTTAGTGCTGGCAGTTGGCATCCTGGCCGTGTCTTCGGGATCGATTTTGGCGCGGCTGGCCCAGGAGGAAAATGTGCCCTCTCTGGTGATCGCCGCCTACCGCACGGCCGTGGCCGCCCTGATTTTGCTGCCGATCATGCTGATCCGCCACCGCGGGGAAGTGCGCCGCCTGGCCCCGGCCGATTGGCGGCTGGCGTTGTTATCGGGGCTGCTGCTGGCGGTGCACTTTGCTACCTGGATCAGCTCGCTGGCTTATACCTCGGTCGCCAGTTCGACGGTGCTGGTTTCTACGTCGCCGCTGTGGGTGGCGCTGGCGGCGCCTTTCCTGCTGGGCGAACCGTTTACCCGGCCGCTGAAAATTGGCATGGGGCTGGCTCTGGCCGGTACGATAGTTATCAGCCTGGGTGACGTGTGGATAGTGGGGGAAAACGGCCGTCTGTTAATAAACGCGGGCGCGGTGGCCGGCGGACAACGGCCGTTTCTCGGCAACGCCCTGGCCCTGACCGGCGCTGTTGCTGCCGCCGGATATCTGCTCATTGGCCGCAAACTGCGCGTGCGGCTGTCCCTGGTCAGCTATGTGACGCTGGTGTATGGCACGGCCGCGCTCAGCCTGATTGCGGCCGTGTATCTTACTGGCAGCAGCATGTTTGGGTACAGTTCTCAGGCATACCTCACGTTCCTGTTAATGGCTTTGGGACCGCAGTTGTTGGGGCATTCCTCGTTTAACTACGCGCTGGCTTTCTTGCCTGCGGCTATGGTGGGAGCCGTCAGTTTTGCCGAGCCTATCGGGGCCTCTATCCTGGCTCTGCTTTTTTTTGGCGAAGTTCCGGGACCGTTGGTGCTGCTGGGCAGTGCGTTTGTATTTGCCGGTCTGTTGGTAGCCGGCCGGCGAAGGTGAGGGAACAAGGGGTTTAAGTGTTCAGGTGTTCAGGTGTTCAGGTGTTTAGGTGTTCAGGTGTTAGGCGAGCACTTGGGCACTTACACACTTAAACACCTAAACACCCACCCACCACCCTCCTAGGGCTGTGGCGTCGTGGGGATGTTTGCCGGATCGGCGGGGTAAAGGAGTCCGGCGCTGTTGGCCGGAATCCAGCCGCGCGTATAACCGTCCTCTAGCTGGATCAGATACCACAAACCATCGGGCGATTTTGCGACCAGGGAAGCAATTGTACCCCGGTTGAGGGTGGTAATGGCCTGATAGTCGGGTCCGGCGGCGATGCGCAGATCCACCGTTTGCACGCCCGACACGCCCTTAATCACCAGCTCCGGCAGCACAGTGAGAGGTTCGTTGCTAACGGCCGTTCCTGCCAAAGCAGTAGGCGTGCCCAGTCCTACTGTGCCTACCGGCACAACGGTGCCCGATCCGGGCGTAGGAATCATTAATTCTTGCCCGACGGAGATGCTGTTGACGTTGTACAAGCCATTGGCTGTGGCAATGTCTTGCACAGTGCTGTTGAAGCTGCGGGCGATGCTGTTCAGGGTGTCGCCTTGTTTGACGACATAGATGATGGGCGTGCTGGTAACGTCGGGGGTGAGGGAGGGAATGGGTGATTCTTCGACAATGTAGATGCGCGGAGTTTCGGTGCCAATAGAGGTGGGGGTAGGCTGAGCAGTAAGGGTAAGGATGGCGGCAACGGCCGTGCCCGTAGCATGTTCTGCCTCGTTCTGCTGCCTGGCCGGGGGAAAGGCAACCAACACAGCCAGCGTCAGCACAAGCGCCAGCGCGGCGACAACCCCGACTTTGGCGCCAACCGGCAAACGGACAAATAACTCGGCCAACGTGCGGCGCTCATCCTCGTCTGTTGGCGGTGGACCAATCAACGGCTGGGACGCAGGCAGGGGCGATTGGATCGGCGTCGAGACGACCGGCGGCACTTCCTCCGGTTTCTGTTCAGGCTCGACTTCCGGTTCTGGCGGGATGTCGGGTTGTGGGGCGTTGCTGTTTTCTTCCGTGGGCATGGTTGCTTCACCCTGTCATCGCGTTATCTAATGGTCCCCCGGTCAGCAGTTAAAATGCCTCGCTCCATGTGGTTTGCTTATGATAGAGGTGACATAATGAAAAATCATATCATTGAACCCGGCAGTTAACAAGGGAAAAACCCGCCGATTAGGGTGACAGATAGTTTTCAGGACGGCCGTTGCTCTGCCTCTGCCAACTGGGTCATCAACCGCCGATTTTGCCGCTGGAGCAGCAGCAAAGCCAGCAGAAGAATCACCGACAGAATACCGAGAAAAGCTGTACCCATGACTTCTTTCATGTCTACCGTCACAGGATTATAGTGGCTGACGCCGGGGATCGCGCGCCCGGTGGGGACTGATTCGTGTTCATTCATTTTTTGTAAACGTCCTCCTTCAATTCCGCGATGTAAGGCAGGGTGCGATGCGTGTCGGCATAGTCCAGTCCGTACCCCACCACCCACACGTCGGGAATGTTAAAGCCCAGATAGTGGACAGGCGTATCAACGTGCTCACGGTGTTTGCGGACCAGCGCGCAGGTTCGCAAAGAAGCGGGGCTGCGTCCCTGCAAGGTGTGGTAGAGATAGCTGAGGGTCTTGCCGCTGTCCACGATGTCTTCCACGATGATGACGTGCTGGTTGACGATCGGCTCACGCAGGTCGAGGACAATGCGCACTTCGCCGGACACCGTCGATTTGCCATAGCTGGAGACGGACATGAAATCGACAACGTGGGGAATGGTCAGGCAGCGGGCCAGGTCGGCCAGGAAGATGAAGGCGCCGCGCAGCACGCCTATCAGGTACAGCCGCTCCACGCCGGCATAATCCAGCGAAATCTGGTGCGCCAACACTTTGACGTGAGCCTGGATTGTGTCTTCCGGCACCAAAATACGGGCCAGGTCGGGATGCAGATCGTTGTTCATGGTTCGTTTCTCTCGCCGAGCAGCGTTTGCAGCAGGCTCATGGAAATGGCCTGGGAACGGCCGTCGCCATCCAGCTCCGGATTCCAGGCCGACAGAGAAACGGCCGTTACCCGCCCCGTCTCCGCCAGATAACGAAACACGCGGCGCAGCATGTCCGCCGTCGGGCCGCCGGGGGCCGGGTAATTCATGGCCGGCACTTCCGCCGGGTCCACCACGTCCGTGTCGAAATGGACGTAGAGGGGGCCGTCGGGCAGCGGATAGTCCAGCAGCATGTTCACGTCTGGCAGGTGGGTGATGCCAGACTGTTCTACCAGGGTGCGCTCACCGGGGTCCAGATCACGGCCGTCTGTCAGAATGACGTTGGTGGAAGGGAACGGCCGTAACCCCACTCCCTCTGGAAGCGTTTGTTCGCCCAACCCCACCGCCATAGCCAGCGGCATGCCGCCCAAAAAGCCCGACGGCGTCGTCTCCCAGGTGTTGAAATCGCCGTGGGCGTCGAACCAGATGAGCGTGGGCGTGACGCCCGCCTGCTGCAGCCCGGCCAGCACCCCAATCGTCGTGCAGCAGTCGCCGGCCACACTGACCGGCCGGTGTCCCGCTTGCAGCGCGCCGGCCAGCCAGGCAGCCAGCGGCCGGTACAGGCTGATCATGCGCGCCTGCGGCCCCTCTCCACTGAGAGCCGGCTGGTTGATCTGCCAGCCGGACGCCGCCAGCGCTGCCAGTCCGGGCACACTTTCATCCAAGAAATAAGGTGTGAGTAAAAAACGGTCTTCCATTGCGCCTCATTGCTCCCAGAAATCTTCCAGCTCCACGCCCAGGCCATCGGCCAGGCGGTTGACGTAGGCATAATAGCCCGTTACCTGGTTGATGTCGAGAATGTCGGTGTCGCTAAAACCGGCGGCGCGCAGGGCGGCCACGTCGCCTTCAACCATCTGCCATGGTGTCAGAGTCAGCTTTTCGGCGTAAGTGAGCATGGCCTGGTCGGCGGGGGAAAGATAGGCCTGTCGCCAGTCGGTTTTTAGCTGGGCGACCAGGGTCTCGTCTTGAGTGAGGCGGAGCAGCCCGGCTCCGTGGTGGGTAATTCAGTAGTGGCAGCGGTTGGCGGCGGAGACGACGACGGCGATCATCTCGCGCTGGGCGCGGCTGAGGCCGGAACGGCCGTACATCACCGTTTTGTACAGTTCAAAGTGCGCCCACAAGGAGCGCACGTTCAGGCTGTGTATTTTCAGGATGTTGTCCACGCCGCCCCACGGCTCGATGAGTTTGGCGTAGGCTTCTTTGAGCCTGCCGGTGGCTTCGTGTTCTTGAATGATTTTGATCCAGGCCATGATTTTCTCCCAGGAAAGTTTGCCTGATTGTGCGGCATGCCGTTGCCTGGTGTCAAGGGAAAATGATGGTTGGCAAAACGGCCGTTCTCGCCCAAAATTGCTGTGAAATGATGCGTGATGCGTGAAACACCTGTTTTCACGCATCACGCATCATGTTCCACATCTTCCACCTCTGGCGAGGCGCATATGAAAAAACGAGTCTACATTGCCTATACGGGCGGCACCATTGGCATGCAGCGGGTCAACGGCCGTTACCTGCCCATTCCCGACTACCTGCAAAGCCTGATGGCCGCCAATCCCGCCTTCCACCACCCCGATCTGCCCGATTACACCATCCACCAGTATGACCCCTTGTTTGATTCGCCCGACATGACCCCGGCCGACTGGTCTAAAATAGCCCGCGACATCTGTGACCATTACTACGAGTACGACGGCTTTATCGTGCTGCATGGCACAGACACAATGGCCTATACCGCCTCGGCGCTGGCCTTCATGCTCAAGGATCTGGCCAAGCCGGTCATCGTCACCGGCTCACAAATTCCCCTGGCCGAACTGCGTAACGACGCGCAAGACAACCTGATCTCTTCGCTGCTGCTGGCCGCCCACGACTTTGTCATCCCGGAAGTGGGCCTGTACTTCAACAGCCGGCTCTTTCGTGGCTGCCGCACGGTAAAGGTGGATGCGGACGGCTTCGACGCCTTTGCCTCGCCCAACTATCCGGCGCTGGCGGCGCTGGGCACAGGGATAGAAATTCGGGAGCGGCTGGTGCGACGGCCGTCCGCTCCCCCCTCAGCGGGCATCGATTTGCGCCTCATCGGCGCGCCGGCCGTGGTGGGTGCCTTTCGGTTGTTTCCCGGCCTGTCGGCGCGTATCCTGGAAAACATGCTGCAGCCGCCCCTGTGCGGGCTGGTGCTGGAAACCTACGGCTCCGGCAACGGCCCGACCGGCGACAAGGAATTTCTGCGCGTCTTGCAAGAAGCCAACACGCGCGGCGTGGTCATCGTAGATTGCACCCAATGCCTGAAAGGCACGGTGGATCTGAGCAAATACGCCACCGGCGCGGAGCTGGCCGACGTAGGCGTGATCAGCGGCTATGACATGACGCCGGAAGCGGCGCTGACCAAGCTGGCCTACCTGCTCAGCATCTCCGACGACGTCGCCCAAATTCGGGCCTGGATGCAGCAAGATCTGCGCGGCGAGCTAACCCGCGCCTGATCCGTTCAGCCCCGCCTCCCTTGCCGGTTCCCCTTGCCCAGACAGACTTGGGCGTAACCTTCTATTGTCAAAGCAAAAATCGTTTTTGTGAAGGCAAAAGCTGTGCATGCGAAGATAAAAGCTGTGCATGCGAAGATAAAAGCTGTACATGCGAAGGCAAAAACTGTACATGCGAAGGCAAAAACTGTGCATGCGAAGGCAAAAACTGTACATGTGAAGGCAAAAACTGTTTTTGTGAAGATAAAAGCAGCTTGCGTGCAGACAAAAGCCGCTTACGTGCAGACAAAAGCCGCTTACGTGAAGGCCAATGCTCTCAAGTGACTTGGACCGCCCCTACTTAAATACTGTTTACACGGTATAACGAGGGGGTTACACTAGGCCAAACTACGGAACGAACAATGTAACTATGCTCTATCTATGCCCCTTTTTTCACGCTAATCTGCAGTACGCGGAATTTCCGCCGGACGCTGTACCCGAGATGGTAGAAAGCTGTTATCTGCCGACGCTGGCCTACTTTGCCAGCCATCCGCAGCTAACGGCCGTCTTCGAATACTCCGGCGTCACCCTGGAATGGATGGCCGAGCGGTGGCCGGAAACCATCGATCTGCTGAGCCTGCTCCTGGAACGCCGGCAGATCGAGCTGCTGGGCAGCACGTATGCCAATCCCATCCTGCCCCTGGTGCCTACCGACCATGCCCGCCAGCATCTGCTGGAATTCTGGAACGTCTACGACCGCCTGTTTGGCCAACTGACGGCGCCGCGCCCCACAGGCATCTTCCTACAGGAATTTGCTTATGATCCCGGCCTGGCGCCGCTGCTGACGGCCGTCGGCTACGACTACACCGTTCTGACGCCCAACATCCTGCTGGCCGGGCTGCAGCGCCAGCTTAACAGCGGGCTAAATCCGCCCCCCAAAGGCGAAGCAGGGCTGGCAGACTGCGCCGACCAGCTTCTGCACCCGGTCACCATGCGCGGCGCGCAAGGCGCGCAGCTAACAGCCTTTCCCCTCTACCGCGAACTGATCGGGGCCATGTTCGACACGATATACGGCCGTAAACCCTTCGCCCAACTGGCGGCGCTGTTGGAAATGGCCGCGGCGCACAGCCAGGAACGGCCGTCGCTGCTCTTCTTCGGCCCATCAGACGCCGAGTTTGTCGGCGCGTACGCCCGTTTGGGCAAGGAATCGCTCAGCCCGGAAGCAGTGGGCGACCTGCTGGCCTGCCTGGACGAGCTGCCTTTTGTCAGCCTGGCTCTGCCGCGTACGTACCTGGCCCACTACCCACCCACGACCAGCGTATACGTCCCGGCCGGTTCCTCAGAACGATCCATCGACATCTGGACGACTGATCCGGATAACGCGCGTTTGAACGCGCTGTGCGCCGAAGCGGCGCAAAAGCTGCGGCTGGCTACGGCCCTGGGCAGCGAACGGCCGTCTCTGCTGCAGCAGGCGCGGCGGGCCATGCTGCTGGCAGAAAACTCAGACGGCCGTGGCTGGATGCCCTGCCCGGAACGGCGGCTCGCCTGTTATGACCAGGCCCTACACGCCATCACCCTGGCCGACGAAATCATCCAGCACGCCATGCAAAAGCAGCCTGTTCTCGGCGCTCTATACAGAAAACACAGCGACTACGAGGTAAAAAACAATGCTCAAACCCTACCGACCTGAATATCCGCGCCCCCAATTCGTCCGCGAATCCTGGTGCAATCTAAACGGCCAATGGGCCTTCGCCTTTGACACCGCCGATGAAGGCTGCCGGTCTGGCTGGTTCGTCCCCGGACTTACGCCCTCCCCCTTTGACCTGACGATCAACGTTCCCTTTGTTTATCAGAGCCGCCTCAGCGGTATTGGCGAACGCACCGCCCATAACATGATGTGGTACCAGCGCCCATTCACCGTTCCGGCCGACTGGCGCCAATCCGGCAAAAGCGTCCTGCTCAACTGCGGCGCGGCCGATTATCGCACGGCCGTGTGGGTAAACGGCCAGTTCGCCGGCGAACACGAAGGCGGGCATACCCCTTTCCAGTTAGACATCACCCCCTACCTGGCCGACCAGAACTCGCTGGTGCTGCGCGTGGAGGACATCCTGACAGACCTGACACAGCCACGCGGCAAGCAGTTTTGGCAAGAGCAGTCGGCGGGCATTTTTTACACGCCCAGCAGCGGCATCTGGCAAACCGTGTGGCTGGAATCAGCCCCGGCGCTGCGCCTGGAGGGGGTGCAGTTCACACCAGACGTGGCCGGCCAGGCGGTCCAGATTCTGTGTTACGCCAACAAGGCCGCGGCCGCCTCTGTCGAGGTCGAAATCTCCTTTGAGGGTGCGCTGGCCGCCACAGCGGAGATTGCACTGGTGGATGGCTGCGGCACGGCCGTTGTCCCGCTGCCGGAACCTTATCTCTGGTCACCCGAGTCGCCGCACTGCTACGACGTGGCGCTGCGGCTGGCGGCTCCCGGCCAGCCGGCAGATCGGGTGCAAAGCTATTTTGGCATGCGCAGTATGGATGTGAGAAACGGCCGTGTCGAACTAAACGGCGCTCCCTACGTCATGAAGCTGGTGCTGGACCAGGGCTACTACCCCGACGGCCTGCTCACCGCCCCCTCCGACGACGCCATTCGGCGCGACGTGGAGCTGGTAAAAGCCATGGGCTTTAACGGCGTGCGCAAGCATCAAAAAGTCGAAGATCCTCGTTATCTCTACTGGGCCGACCGCCTGGGTCTGCTGGTATGGGGCGAAATGGCCAACACCTACCGCTTCTCCCCCACGGCGGCCCAACGCCTCATCACCGAGTGGCAGGCCGTCATCGAACGCGATTACAACCACCCTTGCATCGTCGCCTGGGTTCCTGTCAACGAGAGTTGGGGCGTACCGGAACTGCGCCGCGACCCGGCGCAGGTACAGTTCTTACTGGGACTTTACCACCTGACCAAGGCGCTCGATCCGACGCGCCTGGTTATCAGCAATGATGGCTGGGAACACACCCGCAGCGATCTATGCACGATCCACGACTATACCGGCGAGGCCGAAACGGTGGCGGCGCGATACGCCCGACTGGAGGACATGCTGGCCTACTGCCCCAGCGAACGGCCGATTTACGCCCCCGGCCACGCTTTCGAAGGCCAGCCCATCCTGGTGAGCGAGTGCGGCGGCATTGCCTACCGCACAGGCGAGGAGAAGGGCTGGGGCTACACAGAGGCCGGCAGCGCCACCGATCTGGAAACAGGCTACCGGCAGTTGGTGACGGCGCTGCTAAACGCGCCGCTGCTGCAGGGATTTTGTTATACGCAGCTCACCGACGTGGAACAGGAGATTAATGGCCTGCTTACTTACGACCGGCAGCCAAAGCTGCCGCTGGCAACAATCCGGGCCATCAACGAAGGAATGGGTGAAGCGTTAGACCTGGCCGTTGAGATACGGCCGTAAAAACGCCCCCGTATAACTTCTTTCTACCTGCGTCACCTGCTCGGGTGTGCCTTCGGCCACAATCTCACCACCACGGTCGCCACCCTCCGGCCCCATATCAATCAGGTGATCCGCCACCTTGATGATGTCCAGGTTGTGCTCAATGATCACCACCGTGTTGCCCTTATCCACCAGCCGGTTCAGCGCCACGATCAGCTTCGCCACATCGTGGCTGTGCAGGCCTACCGACGGCTCGTCCAAAATGTACATCGTGCGCCCCGTGGCAATCTTCGACAGCTCTCGGCTGAGCTTCACCCGCTGCGCCTCGCCGCCGCTCAACGTCGGGGCCGGCTGCCCCAGGTGAATGTAGCCCAGCCCCACGTCAGCCAGCGTCTTCAGCTTCCGTCTGATCGGAGGAATATTCTCAAAGAATTCCAGCGCCTCGTCGACGCTCAGGTCCAGCACTTCGGCAATATTTAGCCCTTTATACGTCACCTGTAAAGTTTCACGGTTGTACCGCGCGCCGTGGCAAATATCACAGGGCACGTAAATGTCCGGCAAAAACTGCATCTCAATACGATTTTGCCCCTGCCCCTGGCAGGCCTCGCAGCGGCCGCCTTTCACGTTAAAGCTAAAGCGGCCCGCTTTGTAACCACGAATTTTGCTCTCCGGCAGTCCGGCAAACAGATCCCGAATGGGATTAAAGACGTTGGTATACGTCGCCGGATTAGAGCGCGGCGTACGGCCGATGGGACTTTGATCAATCTCGATGACTTTATCCAGGTGTTCCAGACCCTCGATGCTCACGTGTTTGCCCGGCAGTTCTTTGGACTTGTAGAAATACTGATTCAGGCGCTTGCTCAAAATTTCCACCAAAAACGAGCTTTTACCGCTGCCGCTGACGCCGGTGATGCACACAAACTTACCCAACGGAATGGCTACATCCACGTTTTTCAGGTTATTTTCCTGCGCGCCATGCACGATCAACTGCTGCCCTTTGTGGCCTTTGCGCCGCTTCTTGGGCACGGGAATTTTTGTCCGGCCGCTGAGATAGGCGCCGGTGATCGACTGCTCGTTGGCTGCCACCTGTTCTGGCGGACCCTCGGCCACAATTTCGCCGCCCAGCTTACCCGCGCCCGGTCCCAGATCCACAATCCAGTCGGCGGCGCGCATGGTGTCTTCGTCATGCTCCACCACCAGGACCGTGTTGCCCAAGTCGCGCATGCCCTGGAGCGTGTGGATCAGGCGCGCGTTATCACGCTGGTGCAGGCCAATCGACGGCTCGTCTAGCACGTAGAGCACGCCCATCAACTGGCTGCCTATTTGCGTCGCCAGACGAATGCGCTGTGCCTCGCCGCCGCTGAGTGTGCCTGCCGCCCGATCCAGCGTTAGATAATCCAACCCGACGTTGATCATGAACTGGAGGCGTTCGTGGATTTCTTTGAGGATGGGTTTGGCGATCATTTTTTGGCGTTCCGTGAGTACGCCATCGTCGCGCAGCATTTCCGCCCAGGGCAGCGAACGGGCCACCGCCCAGCGTGTCACGTCGGCGATGTTCGCCTCGCCAATAGTGACGGCCAGGGGCACGGGCTGCAAACGTGTGCCATTGCAGGTGGAACAGGGCCGGTTGACCATGAAACCCTCTAACTTGTCGCGCACGTAATCGGAGGTGGATTCGTTGTAGCGCCGCCACAGGTTAGGCACCACGCCTTCGTACTTGGTGCGGTAATGGCGCGTGTCGCCTTCCCGGTTAACGTAGGTGACGGTGATGGTTTCCTCGCCGCTGCCGTGCAGCAGGATTCGCATTTGCGCCTCGTTTAGTTCGCGCACTGGCACGTTAGTAGGAATTTTGAAGTGCTCGGCCGTGGCTTTGAGGAGCTGCCAGTAGTAGCCGGCCTTGTCATCTGTTGGCCAGCCAGTAATGGCGCCCTCGGCCAGGGTTAAATCCTTATTGGGCACGATCAGATCGTCGTCCAGTTCTTTTTTGGTTCCCAGACCCTGGCAGTCCGGGCAGGCGCCGTGCGGGCTGTTGAAGCTGAATGTGCGCGGCTCGATCTCCGGAATGCTGGTTCCGTCGTAGGGGCAGTAGAGGTGTTCGGAATAGAGTTGGTCAACCTGGTTGTCACGGTCGGTGACGTCGTTGATGATGACGATGCCATCGCCTAACGTCAGCGCCGTCTCCACAGAATCGGTGAGGCGGGTGCGGTCGGCTTTGGCTTCTTCGCTTTCGTCGTGGGGATCATGCCGGATGATGAGACGGTCAACGACGGCTTCGATGGTGTGGTTTTTGTAGCGATCCAGCTCGATCTCTTCGTCTACCTGGCGGACTTCGCCGTTGACACGCACGCGCACAAACCCGGCTTTGCGCACGTCTTCAAAGACGCCCTGATGATGACCTTTGCGGTCTTTGACCAGGGGAGCCAGCACCTGAATGCGGCTGTCTGAGGGCATTTGTAGCACGCTTTCCACGATTTGCTCGGCGGATTGGGGCATAACGGGACGGCCGCATTCCGGGCAGTGCGGCGTGCCCACACGGGCAAAGAGCAGGCGCAGGTAGTCGTAAATTTCGGTGACGGTGCCGACGGTGGAACGCGGGTTGTGGCTGACACCTTTCTGGTCGATGGAAACGGCCGGGCTGAGACCTTCTATCTGGTCAACGTCCGGTTTTTCCATCTGGCCAAGAAATTGGCGGGCGTAAGCAGAGAGCGACTCGACGTAGCGCCGCTGGCCTTCAGCAAAGATGGTGTCGAAAGCCAGCGAGGATTTACCGGAACCGGAAATGCCGGTCAGGACGACGAGTTTGTCTCGTGGAATTTCGACAGTGACGTTTTTGAGGTTGTGTTCACGCGCGCCGCGCACAATGATTTTATCTAAAGACATAGTTTGGTAGTCCAATAGTCTGGTAGTCTTATAGTCGATTCGTCGGATGGGCCGTGTGGCAAGAGTGTGGGCAACGGCCGTTTCTTCTGCAAAGCCGACCGATAATTCTAACATGGTAAGCGGAGTGGAACCATTAGCGTTTCATAGATTTTGGGGCGTGCAGGCGTGGTATGGTAGATACGGTCGTATCCGGCTTATGATTGGAGGCATGATGGATTTAGCGCAACAAATCGCCTTGTGGGCCGACCAGATGTTAGAGATGGCAGCTCTGGGCCAGCGGTATGAAGAAAATTTTTACGCCCAGGAGCGGTATCGGAAACTACAAACGTTAGCGCTGGAAATGTTGGCCCTGGCCAGTGGTGTGGACGTGGCGTCCTTGGAACCGCTGTGCAGCCCTGTCCTGGCTCGCCCGACGCCCTTTGCCGTGGCCGACTGCGCCGTGTTTGATGAAAACGGCCGTATCGCCCTCATCCAGCGCGCCGACAACGCCATGTGGGCCATGCCCGGCGGCGCTTTGGAGGTGGGCGAAACGGCCGCCGCCGGCGCAGCCCGCGAGTTCCACGAAGAAACCGGCATGACCTGCACCATCGACCGGCTGGGCGGCGTGTTTGATTCCCGCCTGTGGGGCAGCCGCTCGCCCCATCACCTGCTGCAGTTTGTATTTTTAGGAAGGCTGGTGGACGGGGAACAGATGGGGCACGGCTCTCATCAACAGGAAGTGCTCAACGTGGGCTGGTTCGCCGAGGAGGCGCTGCCCGCGGTTATTGACCCCAATCACGTTGCTCGCCTTCCTGTTGTGTTTAAGGTGTGGCGCGGGGCAGAACGGCCGTATTTCGACGCCTAACCGCTGCCCGTCTCTTCCTCGGGCAGCTCACCCCACAGCTTGTTGTAGGCATACAGCGCCAGGACTTTCAGGCTGGCCAGCACCGGCACGACGATGATCGCCCCCAGGATGCCGGTCAGCGCCAGGGCAGAGATTAGGGCTACGACGACGATGCCGGGATGCAGTTTGAGCGCATGGCCCATGTATTGGGGGCGCAGCCAGAGATTGTCGATCTGCTGGATGGCGGCATAAACGAGGATGATGAGCACGATCAGGCCGAGGGGCGAGAGGGGCAGCCAGCCGCGGCGAAAGAGCCAGACGATGAGCGCAGTGCTGGTGAGGAGAAGCACGCCGATGATGGCAAAAATGATGACCTGCACGCGCAAGGAAACGCGCCAGATGGTGTCCAGTTCATCCAGAAGGAAACGGCCGTCTGCCTGATACTTCGGCGGCAGCCAGGCGATGATCACCGCCGGGATTTTTGGCCCGTCACGCATTAGATAAAACAGGCTGACCAGCACCACCAGGCTCCAGAGCAGGTTTTCGGCGATGCTGCCCAGCCAGCCCGATCCCAGCGGCAGGGCCGTGACCGCATTGCTGGTGGAGCGCTGGATGTAGCCGAAGAGGACTTCGGGATGGAGCGTGAAACCGAGAAAGACAAACGGCCGTTCCATCCAGCGTGTCAGTTCCCGCAAGGCATCAGCCAGCTCCTGGCCCCACTGCGGCACCTGCCCCCAAATTAAGGCCCCGGCGGCCGACAAAAGGCTCAGAATGATGAGGACGATCAGGATGTAAACCATGGCGGTAGCCAGCGCCCGCCGCCCTCCCCAACGCTGCTCCAGCCGGTCCACCAGCGGGATAAGCAGATAGGCCAGGATACCAGCCACCAGCAGTGCCCGCCAGACCGGCGCCGTATAAATCAGCAGGACAATTCCGCCAACTGTGACGAGGAAAAAGAGGAACCCCTGAAGCGGGCTCATTGATTTTTTCATGCGCGTTAACGGCCGTTTCGCCTCAGCCACCACTTCTCCAGTTCAATTGCCCAAAATGCCAGGCTGCCTAACAGTACGCAAACAACCAGTTCAAGTAGCGAAAGTGGATCGACATTAAAGAAACTTTCCAAGCCCGGTAAGTATACCACCACCAGCTGCAGGGCAATCACCACCACTGTCAGCCACAGCAGCGTCGGGTTCGTGCGCCAGCCCAATTTAAAGAACGATTCGCGGCTGGAGCGCGAAGCCAGCGCCTGCCCTACCTGCAAAAAGGCCAGCGTGGTAAACAGCATCGTCTGCCACGTTTCGTCCTCAGCGTGGGCGGGATCGAAGGCGGCATAGGCCACGCCCAGCGCCACCAGCCCGATGAAAACGCCCACCCAGATGATGTGGCGGCCCAGCCCTTCGTTGAAGAGGCTGGCCTGCGGCTGGCGCGGCGGGCGCTGCATGATCCCTTTCTCGGCCGGTTCCACGCCCAGCCCCAGCCCCAACAGGCCGTCGGTGAGCAGGTTCAGCCACAGCAGTTGCAGTGGCTCCAGGGCGATGGCAATGCCAAACAGCGGCGCGGCCAGCATGACCAGGATTTTGCCCAGGTTGCCGGCGATAGAGAACTTGACAAAGCGGCGGATGTTGTCGTAGATGACCCGCCCCTCTTCCACCGCGGCCACAATGGTGGCAAAGTTATCGTCCAGCAGCACCATCTCCGACGCCTCCTTCGAGACGTCGGTGCCGGTGATGCCCATGGCAATGCCGATATCCGCCCGGCGCAGCGCCGGCGAATCGTTCACGCCGTCGCCGGTCATGGCCACGATGTGCCCCTGGTTTTGCAGGGCTTCGACGATGCGCAGCTTGTGTTCCGGGGAGACGCGGGCGTAGATGGAGACTTCTTCGACGGTTTGGGCCAGTTCTTCGGGGGTCATCTGGTCCAGGTTGAGGCCGGTTTTGACACGGCCGTTTTCGCTAATCCCCAGATCATGAGCAATAAACCGGGCCGTCAACGGATGGTCGCCGGTGATCATGATGGGGCGCATCCCGGCGGTTTTGGCGGTGGCCACGGCCGTTTTCACTTCCGGGCGCGGCGGATCAATCATGCCCACCAGCCCGATGAACACCAGATTTTGCTCCAGCGGCTCATCCGGGCGCTCCAGCCATTGCAGCGCCAGCCCCAACACGCGCATCCCCTTTTGGGCCATGTCGCTGTTGGCGATGTCGATGCGCGTGCGCCAGGTGTCGTCCAGCGGCGCCGGTTTGTCGCCGTCCCATACCCGGTCGGTAATGGCCAGCAGGCCATCCACCGCGCCTTTGGTGAAGGCGATGTAGGGGGCGTCTGTGCCGGGCAAGGCGCGCACGGCCGTTGGCAAACTTTCCACGTTGGCCGCCAGCTCATGCACCGTCGTCATGCGCTTGCGGTCGGAATCGAAGGGCAGCTCGGCTACGCGCGGCAGCACGGCCTCCAGGCCGGCGCGCGTCACGCCGGCCTGCTGCGCGGCTACCAGCAGCGCCCCTTCGGTGGGATCGCCCATGACGGTGTAGCGCCCGGTTTCCGGGTCCGGGTTGACGGAGGCGTCGTTGCACAGCGCCCCGGCCGCCAGCGTCAGGCCGATGGCCGAGGGGCGGCTGGCGAAGAGTTCGTCGGGATTGTCGGCCAGTTTGAGGTAGGAGGCGGACTGTTCGCCGGTTCCGGCCAATTCCAGGAAGTGCCCGGCCACGTCGATGACGGTGACGGTCATGCGGTTGACGGTGAGCGTGCCGGTTTTGTCGGAGCAGATGACGGTGACGGAGCCGAGGGTTTCTACGGCGGGCAGCTTGCGGATGAGGGCGCTGCGCCGCAGCATGCGCTGCGCGCCCAGGGCCAGGGTGATGGTGACGACGGCGGGCAGCCCTTCTGGCACGACGGCCACGGCCACGGACACGGCCGTTAGAAACATCTCGTCCAGCGCCTCGCCGGAGAGCACGCCAATCAGCAGCACCAGGGCGGCCACGGCCACGCCGGCCACGGCCAGCATCCGGCCCACGCCGTCGAGCTGCTTTTGCAGCGGCGTCTGGCCTTCGTCCACGCTCTGGATGAGGGCGGCGATTTTGCCCAGTTCGGTGTCCATGCCGGTGGCGGTGACGACGGCCGTGCCCCGGCCGTAGGTCACATTCGTGCCCATGTAGAGCATGTTGCGCCGGTCGCCCAGGGGCAGGTCGGGTTTGGCGATGACGGCCGTTTCCTTTTCCACCGCCTCCGATTCACCCGTCAGGGCGGATTCTTGCACGCGCAGGTTGGCGTTTTCGATGAGACGGCCGTCGGCGGGGATGGCGTTGCCCGCTTCCAGCACGAAGATGTCGCCGGGGACCAGTTCACGGGCGGAGAGTTCCAGGAGACGGCCGTCGCGGCGCACGCGCACCACGGGCACGGCCAGCTTCTTCAGGGCGGCCATCGCCTGCTCGGCGCGGTACTCTTGCACGAAGCCTAAAATCACAAACAGCACCACGATGGCCCCAATGGCGGCCGCCTCGGTGGCTTTGCCCAGCAGGGCGGAGACGACGACGGCGGCAATAAGGATGAGCACCATCGTGCTGCTGACCTGCTCCCACAGCAGGCGCAGCGGGTGCTTGCCGCCGCGTTCGATCAGTTCGTTGGGGCCGAATTGGGCCTGGCGCTGCTGCGCTTCGGCGGCGGATAAACCCTGCGCGCCGCTGTCGAGGGCAGCTAGGGTGGAATCAATGGACTCTGTGTGCCACAGTTGTTGGGTCTGCATGTTCACCTGTTATGAAGTTGCGAATTGATAGGACAGCATAGAAATTACCACGATTTTGCTAAAAAGGCAGGGTTGAGCGGTGAAATTAAACGGGGCTTAATGCAACGGCCGTGCGCTGGGCCGACGCCACACGCGGCGAATGGAGCGAGACAGGCGGTAGATGATGCCTGGGTGATGAGAAAAGGCATGATCCGCCTGTCGCGCCCCTACAGATGGCGTTTAAGAATGATTGCTACACGTTTCAGAATGATTGCTACACGTTTCAGAATGATTGCTACGCATTTAAGAGTAATTGCTACACGTTTAGAAATGATTGCTACACGTTTAGAAATGATTGCTATGCGTTTAGAAATGATTGCTACGCGTTTAGAAATGGTTGCTACATGTTTAAGAATGGTTGCTACACGTTTAAGAATGGTTGCTACACGTTTAAAAATAGTTGCTACGCGTTTAGAAATGATTGCTACGCGTTTAGAAATGGTTGCTACGCGTTTAAGAATGATTGCTACGCGTTTAAGAATGATTGCTACACGTTTAAGAATGATTGCTACATGTTTAAAAATGGTTGCTACGCGTTTAGAAATGGTTGCTACGCGTTTGAGAACGATTGCTACGCGTCTCAATAGGGCAGCTTTCACTTGCTATTGAAAAATCTCGGACGACGACGTATGATCGCCTTGACTCTATTTACCTGATTGTTCACCCACCTGGGAGGAGGTAAATCCCATGCATACCCAAACGTTTTCCACCAATCAAAAACATCGTATTGTGACGCAGACGCTGGACGTGCCGCCCCGCTTGCTGCTTGGCCCTGGCCCGTCGAACGCCCACCCGCGCGTGCTGGCGGCGGTGGGGATGCGCCAACTGAGCCACCTGGACCCGGCGTTTATCGGCATTATGAATGAGACGCAGGAGCTGCTGCGTTACGCCTGGCAGACGGACAACGAGATGACGCTGGCGATCAGCGGCACGGGCAGCGCGGCGATGGAAACGGCCGTAGCCAACGTCGTCGAGCGCGGCGATGTGGTGCTGGTCGGCGTGATCGGTTATTTTGGCGAGCGGCTGGTGGAAATGGCCAGCCGCCATGGCGCGGACGTGCGCATCATCGACAAGCCCTGGGGCGAAGTCTTTGAGGTAGGCGAAATTTATGACGCCGTGAAGGAGCACCGCCCGGCCGTGCTGATGCTGGTGCACGCGGAAACCTCGACCGGCGCGCTGCAGCCCATGAACGGCATCGGCGAAATCTGCCGCGAGTTTGACTGCCTGCTGCTGACGGACTGCGTGACCAGCCTGGGCGCGGCCCCGGTGCTGGTGGACGAGTGGCAGGTGGACGTGGCCTACAGCTGTTCGCAGAAGGGGCTGAGCTGCCCGCCGGGGGCTTCCCCTGTGACGTTTGGCCCGCGGGCGGTGGAGAAGATAAACGGCCGTCGCCAAAAAGTCGATACCTGGTACCTGGACACCACCCTCCTGCGCAACTACTGGCTGGGCGACGTGCGCGGCTACCATCACACCATGAGCAGCAACATGATCTACGCCCTGCGCGAAGGGCTGCGCCTGGTGGCCGAAGAAAGCCTGGAAGCGCGCTGGGCGCGCCATCGGGCCACCGCCCAACTGCTCTGGGATGGTCTGGCCGATCTGGGCCTGGCCTGCCACGTGGCCGACCCGGAAAACCGCATCCCCAGCCTGACCACCGTCAGCGTGCCGGAAGGCGTAGACGCCAAAGCCGTCGCCGGCCGCCTACTGCGCGACTACAACATCGAGATTGCCGGCGGCTTTAGCAAGCTGGCCGGTAAAGTGTGGCGCGTGGGCCTGATGGGCTACAACAGCCGCCCCGAAAACGTGCTCACCTTGCTGGCCGCTCTGCAAGAGCTGCTGGATTGAGAAGAAGGGAGACTGGAGAGTAGAGACTGGAGATTCATCCAGTCTCCAATCTCCAGTCTCCAAACTCCCATCTCCCATTCCTTATGACCCCTCCCCCCGTATCCCAGGCCCTGACCGACATGGGCATTCCCCACCGGGTTTTCCGGCATCCCGGCCCGGTTAAATCGCTGGAGCAGGCGGCCGCCGAGCGCGGCCAACTGCCAGAGCAAATCATCCGCAGCATCCTCTTCCGCCTCTCCGCCGACGACTTTGTGATGGCTCTGATGGCCGGTCCCAAGCAAATTGATTGGAAAACGCTGCGCCATTACCTGGGCGAAAAACGGCTGACGATGGCCAGCGAAGAAGAAGTGCGCCGTGTTACCGGCTACGAGCGCGGCGCGGTCGCCCCGTTTGGCCTGCCGCAGCCCCTGCGCATCCTGGCCGACGAGAGCATCTACGCTTATGAAGAGATGTCCCTTGGCTCCGGCGAGCGCAGCGTGACCATTATCCTGCACCGCGACGACTTGCGGCGGGCGCTGGGCGACGTGGAAATGGTGGATTTAGGCGCGTAGGGATTGCTTAGGAATAACGTGGTGCAGATTGGACCATTCTTGGAGATTGGTCCAATCTAAAGAGCGGAACGATTTTTCAACCTTTAGCGGTGAACCCAATTGCCACATAAGATATACCGTCCCATCAGCAAGCGCAGCGGCCCACCGGGCGACACGGTGGTGACGACGTTTAACCTGTACAATTTGTTCGATGAGCGGGGGGATGTGACGGTGCGGATTGGCGGGGAATGGTTACGGCCGTCTCTCTCTACGCAGCTTACCAAACTCGCCCTGGCTGTGCGCCATGAACTGAACCTGCCGCACATTCTAGCGGTGCAGGAAGTGGGCAGCGAGACGGTGCTGCAGCAGTTGGGCGACGTGGTGAACGGAGTCGCCGCTACGGCCTATCGCGCCATTTCGCCCGCCACCAGCGACCGGCGCGGCATCCAGATCGGGTTTTTGTTTGACGAGCGGCGGGTGGAACTGGTGCGGGCGCAGCAACTGGAAGGTCCGGCCGTGGCCGCCGCATTTGGGCCGCAGAGTCCGAATCCGGGCCGGGAGCCGCTGGTGGGGGAGTTTCGGGTAAACGGCCGTACCCTCACCATCGTCAACAACCACTTCAAAAGCAACTACATCCCCGAAGAATTTACCGCCGAAACAGAGGAGCGGCTGGCCGTGAACCTGGCGCAGCGCACGGCGCAGGCGCGCGTGGTGCGCGATTTTGCCAACGGCGTGCTGGCAAAGAACCGGGACGCGCTGCTGCTGGTGACGGGCGACCTGAACACGTCGCGGCGCGGCGGGCCGGAGGAGGCGGTGGCCGAACCGCTGCGGATTCTGGCCGGACGGCCGTCTGAACCGCCCCTGACCAATCTGCTGCCCCTGAAACAAGACATCCACACGTATACGTTTATCTGGGAAGGCCGCAATGAAATTCTGGACCACGTCTTCGTCAGCCCGGCGCTGCTGGCGCGGCTGGCGGGGGTGGACGTGCTGCACTTTAACGCGCTGTACGCGGAAACGGAGTGGTTGAATGGGGAAACGGCCGTGCGCAGCTCCGACCACGATCCGTTAGAAGCACGCTTTCAGTTCTTATGATGCGGGTGCGCTAACCGGTCGGAACCATGTTTATAAAGATGGTCCACACCTGCGGATTCTAATTTGCGGAATTTGGGCCATCTGTGGATATTTGTGCTGCTCAGGCGTTGGGCAAGAGCGAAAAACCTATATCAGGCCGCTGGCAAAGGAAATAGAGATGACAGAACAAACGTATGACGCAGTCTATAGCAAGTGGCAGGCGGACCCGCAGGCATTTTGGGCGGAAGCCGCCGCTGAGGTGCACTGGGAAAAAGAATGGGATCAGGTGTTAGACGATTCTCGTGCCCCCCTGTACCGCTGGTTTGTGGGAGCCGAGGTGAATAGTTGTTATAACGCGCTGGATGTGCATGTGGCAAACGGCCGTGCCGACCAGCTTGCCCTCATCTACGACAGCCCCGTTACCAACACCGCCCAAACCTTCACCTACGGCCAGCTCCGCGACGAAGTCGCCCGGCTGGCCGGTGTTCTCACTAACCTGGGCGTGGCCAAAGGTGACCGCGTCATCATCTACATGCCCATGGTCCCGGAAGCGGTGATGGCCATGCTGGCCTGCGCCCGCATCGGCGCGATCCATTCCGTGGTATTTGGCGGCTTCGCGGCCAACGAACTGGCTACCCGCATCAACGACGCCAAACCCAAAGTCATCCTCTCCGCTTCCTGCGGCATCGAACCCAACCGCGTCGTCGCTTACAAACCGTTACTCGACAAAGCCATCGACATTGCCGAATTTAAGCCCGAGAAATGCGTGATTTTGCAGCGACCGCAGCTTGCCGCCCAACTGGTAGACGGCCGTGATCTGGATTGGCAAGAGCAGTTAGCCCAGGCTGATCCAGTAGACTGCGTGCCCGTCGCCGCCACCGACCCGCTGTATATTCTCTACACCTCCGGCACAACCGGCGTGCCCAAAGGCGTCGTGCGCGACAACGGCGGCCATCTGGTCGCCCTGAAGTGGAGCATGAAAAACATCTACGGCGTCAACCCCGGCGATGTCTACTGGGCAGCGTCCGACGTGGGCTGGGTCGTGGGCCATTCCTACATCGTCTATGCGCCGCTGTTTCACGGCTGCACCACCATTCTGTACGAAGGTAAACCGGTCGGCACGCCCGATCCCGGCGCATTCTGGCGGGTGATCAGCCAGTATGGCGTCAACGTGCTTTTCACCGCGCCCACCGCCTTCCGCGCCATCAAG
>JACKBU010000018.1 GCA_020634395.1 Ardenticatenaceae bacterium | reverse complement strand
GCCGTTTCCCAACCCATCCATACGCGTTTCATTGGCTGGATATGACTGTCCCCAATATCACATAAATTCTGCTGTCCACACCTGATCGTCAGATTCTGCTTACTAGACCTTGGCATCTGTGGCCTCAGTGAACTGGTTGGCAATGCGATAAGAATAAAATCACCACGGCCGTTCTGTCACCTGACAAATGTCACCCCTCCGTCACAATTTCCGCCCCGCAACTCCCCCATTAACCCCTTCAACAATTCACCAATTCACCAATTAACCATTCCCCAATTCCCCCACATCCCCACTTCCAGAGCCATAGGCAAGCAAATCCCTGGCAGCCAGGCAAAACAAGTTTAGACCCGGGCACGCCAGCAGCCTGCCGCAGAACTCAGGATAGATACACGGATTGAACGGATTCGACGGATATTTACGGCTGAATCACCAGAAAATCGGTGAAACTCCGTTAAATCTGCGTCATCCGTGCCTCCTTTTCCAATTTTCCGACAGCCTGCTAAATGGCCCGCATCCGGTTATTCCGCGCGTTATGCTCCACCTCCGCCAGCCCCAATTCCTCCATCAGCGGCGGGATATACATCGCAAACCGCCCCCGAAAATTCTTCTTCAACCCATACCAGCCGCCAATCGGATTCTCCGGCGAACGCGCCCAATACTCCACCGTCCCCTCCTTCGCCTCCTGCTTTTCATCCTTGCTGCCCAACGCCATCCAATCCCCATGCGCCTTCAACATCGCCTGCAGGTCCGCCAGACAGCGATAATCATAATGCAGCACCGTAGTCCCTACCGTGCACACCAGAATTTCCCGTCCGTCCACCGCTGCCACATACATCTCATACTCCGACGTTTGTGGCGGCGTTTTCAATTTCCACGGGTTATCTTTGCTTCTTTTTTCCATCGCGCCATATTCCTCATTGGCCGTCGGCATCTTTCACAGCCCACACACCGCAAACCGAAAACATGCCCACCGGCCCCACACCTCACCCCAATTACCACCTCCCCTACACCCCTACACCCCTACACTCCATCACCCCTACACTCCCTCACCCCCCACTCAGCTTCTCCACAATCTTCCCAATCCGCCGCGCCCGCGTCTCCTCCGCCTTCGCCGTCACCACCTGCCGCACATACTCCTTCTGCATCGATGGCGCCGCCTTCTCAAACGCCGCCATCGCTCCGGCCGCGCTCAATGCGGCCTGCAAATCCGCCGGAATGTCCACCGTGCGCGGTTCCCGGTCCACTTCAATCGTCACATCTACTTCTTCCCCCCCCTCCACGCCGGCCGCCTGCCGGTTCTCCGCGCTCACCCCCACCATAAACTTGCCACCCATCACCGCCACCGCGCTGCGATACGTATACCCCTTCATCGTCACCCGCACCAACGGCCGTTTCCCCGCCCCCAACTGCTCAATCACCTCATCCGGCACCTGAATGCCCGCCGTATTTTTACCCGTCTGCAAAATCGTCGTATGAAATGTCACTGCCTGGCTGTTTTCATTCATCAGTTCTCTCCTTCGAAAATGGGAGCGCGGACGTCCCGTCCGCTCTGGCAGGCGAGACGCCTGCGCTCATGTCGTTTCCTAAAAATATAGCATCAGATGGATCCAATGCCCTTCTTCAGCCCCTACGCCCCACGCGCCCCCCTCGTACGGGCGGGACAGGCGGGCACTATCTTCGCCACCCCCAATACATTATCTCCCGCCTGTCTCGCCCCAACCCATGCCTTCCACCTCACGGATGTTACAACATCCCGGCCAGAAGGCCGTCCAAATCATGCCGCTCCTCCGCCCACCGCCCCGCATTATCCTCAATATAATGCCGCGTTGCCTGCAGCTCTGCCTCATCACGGACGATCCGTTCATAATACCCCCTGTGCCACACCTCGCCCCCTGACTGCGCCGCAAACGATTAATCCGAGTCGTCACGGCCGTTTTATACCGCCCCACCACTACCCCCAACGATCCCGCCGCATTCTCCAAACCATCCGAAACCCTCAAAACACTCCTCTGTACCGGAAAATCAGCAAAGTCCAAAATCACATGCACCTGATTCGGCATCACCACAAATGCATCCACCGCCACATGACTGGCATGCTCCTGCTCCGGAATCCGCACCAGCGCCCGCACCGCCACGTCCCGAAAAACAAGATCATCAAACAAACACGGCCGCTCAAAAGTACAAATCGTCAAAAACACAACCCCGGCGACCGCTAATCCCATCCCCCCAACCGCATCGATCGCCGGTGGTGTTTATGCGCATCGTAATGATTCATCCTCTCACCCACCCTTACCTGCGCGGCCGCCAGTCCAAAATTGTCAGTTCCTCGCCCCGCTCGCCATCCTACAATAGTACCTGCGCCCCACGCAACCCCCTCGTAAATCACCCCATCACCCCCACACCCCTTCACCCCCACACCCCATCACCCTCTCCCCCACATTCCCCGGCCGGTCCACCGCCCGCACCCGCACCAAAACCGCCCCCGCCACGGACGTTTCCAACCCATACACCCACCGCCTGGACCCCGCCGGTTCCTCCACCGCCGCGCCCTCGGCCAGCACACGCCCGTTCGCGTCCAAAATCGCCATCGTCACCCCCACCACGCCAAAGTCATCATCCGCCAGCGCCACAATCCGGTTCCCCGCCGCTCCCGTAAACCCGGCCGCGTCCACCAGCTCCACCACCGGCGCGTTCATAAAATCGCGGATCATCAAGCCAAACATCGGCGTCTGCTGCGCCTGTGCCCGCGCCAGATAATCCCGCTTCTTCACCGGGTCCGCCGCCGTCAGCCGCCCATACAGCGTCGCCTGCTTAAACCGCGCCCGCTGCGCCAGCTGCGCCGCCGACGCCTGCTTCTTCGCCACCGGCTTCCGCGTCAAAATCACCCCGTCCCCCTGCCGTTTAAACACCACATCCCCCACCTTCCCCTGAATAAACCGCACCACCGGATTCATCGTAATCTTCGCCATCATAACCTCCCTTCAACTAAACAATTACAACTCTTCAAAAACTCGGGGGGACATCCACTGCTGCGTGCAGCGTGATACGTGACCAGAGAGACCATCACGCCTCACGCATCACGCATCACGCCTCAGCCCCAACCCCCAAAGTAACCCATAACCAATAACCAACCACTCCCACCCTATTCCCCAACCATTTCCTTCTTAAATCCTTTTTAATTCCTTCGTAATCGCTTTTTAATTCCTTTTTAGTTCCTTTTTACTTCCTTTTTAATCCTTTTTAATTGCCCATACGGTACCTTATCAACCACCGGCTGCACAATAGTCCAACCCACCTATTCCCCTTCATCTCCCCACCCTTCCGTCTCCCATTCCAGTCGTTAAAAAAACCTCAACGCCAAGATACAAAGAGGCCAAAAACGCAAAGATTTGTGGGGATCAAGAATAGATTGAACTATTGTCATTCTGACGAGTCTTCGAGGAAGAATCCCCTACTGTCGAGAAAGAGGGATTCTTCGCTCCGCCGACTCCGCTCAGAATGACACTAACCAACTCTTGACGACGACAAAAGACACAAAGATTCCATCTTTTGCACTGCCTCTTAAGCCAGAGAGTGACCCATCAAAACAAGAAACCCCTCTGCGCCTTTGCGTTCTTTGCGTTAAGTCTGCTCGAATCTCCAAACGACTGAATCTCTAGTCTCCAGTCTCCAATTTCCACCCCCTCCGAACAAATGTTTTATGGTAAAATACCTCCCATGTCTACCAAAAAACTCGTCCTGATCGACGGCCACGCCCTGGCCTACCGCATGTTCTACGCCCTGCCCCTCGAAGCCTTCACCACCAAAGAAGGTGAACCCACCAACGCCACCTACGGCTTCACCCGCACCCTGCTCGACCTCATCCTCGCCGACAACCCGCCCGAATACCTGGCCGTCAGCTTCGACGTGGGTAAAACCTTCCGCGATGACCTCTTCACCGAATACAAAGGCACCCGCGAAAAGATGCCCGACGAACTCGCCCTGCAAATCGAGCGCATCCGCGAAGTAGTCCAGACCCTCAACATTCCTGTCCTGGAACTGGAAGGTTACGAAGCCGACGACGTCCTCGGCACTGTCGCCCGGCAGGCCCGGCCCCACGCCGTGCCCGTGCACATCATCACCGGCGACCGCGACCTGCTGCAGTTGGTCGACGACAATACCCAGGTCGAACTCCCTTCCCGTGCCAGCCAGCCACCGGAAATTTATGACGAAACGGCCGTCTTCGATAAATTCGGCGTCCGTCCCGACCAGATCGTCGATTACAAAGCCCTCGTCGGCGACACCAGCGACAACATCCCCGGCGTCAGCGGCGTCGGCCCTAAAACGGCCGCCAAGCTGCTCGGTCAGTACGACACCCTGGATAACCTCTACGCCCACATCGACGACGTCAAGGGCGCCATGGGCAAAAAGCTGGCCGAAGGCAAAGACAGCGCCTACCTCAGCCAGAAACTCGCCCGCATCGTCACCGACGCCCCCATCCAGCTAGAAATCGAAGCCTGCCGCGCCCAGGATTTCGAAGCCGCCCCCGTCCTGGAAATCTTCCGCGACCTGGAATTCCGCTCCCTCACCAACCAGCTCGTCGACTACCTCGGCGACGACATCGACTTCAGCCCGCCGGAAAGCGCCCAACCGCCCACCGAAACCATCATCGTTCGCACCCCCAAACAGCTCGCCGACCTGGTAACCGCCCTCGAACAGGCCAAACTCATCAGCTTCGACCTGGAAACCACCAGCCTCAACGAAATGGAAGCCCGCATCGTCGGCATCTGCCTGGCCGTCAAGCCGCCCGTCGGCTACTACGTGCCCGTCGGCCACCTGGCCGGGGCCGCCCAATCCACCAGCGGCCAGATGGCCCTCTTCGCCGGCGAACCGGTCCTGGCCGACGGTCAGCTTCCCCTGCAAACCGTGCTGGACGCCATCCGCCCGGCCATGACCAACCCGGCCATCGCCAAAGTCGCCCACAACGCCAAGTACGACGCCATCATCTTCGAGCGCCACGGCCTGCCCGTCAGCCCCATCACCTTCGACACCATGATTGCCGAATGGCTCACCGACCCCTCTACCAAGCACAAAGGCCTCAAAGATCTGGCCCGCCACCGCCTGGGCATCGAAATGACCGAAATCGACAGCCTCATCGGCAAGGGCAAAAACCAGATCAACTTCGCCGAAGTGCCCATCGAAGACGCCGCCCCCTACGGCTCCGCCGACGCCGACGTCACCCTACGCCTGGTCAAGCCCCTGCGCGCCGAAATAAAAGAAAAAGGGCTGGAGAAGATACTCGACCTGGAAATGCCCCTCGTCGAAGTCCTGTCGGACATGGAACAGCAGGGCATCGGCGTCGATGTGCCCTTCTTCCGCCACATGTCCCAGGATCTGGACGCCCGCCTCATCGCCCTGGAAAAAGAAATCCACGAGATTGCCGCCGAGCCGTTCAACATTAATTCCACCCAACAGCTCAGCGACATCCTCTTCAAGAAACTGGGCCTGCCCACCGAGGGCCTCAAAAAGACCAGCAGCGGCTACTACTCCACGGCCGCCAACGTGCTGGAAGAACTGGCCGCCATTGACGAATGGGGCATTATCAAGGCCCTGCTGGAATACCGCGAACTGGGCAAACTCAAGAGCACCTATGTGGATGCTTTGCCGGAGATGGTGAACCCGGAAGACGGCCGTATCCACACCTCCTTCAACCAGACCGGCGCCGTTACCGGCCGCATCGCCAGCAGCAACCCCAACCTGCAAAACATCCCCATCCGCAGCGAAATCGGCCAGCAAATTCGGCGCGGCTTTGTCGCCCGCCCCGGCTGGCAGTTCCTGGCCTGCGACTACTCCCAGGTAGAACTGCGCATCCTGGCCCACGTCACTCAGGACGCCGCCCTGCTAGAAGCCTTCCGCTCCGACCAGGACATTCATCGCACCACCGCCGCCGCCGTCTATAACATCCCCGTCGAGCAGGTCACCTACAATCAGCGCCGCTTCGCCAAAGCCGTCAACTTTGGCCTGATCTATGGCATGGGCGCCTACCGCCTGGCCCGCGATTCTGAACTGACGCTGGCCGAAGCCGAAAACTACATCAAAGAGTACTTCAACCGCTTCCCCGGCATCCGCAACTACCTGGAAGAGACCAAACTCAAAGCCCGCCAGCAGGGCTACGTCGAAACGCTGCTGGGCCGCCGCCGCTACTTCCCTGTGTTTAAGTCCACGCCCGGCGGCAGCAACCGCCAGGCCTGGATGCGCGCCGAACGCGAAGCCGTCAACCATCCCATCCAGGGCACCGCCGCCGACATCATCAAAATCGCCATGCTGCAGCTCCACCAGGCCCTCTGCGCCGATTATCAGGCCCGCATGCTGCTCCAGGTCCACGACGAACTGCTGCTGGAAGTGCCGGATGAAGAGATGACGGCCGTTAAACCCCTCGTCATCGACACCATGTGCAACGCCTTCCAGCTAGACGTCCCCCTCAAAGTCGAAGCCTCCACCGGCCACAACTGGCTGGAGCTCAAAGATTAAAACCCGCGACCCCAAGGGTTTGGGAAACCCTTGGGGTCTCCTCCCCCCATCTCCCTCCATCTCCCCCAAAACCGCCCGTTTCATGAAATGCGCGGTTTTTCGTGCCACTTTTTGCCGCCCTGCGTGTTATCACTGGTGAATATAAAAGTGGAATTAGAGAGGATGAAAATTCATAGAAAGAGGATGTGACAATGGCTGATCAACCGTTAATTCCCCAACAAAGTCTTCCCCTGGGAAAGGAGCAAGCACCCATGACACCCCAATCCTTGCCTCGCCGCGGCAACCGCCTTACCCGCTGGTTGGCCGTCGCTATACTGGCCGTGTTTGGCTGGCGCGTCATCGGCCACCTGCCCGATGTGCCCAAAGCGATTCTTATCGGCGCGCCCCATAGCACCAATTGGGATTTCCTGCTCACCATCGCCACCATTTTCGCCCTGGGTATTCGTCTTAGCTGGATGGGCAAACACACCTTCGTCGATGGCTTCGGCAAGCGGCTGTGGCATTGGCTGGGCGGTATCCCCATCGACCGCCGTGCCACCCACGGCGTGGTTGGCAGCATGATCGAAGCCTTTAACCAAAAGGATCAACTGCTGCTAGGCATTACCCCGGAGGGCACACGCAGTTCTGTTAAAGAGTGGCACACCGGCTTTTACCACATTGCCCTGGGAGCCAACGTGCCCATCCTGCCAGTCGCTTTTGATTACGGCCGTAAAGAAGTGCGCTTCCTGGACCTCTTCTGGCCAACCGGCGACAAAGAAGCGGACATCACCCACCTGCAAAGCTTATACAAAGATGTGAAAGGCAAGTATCCCCACTCCTGGTAGATATAGAGTGCTATTGAAATCGCCGCTTTTTGTGAAAAAATAGCCGGGAGCCAACGACAACGGCGGGAGAGCCAGGTCATTGGCATCATCAACGTTCGAGGACACACAGATGACCATTCAACAAGACATTTTGTATCAATCGCCCGAGGGTGAAACGGCCGTGCCCAACATAGGGCAGGCTGTGCCCCGGCGCGGCGGCCGGTTCGCCAAAAACTTTGCCCGCCTCACCATGCGCCTCTTCGGCTGGCGCGTCGAAGGCGTCCTGCCCAACGATGGCAAACTGCTCATCATTGGCGCGCCCCATACCTCTAACTGGGATTGGGTCCTGGTCATGCTCACCGCTTATTCCCTGGGCGTGCGCATTTCCTGGATGGCCAAACATACCCTGTTTAAAAAACCATTCGGCGGCCTCATGCGCTGGCTGGGCGGCATCGCCATCGACCGGCGCGCCAAACACGGCACTGTGCAGCAGGCCATTACCAGCTTCAAGGAGAAAGAAAAACTCATCTTGTGCATCACGCCGGAAGGCACCCGCAGCAAAGTGCGCGAATGGAAACAAGGCTTTTACCACATCGCCCAGGGCGCCGATGTGCCGGTAGTGGTCGCGGCGTTTGATTACGGCCGTAAAGCCGTCCGCCTTGGCCCCACCTTTAAACCCAGCGGCAACCTGGAAGCCGATCTACCTATCATCAAATCCTTTTACGATGGCGTCGTTCCCCGGCATCCCCACTACTCCTTCAGCCAGGCCACGCCGCAGTAACAGGAACAAGCCGCAGACCAGAACCACTGCCCGCCGATGACCGCCTTAAACCATCTTAACCAGCTCCCTCTCACCGCCTTTCCTGAGCTTTTCCACGAACTCACACCGCCCGCCATGCTCCAGATGCACGGCCGTTTCCGCGCCGAGTTTGTGGGTCCGGCCTGGCTGCGCCGCGTGGCCCCGCCCGGTCTCGCTCCACTAGGGCTGGGCGGCTGGTGGGGCAAAACTTTCGACGGCCGTGGCCAGGGCATGAACATAGTCCACAGGCACGGTCAACTCGCCGAAGTCATTCCCATCCAGCTAAAAGAAGCCGCCTCCCTGGTAGACGGCCGTTCCGGCCTCAACATCACCTATCCGCCCGGCACGCGCTTCCCCTGGCCCCTCATCATCGACGAAGTCCGCTGGCTGGACGATGCCACCCTGCTCGGCCTCACCCTTGTCACCAAGGCCGGCCTCCACCGGCTGGCCTTACCCTTTTTGTTGAAGAGAGACTAGAGACTGGAGATTGGAGACTGGAGATTAGAGTCTCCAACCTCCCCCCGTTCCTTATGAACATCTACGACCAGATCACCAAACCCACCCTCCTGCTGGACGAAACCATCGTCCGGCGCAACATTGCCCGCATGGCCGAGAAGGCGCGCCGCAGCGGCGTGGTCTTCCGACCCCACTTCAAGACCCACCAGTCCGCCGAAATCGGTGAGTGGTTCCGCGAAGAGGGCGTCACCGCCATCACCGTGTCCTCCGTGGACATGGCCCTCTACTTCGCCCAACACGGCTGGGACGACATCCTCATCGCCTTTCCCGTCAACCTGCGCCAGTTGGCGGAATTGAACCAGTTGGCCGAACAGGTCAACTTGCACCTGCTGCTAGAATCGGTCGTAGCTGCCGAGCGCCTGAGCGCCGGCCTGCGCCACGCCGTGGCCGTCTGGCTGAAAATCGACGTGGGCTACCACCGCACCGGCCTGGATTGGCAGGACATGGCGGCCATCACGGCCGTTGCCCGAACCGTCGACACCCTGCCTCGTCTGCACCTGGCCGGCCTGCTGACCCATGCCGGCTACCGTTACCAGACAGGCGGCGCGGCCGAAGCCCAGGCCGTCTACGGCCAGATGGTGAACCGCATGAATACTGTGCGCGACGGGCTGCGGGCCGTGGGCCTGGAAACGGCCGTCTCCGTCGGCGACACGCCCACCAGCAGCCTCGTTGAACAGTTCACCGGCGTAGACGAAATCCGACCTGGCAACTTCGTCTTCTACGATATGATGCAGGTTGACCTTGGCGCCTGCCGGCCCGAAGATGTGGCCGTGGCCGTCGCCTGTCCCATCGTCGCCAAACACGCCGACCGCCGCCAGATTGTGGTTTACGGCGGCGCGATCCATCTATCCAAAGAACGCCTGGTCACACGCGACGAACAGGTGAATTACGGCCGTATTGCCCTGCCCACCGCTTCCGGCTGGCGCATCCTGCCGCCGGAAAATTACGTTGCCACCATGTCCCAGGAACACGGCATCATCCAGGCCGACAACGCCTTATTTGATGGGGCGCAAATTGGCGGCCTGCTGCTGGTCTTACCCGTCCACTCCTGCCTCACAGCCAATTTGTTAAAGGGCTACCTCACGTTAGACGGCCGTTGGATCGAGATGGCCGATATTCATTGAAAAAACGGGTGGGCCAACCACCCACCCTTCTCCGGCAACACGAAACGGCCGCTTTCCCTTTCAGGAAGGCGGCCGTTTCGCGTTGGGAGGGTGAGGAGATGAAGGGGAAGGGAGAGGGGACCAACACCTGACGGCGTTGGCATAAATTGGGGGGAAGAGGATGTTGTGGAGCAAATCGGGTCGTATGTTTGCACCAGTATATTAGCACAAGTGTTCTAAAACGTCAAGGCGAATTAGCAAATCAACACAGAAAAACGAGCCGCTGTACCGGGTAAATTTAGGTCTCTTCCAGGCGTTCCGGAGCCGGTCCGACATAGCGGGCGCGCGGCCGGATCATCTGGTCAAGCTGATACTGCTCCAGCGCGTGGCCGATCCACCCCACCGTACGTCCCAGGGCAAACAGGCCCAGTGCAGCCCCTGGCGGCAGGTCCAAAGCCCGCGCCAGAACCGCCAGCCCAAAGTCTACCGTTGGCCGCAGCCCCACGGTTTGCCACACGGCCGTTTCCAGTTCCTGCGCCAGCAAAACAACCGGGCACGCGCCACAAACGGCCGTCACCTGGTCCAGCAGCTCCCGCGCCCGCGGATCGCCATTCGGATACAGCGGGTGACCAAAACCGGGGATGCCCTCGCCGCGCCGCAGGCGGCTGGCCAGGGTTGCGGCCGCGCGTTCCGGTGTATACGCCTCCCGCAGCAGCGCGGCCACGCGCTCCGTAAAACCGCCATGCTTCGGGCCTTGCAGCGCGGCCAGGCCGGCCGCCACCACCCCATACGGCGTCGATCCGGCCGAGGCCACACAGCGCGCCGTAAAGGACGAAACGTTCAGCTCGTGGTCGGCGCACAGGATGAGCGCCGTGTTGAAGAGACCGGCCGCCTGTGGCTGCTGGGGGGCCAGCGCCTGCTGCAAACGGTCGGGAATGGAGTGCGGAGAGGCCTGTGAGTTGGCAGGTTGGTTGGTGAAAACGGCCGTCAACAGATTCAGGATGCGCGCTCCAGTTTGGCCCACGGCCGTTGGCGACAGGTCGTAGGCGGCCCAATCCTGGGCCGCAGCCAGAGGCAGCACCGCCTGAAAGGCTTCAATAGGAGCCAGGCCTTTCACGCCCACAGCCGGAGGATCTGAATAAGCCGCATCGTCCAACCAGTCTGCTGCCAGTCTGCCAGTCCAGATAAGAGAGACCACAGCAGCAAACGGCCGTTCGCGGGCCAGGGCGATGGCGTCGTGGCCGCGGTAGTAGAAACGGCCGTCCTCAATCAGCGTGATGGCCGATTCCAGTACCGGCGCGCCAAAATGCAGCGCCGATTCGGCCACCTTGGCCGGATCGCGCCGCAGCTCCTTGCGCGTCCGCAGCGCCTCCACATCCGCCGCCAGATAGCGCCGCGCCCGCGATTTGCCTTCCGTTTCCTCCGAGCGAATCAGGCCCCGACTGACATAGGCATATAACGTCGGCACCTGAACGTCCAGCAGCCGGGCCGCTTCTTTGGCTGTGAGATAGGTTGGCTGTTTCATGGAATTTCTTTTAGGAAAACTCGCTCAAAACGGCGCGCAAAACGGCCGTGTCCACATTCCCACCGCTCAGCACACATACCACAGTCAGGCCGGTTATGTCAATCTGACGGGTCAGCACAGGCGCAGTGGCAATCGCGCCGGACGCTTCGGCGATGAGCTGATGCTGGTCTATCAACGTAAACATGGCCCGGCGCATATCGGCTTCGCTGCTCAATACCACCTCATCGATCAAATCACGCGCCAGGACCAGCGGCACCGCACCAAAACCGCCGGCCAGACCATCGGCCAGCGTCGGTTGGTGATCGAATGGGTCATAAGCCACCCCGTCGCGCAGGCTGAGCAGCGCCGCCGGGCTGGCTTCCGGCTGCACCCCCACCACCCGGCAGGTCGGGCTGAGGGCCGCCGCCACAGTGGCAATCCCGGCGATCAAACCGCCGCCACCCACCGGCACGATCAGCATGTCGGCCTGCGGACGCTGGCGGAAAATCTCCAACCCCACGCTGGCCTGCCCGGCGATCACATCCACGTCGTCGTAAGCAGAAATTTCCAGAGCGCCGCTCTCGGCGGCAAAGGCGCTGGCCGCCTGGTGGGCCGCTTCGTACGTGTCGCCGGACTGGTGGATGGTAACGGCGTAGGCGGATAACTTATCTATCTTGGCGCGTGGAGCAGTCGCCGGGACAAAAATGTCGGCGGGCACGCCGCCCAGCGCGTCAGCGGCATACGCCACCCCCAGGGCATGATTCCCGGCAGAGGCGGCCGCGATGCCCTTTTCCCGCTGTGCCGGGGTAAGACGGCCGATTTTGCTCAACGCCCCGCGAATCTTGAAGGAGCCGGTGGCCTGATGGTTTTCTAGTTTCAGCCATACGTCGCCGCCGGAGAGCCGGCTGAGGTAAGGGCTGCGTATCAGGGGCGTGGTGTGGGTAAACGGCCGTATCGCCTGCTCGGTCTGTAAAATTTTCGGCATCCGTAACTGCATAGGACATCCTCCTCGCGCAAAGTAAACGCATTGTAACACACTACATATTGATTAATCAATCAATATTGACAATGTTTAATCAACCTAATATGATGGCTTGTAGACAATGGCTTGTAGACAAGAATTTGCTAGCTAGCGCAAAAGGATGGTATGCGATGTATCACACGTCTAAAGATGAGGTGCCCAGGCGGCTGCGAAACGGCTTGACCTCGTTTTTTTTGTTGGACAGAAACAGCAACGTGGACCATGTGGACCATGAGGCCGCCAGCAACCTGGCTGTGACCTGGGTAGAAGTAGAGCCAGGCGCGGCGCAAATCCCCCACCATCACGCACCGGAACAAATTTATGTGATTGTGCAAGGCAGCGGCCTGATGCGCGTCGGTGAGGAAACGCAGCAGGTCACGGCCGGTGAGCTGGTCTTCATCCCGCCCCACGCTGTGCACGGACTGCAAAACAACGGTGCAGATGTGCTAATCTACGTCTCGGCCGCCACGCCGCCCTTCGACCTGACAGAAGCTTACGATCGCGGCCAGCTTCAGGCCCAACGATATTTAGAGGAGAGTGGCGGCTAGAGGTTGCCTGGTTTTCAATCTCCCCACTCCAATCTCACCACACACGAGGATAGTATGACGACAGAAAATCTTGCTTATAAACCGGGTTTGGAAGGTGTAATCGCGGCGGAGACACGCCGCAGCTACGTGAATGGGCAAACCGGCACGCTGCTCATCGCCGGCTATCCGCTGGCGGACATTGCGGCGCGAGCGACGTTTGAGGAAGTGGTTTATCTGCTGTGGCTGGACAAGCTGCCCACGGCCGTTGAACTCGACAACTTCAAAAAACAATTGGCCGCGCTACGGCCGTTGCCCGCCGCCACCCTCACCCTGCTGCGCGCCATCGCCGACAGCGGCGTGCCCGCCATGGACGCGCTGCGCATGGCCGCCGGCACCCTAAGCCTGGGCGTGGATGAAACCGACGCCAGTGCCCTGGCAATGGCCCTGGTAGCCCGCTTCCCGACCATCGTCGCCGCTTACTGGCGCCTGAGCCACGGCCAGGAGCCGGTCGCGCCGACAACCGACCTGGGACACGCGGCCAATTACCTCTACATGCTGAAGGGCGAACGGCCGTCGCCCGCCCAGGCGCGCGCAATGGCCACCTACCTTAACACCGTCAGCGACCACGGCCTGAATGCCTCCACCTTCACCGCCCGGGTGATTGTTTCCACGCAGTCCGACCTGGTTTCGGCCATTACCGGGGCGGTGGGCGCGTTGAAGGGGCCGCTGCACGGCGGCGCGCCCGGCCCGGCGCTGGACATGGTCTTCGAGATTGGCCAGGCGGAACGCGCCGAACCGTATCTGCGGGAAAAGCTGGAGAGCGGCCACCGGCTGATGGGCTTCGGGCATCGCGTGTACAAAGTGCGCGACCCGCGGGCCGAGGTATTGGGCGCCGCCGCCGAAAGCCTGTACCAGGCGGATGGCGACATGGCCCTGTACGAATTGGCCAAATATGTGGAACAAACGGCCGTTGCCTTGCTGGCAGAGTACAAACCAGGCCGCAACCTGCAAACCAACGTGGAGTTTTATACAGCCCTGCTGCTGCACGGCCTGGGTCTGGAAACGGCGCTCTTTACGCCCACCTTTGCCGTGGGCCGGGTAGGCGGTTGGCTGGGACAGTGCTTTGAGGAAATGACAAACGGCCGTCTCATCCGCCCCAAAGAAGCCTACGTGGGCGAAATGAACCGGCAGTGGGTTCCGCTGGAAGAACGCCAATAAGAAGCGTGAACGTGATGCGTAAGCTGTACAGCTTACGCATCACGCAGCACGCAACACGGAGACTCCTATGTTTCACCCCATTCCTGATGCTATTCTGGCGCGGATGCGCGAGTTGGAGGAGCGAGACGGCCGTGATCGTACCGATGGCACTCCCCGCCCGGCCCGCCTGCGCCAGATCCCGCCGGAAACCGGGAAGTTCCTGGCTATTCTGGCCGCCTCTTCTCCGGCAGGTGCAATGATCGAAATTGGGACCAGCGCCGGCTATTCGGCGTTATGGCTGACGCTGGCCTGCCAGGCGACCGGCCGCTCTCTAACCACCTTTGAGGTGCTGTCGGAAAAAGTCGCTCTGGCTCGGGAAACGTTTGCCGCGTCCGGCGTCGAAGACGTGGTGACATTGATAGCCGGGGACGCCCGTCAGCATCTCGCGGCGTTCGACAGGATTGGCTTTTGCTTCCTGGACGCGGAGAAAGAGGTCTACGCGGACTATTACGAAGCAGTCGTGCCGCGGCTGGTGAACGGCGGGCTGCTGGTAGCCGACAATGCCACCAGTCACCGCGAGGATTTGCAGCCCATTTTGGACCGTGCCCTGGCCGACCCGCGCGTAGATGCTCTGATTGTACCCATTGGCAAAGGCGAACTGGTCTGCCGTAAGAGAAACTGGGAATAAAACAGAGACTGGGGATTAGAGGCTCTTTTAAACGTCAATTTCCGGTGGTTAGAACTTAAACAACCTTAACGCAAAGAAGCAGAGGCGCAAAGATTTTTTCTGAGAGTTGCAGTTCAGACTGAAAAGGTGAATGACAGGAGGAAAACTTTGCGTCTCCCCGCTGTTATGACGGTTGATGCCTGGGTAAAACGACATGGAAGCGGCTGCCGGGGCAGTTGGTTTCGTGCAGGCCGGGGCTTTCGACCCACACACGGCCGTGATGGGCTTCCACAATGCCCCGCACGATAGCCAGTCCCAGGCCGGAGCCGCCGCCCATGAACTTGGTCTTGCCGGAGGAGTGCAGCATCACTTCGCCGGTCTGGTAGAACTTATCGAAAATGAACGGCTGCGCCTCGGGGGCAATGCCAATACCGGTGTCGGCAATGATGATCTCGACGCTGGGGGGCGAAGAATGGCGCAGGAAACGGCCGTCTATCTGCAAACGCCCCCCATCCGGCGTGTACTTGATCCCGTTGATGATCAGGTGATAGAACACCTTTTGCAGCGCCTCGGCGTCCGCTTCGATCTCCGGTAAATCGGCCATGGCCGTCATCTCCAGCGTCAGATGACGTTCGGCCAGCGCCGAACGGAAACGGTTGGCTACCTGCCGAATCAAGAAAGGCAGGTCCAGAGGCGCAGGGTGCAAATCCAGCGAACGACTGTCAATTTTGGCCACGTCTAACATGCGATCCACTACTTCCTGCATACGCACCACACCTTTATCGATGCCCTGCGCCCAACGCGCAAATAGTGGATTCTGCTGAATCTCCTCATCGCCAATAAACATCTGGGCATTGAGGTTGATGATGGTCAGCGGCGTCAACATCTCGTGCGAGGCGATGGTGATAAAGTCGGTTTTGGTTTTGTCCAGGCGTTCCAGTCGGGCATAGGCAGCCTGCAAAGCCTGGGTGCGTTCGGCCACCATGCCCTCTAACTGCTGGTTGAACTGCTGGATTTGGGCGTTCAGGCGGTGCAGCTCCTGTTCGCGCTGCTCGGCCAGGATGCGCAGCATTTCCGCCCGCCGGTAAGCCTGCACACGACCGATGTGGGCGATAAAACCCGTGGCCGCAGCCGCCAGCGTAACCACCAGGTAATAATGAAAATCCGGGCTGTCTACAAAAAAGACAAACGCCTGCATCAGGGCGGCAAAGCTCAACACCAGCATGAACAGGTACCACCGTGTTGCATGAAATAAGACGCCAATGGCAAAGACAAAGAGGGCCAGGTTGGCCGCCTGGGAAGGTTCCCCGGTAAGGTAAAAACGAAGTTGGATGTTGACCAGGATAACAAAGGCTAAAACGGCCGCCAGCCGTCCGGCCCTTTGCGGCGCAAAGCGCTCTTGCCCCAGCAAGGCCCAAAATAACAGCAGAATGAACAGGCTGAGGAGCGCTCCGGCGACGATAAGCTCCAGGCCGGGTTCGCGCAGGAGGGTCAGCTGCAGCACCGTATAGGCGACAAACAGAAAGGCGATGCTGCCGTAGATAAAGGGCAGCACGCGCAGTTCCGACCGGTTGATAGCCTCATCAACCTGCTCTTTGGAAACGCCGAGCGTTTTCATTTGCAGCAAGTCGTCCAGGTAACGAAAGAGCCAATCGCGGGTCGGTATCGTCTTCATTGAGTTGGGATACTTCAGGACAGTTGACAGATGACCTTGATTGTACTACAGAGAATCCCTCAAGGCGATGGAGAAATGACCGGAACGGTTAAGATGGAGGCGGCAATATGACGCCGGCCAAAGTCTGGGCAATGGCCGCACGGGCGCTGCGTGCAGCGAGCGAAGCCGCTTCTTCGCTTTTGGAAGCGCGGCGAGGGGAGGTTAACGGCCGTTACAAGAAAAAGAACGCCACGCCCAAAATTGCATACACCACCAGCAGCATCGCCCCTTCCAGCCAGATGCTTTCCCCGTCCAGAGAAACAAAAGCCGCAATGAACGAAGCTGCGGCCACGGCCGCCAGTTCAAAGCGGTTGAACTCCAACTGCATGGGATTGCCCAACAGCAGACTCAAAAAGACCAGCAAAGGCGCTACAAACAAAGCGATTTGCAGACTGGAGCCAATGGCAATGCTCAGGCTCAAATCCATCTTGTTTTTGAGGGCAACCTGCACCGCCACCAGATGCTCGGCGGCATTGCCGATGAGCGGGATGAGGATGATGCCGATGAAAAACTCGCTCAGCCCCAGGGTCTCTGTGACGTGTTCCACGGCGCCGACCAGAATTTCGCTCAGGACGACGATCAAGGCCACGGCCACCACCAGAATGATCAGCGAATGGGTGGTAGACCAGCCGGAGGGGGCGTGGGCTTCGCGCACAACCGGGTCATCGGTGACGGGCTGCGAGGTGAAGGAATAAACGATGACCAACCCGTACATCACCAGCATGGCGATGGAAGCCCCGATGCTCAAACCCTCTACGGCCGCGAAGTTTGGTTCCAAGTCCCAGTTAAATAAGGAAGGAATACCCAAAGCGATGACGGAAAGAATCAGCAAGGTGGCGTCGATGCCGGCGTGGGAGCGGCTGAAGGTTTGTTTGCCATTTTTGATGCCGCCCACCAACAAGGAGAGGCCCAGAACCAGCAACAAATTGCCCAGGATGGAACCGGTGATGGAGGCCAGGACCAAACTCACCAGCCCGGCACGTAAAGCGACCAGCGAAATGATCAGTTCGGCGGCGTTGCCCAGCGTGGCATTCAGCAAACCGCCCAGTCGCTGCCCCACCTTTTCCGCCAGGGCTTCGGTGGCCTGCCCAATCATCCCGGCCAGGGGCACAACACCCACCGCCGATACAACAAAGACCAAAACCGGATTGGCATGGGTAAATTCCAAAACGATAGAAATAGGAATACATAAAGCCAGGATGAGCATGATGGTGCCCAAACCCAGCCATTGTTTTGTCGCGGCCACTAAACTCATAGGTGGTTTCCTTTTTGCTAACGGGCATGGGGCAACGGCCGTTCGCTTGCTTTTGTCCGATTGCACCACGCAGGAAATGGAGCCTGTATTATAGACATCCGTGGTCTATAATCCAACCCATGTCTTTTACAACACCTCGCAGCGAGTTCCTGGCCGGCGTACGCATCATCCTGCCCATTCAGTTGGGCGTCGTGCCCTTTGCCCTCATCGCCGGTGTCTCTGCGGTGAGCATTGGCATGACGGCCGTGCAGGGTATCGGCATGTCGCTCATCGTTTTTGCCGGCGCGGCCCAACTGGTCAGCATTCAACTGCTCGACGCCCACGCCCCGCTGCTGGTCATCTGGCTGTCCACATTTTTTATCAACCTGCGCTTTTTCATGTATAGTTCGTCGCTGGCCACCCACCTGCCGCGCCTGCCGTGGCGCTGGAAGCTGCTGCTCCCCTATTTGCTCACCGACCAGGCGTATGCGATGTCGATTCTGGCGTTTACGCAGCAGCCGGAACGGCCGTACAAACGCTACTATTATCTGGGCATGGCCGTCACCCTGTGGCTGGTGTGGATGGGCGGCACGACTGTTGGCGCCCTGATCGGGGTGTTGATTCCCACTAGTTGGTCGCTCAACTTTGCCGTACCGCTCACCTTCCTGGCCTTGTTGATGGCCACCCTAAAGGACCGGCCTTCACTCCTGGCAGCGCTGGCGGCGGGGGCAACGGCCGTGCTGGCAGCCTCGCTGCCTTATAAAACCGGCCTCATCCTGGCGGCTCTGGTGGGCATTGGCGTCGGCATGGCCAGCGATACGTTAGGCAGGCAGCGGCCAACGGCCGTTTCGTGATTCCTTTTGGCGGCCCTTCCCACACCTGCCGCCGCAGCACAAGTTAAACCAAAAACTCAGGCAGCGAACCGGCGCCAATCGACGCAAAAACCATCCTGATACGCGCCCATCGCTGCCCGAATAAAACACATTGTCTGGAGGTTTTTATGAAAGGTCAGTTTGCCGGGCGCATGGCCAAGGCCCAAAAATCCTTTATCCGCGAAATCCTGAGCGTGGCTCAGGATCCCGACATCATCTCCTTTGCCGGCGGCCTGCCCAATCCGGCCTACTTTCCGGTGGAGCCGCTGCGCGCCGCCGCCGACAAAGTGCTGGCGAGCGACGGCCGTAACGCCCTGCAATACGCGCCCACGCTCGGCTACCACCCGCTGCGCGAGTTCATCGCCCGGCGCTACGCCCACAAAACCGGCCTGCAGATCGATCCCGACGAAATCCTGATCACCAACGGCTCGCAGCAGGGGCTGGACCTCGTGGCCAAAATCCTGCTGGACCCCGGCGATGAGGTGATTTTGGAAGCGCCCAGCTATTTGGGTGGTATCCAGGCTTTCTCGCTCTACCAGCCGCACTTCCAAACCGTGGCGCTGCACGAGGATGGCGTCGATCTGGACCAGCTGGCGGCCGCGGCGGCGCGGGAGCAGGCCAAGTTGTTCTATGCTCTGCCCAACTTCCAGAATCCGTCCGGCATCACCTATGCGACGGCCGTGCGGGAGGCATCGGCGCGTATTTTGCACGAGAATCAGGTCTTTTTTATTGAGGATGATCCGTACCGCGAACTGCGCTTTTTGGGCGAGGACCAGCCGCCGCTGAGCAGCTTTGGGCGGGAGCGGGCCTTTTTGCTTGGTTCGTTTTCCAAGATTGTGGCTCCGGCGCTGCGCATGGGTTGGATTGTAGCCACGCCGCCTAACATGGATAAGTTGATCATCGCCAAGCAGGCGGCCGACCTGCACAGCAATTATGTGTCACAGCGCATCCTCTACCAGTTCCTGCTGGATAATGACCTGGACGCGCACATTGCGGGCATTACGGCCGTTTACCGCCGCCAGCGCGAGTTAATGGTCGCCATGCTGGAAGAATGTTTCCCGCCGGAGGTCAGCTTTACCTTGCCGGAAGGCGGCATGTTCCTGTGGGTCCGGCTGCCGGAAAGCGTATCCTCCATGGACTTGTTCAACGAGGCGGTCAAGGCCAACGTCGTGTTTGTGCCCGGCCACCCGTTTTACGTGGATGGCAGCGGGCAAAACACCCTGCGCCTCAACTTTTCCAACACCGACGAAGCCCACATCGAAACTGGCATGACCCGCCTGGCGCAGGCGTTGAAGAAGCTTTATGGTGTTTAGGGGATTGGGCTGTGTAAGTGTTTGGGTGATCAGGTTTTTAGGTTTTTAGGTGATCAGGTGCTCAGGCATTAGCCATCACCTCCACACTTGAACACCTGCCCACTTGAACACCTGCCCGCTTTTACACCTACACACTTACCAACCCACCCCCTACCCACCGCAACATCGAAAGGAGATCTTATGGACGAAAAACCTGTTCCTACGCTAAAAGACGTGCTGGCGGCACGGCCGTTTGTCTACCGTTACCTCCAGCCCACACCGCTGCATCCTTATCCCACACTGAGCCAGCTAACCGGCGCGGAAATCTGGATCAAGCACGAAAACCACCAACCCATCGGCGCGTTTAAGGTGCGCGGCGGCCTGGTGCTGGCCGCCAACCTCAGCGCCGCCGAACGCCAGGCCGGCCTGTTCACCGCTTCCACCGGCAACCACGGACAGTCCATCGCCTACGCCGCCCGCGCCTACGGCATCCAGGCCACCATCGCCGTGCCGGAAGGGGCCAACCCGGGCAAAGTGGCCGCCATGCGCAGCCTGGGCGCGGAAGTGGTGCATCACGGCGCGGATTTTGACACGGCCCGCGAGTGGGTGATGGGCGTAGCGGCGGAGAAGCACGGCCGTTTCGTCGGCCCCACCGAAGAGCTGCTCATTCACGGCGTGGGCACGTATGCCCTGGAAATCATGGAAAGCCTGCCCGACGTGGACACCATTCTGGTGCCGGTGGGCGCGGGCAGCGGCGTCTGCGCCACCAGCATCGTCGCCAAAACCATCAACCCGCGCATCGAAGTGATTGGCGTGCAGTCGGCGCAGGCGCCGGCCATGCAGCGCAGTTGGGCCGCCGGCGATATGGTCGCCGCGGAGATGAACACCTTCGCCGAGGGCATTGCCACGCGCGTGCCGTTTGCCAATACCCAGCGCATCATGCGCCAATACCTGGACGATTTCCTGCTGGTCGACGACGCCGAAATCAAACAGGCCATCGTCACGCTGCTGGCCCACACCCACAACCTGGCCGAAGGCGCCGGCGCCGCGCCGCTGGCGGCGGCCGTCCGCTACCAGGCACGCTTTGCCGGTAAAAAGGTGGTGTTGGTGATGAGCGGCGGCAACCTGGCGCTGGAAAAACTGCAGGCGATTTTGGGGGAGGGGTGAAGCGTGAAGCGCGAACGTTACGCATCACGCCTCACGCATCAAAAAAACCAAGATGACTGACCCAGAAGCTCACCCATCCGCCCACCCGCGCCTGTCCGAACTTTGGAGCGGCGTCAGGTCTGAACTGCCTATTGTCCTGGGGGGGATTCCCTTTGGCATGATTTACGGCGTGCTGGCGGTGGCCGCCGGGTTGAATGCCTGGCAGGCGCAGGCCATGTCGTCAATTGTGTTTGCCGGGGCGGCGCAGTTCATTGGCGCGCAGATGATGAGCACGGGCGCGGCGCTGCCGGTGTTGTGGCTGACGACGTTGGTGGTGAATTTGCGCCACGTCTTGTACAGCACGGCACTCGGCCCGGACCTGCGCCATCTGCCGCAGCGCTGGCGCTGGCTGCTGGCCTACCTGCTGACCGATGAGGCGTATGTGATGACGGCCGTGCACTACGCCGATCGCCGCATCCCCATCGCCTACAAACACTGGTTCTTCCTGGGGGCAGGCTTCATCATGTGGGCGGAATGGCAGATCAGCACGGCCGTGGGCATTTTCCTGGGCGCGCAGTTCCCGGCAAACTGGTCGCTGGACTTTACGCTGGCGCTGACGTTTATCGCCATTGTCTTCCCGGCGCTGCAGGGACGGCCGTCGCTGGCCGCGGCCCTATCGGCAGGCATTGTGGCCCTCTTAACGTTCACCCTGCCCTATAAACTGGGCCTGATCATCGCCACCCTGACGGGCATTGTGGTGGGGGTGGTGCTGGAAAACACTTCCCCAACTTCCCGGAACCTCGGAGGTTCCGGGAAGTTTCCTGGAAGCGAATGAATAAAAAGCGTGCTGCGTGCTGCGTGAAAACAACCCTCACGCAGCACGCAGCACGCCTCACGGAGACACCTATGAACATCTGGATTGCCATTATCGGCATGGGGATTATTACCTATGCGCTGCGGCTGGGGCCGATTTTGTTGATGGAGCGCATCGAGATTGGAGGCACGGCGCGGCAGGCGCTGCGCTTTGTGCCCACGGCCGTTCTCTCGGCCATCATCTTTCCCGAACTGTTCATGCCCGGCGGCACACTGGACATCTCGCTGGGCAACGAGCGCCTGCTCGCCGGTCTGCTGGCCACCCTCGTCGCCTGGCGCACCAAAAGCGTGCTGTGGACCATTGCCGTGGGCATGGTGGCCTTGTGGATTTTGCAGGCCGTGGGGTAAACCAACTTCCCAACTTCCCGGAACCTCTGAGGTTCCGGGAAGTTTTCTCGGAGTAACCAATGACTGAAAAATTTCAAGACGTAGGCATTGTGAAGGCGCTGTACCGCTATCCGGTGAAGTCGATGCGCGGCGAGGCGCTGGCGGAGGCGCAGGTATATTGGCACGGTTTGGAAGGCGACCGGCGCTATGCCTTTGTGCGCGGCGACCGGCCCGATTCGTCTTTTCCCTGGCTAACCGGGCGAGAAATCCCGGAGATGCTGCTGTATACGCCGCAGTTTACCTATCCCGCCGACGTGCGCAATTCCGGCATTGCGGTGCAGACGCCCAACGGCCGTTCCCTGCCCATCACCTCCCCCGACCTGCAGGCCGAACTGGCCCAGGCCTACGGCCACGACGTGCGCCTCATCCACATCGGCCGGGGCGTGTTCGACAGCCTGCCGCTGTCTGTGATGAGCACGGCCACGGCCGCCGCCCTAAACGCCGATTTCCGCCGCTTCCGGCAGAACATTGTGCTGGAGACGGCCGGGGGACGGCCGTTCCTGGAAGAAAGCTGGCTGGACCGGGCGCTGCACTTCGCATCCGGGGCGCGCATCCGGCTGAACCGGCGCATTCCGCGCTGCGTGATGGTGAACGTAGACCCGGAAACGGCCGTCAAAGACCCCGCCCTCTTGCGCCTCGTCGCCCAGACGCGCGACAACTGCGTGGGCGTGCACGCCTCCACGGAGCAGCCGGGGACGATTCGCGTGGGGGACGTGGTGAGATTGGAAGCGTGATCAGAATCGCCAACCAACTTCCCGGAACCTCAAAGGTTCCGGGAAGTTCCTCGTCACCTCAGTTCCTCGTCACCTCTACCCAAACAAATACACCTGAATATCCTCAGGCAGCCCCGCCACACCCCGTAAATAATCCAGCACAAACGCCCGGTACGCCAATCCCAAGTTCCCGGAACCTCGGAGGTTCCGGGAACTTTCGTCACGCAGCCTCGGCAGCTCCCCACAAAGCTCCGCCACAAACGCCATATCCACCAGCTTACCCGGCCGTTTCCCCACCCATTCCAGATAATTTGAATAAGGCCAGTCATCAAGGTCAGTCACCAAACCAGCTTTCACCGGATTCGCATGAATATACCGGCACAAATGCTGCAAATACCCTTCCCGGTCTATATGCACATCCTGAAACCGCCCCTCAAACAACGTCCCCGTCCGCCCCTGCTGCTTATTAACCGCCAACACATACGCCCTAAACAAACGCGCCAACACCTCAGATAAATCAACCTCGCCATCCAGACGCAGCAAAAAGTGATAATGATTCGGCATCAAGCAGTAAGCAATCACCGCAATCTCGTTTCCAAGCAAATACTTTTTCATCAACTTCAGCAAATACGCATAATTCTCTTCACAAAAGAAAATAGCATCGCGGTTCGCGCCGCGATTGTAGATATGGTAATAGTGACCTGGTAAAAATGGCGTCTGGCGTTTTGGCATCTTGATCTCCGTAAAGTTCCCAAGTTCCCGGAACCTCAGAGGTTTCGGGAACTTGGGAACTTGGCTTGGGTTCCGTATTTTGCCCAAATGCCTGCCAAATTGTCAACTCAAACTTCCCGGAACCTTGAAGGTTCCGGGAAGTTCCAGTTCCCCCTCAGAGGTTCCGGGAAGTTCCAGGTTCTCTGTTATAATCTATCTTATTAACCATACCATGAACCGATTAACCAACCCGTGTCCTTCCTGACGCCCGCCTTCCTCCTCCTCGGCCTGCTGGCCGTGCCCATCATCATCCTCTACATGCTGCGCCTGCGGCGGCGCGAAGTCACCGTCAGCAGCACCCTGCTCTGGCAAAAACTGCTGCGCGACCGTGAAGCCAACGCCCCCTGGCAAAAACTGCGCCGCAACCTGCTCCTCATCCTGCAGCTGCTCATCCTGGCCGCCCTGGTGCTGGCCCTGGCACGGCCGTTTCTGCCCATCCCCGCCGTCATCACCGGCAGCACCGTCGTCCTGCTCGATGGCTCCGCCTCCATGCAGGCCACCGACACGGCCCCCAACCGCTTCGCCGCCGCCCAGGCCCAGGCCGCCGACCTCATCAACGACCTCAGCGCCGGCAGCCAGATGACCCTCATCCAGGTTGGGCACACTCCCGCCGTGCTGGCCAGCGCCAGCAGCGATAAAACCGCTCTGCGCCGCGCCCTGGACGCCGCCCAACCGGAAAACGGCGCGCCCGACTGGCCCGCCGCCCTGGCCCTGGCCGCCGGCGCCGCGCAGGGCTTCCAGGACGGCCGTATCGTCATCATCTCCGACGGCGGCCTGCCCGCCGACCTGCCCCCGCTGCCCACCGCCCCCATTTACCTGCCCATCGGCCGCAGCGGCGAGAATCTGGCCATCTCCGCCCTGGCCACCCGCCCCACTGCCACCGGCCCACAGCTCTTCGCCAGCGTTAGCAACGAAGGCACGCTGGACCAGGAAGCCCTGCTCAGCCTGGAACTCGACGGCGCGCTCACCGATTCGCGCCGCGTCAGCGTCCCGGCCGGGGGCAGCGCCAGCCTGACGTGGGACCTGCCGGAAGGAACGGCCGTCATCACCGCCCGCCTCTCCAATCTGCGAGACGACAACCTGCCGCTGGACAATGTGGCCACGGCCGTGCACGAAGGCGGCGTTACCAACCGCGCCCTGCTCGTCACCGAGGGCAACCTCTTTCTGGAGCAAGTTTTCAGCGTGCTGCCCGGCATCGAAGCCTTCAAAGCCGCCCCCGGCGCCGACCTGTCGCCAGAAGATTATGATCTGCTCATCTTCGACGGCGTGCCCCTGCCCGACCCCATCCCGGCAAACGACCTGCTCATCATCAACCCGCCGGCCGGCAGCGGCGGCGATTTGTTCACCGTCGGCGGCGTCTTTTCCGATACTGTCGCCGTGCGCCTGGCCGATTCGCCCCTGCTGCAGTTTGTAGACTGGCGCGACGTCCACATCCGGCAGGCCAGCTTCGTAGACGCGCCCTGGGCACGGCCGTTGGTCACAGCCTCCGGCGGCCCGCTCATCCTCACCGGCGAGCACAACGGGCAGCGCCTCGGCCTGCTCACCTTCGACCTGCGCGACTCCGACCTGCCCTTGCAAATTGCATTTCCCATTTTAATGGCTAATATTACAGGCTGGCTCAGCCCTGGCCGTGCCTTCGATGCTCCCACCGGACTACAACCGGGTGATCCTGTTACAATTTCCCCGGCGGCCAGCAGCACGGCCGTGCTGGTGGAAAAGCCAGACGGCCGTATGTGGACGGCCGACGTAGGCGAAGAGGCGCTCATCTTTCCGGAAACCAACCAGTTGGGCCTTTACCGCGTCAGCCTGCGCGACGAGACAGGCACGCGTCCGGCCGGCAGCTTTGCCGTCAACCTGTTCAGCCCGGCCGAGTCAGCCATTCAACCGGCCACCGCGCTGCAAATCGGCCAGGTGGCCGCCGACACGACACCCGAAAACAACGTGGGCCAACGTGAATGGTGGCCCTGGTTAGTGGGCGCAGCGATTTTGATTTTGCTGGTCGAGTGGTGGATTCAGCACCGCGGACCACAACTTCCCAAGTTTATTAAAGAATAGGTCTCATCCAGACCTGACAGGTTTCAGAAAACCTGTCAAATTCAAAGTTAGCGATTCGATGAGTCAGGAAAGTATTGCCGAAATCTATTTGCGCAAATACCGCCGCTTGTGGTTTTTACTGCCCTTGCTGGTTCTGCTCTTCATCATCCTGCTGCTGGCCTTCATCTTACCGGGCGGAGTAAACAATCGCGGCCTCAAGCCCTTCCGCCCCTCCCCCACCCCCGGCGAAACCGACGTATCCGGCGAACCGGCCGTCGTCACCTTTACCGAACTGAACGATGCCCCGGTCACCTACCGCAACCAACGCATTCGTGTCACCGGCGATTATCAGGCGCTGCCCCCGCCGGACTGCCGCCCCTACAGCGGCCCCATCTTCGATTGGGCGCTGGTGGCCGAGGATCTGCAGCTCAACGCTTCCGGCTTTGAGTCGCTGCTGCGCTACGTACCGGATGGCACGACGTTTACCGTGGAAGGCATCTGGCGTTTTTATGATGGGCCGTTGGGCTGCGGCAAAGAGCCGCCGGACGGCATTGCCTGGTTCCTGGAAGTGGAACGAATCGTCTCGCCGAACCCGCTGCCCAACTTTGTGCGCACGCCGCGGCCTACGGCCGTTTCCGGCGAATCGCCCGGCGACCTCTTTACCCCGCCGCCGGGAGAAGCGGTAACACCGCTGGCCACCCCCACCGCCCCGGAAATCATCTTCACGCCGCTGGCCACCCCCACGTTTGCCGGAACGGCCGTGTCCACTCCCACGCCGCCCATGACTGCCACACCGGGAACCGGCACCGTCTACCCGTCGGTAACGCCACAAACTTCGCCCACGCCCACCGGCTTCCCGCCTGGTTTCGCCACCCCCACGCCCACCGTAGGAACCGGACCGACGCCTACCGGCACCGCACCGCCGCTGGGCACCGGCCTACCACCTCTGCCTACGTCGCCGCCGCAGCCGACTAATCCGGCTTACCCTGGCGCCACGCCCACGTTAACGCCGACGATTACGCCAGACCCCTATTCATAACGCATGAACGAGAACTTTGTCGCCGCGATCACCCCGCCCGATAACCAGGCCAGGCCCGCTTTCTGGTTTTTATTCCACAAGTCCAACCTGCTGGTTTTGTTGGACGCCCAGACGGGCGCAGCCCGCATTCCGCAGGTGGTGAATCCCGCCTCACTCAAGCTGGCGGGATTCCGCGTGATTCGCCAGCAGTACTTTGGCTACCTGCAAAACGACCAACGCATTCACTGCTTCGCCGCTGAGCTCCTGCCGAAATCGGAGCAGGCGGCGCAGGAGCTGCTGCCAGACGGCCTGGCCCTGATGGGTCTGCGCTCCCTGTTTGGCCGGCTGGATGAGGAGCATTTATGGCTGGCCGGGCGCGCCGTGCAGTTGGTGGATTGGGACCGAACCCATCAATTTTGCGGCCAATGCGGAGCGCCCACCATCACCGCGCCCAATGAGCGCGTCAAAAAGTGCCCGAACTGCGGGCATACCAGTTATCCGCGGCTGTCCCCGGCAATTATTGTGCGCGTGGAGCGGGAGGGGAAAAACGGCCGTGAAATCCTCCTGGCGCGCAATCAGCGGGCCAAAGTGCCCATGTACAGCGTGCTGGCCGGTTTTGTGGAGCCGGGGGAAACCCTGGAAATGTGCGTGCGCCGCGAAATCTGCGAAGAGGTGGGACTGGATGTAAAGAACATCCGCTACTTTGGCAGCCAGCCCTGGCCCTTCCCCAATTCGTTGATGATTGCCTTCACTGCTGAATATGCCGGCGGCCACATCGTGCTGGAAAAGGCGGAACTGATGGACGCCGGCTGGTATACGGCGGACGATTTGCCCCCCTACCCCCCGGCGCTGAGCATCGCCCACCGGCTGATCGCCGACTTTATCCGTGAACAGAAAGGTGGCAAAAAAGGGTAGACGGGCATGATTCGCGTTTTGTACTGTCGGGAAGGGGAAGTGTGCCAGAAGGATCTGGCGCTGGACGAGGTAACGGCCGTTCTCCAATCCGGTCAGGGCATGATCTGGGTGGACATCTGGGGCGAAGCGCTGGACCAGAGCGAAGCCGTGCTGCGCGACATCTTCCACTTTCACCCCCTGGCCATCGACGACGCCCTCAACGAAGCCCATGCACCCAAACTGGACGATTGGGGCGACTATCTCTACATCGTGCTGCACGCCATCAAGTACACTGCGCCGGACCACGAACCCATCAACCTGCCGGAAGTGGATATTTTTGTGGGGCACAACTATCTGGTAACCTATCACCAGGAAGAGATTGCTCCGCTGGAGCGTGTGTGGCTGGTCAGCCAGACCGACGACCGCATCCGGCGCAATGGCATTTCCCGCCTGCTTTACCGCGTGGCCGACGAGCTGATGAACGAACATATAACGGCCGTGGAGCAAATCGAAGAAGAGCTGGAAGACATCGAAGACGAAATCTTCAATAGCCCGGACGATGAGACGCTAGAGCAGCTCTTCATCCAAAAGCGGCGCGTGCTGCAAATGCGGCGTACCATCGGGCCGCAGCGGCTGGTGTTTAGCGCCCTCAGCCGCAACCACTACGCCGTCATCGACCCGGAGGCGCAGGTATTTTTTAACGACATCTACGACCATATGGTGCGGCTGTATGACCTGATGGACAGCCTGCGCGACCTGTCTACCGGTTCGCTAACCACCTACCTCTCCATCGTCAACAACCGCATGAACAACGTGATGAAGACAATGGCCGTGGTAACGGCACTGTTTTTGCCGCTGTCGTTTATCACTGGCTTTTTTGGCATGAACTTTTTTGCGCCGAGCATAGACACCCACACCTGGACCGGCTGGCTGCCCTTCGAGGTGGCGATGCTGGCCATGATTTTGATTCCGTTCGTGATGTTTTGGTACATTCGGCGGCGGAACTGGCTGTAGAAACTGTATGAAAACGATTGTTATTACCGGAAGTACACGCGGCATTGGGTTTGGTCTGGCCGATGCGTTTCTGGCGCGGGGCTGCCAGGTGGTGGTGAACGGCCGTTCCCCCGCCAGCGTGGAGAAAGCGATGCAGCAGTTGGCCGCCCAACACGATCCGGCGCGCCTGCACGGACAGGCCGGCGATGTCCGGCAGCTGGCCGACATGCAAACCTTGTGGGATACGGCCGTGGCCCACTTTGGCCAGGTAGATGTCTGGATCAACAACGCCGGCGTGGGCCATCCGCAGGTCATGGCCTGGAAAGTGGCCCCGGAAACTGTGGAACAGGTCGTGGACATTAACTTGATCGGCCTGATCTACGGCTGCCGGGTGGCGATTCGGGGAATGCTGGCCCAGGGACACGGGCATGTTTACAACATGGAGGGTTTTGGCAGCAACGGCCGTACGCGCCCCGGCATCACCATCTACGGGGCCACGAAGGCGGCGATTCGCTTTTTGAATAAGGCTTTGGCGGAGGAGACGGAGGGAACGGCCGTTAAAGTCAGCGCCCTCAGTCCCGGCATGGTCGCCACCGACTTTGTGACCGACCAGTACACCGACGACCCGGCCGGACTGGAAAAAGCCAAAGAAGCCTTCAACATGCTGGGGGATCGGCCCGAAACGGTAACGCCCTGGCTGGCCGATAAGGTACTGGCCAACGATGAATCGGGGGCGCGCATCCAATGGTTGACCACGCCCAAACTGCTCTGGCGTCTTTTTATCGGCCGTTTTCGCCAGCGGAACCTGTTCGACGATTAGGCAGCGCGAACGTTTTTTTGTGGGGAGCCTGAATCCGTGCGGCGCAAACTCATCAAAATTCTGCTAGGGCTGATCGGGCTGCTGCTTTTTTTGTTTGGCCTGTATGGTCTGTGGGTATGGGTGCAAACGAACCTGTCTGCGGCCTTGCAAAGCGGGGCGCTGCGCGCCAGTGACCTGGGCAGGTCGCTGCTGCCGCCATTACCCCTGGTGTATGGTTTGCTGGCCGGTTTTTTTATTCTGGTCACGATCATCCTCATCTGGGTAATCTACCGGCTGGTAGCCGCAGATGACATTCCACCCGATCATTGAGGACGATTGGGGATGCCTGGGATGGCGGGCAGCGTCTCCGCATGAGGACTGGCTGCCCTATTCACTACCATCAGTAGAAGGAAACATCATTGGACCACCTTTTTCTTCCGGTAACCGCGGCCGCTGCCCGGCAGTTTGTGCTCTGGGTTTACGAGCCGCCCTATGACGTGTACAACATGGTCGACGACCAGAATGACCCGAACCTGGTTGATGCGGCCGTCAATTATTTTCTGGATCCGGAAATCGACTGCTACGTGATGGCCGACGAAGACGGCAAGGTGCTGGCCTTTTGCACGTTTGGCGACGATGCCCAGGTCCCTGGCGGCGATTACAGCCTGGAGGCGGTAGACATTGGCCTGGGCGTACGGCCGGATCTGACGGGTCGGGGGCTGGGGTCGCAGTTTGTAACGGCCGTTACCCGGTTCGCCATCCTGGTTTTCCAGCCCGATACCCTGCGCGTGACCATCGCCGCCTTCAATGAACGGGCGCTGCGGGTCTGGATGCGGCAGGGTTTTGTCGTTGTGCAGCAGTTTACCGCCACGGTAGGCAACAAATGGCCCTTTTACATCCTGGAAAAAGAAATACCCGACACGGAGGAGGGAGTATGAAACTGGAATTTTTAGGCTCTGGCGGCGCCTTCACCACGCCGCGCGCCGGCTGTTTTTGTGACCTGTGCGAAGAAGCGCGGGCCAAAGGCGTGCCTTACAGCCGCAGTGGACCAGGCGTTTACGTCCACGGTCCGAACGTCCTCATCGACACCTCGGAACAAATCAACGAGCAGCTCAACCGGGCGCGGCTCGGTTACATCGAAGCCTGCTTCTACTCTCACTGGCACCCGGACCACACCGCCGGCCGCCGCATCTGGGAGATGAACATCGACTGGCGGCACTGGCCGCGCAGCAACCGCGCGACGGATATTTATCTACCGGCGCAGGTCGCAGCCGATTTTGCCACACATCTGGGACTGCAAGAAAACTTCGCCTATATGCAGCACATGGGGGCCGTCCGGCTGCACCCACTGGCCGAAGGCGAAGCGGTGAGCCGGCATGGTGTCACCATCACGCCCTTCCCGGTAGCCGAGGCGTACGTCTATGCGTTTTTGTTCGAGGAAAACGGCCGTCGCGTCCTCATCGCCCCGGATGAACTGGTCGGCTGGCAGCCGCCCGATTTTGTGCGTGGCGTGGACCTGGCCGTGGTCCCTATGGGCATTGGCGAATTCGACGTGTGGACCGGCGAGCGTATCATTCCTCTGGACCACCCGGTGCTCAAATCAGAAGCCACCTTCCGCCAGACGCTGGCCATGATCGACCAGATGCAGCCCAAACAGGTGATCATGACCCACATCGAAGAGCCAGATAATCTGAGCTATGATGACCTGCTGCGCCTGGAAAACAAACTCCAGGCCGAAGGCTATCCTCTGCGCTTTGCTTACGATACAATGCAGGTGACGGTTGGGGAGTAAGGAGTAGAGGTTAGAGATGGGCAGTTAACGTTTACCCGTTTTCTGCCGCCCTCGGGAACCTGAAATCAGGAGGTCAGGATGCTTACACACGTCGTGATGTATAAACTGGAAGACCACAGCAGTGGCAGCATAGAGCGCGCCCTGGAAAAGATTCGCGCGCTGGAAGGCAAGGTGCCTTCGCTGCGCAGCCTGGAGGTGGGTTGCAATATCGTGCCTTCGGCCCGCGCCTATGACCTGGCGCTCATCGCTCGTTTCGACGATCTGGCTGGTTTGCAGGCGTATCAGAGCCACCCGGAGCACCAACCGGTGCTGGATTACATGCGCGCGGTGTCTGAAGGTGTAACGGCCGTCGACTTTGAATCCGCCTGAACCCCTTTCCCAGCCCTCATGAACACATTCTTTGCCATGACATTCCCGGCAGCTGTGATGCTGCTCGTCCTCGGGTCCGTTGCTGAATGGATCCTGTCTCTCCTCTGGGCGCCATTTTACTTTCGCCACGGTCTGCCTATTTTGCAGCGCAGCTACACAGTGCCTGTGAATCTGGATCTGGCAGCGCACATTCCGCAGCTGGAACACAATCTCCAGCGCTCCTGGTGGCGGGCGGGTATTGCCTTCCGCGCGCTCAGCCCCCGTGAGCTTGCCTTCCGCAACACCTCTGGTTCGCGCAATCCGGTGCAGGGATTGGCCCGCCTGGATGCGGCACACGGCCGTTTAACCATCGCCGGCTATCTCTATGCTTCTTACCTGCTCTTTCCCCTGCTCATTTTGCCTTTTCTGGCCGGCGGGCTGATGCCCCTGGAACTCTTCCCGTTCGTTTTACTGCTGATTACGGCCGTTCTCATCATGACGATCCTGCTCCAGCGCCGCCGCTACGGGGAAATCATGGACACGATTGCCCGCACGGTAGGCGGCCAACGGCAAGAAGGGGAAACGGCCGTTGCCTCCCCAGACTTTACGCCTGAAACGTGGGACAAGCCGGCCTACGATCCTCTCGCACCCACGGCTACCCAACCCGGACTATCAAAATTGGAAGCAGCTTTAATTGTGATCCTCATCGCCCTGGCACTGGCGGTTGGTTTATTCCTGTTTTTGTTCTTCTCCGGGGCTTGAGCCCAGGAGTTTGCGATAGTAGATGCGCTTGAAACGGCCGTCATACCCATCCAACACGCCCCAACGCTGGTAACCGTATTTTTCATAAAAACCCGGCGCCTGGAATTCAAACGTATCCACGTGGACCTGATGGCAGCCCCGGGTTACTGCTTCCTCTTCAGCCATCCGTAAGAGCCGCGAACCATAGCCTTGCCCGCGCACGGCCTCGTGCAGCCACAAAATATCCACCGACAGAAAGTCCCAATACGTATAACCCAGCAGCCCACCAACAATCTGCCCGGCCTCGTCGCGGATGAACAGATTGAGCTGGCGGATGTCGGCGTAGCCAAAGTGCGCCACATTGTAAGCAAGCAGACCTTCGTGGATGATCTGCTTGTCCTGGTTGGCCGCTGCTTCTTCTAGCTCGATACGATAAGTTGTCATCACGTTTCCCTCGGAAAAGCTGGTGGCAGTTCAGGCGTCGTGTTCCAAAAAGATGTTTAGCTCCGCTTCAGTAAGCGGTTCAGTCGATTCCGTGGCGTAGTACCCTGTTTCCCACAGGTTGGCGGCCACACCAAACTCCTGCTGGATGATTTCTTCGGCTCCATTTTTGAAGAGATAAGCCGCCCAGGCACTGTCTCGCCCTTGAGGACAGGTAACCACCAGGTGAATCAACTCTGGCTGCACGGCCGTATGCCGCAAATGGCAGCCGTTGGCCGTCGCCAGGCGATCCAGGGCGCGGCGCAGCGGAATGTGCAGCGCCGGCGGCAGGCTCACCACCGGCCGCCAGACGATAGCGAACGATTTTTGGTCGGCGGATTCCACGGCCGTAGACGTTTCCGGCGGCGTGAAAAAGGGTGCCACTCCGCGCAGCGCATCCAGCAAATAGCCGGACAGCAGTGCCGCCTGGCGGCGCAGCTCCGGCATCGGCATTTCTGGCGCCGCCACCAGCGTCAGCAAGTACGCTTTTTCCACGCAAGTGGTATACAGCAGCCACTCCCCCGAGCGTGGGGGCAGATGCAAAAACTGCACTCGCGTTTTGTACTGGTCTTGCAGCCACTCGCGGCCCGTGTATAAGGCCACGTTTGCCACTTCCGTATCGTTGAGGTTGCCCCAGTGGGCCAGAACCTGCGCCGCCTGGGCAAAAATCACGGTCTGCAAAAGCTGGCCCAACTGTGCCTGCTGCAAGGCCGCAATCAAAACGGCCGTATCAGGCACCGGCATCTTCGCTTCTTCCTCGTTTAACCCGAGAAAAGGCTGGCCGTCGGCCTGCTCGATCACCGAGGCCAGATCCACGTCTACCAGGGACTTAATCAGTACCGCCTGGATCTGGCCGGAATAAAAATCCGGCACGGCCGTATCCGGCGCGGGAACCATCAGAATCAGGCGCAAATCTGGCTGCACAGCCCGCAGCGAGCGGACGATCTGGTCGTTGTCGGTTAAAGGGATGAATGCCAGATCCTGCGCACGCTGTACCAGGTGCAGCGCCGCTTCACGCACGGCTGGGGCAATGCTCACCCGCATAGCGCCCAAAGCCTTCAGCGCTTTGGCCAGGTGCAGAGCAAACGATCTATCAGTTTCCACGATGAGGATGTTTTTCTTTTGGTCCACGGCGCGATTCTACCCAGCTTGATGGCGGCGCGCCACCAGAACGGCCAGCAAAACGGCCGTGCCCAATCCACCCATCCCCAGCAGCCAAAACCAGCTTCCGCCGCTGCTCGCCGCCGGTTCCGCGGCCGGCGGTGCAGGGGTGAGGGTCGGGACGGCCGTGGCCGGTTCCGGCGCGGCTGCCAGGTTGAAGACGGCCAGCGGCAGGTCGTGGTCGGTGGCTTTGTAGAGCAGGCCGTCTGGGCTGACATCCCGGCTCAGGCTGTCCGGGTAGTCGGCGTTGACGTGCAGGATGGTTACGCCGGCCAGTTCTCCGCTCAGGGCCGGAGAGACCAGCAGCCCGTCGATGAGCTGCGCGGCGCCGCCGTAGACGTAGCTGTACCGTTCTGCCAGGGGGATTTGTGCCAGCACGTTGCGGAGACGGCCGTTACCGGCCAGCGCCAGCAGAGTGGGCGACAACTCGTAATCGTTTAAATCGCCCAGCACGATGAGCCGCGCTTCCGGGTCGTGGGCCAACTGCTCATCAACCAGCCCGCCGACGTGGGCCGCGTGCGCCAGCCGCTGCGCCTCCGTCTCCGCAGCCCCGCCCACCTTCGACTTGAAGTGGTTGACATACACGGTAAAAGGTTGGCCGTCGATGGTCAGGTCTACCTGCAGCGGCGGGCGCGAGAACAGGGGGGATTGGCCGTCGGGGCAAACGGCCGTTTCGTCAAATATGCCGGTGTTCAGCTCCGTGCAGGTCTGGCGCAGTTGGGCGGCCTGGACCTGGACGTGGTGCGGATCGCTGAGCAAGGCCACGTCAATGCCGCGCACGTCGGCGCTTTCCAGATGGGTCACGGTGTAGGTGAAGCCGCACGTCACGGCCGTTTCGGCGGCCAGGCTGTCTAGCAGCGCCTTCTTTTCCACCTCCTGAATACCCACCAGCGTGGGGCAGCCCAGCGTCTGACCGATGGCCGCAGCCAGTTTGCTTTGTTTGAGGCCGATGTCGGTGGGGTCGGGCTTGGGTTCGGCGGCATCGCCGGTGTCGTCGATAGCGTCGAAGTGGTTTTCCAGGTTGACGGTGGACACGCTGAATTGTCCGGCGGCGGCGCGCAGCGGTGCAGGTAGAGGCGGCCAGGGAACGGCCGTTACCCGGAGCTCATCCGGCTGCTGCTGCACCAGCTTGAACTGGTCGAAGTGATAGATCAGCGGTCCCGCCAATCCGCTGAGCGTATCGCCCGTTTTGACGTTGGGAAAGCCGGTGCAGTCCACGTCGCTGGTGTGCAGAATGGGGATGACGCGGCCGATGCCGTCTGCCGCGCGCTGCTGTAAGAAGCGCAGGCCATATTCCGGCCGGGCAACGGCAAATCCACAGCCGCTAAACGTCGGGCCGACCACCTGCGCTGTCCCCGCAACCATCACGCGCATAGCTTCCAGCGGCTCGTAATAAGCGGCCAGCGCCGCATTGTCGGCCGGCGGATCGATAGACACGGGGGCGGGCAGTGGCTGGCCGCTGGCCTCGACGGTGATTTCCAGGCTGCTGTCTTCCAGTTCCGTGAGGCCAAAAAACTCGGTCACCAGCCCGGTTACTTTGACCAGGTCGCCAATCTGGGTAAACGGCCGTCTGCGGCCCAAGAACAGGGCCACGCCATCGGACGTAGCCGGATCGCCGTCTTCTGTGCCCGGCGCATCCTGCACAAACAGCGTGTAGTAGGTGACGCCGCGCGTATTGCGATCTTCGTAGGAACCGGTCACGACGCCGCGAAAGCTGACCATCTGATTAACGTAGGGAGAAAATTCGCCGCGCCCCTGGATCTGGCCAATGGGCGGCAGGATTTCCTGGACGGCCAGGTCTACAGGAGCCAGGCATTCACCCTCGAAGGTGAGTTGGCCGGGTGTGGGTGTTTCGCGGGGCAGCCAGGCGGCGGCGCTGTCGGTATCGCAGTCGGCGGGCACGCGCTCGATGCTGTGGCCGGTAAGCACGTTGTTGATGGCAGGTTGGAAGAAGAACGTGCTGTCGCCATAGCTAAGGCTGTCGCGCACGGCCGTGCGCTCCACCAGCAGCACCTCGTCGCCTTCATTAGAAAGGGCCAGGTCGCCGCTGGCCCAGATGAGATAAGGGCGCATGTCGGGCACAGCAGGATCGGTATCGCGGATTTCAAAGTCGGGATTGTGACCAAAGAGATAGCGAAAGCCAACGGCCGTTTGCGCTACCACCACTGCCTGACCCGGCTCGATTCGGGCCTCTTCCGGGAAACGAACCATGCCTTCGCCGCCGCCCATCATTTCCTCGTCGCCCACTTTGTAGGCGGACAGATCGATAACGGCCGTGCCCACGTTAGCGATTTCTATCCATTCTTCGTCGCCGTCACTGCCCGGCGTGTTGTAATACACCTCGGTAATAAGCAGCGAGGCCGGTTCAGAGGCGGTTTGTGCCTGGACTGGTCGCCAGAGCAGACAAACGACAAAAATGGCAGTTAAAGCAACCCAGAATCCTTTCATTGACCCTCCTGCTGGCAACCACGTCCAGGTTAACCAAGTTGCGCGTGAGATTTACCTCAATCAACGTTACAATATCTGTTGTACATCATGTCCGGCTTGTGCGGCAGACGCACACTGCTAATCATCTCTCACACATTTATTTTGCGGTATAGGAATTTGGGCCAGGAGGTAGACGGATCTATGGAAAACAAACCGAAGGTTTGGCAGTTTGGCACGACAACGGGGCAGCCGATAACGGTGGGCGGCCGGACGATCGTGCCGGAAGCGCAGGCAGTGGCCCTGAACACGCCGCTTGGCGGTTTTGTGTGGAATCGGCCAACGGCCGTGTTGGTAGAACAAGATGGCGTCACCGCACGGGTGCCCATTCTCGACGTCACCCGTTTTGCGCTGCTGGCGATTTGGGGTCTCAGTTTTGTGGTGATGGCGCTGGCCTGGTTAAACGGCCGTCGCCCCCATCAATTGGAGGAAAACAATGAATAACAATTTGAATACGTTCGTCAAAGAAACCATTCCCAATCAAGAACAGGCCAACGAACTGATGGGCAAGCTGTTTACCGCGGCCCAGCCAGAAAGCCTGTTTACCAAACCGACCGTCCAGGGCGATTATGCGGTCATCATGGCCTCGGAAATGATGGGCGGTCTGGGTTACGGTTTTGGCGGCGGGGGCGGCGGCTCAGCCCCCGACGAGGAGGACGGCTCCGGTTTTGGCGGCGGTGGGGGCGGCGGCGGCAGCATGATGGCGCGCCCGGTGGCGGCCATTTCCGTCGGTCCAGATGGCGTGCGCGTGGAACCGATCGTTGATCCGACCAAGATCGCCATTGCCTTCTTCACCTCAATGGCAGCCATGTTCATCACCCTGCGCCGCATCAACCGCCAGGCGGCCGAGTGGAATAAGTAGCAAGAACAGGAGACTGGAGATGAGAGACCGGGCCAAACTGGTCCGGTCTCTTCCAGACAAGAAGCCAACATGATTGAACTAGATGAGATTAAACGTGTTTTGATTGTCGGAACCGGGACGATGGGGCAGCAAATCGGGTTGCAGTGCGCCATGCACGGCTATCAGGTGATGATGTACGACGTGCAGGCCGACGTTTTGCCGGCGGCGCAGGCCAGCGTGCGGCGCGAGCTGGCCGACGTGGCAGCCGCCGGTGTTTTACCGGCTGAGCAGGTGGACGCGGTGCTGGGGCGGATGCAGTGGACGGCCGTTGCCGCCGACGCCGCCCGCGATGCTGACCTACTCAGCGAATCGGTGCCGGAAGATCCGGCGCTGAAGGGCAAAGTGCTGGCTCAGTTCCATGCGTTGTGCCCGCCGCACACCATTTTCACCACCAACAGCTCCACCCTGCTGCCGTCGATGTTTGCCGCGGCCACGCAACGGCCGTCGCAGTTTGCCGCTTTTCACTTCCATCTGCCGGCCTGGGTTTCTAACGTCGTGGACATCATGCCGCATCCGGGCACGGATACGGCCGTGATCACCCTTTTGGAAGGCTTCGCCCGGCGCATCGGCCAGATTCCCATCGTGCTGCAGAAAGAGTCCTCCGGCTACGTCTTCAACTCCTTACTCAGCGCCCTCAACACCGCCGCCCTGTCCCTGGTTGTTAAAAACGTCGCTGCCCCGGAGGACGTGGACCGCGCCTGGATGGGCGTGATGAAAACGGCCATCGGCCCCTTTGGCATTCAGGATATGATCGGCCTGGACACCATTTGGAAGATCATTGATTTCTGGGCCACGACCCTGAACGACGCCACGCTGCGTGCCCACGCAGACTTTCTAAAGCCCTATCTCGACGCCGGCAAACTGGGCCGCAAAACGGGAGAAGGCTTTTACACGTATCCCCATCCGGCCTTTGCCCAATCGGACTTTTTGACCGGCCCAACGGCCGTGTCACAACCGCCAGCTTAACGGCCGTAAATCCAGGCTGGAGAGCAAGACCTTGCTTGCTCTCCAGCCGTTCTCTTTCAGCCGCCCCAGCCAGTCCAAATCCTCTTAACTTCCTTATATCTTTCGCTTACAAACTTCTGACATAGGACTAACGCGTTATTTACGTGCCTGCGCGAGAATACCAATGGGCTATTGTAGCCCGCGCAATTGCATAACATACTGAATACAAGCGCAACTTATAACTCTGCCGTTAGGCAAAGGATTTTTTAATGGCTGAAACAACTCATACCGAATTGAAGAGACTGCCAGTAGTTCCGCTCCGGGGCGGCGCTGTTTTCCCCGGCATTACCACTACCATCACCATTGGCCGGCGGAATTCATTGGCGGCAGCACAAACGGCCGTGGAGCAAGGCGGCGATTTGCTGATCCTCATTCAGCACGACGCCGAAATCGAAAACCCGGCCGACAATGACCTGGCTACCATCGGTGTGGTGGCCACCGTACGAGATGTCCTGCGCGCGCCGCAAATTGGCGTGCAAATGCTGGTCGATTTGCACCGCCGCGTGCGCTTCCACCAATTGGAAGCTACCGAACCATTCCTGATCGGCACCTACAGCGAATTGGACGAACTCACCGACACCGACGATCCCGATCTGCTAAACAGAGCCATCGCCTACCTGGAACAGTACGCCGAAGCCCTGGGCGAAGCCAACCAACAGGTGATGAGAATCACCCGCACCAAAGAAATGGCCGGCGACCTGGCCGATTACATTGCCGGTCTGCTTAACCTGCCGTTTGAGTTAGAACTGGAACTGCTCATGCAACTGGACGGCGGCCAACGCTTGCAGGCTGTGAACGAATACCTGGAACAAGAGGTACACATCACCGAAATTCGCAAGAAAATCCAGCAAGACGCCCGCACCAGCACCGAAAAGGCGCAGCGGGAATATGTCTTGCGCGAACAGATGCGGGCCATCCGCAAAGAACTGGGCGAAGAAGGCGAAGACGCCGCCGAAACCCTGCGCCAGCAAATTGAAGACGCCGGCATGCCCGAAGACATCACCGAACGCGCCCTCAAAGAACTGCACCGTCTGGAATACCAGGGCCAGCAATCGGCTGAAGCCAGCGTCATACGCACCTATCTGGAATGGTTGGTCGAACTGCCGTGGAGCAAAACCAGTGAAGACAACCTGGACATTCAGCATGTGCGCGAAGTGTTGGACACCGACCACTACGGCCTGGACGACGTGAAAGAACGCATTGTCGAGTACGTGGCCGTGCGCAAACTGGCCGGCACCCAAATGCAAGGGGCAATCATCAACCTGAACGGCCCGCCCGGAGTTGGTAAAACATCTATTGCCACCTCGGTGGCGCGGGCCATGGGACGAGAAATGGTGCGCATCAGCCTGGGCGGCGTACGCGACGAGGCGGAGATTCGTGGTCACCGCCGCACGTACATTGGCGCTTTGCCGGGGCGGGTTATTCGCGCTTTGCGCGACGCGGGCACCCGTAATCCGGTCATCGTGCTGGACGAAATCGACAAGGTTGGCGCCGACTGGCGCGGCGATCCGTCTTCGGCGCTGCTGGAGGTATTGGACCCCGAGCAAAATCACAGCTTTACCGACCATTATCTGGAAGTGCCGTTTGACCTGAGCCAGGTGATTTTTATCACCACGTCGAACCAGTTGAACACCATCCCGGCGCCGTTGTTGGACCGTATGGAAAGCATCCACATGCCGGGCTACATCGAAGAAGAAAAAATGGCGATTGCCCAGGGTTATCTTTTGAAGAAGCAGTTGGCCGGTCACGGCATTCGGGACATCGACGTGACGTTTACGGACGAGGCACTGCAGAAGATTATTCGGCACCATACGCGGGAAGCGGGTGTGCGCCAGCTAGAGCGGAAGATTGGCTCGGTGGTGCGCAAGCTGGCGGTGAAGATTGCCAATGGCGAAAGCGGTCCGTTCCAGATAACGGCCGTTGACGTGACCGACTTCCTGGGACCGGATAAGTTCCACTACGGCACGGCCGAGGAGCAAGATGAAGTAGGCGTGGTCACCGGATTGGCGGTAAACGCCTTTGGTGGCGACACCCTGTCTATCGAAGTAAGCCTGAGCGAAGGAAACGGCCGTATCACCATGACCGGCTCCCTGGGCGACGTGATGCGCGAATCGGCCCAGGCTGCCCTGACCTATGCGCGGGCCAACGCCCGCAGCCTGGGTTTGGAACCAGCGATCTTTGACCAGGTGAACCTGCACATCCATGTACCGGAAGGGGCTGTGCCCAAAGATGGTCCCAGCGCCGGCATCGGCATGGCCACGGCCATCATCTCTGCCTTTACGCGGCGGCCCGTGCGCCGCGACGTGGCGATGACCGGCGAAGTGACCCTGCGCGGCAAAGTGCTGGCTATTGGCGGCCTGAAAGAGAAGACCATCGCCGCCCACCGCGCCGGCATCCAGACTGTGCTGCTGCCGAAAGACAATGCCAAGGACATCCCGGAACTGCCGGAGCGCGTGCGCCAGGATCTGACGCTGGTGCCGGTGGCTTACCTGGACCAGGTGCTGGAACTTGCTCTGCTGGAAAGCAGCGAGCCGCCTTTCCACGTTGAACCAAAGGATAAGAACGTGGAAATGGTCCCGCCGGTGAATGGCAATGGCGGACGCCAGGAACGCGGCGTACACGCCGCGACGAAGTAGTCGCTCTGCATATGGGTGATAAAAAAGCCGTTGGGCAGGCGCCTAACGGCTTTTTTTTGCACCTGCCGGGGCGTGAACACCCTGGCACAAGGACGACGCCGGGGAAACCCGGCTTTTTTTTCTTCTAGCCCGGTTCACCGGGCGTTGTTTTTTAGCCTGGGGCTTTAGCTGCGGGCGAATGCGGACCGGCTGGGGCGTGAACACCCCGGCACAAGGACGACGCCGGGGAAACCCGGCTTTTTTTTCTTCTAGCCCGGTTCACCGGGCGTTGTTTTTTAGCCTGGGGCTTTAGCTGCGGGCGAATGCGGACCGGCCGGGGCGTGAACACCCCGGCATAACAACGACGCCGGGTAAACCCGGCTTTTTTTTCTTCTAGCCCGGTTCACCGGGCGTTGTTTTTTAGCCTGGGGCTTTAGCTCCAGGCGAAGCGGACACCTCATTGCCTGGTAAGCGCTTCGCGCTGCCAGAAACCGCTTCGTCGCTGCCAGAAACGAGATCTGCACCGCCAGAAACCATTTCTGCGGCTCAGAAACCACTTCGTCGCTGCCAGAAACGAGATCTGCACCGCCATAAACCATTTCTACGGCTCAGAAACCACTTCGTCACTGCCAGAAACGAGATCTGCGCTGCCATAAACCATTTCTACGGCTCAGAAACCACTTCGTCGCTGCCAGAAACGAGATCTGCGCTGCCATAAACCATTTCTGCGGCTCAGAAACCACTTCGTCGCCAGAAAGGATCAAATCGAGCGGGCGTGGAGTTGAATGATCCAGCAGATACGGCCGTCATCTAACCAGTCTACCTGCCACACCCCGCCGCCGAAGGTGCGGCGCACGCCGCGCAGCAGCATTTGCAGCCGCTGGGCAAAAGGCGGTAAGGCCGCATCAGGGCGGCCAAAGCGGCCCAACTGCGGCAGGGTGATGGTTTCCGGGCTGGCGTTGGCTGCCTGGCTGGTGACGGGGTCGGGGGCGTTGGCTGTGGTAACGGCCGTGCCCTCGATCTCGGCCGCGATCATCTCCATCAGCAGCACGTCCCGCCGCAGCCCGGCGGCCGCGGCGCTGGACCATACGCGGCACAGCCCGCGGGCCAACTGCGCGGGATCGTCCAGGTGGACAGCGCGCTGCGGCGCATAGCGCGGATCGGCGGTCAGCGCCGCGCCGTCCACGGAGAAAGCGGCACGGATGATGGCGGGAGCGTCCAGGCGCGGGAAGCGGATGCCCTCGTAAAGGGTTTCGTGCAGCCAGTCGTCATCGACGGCCGTCACGATCCCATCGCGCACATCCACCACGCCTTCCGCCGCCAGCAGAGCAAAAAATTCATCCAGCAGGATGGCCCCGGCAGAAACAGGCAGCCCGGCGTGGGCGGCCTTGTCCAACAAGCGCGCCTTATCGCCCACCGGCCAGCGGCGTGCCCGGTTTGCGCCCAGCCAGAGGAAAGGGGTTTGGGTCATAGAAGACAGAGGGTAGAGGGCAGGAACGGTTGGCGCTAACTCTGGCTTGGGCCGTTTGCAGGCTTGTCCAGGAGATCGCGCACGGCCGTTTCCGGGTCCGGGTAACGAAACGAAAAGCCCAGTTCTTGCAGGCGCTGCGGCAAGACCCGGCGGCTGTCCAAGACCACGTCGGCGACTTCGCCAAAAGCCAGGCGCAAAGCAAATGCCGGCACGGGGATGAAAGACGGCCGTCCCATCACCTTGCCGATCAGTTTGGCCAAAGCGCCGTTGGTGATGGGCTGCGGCGCGCACAAGTTGAACGCGCCCACAGCCGTTTCGTGCGCCAGCAAGAAGCGAATCGCCCGCACTTCATCTTCCAGGTGAATCCAGGACAGCCACTGACGGCCGTTGCCCAACGGCCCGCCCACAAAAAACTTAAAAGGAAAAACCAGCGTGCGAAAAGCGCCGCTCTTCGGGCTGAAGACTGCCCCGGAACGAATAACAATTTGCCGCACACCCGCCGCAATCACCGGCTCAGTCGAAGCTTCCCAGTCTATGGTCAGATTCGCCAGAAAGCTGTGCCGGCCCGGCGCCGACGCTTCGGTGATAAACTCATCGCCCACATCTTTGTAATGGTCTGTGCCAGAAGACTGGATAACCACGCGCGGTTTTTGGGAGGCGGCCTCCACCGCTTCCACCACGGCCTGCCCGGCATCCAGGCGGCTGCGCACAATTCTCTCTTTGCGTTTATCCGTCCAGCGCGTGGGAAACAAACCTTTACCGGCCAGGTTTTCGCCGGCCAGGTTGATGATGGCGTCGGCCCCATCGGCCAGGTGGCCCCAGGAAACGGCCGTTTTCCCATCCCACTTTTCGGCCCGCACACCAGGCGGCAGATCGTGGCTCCCAGGGCTGCGGCTCAACACAATCACCTCGTGCCCATCTTTCGCCAGATCTTCGGCCAGAGCACTGCCAATCAAACCGGTCCCACCGGTGATTATTACACGCATAAATGGCTCCTATGAGGCAAAGTATTGCCCCATGCTGAAAATTTAATTGACATGCGCCAACCACTCCAGAATGGGTTGGCCCGCCTGATCCAAATGTTCTTCGGCGGCTTTTTGATAAGCCGCCATGTAGGGTTTCATCACCTCTTCCGGCATCCGGTAATGAAAATTCACCAACAGACCTTGCAGCCACTCCAGGTTGTGGTTCAGCAAGTCCATATCGCCCAAAGCCAGCGCAGCCTGGATGTTATCGCCCAGGTCGCGGTTGGCATTTTTCAGATAACGTAGAGGAACATCTGCAGAGGCCAGCGCTTCCAACACATCTGCTTCAATCGCCGAACGATGTCCAGTAAACTGGTCAAGCGCCGCCTGATGGGCCGGCGAGGCAAGCTGGGCCTGGGGTTCACCGTGGCTCCCACTCACCAGACGTTCAACCACCTGCGGCGCCGCGCTTAGTTCATCGCCCAGGTAGTAAGCTGGAATGTGGGGCACAATCTCTTCGATCATGGTAAACACACCACCCCCGTAGGCCATTGGCGTATTGGTTTCGCGGGCCAACAAGGCGACGCCGGGCAGTGTGCCGGCCGTGTGCAGCGTTTGGGCGGTTACAATAAGAAGCTGCGGGCGGATGTCGCTTAGAGTGGTCGAGAGGCGATCCGGCGGCACGTCGGCGCCCAGGTAAATGACATCCCAGCCGCGATGGCGCAGCAGCAAGGTAATCAGGAGTGCGCTGAAGGTGTGCAGCTCTTCGGGGGCACAGGCGACGACGATACGGCCGTTTTTATTAGGCGGCGGCGCAGCATTCAACAGCGTTTCCAACTGCCGGAACGCCAACGCCGAAGCAAAATGCTCCTGCTGCACGGTCACCCGGCCTTCATACCAGCCCGCCCCAATCTCCGCCAACGACTGCTGCAGCAGCTTAAAACACACCGTCTCCATCGGAAACAGCGCAAACGCCTGCGACAAAATTTGCCGGGCACGGTGTTCGTCAAACTTCAAACAAGCAGCGATCCAGCCCTCCCGCAGTTGATTGATCGAATCTCCCGCCACAATTTGCGATGGCGTTTCCTCACTCTCGACACCATACGCTTCTACGGGCGACTCGCCTTCTGCTTCCAGCTGGCGCCATAGATCCACAGCGCGGCTAATGCTCAAGCCCTCGTCCTGGCGTGCCTGAAGCCACTTCAGCATGTCAATATCATACTGCGAGTAAAGCCGATGGCGGCCTGCGGTGCGTTCCGGCTGTGGCAAGCCATAGCGGCGCTCCCAGGCCCGCAGCGTGTCCGGTTTGATGCCGGTTTCTTGGACAACGGCTTTCAGATTGAAGGTGGGGGTTTTGTTTACGTCTGTCAAAATAACCTCGTTTTCCACGGTACAAAGCTTAAACTTGTGCGTCATATTCTAGCACACCTGTATAGGTTTTGTCCATATTTACCACAAATATCGCCCGCCTCCCCGAGAATACCTGGCTGCGACCAGGCTGGGGAAACAAAAAAGCCCGCCTGAAACAAGGCGAGCTTTTGCGTTAAGGGAGGTGAAAAAGAGGATACGGGAGTTTATACGGCCGTTAACTCTTTCACTGCCGGGCGGAACTTATACCCGTACACGATCATGCCCTCTTCCCCATCGGTGCGCAGTTTGCGCGTCACCATTTCTACCGGCATGCCAATCTGTGCTTCTGAGGGGTCCATGTCAGTCAGTTGGGCAGTGACCAAAGGGCCTTCTTCCAGTTTGATCAGGGCCACCATGTATGGGGCATTATGCTCAAAACCGGCCGGCGCATCGTAAATAGTGGTGTAAGAATAAATTTCACCCAGGCCTGTAAACGTATACAGCTCCTGGGCCGGTGCTTCACATTCCAAGCAAACGTCGCGGGGCGGAAATAATTTAACGCCGCAAGAATCGCATGTTTCGCCAACTAGCTGGTATCGCTGTGCTTGTAAACGCCAATGACGTGATACTTCCATTTTATTGCCTCCGACTCATTCCGAAGATGTCGAAAATTAAGTTTAAGTTCATTCGATGCCTGTGCATCCATAGAGAATTATCCACGGAATAACTCCCATTCACTGCCAACATACGACAAAAAAACTGTCAAAAGCTATCATACGGCCGTTTTTTGGGGCAATTTTCATGTTTTGTCCATAAATTGCACCAGAATCGTCACGCTTATTCGGCAACACGCAAGATGTGGGTAACGGCCGTTGCGCCATTCGTCCCCAGGTTTTGCGCCATACCAACTTTAGCCCCTTCAACCTGGCACTCCCCGGCCTGGCCGCGTAACTGCCGGGCCACCTCCACGATCTGGTACATGCCCGTGGCGCCCATGGGATTACCCCGCGCTTTCAGACCGCCAAACGTGCTAATGGGAATACGGCCGTTGCGCCCGATCTCCCCATCACGCGCCAGCATCCACCCTTCCCCACGCCCCGCGAACCCGGCCGCTTCCAAAGACAACGCCGCCAGCACAGTAAACGAATCGTGCAGTTCAAACAGATCGATCTCCTCTGTGGTTACACCGGCCTGTGCCAGTGCTTTTTGCACGCTTGTCGCCGCAGCTTGCAGCCACAAAACATCCCGGCGATCATGCAAAGCAATCGTGTCTGTCGCCACGGCCGAACCGGCAATTTCCACCGGTTGCGGCACCATATCCATCGCCTTCTCGCGGCTGGTTACAATCACCGCCGCCGCGCCATCGGCCGCCGGAGCCATGTCAAACAGGTTCACCGGATCAGCTACCAGAGGCGCAGACGCAAAACGCTCCGGCTTCAGGCGGTTGCGGAACATCGCCAGCGGATTGGCCGCACCGTTGGCATGAGCATTCACGCTGAATCCCGCAAAATCGGCCACGTCTAAACCATGCTCAAACATGTAGCGGCGCATCAGCAGCGCTCCCATGCCGGCCAGCGTTAAACCCTGCATGGCTTCATAGTCAGCGTCCAGGCCATAAGCCATGGCCGCCGTCACGGCCGATCCGGTCTGATCAGTCATTTTTTCCACGCCCACAGCCAAAGCCGTTTCCACCAGGCCGCTTTTTACGGCCAGGATGGCCTGTCGCAAAGCCATGCCGCCGGAGGCATCGGCCGCTTCGACGGTAACGGCTTCCACACCACGCATCCCGGCAAAGTCAGCCACCAGCGCGCCCAGATGGTTTTGCTGGCTCAACTCGCCGGACAGCATATTGCCCACATACAAGGCATCCACTTTGCTGATGTGGGCGTCATCCAGAGCCGCTTCAATGGCATACCAAGCCAGATGGCGGATGGATGTATCCCACATTTCTTTAACTTCAGTTTGTCCAAGTCCAATAATTGAAACGTTCATAGTGATTTTGGTGTTCGTTAGTTGGTTAGGTTGGGTTGTTGGTTAGGTTGGTTAGTAGGTTGGGTTGGTTTTTCGTTAAGCAAACCAACCAACAAACAAACCCACCCACCAACCAACAATTCTACATCTTCAACTTGTCCCGATAACGCGTATAGGTCGCATAATCGATCTCGGTGCGGCGGGCGATGTAACCTTCGGTGGAGATAGCCCGCCCGCGAGCTTCCAGCAGGCGCTCCGTAACTTGCAGGTCGAAGGCGTCGGAGCCAGCGCCGGAACCGTAACTGACCATCAGGATACGGTCGCCGGGTTCGGCCACGTCCAGGATGGCGGTCAGGCCGATCATGGTGGAGCCGGAGTACGTGTTGCCGATGCGCGGGCTGAGCAGGCCGGTTTTGAACTGCTCCGGCGCAAAGCCCAAAGCCTGCGCCGCCCGTTCGGGAAACTTGGCGTTGGGTTGGTGGAAGACGGCCCAGCGGTAGTCGGCAGGCGTGCGGTTAACGGCCGTCATCAGAGCCTCCGCCGCACCCAACACGTGCTTGAAATAGGCCGGCTCGCCCGTAAAACGGTCGCCGTGCGACGGATAGTCGGCGTGGGCGCGCCGCCAGAAGTCCGGCGTGTCCGTGACAAAGGAGTAGGAGCCTTCGATCAGCGCCAACGACTCATCGGCCGGGCCGATGAGGACAGCCGCACCGCCGGCAGCGGCCGTATATTCCAGCGCGTCGCCCGGCCGCCCCTGAGCCGTGTCCATGCCAATACTCAGGGCATAGCGGGCCATACCGGAACCGACAAAAGCGATAGCCGCCTGCATCGCTTCCGTGCCCGCTTTGCAGGCGAATTCCCAGTCGGCGGCCTGCGTATTGGGCACCGCGCCGATGGCTTCGGCGACGATGGTGCTGGTGGGTTTGACGGCGTAGGGGTGACTTTCGCTGCCCACCCAGACAGCACGAATCTCCTGGGGATTAATCTGGGCGCGTATCATGGCGTTGCGCGCCGCCTCAATCGACATGGTAGCAACGTCTTCATCCAGGCCATTGACGGCCTTTTCTTTAATGGGTACGCCGCCTGTGCCGCCGGTCCACATGCGTGAAATCTCAGCGGCAGGAATACGATAGCGGGGCACGTAGGCCCCATACCCGGCAATGCCCACCGGCCGGTCGGGTTTCATCAGTCCGTTTGTGGGGTTATATGCGTTCATAATTTCCTTTTGAGCTGTAAGCTGTGAGCTGTTAGCTAATAGCTTATAGCTGATTCAGTTCCGCGAGCAGTTCTTGGGCGCGGAGGATGTTGATTTTCTTTTCGGCGGCCAGGCGGTCGGCGATGGCCTGCACCTGGTCGGTGGAAGCGCCGGCGGCGATGGCAACCTGGCGGGCGTGCAGGCGCATGTGGCCTTTTTGGATGCCCACGGTAGCCAGGGCTTTGATGGCGGCCAGGTTTTGGGCCAGACCGACGCAAGCCAGCACCATCGCCAGTTCCGGGGCGGATTGGATGCCCAGGATTTTTACGGCCGTTTTCGCCGTCGGATGCACTTTGGTCGCCCCGCCGACAATGCCCACGGCCATCGGCAGGGTGATTTCGCCGTAGAGATCGCCGTCTGCGGTGACGTGCCAGTCGGTTAGGGCCTGGTAATGGCCGTTGCGCGCGGCAAACGAATGTGCCCCGGCCTCAATCGCCCGCCAATCGTTGCCGGTGGCGATGACCACGGCGTCGATGCCGTTCATAATGCCCTTGTTGTGCGTGGCCGCGCGGTACGGATCGACAATGGCGAAGGCGTTGGCCTCTTCGATGAGGCGGGCCACTTCCCTGCCGGTGTAGCCGTCGCGTTCCAGAGCGGCGGCGGGAATGATGCCGCTGGCAGTGGCGGTGCGCTGGTCGGCCAGGTTGGAGAGGATGCGCAAATTGGTGCGCCCGCCGGTCAGGTCAGCGACCATGGGGGCCAGATTCTCAACGGCCGTGTTCACCGCGTTGGCGCCCATCGCATCGCGGCAGTCGTAGTGCAGGTGGACGATGAGCATGGGGCCGACCGGCGTATCCGGGAAGGGACGAAACTGCAGGTCGCGTGCGCCGCCGCCCAGGGAAACCATCAGCTTGTCGCAGCAGTCGGCCTGTTCCAGCAGTTCGGCTTTATGGGCTTCCAGATTGGCAATGGCCGCATCCATGTCGGGGATGTCCAGCACCTGAATCTGGCCGATCATGACCGGCTCGCTGGTGGAAGCGGTGAAGCCGCCCCCGGCACGAATCAACTTGGCGGCGTGGCTGATGGCGGCGACGACGCTGGGTTCTTCCACGACCATGGGAATGAGGTAGTCACGGCCGTTGATCTGAAAGTTGGCGGCGATGCCAAACGGCAAGGCATAGGTACCGATGACGTTTTCGATCATCAATTCGGCCTGTTCCGGCTGCAAGCCCTGGGTGGTGACGGTAGCCAGTTCTTCGTCGGTCAGATCAGCCCATTGGGCCACGGCCGCCGCGCGTTCGGGCAGTGTTTTTTTGTAGAAGCCTGGTAAACGGGAAGATTTTTCAGTCACAATTTCTCCTTCCTGCACAATACTCCCGCAGGCTTTTGGGCTGCGGGAGCAAATTCAACTCTATGATGATTAACCTGTTTTCACAGGGAAAGTCGCGCCATTTATAGCGGTGCTTTGCTGTCAAAAGCTATCGAGTTGTAGTTTTAGAGCGGTGAACGGCCGTCGGCCAGTGTAAAACGGGCGTTGCGCAGCTAACGGCCGTGCCGCTTTCTCATCGCCCGTTAACGTCTGGGACCGTCTTGACCCACAGGTACTACTCGTGTAGCATTCAGGTATTCGTTGTGACTTGCCGGCTGTATTTTCCTGATTGTCTGTTACTTGCTGCGATTGGCTGTGTTGCAAGTGCAACTAAAGAGACGCTTTATGAAATCCTCCTCTTCTACTTTGCGCGGCCTTGTACTGATTTTGTTTATGGTGGTTTTGGTCCTGATCGCTTTGTTTTGGTTTTTGTATCGGGGCTGGGGACCGTTAGAAGAGCAGGCGCAGCAAGCAGAGGCACGGGCCACGCGCATTGTAGGCCTGGAGGATGAGCTGCGGCAAAAGGAAGACAGTTTAACGGCCGTGCAGGCAACAGGAACGGCCGTGGCCACAGAACGCGACACGGCCATTGCCAATCACCAACTGGCCGAAAAAGACCTCATCACGCAACAAGAAGAAAACAATTTGCTGCAGACACGCGTATTCACCCAGGCGCTGCTGCTGGAAAATAACCCGGTTGCCACGCCCGGTGCGCCGCAGGTAAGCATCCTGGAGCCGGCGAGCGACAGTGTGGCGCAGCTTGGCGAGCCGCTAAAAGTTGTGGCCGTGGCCGCCGACGATATGGGTTTGGCATCGGTTTTGATGGCCCACGCCGGAGAAGTGGTAACGCAAACCTTATCCGGCGAAACGCTGCGTACGGTGGAAACCGAGTGGATACCGCAGGAAGAGGGTGATTTTACGGTGGCGGTAACGGCCGTCAATGTGGCCCAAATCTCCAGTCAGGTCGTCAGCGTGACAGTGCAAATTCAGGATCTGGCCGCCGAAACCACGGCTTTCCAGGAGACCGTAGCGCAGATCATCGGCGCAGCGCCGGCTAACACGGGCACCAGCAGCGGCGCGCAGCAGGCCGTGGCCGCTAACGGCCGTGATCCTGCCGCCAACCTGCTCTTTTTACGTGCGTTTGATTTTCCTCTACCAGAAGATGCTGACGTGAGCCGGCTGGGGGAATACTGTCAGCTAACGGCCGTGCCGCAGCCACAAAACCCCCTGGAAAGTGCCCAAACCCGCCTCACGGCCGTGCGGGCCGCGGTGCGCCAGCAGCAGTTGGCCACGTATGACCTGGCCGCCCGGGAAACGGCCGTGGGCAACCAGGACGAACGTGCGGCGCTCTGTGCTCTGGCCGAAGGGCAAATCCGCCTGGCGCAAGAGCTGTATATCGCCCAGACCAATCCCGAACTACAAAGTGAACTGCAGGCCAGTTTGGATGATGATCTGGCGCTTATGCCAGGAGCAGCGCCGGAAATCATCAACGAACAGCAAATTTTCCCCGCAGCCGACGGCCTGAATTTTGTGCAGCAACTGTACGAGATTAACGGCGATTTTAGCGCGGTAGATACGGCCTGGCAGCGGCCCCTGCAGTCTACCCAACAAATTCTGCATCTTGAAGTTTTTCAGAGTGGAGAGGTGGTCCAGGAAGTAACGCTGCCGCCTCTAGTTGGGGCACTGCCGCCCGGCTGGACCTTGTCCAGTGAAGGCGTGCTGGGTGAGTGGATGATGGGGCAGTATCTGAGCCAGGGACTGGAACCGGCCACGGCCGTTGCTGCGGCGTCGGGCTGGGCTGGCGACCGCTACGCCATTTACAGCGACACGCCTGGAGATGAGCTGGTACTGGCCTGGCAGGCGGCCTGGGCTTCGCCCGAAGACGCCCAGACGTTTGCCAGCAACTATGACGTCTATCTGACCAGTCTGCTGGGAGCGCCCGGTTTGGAGCAGGTGGGGACGAGCAACTTTCGCTGCTGGGACGGCCGTGCCGAAGCTGTCTGCCTTTACCCGGATCAGTTCCAGACAGAGCAAAAGACCCTGGTGGTGCGGGCCCCAAACAAGACTTTGGCGCAGTCTATCATGGACTTCATTTTGGCCCGGTCGGCTTTGGAATAAGGGGGGCTATTTTTTGGCAGCGGCGTTGACGACGCGCTGCCAGATGACTTCGGCCATGCGATTCATCATGGTCGGCAGGGGGGATTTGGCGGAGGTCAGAGTAAGGGGAACGCCCTGAGCCAGAGCGCGAGATTGATTGGGATCGAAGTTGATTTTAGAGGCGACGCGGGCGTTGAGACCGCGTTCCACGGTAGTTTGGGGGAGTTCGGCCTCGGGCTGGATGTGGTTGAGAACGTAGCTCTTCTGGCGGAAGCTGATGCCTGTTTTGCTGAGCAGCCGGTCGACTTGCACGGCCGTTTGCACGGAAACCACGTCGGCAGCTAACACATGCAAGGCAATGTCGGCGGCTTCCAGAACGGCCGTAAACGTAGGGCTAAACACACGCGGCATATCAACCACTGTAAACGTCATCTGCCCCTGCAACAGCGGTAAAAACGCTTCCACCAGTTCAGGCGCCGGTTCTGTCGCCGACTGCGGTACAGACGGGGCAGCCAGCAGACGCAAACCCGATGGATGAATGGTCAGCTTTTCCTTGAAAACAGACCAGTCCAGTTCACTGGCCGTAGGCAAATCAGCCCAGGTAGTGCGGGCCTGCAAGCGCAGGTGCATGGCCGCCTGCCCCCCGGAGGGCGACAAATCAACCAGGCATACCTCTTCTTGGGATAAGCGGCGCAGCGCGCTGGCCAGGTTAACAGCCAACGTCGTCTGCCCCACGCCCCCGCGCATCCCAAACATGACAATCAGAATTCCTTGTTCTGGCCGGGTGCGATTTTCACGCTTGTGCAGCAGGTTGTCCACCCGCTCAATCAATTCTTGGGAGGTAACTGGCTTGCTAAGATAATCATCGGCGCCGCTTTTGAGGGCTGTAGCGCGATCGACTTCTTGGGAACGGGCGGTGAGAATGAGAATTGGCAGGCTTTCCAACCCTTTTTGCGCACGAATCTGGCGGGCGATGTCGTGCCCGCTCATGTCGGGCATCATCACATCGAGAACGAGGAGGTCTGGTTTGTTTTGTTTTATCTGTTCCAGGCCTTCAACGGGATCATTGATGAGTGTGGTGGCATGACCGCCGCGATCCAGCATCAAACCCACCATGCGCAAGAGCTGCTCATCATCATCAATTACATAAATCCTCGCCACTCTTCTGACTCCTTCGTTCCTTTTGTCCGTAGTTCACAAATCGGGCGATGGGCTCATGATAGCATAGATACGCTCATATGGAAATAACAGCGCGTGAGTAGATCAGGTTCCCAGGCAGAATATGCCGATACGTTCTTTGTGAATCAGAATGAGGTCGCCGCTGTAGGAAATTTCGGGATAGAGCGAAGCCGATGCTTTGGCCGAAAACACCAGGAGGAAACGGCCGATGGATTGAACCAGGATTTCTCTGGGCGCAATTTTGCCATCATGCATGATTTCGCCGGCAACTTCAAAGGAAGGCACGGTTAAAAAGACGCTAAGGGAACGGCCGCGCGTGAAGACGGAACGGCCGTGCTGCGTTCCTACAGGAATTCCTTCGCGGCGATCTTGCAGTACGATAAAGTTGATGTTGTCTTTTCGGAAAGCGGCAACTTTGTAGTGAGATATAATTTCGCCTGGCTGGTGAATGCGCGAAACGTAGGCGTCTTGGAGTTCCAGGAAATCAGAATTGGGATTGGCAAGCTCGGCATGGATGCCACCGGTGCCGACCAATACACGCCCGGTCACGCGATAGGCATCCGTAAACAAGTCTACGCTGATGAGTTGGTTCCGACCAAAGTGCGTGCTTCCCATAGATGACTCCTTCGCAGCATCTATCTCTGTTTTCCCAATAATAACAAATTTTACAGTTTTCGGGCCATCCGGAACTTATTCCATTCCTCGATGTTCCAGGAGCGGCCCGGCTCTTCGTGCAGACGCATGAAGGCCTGGTCTATCGGGGTATAGGAATAATCGCCGTTGGCGATCAGTTCGGCCAGTAAATCTTTAAATAAAGCCCGAAGCGTTTCTACCCGTTGCAGATAACCGGCCTGGGTAGCGTCGGGAGCGGTAACGGCCGTGGCTGCGCGTGCCGCAAAATCTGCCGGCAGCCAGTTCAACCGGAGCAGATGATTCATCTCGCGGTTGCGCCAAACCAGCCATTGGCGATTATAAGCAAACAATGCCTCTACCAGATGACGGTAGGCAGCCTGAAGTCGATCGTGGGCTACCAGCGGCCCCAGAGCCTGCCATACCTTCTCCGGCGTGTCGCTGCCCAGCAACTGATCCAGCCAGACGATCGCCTCATCGAGACGATGCAAACGCAGGTCATCGTCATAGGTGGTCTTTTGGGCAATCAGGCCAGCAACTTCACCATCGGGATCATAAGCGATCCAACCCTGGCTCAGTTCCGCCCGTCTCCCCTCCGGCCAGACAAAATCAGACGCCGCCCATTGGGAAAGCGGGAGGCGAACAAAATCGAACTGTAACCCGCCACGTTTGTGGGCTGGATCAAAAATACTGTAAAAAGCATCCTCAGCTGGCTGCCAGACGGCCTCAGCGGGAACGATGTACAAATCAAACGGCTCCAAAAAAATGATGGCGTCAAAGTCGGAATCCGCGCGCATGTGGCCGGAAGCCAGACTGCCAATGCCGACAACGCCGCGCACGGCCGTTTCTGGCGCCAACACCCTCTGGATAAAATCCTGGAACTGTTTTCTTTTTGCTTCAGTTGCTGGCGTCATATTGCTTGGCACAATTGGTTAACGATCTAAGCCAAAATGCCCAAAAGCCGGGCAAACTTCGGTTCAATGTGGATAACACAGCAAAGAGGGCAACGCCCAAACAACAGCATCCCCGCGATTTTAACGGCCGCGCGTAGGCTGCCACTGGCTTGCCACATCCGGCTGCGCCACCGATTTGGGCAGCTTATCAAGCTGCATACCAAATTCCAGTTCCTGCAGCATCATCTCCAGCGTCGCCAAAAAACCGGCATCATACTGCAGTTGGCCGCAAATGTCACAACAATAAGCTGGTGCATTGGGAAACACCAGTACCTGCTTTTTTATCCAATAGATATAAGGGGCTTTCGTAGGCTGGCAATGTCCTATACGACACTGTTCACATGGCTCTGCTGCCGACTCAGTTATCGTTTTGGAATCCATAATGTGGCACGGCTTCCCAGTCACTGGGCGGCCAATAAATAACCATGGCCTTCCCCACAATATTTTCCTCTGGCAAAAACGACCACGAATGAGAGTCGCTGGAATTATTGCGGTTATCACCCAGCACAAAATATTCGCCTTCCGGTACAACAGCACTGTAAGTGTACTGTGGTTCTTCTGCAATGTATGGCTCATCCAAAACAACGCCATTCACTTTTACCTGTTCATTGCTAATTTCAATCTGGTCGCCAGGTAAACCAATGACACGTTTGATGAGATTCAAATCACTTTTGGGATGATGGAAAACAATTACATCGCCATGTTGGGGTTCGCTGAGATAATAGCTGATGTTATTAATGATAAGGTATTGACCATTTTGCAAGGTAGGGTTCATACTACTGCCGTCAATACGATAACGCCCGATCAAGCCGTTCACCAGCCAGAAGATGAAAAAGGTCAGCAACAGGGTCTCGATAATTTCACGCACAATCGTTTCGGTAGGCTGACGTAACTCAGTTTCAGAGATTCTTTCGGGAATAGATTGGGGGGTCGAAGAGCCAGATTCTGCTACGGCCATAAAACGGTTACCTTGCAAAGGTATTTCTACCCTAAAATATAATGACAAATTATAGACCAGCGATCTAGGTGTTGCAACCGGGCCTGACTGCTATCATAGAACTATAAGATAAAGGACTTAAGTTAAGGGCTTTCTTTCTTGCACAGGTTCCTGCCCGGAGCTATAATTCCCACCGCTTCGGGTCATTAGCTCAGCTGGCAGAGCAGTGGACTTTTAATCCATTGGTCAGAGGTTCGAATCCTCTATGACCCATATAACTAGCGGGCAAACAGGCCCAAAAGTCCTAAATCTTCGGGTTTGGGACTTTTGTTTTTGGGCGCCAAGCCAACTGTGCTGGCAAATTTCCTTCTATGTTGAAAAGTCACATATTTATCCGCAGGGAGGGCACGACCCCTTCGCGCAGCCGCCTTTTAGTACTTTTGGCGAAAGTGTTATAATCGCCCACATGGGTTTTCCACTCTGGACTTTATGGGGCATGGGCCTTAGCTCGCTGGGAGCCTTGCTTTTTGTAGGGCTGGCGCTTATCGCCCAATCGCCCAAATTTCTGGCGCGCACCCGCTTGGCCGGCTACCGGTTAGACCTGCGAGCACGCATGTTTACGGGCTACGGCTTTGCCCTGATGCTTCTGGCTTTCGGCTTTTTTCTGGCCGGCGTGCCGCTTGGCCCGAATGCCACGGCCGTTTCCACGCCCCTCGCTCAAGTCTCCCCCACCCCGGAGGAGAACGGACTGGAAGTTATTGGCGGCGCCGTAGAAACACCCGGAACCGTTACAGCCACCCGCCCCACTTCACTCACGCCGGCCAGCGGCGCATTTGGCGGCCCGCCCCCTGGCGCCAACACGTCCAATAACCCCACGACAGCCGCCGACGTGATCACAGGCACGCTGGAAACGACCCCGGGCACGGCCGTTCCCGGACCAGCCGCCTCCCCCACGACCGTGCCCGACACCTCTACGCCAACCCCCTCACCCACCAGCACACCCACAGCAACGCCCACCCAGACGCCGACACCTACCCTGACGCCTACGCCCATTGAAGGAGAAACGGCCGTCATTGATTTGGGCGGCGGCACGGTCTGGCTGCGCCGCTCACCCGACGGGCAAAATCTGACCATCCTCAACGACGGCGACACCGTCATTCTACTGGCCGGCCACGCCAACCGCGGCGGCATCCTCTGGCAAGAAGTCAGTACGGTCCTGGGCGAAGTAGGCTGGATTCAGGCCGACTTCCTGGCGGTTGGCGAGTAGGGACCGGAATATGATTCTATTTTCCGACCTCAGCCTTTAGTTCCCTTCCAAATATGCTTCCAGGGCTTCAACATTCGCCGGCAAAGCCTGCGGGGGTGCTGCCTGGTCTACGGCCGTTCCCGGATCCTTCAAGCCATGGCCGGTAAGAACGCAGACGGCCGTCTTCCCCGCCGGATCAATTTCGCCCTGTTCGATTTGCTGCTTCAGTGCCGCCACACCGGTAGCGGACGCCGGTTCTACAAAAACGCCTTCCAGCCGGGCCAACAGCTTCCAGCTCTCCAGAATTTTGGCGTCCGTAACGGCCGTGATGATGCCCCCAGACTCGTCCAACGCTTCCAACGCCTGCCGCCAGCGCGCCGGGTTGCCAATGCGAATCGCCGTGGCCAGGGTCTCCGGCTTTTCCACCACGCGGCCCAGCACGATAGGCGCTGCGCCAGCCGCCTGCCCGCCCAAAATGCGCGGCAGGCCCTTGCCATACTGCTGGTACCCCATCCAATAAGCCGAAATGTTGCCAGCGTTGCCCACCGGCAAACAGTGCCAGTCTGGCGCACGGCCGTCAAGCTGATCGATAATTTCAAACGCCCCCGTCTTTTGTCCTTCCAACCGCCAGGGATTAATTGAATTGACCAGGACAATGGGCTGCCGTTCCACAATCTCCCGCACCATATCCAGCCCCTCGTCAAACGAGCCGTCAATGCTGATCACTTCGGCCCCGTAAGCCAGGGAGGCCGCCAGCTTGCCCAGGGCGATTTTGCCTTCCGGCACCAGCACCAGGCAGCGCAGCCCGGCCCTTGCCGCATAGGCCGCGGCGCTGGCGGCCGTGTTGCCCGTACTGGCGCAAATTACTGTCTTCGCTCCTTCACGCACCGCCTGGGTGATGGCCGCCGTCATGCCCCGATCCTTAAACGAGCCGGTGGGATTCAACCCTTCATATTTCAGGTACAGCTTCAGCCCGGCACGCGGCGCGATCTGCTCTGCCAGCCGGTCAGCTCGAATCAAGGGCGTGTTGCCCTCGTTTAACGTCACAATGTCCACGTCATCGCCAAACGGCAAATAACGGCGATACTTTTGAAGAACCCCTTGCCAACTCATGTTTGCCACCTCGCACAAAAAAGGCGCAGACTACGCTGCGCCTGACTCTTTAAAATGTTATTGATTCGATCAGTTGTCCACAACCGCAGTTGGTTGTCCACAACTGCTTTGGGCGCCAAGCCCTATTCTGGCCTAACTCCCAGGAATGATCAACGTTTGCCCGGCGTAAATAACGTACGGTGATTGGATGTTATTGGCCTCGGCGATAGACAGCCAGGGCACACCATACTGCACGGCAATGCGGAAAATGGTTTCGCCCTGCTTCACCACGTGGGTGAATTCCGGCGTCGGCCCCGGCGCATTCACCGGGATTTTTAGCGTCTGGCCCACGGTGATCTGGTTGGGGTTGACCAGGCCGTTGGCCTCAGCGATTTGCACCCAGCTGATGCCAAATTTCTGGCCGATGCGGAATAAATTGTCGCCCGGCTGGACTTCGTAATAGGTGATGCTGCTGGGGGGTGCCGCCGTGGCCGTCGGCGGTGCTGCGCCGGCCGGCGGAATAACCAGTGTCTGGCCCACGTAAATATCGTTGGGGTTGCTCAGGCCATTATACTGAGCCAGCGTCACCCAGGAGATGCCGTACTGCAGGCCGATGCGGAAGAGATTTTCGCCCGGCTGCACCACATGAGTAACCTGCCCGGCGGCGGCAGTAGCCGCCGGCGCTTCTGTCGGCATTGATGGCACGGCCGTTGGGGCGGTTGTGGCTGTCGGCGTAGCTTCGTCGCTCACGGCCGTTTCCGCTGTTGGCGCGGCCGTCGCGGTTGCCGGTACGGCCGTCGCTGCCGTAGTGGCTGGCACCGTCTCGGGCATGGATTCGTCGCCCGCGGCTGGATAAGCCGCCTCTGTCGGCGTCCCCGCGGTCGGCTGCATGTCACCCGCCACCCCGCCGCCTACGTTCGGATCGCCCATGTCAATCCCGCTAACGGCCGTCGGCGTTCCCTCGCCGCCCGGCGCCGGGCGCACACAGGCTGTTAACAGCCAACCCACACTGACTACCACACCGAGCAACAAAACGAAACGGTATCGAGAACCCATAGTTCACCTCCACAGCAGTCCGCCACAATAAGGTTGTCCCACGGCCGCTATTTCCTCGACATAATATAGCACGCTTTTAGCTTTACGTAAAGTAACAGGTTCTGCGGCCCGGCCAATTAAGGCATATTTTTTAACGGCCGTCTTGCCAGATACCAACACCGTTTGTTACACTAAAGCCTGTTATGAACCAACAAGAAATTCTCCACAAGCAGGCTCTAATCCTCTTTGATCGTGCTCACCGCCACCACCAGAACGGCGAGCTGGGCGATGCAATTGAGCTGTATCGCCGCTCCATCGCCTTGCACCCGACAGCCAGGGCCCACACTTTTTTAGGCTGGAGTTACAGCCTGTTTTCCCGCTACGAAGAAGCCATTGCCGAATGCCAAAAAGCCATTGCCCTGGACCCCCATCTGGGTAATCCTTACAATGACATTGGCTCTTACCTCATCGAGATGGAAAAGTGGGAAGAAGCGGTGCCCTGGCTGGAAAAAGCGGTGCGCGCCCGTGACTATGACGTGCCTCATTATCCCTACGTCAACCTGGGTCGCATCTACGAGCATTGGGGCGATGCGCGCACTGCCCTGGCCTGCTACCAGCAGGCTCTGGACTTAGCCCCCCTTTATTTACCCGCAGAACAGGCCCGCACCCGGCTGCTGGGCAAACTCAGTTAACGCCAGGCCCACCCATGCCTCAACCCGTCGGCCACATCGACCTGATTGCTGTGGGCAAAGTCCGCAGCCAGGCCTGGCTGTTGGCTCAGGCCGACTACGAGAAACGCCTCGGCTACTACACTCGCTTTAACCTGGTGGAAGTGAAAGACTTTGTGGGACGCGGCCAGCCAGATGCTGTAGCCGTGCAAAAAGAGGGCGAACTGCTGTTGAAAGCGGCCGAAGGCGCCGGGCGCATCATTCTGCTCATGCCCGAGGGTAAACATCCTACCAGCCCTGGCCTGGCTCGTTACGTGCGCCAACAGATTGAGATTTACGGCCGTCTCGCCTTCCTCATTGGCGGTCCCCTCGGCTTTAGCGATCAGGTCATCGCCGCCGCCCACGATCACCTTTCCCTCTCCCCCCTCACGTTCACCCACGAACTGGCCCGTGTCATTCTACTGGAGCAGCTTTACCGCGCCTTCACCATCCTCAACAACGAAAACTACCACAAGTAGAAGTGTGGGGGTGTAAGGGTGAGCCGGTGATAAGTCACCTAATCACCCTTACACCCTTACACCCCTACACCCCCACACCCGCTATCACCACCACATATTCCCCCCGCGGCTCCTGGGCGCGCACGGCCGTTAACAGCTCCGACAGCATTCCCCGCTGCACACCCTCAAACAACTTGGTCAGTTCATTAGCCAGCGCCGCCGGCCGGTTGCCGTATACCGCCAGCGCATCGCTGAGCAGCCCCTCCAGCCGGTATGGGCTTTCGTAAAAAATGAGCGTGTGGGGCGATTCCGCATCCACAGCCAGAAAGCGCTGCCGCTTGCCGCTTTTGCGCGGCGGAAAGCCGCGAAAGGTAAAGCTGTGCGCCGGCAGCCCGGACAACACCAGAGCCATCACCACCGCCGACGCGCCAGGAATCATCGTCACCGGCAGGTCCGCCTCGATGGCCCGGCGCACCAGGGTATAACCCGGATCAGAAATACCCGGCGTGCCCGCGTCGGACACCACCGCCACCGATTTGCCTTCGGCCAGCAAAGCCATAATTTTGCCGCCCGCCTTGTCCTCGTTGTGTTCGTGGAAGGAAATTTGCGGCTTGCTGATCTCAAAATGCTTAAGCAGCAGGCCGGTTTTGCGCGTATCTTCGCTGGCCACCACGTCCACCGCGCGCAAAGTCTCCAGCGCCCGCAGCGTGATGTCGCCTAAATTGCCAATGGGGGTTGCTACCAGATAAAGCATAAAATGGTTAGCTCGTAGGTGTGGTGAACAGACCCGTTACCCGTCTAGCGCTTCTCGCACAGCATCCGGGTTTTGGGCAGCTACCTGCAGCAAGGCCCTGGCCGGGCCAACAGGCCGGCGACGTCCCTGCTCCCAGTTCTGTAGCGTTCCCACGCTCACACCAATCATGAGGGCAAATTCACTCTGAGACTTTTCCAGTTTTTGCCGGATTTCTTTAATATCCATAGGACTGAAATTAAAGACTCGGGATGGTTTTCTAATTCCTTGTTTAATCTCCCCTGCCTGCTTGATGCTTTCGGACAGGTCCGCAAAGTCTTTTTCGTTCATTTTAACCACTCCTCTACCAGGCTGCGGATGATTTTTAGCTGGTCAGGCGTCAGATTATCTTTCTGACTCTTCTTGTACAAAGCAAGCATAAAAATGCTCTCATCCGGTGTATCCCAGTAGTAAATCACCCGTAGTCCACCCCGTTTGCCGCTCCCGGGTGCGCGCCATCGTATTTTTCGCAGTCCACCACCGCCTGGTATGAGGTCACCAGCTTCCGGTCGCAATAACAAGACATTCTGCAGCTGACGGTAACTATCATCAGGCATCAGCTCTTTGACCTGTTTTGTGAAGATCGGTGTCTCGATGAACTGCATAGCCAAACTATACGTCAATGACGCACACCTTGCAAGAAACCAAGTTGTAGAACGGTCGGATTTAGCTGATCTATTGCCCCATGCTTTGCATGACCAAAGCGGCGCTGACGACGGCCGCTGTTTCCGCGCGCAGGATGCGTGGCCCCAAAGTGACCGGCACAAGCCCACAGGCACGGCCGTTAGCCACTTCCTCATCCGTCCACCCCCCCTCCGGCCCGATAAACACGGCGATGGTCGACGGCCGTTTCCCCGCCAGCGCTGCCGAAATTGTCACTGCCGCTTCGCCTTCCCAGGGCAAAAGGGCCACGTCCGCCGCCTGCGCCTCGCGCCAGGCATCCTCCAGGCGCAGCGGTTCCGCCAGTTCAGGGATGCGCCCGCGGCGGCACTGCTCGGCCGCTTCCGTCAGGATGCGCTGCCAGCGATCCGGCTTGTGCGGCGGGTGGGCCACGGTGCGCGCCGTCAGCAGCGGCGCAAAGCGCCCCACCCCAACTTCTGTGCCTTTTTGCAGCACCCACTCAAAATTATCCCGCTTCAGCAGCGCCTGGTAGAGCGTCAGATGCGTTTCCGGTTCGTTGGCCGCCGGTTGTTTGTGGCGAAGCACGGCCGTTACCTGCCGCCCCACCGCCACCAATTCGGCTTCGTACTGCCAGCCGGCGTTATCCAGCACCCTCACCGGCGACCCAACCGGCAGCCGCAGCACCCGCACAATCTGGTGCGCCTGCTCGGCCGAAAACGTCACCCGGTCGCCTCGAATGTCAGTGACAAAAAAGTGGTGCATGGGGCTAGAGCGAGAGCCAGCGCGAGAGAAAGAAAGTCCTCGCGCTCTAACTCTCGCCCCCTCCTTTCTCAATGCAAAACACCAGCTCGCCTTCAAACAAAATCTCGGTCGTCGTCCAGGGCAGGCCCTCGGTCAATTGAGCCATAAATTCGCGGTAGCGGTTGGTCAGGTTGCGCCCGCCGTGGGTGCTGACGGCCGGATACGAGACCACCAGCCAGCGCACGCGCAGGGCTTCCAGCAACGGCCGTCCCAAATCGCCGTAGTTGCGCACAAACCGCGGCATCTCCTTCAAAAACAAGGCCACGTCGGCCGTCTCCTGCGGGAACTGCAGCGCCACGTCCTGGATGCGCGCCAGCGGCGCCAGCCCTTGCGCCCGAAAATAATGGTTCAGGAAATCAATCCGCGGTTCGTGAATGTCGTAGGCGTAAAACTGCGTGCTGAACGGCAGGTCCATCCACGGGAAGGCCAGCGGATTCAGCCCGCAGGCAATGTCCAGCAGACTGTCCGGTTTGCCCGTTACGGCAAAGATCTCCCGGTAAAAACGGTCCAACAGCGACAGCCGCTCACGCGTCGACAGATGATGGCCCATCAGATCCTGGCACAAGGTCCGGACTTGCGCCTCGTCGCCGCTGGCGAAAACGGCCGTTACCATCGTCTTGGCCGCGTCATAGTCCGGGTCGCCCAGATACGGCGCCATAATGCTGTGCAGCTGCGCCCGCACCGCTTTGATGGCCTGCTTCGGCTTTTTATAGCGCCGCAGCGCTTCCACCGCCAGCTCCCGAATCGTCGCTTCGGCCGTATCGCCATATTTCTTCGATTCTTTGACGGCCGTTACGACCGTCTCAATAGCCGCTTCATCCATTTTCATCGGAATTGAATACAAAGAAACAAAGGAACATAACAAACAAAGAGATACAAAACCTTTGTGCCTTTCGTCCCTTCGTCCCTTTGTAATTAATCATTCTTCACCAAAAAAGCCAGCTCGCTGGCAAATTCAAACCGCTTTATCTGCCAGTTGCGCCCCTCAGCCCAGGCTGCGAACTGCGCCTCATAGTTGGCCACCATGCCTTTCGGCCGTCCGCCCAGGCTTTGCGCCGGAAAACTGATCAGCAGGAAGCGGGCTTGCAGGGTGTCCAGCAGGCGCGGCACGGCCGTTTTATCGATCTGCGCCAGCACCGGCAGCGTCTTGAGCAGCAGGGCCAGGTCTACCGGCTCTGCCGGCGGCGCGGCGGCCACGTCGCGCACCTCTGCCCGACCCGGCACACCGGCCAGCGCAAAATAATCGTTCAGGAAGGCCATCATGTCGCCATAGATGTCATAGGCCCGGTACTCGGCATCCTCGTCCAGCGGCATCCACGGCCGTGCCAGCGGATTCAAACCACAGGCCGCGTCCAGCACGCTGTGTATGGGCGGCAGTCCGGCCAGCGTCGTGGCGTAAAAGGTATCCAGAATGTCCAGCCGTTCGCGCGTCGAGGCATGCAGCCGCATGATGTCCAGCAGCGCCTGCCTGTACGCCTGTGCGCCTCGGCGCTGTCCCTCTTCAATCCGGGCCAGCGCCGCCTTATAGTCGATACTGGCCGTCAAGTACGCCCCGCCAATCTGGTGCAGCTTGTTTTTGGTTGCCTTCACCGCTTCTTTCAGGCGCGGCCGTTTGGCCAGCTCTTCCGCCCCCACCCGCCGCACCAGGTCCGGGCTAATCTGCTGATATTTGCTGGCCGCGCGCACGGCCGTTACCAGTTCATCCAGGTCTGCCATAGTAAAAATAGAGATTGGAGACTGGAGATTGTGTGATTCCCAATCGCCAGTCTCCAGTCTCTACTCTCTTATCTCCCGGCTCAGCCCGGCCATCAACTGCGTCATAAACCGCAAATTATGCATCGTCGCCAGGCGCGGATAGAGGCTGTCGTTGATTTTATACAGGTGGTGCAAATAGCCCAGTGAATAATGGCGGCACGCCGGGCAGTCGCAAAACGGCGAGATAGGACGGCCGTCTTTGATGTGCTTGTCGTCTTTCACGTAAACGTAGCGGAAAAAGGGCGTGGTCAGCCGGCTGTCTGGCTCCTGGGTAAAGGCATACAAACGGCCGTGCCGCGCATCCCGCGTCGGCATGGTGCTGTCAAACAGCTCGTACCCCATCTGCGCGCAGGTGGCCACGTTCTCCGGGTGGCCCACCCCCAGGGCGTGGACGGTAAACTCGGCCGGTACCAGTTCGCGCACCCAGGCCAAAATCTCCGTCAGCAAATTACCCTCGCCGTCCAGCGGCCAGCCGCCGTAGCCGTAGCCGTCAAAGCCGATTGCCAGCAGTTCCTCCGCGCACTGGCGGCGCAGCGCCCGCGAGCCGCCGCCCTGAACCACCGCCACCAGCTTGGGCCGTGTTTCGGCCGTCAGCTTCTTCTCGTCCGCCAGCCGTTCAAACTCCACCTTGCAGCGCCGCGCCCAGGCCACCGTGCGCCGCACCGATTCCGCCTGCACGTCGTCCGGGTCGTCAACGTGGGTGCAGTCGTCGAGGCAGATCACCACGTCCGCGCCGTAGCTCATTTGCAGTTGGATGCTCTTTTCTGGCGTGAAGTTGTATTTGTGCCCCTCAATGCGAAAGGTGGCCCCCTTGTCGCCAATGCTGCCGCTTTTGGGATTTTGCCGGATGAGCGAATATACTTGGAACCCGCCGGAATCGGTGAATAACGGCCGTTCCCATCCCGCCATCTGGTGCAGGCCGCCCAGCGCCTGAATCGTCGAAGAACCCGGCCGCTGCATCAGGTGGAAAACGTTCATCTGCACCGCCTGCACGCCGCAGGTCAGCAAATCCTGGGCATCCACACTGCGCACCACGCCCTGCGTGCCATCGGGCAAAAAGGCCGGCAGCGGCAAACGGCCGTGTGGCAAATCGAGAAATTGTTTCATGCAATCGTCATCTTTATCCGCTAACTAAAATCCGCCTGGCGTGCTCTCCGCATCTCACGCATCACGCCTCTCGCATCATTCACCATGACCCCGCCACCCGACGCCTTCCTCCACAAAATGGCCAGCCTCCTCGGCGACGACTACTCTGCCTTTGCCGCCAGCTACGCCGCCGACGGCCGTCGCGGGCTGCGGGTCAATACGCTTAAACTCACGCCCGCCGATTTTAGCAGCAAATCGCCGTTTGCGCTGACGGCCGTAGGCCCCTACGAACCGGCCGGCTTCCTCATCGGCGACGAAGCCCAGGCCGGCCGCCATCCCTACCACGCCGCCGGGCTGTACTACCTGCAAGAGCCGTCGGCCATGGCCGTGGCCGCCCTGCTCCGGCCCCAGCCCGGCGACTGGGTGCTGGATCTGGCCGCCGCCCCCGGCGGCAAAACCACCCACCTGGCCGCCCTCATGGACGATACCGGCCTGCTGGTGGCCAACGACGTCCACACCGGCCGGGCGCGTATCCTGGCCGAAAACCTGGAACGCTGGGGCGCGCGCAGCGTCCTGGTCACCAACAACGAGCCGGCCCAGTTGGCTGCCCGCTTCGGCTCCGTGTTCGACAAAGTGCTGGTGGACGCCCCCTGCTCCGGCGAAGGCATGTTCCGCAAACAAGGCGGCTTTGCGTGGAGCGAGGAGATGGTCCTGGCTTGCAGCCGGCGGCAGTCGGCGATTCTGGACACGGCCGTTGCCCTGGTGCGCCCCGGCGGCCTGCTGGCCTACACCACCTGTACCTTCTCGCCCGAAGAAGACGAGCAGGTGATCGCCCGCTTCCTGGACAGCCACCCGGCTTTCACGCTGGTTGACCCGCCCGCCTTCACCGGCTTTCAGCCCGGCCAACCGGCCTGGGCCGACGGCCGTCCTGCGCTCAGCCGCACCATCCGCCTCTGGCCCCACCACTTCCCCGGCGAAGGCCACTTCATCGCCCTGCTCCAGCGCCGCCCCGACGCGGCCCCGGCCACCCCCCACATGCTGCCTCCGGCCCCCAACCGCCCCTCCTCCGGCGCGCTCGCTCCCTGGCGCGAGTTTGCCCGCGACAATTTGCGCCTTACGGTGGACGAAGCACGGTTGCAGGTGGTGAACGGCCGTTACCTCCAGCTCCTGCCCCCCGATACCATCGATCCGGCCGGGCTGCACGTCATCCGCCACGGCCTGCCGCTGGGCGAAATCCGCCCCGCCCGCCGCGGCCCGGCGCTCTTTAAACCCGCCCACGCCCTGGCCCTCAGCCTGCGCGCCGCCGACGCAGTTTACACCCTCAACTTCTCCCCCGACGACCCCGACCTGCACGCCTACCTCTCCGGCCACCCCCTTCTCGATTCTTCCCTCTCCCTGCCGCCATCTTCCTGGCTGCTCATCACCGTCGACGGCCACCCCCTCGGCTGGGGCAAATCCGTCCAGGGCCAGGTGAAGAATCATTATCCGCGCGGGCTGAGGCTGTAGGAGTGTGGGGGTGTAGGGGTGATTTGGTGACTAAGTGACAAGGGGACAAGGTGACTAAGTGACTTGGTGACTAGGTGACTAGGTGACTAGGTGACTAGGTGACTAGGTGACTAGGTGAACTTGCCACCCCCCCCTCTCGTTCCCCGTTCATCGTTCCCCGTTCCTCGTTCATCGTTCCCCGTTCCCCACTCGATGCAGCGCCCCTATCAGCCCCACCAGCCCCCAAAACACAAAACCCGGTCGCGCGCCCAGCGCCACTGTATCCACCAGTCCATACACAAAATAGGCCGCCAGGCAGCCGGCCAAACCCAGGGCCAGCACCCGCAGCCAGCCATCCCGCGCCTGCCGCCACACCTGCCACAGCATCACCGCCAGCCCCAGCCACAGGGCCATATAAGCGATCATGCCCGGAATGCCCAAGTCCAGCCCCGCTTGCAGCCAGTGATTGTGCGCGTGGGCGATGTCCGTGTCCGGCGAGACCAGGAACAGCGGGTATAGGATGTGCACCACCTGGCGAAAATTGTTCATTCCCATGCCGGTGAAGGGGAAATCCTGCAGGCCATAAATCGCCCGCGACCAGATTTCCTCCCGGCCGGCCAGGGTATTCAACGGGTCGCCGCTGTCCAGGCCCGCCTGCGCAAAAAACACGGCCGTCACCCGCTCCGGACCCACCGCCAGCACCCCCACAACGACGACAATCAGCCCGCCAACCACCAGCGCCACCGCCAGCTTGCGCGACACGGCCGTCAGTCCCACCGCCCCCATCAACACCAGCGCCGCCGCCATGCCCAGCAGCGCCGCCCGTGAGCGCGTCAGCACCAGCACGCCCAGCAGCCCCAGCACGATGCCCGCCAGCAGCACAACCAGCAGCGCCGCCCCCCACCAGTGGAACCGCCGCGCCAGGACGCGGAACCGCAAAACGGCCGTGGCCGCCAGCAGCGCCGCCAGCGGCAGCAGCCACAACAGCGCCCCCGCCACCTCGTTGGGATTCACCGCGCCGCTGGCCGGCGCCAGTGCCGTTATCTGGGCCGGCACGCGCGCCAGCAGCCCGCCCAATCCCGGCACGCTCCCTATCCAGCCAAACAAAACCAGGCTGGCCGCCGCCAGCCCCGCCACCGCCGCATACAAAACCGCCACGCCCCACCACAGCCGCGCCGCGGCCTTGCCCGCCCACTGCACGACCGCATAAAACACGGCCACGCCGTACACCAGCCCCACCAGCTTGCCCAGGCTGTTGGCCATGTCATACGTGGCATACTCGCTCACCAGGGCCATCAACAGCAGCCCCAGCAGCGACCAATCGACCGGCGTCGGCGGGATCAGGTGCCCGGTTGCCCCCCAGCGCGCCAGCCACAACACCGGGATCACCAGCAGCGCCGCCGCCCGCACCGGCGACGGAAACAACACCAGCGGCAGCAGCGCCGCCAAAACCAGCCACTCCACGGCCGTTATCCCCCGGCACACCCGCACCAACAATCCGCTCACAGTTCTACCAACCTCCTGGAGGTTTTGTACCTCCGGGAGGTTGCGCGTTTCTCATCCCCAGAAGGCCAAACCCAATTGTCACCACACCCCACCCAAAAAGCAAAAAACCCCGCCCCCCGGCGAGGTCCATCACCCCATCACCCTACACCCCCACACCCCCACACCCCACACCCCTACACCCCCACACCCCTACACCGTTACACCCCCCGCTCCTTCACCAGCCGCCACAAATGCCGCCCATGCCCCGTCGGCTCCCCATACCGCGCCGTAAGCCATTCCTGCTCCGGCCACAACGTCCGCCCCACCAGCCGCGCCATATCCCGCGCCCGGTCAACCAGCAGCAGCAAAAGGAGATACCGCTGCCAGCCATGCCGCCAATCCTGCCCCGCCAGCACACTCTCCGGCGTCACAAACCGGCGCAGCAGCCAGCGCCTCAGGGCCGACGGCCGTATCGTCTCCACCGCCTCGGCCATCCCCGCCACGCCAATCAGGGCATCCAGCAGGTCCAGCACGGTGTACACGGCCGTGCCCACCCGCCAGGCGCGCGCCCGTTCCGCTACCTCCCCCCAATCCACGCCCCGCTTTTCGGCCGTCAGGGCAATGTCCACCAGGCTGCGCAGCGCCGACATGCCAAACTGGTGGTTCACGGCCGTATGCACCGCCAGGTGAATCACCATGTCCTCCGGGGCCAGTTGGTACACGGCCGTTTCCCCGCCCAGCGGCTCCAACCGCGCCCAGATGGCCTGGTCCTCCACCGCCGCCGTACGTGTGAGCCACCAGCCTAAAAAGGGCGACCAGTGAATTTCTACTAGTCCGGTTTCCCAGCCCGGCCGCACAAAGCGAATCTCACCCCGAGAAAGCCGTTCCAGGGCCAACGGCCGTTCCCCCTTCACCGATGACTGATACCCCAACTCCGCCATCACCTGGGCCGCCAGCGGCATTTGCCCCGCCTGCAGCCACAGGTCTACGTCCGTCATCGTGCGCTGCGCCGGCTCATCGTACACGCCCAGCCCCAGCGCCGCTCCCTTCAGCAGCACCAGCGGCAGCCCGGCCGCGCCAAACGCAGCTTGCAGTTGTTCCATATTCGCCAGTTGCAGGCTGCTCTCCGCCGCCGCCGATACCCGGTCTGCCTGTAAGGCCGCGCCCAATTCCGGCCAGTTACGGCCGCAGCGCGCATACGCCAGCGGCCCCAGCCCCTGCCCCACCAGCCAGGCCGCCACCTCTGCCGCCGGCACAGCCGGCTGCGGCCGCCCCGACAAAACGCTGCCCGGCGCCGCTGTCAACTGCTCTAAAATAAAACGCGCTGTCGCCGCCTCCGGCCACAGCGCAGTTTCCGTACGCAGCCTCATTTACCTGCTCCCACTACTTTCCACAAAGAAAGTCCGAAAACAGCATTTTGTTAACCCGCCTGCACGGAGCCTGGTAGTTTCACCTCGCCGGGCAGCCGCACCACACGCTCTTCTTTAGCGGCCGCAGGCTCTTTCACCGCAGTGACCGGGCGCATCGGCTCATACTCTGGAATCAGGTTCTGCAGGCCGCGAATAATCGCTTCCGTATCATGGCGCGCCGCCGAGGCCGCCAGCCCGCTCAAACTTTCTTCCAGGTCCGCCGGCACAAAGCTGCTGGCGTTGCCGGCAATAAAGATTTTCTCGTGGTGGGTGCGATGGTACTGCTCGCCGGGCACAAACAGCTCTTCATACAGCTTCTCGCCCGGCCGCACGCCGCTAAACTGGATCTCCACGTCCCGCCCCACTTCCAGGCCAGACAATTCTATCAAATCGCGTGCCAGGTCCACAATCTTCACCGGCTCGCCCATGTCCAGCACAAACACCTCGCCGCCTTTACCCAACACGGCCGCTTGCAGTACCAGCTGCACCGCCTCCGGGATAGTCATGAAGAAGCGGGTCATCTCCGGATCGGTCACCGTCACCGGCCCGCCCGCGGCAATTTGCTTCTGGAAGGTCAGCACCACGCTGCCCCGGCTGCCCAGCACGTTGCCAAAGCGCACAGCCACAAACGCCTGCCCGCTCTGCCGTGCTGCCTGGTGCACCAGCAGTTCTCCCGTCCGTTTGCTGGCGCCCATCACGCTTGTGGGGTTCACCGCTTTGTCGGTAGAAATCATCACAAAGTGGGCCACGCCCACGGCCGTTGCCGCCCGTACCACGTTGCGCGTGCCCAACACATTGTTGGTGATGGCCTCCGCCGGGTTTAGCTCCATCAGCGGCACGTGTTTATGCGCCGCCGTGTGGAACACGATTTCCGGCCGGTACTGTTCAAAAATCGCTTCCATCTGCTCGGCGAAACGCACGTCGGCAATCACGGCCGTTATCTTCGTCTCCGGCCGGTCCAGGCGGCGCAGCTCATTGTGAATCTCAAAGATCGAATTCTCCCCGTGCCCCAACACCACCAGCTCTTTGGGCTGGCAGCGCAGCACCTGGCGGCACAGTTCGCTGCCAATCGAGCCGCCGCCGCCGGTAATCAACACCCGGCGTCCGGCGATCAGTTCCCGCACCGCCGCCGTGTCGGTCTGGATGGGGTTGCGGCGCAGCAGGTCTTCGATAGCCACGTCGCGCAGTTGTTTCACCGTCACTGTGCCGTCCACCAGCTCATACATGCCCGGCAGTATCTTGGTTTCCACCTCCAGCTTTTCGCACAGCGTGGCCACCTGCCGGATCACCTGCCCTGGTGCTGTCGGCATGGCAATAATCACCCGGTCTATCTGGTACTTGTCCACCAGCGCCGGCAGGTCTTCCTGGCCGCCCAGCACCGGCAGGCCATAAATCTGCATATGGTGCTTGCGTACATCATCATCCACAAAGCCCACCGGCGTCAGGTTCAACTGCGGGTTGTGCAGGATTTCCCGGGCAATCATCGACCCGGCGTCGCCGGCCCCCACCACCAGGATGCGCCGCCCATGGCCGTTGGGCCGCTTGCGCCGCTGGGCGCCCAGGCGCACGCTAAAGCGGCTGCCGCCCACAAAGAGCAGCACCAGCAGCGTATCAATCACAAAGACGGAACGCGGCAGGGCTACTGGCAGCAGCGCCCGCACGGCCGTTACCACCAGCCACACAAACAGGCTGGAGATAAAAACCGCCACGGCAATCTGGCTCAGTTCGTCAATGCTGGCATACCGCCAGAAGCGCCGGTACAGACCCAACTGGTAAAAGGTGAGCAGGCGCACCACCAGGGCCACGGCCGTGTAAATCAACAAACCATGCAAAAAGTTGAGGGGGACTTCTAACCGGTCCAGCCGCAGCAATATCGCCAGCGTCGGTGTCAGGCACAAGGTCAACCCATCTAGCAAGAAAAAATGTCGATTCCGCAAATTCGTTAGGTACATACGCGCTGTTACTCCTTACGTTGTGCGCTTCAGTGGACTTTACCCCTTGTGGTTTTATACGGGAAGGTCAACGATTTGGCAATAGGGCAAAGAGCCTATGACCTGGCTGCATGTTTCAATACAGCCGCCGGTCTGCACGGGAACTGCCAGCAAAGCCCCGACCCTTGCACTGTAGGCCCCCAACATTACGACGCAGGTTAAAAAGATCACCGGCCGGCCGCAGTCTGCACGCTTCGTACCACGGCCGTTACCCGCTCCCGGTCCGCTTCGGTCAGGTCGCTGCCGGAGGGCAGGCATAGGCCGTCGGCAAACAGTTTCGCCGCCACCGCTCCCCCCACGCTTTCATACCCGGCGAACACCGGCTGCAGGTGCATCGGCTTCCATAACGGCCGTGATTCAATATTCTCCGCCTCCAGCGCCAGCCGCACCGTTTCCCGGTCCGCGCCAAACTGCGCCGGATCGATGGTCAGCGTCGTCAGCCAGCGTGTATGGCAGCCCCAGGGCGCTTCCGGCATAAACGTCAGGCCGGGGCACTCCCCCAGCGCCGCCTGGTAAGCCGCAAAGTTGCGCCGGCAGGCCGCCACCCGCTCCCCCAGCACCTGCAGCTGCCCCCGCCCAATACCCGCCAGCACGTTGCTCAACCGGTAATTATAACCAATCTCCGTATGCTCATAATGCGCCGCCGGCTCTCGCGCCTGCGTCGCCAGCTTGCGCGCATGGTCGATCAGCGCCTTATCGGCCGACACCAGCATCCCCCCGCCCGACGTGGTGATAATCTTGTTGCCGTTAAACGAGAAGATCCCCGCCGTGCCAAACGTGCCCGGCGACTGCCCCTGGTACGTCGCCCCCAGCGCCTCGGCCGCATCTTCAATCAGCGGCACGCCATACTGCTGGCAGGTCGCCAGGATGGGCGCAATGTCGGCGCTTTGCCCGTACAAATGCACCAGGATCACCGCCTGGGGCAGCCGCTTTTGCCGCGCCCGCTCCGCCAGAAAACCGGCCAGCAGCTCCGGGTCCATGTTCCAGGAAGCCGTTTCGCTGTCGATAAACACCGGCCTGGCCCCCACGTACAAAATCGGATTGACGCTGGCGGCAAAGGTCAGTGTCGACACGGCCACCTCGTCGCCGGGACCAATGCCCAGGTGCAGCAGGGCCAGGTGCAGCGCTGCCGTGCCGGAACTCAACGCCAGGGCATACAGCGCGCCGACGGCCGCGCCAAACTCCGCCTCAAAAGCGTCGACGTTCGGCCCTAAAGGCGCAACCCAATTAGACGCAAAAGCGGCCTGGACATACTGCTGTTCCAGGCCGGACATATGCGGGGGGGATAGATAAATACGTGGCTTACTCAATAACGATTACTCCTGGGAGCGCAGGCGGGACGCCTGCTTTTCTCCCCAATGCTATCCGCTGCCTTTAGATTGGACCAATCTCCAAGATTGGTCCAATCTGCGCCGCGCGATGTTTTAACAAGTTACTTCTTTTTGGAACGCGCCGGATTACCCACGGCCGTTTCCCCCGCCCCCACGTCTTGCACCACCACGCTTCGCAAAATGAAATGAAAGTTATTCATCCTTGTCTTCTACAACCGTGACTTGAACCCGAAAACGCCGCCCATTTTCGACGAAGTAAGCAGCTTCCTCAATTTGGCTGGTGGTCAACGCACGCAGGCGGCGCAGGAGCTCGCCCGCTTCCACCACTTGATCAAGGTCAATTTCTTGAACTTCACTGGTAAACAACTCGCTTCGTTTATGCTCAGTGCCCGCGCTCCCCTGCTGACGCTGCCTCACATAACCACCACTGACAATACTTGGCCAGGCTTCCTGAAACGTAACCAGTTCACAGTTTTTCAGTTTTCGATACAACGTGTGAGCCGTATCCCCCGGCGATACAGGAACTTTCTTCTGATGCACAATATCCCCAGTATCGACGCCAGCATCCATGAAATGAAGCGTTGCGCCTACAGGTGTCCCTTCCAAGATAGCCCAGCTGGGTGTATGCCAGCCACGATTGTACGGCAAGTAGGCTGGGTGTAAATTTAAAACGCCTATTTTAGGAATAGCTAGCACAGACTCTGGAATGATGTATGGAAAATGAATACCGATCACATAGTCAAGCTGCAACGAGGAAAGAAGTTCAATTCCTGGCTCACTGCGAAACGCCTTCCCAACCAATATCCTTTCGGGGGGCAAAAATGAGCATAATTCTCTAAGTTGATCGGCGTGCGAAGCGCGTTCAGGAGCAGATACCAAAAGTATCTCCGGGTAAACTCCTGCTTGCAGCAGAAATTCCAATACCCAGACGGCAATATCCCGATCGCCGGCAAAAGCAATGCGTAAATTAGTTTGACTCATGGTCAGTTGGATTTTATGTTACTTCCCGTAAAGTATTTAACCGTCGCCTGGCCTTCCTGGTTAATGTCTGCCCGCTTTAAAATTCTCAGGAAGGTAAACAAGACGATTTTGACGTCCAACCAGAAAGAGAGATGGTCTACGTACCATACGTCCCGTTCAAACTTCTCTTCCCAGGTCAAAGCATTACGGCCGTTTACCTGCGCCCAGCCCGTAATCCCCGGCCGTACCGCATGGCGGCGCATCTGCTCCGGCGTGTACAACGCCAGGTAATGCATCAGCAGCGGCCGTGGCCCCACCAGGCTCATCTCCCCCCGCAGCACGTTCCACAACTCCGGCAGTTCATCCAGGCTGGTAGAGCGCAGAAACTTGCCAAACGCGGTCAACCGCTCGCCGTCCGGCAGCAGGTTACCGGCGGCGTCGCGCCGGTCGGTCATGGTGCGGAACTTGTAGATGGTGAACGGACGGCCGTTGACCCCCGGCCGCTCCTGGCGGAACAGCACCGGCGCGCCCAGTTTCCAGCGCACGGCCAGCGCCAACAGCAGAAATACCGGCGCGCCCACAATCAAGATGGGCAGCGTCACCAGCAAATCCACCAACCGCTTGCCATAAGTCCGGTAAAACGTATGCATCACCTGTATGCTAATCGGAAAGTCACTCATGTGTAAAGTGAAATTACAGTGAGAATCTATCAATCTGCCTTAACAACGGCTTCAGGTGTCGTCCAGCCAATCCAGCACGACCCCGCTCAGCAGCGCCTCACACCGCGCCCGGCTGTAACACTGCTCGGCCGCCTGCCGCGCCGCCGCCTGGTACTGCCTTAAGGCCGCCCGGTCGGCCGCCATCTGCGTCAACCACGCCGCCATGCCCGCCGCGTCGTCGGGCGCGAAGTTGGCCCCGCAGCCCTGCGCCTGAATCGTTTGCGCCAGGTCGTTGGGCGCCTGGCTGATCCCCAGCAGGGCGTTGCCCGCCGCCAGCAAATTATACGTCTTGCTGGGCACGGACAGCTCCTCATACCCCGCCGCCAGGGTCACGATGCCCACGTCGGCGCTGGCCAGCGAATACGGCAGCCTGTCCGCCGCCTGGTACGGCAGCAGCCGGGTATTAGGTAGCCTTCCCTCGGCCAGTGCTGCTTCGACCAACGGCCGTTTGCTCCCCTCCCCGATGATCACAAACTGTATGTCTGCCCGGTCGCGCAGCGCTTCCGCCGCCGCTACGATGGTCTCGATGGCGTGTGTCGCCCCCAGGTTGCCCGAGTACATCACCACCAGTTGGTCATCGGCCAATCCTTGTTCTCTGGCAAATGGATTTTCCGCCCGTGACAGCGGCCGTATCCACGCTGTGTCCACCCAGTTGGGAATCACCGCTACCGGCAGCTCCGGCGCTTCGGCCAGGCGGCGCAGCGTCGCCGCCATCTGCTCCCCAATCGTTACCACCAGCCCGGCCTGGCGCAGCGCCCGTTTGTGCGCCGCCGCCCACAGGCGGTACAGCGGATGTTCCGGCCCCGCTAATCCCATCGGCGCCAGGATATTCGGGTAAATGTCCCATTCCAGCAGGGCATACGGCCGTTGCTGCACCTTCCCCAACACCCACGCCAGCAGCGGGAGAAACGGCGGATTGCTCACCACAAAAATGGGCGTTCGCCGCCCGCCCGGCAGTCCCAGCAGCCGCCGGCCCGCTGCCAGGGTAAACGCCCCCCACGTCCGCAGCCGCGCCGCCGTCGAGCCTTTGTCATACGCCGGGCCGCGCCACACCGTCACCCCCGGCCCCGGATCAGACGGCGGGTTGCCGCTCCACAGCGCCAACCCGCCAATTTCTTCCGCCAGGCCGCAAACCCAGGCGTTAAACGCCGGGTTCGTCGTCTGGTTAATCACAATTAAGTTTACAGGGGTCTCCGTGAGATTATTGTCCTTCGTCAAGCTTACGTACAATAGCTGCCGGGTTTCCGGCCACAACGACACCCGGAGGCACATCTCGTGTTACAACGCTGCCGGCCCCAATCACACTGCCGGTCCCAATCGTCACACCCTTCAGAATTAGACAGTTCATGCCAACAAACACATCATCTTCGATTACGATTGGTTTATGTGCGCCGTTCAATATATCCTGAACTCTTGCCGCTGGTTGCAAGGGATGAAAATCCGTATCGGCAATTGTGCTGTTCGCGCCAACCAGAACCCGATTGCCAATAGTAATTGCTTCCGCGGCGACAAGGGTTGTGCCTGTAAAACCACAATTATTCCCAATATGAATTTGCGCAGTTGGCTTACGCGTCGCCAACACGACTGGATGATTGGGAGCCAGTGGATTCGTCCCGTATCCCGAACGTAGTTCAACCCCTTTGCCAATCGTTATCACGCTTCCCCGGTACCGTTGAATAATCGGCCGTCCAAAGATTCGCCAACCCGCTTGCCAGCGTATGCCGTGCCATAAGAATTGAAGCCGAATAAATGGCCATTGTACAATTCGCCAGAAGTGATTGGATAAGCGCCAGGGAGTATCAAGTAGGTGCATAACAACTTCAATTGACAAGAGACTGGTAGAGTATTTCTGTTTCGTCTATCGGCCGTTCCCAGGATAACTGTTGGATTAATTCCGTACGCCCACGCGTGAGGGCTGTTTTTGCCTGCTCATCCAGCAGCAAACAGTGCAAACCTGCCGCCAATGCCTCAACCGTAGGCTGTACCGAAAGTCCGGCCCGTTGATGGATTTGAGGCGCAATACCGCAGCCATCTGTGATCAGCACCGGCAAACCGGCTACAACCGCTTCCGCCGCCGCATTACCAAAGCTTTCAAAATGTGACGGTAACACGAATAAATCTGCTGCAGCGAAAGCCGCCAGTTTTTCCTCGCCATACAGCGCCCCCGTCAATAACACTTGCTCTTCCAGGTTAAATTTTTTTATCTTTAGCCTTAATTCATCTGCATAATGCTGTTCAAGCGTTGGACCAACCAGCAGCAGCCAGGTGTTGGGCAATTGGGCTTGCTGATAAGCGTCAATTAACGTTTCCAAATTTTTTATTGGGCTAATGCGTCCCAAATAGAGAATGATGTGCGCATCCTGTGGGATATGAAAGGCCGTCCGCAGCCGACGGCCGTCTGGCAGGTTTGTAAATTGTTCGACATTGATACCATTTCGTCGCAGCAGCAGTTTATCGGGCTCCACCAGACCGGCCAGATCAGCCATTTCCGCTGGTGACGTAGCAATCAAACGGCTCGCCCGCTCACTCATTGGCCGCGTAAAAAACTGGTGATACATCCGTTTAAGATATTGGTTCCGTACCCTTGGTTTGTACATTCCCAAAGGTTCAAGCACAAAAGGAATCTTCAATTCCTCAGCATAGCGCGCAGCAGCTGGAGTTAATAAATTATACAAGCCATAACCATGAACTACGTCAGCCGCTTGAACAGCCTCTTTGAGTAATTCTAGTTGACGCGGCCAACGATAATTGTTGCGGCCAATCCATGGCAAATATTGGACCAGAATGCCATCGATAAACGATTGAAAATTTACCGCCGGCTGCTGAGAATGCAGCGTAACGACCGTAATTGTATGGCCGCGCTGAAGCAGTTGGCAGCTCAAGTTGTGAATTTTTTGCGGTGGTCCGCCAAATTGCAGCTCAGGATAATATGTCGTTGTTACTTGCAGCAGATGCATGATTTATTCTTGGCCCAAGGTTGAAGTCTGCATGGTGCCCAATTCTGCCAGGTAGGCCCCAAGGTTTTGTTTGAACGCGCCATAACTAAATAGCTGCTTCACACGCATTTGCCCGGCTTGCCCCATGTTTTTCCTCAGATCTTCGTCGGCTAACAGCCGTGTTATGGCAGACCTAATTTCTGTGACAGAAGTGGGATCGACCAGCAGTCCCGTTTCCCCATCAGCTACCACTTCAGGTGTGGCATCCCGATTACCTCCGATAACCGGCAGCCCATAAGCCATCGCTTCGGCAAACACAAAACCGAAACCCTCGGCCTGGCTGGGCATAATGAACACCGTCGCGGATTCATACTGGCGCTGCAGTTCTTCTTCTGGTACGAATCCATGGAAATGTACCGACGGCCTGACTCCCACTTGCTCTGCCAAATTCTCCAAAAGTGGCCGTCCATCGCCATCACCAATAATGTGATAAGTCAGATTAGGGAAGCGCGCCAACAAAGCCGGCAGCGCCCGAATCACGTAGTCATGCCCCTTGTACTGCTCCGCCAGACTCATGCGACCGACGGTCAGCAGACGCGGGGCGGTTACTTTTGCGGCTAAGGCTCCCTGAAATTCCGGATCCAGGCAGTTGTACAAAATCCGCCCCTTTTCCGGCATGACGCCGTTCACCCGTTGCGCCTTTTCCATGGTGAACTGGCTGATAGCAATGACCAGAGTCGCGGCCTGCAATCCTCGGCGGCGCGTCCGGGATAGCGGTTCCCAAACGTCAATCCCATAAACAAAGTCGACTGCCTTGGCCCCGCTCAGTCGCGCCAGGATTTGGCCGAGCCCGGCAAAGTGTGGATGCCCCACCAGCAGAATGTCCGGTCGTTCACGCAGGCAGGCTGTAGTCACCAGGCGCACAAATTCCACGCGCGACCCGTTTCCGGTTTCATAATGCATACCGGGAAATAACACCCTGGCTCTTTCCGCCATTTCTGGCCGGTCGGCCAGGGATGTCACGCGTAACGGCAGCCCTAAATCCAACAAGGCCTGGCAGACCAACCGGCAGTACCGGGCAATACCTCCCGGCGGGCCTAATAAATTGGGGACAATATAATGTAGCACAATGAGGACTTTTTTAACGATGATTGTATCGGGAATAACGCGGCAACTGCCCCCGGCGGCGCCGGCCCGATAACCGACGCTCGGATTCCAATTCTGGTCCGGGCGATCGCCAGCCGGTCGCAAACACCCGTAAAATGACGGCGTTCACCAAAATCTGCTGCAATAACGCCCCAAATAAAATCGCTGCCGAAGATCCAATGCCGTTCAAAAAATAAATCATCACCGAAAGATAAATAGCTCGACCTCCATCGCTGTCCGGGCCGTTTAAGCTGCTGTCCAGCAGTGCGAAGATCAAACCCTGCAATCCCATCACCAACACAATACCCACAACGCCAAAATTAGCATACGCTTCCGGTAGTTGGCCAATCCCAATAGTAGAACTTTGTCCCGGTAATTTTAGCCGGTAGTTGATGTCAATGGCCTCGTTGGCTTCAGAGGCCAGAGGTTTGTCAGGCCAGAATACGCGGGGGACCCAGGCATACAGAAAATACGTATAGGTTTGCCCTAAATAAAAAGGCTTTATCTCGGGAGTAATTTTTTGTACGTAGGCGAACTTGTGAATCAGGTCAAATCGGGCCAGGGATTCTGTAATATTCTGTTCCGTCTTGCTTCGATCGTCGGCCCCCAGCAAGTTGGTTGCACTTTCGGCCACCAGGTTTCCCCACAAATCAACCCGTTCGCCAAAGCCATAGGTTCGATCCCCGTACCAGACCTCTTCACGATAGGTAAATTTTGCCGGATTTAATATCAGGTAGAGGAGAATCCCCAATGAGACCAGGACCCAGGGAAAACGGCGGGTAGCATGCCAGCGCACGGCCAGCAGCAAAGCCAGAGGAATCAAGGCATTTTCTAGCAGACCCGTGGTTAACCCGACGATAAATGAGGCCACGACTGTACCATATAACAAGAAGAGCAAGCCCGGACGCCGCTCACCGCCTCCGTAAACATCATAAGCCAGCAGAATGAGGGCAACGTTCATTTGCCGGCTTAAAAGGGCAAAAATGGAGCCTAATGACCCAATGTTTAATATCCCCATTGTCTGCAATAGGGTTATAAAACCGCCACCCAACAGTGCCAGGACTAAATAAGTCGAGCGATGCTCAGAATTGAGCGGCAAATCCAGCTTTGGTGCGTGGCGCACAAATGGCAGCCGGGCAGCAATCGAATAGGCGATCATTAAGCTCACGATGCCTAATTCGGCGTAAAGTAAAGCGGCAAAGACATCATCCCAGGCGAGTGGAGTGGGACGGTTGAGAATAACCAGCAAATTAGGCTGCGTATAAACCGGCACGCTAAATTGCGCCGCATAAGAAAGCACAATGAGCTCAAAAATCGGTACCTCCTTGCTGCCTTGCGCATACCAGCGGGCCAGGGGAATTAAAGCCGTGGCTGCCACCAAAAAAGCCGCCGCATGGACTTTAACCGGCACTCTCTCGTACTGCCAGAAGGAAAAAAGGAGGCCATATACCAGCAGCGCCAGGACATAGAATGGCATGACGGAACGATTTTTTCCCTTCGTTTCTGCCCCCAACCCAGGGGTCGTAAGTCGAGATGATGATTGCATATAATTGATTCTCTAAGTCTGCAACCAATCTAGTACAGGCGCAAACTGCTTTCGATAGCAAAAGGTTTCAATAAAAGCTTGACGGCCGTTAGCACCCATCTGCCGCATTTGCACTGGATCAGCTAACAAGGTATTGACCACCCTTGCTATACTCTCAGGATAGCTTTCATCTGCTACCAAACCGTATTGATTTTCCTCTACAAAAGACCTTAAGCTTGGCCTATCCGACGCCAAAATTGGAATTCCAGCTGCCATATATTCCATTAGCTTATTTGACGCCGTCGTACTATATCGGTTATTGGCATCGATCGGACTATAAAAAGAATGGCCAGCGTCAGCTCCACAGGTGAACTCTAATACTTCGTCGTAGCTGACTGGTGGCAGCACAACAAATTGTTCAGCCACCCCGAGTTCCCAGGCTAACCTGTATAGTTCCTCAATGTAATCAGGCTGACCAGGCCCCAATATTACAAAGCCCCATTTTTTATTCGCCCATAATGGAATTGACTGAAGCGTCGTTTCAATAGCGTGGCTCGGCCCAACAGATCCCTGGCGAATAACGACACGCTCAAATCTCTTCCCCTTATTTTCAAGTGCTTGATGTAGTTTTTCTCCGGAGAACGCTACGGCATCCATTGGGGAATTCGTGACGACCAGGGGAGTTCGGGGCAGTTTAAATTCAACCATCATTAACCTTGCCCGATCTACATCGGGAACGATTACCAAATCGGCCGTTCTGGCAAAATATTCCTGAAAAAAATAAACCAGACGCCCACCCCAATTTAATTGGCTGCCGGTGCTCCGGTCAACATACTCGTGACAATGATATATCAGCGGTTTGCGATAAATCCACGCCAGCAAGCGGGCTATCAAAAAACCATGCATATCATGGCCCATAAAAAAATCTGCATCTCGATGTTTTGTCCGTAAAACTTTAGCTGCAAAACCAAAGTATTCCCACCAGGAATTCCCTCTCCCCTGTCCAACCCGATCCACAGTGACCTCTACCGGATAATCGACCCTTATATCCTCATTTGTGGCGCGGCAAAAGATAGTTACAAGATATTTCTTTATAGACAAAATTCGCGTCCCATTTATGATTGGCGGGTAACGATCAGGGTTCCCGTAGAAAACAGCATGAATGATTGCCACAATAAATATCGTCCCTAAAAGGCCAGCATGGCTTTGACAATTAGTTCGCTGGCGTGGCCGTCGCCAAAAGGATTCTTTGCTTGCGCCATTTGTTGGTAGGCCAAAGTATCATCTAGAAGTCTGGATACTTCGCGCACAATATTTTGACGGTTAGTTCCGACCAGGCGTGCCGTGCCTGCTTCAATGGCCTCTGGGCGTTCCGTTGTCTCTCGCATGACCAGAACAGGCTTGCCAAGAGCAGGCACTTCTTCTTGTAAGCCGCCGGAATCGGTCAATACTAGATAAGATCTATTAATCAATTGAATGAACGGCAAATAGTCAAGCGGATCCAGCAAGAATATTCGCTCCTTGCCGGCCAGATGCTTTGTTACCATTTTCTGCACATTCGGATTTAAATGCACCGGATAGACGACTTGTATGTCAGGGTAGCGATCCACAAGCTCTAATAAAGCCAGACAAATATTTTCTAGAGGCTCTCCAAAATTTTCGCGTCGATGGGCCGTAACTAAGACAATGCGCCTGTCCGCCAAGATTTCTGCTAACGGGCTATCTACCCACTGGAAAGGCTGGCGTATCATGGAATGTAGCGCATCGATAACCGTGTTGCCCGTCACATAGATGGAAGCCTTCTTGATACCTTCTGCCAGTAGGTTATTGCGTGCAATCTCCGTTGGGGCAAAATGTAAATCACATATGTGATCGGCAATTTTCCGATTGATCTCTTCTGGAAACGGGTGGGCCTTGTCGCCCGTCCTTAGTCCTGCTTCAATGTGCCCCACTTTGACCCGTTCGTAAAAACCCGCCAGCGCCCCCACCATCGCCGTCGTCGTGTCACCCTGGACTAATATCCAATCCGGTTTTTCTCTTTGAATAACAGGTCTCAAGTTCAGCAACAAATTCGCCGTCAAATCTCCCAATGACTGATTAAATTTCATCAGATCAAGATCGTAATCAGGTATGATGTCAAACAATGACAGCACGGAATCCAACATTTCACGATGCTGTCCGGTCGCACATACAACTGTTTCAATGCCCGCTCGCTTGTAAAATTTGAGTTCTGTAATCACCGGAGCAATTTTAATTGCTTCCGGTCTCGTCCCTAACACACATAGAACTTTCATTGTGATAAATTACAATTGCCTTTATTTGATCAACAAACCACTGAGAAATTATTCGTATTTCCTCATATGATACCTATGACAATAATCCTGGAGAGGAACCATCAGTTTCCCCGATCTAATCCCCACCAACGAACAATATCCCGAACCCTAGCATTGTACGTGTGACCGCCTTCAACTACTAATCGGTGTGCTGCGGCAGCTATTTGCTCACGTGAATTTTCATGCTTCAAATAAAACGATATCTTTTCGCGTGCCTCAGCCAAACCATCGAAACATTCTATAGTTTCACCCTCTCGAAAGATTTCGAGTACCGCCGCGCTCCGCTCAGTCAAGGCAAATGCACGACATGCAGGAAGCTCGAAAGTTCGCATATTTGGTCCAGGCCAACTTATGGCGTCCATCATGTTAAGCATAATTTTACTTTGAGAGCATGCCTGGGCGAATTCGGGACCAATCAGGGATCGCCCACCCCATTTTTGTCTGAGTGGCGAGTGAGGTTGTGTGCGCTTTTGCCAATAGTTACTACCCCATACAACCAGATCATAATCTGCCAACTCATTAAGTAGAATCTCTCTTTCGGCCCGCCAGGTGCCGATAAATGTCAGATCATGAGTAAGCGCCGAATGACCTGTTGGCAACTCCGTCGGTTGATATAAATCTGTATCAGCCGCAAAAGGGAGATATGCTACACGTCTGGCCCCCAGGCTTGTAAAGGCTTGCACCCATGCCGGGGAAGAAGTAGTTACGCGGTCAAAAAAAGGTAGACAGTGTATCCGATCTGTGTCGAGATTGTGCGGGCTGTCTGGATATATACAATAGATAACAAGTTGGGGATGGCGCACCCGCAGTTGGGCCAGCGTGCCAGCTCGCACACCTTGAGTACCGATAACGAGAATCAAATCTGGTTTAATTTCATTGACTAGCTGAAGGAATTGCAGATTGGCTCTACGCCACCACGGTTCAATGTGCACAAAAAGACCCAAGAATTGTCCAACTTTGCCACCTCGTGTCACTGAACCATAAGCAGCCAAAGGTTGCCAAAACAGTACCTGCCATCCTAGTTGTTTAAAAGCACGAGCATAGGAACTTTCCAATGCTTCAGGCCTATCTGCACCAACAATTATGACCGTTGTCATCACTTTCCACGTTGACCTAATCGTTGTTTCTGAAATCGTTGGGGGCTAAACCCTTGAAGTTGAGCTAATTTTGTTTTCGGCAAGCCGACCACCGTCCCCCATATTCCTTTCAGGTCGCGATAATCGCTTGTAAGATCGTCCAATGGCACACTGCTTCCAACACGATATACGGCATAATCAGCTGACAAAAGGCTCTGGCCAATAGCCTGATCCTCCTCAGGAGTGTGGCTTTCCAATAAAAGAAACGGTTGGTGTTCAATAATTAAGGTTTGTATTCCTTCTAAAGCGAAAACGCCGCCGCCTTCAATATCCATTTTAATAAAATCCGGTCGCTTCCCTTCCGCCTGGAAAAAGGTATCCAGCCTCACCCCCTGCACTTCAATCTTTTCATCAGGGGTTTTTGCCCATTTGGCATCCAGAGAGGCCATATAGTGGCTATGACTCAGGTAAAATGACACTGGTTTGTTCTGGTTCGATACTGCGGCGCAAACTGGTTTGACAAAGCTCGCCCCATTTTGCGCCACTGTTCTCTGTAACACAGCAAACGTGTTAGGAACCGGTTCAAAAGCGTAAACGAGACCATTGGGCCCCACCAATTTATTTAGGAAGACAGAAAAATAGCCATGATTTGCCCCTATATCGGCCACGACCATACCAGGTTTTACCAGTTGTCGAAAAACTTCAAATGTATTAGGTTCATGAAAACCAAACAAGATGTCCAGGTTGTCTTCTGGATGGAATTCAACGAACTGTCCACGAGCCGGACCAAACGGGATACGGTAAAAATGTCCGGGTTGCAGCCATTTGCGTAAAGTAGTTCCTATAAAATGCCGAAGTCTTGTTATCAATTTACGACATCTCCTGTGCGTTGCGTCGGATTTTCTCCGCCAGTTGACTTTTGATATGTTCAAACCAGCCCCTGGGCAGCAAAAGTCCACCGATGGTCGCCGTCAGATACCAGAACCATAATTTCAACCGATCGGTGAATTTCAAACTCCTGTATTCAGCCAACAACTTGCCTATCCACATCTCACGAGCCACCCCCACGGCAAAGCTCCAATTGGCCACGCGCCGGTATTCCATCAACCAATAAGGATAGGTGACCGTCAAAATCTGCTGCACAATTTGCCGTATTGTTTGGGAACGCTGTCCCGCTGACACAAGCGGGGTCACACCGTCTACCGTAACCCGAATCACGGATTCCATCCCCGTATGGCGGGGCTGGAATGACCAGGGAGCATCAGCCCACTTAGTCTCATAGTTAAAAACGTGCTGCTCATCGACCCGCACATCCTTTCGCACGGCATTAACGTCCAAAGCCGCCAGCACACCACCGCTGGCGATGACCCGGCTGGCCAGGTAAATTTGATAAAATATAGAATGGTCCCACCGATCCGTTTCATGTTCGTGTGTGGCTGCCTGGTCAAAGATGAGGCCGGCCACGAAGCTGAATGAGCGAAAAAATTGAACGGCCATTTCCGGTCCTTTCCCCAAAATCTGCGTGCTCAGCGCCCGCCGCGTCAGTTCCCCACTCGCCCAATCGCTGTAATTGGCAAAGGCCACTGTAGGAAAGTCCAACGCAGCCAACGCCTCGACAATCTGGCTGATGGTTTGTGGTCCGGCCAGCGCATCGTCATTTCCCAGCAGCATGACATATCGCCCTTGGGCCGCTGCCAGGCAAAAACGTACATTTCCGTCATAACCCAAATTCTTGGGTTGGGAGTAGTAGCGAAACGGCCGTCCCGATTCAGACAAAATATCAGGTATAACCCTATCGGAATCATCAGGCGATTGATCATTAGAAACGACAATCTCTAAATCAGCAAAATCTTGCTCGAAGATGCTTGCCAGAACCAGTTCCAAATACCGGCGCTGTTTATAGTGAGGAATAGCAATGGTGATAAAAGGTTGATTCCCATCGGGGGAGTCATTTTGAGCCAGCAGTCGTTCCTGAAATAATGGCGTCATATTCGCTACGCCAGTTTTTGTGCTTCTACAAACAACGTGTAGTCAGCCCGATTATCCAGCAGTTCGAGATCAGGCACAGCCCCTTTTTGATATTCCTCATGGACGATGTGGGTGAAACCAATCTCGCTAAAAATATCGGCTAACATCTGAAAATCGTATAAATACCGGTGCTGGGAAAACCCGGTGGCGCCATCAATAAAGAAGTAGTCGTGTAGCATTCGCTCCTTGTCACCTGCCTGATACATTCGCCAGGCGTGTTCCAGGTCCGGCACAGCAATACGCACAACTCCACCCGACTTCAAGACGCGCCAGCATTCTTCTAATAAATAACGCCCGGCGAACTTATCCAGGTGTTCTAGAAAATGAGAAGAATAGAGAAAATCTACAGAATTATCCGGCAGGGGTATTCCATACCGGAAATCGTGATGAAAGAACAAGTTGTTTTGAATGATCTGTTTATACTCTTCCAGAGTAAAAAACTGATGCGCCCCAGAAAAATTGTATGCAGAATCATGCAGCCAGTGAGGCCAGGTTGCAATCAATGCATTCAAACTGCCATCTATATTAACCCATTCCGGCGCCACTGTAAGACCGCAGCCGATATTAACTTTGACCGGTTGGTAAGGGAAATGCGTGATCCTTTGCCGGCGCTTTAACCAGCCGGCAAATTGTGTAAATCTATCAACGATCTGACGCTTCATGTGCAATGTGTACCCTTTGTTTTCTTATTTGCCTCAGAGCGCCAGCCAGCTTTTCGGCGTGCTGGAACCCCATGAGACGATAAGCTGTATTGTACAGCCTTGACTCTTGCGGAGAATAATGCGGATCAAGCTGTACAACTTTTTGGTAAAGATGCTGTTGCTTCGTTTTGTCACGGTCGTAATAATTTCGCGCTACATGGAAATAGGAATGTGCCAATGCTTGGCGATAATATGGCGTCCATTGACCTGAATCTTTGAGAAGGCGCTCTGCTTTCTGCAAAATTTTTTCGTGATTATCTAACCACCTCTGTCGGCTGCTTGTTGAGACAGTGACATCACCGTAACGTCGGTAAATAGAATAGCAACCCGGCTGATAACGAATATCGGCTCCAGTCAAAGCCACAGAAAGAAAAAAATCCCGATCCTGTCCCACTTGCAAGGTTTCATCCCACCCGCCAGCCGCAATTACAGCGCTTCGCCGAAATAGAATGGAGAGATTTGCTGTCCACCAACCACTCAGTAAGGCTGCAATAATATCTTCCTGATCACCAGGGAATTGTATAGGACCTAATGTGGGTGTGCCTTCAAGCATCTCATTTTGATGTCGCCAATCTCCATATACTACATCGGCACCCATTTCCTCCAAAAAAGCAACCTGGTAAGCAATTTTCTCTGACAATAAAAAATCATCTGCGTCAAGGAATTGGATATATTCACCTCGTGACAGTGCAAAACCGAGATTCCGAGCATGATTTCCACCACGTCTAGGACCGATCTCTAGCCGTATTTTCTGATCAAAACCTTGCAAGATTTCGAGGCTCTCATCGGTAGAGCCATCATCCACAACAATAATCTCAACAGGCTGATAAGTCTGAGTTAGGCAAGAATGTACTGCCTCGCCAATCCATCGTGCTGCGTTATAACAGGGAATAATGACACTTACACTTTTGCGCATATTTTTAAAGACACATCATTTATAATTATCTAAACTCGCACGGGCCGGAATAGCTTAGTCAACTTTATGAGCCAATGGAAGAGTTTTGGATACTTTTGTTGAATAGAGGTATGTCGTTTTTCATACTGAAGAATCTGATAATAAACATCTTCCAATTCAGACTCAGATCTTTTAGTCACCGTTTCAATTTGGCTCGCCAAATCTTTAGCATTTTGGAACCAATCAAGTTTATTCTCCGCATATTCCCTGGCTTCAGCCTTAAATTGAGCCAAGGATTCGTAATTTGTCACATAATAAGCCATCTCTTTCCTTAAACTTTCTTGATCGATCAGCGCTTGTGGCCAATAGTAACCATCGGCTCGGGCTACCAATTTATCTATCTTTACAACTCTGCCATTTTCTCCGGGAATAACAAATTCGTTCATCGGTGGAGAATTTGTTGTAATCACCGGCAAGCCGGAAGCGAGCGCCTCTGGAACCGAAAGGCCGATTCCATCCAGGCGAGACGGATAAACATAAACATCACCCCGTTTATATAATCCTGGAGTGGGAACCGTCTTTTCATAAACCTCCAGTTTGTCTTCCTTAATTAGCCGGTCGATTAGGGAACCTAATTGCGGCATTTTTTCGTTCAGTGAACCTTGCGAATGAACAAACAATCTCGCCTCGTTCGGAAGATAGTCCATTGCTTTAAGAATCCAATCGGTCCCTTTTCGATATGGGCTCATACCACTTGAATGAAAAAATGTTACACGTCCTGGCACGACAGGCTCAAAGTTAGAAGGCTTAAAGGCTAAAAGATCAGTGCCCCACGGAATATAGATGCAATTGGGATGCCATGAAAACACCGAATAATGACGCCGTGTATTACAAATTAGAAAATCGTAACACTCAAAAAAAGGAACGGTTTCTTCCGTGTAATAGTCGACATATGCGCCGGTAATAATTCCTAAATGATTACAGAATTTTACAAGAGGCCACCACTTTTGCTCGTTGAATATGATTAATTGAATTTTCTTTTCGACTAACCACCGGCGAAAATCCCTGAGGTCAACGGCCGTGCCCATAACAAATGGCAAGCGTTTTCCCCAGGTTACATACTCGTCATCCCATGAGGGATCACCGATTGCATACTCATCCGCACGTGCATAAATATATACGTTATGATCATGCTGAAGCACCTGGCGATACTGCCGCGATACATAAGCTGCTCCGCGCTCAAACCAGGTAGTTACAATCCCTATATTCATTCTTTAATTCACCTGCTATCACCCTGGTTAGAGTTTGTTTTATTCATAACTACCGCAATATGGAGTCGTACTCTTCTAATTGCTTCGATATAACCATAACGTTTTAGAATGGAATAATTCAACGCGGGACCTAATGTTAACCCTGCACTTATGATCTCTTCGGCTTTTGTTTCTATTTCACGGGCACGTTGCTGATATGTGTGATTTTGAATCACTGCTTCCCAACCAGTTGTAGCAATTGCTTCGCGAGCTTCTTCATTTCCAAGATAAAACATGATTGATTCAACTAATGCATCGTAACCTTGTACTTCGACCAAGTGCGTACCAGATTCGAAAGGGCTTTCGCTGGACAACAACTCCGTGATTAAAAATCCCCCTGTACCAAGGATTTCAAATACACGCGTTTCAGTATCTAAAAAATCTGTCCCATGGAGATTAAGGATAATTTTTGCGCGATTAAAGAGCCGAACAGCATCTTCAGCAAATGCTTGACATACGACAACATTAAACATTTTTGAGAGTTGGTTGAGAATTGTTTCTCGCCTGGCAGTCATTGATCCAACAAACAACACATCTATATCCTTATGGACTTCCCTTAAAGGCCGATACAAGTTAGGATCATATGCGCTAAGCAAGATACTTATCTTATCTGGAGCAACCCAACCTTTATTTACGATTTGATTTATACATTCTGGTGTCCGAACATAATAGTGATCGAAAAGGTTTGAACTAAACAGATGATCTGCATCACGACGCCGAGAAAAAAGCTCGCTGAAATAAAATATTTTGGGGCGTCGCACAGCTTTTACAATCTGCAATGGAAAATAATCCCCCCGCTGCAACAAAAATAAGTCAAAATCCCGAACTTGTTTAAAGCATTTCGCCAATTCATGGCGGTGGACCCGATAGTCAACGTTTATAGTTTTATAACCATCCGTCCTAAAAGCAGCATCAAAGAAAACCTCAGCCCCCCATCCATCATTCTGTTCAATTACACAAGCATAAAGAAGATTCATGAAGCAAAAGGGTAAATTGATAAAAATCACAAGCCATATGAAACAGCCGAATTCGCAAACATCTGGTATTTTCGATAAAACCTATTCCGAATTTGCCACAGTGCCAAAATTATGATTTCTATACACGTTCGAATACTTTCACCAAGATGTGTTCTTTACCGGCAATTCTATCTTGGTAAATCGTCTCAAACTTAAAAACCTTTCTTAGATCATCAAGGAAAGGATAATCGAGATAATCATCGATAAGAATCCAACCTGGAATACGAACAACATCTCTAAGCAATGGGAAAGCTATAGAGCGCCCATTACCGTTTGGCCCATCCAAAATAATGAGGTCTACACTGGTATCCGGCCATTGTGAATAGTCATAATCATAAAAAGCATTGCGCAACCTGGTTTCACCATATCGCTCTTGGGGAACAGCAGTTGATTGCGTATGGAAGTATTCATTCGGGTTAGAAACGGTAAATAAGTTAACATATCTTTCATCATCCAGTTGGAGTAAATTGACACAATTTAACTTCACATCAGAATTGGACAGATTTGCGTTAAGCGGTACCGCATACTCTGCTTGATGTTCAAAACTATCTACAGTCACAGAATATGCTGTCTGACTCAAAAACTCAGCTAACGCAATCGTACTAAAGCCTGCCCCAAATTCGACGATCCGATTCACTTCTCCACGCGCAATAAGAATAGCCACTTGAAAAATCGCGCTATATGACAAAGACCAACCATCCCACCGGCGATACCGCTCTGCACTCTGGAATCCACGCTGTAAAGCAGATACTGCCAATACACCTCCGCTTTGTTTCAGTAAATATTTTGCCCGGTACTGGTAAAGACGTACCAAGTACTTTTCCCCCATAAAAATTAGTGTATCCATAATCTTGCTCATGGAATTTTGACCGTCGCTTCAAAATGACTGGGCCCAATGACCCACATCGCCACATATTCTTGTAAAAGTTTTTTTCCAATCCTTCCAAACCGATCGGCTTTGGTGATTAATTTTGGGTACCGCGTAGCTAAGGATGGAACTGCATTAAATAACCAATATAAGGGAATTTCTTCTAAAATATCTCGCTCGTGTTTAGCTAATTGATTGCGATATTTTGATATGGGGCGTTTGACAAGATGCGCTTCTGCGGTTATCTCTTTAGGGATATGAAATTCGGTAAAGAGCCATAGCGTATCTCTGCCAGAAACAGAGTCAAAGCCTGAAATTGCCTTAGCCCATTCATCATCATCAGTCACATGATAAAGTACGTCAAAACAATGTATGATATCGAATGTTTTGTCAAAAATGACAGGGACGTCACCAACACCAGCACAAATGAAATTTCCTATTTTCAGAGAATCACAATAGTTTATTGCCTCAGGGCTAATATCTATTCCGTATACTTCTGCGCCTGCCTCGTGATATATTTGGGAGAATACCCCTAATCCACACCCTACATCTAATACTTGTAAGCCCTGCAATTTTCCTTTGTACTTGCATACCGCCTTCAACAAAGCCTGCTTACGACAGTCATAAAAAGCCTGATTTATCTTCAAATCACCAGAGCTATATCCTATCGCCTGCCACTCACCTTCATGCTTTTTATGACGATTAATCCAATAGGCATGTGAGTCTTCTGATGACAATGGATTTTGCTTATCATTCATTTTCTGCAAACTCCCAAGAGTGGTCAGCAATAAAAAGACCGCCATTATTTGCGTCAGGAGCGTGACCCGTGGCATAAACATCGCTACGAATGATCTCCAAAGAGGCGGCATACTCCAGGTAATCCACCGGATGTTTGTGTTGACCAAGCCATAAGTGAATTGAATATACACCATACATTAAAGGCAACTTACTAAAACAACACCTGACTTTAATTTCTTGTCTAATTCTAGGAGTTGGACCGGCGTAACTTTCATGGCTGTATGCACGCAGAATAGTATTGCCCAATTTATCAACTATTAAGAAACCTATCACCGGCTCATTGATGGGCCTTTGTGATTTAATCGTTACCTCAAGTGTAATAGATGATCCCATAGGAACACGGTCTACTTCTTCCCCATTATGATCTAGAAGCCGAAGTGCTGTGAACCGCGCTTCTCCGCTTCCCATTCGATCATCTCTGTCGCCAACCCCTTTTAACCGATGTATTTGTGATACTCCATCAAGATATCTCGTAATAACCTGGTTTGGTTGGCCTTGATCAACAATTCTTCCTTTTTCTATGTGAACACAACGATCACAAAGGGACGCTACTGCTGCCATATTATGACTTACAAATAAAACAGTCCGGCCGTCTTGGGTAATTTCACTCATCCTACCCAGGCTTCTCTTTTGAAAACCCGCGTCACCAACAGCAAGAACCTCGTCTATTAATAAATTTTCTACATCTAAATATGCAGCAACCGCAAAAGCCAAACGCACATACATCCCACTCGAATATCGTTTTACAGGTGTATCTAAGAACTTCTCTACTTCCGCAAAAGCAACAATTTCATCAAACTTACGGTCAATTTCAACTTTAGACATTCCTAAAATTGCCCCGTTCAGATAGATGTTTTCCCTCCCGGTAAGTTCCGGATGGAAACCTGTCCCCACCTCCAACAAGCTGGCCACCCGCCCTCGCAGCCGCACTTCACCCCGCGTCGGTTCCGTAATCCGGCTGAGGACCTTGAGTAACGTCGATTTACCCGCCCCGTTCCGGCCGATAATGCCCAGCCGTTCCCCCTGTTTCACTTCAAAGGAAACGTCTTGCAGCGCCCAAAACTCTTCCAGTGTATGATCATCCTCCGTTTTCCCCCGACCCAGCAGCCGACGTCCGGTGTTTTTCGCACCTTCAGTCAGGACGTCGCGCAGCGCCGTATACCGTTCCTGTTTGTGGCGTATCTGGTAAGACTTACCTAAATTCTCAACCTTAATCACATAATCAGACATAAGACTTGTTACGGACTAAATAAATTCTTCCGTATCCTTCTCCAAATTAATGACCTTAAATTACGTCCGCGAAAGTTCGTTCCGTGCGCCGAAAATAGCGCAGCCCGGTTACAAACAGCAGCAATGTGATCCCTACCGACAGGACAAATCCGGGCCAATACAACGTCAGATCTCCACCTAAAATCGCCCAGCGAAATCCATCGATCACCCCGACCATCGGATTCAGGGAGTATAAGAAACGATACTGTTCAGGCACAATGTCGCTAGAGAAGCCTACCGGGGAAAGGTACATACCAAACTGCACCAAAAAAGGCACAATATAACGAAAATCGCGGTACTTCACGTTCAGCGAGGCCATCCACAAGCCGCCGCCCAGCGCCAGCGTAAGCGCCAAAAGCGTAAAGAGCGGCAGTGTCAACAGCCGCCACGTCGGCCAGTAACGGTAGCCTACCATCAACAGTAATAACACAACAAATGAAATCATAAAGTCTACAAAACTAACAACAATCGCACTGGTCGGAATGGCCAACCGTGGGAAATAAACTTTGGAAATCATTTGCGCGTTGTTGATCAGGCTGCTACTACTTTCCGTCAGGCTGTTAGCAAATAATTGCCATGGCAGCAGCGCCGCATACACCAGAATGGGGTATGGCGCGCCGCCCGACGGCAGCCCGGCTAACCGGCCAAAAACGAAAGTAAAAACGATCATCGTCAGCACCGGCCGAATAACGCTCCAGGCCACACCGATTACTGTTTGTTTGTAACGCACAGCAATGTCCCGCCAGGCGAGGAAGTAAAACAACTCGCGGTACTGCCACAAATCGCGCCAATAATGACGAAACCCTTGATTGGGTCGAATGATTAATTCATCTTGCATAGCATTCTTTAGCTTGATCCCCTACCTAATGGAGGTAGTTGAAATAGAAACAAGGTACTAAAACAACCATTGCTGTTCTTATGCGACAACAACCAGACAGCGACACTATCCGAGCCTGATACCCTTTCCCAGGTTCCCACCATCGGCAACACTTGATCTGGCTGTGGGCGACCGCCCACATAACTGTAATTGTTAGGATCAGATGGACCGTACCATGCCCGCCCTAAAGACAGGCTGGACGGGCCAATGGCAAATAGCTGTCCCCCCTGCACGTAAAGGTCGCTTGCATCCAAAGAGGTTTTGAGGCTTTGCAGGCCAAAAGAGTCACCAACATGATTGGCATCCAGGCAAAGCCAGGCGTTGGGAAAAAGATTGCTGTCCGTAACAATTGCTTTAGGGTCGGGAGTATATATATATTCGTGCCAGCCAAACGGCCGTACCCCGTCTGGCGCGGCATCCCAGGCAAAAGAGCCGTTCGGCGCCTGGTTGAGTACCGTCTGGTTCACCTGCCAGTACGTCGCGTCCTCGCCTGTCCCTTCCTGCAGGTAAAACACCACGTCCATAAACGGCCCGGTCTCAATGTCTTCCGGCCGGTAATCAAACCCCACCAGCATTTGCCCATTCTCCAGTTCCTGCACCAGGTCCACCGCCGGATCCGGCGCCGCCGCCAACGGCCGCGTCTCTGTTTCCCCGGCCGTCTCTGCCTCCTGGTAAAACACCAGCCACTGGTTCACCCGGGCATTATCCGGGTCCTGTGCCTGCCACTGCTGCAAACCCGCTAACCGCAGCGCCGCAAATTGTTCCCGGTGACTCAACGCCTCGGCCGGGGGCAGGACTACCAAAGCGCGCCGGGTCACATCAAACGCTTCCGCCTGTCGTCCGGCCTGCACCAGGCAGTCGGCCAGCGCCAGCGATAGGTAAGGCCCCTGCTGCCCATAAGCGGCGTCCGCCCGTCGGTACAGCTCAGCCGCGGCTTCCGGCTCCCCCTGAAACATCAACTGCTGCGCCGCCTGATAAAAAATAGTGCCCCACCAGCGCTGGCTGCGTCCGGTTGGCTCCGCCTGGTAAAGCTGGGCCGCCGCCAGCCAATCCATCTGCAAAGCGGCCAGGTAAGCCGGGCCATTGGGCAGGTCGCCGGCCGGCAAACCGCTGAGTATCTGGTATGCGCCCTGGTAATCGCCGCTGTCGAGCAGCGCCAGGGCCATAAACGCATTCCCGGTTTTTGTGACAGTCGCCGTCTCTGGCTCACTGCATAGGGACGCCCACCCCTTTTCCCAGGCCGTTTCCCCCACGCTGCTGCTTCTGGCCGCCGGTTCTAGCGCTTTCAAAGCCGCCACGTTGAGCGCATTGGCTCGGATAGCCTGTCCCAGGATGAATCCACCCCCGATGAGCGCCAGCCCTAACGCCAGCCCGGCCAGCCAGGTTGATGGTTTCATGCCTGCCCGACCGTCGCCAGGGCCATCACCGCCCACAGCCGCGACCAATGCACCCGGCCGTGCGCAAAATCTACGGCCAGTTTCTCCACCGCCGCCGGATTCAACCAGCCCCTCTCCGGCGCTTGCTGCAGCAGGCTTTCCGCCAGCGGCCCCCGCAGCCACACGGCAAACGGGAACGTAAACCCCTGTTTATCCTGCCGCTCCCGGATCAGCGCCGGCAAAGCCTCTCCCAGCGCCGCCGCCAGCAGCGGTTTCGGCCCCCTGGCCTCCTTGTCCGGCGGCCGCTTCACCGCCGCCGGCAGCCGCAGCGCCGCTTCCACCAGGCGCACGTCCAGCAGCGGCACCCGTACTTCCAACGAATGCGCCATACTCATCACGTCCGTATCCCGCAGCAGTTGGTCGTGGGTATAGGTGCGTAATTCCGCCCGGCTGATCCAGCCCATCGTCGCCGCCCCGTTGCCGCCCGCCCGCGCCGCCACGTGCGCCGCCGCCGCAAAGCGCGGCTGAGCCGCTGCCCAGACTTCCGGCGTTACCAGCGCCTGCACTTCGCTGGGCGCAAACAAGCCCCGCCGGGTTAAATAAGCGCTGGCCGGCGAAGGCGGTTCGCCCAGGGCGTCGTGTACCCGTGCCCACTGCGCTCGCCGCCCCGCCGGTAACAGGGTAAGCGCCGTGCGCGCCACGGCCGTTCCTCCCGGCACCCCCGCCGCCAGTTTCAACGCCCGGTACACCTGCGGCGTCTGGCCAAACGTGTTGGGGTAGCCGCCAAACAGTTCGTCGCCGCCCAATCCGGACAGCGCCACCGTCAGGCCCGCCTGCCGCGCCGTCTGCGACACAAAATAAGTGTTCACCCCATCCACGCTGGGTTGGTCCATCGCCGCCAGGATGTTCTCCAACTCCGCCTGCAAATCGGCCGCCGTAATCACCCGCTCGTAATGCTCCGCCCCCACCGCCTCGGCCATCGCCCGCGCGTACGCCGCTTCACTGTACGCCGCCTCGGCAAATACCATCGAGCAGGTGCGGATGGGGCCGTCCGTCGCCTGCCGCATCAAGGCCACCACCGCGCTGGAATCCAGCCCGCCGCTTAAAAACGCGCCCAGCGGCACGTCACTCACCAGCCGGATGCCCACCGCTTCCGCCAGCAGCGCCCGCATCCTCTCTTGCGCCTCTGCCGCGCCAATGCCCGGATCTTCATCCGTCGGCAGTTGCCAGTAAGACTGCGCCTCGCCCGCCGTGGGCCGGTCGGCGGCGATTGGCAGCGTGCTGGCCGGCGGCAGTCCTTGAATGCCCTGGTAAATCGTCAGCGGATTGGGCACGCTGCCCAGGCGCAAATACCCCACCAGCCCCGCCGGGTCAATCGCCCGGCTCACCAGCCCTGAGGCCAGCAGCACCTTAATTTCCGAGGCAAACAACACGGCCGTCGCCGTTTCCGCCACGTACAGCGGTTTGATGCCAAGATGGTCCCGCGCCAGCAGCAGCTGCGCCTGCTCCGTGCCCGCCCGCCGGTCATAAATCGCCAGGGCAAACATCCCCCGCAGCCGCGGCACGACGGCCGTGCCCCACGCCTCATAGCCGTGCAAAATCACTTCCGTATCGCTGTGCGAGCGAAATTCGTACCCCGCCGCTTCCAGCTCGGCCCGCAGCGCCTCCGCGTTATAAATCTCGCCGTTGTAGGTAATCCACACCGACTCCGCCGCGTTGCCCATCGGCATATGCCCCGCCGCCGACAGATCCCGAATCGCCAGGCGGCGGTTCACCAGCCCGACACGGCCGTCCGGCGCCAGGTACACGCCCTCATCGTCCGGCCCGCGGTGCGCCATCGCCCCGGCCATCGCCGCCAGCCGCGCCCGTATGTCCGCCAGATCCTGCTCCGGCTTTAAGATGATTCCCGCAATGCCACACATAACAAAAACTCTTTCGCTTTCCCTCTTTCCCCTCCCCTCGGGAGGGGACTATGGGGAGGGCTCCAGCTCCGGCCCCCTCGCCCTTTGGGAGGGGACTAAGGGGAGGGCTGCATCTCCGGCTCCCTCGCCCTTTGGGAGAGGGCTGGGGAGAGGGAGCAGCCACGTCCTGCCCAATCTTTACCACCCCAAGTCCACCGCTTCCACGCCAACGCCCGTGTCCGGCTGCGTCGCCGGCCGCGCCAGCTCCGGCCCACTCTGCGCCAGAGTCGGCCCGCACGTCCCCAGGCTGAAATTGTCAAAACTCGCCGTCACCGCCGGATGCGCCGGATTCGCCGACACCATCACCCCGGCGTACGTCGCCCCGGTCTGCGCCGCGTCTGCCCAACTCCCCACGGCCGTTCCGTTGATCGCCGCCTGGATGCCATCCCCCACCCGAATCACCTCCAGGTGGTTCACCTGTGCCCCGCCCTGCACCGCCGCCGAGACCGTCCAGCCCGTCAACGGCCGTAACCGGTCCGCCACCGGCAGGCTGCCGTCAAAGAAATACACCCGGTAATCCTGCGTCGCCGGGCGCACCGCCAGAAAATAATACTTGCCCAAATTCCCCGACGCCCCAAACACCAGCGCATACAGCCCATCCGTCGCCGACCCGGTCGCCCACTGCACGTCCACCGCCGCCCGGTACCCGTCCCGCGCCACGTCCGGCGCCCGCGCCGCAATCAGGTAGCCCTCCTGCTTGCTGCTCACCTGGTACGTCCCGCCGCTGTAAGCCGTGCTGCTCTGGGCCGTATCCGTTACCGCCCACCCCGAGGCCGGGTTGGCAAACTCATCCAGAAAACCGCCCACCACCGGCTGCGTTTCCGACCATGGCCCCGCGCCCCAACTGCCCTCAGCCCGCACCCGGTAATAATACAGATTGTCCGTCGCTGGCGCGTAGTTAAAGTCCTGCATCGTCAGCGTCGTCGAATACACCGTCGGCGCCCCAAAAGCCGCGTCGTCAGCCTCTTCCAACACGTAACCCGTCACCCCCGCGCCGCCGTCATTCCAGCCCACCGTCCACTCATTGCTGCCGCAGCTCGGCCCCGTCACCGTCAGCGTCAACGTCGGCGGGCTTTTCACCACCAGCGGCATATAAACAAACCTGTCATCTGCTGCCCGCCCGGCCGCCTCCTGCCGCCCGTTCCACAGCGCCGCCAGCACCAACACCATCAGCCCCGCCACCGTTGCCATTCGCTTCAACATCATTTTCCCGTTCATATCGTCACCTTCTCTCCACTCGCTCCGCTCTCTTCCCTCTCCCCTTCTCCTCCGTACGGGCAGGACAAGCGACCGCTCATCTCCGCCCCTCTCCAACACATCATTCCCCGCCTGTGTTGCCCCCTCTTCGCCCTCTCTTCTGCCCTCTCCAAAAGGTCAAGACGGCGCGCAGAAACCACCTCTCCCTCCAGCCGCCGCCTCACCGCGCCGTCCTGCCCCTACAAGAATCGCGCTCCTCCATAAATCACGCACCTCCGTACGGGCGGGACAGGCGGAAAACCCTATCTGCCCAACAAACCCCTTCGCCCGCCCACGTCATTCTGAGCGGAGTCTTCGCAGCGAAGAATCCCCTTTTGCTGCCCGCATAAAACCATCACCGTCCGGCCCCATTCTAACACATGGCCGTCCCCATTCAGCCCCGCCGGCTATCTCCCATTCGCCCAATTCGTGAAGTTCGTGGCCCTTCTTCTGACGAGGAATCCTGGCAAAGTGCCGCCCCCAGACTGGCATCAGCCTGGGGGCGGGTAACTCATATAAAATAACAGACGAACTACGCTACCAATACAAAAGCTTGTCTATCAGCTGCTACCAATACACCTTAAAATCTATGCAGCGACCTGCGTCGCCTCGCCACGGCCGCTGTTTCCCGGACGGTCCAGCGCCGTCGCCGTTACCGTCACCGCCGTGCCCGGCGCCGCCGTAGTCGTTGTGGTATAAGTCCAACGGCCGTTTTCCAGCACCGCGGCTCCGGCCTCCAACACCACCCCATCGGCGTCCGCCAGCGACACTTTAACGGCCGTCACTTCAAAATCATCAAATGCCGTCACCCAGATCGTCTCCCCGGCCGCGCCGGTATATCCCTCCAGGTCCACGGCCGTTACCGTCGGAGCGTGCAAATAATCCGCCACCATCAGGCTAAAGAACGGCTGCGCCTTGGCCTTCGCCCGCGCCACATACAGCGCCTTCACCGCCGGGTCTGCCGCTGCCTGCTTGCCATACAGCGCCCCTGCCCGAAAACGCTCGCGCACAGCCTGCTGCGCCGGTGTTGGCTCCTGGTCGCTCGGATCTACTTTCCGGGCGATCACCACCTTATCCTGGTACCGCTTAAACACCAGGTCGCCAACCTTTCCATTGATCAATTCCAATACGGGGTTTAATTTAACTTTGGCCACTTTATATTCTTCCTTTACGATTTTTTTGGCGAGTCCCCAAACCTCCGCGTCCACCGGCAAACAACTCTGATCGTCACCAAAATTTTCCATTTCCCGCATGTGCGCGGTTCAATTTAAAGACTCTGGGTTGCTAATAAATACTGGCTGCCAGAACAGGCAAATTCACTGTTACCAATACATTAGCATAAAAGCGGCCTCTCATTCTCTACCCGTATCTGACCACTCCCCTACTCCCCGCCTACGCTGTTGGCGCTCATTTTGTCATCCTTCGCTCGTCCTTCGATCATCCTTCGATCATCCCTTCTAAACGCTTCTTACGCTCCCTCATTCACCCAACCTCCCGGAGCTTTTGTAACCTCTGGGAGGTTTAGCTCTTCCTCTATCTCTAGCTCTACCTCTCGCTCTCCCCCTCCCACCAATCCACCGTCTCCCGCAGCCCCTCGGCAAACGGCCGTGTCGCCTCAAACCCAAACAGCGCCTTCGCCCGGCTCGTATCCAGCTTGCGCCGCGGCTGCCCGTTCGGTTTGCTCGTATCCCAGCGAATCTCCCCCGTAAAACCTGTCACCGCGGCAATCGTCTCCAGCAGTTCCCGAATGCTGATCTCAAACGCGCTGCCCAGGTTCACCGGCTGGCTGTCGTTATACCGCTCCGCCGCCAGCAAAATCCCCTCCGCCGCGTCCGCCACATACAGGAACTCCCGCGTCGGCGAGCCGTCGCCCCAGGCCGTCATGTGGTCGTCGCCCCGCGCCTTCGCCTCCAGACACTTGCGAATCAGCGCCGGGATAACGTGGCTCGTCTCCAGGTCAAAATTATCTCGCGGCCCATACAGGTTCACCGGCAGCAAAAAGATGGAGTTATACCCATACTGCGCCCGGTACGTCTGGCTTTGCACCAGCATCATCTTCTTGGCCAGTCCATACGGCGCGTTGGTCTCCTCCGGATACCCATTCCACAAATCCTCTTCCCGGAACGGGATCGGCGCATACTTCGGATACGCGCACACCGTGCCGATAGCCACAAACTTGGGCACCTGCCACAGGTAACACTTGTGCATCAACTGCGCGCCCATCATCAGGTTATCGTAAAAGAAGGTGGCCGGATTCTCCCGATTGGCCCCGATGCCGCCCACCTTGGCCGCCAGGTGAATCACCATGTCCACCGGCCGCCCCTGCCGCGTCGTATCCGCCAGCAGCCGCTGCACCGCCGCCAGTTGCGTCAGGTCATATTCCGCCGACCGCGGCACGATAATCTCCGCCGCCCCCCGCGCCGCCAGCTTCTCCACCACAAACGAGCCCAGAAACCCCGCTCCGCCCGTCACAATCACCCGCTTATCCTGCCAAAACATGTTACTGTCCGGCCAATTACGTTCACTCATTAAACCTCACATCCTCCCACCATCTAATCTGCCCACGCCCCTTCCCCTCCCCCCGGGAGAGGACAAAGGGGAGGGCACTCACCACCTGGACAACAAAAC
>JACKBU010000017.1 GCA_020634395.1 Ardenticatenaceae bacterium | reverse complement strand
GATGATCCGGCCGGGCGCTTCACCATCAGCAGCAGCCTGCCGCCCGCGCCGCCCGCCCACGCCGGTCCCGCCACTTCTGAAGATGTGGCCCTGATTTTGCACACCTCCGGCACCACCTCCCGCCCGAAGATTGTGCCGCTGCTGCAGCGCAACGTCTGCGCCTCCGTGGGCAACATCCGCGACACCCTGGCCCTGACCCCCGCCGACCACTGCCTGAACGTGATGCCCCTGTTCCACATTCATGGGCTGATGGCCGCGCTGCTCAGTTCGCTGCTGGCCGGGGCCAGCGTGTGCTGCACGCCCGGTTTTAATGCGCTGCAATTTTTCGCCTGGCTGGACGATGAGAAACCGACGTGGTACACGGCCGTTCCCACCATGCACCAGGCCATCCTCAGCCGCGCCGCCCGCAACCAGGAGATCATCCAGGCCGCCAATTTGCGCTTCGTGCGCTCCTCGTCGGCTTCGCTGCCGCCGCAGGTCATGGCCGAACTGGAGGAAACCTTCCGCGCCCCGGTCATCGAAGCCTACGGCATGACCGAAGCCTCGCACCAGATGACCAGCAATCCGCTGCCGCCGCGTCCGCGCAAAGTGGGCACGGTGGGCATCGCCATCGGGCTGGACGTGGCGATTATGGACAAAGAGGGCAATTTGCTGCCGCCCCACACCACCGGCGAAATCGTTATCCGCGGCCGCAACGTCACCCCCGGCTACGAAAACAACCCCCAGGCCAACGCCGAAAACTTCACCAACGGCTGGTTCCGCACCGGCGACCAGGGCGTGCAAGACGAAGAAGGCTACACCACCATCACCGGCCGCCTGAAGGAAATCATCAACCGGGGCGGCGAAAAAATCTCGCCGCGCGAAGTGGATGAGGTGCTGATGGACCACCCGGCCGTGCAGCAGGTGGTTACTTTTGCCATGCCCCATCCCAAGTTGGGCGAAGAGGTTGCGGCGGCCGTGGTGCTGCGCGAAGGGGCCGAAGCCAGCGAGCGCGACATCCGCGACTTTGCCTCGGAACGATTGGCGCCCTTCAAAGTGCCGCGCAAGGTGCTGATTCTGACGGAAATTCCCAAAGGACCGACCGGTAAAATGCAGCGCATTGGGTTGGCGGAAAAGCTGGGGCTGGGCTGATGCGCGTTTGCATTTATGGCGCGGGGGCGATTGGCGGCTATCTGGGCGCGGAGCTGGCGCTGGCCGGCGCCGACGTGACGCTGATTGCTCGTGGGCCGCACCTGGCGGCGATGCAGGCCCACGGCGTGCGCCTGCTGATCGGCGGCGAGGAAAAGGTAGCCCATCCGCGCTGCACAGATGATCCGGCTGCGGTCGGCGTGCAGGATTACGTCATCATCACGCTGAAAGCGCCGTCTGTGCCGGGCGTGGTGGGGGCGGTGCAGCCGCTGCTGGGAAAGGATACGGCCGTTGTCACGGCCGTGAATGGTCTCCCCTGGTGGTACTTCTACAAACTGGCCGGTCCTTGGCAAGATCACCAACTCAGCAGCGTGGATCCCGGCGGCGTGCAGTGGCAGGGCATTGGGCCGGAGCGGGCCATTGGCTGCGTGGTCTACCCGGCGACGGAGGTGGTGGCTCCCGGCGTTATCCAGCACGTCAGCGGCGACCGCTTTAGCCTGGGTGAGCCGGACGGCGAAAAAACCGAACGGGTGACGGCTCTGAGCGACCTCTTCCGCGCCGCCGGTTTCAAAGCGCCGGTGCGCAACCACATCCGCAACGACATCTGGGTGAAGCTGTGGGGCAATCTGTCCTTCAATCCGGTCAGCGCCCTGACCGGCGGCACGCTGGAAACTATCGCCACTGACCCCGGCACGCAGGCCGTGGTGCGGGCGATGATGCTGGAAGCGCAGGCCATCGGCGAGAAGCTGGGGGTGCGCTTTGGCATGGACGTGGACAAGCGCATTGCCGGGGCAGCGGCCGTCGGCGCGCACAAAACTTCCATGCTGCAAGACCTGGAACGGGGGCGGACGATGGAGATTGATGCGTTGGTAACGGCCGTACAAGAACTCGGCCGTCTGGTAGGTGTGCCTACGCCGACGATTGACGTGATTCTGGCCCTGGTGCAGCAGCGGGCGCGGCTGGCGGGGTGTTATTGAGCTGCCAACGCCGCCCGCAGCACTTCGATTGGCTGCTGACCGATAAACTGCGCCGTCACCGCCCCGGTTTCGTCTAAAACCACAAACGTGGGGTGGCCGCGCTGCCCATAGCTTTCCTGCAGGGTAAGGACATCCGGCTCGCTGGCATTGAGCCGGTAGATGGACCATCCGGGACCGAACTCCGCTTCCAGCCTATCCACGATAGGCTCCATCACCTGTCAGGGCGGTCAGTTGTCGGTGTAGAAGAAGAGGAGCGCGGGGCCTTCGGGGGCGGGCACGGCCGTTTCCGCCGCCCGCTCGCCACAACCGGCCAATATCGGAGTCAACAAAGCCAGGAACAAAACAAGAAATAGCCGACGATTGACGTGATTCTGGCCCTGGTGCAGCAGCGGGCGCGGCTGGCGGGGTGTTATTGAGTGATATGAGATTGGACCAATCTAAGAAGATTGGTCCAATCTTGGTTTACTGCATCAACCCGGCTTCCAGCAGCCGGTCGTGGATGTCGTTGAAGGCGTCGGCCTGCGCCTGGGTGATTGTGCCAGCGGCGACCATGTCGTCTAACATTTGCTGCTGATTTTGGCCCATGCTGCCGGTAGCCGGTGGTCCGGCGGCCATCAGGCTGTCCATCAGCGCGTGGACGGTGTCAAACTGGTTGGCTTCATCCTGCGTCAGTACCCCTTCACTCACTGCCTGATCGAGCATGGCGGCGCGTTGGGCGGCTTCGGTGTCGGCCATGCGGCCCATGCCCATGCCTGGCATCATCTGGCCGCTGCCCAGGGCGCGAATATAGTTGATCGCATCCCAGCGCGCGTTCTCATCAAACGCCGTTTGCCAGGCAGGCATGGCCGAGTTGAAGGGATCGTGAGCCCCGCCTTCGCTGATGCGCCAGAAGAGGTAGTCGTCGCCCAACATCTGGCTGGTGTGGGCGATGGGTGCGGGCTGCGGGTCCAGGTTGGCCGCGCCGGGGCCGTCGCCCATGCCCGCTTCGCCGTGGCAGACCACACAGTATTTGGTGTAGATTTCCTCGCCGCGTGCCAGCGATTCTTCGTCGGCCGGTACAGGATTGGCCAGCCCGGCGTATTCCTCAGGGACCGGGGCGTTGTGGCGGGCCATCATGCCGCTGCCCATGCCCATCATGCCCCTGCCTTGTGTTGTGGCTGGGGTGGTCGCCGTGGGAAGTGGGGTGGAAACGGCCGTTTCCCCCGCCGCCCCACAAGCCGCCAGAATCATCACCAGCGCCGCCAGCCAAATAACTAGTTTCATATACTGCTCCACCTTCTTATTCATTAAGATTTTCTTGAATTTGCGCCGTCAGTTCATCCACCGGCACGTACATCGTGCCGCCGTTTTCCGGCGCGCCATAGTCACGAATCCAGGCGATACGGCCGTTGCCATCCACCAATATAAAGGTATGCCCGGGCTCGCCGCCCGGCGTCGCCCACTGCATCACGTCATAAGCTTCCGGGACCTGCTTGCTGGTGTCGCTTAGCAGCGGTGTGGTCACGCCATACTCCGCTGCGCCGCCCACCAACTGCTCCACCGGGTCCACCGTCACGCTAATCAACTGCACGCCAAGCTGCTGAAAGGTCGGGTCTTGTTGCAGATCCACGATCTGCTGCATGCAGGGCGGTCAACCCACCGCCATGTGGAAAAACAGGAGGACCGGCGTCCCGGCATAATCGCTGAGGGAAACGGTTTGCCCGGTCACATCCGGCAAACTGAAATCGGGGGCAGCCGCGCCGGTTTGCATACCTTCCGGTTCGCTGCCGCCGCAGGCCGCCAGCGGCAGCGTCAACAGCACAATGAGCAGGACCAACCACTTACGAACTGCCATAAGAAAATCAATCATTTAACCTGACCTCCCAAATGATAGTAGGCGCCAACAAATTTCCGCATTGGAGATTTTCATTTCCGCATTGGAAAAAATTTTTTCCGCATTGGAGTTTGTTGGTTTCCGCCTTGGAAAAAACAATTTGCCCCAGGGAAAAATTTTTTTGCCCCAGGCAAATTGCAAAAGACAATTGGACCAATCTCAGAAGATTGGTCCAATCTAAGATAATTTAGAGCCGGACGCGGCGCAGCCGCAGGGAATTGCTAACGACGCTGATGCTGGAAAAAGCCATCGCGCCAGCGGCGAGGATGGGATTAAGCTGACGCAGGAAGTCGGGGGCCCAGGCAAACGGGGCCAGAATTCCGGCGGCGATGGGGATAAGCAGGGTGTTGTAGCCAAACGCCCAGACGAGGTTTTCTTTGATGTTGCGCATGGTGGCTTTGGACAGCTTGATTGCCTGCGGCACGCTGCGCAAATCGCCGCGCATCAGGGTCACGTCGGCCGTTTCCATGGCCACGTCTGTGCCGGTGCCGATGGCCAGGCCCACGTTGGCCTGCGCCAGCGCCGGGGCGTCGTTGATGCCGTCGCCCACCATGCCCACGACAAAGCCTTCGTCTTGCAGCTTTTTGACGTAGCTGGCCTTATCGCCGGGCAGCACCTCGGCAAAGACGCGGTCGATGCCCACTTCGCTGGCGATGGCCTGGGCGGTGGCTTCGTTGTCGCCGGTCATCATGACGACGGTGAGGCCCAAATTGTGCATGGCCTGGACCGCTTCCTGGGAGCCGTCCTTGATGGTGTCGGCCACGCCGATGACGGCGCTGGCCTGTCCATCGACGGCCAGCCACATGGCGGTTTTGGCTTCGGTTTGCAGCGTTTGCGCCTTGGCTTCCAGACCGTTGAGGTGGATGGCCTGCTGCTGCATGAGGCGCAGATTGCCGAGGAGGATGGAACGGCCGTCTACCTCTGCCCGTATCCCAAACCCGGCAATGCCTTCAAAGCCGGACGGCTGGCTGAGGGACAGCCCTTGCTCGTTGGCCGCGCGCACAATCGCCTCGCCCAACGGATGCTCGGAGCCGCGCTCGGCGGAGGCCGCCAGGCGCAAGATTTCGGATTTTTGATTTCGGATTTCGGAGGGGGCGTCTTCCGACATCCGAAATCCGACATCCGAAACAATGACATCTGTTACCGAGGGTTGGCCGCGCGTAATCGTGCCGGTTTTGTCCAGCACGATGGCGTTGAGCTTGTGGACCTGCTCCAGGGCGGCGCTGTTCTTGAAGAGGATGCCATATTCGGCCCCTTTGCCTACGCCCACCATGATGGAGGTGGGAGTAGCCAGCCCCATGGCGCAGGGACAGGCGATGACGAGTACGGCCGTTAACCGGATCAGCGCCGTCACAAAATCCCCCGTCGCCACATACCAGATAACGAACGTCAGCAGGGCCACACCAATCACAAAGGGCACAAAGTAAGCCGCCACCTGGTCCACCACGCGCTGAATGGGCGCTTTGGACCCCTGCGCCTGCTCAACCAACTTGATGATCTGGGCCAGCGCCGTTTCTTTGCCCACCTTCGTGGCCTCAAACTTCAGCAAGCCCTGCTTGTTGATGGTCGCGCCGATGACGGCGTCACCGACAGTTTTTTCCACCGGCAGACTTTCGCCGGTAATCATGCTTTCGTCGAGGGTGGAACGGCCGTCGACCACCACGCCATCCACCGGCACCTTCTCGCCCGGCCGCACAATCACCAGATCACCCTGCATCACCTCGGCAATGGGGATGTCCAGTTCGTGGTCGTCGCGCACGACGCGGGCGGTCTTGGCTTGCAGGCCGATGAGCTTCTTAATGGCCTCACTGGTGCGCCCTTTGGCCCGCGCCTCCATGAGTTTGCCCAGGACGATGAGGGTAATGATCATCGCCGAGGTCTCGAAGTAGACGTGGTGGCCCAGGGCGTGGCTGCCCAGCGTCAGGGCAATCAGGACGGCCACGCTGTAGAAGTAAGCCACCGACGAGCCCATCGCCACCAGCACGTCCATGTTGGCGCTGCGGTTGCGCAGGCTCTTGTAGGCCCCAACGTAATAATCCCAGCCGACGTAGAACTGCACCGGCGTCGCCAGAGCAAAAAAGAGCCAGTTAACCCAGTTAGCCTGCGCCCAATCGCCCAACAGGCCGAAATCGCGGCTCATGCTGAGCAAAAACAGGGGCACAGAGAAGATAAGGCCGACGATGAGCCGGCGCTCCTGGTGTTTGACTTCGGCTTCGCGGGCGGCGGCTTCGGCGTCTTCGAGGGTGTCGCCGGAGGCGCTTTCGTCGGCTGAAGAGACCACGTCGTAACCGGCACGGCGCACGGCCGTCACCAGATCGCCCCGCGTCACCGCGCCGGGCGCGTAGCGCACGATGGCTTTTTCGTTGGCATAGTTCACTTCGGCGGAGAGCACGCCGTCGACTTTATTCAGGCGGCGCTCGATGGTGTTAGCGCAGTTGGTGCAGGTCATGCCCAGGAGCGAGAGTTCGGTAACGGCCGTGGGCACTTCATAGCCCGCTTTCTCAATACGCGAGATAACTTGGGCCGTTACTTCCTGCGGCTTCACCAGCGCCGGGTCGTATGTAAACGTCACCTTTTCGCTGGCATAGTTCACCGTCGCCCCGGCGACACCTTCTACCTTTTTCGCGCTGCGCTCAACCGTCGCCACACAGTTGGCGCAAGTCATGCCCACGACGGGCAATGTAAGTTGCTTCTGTTCGGACATAGGAGATAGGAGAGTAGTTAGTTGGGAGTTGATAGTTGTTAGCCGGAAAAGCACTATCAACTATCAAGTCCCCACTATCAACTAATCTGAATCAAGCCTTCCGGCGGGTAATTGATTTCCTGAAGCAGAGATTGAATCTCGTTCCAGGTGGCCGGAGCTTCCCACTGCACGGTCACTTGCTTGCTGGCCTGATCGGCTTTCACGCTTTTCACGCCAGCCAGGTCGCCCACTTCCATTTCGATGGTGTGGGTGCAGTGTCCGCAGCTAATGTTGGGAACGGTAAACGTTTTGCTTTCCATGAGATGTCTCCTTAATCGGCTCTTATGATTTATTTTTTGCCGGTAACTTCAAAAACCTGGGTGATTTCTTGCAGCATACGCTCCCGCTCGTCGGGATCGTCGCCGCGAATGGCGGAGGTGACACAGGTGTGCAGATGATTGTCCAGCATGAGGGTGTTGACTTTGGCCAGGGCGGCTTGCACAGCCTGGATTTGCTGGATGATGTCGATGCAGTACACATCGTCATTGACCATGCGCTCGATGCCTTTGATGTGCCCGGCCGCACTGGCCAGACGTTGGGTGACTGCTTTTTTTGTCGTGTCGTCCATTCGCTTTACCTCGCTAGACCCCACCCCCCTGTGGGGGGGGGTACGAAGAGGATTATAGTATGGTGGATGGTGGTTGTCAAATGAATGTGTATGGGAAACGGCCGTCTCCCCCCACCCAATCATGGACAATCCCGCCCGAAAGCGTTAAAAATAGGCTTTAGATTCTCATACAAAAAGAGGAACACTCGCTATGCCGCGTACCAGCGAACAAATTTACGTCATTGGCCACCTGAATCCAGACACAGACGCCATCGCTTCGGCCATGGGCTACGCCTGGCTGCTACAAGATAAAGAAGGCGAAAAGGTCGTCGCTGCCCGCGCCGGGCAGCTCAACCCGCAAACCACCTGGGTGCTCCGGCGTCTGCAGCTAGAGGCCCCCCTCCTGCTACCAGATGCCTCGCCCCGGTTCGAGTCCATTTGCCACCGCCTGAACACCACCACCCCCGACCGTCCCCTCCGCGAAGCGTGGGCTATCGCCAATCGTACTGGCGGCACTGCGCCCATTGTCACTGAGGATGGCAAACCCTACGGTCTGGTGACAGTTCTCAGCCTGTTTAATTTTCTCAGCCGGGTCGTCGGGCCGCACCCGCGGCGTGAAGACATCAAGGTGACGGAAATTCTGGACGGTCCGTGCAGCGAAGCGTGTGACACGGAAGTGCCGCGTTTTCAGATTAAAAGCCGCATCAAAGATGCCCTGCCGCGCATCTTGCGCGAAGAGCGCAGCGAATTCTGGGTGGTCGATGAACACAGCAGTTATGCTGGGGTCTGCCGCCAACGCGAAGCCCTGAACCCGCCCCGTTTGCAGCTAGTTTTGGTTGACCACAACGAAACGGGGCAGGCGTTGGGTGCACTGGATGAAGCGGACATTTTGGAAATCCTGGACCACCACCGGCTGGGCAATCCGACCACCCACATTCCCATTCGTTTTACGGTGGATGTGGTAGGTAGTACCAGCACCCTGGTCTGCGAGCGGATCAACGAAGCGGGTCTGAGTGCACCGCCGTCGCTGGCCGGTTTGCTGCTGGCCGGGGTCTTATCCGACACGCTGGTGCTCACCTCGCCGACAACAACGGATCGGGACCAGGCGGCGGCGGCGCGATTGGCGCGTTGGGCATTTATGCGCGGTTCGGCGCTGGAAGGAGAGACGATTGAATCGTACGGCCGTCAAATTCTGGAAGCCGGCGCCGGTCTAGCCTCTCGCTCGCCCAGCGAAATTGTCAGCGCCGACTTCAAGGCGTATGAGACTGAAGGCATCGAGTTCGGCATCGCCCAGGCCGAAGTCACCAATTTTGCGCAGCTAGAGGAGCACCTGGGCGCTCTCCGCGCCGCATTGAAAGAGTTGAAAGAAAGCCGGGGCTTGGCCTTTGCCATGTTGATGGTGACGGACGTGGTGCGGCGCACCAGCCGTTTGATTTTGACCGACGAAGTACCAGGGCTGGACGTCCTCCCCTACCCCCGCCTGACCGATGGCACGCTGGAGGCAGTAGACGTGGTTTCGCGCAAGAAGCAGCTTCTGCCGGTCGTCTTTGGGGCGTTAGAAGGATAAACGGCCGTGCGCGCTGACCGCCTGATCTCCCTGCTGATGCTGCTGCAAACCAACGGCTTGATGACCGCCCAGGAATTGGCCGACCGTCTGGAGGTTTCGCCGCGTACCATTTACCGGGATCTGGATGCCCTCAGCGCCTCCGGCGTCCCGGTGTACGCCGAACGCGGTCCGCAGGGCGGCTGCTCGCTGCTGGACAGCTACCGCACCAACCTCACCGGCCTGACAGACAAGGAAGTGCGGGCTTTGTTCATGTTCACCGTGCCGGGCCTGCTGGCCGATCTGGGCGCGGACAAAGCGTCGCAGGCGGCGCTGCTAAAACTGACAGCCGCCTTGCCGGCCCCTTTCCGGCCAGACGTGGACAAGGTGCGGGAGCGCATTTTGCTGGATACGGCCGTCTGGTTTCAGCCTGAAGAACCGACCCCCTACCTGGCTCTGGTGCAAGAAGCCGTGTGGAGCGATCGCCGCCTGCGCATGACCTATCGGCGCGGCGATGGGCAGTGGGTGAAGCGGCTGGTGGACCCCTACGCGCTGGTCGCCAAAGCCAACGTCTGGTACATGGTGGCCGGCATGTACCACAATTTTTATACGTTTCGCATTTCGCGCATTCAAGAGGCGGAACTCAGCGACAGTGTCTTTGAACGGCCGTCCGCCTTCAGCCTCTCCGACTTCTGGCAGACGTGGTGCACCCGGTTCGAGAAAGGCATGGCTCGTTACGAAGTAACGCTGCGCGTATCACCGGGGGGTGTGCCGCTGGTCGTAAGGGCTTTTGGCGAAGGTGTGGTGCAGCTGCTGACGGCCGCGCCCATTGGAGCGGATGGTTGGGTGGAAATCAGTCTGCCGTTTGCCTCGATGGAAGAAGCCTGCCGCCAGTTGATTGGCCTGGGAACGGCCGTGCACGTCACCGCCCCGGCGGAACTGCGCCAGCACTTGCATGCCAAGGCCCTGGAAGTCGCCGCGGCATATGCCGCTTCATAACCAACCCTGCCAGCCGTAAACCAGCAGCCCCACATACTCTTTTAGGGCCGTCGTCGTCATGTGCAAATAGCCGGCTTCGGGCAGCCAGTTGAACAGCTGTACCTCCAAATCGGGCACGAACAACAGCCTCCAATCTGCGTCCGTTACCTGGAAATCGGCTGCTGCCGGGATGACGGTGAAACCCTGCGCGGTAAACAGGCGCACAGAGCGCGGCATGTGGGTGGCCGACGTCACCAACAAAATGCGCTGCTCGCCGCTTTCGGCCAGGATTTGACGGGTAAACAGCGCATTTTCATACGTATTGCGCGACTGGGTTTCCAATACCAGCGCCTCCGGCGGCACATCCAGTATTTGCAACAGCGCGGCCATGCTGTCTGCGCCGCTGGGCATATCTTCCGGGTTCAGCCAGGGTACTACGCCTCCGGTTACCACGATCTTGTCCGCTTTTCCCTGCCGGTAGAGCTGCGCCGCCAGCAGTTCACGGTCGCCAGCCTTGTTCACTTCCACCGTAGTACGCGGAGGGACTTGTGGTTCGGCGCCGCTGCCCAGGACGACAATCGCCTCGGCCGCGGGCCATTCGGCGGGCGGGCGATACTGCTGTTCCAGCGAGCGCGTGAGGGCAAAAGCCACCGGGCGGGTGCTGCTAAGCCATAAGATCAGCACGGCCGTTATCAACAAAGCGCGCTGGAGATACGGCCGTTTTTTTACGAAAACGGCCGTTACAATCAACAAAATGGTAATGCCTAAAGGATAGACAAAAACCGGCAGAAATTTAGATAGAAAAATAAACATGACTTGAGCAAAGCGCCTGATCACGATAGACTTGGCCGATCATCAAATCAGGGTTTAGACAATGAAGATAGCCGTATTATCAGATATTCATGGCAATTTGCCAGCCTTACAAACCGTCGCTGCCGACATCGAGAACTGGCAGCCCGACCTTGTCGTCGTCGATGGCGACATCGTAAACCGCGGCCCCCTGTCGCTGGATTGCTTAAAATTTATCCAGCAAAAGCAGGCGGCCGAAGATTGGCGGGTGGTACGCGGCAACCACGAGGATTACCTCTTGGCCTGCGCCCGCCCAGACGCGCCGCGCACCGGCCCAGAGCACGAATTGTGGCGGTTTGCCTTTTGGGCCTACCATCAAATAGACGGCAGCATCACCACTTTGCAAACACTGCCCAATCAGTTTAGCTGGATGGCGCCGGACGGCAGCGAATTCCGGGTGGTCCATGCCTCCATGCGCAACAACCGCGATGGCATTTATGCCGACAGCAGCGACGAGCAGTTGTACCAGCAGATCGCGCCGGTGCCGGCGGTGTTTGTGACGGCCCACACCCATCGCCCGATGGTTCGCCGCTTCAACGATTCGCTGGTGGTGAACGTTGGCTCGGTGGGGGCGCCTTTTGATCGGGATACGCGGGCCAGTTACGGCCGTTTCACCTGGGCGCGTGAAGGCTGGCAGGCAGAAATCATCCGCCTGCCCTATGATATGGCCCAGACGGAACGGGATTACGTGGAGTCGGGCTTTTTGGACGAGGCCGGGCCGCTGGCCCAACTGATGCTGGTTGAACTGCGCCGCGCCGGCGGCCTGATTTATCGGTGGGCCAGCCGTTACCAGGATGCCGTCCTGGCTAAAGAGATCGATATGCAAACGTCCGTCAAAGAGCTGCTGCACGATGAAGATTTACGGCCGTTTCTCGGCGCGCCCGGCTGGACGTTTTAGAGCCGCTCGGCCGGTTCGTTAGCCGGTAGGTTATGGCCGGGCCAACTCGCTGGCCGGCTTGCCAATAAAATCAACACCATGATGAACCAACCCTCCACGCCTATACTCTACGACAGTCACATGCACACGCCGCTCTGTAAACATGCCCGGGGCACACCAGAAGAGTATGCGGCCGTGGCTGCCAGGCGAGGGCTGGCGGGCATCATTTTTACCTGCCATAATCCCGGTCCATCGCCCGATTGGTCACCGCAGGTGCGCATGTCGATCGACCAGTTGGACGAATACGTGGAGATGGTAGCGCAGGCCAGAGAGACGTGGCACGGCCGTATCGACATCCGCCTGGGCCTGGAGTGCGACTACGTGCCCGGCATCGAAGGCTGGCTGGAAGATTTGTTGAGCCGCGCCGACTTTCACCACGTCCTCGGCTCAATCCACGCTCCCCTCGATTACTACCGTGACGCATACGATCACGGCGATCCGTTTGCCTTTCAGCAAATCTACTTCGAACATCTGGCCCAGTCGGCCGAAAGCGGCCTGTTCGACACGCTGGCCCATCCCGATCTGGTCAAAAACGTGTTTCCCCACAATTGGCGGCTGGACAGGTTATTGAACGACATTCGCCGCAGTCTGGATCGTATTGCCGCAACGGCCGTGGCTATGGAACTAAACACGTCTGGACTACATAAACGGATCCGTGAAATGAACCCCAATCCCACCATGCTAGCCGAAATGAAAGCGCGGGACATTCCGGTCGTGCTCGGCTCCGATGCCCATGAACCAGGCCGCGTAGCCGCCGACTTTTTGCCAGCACTAAACCTATTAGCCGATATTGGCTACGCGAAAGCAAGCTTCTATCTTGACCGCCAGCGCCACGAAGTGGACCTGGAAACGGCCAGAAACAGTTTACGCCCGTAGCCAAAATACTCGGCCAACAGCCAATAGCCCCACAAAAGAAAATTGACTATGCCGACGGCGCTTACTATAATGGCAACTGTCATGGCGTTAGATTATCCTCTAGTTTTTCTTTCCTTCCCTGATTCAGGAGTTTGGCAGTTGAATTCCATCCTCGCGCAATGTATCCCTTCCTTATAGCCTCAATGCTTCAGCTTTCCACTATCCTTTAACCTTTTTTACAAAGGGAGCCGCCACAATCGAATAAGAATCTTTGCACCAGGCAGGTCACAGCAGCGTTTACAGAGTACCTGCTTAGTCCTTTCTCCCCAAAGAAACACAAGGTTATCCCCCACTAGGGCTTGGTGAAGCTCCACTGAGAGTTGCGACGCTGCCAGCAGCCCTGATATAAGGAGGTGGTTTCGATCGACTGATCTGTTTTACAGCTTATTGAATTACATCAAACGTTTTGTTTACTAGGAGGAAACTGTGACTAAACGTAAGTCCCTGAAGTTGATACTGACCATGGTTGTCGGGTTATGTTTTGCTCTGGCGCTAACCGTGACCATGGCCACGTTAGGACAGTTCTCTGTTGCCCAATCCGATTCGGGTACGGAGGGTGTGCTTTCAGCCGAGCGGCTGAATCACTATGACACTTTGCTGCAAAAGTCTCTGCGACCAGAACCATACCTGGTCGCTCCGCGCGAAGATGTAGTTTATCAAGAAGTGGCTTTACAACTTGGGCCGAAAGCTTCTCAAGGCGAAATTCAAACGGCCGTGGACCAGTACTACACTGACTTCAACGAACGAAATAACAAAGTCAGTCGGGCCAATCCCCTGGCCTACCTGGGACGGCTCAAACAGTTGGAGATTGCCGATCAGAAGGCCACCGATGGGGTTCAAGTCTCCACCGAGCTTACCGGCACTCCCGAACTCCTCACCGTCATGATGAACTTCAGCGGTGTAGAAACCTACACCGCCAGCGACCCCGTAGCCTATCATGGCTTCTGCCTCACCGATACCACGGCCTATCCGCCGACATTCACCGTAACGGTCGATGGCCCAAGCTTTAACGAAGTGCCGCAGCCAGAAGATAACTGGACCCCATGGCTAGATCCCAACGACTCGTACACCAACGGCTTTACCAAAGAATATTTCGATCTGCTTATGTTCTCGGACACCGGTTACACAGCGACCATGCGACCCGAGCTGCCCAACCCCTGGACAGGCGGAAATGGCTTTGATTTTAGCGGCGTATCGTTCAAAAACTGGTATGCTGAAAATTCGCGCGGCGTCTATGTACCCAATGGTGAAGTGGTTGAGGTTACCATTCCCGAAGCCGTCTCTTTCTTCGGGGCTGCCCGCTGCAATGGTGTTGTCCAGGATGATGGCTATTGGGGACGGCCCGATTACACGGTAGCCATCTCGGCTGCTCAGCAGATCAACAATGAGAACCCCAACTTTGACTGGACTGCCTGGGATCAGGAAGACGTTTACGATTACAACAACAACGGTAATTTCTTCGAACCCGATGGGTATGTAGATCACTTCTTCCTGATTGAAGCAGGACAGGGCCAGGGCGGCAACTATGATGAGTTTATGATCTGGCCCCATAGTTGGGATATCAGATTAGGAGCACCGGGTGTTGGCCCAGCCGGCAACCAGCTCGGTGGGTTCCAGGTTTCCACAGACGGCCCCATGGGCGGTGTATGGGTCCTGAACTACACAGTTTCTGATGAAGTAGGCGGCCTGGGTGTGCTGGTGCATGAGTACGGCCACGACATTGGCCTGCCAGACAACTATGCGACTTCCGGAACGGGCGAAGCCAACACCGGTTTCTGGGATCAAATGTCTTCTGGTACGTTTGGCGGCGCGCTGAGCGGCATGCATCCGGCTCACCACACCATATGGGATAAGGCTGAGCCTTATCTGGGCTGGAATTCACCGGTTGAGATTGATCTGGCGACGACAACGGCCGTAGGCGAAGACAATTCCATGGAGTTCACCGTTGGTCAACAATCCATTCCCCCGGCCGGCACAGTAGATGGCCTGCGCGTCGTTTTACCTCCCATCGAAAAGACATCTTTTGTTCAACCCTACGACAACTTAATGTGGTACAGTGATCAGGGCGACGATCGTAATGAGTCCATTGCCCACAACTTCACAGCCCCAACCGGCGAAGACGTGACAGTCACTGCCCAATTGGCCTACCAAATCGAGGAAGACTGGGACTACCTCTACTGGGAAGTCTCCGGCACCGGCACAGGCGGTGACTTCGTACCCCTGGCCGTCTTCGACAATGGCACAGAAATAACCACCGACACCGATCCCAACGGCAATAATACCGCTGGCAATGGCATCACTGGCAGCACCGGCGACTGGATCACCGCCACAGCTACTATTTCTGCCTCCATGCACCAGGGCAACGAATTCACCTTCCGCTTCCGCTATCTCACCGATGCGGCTGTACAGGAAGAAGGCGTCTACCTGGATAACATCAGTGTAGACAGTGCCTCCGGCAACATCTTCTTCGATGATATGGAAAGCGGCGATAACTGGACCCATATGAGCGAAGGGCTAAACACCAACAATCCCTGGTTCATCTTCGACGGTACCATCCTCGTCGATCAATCCTATCTGGTAGAATGGCGTAATTCCGGTGAAGGCTCCGGCTTTAATGGCGTGCCTACACAGCAGGCATTCGCGACGGCCGGCTTCGACATCGGCCTCAACCGCATGTATTGGATTGACGAATTTAACACAAGTGGCATTGCCCACGTCGATCCCTTCTTTGTCCACACACCCGGTATGGTTGTCTGGTACGTTGATGGCACGTACAACGATAACAGTGTCAGCAACTATCTCTTCGACGATCCATCGTGGGGGGCAAAAGGGCGCGTGCTGGCCGTAGACGCCAATCCCGATCCCTACTACGTAGACGATGCTTCCGGCCAGCGAATTGTCAGCGACCGGCGTACTTCTTTTGACGCTTCTTTCTCGCTGAGTGACCGCCCGCCCATGACTCTCTCGAGTAATATTGGTGTCAATACCGACGATCCGGCCTTCACCACCACCACGGACATGACCACTACCGTGCCCGGCGGACTGGCAGAACCCATCTTCCGCGACCGCATTGGCTCTGTGCCAGGTGTCGAAGGGAACTTCTTCATCGATTCGGATCATGGTGTGGTGCTGCCTACCAAAGATAACGTGCCCTACTGGACCTATTGGGACGTCTATGGCGACCTGGGTAACCCCGGCCTGAACGCCTTTGGCGTTAATCTGGAGGTGGTAGACCAGGCCGAAGATGGCACATGGGCGCGCATCAAGTTCTGGATGGATGATGACACTGTCTTCCTCGACAAGCGTGCCAGTGATGAAACCCCGTATGCCGGTGATGAAGTCACTATTTCCATCAACCTGAAAGATGCTTCCGGCTCTCGCTATAGTGACAGCCACCAGCATATGTTCGACGCTGTCATGGTTGAATCGCTGCCAGAAGGCGCCACTATCGTGCCCGGTTCGCTACAGTTGGTGGGTTCCGGCGATGTTTATACATCGACGGCCAAAGGCGCCAATGCACTAGAAACCAGCATTGGTACGTTTGCGCTCAACGGCAATGCCATCGTTTGGACGAACGGCCAATTGGGCGGCAATCGCTTAGGCGAAGCAGATGCCTGGCTGCAGTACACCATGGTTATGCCGCCCGGTGTGGGTTGTGTCACCAGCGAGTCCACTCTGATCGTCTCGCCACAGTACATCACCGATACCTTCCGCAACAATGGCGATCCGTTCTTGTGGCCGAAACACAGTCTTTATACCAACCCCACCCAACTGTGTTCGCCAAGCATCTATATACCGCTTGTGTCTCGTTAGTAGAGCAAAGGCAGCAAGGACACAAATATCAACTAGTTAGATAGTTGTGCCTGACAAAAAAGCTCTTTCTCCGTCTGGAGGGAGAGCTTTTTTGATCAGACGTCGTAAAGTTGTATAAAGGTAAGCAAACACCCGGCCGTTTCGTCTAATTCAAAACCCGTTTCATGCACAACTCGTTATTTTGGAGGATCTATGACCGAAATTTCTCTTCCACCACTGCCCCTCACCGATTGGCAAGCCACACGCGACACACTACAGACTTATGCCCAGTTACTGGGCCAGATTCGCCGGGCGCTGTCGCCGGCCCAAAAACATTGGTGGCACATCAGCCTGCATACGACGGCCGTTGGCCTTACCACCACTCCCATCCCAGCCGGGGACCAGATCTTTGAACTGACGCTGGATCTCACCCGTCATCAACTTGGTCTGGCGACGAACCGCGGCGAAACGGCCGTTATTCCCCTGGGCGGGCAGTCGGCGGCCGCGTTTTGCGCTGAAACGCTCTCGATTCTGCACGGCTGGGACATTGATCCGGCCATCGACCAGACAAAGTTTGCGGACGAAACAGAAGGCGCGTATTCGGAAACGGCCGTCTCAACCTTCTGGCATGCCCTCTTCCAAATCGACGCCGTTCTGAAGGAGTTTAAAGCCGGTTTCCGCGGCGAAACCAGCCCGGTGCAGCTTTGGCCCCACCACTTCGACCTGGCTGTCGTCTGGCTAACCGGGCGACTGGTTCCCGGCCAGGACCCGGATAATCCCGACTACGCCGACGAACAGATGAACTTCGGCTTCTCCGCCGGCGACCAGTCCATCCCCGAACCTTATTTCTACGCCACTGCCTACCCCACGCCGGCCGAGTTTACCAGTGGCGCCTTGCCGGAAGAAGCGTACTGGCAGGCCGCCGGTTGGACCGGCGCAGTGCTGCCTTACGCTGTTTTAGTCCCCGATCCCCATCCACGAGAAAGATTGCTGCGCTTTTTCCACGCCGCGCATAAAGCCGGTTCTCGTCTGATGAAGTAAAAACAAAACGGGCTGCCAACCCACAGTCAGAAATACCGTAGGCTGGCAGCCCGTTTCCCTTTCTATTTAGGTGCCGGAAGCTAGAAAATGGCCGAAGCCAGCTGCTGGCGATAGGCGCGTGTCAGATGGTCATCTTCGCCGATTAGCTCAAAGAGACCCAACATCACTTTTTTGGCCTCACCCTCACGGTAACTTTTGTCGTGGTGGACGATGGTGAGCAGGCTGTACAGGGCTGCCGAATATTCCCGCCGGCGGATTGCGTCGGCCGCCTGGCGGTAGAGATTGTCCATGTCGTCACGGCCGTTATACTGCCCGCGCGCCGCATGGCACAAAAACTCGGCCAGCGGCAGCAGTTTTTGGCTGGCGTCAAACTGCGGCGAGGCCGGGAAATCTTGCAGTTTCGGCAGCGCCGCGCAGCCATCCCCCTTTTGCATCAGTTCGCGGGCCTGCCGCAGGCGGCTGGCCGGATCATTGGCCGGTGCCTGCCCATTATGCTTGGCGGTCTGACCATTGGCTGATGCCCCGGCCGGTTTCGGCAGGCGCTGGATGAACTGCCGCACCATCGGTTCCGGCTGCGCGCCCACAAACTCATCCACCAGCTTGCCGTTCACAAACGCTTTGACGTTGGGAATACCGCGCACGCCATACTGCATAGCCAGTTGTTGATTGTTATCGGAATTTACTTTGGCCAGGGTAAAGGTGCTGCCCGGCTCGTCGGCCAGGCGCTCCAACACCGGACCAAGCATCCGGCAAGGGCCGCACCAGGGCGCCCAAAAATCCACCAATACCGCTTCTTTGTGGGAGCGGTCAACCACTTCTTTCTGAAAATCCGCCTGATTGACGTTGATTACTTTATTCATGTTAAACCTCAAACCTCTGGGTATAAAACTCAATTGTACATTACCTGAAAAGCGTTAGAAATATATCAAAACGGCCGTTTCCCTTACACAACCCTTACATTCATTTACAATCTCTTAGCAAAACGGTAACCAGTTCTTAAACGGCCGTTAACACCCCTCCCCTAAGCTAACAACCAGCGAAAAAAGATACCACAGAACAGGATTTTTACGATGCATATTCTGATTACCAACGACGACGGCGTCACCGCTCCGGGCTTACTGATTCTGGTTCAGGCGATGCGCCAGTTTGGCGAAGTGAGCGTGATTGCCCCCGACCACGACTGGTCCGGCCACGGCCATACCAAGCATTTTAAACGGCCGTTACGCGTGCAAGAGGTACGCCTGGCCGACGGCACAACAGCCCTGGCAACCGATGGCAGTCCCGCCGACTGTGTAGCCATGGCCGTCATGGGGCTGCTGCCACAAAAAGTGGATCTGGTGGTGGCCGGCATCAATTCAGCCGCCAACCTCGGCCACGACGTTTCCTACTCTGGCACTGTCGCGGCCATCAAAGAAGCCAACATCTGGGGATTGGCCGGTGTGGCCATTTCGCTGGACATTCAGCGCAACAGCCAGCAGGCGCCCAATTATGGCCTGGCAGCCACCGTCGCCTGCCAGGTAGTGCAAATGGTTATCCAAAACCAGTTTCCCAACGATGTTTTCTTCAACGTCAACGTACCAGACCTCCCTGCGGAACGCTTTCGCGGCATCCGCCTGACACGGCAAGGCCTGCGAGTTTACCGCGACCGCCTGGAAAAACGGCGCGATCCGCGCGGCGACAGCTACTACTGGATTGGCGGCGACATGCCCAGCGGCATTCCCAAAGAAGGCACCGACATTGGCGCCCTCGCCCTCGCTTTTGCCTCCGTAACGCCGCTAAAGCTGGACCTGACTGCCTACCACGTGTTGAGCAACTTCACCGATTGGGGTTGGACGCCGGCCGAACTTCCGGCCGCCAACGGCACGGCCGTTGCGCCGCCCATCCCCGTTCCAGCCTGATCGGCAAACATACCCCCTCTGCGAGACCCTCTGCTCGTATCACTTGCATCTCTTCTCCCTCTGGAAAGGCCAGACCTGTGTGTCTGGCCTTTTCCATTGGACTTTCAGATGCTTTTTGCGGGCTTCATACGGCCGTCTTACGCTTCTCTGACTTAGTTCTAACATTCATCCGTCAAAATAAAGGGTGTAAAAAACGAAACGATGCAAAAACACTGAACCCGATTCAAGTGATTTTGGAGGATTGATATGAGCAAAATTATTGGTATCGACTTGGGAACCACCAACTCCGTGGTGGCTGTCATGGAAGGCAGCGACCCTATGGTAGTTGCTTCCGCCGAAGGCAGCAATACCGTTCCCTCAATCGTCGCATTTAATAAGAAAGGGGAACGACTTGTCGGGCAAACCGCCAAGCGGCAAGCCGTCGTGAACCCGGAAAACACCATCTATTCCATTAAACGACTGATGGGTCGGCGCATTGACGCCGAAGAAACACAGCGCACCCAGAAAATGGTGCCCTACGAAATCGTCGCCGGACCGCAGCAAGACGCCCGCGTCCATATTCCGGTGGTTAACAAAACCTATTCGCCGCAAGAAATTTCGGCGCTCATTCTGCAAAAACTGAAGCGCGACGCCGAAGCATACCTGGGCGAGCCGGTCACGCAGGCCGTCATTACCGTTCCTGCTTACTTCAACGACAGCCAGCGCCAGGCGACCAAAGACGCCGGTAAAATTGCCGGCCTGGAAGTGCTGCGCATCATCAACGAGCCCACGGCCGCAGCTTTGGCCTATGGCCTCGACAAGAAAAATGATGAGACTATCCTGGTCTTTGACCTGGGTGGTGGTACGTTTGACGTGTCGGTGCTGGAAGTAGGCGAAGGTGTGATTGAGGTACAGGCTACCAACGGCGACACCCACCTGGGTGGCGACGACTGGGACGAGCGCATTGTGCAGTGGATGATTGAGCAGTTCAAAATGGACCAGGGTATCGACCTGGGGCAGGATCGGCAGGCTCTGCAGCGGCTGCGCGAAGCGGCCGAAAAGGCCAAGATCGAACTGTCTTCGCTGATGCAGACCGAACTAAACCTGCCCTTTATCACCGCCGACGCCAATGGCCCAAAGCATTTGCAAATGACCCTGACGCGGGCCAAGTTTGAGCAGTTAACCAGTGATCTCGTTGATCGCTGCCGCGAACCGTTTAACAAGGCCCTGCAAGACGCGGGTTTGCAAGCCAAAGACATCGACGAAGTGGTGCTGGTAGGTGGCTCGACCCGTATGCCCATGATTCAGGAACTGGTACAGTCTCTGACCGGCAAAGCGCCGAACAAGAGTGTAAACCCGGATGAGGTTGTCGCCTTAGGTGCGGCACTGCAAGGTGGCGTGCTGGGCGGCGATGTAAAAGATTTGCTGCTGCTGGACGTGACACCCTTGAGCCTGGGTTTGGAGACGCTGGGCGGCGTGATGACCACGCTGATCCCGCGCAACACCACTATCCCAACCAAGAAAACCGAGGTTTTCAGCACCGCCGAGGATAACCAGACGGCCGTTGACATCCACGTACTGCAAGGCGAACGACCGATGGCCAGCGACAACAAAACGCTGGGCAACTTCCGGCTGGACGGCCTGCCCCCGGCTCCGCGCGGCCTGCCACAAATCGAAGTCACCTTCGACATCGACGCCAACGGCATTCTGCATGTAACGGCCAAAGACAAGGCCACCGGGCGCGAACAGCAAATTCGCATCACCGCGTCCACCAACCTCAACGAGTCCGAAATTGATCGCATGGTCAACGAGGCCAAATCGCACGAGGCCGACGACCAGCGCCAGCGCGAAGTCATCGAAGCCCGCAACCAGGCAGACCAGTTGATCTACACGGTTGAGAAGAGCCTGAACGAACTGGGTGACAAACTGGCCGCCAATGAGCGCAGCAACATCGAAACGCTAATCACCGAACTGCGCGAAACGATGAAAGGCAACGACATCGCCCAGATTCGCAGCCAGAGCGAGCGCCTGCAGCAGGCCAGCTACGCGATTAGCCAGCAGCTTTACCAGGCGCAGGGGCAAGCCCAAACGGGCGGACAGACCAATGGTTCTGGCAGCAATGGCAGCAACGGAAACGGCGACGGCCGTTCGACCGATGAAGGTGTGGTAGAAGGCGAATTTGAAGAAATGTAAGCCTGGCCTGGGGACACTAATTGTGCCCGGACAAATTGCTTAAACTAAACGAAAGGGCGGGCATGATGCCCGCCCTTTTCGATGATTGGAGAAATTATGTTTCGTGATTATGATGATTACCGGCGGCGCTACGGCCGTTCACGACCCGTCACCGAAATACCCGGCCGCTCTGCCCAACAAAACAGCGCCGCCGAGTGGCGCGAAACGGCCGAAAAATGGTACAACGCCGCCAAACAGCAGCAAACCGAAGTCAAAAGATTAGAAAACGAACTGGCGGCGGCGCAGCGCCAGTTGGCCGCTTACCAGGAAGAATTGACCAACGCGCAAACTAAAACAGCCAGCGCCCCGCCAGATAAGGCAGGCGAAGATTGGCATGAAAAGTACCTGCGCCAGGCAGCCGAATTTGAAAACAGCAAAAAACGGCTGGAGCAGCGTTATGCCACCGAGGCACAACAGAATCAGGAAAAACTGCTGCGCGACATGCTGCCCCTGGCCGATAACCTGGACCGCGCCCTCTCGCATCAGGAAGGGCCGGACGACGCCGGTTTGGCGTTGATCCGCAAGGCCTTTCTGGCCACTCTGGCGGATTATGGTGTCAAACCTATCGTCGCGGAAGGACGGCCGTTTGACCCCGAACTGCATGAAGCGGTAGGCGTTCTGCCTGCACCCCGCACAGCGTCCGGCACGGTGATCGCCGTCGAGCAGACAGGGTACACCTATCAGGACAAACTTTTACGACCGGCGCGCGTTTTGGTGGCAGAATAAAAACAGATGGGCAGGTGGACTGGTTGGCAGCGTGGCTTTCCGGTGATAGCATCTCTCCCAAACAGACACTCACACCAACCCACAAACTCTTCCAGAGGAACTTATGAAAGTACAGGATTATTATCAAACGCTTGGCGTCAGTAAAGACGCCGACGCGAAGGCAATCAAAAAAGCGTATCGCAAGCTAGCCCGGCAGTATCATCCGGATGTCAATCCCGGCGACAAAAGCGCCGAGGAGCGCTTTAAGTCCATCAACGAAGCATATGAAGTTCTGGGCGACCCGGAAAAGCGCAAGAAGTACGATCAGTTTGGCGCGCAGTGGCAGCAGTACGAACGGGCCGGCGGGCGGCCGGAAGATTTCAACTGGTCGCAGTGGGCCACGCAGCCCGGTGGACGCGGCCAGAGCTATACCCGCACTGTCAGCCCAGAAGAGTTTGCCCAGATGTTCGGCGGCAGCAGCGGCAGCGGAGGGTTCTCTGATTTCTTCGAGACGCTGTTTGGCGGGATGGGACAGCAGCGCGCCAGCGGTTTTGGTTTCAATGATGTGAGCGGGCGGCAGTCGTATCAACCGCGCGCACGCCAGGGCCGCGATACCGAGCATACGGTGCAGATCACGCTGGAAGAAGCTTTCCAGGGTACGACGCGCACGCTGCAGTGGGAAAACGGCCGTACCATTCAGGCCAAAATCCCGCGCGGCGTAGACACCGGTTCGCGCATCCGTCTTAGCGGCCAGGGTGAAAGCGGACAGGCCGGCGGCCAATCTGGCGATCTTTACCTGATCGTAGAAGTCCTGCCCCACGCCGTCTACCAGCGCGAGGGAGACGATTTGCAGATGGAAGTGCCGGTGGATTTGTACACGGCCGTTTTAGGCGGCCAGGTCGAAGTACGCACCATCGATAAGAGCGTCAACCTGACCATTCCGCCGGAAACGGCCAACGACAAGCTCTTCCGGCTGGGGGGGCTGGGCATGCCCAAACTGCGCCAGCCAGACAAACGCGGCGATTTATACGTCACGGTCAAGGTTACCCTGCCGCAGAATTTGACTGCTAAAGAAAAAGAATTGTTCGGAGAACTGCGCACGCTGCGCGCTTAATGGTGCTCAAGACCCGCCAGTGTTGCGAGTCGCCGGTTCGATCAACTTTACAAAGGGCAGTTCGGCCAGCTGCTTGATTTGCGCCCCGGTGGCCCGCCCTTCGACAAAGTTCATAACCCCTTCGGCCGTGCGGCCCACATTCATGTGATCGGCCAGCACGGCCGTTTCTTCTTCCGTAGGCTCTTCATAAAACTGCACGACAATGCGGTAGGTTTGCCGGGCATTGGCAAACTCGCCCTTTATTTTGCTGGCCGGGTCAATGATGGCCACATCCTGTACAAGGTCGTCGGCTTGCAGGGAGGAGAGCGCGGTGACGGCCGTTTGCGGCACGTATGCCTGATAACGATGCTCGCCTAGCGGATCAAACAGGCGAATGCCAGCCGCCTCCAACTGCCCTTCCAGTTCGGGCGTTACCGTTTCCGGCAGGGTCAGCACGACGTATGCGCCCTCATTTTCGGGCAGCGCGGTCTGGACCTCAGGTGGAAGCTGCCCGGCAGCCCCATTTGTGGGGGCGCAGGCTGCCAGAACGGCCAACAGCAGCAGGCTGCTTAAAATTGTCAGGATCGATTTCATCTCTACTCTAGCCTCCCAGACTCGCGGCGGACAGAGCCGCCCCGGCTCAAAACCATGGGACTTCATCGGGTGCTTCACCTATTAAACGTCTGGCAGGCATAGTTGGTTCCGAGGACCGGGCGTCATCCTAGCGGTAGGATGACGCCCGGAGTAGATGGACGTTACTTGATAATGGCCGGCAGGTAGTTGCAAGCACTGGACTCGAACTGCACGGTGGCCGAGTCACTAAACTGAAGGAGACCGGCATCGCGGAAGTAAGCGTCAGTCCCGAACGTGCTGACGCTTGGTGGGCACGTTAATGTTGGACCGTTGTAACGGATGAACCAGCGCACCACGCGGGCGTGGTTGGCAATGGTCTCACCTACGGCCACACGCCAATAGGTTCCGCCGCCGTCGTTCATAAGTTCGGTATCGTCGTAGTAGTGGGAACGGCCGTCATCCGTATAAATCCGCGCCCCTTCCACCGTAAAGTCCGTCGTGGAGGGCAGTTGCAGGCGCACATAGCTGCCCGGCGCGGCAAAACCAGAGTTGCTAAGGGTCGTGTACAGGTAAAACGTGCCGCCCGAAAAGGTGCCCAACCCCGGATTGATTGAAGAGGTGATGGAAAGATCGGCCGGGCGCAGCACTTCCACGCTGGACAGGCCATAGGCCTGCGCGGAGGAGGTAGAGTAGCCATTGACACGAATGGTCCAGCTGCCGGGCGCCCCGCTGGTCGCTTTTACGTACTCTACCGTGTCATCAGAAGTGGCAGAGGTGCCAACCAACACGCCGTTGCCATCATAAACTCGTAGGTCCAGGTCATTGATCACGTCATCTGTGCCATCGCCGGCCACCGGATCGGCCCAGGTAAGGGCCACCCGCACTTCCGAGAATCCGGACGGCACTGTGAAGGTATGCGTGACGACGCTGCCCGTGGCCGCTATCGACCCTGTCCAGAAAGTAACGTCGCTGATGTTGCTTTGGTCGTAAGTGGCGTGGTAGACGTTGATCATGCCACGGCCGTAATGGGCAGTATCCGTTCCGCCCACGTTGGTGGCCGAGGCAATAAAGGCCGCCTTCACCACTTCGGGCCAGTTGATATAGCCGGGATAGGCGTCCAAAAACTGGGCCACGCTGCCGGTCACCTGCGGCGCGGCCATGCTCGTGCCATTCCAGGCGGCGTAGTAGTCACCATCCAGATACCAGGCAACCGACGACGTGATCTTGACACCGGGAGCCATCAAATCGGGTTTGATGCGCGAAGCGCCATCCCCGTCAACGTCAATCGGGCCATAGTTGCTGAAACAAATTCGCTCACCGGGCGGCCAGTCATAGTCGCTTACACCACCGCATGAGGTCACGCTTTCGTTCGGCCAGTTGCCATCCTTTACCGCGCCAACGGTGATGGCGTTTTTGGCCGTGCCGGGGCTGCGCGAAAGGGCGTTATCGTTGTGGGTGATGATTACCATGTTCATCCAGCGGGAACTGTATTCGCCGCGCACCGCCCGATCGGCCAACTGCGAGCTGACGGCGTAGGTGTTGTTGCCGCCGCCCCAACTGTTGTTGGAAACGTGGCCGTTGTGGGAGGCGCCGCGCTGTAGGGAGGCCTGGAAGTCAGAATCAAAATATCCATAACCAAAAGGCGCATTGCAGCACAGCCGATAGATCATAAAGTTGACGTCTGGAGCAATGCCCTGCCAGGCCAGGTCAGTAGTGCCTACGCCGCTGCCGCCAATGCTGCCGGCGACGTGCGTGCCGTGGCTATCGATAGCCGCCGGGTCTGTGCTGACGGTAGGATACCAGGCATACTGGTCGGTGATGCGGCTGAGGGGTAGGTCGGGGTGATAGGTGCTGCCCTGGTGGGCGATGCCCGAATCCATCACCATGACGTTGATGTCCACGCCGGTGTAACCGTTTTGTTTCAGGATGTCGCCGCCGGTGGAGAGGTTACCTTCCAGATTGGCGCGTCCTTCGGATGGGGAGTCAGGCACAGGGGGTGTTTCCACGGAGCCCGAGTCGTTTCGCACCTGCTCCTGGATGAGCTGCACGGCCGTGTTTCCCGCCAGCGCCAGCACGTTGCCCGCCGGCAGCACCCCTTCAACCAGGTGCATCGTGCCATCGGAGCGCCGTTCGATGGTCATAAGGTTGCCCAGATCGGCCAGTTGGGCCTCGCTGGGAGCCTCGAACAACTGCACTGTGACCGGGATACCGGCATCCAGGGAGGCCGTGGCATTCAGCTGCGCCTGCACGCCATCGCCAATGTGGAAGGCCGCCGGAACCTGCCCCACGAAGTTGATCTTGCCCTGGTCGATGGCCCGGGAAACGGCCGTTACCGCCCCGCCCGGAATCTTGGCATAAAACGACAGCTTATCCAGCGGGTCGCCAAAGACCACGCCTTGCGCTACCAGCGCCTCCTTCAGAGCAATGTCCACCGGATAGGTAAACTGCAAAACCAGATATTCCGCCGGGGCGCCGGCGGTGGCCAGTTTTTCGCGCAGCGCGGCGTTCATGCCCGGCGTCACCTGCAGGGCATTGTTGGTGCCAAAGCGGATAACGCTGGCATCTATGTCGCTGTTGGCTTTGGGTTCCACGGCCTGGGGGCTTGCGGCTCTTTCAATGGTGGGATCATCAAGGTATTGGCCGGTGACTTTGTCGTAGCCCAGGTGGACTTCGCTGAGGGTGCTGGTGACGGCCGTGTCGGCCTGCGCCTGCAGCACGGCCGTTACATGCGGATCTTCCGTGCTGCCCCACTGTTCCACCGCTGCCAACTGATCTTCATCCATCCCTAAATAGCCGCCATCCTGACTAGGCGGCAGTGCAAAGCTCCCTTGAGACACAATCAAAACGATCACAAGGAGACTCAGAACAAATATCCCTTTTACGATTTTCATTTGACCTCCTGGAGTCCAATTGTTGCAGAATCGTTACGCGCCAGCGCGCTCTGCGGAGGGGGAAGTTTGAGGAAGAAACGGCGCTAGGATCCCGCTTGCGCGTGATAGCACTATTTTAACACAAGCAGCAGGCCAGGGGTTGATAAACTGTTGACAGGGGAAAGGTAAAGCCCTTGTGGGCCAAGACTAACGCACAAGGGCTGGTTGGGTGATCAGGCAGGCAGATCTTCTTTACGCGCTTTGCCGTTCGCTATAAAGCCGGGCATACGATTCCAGGTATTGTCCTCTACCTTTTTGCGCGTTATGGTGAGGATGAGACGGCCGTTTGCCCCATCCATCCCCTCGACAAACTCCAGCGGAATGTAATAATGCTCGCCCAGTTCAAACGAAAACACATCCAGGTATGCCGCATAATATTTGAGCGCCGGATTGATGTTGTCCAGGCGATGGTAAATGTGCATAGCATCGCCTAAAAGATCCTGATCCTGGGTCCAGACGGCCGTATGTCTTTTGATGGTTAGATCTGTTGTCTCCATACTGCTCCCTCACTCAAAGGAATTTGCTGATACTTCAATTCTAACACACAATCCTATAATGACAGGTCTCTTTATAACCAGTGCCGCCGGCGCAAATACCAGATCACCAGGAACGTAATCAAAATACCCGTGACGTTGATGATGTAAAAAGGCAGGGGGTGCGTTCCATACGGAAGCTGCACATTCATGCCAAAAATCGTCGTCAGTACCGTCAGGGGCACACTCAACAGCGTCACCAGCGTCAGCAAGCGCACCACTTCATCGATGCGATGCGAGGCCAGCGTGTCCAGCGTGTCCGAAAGCCCGGCCACCACCTCCGCCTGCTCATCAATCACCGACCGCAGCTGCGCCAGGTGGTCCCCAATGTCACCCCAATAGATGTCCAGGTCATCGTGGATAAAAGCCCAATCCCCCTTCTCCAGCTCTCGCACCACCTCCAACTGCGGCCGTAAAATGTGGCGCAGGGCAATCACGTCGCGCCGGACCACCGCCACCTCCTGCAAGATTCTACTGGTGTCGTTGCCAAACAGATCATGCTCGATCTGGCGGATGTTTTGGTTCACCTTGTGGACGATGGGATAACAGTAACTGACCAGGTCGTTGAGCAGCTCATACAGCAAAGGGCTGGCCCCATACGACATCTTTTCGCGGCGGGCGTCCAGGTCAGACTCCAGGCGATGGAATAAGGCATTCAACGGCTTCAAATCTCCCTGGTGTGATGTGACGAGCACGCCGCGCGTAATGAAGATGTCCACCTCCGCCGGGCGGCAAATGCGCCACTCCTTGTCCCACAACGGCAGCTGCGTGACGATAAACAGATAATCGTCGTAGTGATCAAGCTTGGGAAATTCCAGCTCCGTGAGGCAGTCGCCCAGGTTTAGCGGGTGTAACTGGGGATACCGCTGGCCCAATTGGGCAATATCTTCAGGAGTGGGCTGAACAATATTCGTCCAGGAGACACGTTCTGTTTGTACGATGTAGGTAGCCATTCCCAGATATTAAAAGAGAACGATTCGCTTGTCTAGCAGTTGTGGCACCAATCTGGCGATTAAAAACTGGACCATTTGTCCTCCCCGGAATGCGTCTGCGGTGGCAACTCGTGCGAGACGGACAGCAAAAAAGACCATACCGGGCCAGTTTCCGGCCGCGATCGCGGTGGGCAGTCTGCTTTCTTACGTAGCGGTGGCAGCCGGATGGAGTGACGATCGCCACAGGGGATGGCGCGGGCAACGTTTACTGCCTGCGCTATGTGCCCGGGGGGGAAGCCGGCTAACCAGCCCGGTCTTCCAGGTGCTGCGAAGCATCCCCGCTTCCCCTCCCCTCAGTCCCCTCCCAAAGGGAGGGGAAGTGCGGCTCCCTCGCCCTTTGGGAGAGGGTCGGGGAGAGGGCGGGGCGCAGCGCCGGGGCCAGTAAGGGTTTTACAAAAAGATCAAGGCGGGTTTTTGAAAAGATCAAGGCGGGTTTTGCGAAAGATCAAGCTGGGTTTTTGCAAAGATCAAGCTGGGTTTTGCGAAAGATCAGGCTGGGTTTTGCGAAAGATCACGTTGATCTCGGAGAAAGATCAGCTTGATCTCTGAGGCAGATCAACGTGATCTCTGAGGGAGATCAGGTTGATCTCGGAGAGAGATCAACCTGATCTTGGAGAGAGCTGCGGTTGATCTGCCTCAGAGATCAACGTGGGTTTTTGGAAAAGTCCGGGCGGGGTTTGGCGGCGGGGGCCGGGCAGCAAAAAAGGCTTTGCGCCAGTCCCATCGCAAAGCCTTTTATTCCGGAGGGGAAAGTCGTGTCGGGAGCAGGGGGATCAGGCGACGGTGAGGGTGTGGGGCAGCGCGCCGCGGCGCATGTCGCTGTCGCCGACGGCCGTGCGGACCTCCAGGGTGTACTCACCGGCAGCCAGCCCGGCCGGCACCATGAAGAGCAGGTCGGAAGGCATGTTGCGCCCCACAAAGCCGACGCGGGTCTCCAGGCCGCCGGCGTCGATGAAGAAAATGCCCTGGTCCGGCGCGTTGGGGTCGAACTTCAGGCGGTGGCCAATGATCTGCCCCATGCCGCCGGGGGTGATGGCGCTGTTGCGCAGGCTGCTGTTGATGTCCAGGTATTCCAGCGGCGTGGGCAACGGCCGTGAGGCTTCTTGCTTGACGGTTTGGGCGCGGCTGCTGAAGGTGCGCCGCAGCCGCTTGCCCGGATTGGCCGACGGGCCAACCTGGTGGCGGCTGGGGTCGAAGCTGTCGGCCCGGCCGCGGAACGTGCCCTTGATTGTGGCGGTAAAGTTGGCCAGCGGGGTATTGACGTTGACCCCTTCCAGGAGCATGCTTTCAACGGCCGTGTAATAATCCTCCAACACACTCAGCGTGTCGGATTTGGTGACCGTGGAACCCTGCTGAATCATGCGCTCGATGACGGCGTCCAATTCGGCCGTACCGGCAGGCTGTACCACCGCCATAAAGTCGTCGGGGTCGCTGGTCAGGTTGTTTTCAAAAAGTGCGTAATTGATCGGCATATTGCCCTCCCAATTTGTTGATGTGTTTGACAGTTAAGAGTCGGAAAGAGTGACTGGTTCATTCCGACACGACTGCCTGAATTTTATGCGGTTGGGAGCGGCAGCAAAATGGTACTCTTGGGGGATAAACGGAGATTGGTCCAATCTCCGTAGCGGTAAAAAACAATCGTGTAAGCGATTTCCCTCCCCTCAGTCCGGCTCCCTCGCCCTTTGGGAGAGGGCCGGGGAGAGGGAGTATTTAGCGGGGTTCGGCCCAGACCTGGGCCAGATGCACACAAACCTCCGTGGCGCGGGCCATGTCTTGCAGGGTTACCCACTCCAGCGGGCCGTGGCAGTTGTGCATGCCGGTGAACAGGTTGGGCGTGGGCAGCCCCTTGGCCGTCAGCCAGGAACCATCCGTACCGCCGCGAATGGGCCGCGAAATGAGGGGGATGCCGGCCCGCTGCAAGGCATTTTCGGCCATTTCCACGGGGGTTTTGTCTTTTTCCAGCCAGTAGCGCATGTTGCGGTACTGCGGCGTGATGCTCACTTCGACCCGCGCGCGCGGTTCGGCGGCCTGGATGTGGGCGGCGGCGGCGCGAATCTGGTCGCCGTAGGCCTGCAAGCCCTCCACCTCAAAGTCGCGCAGGATGAACTGCAATTCGGCGGCGGCGGCCGTACCCTTCAGGCCATAGAGGAAGATGAATCCTTCACGGCCGTCGGTCGTTTCCGGCGTGTCCGCGTCTTGGGGCAGCTGCTGGATCAGGTTGGAAGCCAGCAGCAGGGCGTTCACCAGCACATCTTTGGCCGTGCCGGGATGAGTGGAAACGCCGGTAATGGTCACCACGGCTTTGTCAGCGGAGAAGGTTTCGTAGGTCACTTCGCCCGTATCGCCCCCGTCCAGCGTATAGGCCACGTCCGCGCCCAAATCGTCCAGGTTCATGCGCCCCACACCCCGGCCGATTTCTTCATCGGGGGTAAAGCAGAGACGGATACGGCCGTGGGGAATCGCCGGGTGGGCCAGCAAATGCTCGGCCATGGTCATGATAATGGCCACGCCGGCCTTGTCGTCGGCGCCCAGCAGCGTCAGGCCGCTGGCCGTGATCACATCTTCACCGATTTTGCCGGCCAGTTCGGGCGAATTGGCGGCATTGAGAACCTGGGCGGGGTCATCGGGCAGGGTGATGGGACGGCCGTCGTAGCTGCGGTGAATGAGGGGTTTAACGGCCGTGCCGCTAAAGGCCGGGGCCGTATCCACGTGGGCCAGAAATGCTACCGTGGGAATGTCGTCGGCCGGAACAGTGGCCGGGATGGTCCCCATCACACAGGCGTAGTCTGTCAGAACCACGTCTTGCACGCCCAGAGCGCGCATTTCTTCCGCCAGCAAGCGCAATAAATCAAGCTGTTTGGCGGTGCTGGGCACTTCGGCGCTGCGCTCGCTGCTTTGCGTGTCAATTTGTACGTAACGGACAAAGCGGTCTTCAAGGGGTTTCAGGAATGTGTGCTGCATAAAATCTTGCTCTTCGTGTTTAGATTTCACTTCTCTTTCAGGCGGTCAGCGGCAGAACACTAAAGTTTAGCCGCCTCTCCCTCTGTCGCCTCTGCTTCGATGAGGAAGGTGGCCTGGCAGGCCCGCAGCAGCTCGCCAACGCTCCACGCTTTGGCGATACAGCCCCGCGGCGTGAACGGCGGGTCGCCGTCGAACACGTCGCTGATGCTCCCCACGCCATAATCGGACAGATGCTGGAAGAGGGGAATTAAAAAGGTGCGTGCCTGTGCGCGATCATTATAAACCCGCAGGTGCGCCCGGACAAATGGCCCGATCAGCCAGCTCCAGACGGTACCCTGGTGGTAGGCAGCAGCACGCTGCCGTTCGTCGCCCCCGTAGCTGCCGATGTAGGCGGGGTCGCTGGGGGCCAGGGTGCGCAGCCCGTGGGAGGTGAGCAAACGGTGGGCGCAAACATCGACGACGGCCTTTTGCTGTGCCGCAGTAAGCGGGCTGTAGGGCAAAGAAACGGCCAGGAGCTGATTGGGACGTAAACGGCCGTCATTGTATGGCTGGCCGTCCTGGCCGGGCACGTCGATGATGTCGAAGCAGAACTGGCGCTCCTCGTCCCAAAAACGAGCAAAGCCGGTTTTGGCTTTGGTCGCCATGGCCTGGTAATCGGGGCTTTCGTAGCCAAACTGCGCGGCAAACTCAGCCATAACCGCCAGGGCGTTGTACCAGAGAGCATTCACCTCCACCGCCTTGCCGATGCGCGGTGTGACGACCCATTCGGCTGCTTCGGCGTTCATCCAGGTAAGGCGGTGTCCTTCTTCGCCGGCATACAGCAGCCCATCGGCCGGATCGACGCCGATGTTGTAGCGGGTGCCACGCTGGTGCCAGGCGATGATGTCTTGCAGCACCGGGTACAGTTCGCGCACCAAATGAACGTCGCCGGTGGCGGCGTAGTAGGCGCGGATGGCCTCAAAGTACCAGAGGGTGGCGTCGACGGCGTGGTATTCCGGCTTTTCGGCCCCATCGGGGAAGCGATTGGGCAGCATACCCTGGTCGATGAAGTAGGCGTAGGTGCGCAGGATGAGGGCCGCGTCTTCATAGCGGCCGGTGGTAAGCAGCAGACCGGGCAGGGCGACCATGGTGTCGCGGCTCCAATCGCTGAACCAGTGGTAGCCGGCAAGGATAGAACGGCCGTTGGGGCGGGTGGGTAACGGCCGTTTCACTACAAACTGGTCGGCCGCCAGAATCAGCTGCTGGATGTAGGGCCGGTACTTGGGATCAGGGCAGCCATTATTGGCTTTTGCCAGGAGATCGGCTTCAACCCTTTGGCGTTCGGCGTAGGCGGTTGCGCCATCCAGATTGGGGTTGTTCTCGGTGCTGAACACAAAAGTCACGGTTTCGCCTGGCTCCAGCGTAACGGTGAAGTCGCCGGCGTGGAAATGGTCTTCGATGGCATCGAGGCCGCGGTTGGCCTCGCGCATCAAGAAAAAGCGGCGGTACCAATCATGCTGGGGGGTGGCTGTGGCTTTATCGCTGAGCAGGTAATAGGGAACGGCGCCGTCGTAGGCTGTGACCTTCAGGCCCCTTTTGATGGCATCCACTTTCATGTCCCAGCCGTCGGCGCGGGAGTTGTTGTGGTAGTTGCGGTAATCGACCAGAGCCAGGGCCTTGAGTTCTAATGGTTCCAATCCACGGATGAAGGCATACTGCACGTAGGTTGTGTTGGCGCCCTGCTGCATCCAGATGCGTTTTTCCAATAAGGCGTCGGCGAAGGCGAATGTCCAGACAGGCGTGGTTCCTTCCAGGCGGAATTGTTCCAGCTGTTGGTAACCGTTGGGCTTTAGAACGCCGCCGGTCCAGCGGTTGATGTAGAGGGGATACTCATTGCCGGCGTAAACGGCCGTGTCCTCCAGCTTGGAAACCAGCAGCATGCGTTCTACGGGCGGCCGCAAGGGAACAAATAACAGGCCATGATAACGGCGGGTCAGCAGCCCGGCTACCGTGCCAGAAGCAAACCCACCAGCGCCGTTGGTGACCAGCCACTCGCGGCGTTCGGTGTTGGCCAGGTCTCCGCAAACGTCTCGTCCAAATTCGATTACCATAAGGCGCTCCTCTCTATTTAAAAAACAGTCCCGATTTCCCCACAAACAGGACGATGGTTGGGTAGTTTAAAAGGTTACTTCCTACAAGTGAAAGGTATTTCAGGCAGTTTGTATGGGAAACGGCCGTACATTCTTAGCTATGGGGTAGAATATTTGACGGTGTGAGCGGTGATGACGTAGGATTTCCCTCAAGAGTATACCACGTGAGGCGGGTCGTAAATGTCATAGATCATATCTTTTGCTATAACGTTATTCACCATTTCCCACTTGTTTTACCTGACAGCCCAGAAAGCCATGCCGAAATGGGCATTCCTCGCAAGAATGGGCATTCCTTGCAGTAATGGGCATTCCCCGTAGCGTTATTCAGCCGTGTCACGGCCAAAGTGCGTTCGTATACAAACAAAACAGACAAAGGAGAAACGATTCATGAATGACAATAACCAGCAAACTGCGGACATTGGGTTAATCGGCCTGGCTGTCATGGGCCAGAATCTGGTGTTGAATATGAGCGATCATGGTTTTACGGTAGCGGTTTATAACCGGACAACGGCCGTTACCGAAGAATTCATGCAAGGCAGCGCGCGGGGTCGGGCAATCCTCGGCACGTATTCCATCGCCGAACTGGTGAGCAAGCTGAAACGGCCGCGCCGCGTGATGCTCATGGTGAAAGCAGGCAGCGCGGTGGACGCCGTCATTGCCCAGGTTGTGCCCCACTTAGAAAAAGGCGACATCATTATTGACGGAGGCAACTCCAATTTTCAGGATACCCGGCGGCGGACCCAGGAGCTGGAGGCTCAGGGTCTTTTTTTTGTGGGCAGCGGCGTTTCTGGCGGCGAAGAAGGGGCACGCCACGGCCCATCCCTGATGCCCGGCGGTTCGCCGGAAGCCTGGCCCCACATCAAAGAGATTTTCCAGGCGATTGCCGCCAAAGTGGCCGATGGCACGCCTTGCTGTGATTGGGTGGGCGAAGATGGGGCCGGGCACTTCGTCAAAATGGTCCACAATGGCATCGAATATGGCGACATGCAGTTGATCAGCGAAGCGTACGATTTGATGCGCACCATTCTGGGTCTTACCCCAGCAGAAATGAGCAGTGTGTTCGCCGAATGGAACCAGGGCAAGCTGGATTCTTATCTCATTCAGATTACATCGGAAATTCTGGCGTTTCGGGACAGTGATGGCACGCCGATGGTCGACAAAATTTTGGATACAGCGGGACAAAAGGGGACGGGAAAGTGGACGGCCGTTTCCTCTCTGGAACAAGGCATTCCCCTCACGCTTATCGGCGAGGCGGTATACGGCCGTTTCCTCTCCGCCCTCAAAGAAGAACGAGTTGCTGCCTCCCAAGTCCTTACCGGCCCCTCGGCCACCTTTACCGGCGACAAAACTGCTTTCCTTAATGATTTACGCGAGGCGCTGTACGCCGCCAAAATCATCTCCTACACTCAGGGCTACATGCTCTTCCGTGCCGCCTCACAGGACTACGGCTGGCATCTCAATTACGGCGGCATCGCCCTTATGTGGCGCCAGGGCTGTATCATTCGCGCCGCTTTTCTAGACAAAATCAAATCCGCCTACGACAACAACCCCCAACTAACCAATCTGCTGCTCGATCCCTATTTCAAAGACCAGGTGCTGTCTGCTCAGGCAGCCTGGCGGCGGGTCGTCGCTCGCGCCGCAGAACTTGGCGTACCTATTCCGGCGCTTTCCAGTGCGCTCTCTTTCTTTGATGGCTACCGGCGCGAGCGTTTGCCAGCCAATCTGCTCCAGGCACAGCGCGACTACTTTGGCGCGCACACCTACGAACGCGTCGATAAACCGCGCGGTCAATTTTTCCATACCAATTGGACCGGCGAAGGCGGTGATGTCACCGCCGCTTCCTACAACGCATAGCTGGCATGATAACCAGACAGTAGACGCTTTGCCGCAAAACCCCTTTGTGGGTGAGGATAAAGAAAATGGAAAATACTGATCCAATCACCATCGTAATCTTCGGAGCCACAGGCGATCTAACGGAGCGAAAACTAATCCCCGCACTTTACAGTTCGTATTGCAAAGGCCGGCTGCCGGCCTTTAACGTGGTCGGCTTTGCCCGGCGCGACTGGTCGCATGAATACTTTCGTGACCATCTAGAGGAGGGAGTTAAGGAATTCGCCAATGATTTGTTTGATGCCTCGGCCTGGGAAGTGTTCAAATCCCGTCTCTGGTATTTTCGCGGTAATCTGGACAACGCCGTCGACTATGAGAATTTGCGCGCGTACCTGGGAAAACTGGAAGATGGGCCAACCAACCGGCTCTACTATATGGCCACATCTCCCAACTTTTTTATACCTATCGTCAAAAATCTGGGGAACGCCGGCATGGCCCGGGAACCAGAACATTGTTGGCGGCATGTCGTCATCGAAAAGCCTTTCGGTCACGATTTGGCTTCGGCACAGGAGCTAAACGACGCTGTCCATGGCGTCTTCCGAGAACATCAGGTTTATCGTATCGATCACTATTTAGGAAAAGAAACAGCCCAAAACATTCTCTACTTTCGCTTCGCCAATACCATCTTCGAGCCTATCTGGACGCGCAATTACATCGACAATGTGCAAATTACCGTGGCCGAGAGCGTAGATGTGGGACATCGCGCCGGGTACTATGATACGGCCGGCGTGGTGCGTGATATGTTCCAGAACCACCTGATGCAGCTGCTGGCACTGGTAGCAATGGAGCCGCCCGCGTCATTTGCCGCCGATGCCGTCCGCAATGAAAAAGTCAAGTTACTAAACTCAGTGCGCCCAATTGTCTTAACAGACACCGTCCGAGCGCAGTATACCGGATACCGGGAGGCAGAGGGCGTAGCGGAAGGCTCTGAAACTGCCACCTTTGCGGCCCTAAAGCTGTACGTAGATAACTGGCGCTGGCAGGGTGTGCCTTTTTATTTGCGTTCTGGCAAAGCCCTGACCCGCAAAAATTCGGAGATCGTCATCCAGTTCAAGAAGCCGCCCCACCTGATGTTTGAAGGGTTGGACGATGGCGACTTTACTTCGAATATCCTTTCAATTTGTATCCAGCCCGATGAGGGGATTCATCTGAAGTTTGAAGCCAAGGTGCCGGACGAACGGATCACGGATTCTGTGGATATGGAGTTTCATTACCAGTCTTCTTTTAAGGGTAACTCTTTGCCAGATGCGTATGAGCGGCTGCTGCTCGACGCTATTCGCGGTGATGCTTCCTTATTTACTCGCAGCGACGGCATTGAAGCGGCCTGGCAGCTGGTGGATCCTATCCTGGTTGGCTGGATGAAGGGTGATGCTCCGCCGATAGCTGAGTATGCGCCAGGAAGCCGGGGACCGGCCGCCGCCGATGAACTGTTGGCAAGAGACGGCCGTGTCTGGCGTCACGGCTGCGAATCCCCAGTCTAAATTTAAAATGAAAACCGCCCTCAGGGAGAGGGCGGTTTTTTTGTCAGTGCCCATGCACCAGGAGGGCGGTGCATGGACTAACGGGCAATGCCAAGGGTTGAGGGAGAGGAAACATTACCCTAAGCTTGATTCAGGTGTTCCAGTCGCGTTTCTCTCGTGCCAGTTTTTGGGGGGGGAGGAATTTTCCCTCAACCCTAACCTCTTCAAGCTTGCCTTAATAATACACAATAAATTTTATATTGTCATCTTTTTCGGGGGGGGAAATTTCTCCTATCTGAAAACACTAATAATTCTGCCACGTTAGCCTTACAGACCTCGTCAAAAGTTGGGCAATAAATCGACATAAACACCCAAAAAGCCAATGGCTACCAAAAGAAGACCGGAAATCCGTGTGAGTAAGGTATAGTTTTGGGTTGTCCAACGGGTGAGGTTGCGCTGCAGCGGCACTGCGAGGAAGGGCAAAATCACCAACGGCCAGCCAAAACCCAATCCAAAGGCCAAAAAGTATGCTAAGCCCTCAGCCAAGCCGGCAAAACTGCCGGCGCCTAACAAAAAGGCGCTTAGAATGATTGGGCCAGCGCAGGGCAGCGTCATCGGACCGAGTAAAAGCCCATACACATATGCCGCCAGATAGGGATTTCGCAGGGTGGGTGACTGTACGGTAGAAAATCGTTTAAATGGATTTCGCCCCAATACCATCAGTACACCAAGCAAGATGATAACTAAGTAAACGATGGGCAGCAGGATGGGCAAGATGTTGCCGAAAGACTGCTGAAAGACGTATAAGAAGGCTCCAACGGCCGTCATCAAACTTAATATGCCCAACAATACCAGAAACCCCAGCCATTTTGCCGCTTTCTGCGAGCGCTCATCGGCGGAATTGCCCGCGGCGCTGCCGGCCATAAAGGCGATAAGGCCAGGATAAAGCGGCAAAATGCACACGTTGGTAAGAATGGCACTGTTGCCCAATACAAATGCTTCAATCAGTTCGTTCATAGGTTACGGCTCGGGTAAGGACGTGGCGAGCGCCGTGCGTGAGGCGCCAAACGCAATGCGCCTCACGCATCGGGAAACGTATTTAGCTTTGGGCCGCCTGGATCAACTGCACTAATTGATCTGGCGAATCGATACCTGTGGACAGATCTGTATGGCTGCCATCGGCGCGGATGATGAAGTGGGGGGTGGAGGGAGCGTTGGTGATGGTACGGCCGTATGTGTCCGCCAGAGATTGCAGCATTTCCTGTGTCATCACGGCAAAGGTCCAGTCATACCCTTGATTCTCGGCGTAAACGGCCAGGTCTGCGGGATTAAGGTTGGTTTCCAGGCTGAGGCCGATAAAAACCACATCATCGCCGAACTGCTCGTGGATTTGGGCCACGTTGTTGAGCTGCTGGCGACAGTTGGTGCACCAGGTAGCCATCGGCTCGACATACACAGTTTTACCGGCAAAGTCGGCCAGGGTAAAGGTTTCGCCGCTGCGAGCATCAGTGAGGGCGATGGATTGCCAGGCGGGATGGTCCATCATCTCCATGCTGTCCATATCAGATTCAGCCGTCGCCTCTTCCATCAGATCCATCGTGGATTCTTCCATCGTCATCGTGTCGTTGTGGTTAGCCATTGGCTCATCGGCCATTGGCTCATCGCCCATTGGCTCTTCGGCCATGGCATTGTCGGCCATCGGCTCGTCGCTCATGCTGCTGCCGGTGTCCTGTGCGGGCATCATTGCGGTTGGGGCAGGGGTAACGGCCGTTTCCGTGCCGCCACACGCAGCCAAAACAAAAAGGCCAATGACCACAGGCACAAGCAGAAAGAATCTTTTCATAGTGACAACTCCTTTACCATTTGATGGATTAGCTCCCCAACGCCAACTGATCGGCGCAGGTGGATACCAGGGTTAACGTCCACGAGTGTAGGCAGAAAACATTACAAAAAAATAGGATTGACATTACAAATTCCTTACGGCCGTTTTACCGCCCCAACCAAACAGCCGGCCCCCGCCAACGTCCCTCTTATGCCTTTCTAACCCATTTCTGACGCAAAAAAGGCACAATACAGGAGTACAAACAGCGATAAGATGAGAGGATAGGTTGAAAAATATGAGAATTGATAAGTTTACCCAAAAAGGCCAGGATGCCATCTACGAGGCGCAAAACCTGGCGCAGCAATACAATCACCCAGCCATCGAGCCGGAACATTTGCTGAGCGTGCTCATCGCTCAGGAAGGCGGCGTTGTACCGGCCGTGCTCAAGCGCATCGGTGTAGACCCGGCCATGCTGGGGCAGGCCGTTGCCCAAGCCCTCAACCAGATGCCCCGCGCCACCGGCTCGTCGGTGCAGGTGGGCATGAGCCGCGATTTCCAGGCCGTGCTGGACGAGGCGCAGGACATCGCCGCCAGCATGAAGGACGATTACACCTCCACAGAACATTTGGTGATGGCCATGGCCCAGCCCAAAGCGCCGCGCCGCATCCGCGAACTGCTGTCTCGGCATGGCGTGGATTACAACAGCATTATGCAGGCGCTGGCTGCCGTGCGCGGCTCGCAGCGCGTGACCAGCCAGAACCCGGAAGCGCAGTATGAGGCGTTGGCTAAATACGGCCGTGATCTCACCCAGGAAGCACGCAAGGGCAAACTCGACCCGGTCATCGGCCGCGACGAGGAAATCCGCCGCGTCATCCAGATTCTCAGCCGCCGCACCAAGAACAACCCCGTGCTCATCGGCGAGCCGGGCGTGGGCAAGACGGCCATCGCCGAAGGGCTGGCGCAGCGCATCGTGCGCGGCGACGTGCCGCTGGGTCTGAAAGACAAGCGGCTGGTCGCCCTGGATTTGGGCGCGCTGGTCGCCGGAGCCAAATATCGCGGCGAGTTTGAAGAGCGGCTCAAGGCGGTCCTGAAAGAAATTCAGGAGAGCGAAGGGCAGATCATCCTTTTCATTGATGAGATGCACACCCTGGTCGGTGCAGGCGCGGCCGAGGGCAGCATGGACGCCAGCAACATGCTCAAACCGATGCTGGCGCGCGGCGAACTGCACGCCATCGGCGCGACGACGCTGGACGAATTCCGCAAATACATCGAAAAAGACGCGGCGCTCGAGCGGCGCTTCCAGCCTGTTTTCGTCGGCGAGCCGTCGGTGGAGGACACGATTTCGATTTTGCGTGGCCTGAAAGAGCGCTACGAAGTCCATCATGGCGTGCGCATCACCGATGGCGCGGTGATTGCCGCCGCCACTCTGAGCCATCGCTACATCTCCGACCGCTTCTTGCCCGACAAGGCCATTGACCTGGTGGACGAAGCCGCCAGCCGCCTGCGCATGGCCATCGACAGTAAACCGCAGGTGCTGGACGAAGTAGATCGCGACATCATGCAGTTGGAGATTGAGCGCGAGGCGTTGAAAAAAGAGAAAGATAAAGCGAGCAAGGAACGGCTGGAAAAGCTGGAGGAAGAGCTGGCCAACCTGAAAGAGCAGAGCAGCGCCCTGGCAACCCGCTGGCAGGCGGAAAAAGAGGCCATCGTCCAGGTGCAGACCATCAAGGAAGAGATGGATCAGGTGCGCGTGCAGGTGGAGCAGGCGCAGCGAGAGATGGATTACCAAAAGGCGGCGGAACTGCAGTACGGCCGTCTCCATGACCTGGAACAATCGCTCGCCAACGCCACCACCCGGCTGAACGAACTGCAGCAAGGCGGCGCGCTGCTCAAAGAGGAAGTCGACGCCGAAGACATTGCCCAGATCGTCGCCAAGTGGACTGGCATCCCGGCCACGCGGCTGATGGAAGGCGAAATGGAGAAGCTGGTCTACATGGAAGACCGGCTGCACACGCGCGTCGTGGGGCAGGACGAGGCCATCCAGGCGGTGGCGGCGGCCGTGCGCCGCAGCCGCTCCGGCCTGCAAGACCCTAACCGGCCCATCGGCAGCTTCATCTTCCTGGGGCCAACCGGCGTGGGCAAGACGGAGTTGGCGCGGGCGTTGGCCGAATTCCTGTTCGACGACGAGAGCAACATGGTGCGCATCGACATGAGCGAATACCAGGAGCGCCACACCGTGGCCCGGCTGATTGGCGCGCCGCCCGGCTACGTGGGCTACGACGAAGGCGGGCAGCTCACGGAAGCGGTACGCAGACGGCCGTATTCGGTCGTCCTGTTCGATGAAATCGAGAAGGCCCACCCGGAAGTGTTTAACGTCTTCTTGCAAGTGCTGGATGACGGCCGTCTGACCGACGGCCAGGGGCGCACAGTCGATTTCCGCAACACGGTCATCATCATGACCAGCAACGTCGGCAGCCAGTACATTTTGGATGCCAGCGACGAGGCGGAGATGGAAGAGCGGGTGATGGGCGCGCTGCGCAATCACTTCCGCCCGGAATTTTTGAACCGCGTGGACGAGATTGTGCTGTTCCACCGGCTGGAAAAAGACCAACTGCGGGCCATCGCCGACATCCAGTTGGACCACGTGCGCGACCTGCTGGCGAAGCGCAACGTCACCATCACTCTGACGGACGCGGCGGCCGACCTGCTGATTGAGGAAGGGTATGATCCGGTGTATGGGGCACGGCCGTTAAAGCGCGTGCTGCAAAAACGAATTGTCGATCCGCTGGCGCTCAAGCTCATCCAGAACGAAATCCGCGACGGCGACCATGTGGTCGTAGGCGTGGAGGGCGGCGACCTGACGTTTGACGTGGTTGCTGATGTGGAACCGGTGGCGGTATACGCCTGACGCAGTGTAGATTGGACTAATCTTCAAGATTGGTCCAATCTTATTGTCCTGCCGCAGTGATTTCTCTTGACAAGGTGACAGACTCTCCTTACTGCTCGCCCTGTAGGGGTTCGGGCAACGGCCGTCTCTCTTCTCTCTCGCGCTCTTTGGTTTTGGCAGACGGCCGTCGCTGGGCAAACGTAATGATCACCACGGCGCTTAAAATGATGGCGATCGCTACCATCCCCAGGCCAGAGATTGTTTCCCCGGCCACCAGTACCCCCAACAGCACCGCCACCACCGGATTGACGTAGGCGTAACTGGTCGCCAGGGTGATGTTGACGGTTTGCAGCAGGTACATGTAGGCGCTGAAGGCGATCAGGGAGCCGAAGATGGCCAGGTAGAGCCAGGCGACGATGGATTGGGTGGTGGGCACGGCCGTTAATCGCTCCCCACGCACCAGCGCCAGCACCAACAAGACCGCGCTGCCCATCAACATCTCGCTGGCAAAACCCATCGACCCTTTAGCGATGTCCAACCGGCGGCTGAGCATAGAGCCAAACGCCCAGCTAATCGGCGCGGCCAGCATCAAGACGGCCCCCAGGGGATTGGCCCGCAAATTGTCTTCCGCGTTGAGCAAAACTACACCCACCAGCCCCACGGCAATCCCCACCCATTCCTGCCGCGACGGCCATTTTTCACTGACGCCCACCATCAACGTGGCCCACAGTGGCACGGTCGCCACCAAAACGGCCGCCAGCCCCGACTCCACCCACTGCTCGGCAAAGGTCGTGCCGCCCAGACCGCCGCCCAACATCAGGCCGCCCACAATCAGGGCGTTGCGCCACTGCCGCCAAGAAGGCAGCGACTGCCGCCGGATCACCAAAAACAAGAACAACAGGCTGCCGGCTAGAAGCAGCCGCATCGAAGTCATGAGCAGCGGCGGGATAGAAGCGATGGCGAGGCGAATACCCAGATAGGTCGACCCCCAGATGAGATACATGGCCAGCAAAGACAGGACAATCGTTGTTTTTTGTTTCGTCATGTTGTCACTCCATCAATAAAAAGTGAGACAGATGCCAGGGGAGAGGATGGGGAAAGTGGGCCAATTTCTGCCAGATACAGGCTTGATTTTGCCAGATGATCTGCTTAAATTAAATATCAATTCATCGGATTTTTCGACCCGAATCTTGCTTTTCTAAGGAAATTAGGCGAATGAATTATCAAATTAAAAGAGAGCTGGATGAGATCGATTGGCATATTCTGGAAGAGCTGCAGGCCGACGCTCGGCTGTCTTTCAGTGAGATTGCCCGCCGGGTGAACTTGTCCCAGCCGACGGCCGCAGAGCGGGTGCGGCGGTTGGAAGAGATGGGCGTCATCACCGGCTATCACGCCTGCGTGAACACCGGCCAGATCGGCCTGCCGATTATGGCCTTTATCCGCCTGAGTGTGCCTTCGTATGCCACCAGCAAGGTGGACGACGTGATTCGGGCGATGACGGCCGTTGAAGAGTGCCACCGCGTCACCGGCGACGACTGCTTCATCATCAAAGCCCACGCCGCGTCCGTGGAGGAATTGGAGGATGTGCTCAAGCAGTTGAGCCGGTATGGGCCGACGTCGACGTCGATTGTGTTGTCCTCGCTGGTCACGCGCCGCACGTTTCACAGCGCGTAACGCGTCAGGGTGTTTTGAGACGCATATCGGCGATAAGCGTGAGAAAGACCGACGCTTCGAGCTGGTTGTAGATGGCCGCCGGCGCTTCGGCCCAGGCTACAATTTCCTGCCCCTCGGCCAGCCGCACCATAATGAAGCCCCAGATTTCTGTGCCGTCTACGGCCGTATACCCCATATCCACCCGCTCCCACACCTCATCCCCCAGCGCAAAGACGAAGGGCTGCCCGGCCTGAAAATTGGCCACGCCTGCCCCGGCGTCGCGCAGCAGCGCGGCCAAAACGTCGGCCGACGGCCGTGTTTCGTCCATCACGCGCAGGGCCACAAAGGTACGGCCGTCGGCCACAAAGCGCTGCCAGTCGCCCTGGTTTTGATAGGCAAAGTCGGACGGATGGGCCACCGAAAAGGCGTCTAAATCCATCTGGGCCCAGTTTCCCGGTTTCAGGCCCGCGCCCTGGTTGGTGAAGCGCCAGCTCTCGCTGATGGCCTGCACGGCGGCGATGGTTTGCGCTTCAGCGGCTTGCGGGCCGTCCACATCGACGACGTAGCCACGGCCGTCTTTGACAAACGTGAAGAAGATGCCCGTGCGTGCTGCGCCGTCTGGCCGGGTATAGCCATAGGCCACGCGGTTGCCGCCCACGTCGGCCACCTTTAGCTCATCGGCGAACAGCACGTCCACCGGGCCAAATTCGCTGAGGGTCTGGTTTTTCAGGGCCAGCGGGTTAACGCCCGGCTCCAGGTGGGGGTAGATGGTGATCTGCATCTGGGTCTGGCCGCTGCGGTCGCTGGTATAGAGCAGCGTGTCGGTGTAGACGGGCGTGTACCAGTCTTCGGGGTGGAGGAACTGGAAGCCGAGGTAGGGGTCCAGATAGGCGGTCAGGCCGGGCTGCAAGTCGCTGTTGGCGATGGTGACGTCGCGGAAGTTGCTGGCGCTGGCTCCGGCGGCGTTGGTGGCCTGGAAGCCGAGGAAGTACGCGCCGTCGGGCAGCGGCCGCCAGTCGTAATAAAGCTGGCCAGTGTCGTCGAAGGTGAGTACCGGGCCGGGTTCACTGCCGATGGCGTTGCTATCGTCGAGGTAGAAGCTGGCGGGCTGGAATGCGTCGCCGGGCTGCGGGGCGATTTCGGCGGCAGCGGCCCCATCACCCTGGCCCCAGAGGCGGATTTGACGGCCGTCTGCATGGTCAAACGTCAGGCTGGCGGGCAGGATGGTTCCATCCTGTCCCAGGAAGGTGCCCTGCACGCTGAACAGGCTGCTGCCCGGCGCGGTCGGCCACATCACCACAAAATCGCCATTCCCGGCGGCGTCAAACAGGTAGGTAACGCGCGTGTCCCAGACGAAAAAGTCGTCGTGGACGCCGTCGCGCCAGGTGTGCAGGGCGCTGCCGTCGGGCAGATAGGTCGGTTCGGGGATGAGCGGGTCGTATTCCAGCAGGCGGCGACGGCCGTCCGCCTCATACGCGCCACCCAACAAGACCACCTCGGCCACGCTGCGGCCAATCACCTGAAAATCCAGGTAGGCGGGGCTTTGCACGCCCACCGGGTCGGGGCTGGTTTCGGCCAGGATGACGGCTGGCGGTGGCAGCTCGGCGTAGCTGGTGGTGTGGGCGCTGTCCAGGAATTGGCTCCAGAGCGGGAGTTGGGTGACGGCCGTATACTCCGGCCGGGCCAGTGCGGCGGTGCGCGGGAAGTAGATGGCGATGCCGCTGGCGTGTTGGAAGCCGCTGCCAGTGCGTTGGGCGAGAACGGCCGTTTCCACCGCCTCACCCACCTTCTCCGCCGCCGCCGCCACCTGCGGGTCCGGGCTGCGCTGGGCCAGGATGGCGGCGAAGTGGCCCAGGTCGATGGCCGCGTAGCGCTCGAAGTCGTCGGGGTAGACGCGGGCGAAGGCTTCCGCACCGCTGCGCGCGTCGGCCACCGCCCCGGCGACGAAGGCGGGGTCGGCCAGCAGGCTTTGGGCCAGCGATTCCACGGCATAGGTCAGATCGGGCAGACGGGTCAGGTCGATGGCGGCCATCGTCACAAAGTCGTCGGGGGTGGATTGGGTGTAGGCGGCGGTGAAATCATCCACCAGCAGGCGGGCCAGGCCGGAGCCGTTGAGCGCGGGCTGGCCGTAGAGGCGGCCGAGCCAGGTGCGGTAGTTCCAGCCCTGGCCGGGGGTCACTTCTTCGGAGGCGACGGCGAATTGGGCGAACGGCCGTAGCGCCGCCAGCACGTCTAGCTGACTCATCAGGCAGGCGTCGAAGGCGATGAGGTCCAGCCGGGGGCGGTTGGTCTGGGCCTGGGCAGCGGCCAGCGCGCCGCTGAGGTCGGGCAGGCTGAGGTTGTCGGGCGGGCCGTAGTCGGCGCTGTCGTCGTCGAAGGCCACGCCCTGCCAGCCCGCGCCGTGGTCCCAGATGATGAGGGCGGCGCGGTTGGCCGGATAGGTGGTCAGGCCCCAGGTGATGAAGTCGGCCAGGGTTTGCGGATCGCCCATGTTGACTTCGCCGAGGTCGGCCAGGGGTGGGGTGGAAACGGCCGTTTCGTCCGCATCCCCCTCCAATTTATAGCGCAGCGCCCCTGCGCCGCCTGCCTGATCCAACTGCACCAGCACGTTGACCGCTGCAGAACTCCCGGCGGCTTCCATCTCGTTGAGGTCGTTCAGGGCGGAGGCGGCGAGGTCGTTGTCGCCGTCCATGTAAATGAGGATGGTCCAGTCGGCGAGGCTGGGGCTGTAGGTGGGGGTGGGCTGAGGAACGGCCGTGGCCGGCAGTGTGAGGGTAGGCAGCGGTGTGGGTGGCAGGAGCGGTTGGTTGGTTGGTTGGCTGGTTTGTTGGTTGGTTAGCAGGTTAGCTGGTTGGTTAATGGGTGAGGGGGCGAGGTCGGGCGGTTGGAGAGGGAATTGGCAGCCGCTCAGCCAGAGGATAGGCAGGGCGATCAACCAGAGTACAGATAATGGAAAGCGGCGCATAAGCGAGATTATAACAAACCACACCCTGCCCGCGCACTCTGTCCTGCGGCCCGACTTCCACTTCTGCAGCAGCAGAACCGCATCTGGAGCGGCAGACGCGGTGCCTGATTTCTCTCGGGTTACGCATCTCGCGTCATCCGCCTCGCCCACATGCCAGTTTGCACCCGTTAGCGGTATAATCCGCAGACAACGAGATCCTGTTAAACGAGGCAACCCACCATGAATATCACCATTGATTCGACCTATACCCGGCAAACCTTAACCGACCTGGTGCAAATCAACTCCGTCAACCCGGAACTTTCGCCCGACGGCGCGGGGGAAACGGCCGTCGCCGTCTACATCGCCGCTGCACTGCGCGACATGGGGCTGGAAGTGACCACCTATGAGCTTGGCCCCCAACGAATGAACGTGGTGGGCGTGCTGAAAGGAACGGGCCACGGCCGTTCGCTGCTCCTCAACGGCCACATGGACACGGTGGGCGTGGGCGGCATGGCCGATCCCTTTGGCGCTACCGTGCGCGACGGCCGTCTGTACGGCCGTGGCGCGCAGGACATGAAGGGCAGCCTGGCGGCGATGATGGCTGCCGTCAAAGCCCTGGTTGATGGCGGCAGTAAACTGGGCGGGGATGTGGTGCTAACGGCCGTGGCCGACGAAGAATTCGAGAGCATTGGCACCGCCGACCTGGTGCGCCACGTCACTGCCGACGCGGCCATCGTCACCGAGCCGACTGACATGGGGCTGTGCCGCGCTCATCGCGGCTTCATCTGGTATGAAGTGGTTGTAACCGGCCGCGCCGCCCACGGCAGCCGCTACAAAGAAGGCGTCGACGCTATTACCCACATGGGCCGCTTCCTGGTCGAATTGGAAAAGCTGGGCCAGGAACTGCTGCAGCGACCGCCCCACCCGCTGGCCGGGCCGCCCTCCATCCACGCCTCGCTGGTGCAGGGTGGCAGCGAACTCAGCGTCTATCCGGCGCGCTGCACCCTCAAGCTGGAGCGGCGCACCATCCCCGGCGAGACGGTAGCCCAGGCCACAGCCGAGCTGCAGGCGATTATCGACCGGCTGGCGGCGGCCGATCCGGCGTTTCGGGCCACGGTACGGCCGTTTTTCGACCGCGATCCCTTCGAGGTGTCGGCTGACGCGGCAATTGTGCAGGCCCTGGAACAAGCGGGAACGGCCGTGCTCGGTCAGCCTCCGGCCCACACCGGGGCCACCTTCTGGACCGACGCCGCGCTGCTGGCAGGCGCCGGCATCGACACCGTGCTCATTGGCCCGGTCGGCGCAGGCCTGCATAGTGATGAGGAGTGGGTTGAGGTACAATCGGTCCTGGAGCTGGCGCAGATTTTGGCGGAAACGGCCGTGGCGTTTAGCCGTTAGCTATAAGCTGTAAGCCGTAAGCTACCAATTACCAACTGTTAACCATTAACTAACACCACATGTCCCAGGAATCACCTACTCAAGCCCAAAAAACAGCCCGCCGCCGTCAGGAAATGCGCGCCAGCCTGCTGCTGCCCATCGGCATCACCTTTGTCGTCTGGTTGGCGGGACTGGTGGCTTATCTGCTCCTGCCCGACCAGTTTTACGCCGTCGTTTCACTGCTCGTCGGGCTGGGCATGCTCATCTTCCTGTTCATCTGGACGCGCGGTGCCACGCCACGCGTGCGGCGCATCGCCATTGTGCTGGCGCTGCCGGCGCTGGCGGGTATTGCCCTGGGGCTGGTGTATGGCAGCGCCTCCTACACGCTGCTGGGCGTGGGGCTGTCGCTGGCCTTGTTGATTGGGCAGCGCATCATCGACACGCCGATTTCTTTTCGCTTCGCAGCGCGGCAGTTCCACAACGGCCAGATTGAGGCCGCGCTGGACCTGGTTAACCGCTCGATCAACGCCCGGCCCGATTTCTGGCAGTCTTACCAACTGCGGGCCATGATTTACCTGACCCGGCTGGATTTTGTGCGCGCGGAAAAAGATGCGCTGGCCGCTATCGAACACAATCCCAAAGCCCATCCGGCCTACAATACTCTAGGCCAGATTTACCTGGCCCAGGAGCGTTTTGCGGAAGCGGCCGAAGCCTACAAGCAGGCTCTGAACCTGGCGCCCAATTATGCGCTTTACCATTACCACCTGGGCCTGGCGCAGTACCGTCTGGGACAATACGATGAGGCCGCTGATTCCCTGGCCACCGCCAGTCAGGGCACGCTGCCTATCGTCGAGTATGATCTGCAAAGCTACTACTATCTGGGCCGTAGTCTGCAAGCGCTGGGCGAACCGGACCTCGCCGCCGAAGCGGATGAGGAAATGGCCAAATTCGCCGATGGCCTGTGGCCTCTGCGGCGGCAGCTGGATAACCAGCCTGATTTTCCCCACCTGGCCCGCATGCGCGCCGACGTAGCCGATATGGCCCGCCGGCTGCCGGACAGTGCGGGGGCGGCCCCAAACCAAGATTAGGAAATTTTTATGCAACTCTACATGATTCGTCATGGACAAAGCTATGTGAACCTGCCGGATTGGGATAAAGGCAATTCGGACGAAGGGCTGACGGAATTGGGGCAGCAGCAGGCGGCCGCGCTGGCTCGCTGGCTGCCCGGCCACCTGCCGCACATCGACGGGCTGTATGCCAGCACGATGAAACGGGCGCGGGAAACGGCCGCTCCGCTGGCCAAAGCTTATGGCATCGACATCCAGTTTGATGACCGCCTGCGTGAAATCGGCAACAACCGCCTGGACCACACCCCGTGGCCGAGTGACGGTCTGCCGGAGTACAGCGATTATTGGGGTTCGGAACGGCCGTTTGCCTCCATCACCCCCGATTTTCCCAACGGCGAAAGCCTGATGCACTTCCGCGTGCGTGTGGGCATGTTCATCGAAAGCCTGATCGAACGCCACCGCTCCGAAATCGTCGTTGCCGTCTGTCACGGCGGTGTTATTGAGCTCACCTACGATCACGTCTTCAACGTCGGACCCTGGCGGCGCTGCGAAGTGTGGACCAAGAATACCGGTATTACCCGCTTCGAACTGGTAGAGCATCCCACCCGCGAAACATGGCGGCTCCACTTCCACAGCCGGGCCGAGCATCTGGTTGATCTGCCAAGCCCGTCAAAACCACCTCAATAACTGTCCTGCAAGGCTTGGATGATCGGGAGTAACGGGTTGCGGTGATTGCAGAAAGCCTTCCGGCTGCAAAGGAGTCTGGCTGGCAGTTCACCTGGCAACAAATTTGCGTTATACTGGTGGTGGGGCAGCAGCTTCGTAAGCTGCTTTTTATTCTGCAAACATTTTGGGAGAGGCTGCATGGGAAAGACCGAACCGTTATCCAACGTTGACGCCGCCTGGTTGGGCATGGAAGATCCCACCAACTTGATGATGGTAACCGGCATCCTGACCTTTAACGAGGTTGTCGATCTGGAACTCATCAAAGAAGTGCTGCGCAAACGTTTCCTCAAATTTGACCGCTTTACACAACGCATTGTGCAAAACCGGCTGCCGCTGGCCGCGCCCTATTGGGAAGAAGACGCCGACTTTGACCTGAATGCCCATATACACCGGATTGCCCTGCCCGCCCCTGGCGACCAGAAGGCGTTGCAGGAACTGGTCAGCGACCTGATGAGCACGCCGCTGGATTTCACCAAGCCGCCCTGGCAAATGCATCTGGTGGAAAACTTTGGCGAGGGCTGCGCAATTGTCGTGCGCCTGCACCACGCTGTTGCCGACGGCATAGCGCTGATCTATGTGCTGCTCTCTCTGACTGACATGACGCCGGAAGCTTCCCTGAACCATCCTCCGCTAGAAGAAAAACCGCAAAACGGCGGAGAACGCGGCGGTCTGGTGAGCGCATTGTTTAAGCAGGCGGCTTCGACGCTGCGCACCACGCGCCGCGTTACCAACCGGGTGCTCGATGAAGGTTGGGAAACGTTGAACAATCCCTCACGGGCAGTGGAGCTGGCGATTCAAGGAACGGACACGGCCGTTGCCGCCGGCCGCCTGGTATTTCGTTCGCCCGACCCACCCACCCTCTTTCGCGGCGAACTGGGAGTGGCCAAACGCGCCGCCTGGTCCAAACCGCTGAGCCTGAAAGAGGTTAAAGCCATCAAGAACGTCACCGGCTCCACTGTCAACGACGTGTTGATAGCCGCCATGGTAGGCGGGCTGCGCCGCTATTTGCTGGTGCGCGAGCAGAAGGTAGAAGGGCTTAATTTTCGCGCGGCCGTGCCTGTTAATTTGCGCAAAAAAGAGGAAATGGGCACGCTGGGCAACAAGTTTGGTATCGTTTATTTGTCGCTGCCGGTAGGCGTGGCTGATCCGTTTGACCGCCTGCAGTTGGTGCACAAACGCATGGAGCAGCTTAAAAACACGCCGGAGGCGATGGTGGCTATCGGCATTTTGAACGCCATCGGCATGTCGCCGCCGGAGCTGCAGGCGCAGTCGGTGTCGATGTTTGCCAGCAAGGCCACGGCCGTGATGACCAACGTCCCCGGTCCGCCCATTCCACTGTACCTGGCCGGTAAAAAAATCGAAAACCTGATGTTTTGGGTGCCGCAGGCCGGGCGTGTAGCCCTGGGCATTTCCATTCTGAGTTATGCCGGCAAGGTGTATCTGGGCGTTAACACCGATGCCTGCCTGGTGCCTGATCCCGACGAAATTATCGATGGGTTTTACGCGGAGTTTGATGCGCTGCTGGAGTTGGCGCGCCAGGTGGAAGACCACCTCGTTCGCGAACCGACGCCGCCCGCCGCACCCGTCCCGCTGACCCCCACGGTCAACGTCAACACTGCTTCGGCCGCTGATCTGGATGCTCTGCCGGGTATTGGCGCGGCCACAGCGCAGCGCATTGTCGCCTATCGGGATGAGAACGGCCGTTTTACGGCTGTTGACGAACTGGCCCGTGTGGCCGGCATCAGCGAGGCCAAATTAGGACTTATCAGGGAGCACATCACGCTGTAGGCGAGTTTCTCAGCCTGCCGGCTAGGAAGTTTTGAGGAGGAGCAGATGGCCAAACGCGAAGCACTTTCGAATGTCGATGCGGCCTGGTTGGGCATGGAAGACCCAACCAACCTCATGATGGTCTCAGGGATTTTGACCTTTGACGAGGTGCTGGATTATGATGCCTTTCTGCAGGTGGTGGTGCATCGCTGGCTGCGATTTGAACGGTTCCGGCAGCGGGTGGTGCATCCTAAACGGCCGTTAGCCGGGCCGCAGTGGGAGCTGGACCCCAATTTCAACATCAACGCCCACGTTCACCGCGTAGGCCTGCCCGCGCCTGGCGACTATCAAGCCCTGCAAACCATGATCAGCGACCTGATGAGCACACCCCTGGACTACAGCAAACCCCTGTGGCAGTGCCATTTCATCGAAGGCTATGAGCAGGGTACGGTGGTTATGTCCCGCCTGCACCACGCCATCGCCGACGGGATTGCTCTGATGTACGTGCTGCTCTCTATGGCCGACACGTCGCCGGAAGCCTCGCTTAAACACCAGGCCGTGCAAACCGACCAGATCCGCCAGGAACGCGGCCGCCGGTTCGGGCTGCTGGGATCGTTGGGGCGGCAAGTTGCCACGGCCGTGCACACTGCCCGCGATGTCACCGGACTGCTGGTGCAAGAAGGACGGGAAACCGTCAACAATCCCAGTCATGCCGTCGATCGGGCCGTGCAAGGGACAGAAGCAGCCTTGGCCGCCGGCCGGCTGGTCTTCCGCACGCCGGATCCCAAGACACTTTTCAAAGGCGAGTTGGGCGTCGCCAAACGCGCAGCCTGGTCAAAACCGCTGTCCCTGGCCGAGGTGAAAGCCATCAAAAACGTTACGGGCGGCACAGTTAATGACGTGCTGGTTTCTGCGCTGACCGGCGGGGTACGCGCCTATATGCAGCAGCGCGGCGCGCCGGTGGACGGCGTCAGCTTCCGGGCCGCTATGCCCGTAAACATCCGGCCGCCGGAAAAAATGGAAGAGCTGGGCAACCAGTTCGGCATTATTTACCTGACGATGCCGGTGGACATTGGCGATCCGCTGGATCGTCTGAACGAAGTGCGGCGGCGGATGGAGGAATTGAAAAACACGCCAGAAGCGGTGGTTGCGTTTGGCATTTTGAAGGGGATTGGCATGTCGCCGGCCGACGCGCAGACGCGCATGGTGGACATGTTTGGCAGCAAGGCCACGGTGGTAATGACCAATGTGCCAGGACCGCAAATGCCTCTGTACATCGCCGGGAAGGAACTGGCCGGCGTGATGGCCTGGGTGCCGCAGTCTGGCCGGGTGGCTCTGGGATTAAGCATCATCAGTTACAACGGCAAGGTATTTATCGGCGTCAACACAGACGTGGGATTGGTCCCGGACCCGGATGCCATCATAGAGGCTTTTTACACAGAATTCGACGCATTGGTCGAACTGGCACGGCAGGTAGAGGCTTTGCCGCCGCAGGCTGCCGATACGAAAGAGGCGGTAGGACAAATTAACGTGAACACGGCCGTTTTTGATGACCTCGCCAGCCTGCCCGGTGTAGGAAGCAACCTGGCCCGGAACATCATTGCCTATCGCGAGGAGCACGGCCCCTTCCCCACCGTGAGCGCGCTCATTCAGGTCAGCGGCATTGGCCAGAGGAAACTGCAGTTGTTTGCCGATCAGGTAACGGTTTAGGCTGCGAGAAACGTGATGCGTGCTACAAGTTCACCCAGCACGCATCACAAATCGGACATGTCGCGCAGATAGCGGCGCGCGCCGAGGCGGGCCAGTTCGTCGTCGAGGCGCAGCTTATAGATCTCCAGGTTTTCTAACGGCCGTTTCAAATTATAGCTTTCTATCTGCTTGTTAATCTCGACGACTTCGGCTTCCAGCTTCCGTACCTCATCATCCCAGCCGATGATAAGCGCCCCGCGAACCCCCTCATCCTGCACGTAGTGATATTCCTGCTCATACCGCTGCCAGACGCGCAGCGCTTTCTGGCGGAAAGCGTGGATTTTTTCCCGGATGTCGTTGCGCTGCGCCAGCCAGGCAGGCACCATCTGGTTGTCTTTTAACAGGCTGTTGGCCAGTTCGCTGCTGCCGACATAAGGATTTTTATTCAGGTCCAGCGGCTTGCCCGCGCCGCGCAGGTTATCAAACAGGCCTTGCTGACGGCCGTCTTCGATCAGGTCATCGATTAAGTTGGCCCGGTCAAAACGCATTCGCAGGCGATGTTCGAGCAGCCGTTCCTGTTCTTCTTGCTGGGCTTTTATTTCTTCCGTCGTTTCCTTCCGTTCGTCGCTCATGTGCATCCTCGCATGGTGGGTGTGTGGTTGGCGCTCATTTTACCTGTTCCGCGGAATGGAAACGGCCGTTACTCATCCACCGTTCAGCGAATCGCCGGGCCGATTGGACGGATTGCAAAAAACAGGGAAAATTACCCGCCAATTTGCTGAGCGGCCGTTAGCCGCCACACTGAAGCGGAGATAGAACATTGCCGAAAACCAAATGGCTACCTTACGAAGCGATTTATCCAGGGTATCACACTGTTGTGGGCACGCTGCGCGTGGCTCAGGGCGTGCTGAGTCCGCGCCTACACAACCGGCGCGATATTTTTGTGTACCTGCCGCCCTCTTACCACATCAGCCGGGCGCACTATCCTGTGCTCTATATGCACGACGGGCAGAATTTGTTTGATAATAATCTGAGCTACGCCGGCGAATGGCGCGTAGATGAAACGATGGAGCGGCTGGCTTACGAACAGCAGCTAGAAGCGATCGTGGTCGGCATTCCCAACATGGGCCAGCGCCGCCTGGATGAATACAGCCCGTTTCGCCATCCCACTTATGGCGGCGGCCAGGGGGATGAGTACCTGGAATTTATCATCCACACCGTCAAGCCGCTCATCGATCAGGATTTCCGCACCCTGCCAGACAAGCCCCACACCGGCATTATGGGATCCTCTATGGGCGGCCTGATCAGCCTGTATGCTTTCTTTCGCTACCCGGACGTGTTTGGATTTGCCGGGGTGATGAGTCCATCGTTGTGGTTTGCCAACTATGCGGTGTTGAATTATGTGAAAACGGCCGTTTTCAATCACGGCCGTCTCTACCTGGACGCGGGCACCCGCGAGTACGGCGACGCCAATCACGAAACCAGCAAACCCCGCGCCGAATCTCGCCGCTACTACGCCAGCGTCCGCCGCCTGAAGCGTATCCTGGTCAGCAAGGGCTACCGTCCGCAGCACGATTTGCTGCACGTGGAGGAAAAATGGGCCGCCCACAACGAAGCCGCCTGGGAACGACGGCTGCCGGTGGCTATTAAGTTTTTCCTGGGAGCAAACGGCCTGCGGCGCCCAACCGCTGGCTAGCAGTCTGCTTGTGAGTTGTTTATGTGCGCGCCGGAATGAAATGGCAAATTTGTTGCCTGCCAAGCCGGTTACAGGTAGCATCACGACATCCCAAAGCAACTATTGCTCCTCAAGTTCGTAATTGGGAAGTGGCTGGCCGGGAAAGAAACGAACGCATCCTAACTTGAAGAGCGGAGGATTACCAGCCTCCCCGCGCTACTTCCCTTGTAGAGGAATAGTCATGGCGGCGACAGAGACGAAGTTGAATATGGAATCCTTTCGGCAAAAATTGAGCCGCCTGCTCACCCCCTCCACCTCATCCTCCACGACTCCAACCCCAAAAGCCCCTGCACATTTCCCTCTACGCCGCTGGCTGTTCATCGTTACGGGAGCGCTGCTTACGGCCGTTGCCCTGTGGGTTTTCCGTGGGCCTGTCTGGGAACTCCTCTCCCTGGTCGGCGACCAGACGGCCGTCAGCGAGTATCTCAAAAGCTATGGCGCCTGGGGACCGCTGGTGCTGGCCGCGGCGCAGTTAATCCAGGTATTGGTGGCCTTTATCCCGGGGCACGTCTTTCTGGTGGCCGCCGGTTATGTCTACGGCTTCTGGCCGGCGCTGATCCTGAACATGGTGTGCATCGTCGCCGCCAGCCAGTTGGGATTTGCCCTGGCAAGGTGGACAGGACGGCCGTTAGTCGAGCGCCTGGTAGACAAAGACCTTCTGGATCGCTGGTATCGCATCGGCGAAAAGCAGGGTTTCCTCTTTTTCTCCATCGCCTTCGTCCTGCCGGCCTTCCCCACCGACGCCATGAACTACGTCGGCGGGCTGTCTGGCATTTCCGGCATCAAGTTTTTAGGAGCCAGTATCCTGGGACGGCTGCCCAGCGCCATCATGCTGACGATGATCGGCGCATACGGACTGGAATTTGGCCGGGCCACCTGGTTCGGCATTGGCGTGCTGGCTGTGACCGTGCTGATCGTTGGCCGGATCATCGTCGCCCGCATCGAAGCGCGCCACGCCACCGCCGACGATAGTCCAACCGACGTTGGTTCGGCCGACGAGCAGGAAGACGAAGATCCTGCCTGATTACCCGCCTGGTTTCAGTGCCGCTGTCGCCTCGGTAACCACATCGTCCAGAGACAGGTCCAGCATGGCTGTTTGCGCCAGCGCCAATTCCTGCGGGGGAAGCGTAGGACCCACTAACTCCAGCCACGCTTTAACCGACTGACGCGTTTCCCAATGAGTCGCCAGGTGTGAGCGCACAAAAGCCGCCAGAGCCACGGCCGTGCGCCGCTGCCCCACCCCCTCGTACAAATCTACGACACCGGCCAGCACGAACAAAGTCAGACCCTTATCCCCCTGCTTCAAAGCGTGATCCATCGCCTGCCGCAGCAGTTCCCGCGCACGATCCAGGACACCCAGCCGCACTTCAACCCGCGCCAGCTGGCAGGTAACGTATGCCTTACCCCACGGATGATGTTCCTCGGCCATGTACGCCAGACTCTGGACAAAGTGTTCTCTGGCCGCCACCCAATCGCCGGCAGTAAAAGCCATCTGCCCCAGGCCGCGCTGGTAATAGGCCAGACCCAAATCCATATGGTGCACCTGAAAAATGGCGAAACTGGCCTCGTAGGCAGCACGGGCGGCGTCCATATCGCCCTGAACGCGCTGCAGCTCGCCCGATTCCCAGTAGGTCCAGGCCAATCCCCCGGCATCTTGAATGCTGCGAAAGCCTTCCAGGCTTTTCTGGCGCATGGTCCGCGCCAGGTCAAAATCACCCAGGCGAGAGGCAGCAATGCTTTGCCAGGAGTACATGCTGGCCACCATTTTTTGCTCGCCGACCGTTTTGTATAGTTCGGCGGCGGCCTGGTACTGCTGGATGCTCTGGCGGTACTGGCCGGCGGAAATGCTGGTGTCGCCCATGTTGTAGAGGACGGAAGCGGCGCCGCGCGGCACGTTAAGCGCCAGGTAAATGCGCTGGCATTCTTCCAGCAGGCGGAAGGCTTCGTCGTAATTGCGGCGGATGGCTTCCAGATAGCCCATCGTTTGCAGGTTTTGGGCCAGCAACATCTGGTTGCCGATCTGGCGGCTGAGGTTGATGGATTCGCCCAGGTATTGGCGCGCTTCGTCCCAGCGGGTCAGGTCGATCAGAGAGCCGCCGTATATGTTGAGGGCCACGGCCGTTTCCCAGGCATCTCCCTTCGCGCGCAGCAAAGCCAGGCAGCGGGAAAACATGGCCAGCCCGGCGTCCATATCCAGATGCCAGGCCCGGATCAGCGCCAGATAGGCATAGGGCAGCGTCGCCTGTACAGACTCTTCAATTTTGGGCAAAAGCGCCAGGGCGCGCTGGCACAGGGCGCGTGGTTTCTGATTGGTCAGTTCGTAGTTAAGCGACCAGGAACTGAGAACCAGAAGGTTAAACAGCGTGCGCCAGGCTTCGGGATCGGGGTCATTGGCGGCCACGGCCGTTTCCACCCGTTCCACGCCCACCGACAGCAGCGCATGGAAATCGCTCAGCAATGCCCGCGCCGAGTAAAAATTCAGCAGCCCATCCAGCGAGGCGTTCACCCGAGCGTAGTCGCCCTGCGCCAGCGCCCACAACCAGGCCGCACGGATGTTGTCTTCCTCCAACTCCACCAGGTCGAACGTTTCCTTTTGCTGGGGGCCTTTCATGGCTTCGCCCTGCGCCAGCAGGAATTGGATGAAAAAGTCGCTGTGCCGGTTAGACACAGCCTGGAGCGTTTCGGGCACGGCCGTTAACTGTTCGTGAGCATATTGGCGCAGCAGTTCATGGATCTGAAAACGGCCGTCTTCCCCCCGCCACAGCAGCGATTTGGTCACCAGCCCCATCAAGTCGCGCAGCGAAGCGCCGGTAACAGCCTGCGCCGCCTGCCGCGAAAAACTGCCATAAAAAACCGAACAGGCGGCAAAAATCTGCTGCTCCGGCGGTGTCAGCAGCCGCCAGGAATAATCAAACACCGCGCGCAGGCTGCGCTGCCGTTCGGGCACGTCATGCTGCGTCGTTTCCAAAAAGTCCAGGCTGGCGGCTATCTCCGCGGCAATCTCGTCCGGCGTCAGCAGCGCCAGCCAGCCGGCCGCCAGCTCAATGCCCAGGGGCAGCCCGTTGACCAACTGGCAAATGCGGGCCACGGCCGTCTGGTTGTCCGGCGTCAGGGCAAAATCGGGCGAGATCCGCTGCGCGCTTTGCACAAACAGCTTGACGGCGCTGTAGTCGGCGGCGTTAGCTGCCGCCTGCTCCGGCGGCGTTTTCATACCGGCGACCTGATAAACGTGCTCGCCGCGCACGTTCAGGCGCAGGCGCGAGGTAGCCAGAATTTTCACGCCGGGCGCAGCCGCTAGAATGTCGGCCGGCAAATGCACGCCTTCACCGGAAAGCAAGTGCTCAAAGTTGTCCAGCACCAGCAGCAGGGATTGGTGGCGCAAAATGTCCAGCAGCTGCTGGCGCGGGATTTCGCTTTCGGCAAAGAAATTCAGGCGCAGGGCGGAAGTGAGCGCCGCCAGAATGAAATCGGGCGCGGTGAGGGGCGCCAGGGGCACAAAATACACCCCATCGGGGAAAACCTCGCGTTCGCCGTTGACGTACCGTTTGGCCAACTGCAAGGCCAGGCGCGTTTTGCCGCTGCCGCCGGGACCAATGAGCGTCAGCAGGCGGCAGTCTGGATCGGCAAACAGACGGCCGATTTCTGCCAGTTCATCCTGCCGGCCGACAAAGGGTGTGGGCTGCGCGGGCAAATTGTGGCGCGCCGGTTGGGGCGACACGGCCGTTTCCGCCCCCACCGCCGCCGGAACTGGAGATGGCGGCGGCGATAACTGCCCGGCTTTGATCTGGGCCAGCAGCGCCTCCGTTTCCGGCTCGGGTTCCAGGCCCAGTTCTTCATCCAGGGTTTGCACACAGATATCGTACTGGCGCAGAGCTTCGGCGCGCTGGCCCATCTGGGCAAACAGACGCATCAGCAGACGATGGGCGGCTTCGTTGAGCGGGTCCATGACCAGCCAACGCCGGGCGTGGGAAACGGCCGTTTCCCACTGCGCTTCTGCGGCGGCCATTTCGGCCAGGCGCTGCAAAGCGTCACCGCACTGGCGGCGCAGCTGTTCGGCCTGGGCGTACTGCCAGGCGTCAAATTCGGGTGCGTCGCGCAGCGTGAAACCGGCCATAAAGTCGCCCTGGTAAAGGGCCACGGCCGCTGCTAAATCTGCCTGTTCCCCGCGTGCGGCCGCCGTCTGAAAAGCGGTTACATCCAGCCAGACACCCGGCTGCGGCAGCAATGCCGCCTGATCCCGGTCGCTGTCCAGCCATTCTTCGCCGATCATCTGGTTGATTTCCCACAGGGTGCGGCGCAGATAGGCCAGGGCACGCGATTGGTCCGCTTCTGGCCAGAAGCGAGCGGCCAGGCTTTCGCGGCTGTGGGGCACGGCCGTTACGGCCAGATAGGCCAGCAAAGCCACTGCCTTACGCCGGTCGGTGGCTGCCGGCTGCCCGTTTTGTTCCACGCGGGGCACGCCCAAAAAATATAGCCGCAAATCAGACAATTTTCCGCCTCCTTGTCTCCGAAATTATAGCGCAAAACCGAACATGACCTGAATGATGGGCAGCTGCCGACGCGTTTTGGCCGCAACGCTTTCCGAAACGGTAACCGCCACGCCGGCCGCAACGAACGGGCAACGGCCGTCTCCTAGACTAACAGTATCGATAACAAATTCGTCGCCAAGCGACAAAAGGAGCGAGCACATCATGTTCGGTAATCTACAACTCGATCAGCAAATGCTAGTGAAGAACATGGCCCCGACCGAGGCGGCTCGTAATCGCAACGCGCAGTTGTTTTGGAAATTGTTTATGGCCGCCCAGTGGGAGGCCATGTGGCAAAAGTTAGCAGGACGGCAGCGCCGCCTGCTGGACCTGAACGAACAGGCAGGGATGAACGGCCGTCACTACCTCGGCATCCAATCCATCCCCCTGAACCAGATCGTGGGCAGCGAAGGCCGCGAGAACGACTTCGACGCCGAGTTTCGGCCCCGGCAAACCCACAACATGGACCGCTGGATCGGCGTGGCGACCGCCCGGCAGATGGGCAAGCCCCTGCCGCCGGTCGACCTGATTCAGATTGGCGATCGCTACTTTGTGCGCGATGGACACCATCGCATTTCCGTGGCCCACGCCCGCGGCGAGATGGAGATTGACGCCACCGTCACTCGCTGGCAGGCAAACTAAGCTTTTAGCAACTACCATTTTGTAAAACCGCACCTCTTCGGTTCAGGGGTGCGGTTTTTTTATGGTCCAGGCTCAGGAAATGGGATCGCCGGCGGCTGAAGCCGCCGGCGGGCACATAACGCCGGGTGAACCCGGCTCTAGTCCCATATTAGCCCCGTTTACGGGGCGTCGTTTTTTTGCCGGGGGCTTTAGCTCCCGGCAAGCAGGCCGGTGAAATTGACTTCTCGCCTGTTTGGGATAGCATTTGCACATATACCAACCACTATTTCTGCACATGCGAGGAGAGACGCAATGAATGAAAAACTGGCGGAGTTAAAACGACGTCTGCTGGAGATTGATGATTTGAACGCGGCCACGGCCGTTCTCAACTGGGACCAGACCACCTACATGCCGCCCGGCGGGGCAGCGGCGCGCGGGCGGCAGTTGGCCACTCTGAGCCAACTGGCCCACGAGAAGTTTATCGACCCGGAGGTGGGGCGGCTGCTGGAGGAGTTACGGCCGTATGCCGAAAGCCTGCCCTACGACAGCGACGACGCCAGCCTGATTCGCGTCACGCAGCGGCAGTATGATAAATCTACCAAAGTGCCTTCTGCCCTGTTGGGAGCCTTCTACGAACATTCGGCCGCGGCCTACCAGGCGTGGACCGCAGCGCGGCCGGCCAACGATTTTACGGCCGTGCAGCCCTACCTGGAAAAAACCCTCGACTTCAGCCGCCAGGTCGCCAACTGCTTTCCCGGCTATGATCACATCGCCGATCCGCTGATTGATTTTTCCGACGAGGGCATGAAGGCCGAAACCGTGCGCGCCCTTTTCGCGGAACTGCGCGCCCAGCTTGTGCCCATCGTGCAGGCCATCGTCGACCAGCCGGTGGCCGACAACAGCTGCTTGCTGCAAACCTACCCCGAAGCCGACCAATTGGCCTTCGGCCAGAAAGTCATCCGGGCCTATGGCTTCGATTTCCAGCGCGGGCGGCAGGACAAAACCCACCACCCCTTCATGACCAAGTTCGCCCTGGGCGACATCCGCATTACCACCCGTGTCAAGCCCAACGACCTCAGCGAGGCGCTCTTCAGCACGCTGCACGAAGCAGGCCACGCCATGTACGAAATGGGCATCAAGAAGGATCTGGATGGCACACCGCTGGCCAACGGCACGTCCTCTGGCGTGCACGAAAGCCAGTCGCGCCTGTGGGAGAATCTGGTGGGGCGCAGCCGGCCGTTCTGGGAACATTATTATCCGGAACTCCAGGCCGCTTTCCCGGACCAACTGAACGGCGTTTCGCTGGATACTTTCTATCGGGCCATCAACCGGGTGGAGCGTTCGCTCATCCGCACCGACGCCGACGAAGTGACCTACAACCTGCACGTCATGATCCGCTTTGATCTGGAACTGGCGCTGCTGGAAGGTAGCCTGGCCGTGAAGGATCTGCCGGACGCCTGGCAGGCGCGTTACCAATCTGACCTGGGGCTGCAAGCGCCGGACAACCGGGATGGCGTGCTGCAGGACGTGCACTGGTACGGCGGCTTCATCGGCGGGGCGTTCCAGGGCTACACGCTGGGCAACATCATGAGCGCGGCCTTTTTTGACCAGGCCCGGCAGGCCCAACCGGCCGTTTTGGACGAGATGCGCCAGGGTGAATTTGCCACGCTGCACGGCTGGCTGAAGGAAAACATTTACCAGCATGGCAGCAAATTTACGGCCAATGAGTTGATTGAACGGGTGACGGGCGGGCCGCTGTCGATTGATCCGTACATTCGGTACTTGCGCACAAAATTCGGCGAGTTGTACGCGCTGGCATAGCACCCAACGAACAGGCTGTTTCGGGCCAGGAAGCGGAAGTTTTTTTTCCTTTTTTTCTTTCGCTTCCTGGCTTTTTTGTTTATGCATGCTGAGATCTGCCGCCGGGCGGAACTGCTCCGGCGAAGGAACCGTTTCTCCCGCGTCGGAACCACTTCTCCCGCTGAAACGGCCGTTTTGCCAGGTGGAGACGGCCGTTTGCCCCCATAGCCTGAACGCCGGCCTTTTTTGTATAATGTTTTACAGGCGCGCAACACTCGGCAACAGACCCCGTATTAGTCGATAAATCTGTTTGATACAAACCTGGAGGGTTATTATGAAAAACATGTGGTTATTTGTGGGCGTAACGGCCGTTTTACTTCTGACCATCACCGGCTGCATCGGCACGTTCGACGTGGGTCCAACCCAGACGGAAAGCCAGAGCATCGAATTAGGCGACGCCGACACGGCGCAGGCGACCATCAAAATGGGCGTGGGCGAACTGTCGATCAACGGCGGCGCAGCCAACCTGATGGACGGCGAATTCACCTATAACATCGAGCAGTGGAAACCAGAAGTCAGCTACGAAATTCGCCGCGGCGAAGGCCAGTTGGAAGTCTCGCAGCCGGAGGTCACCGACATCAACGGCATCCCCAACAACGATATCAACTACAAATGGGATTTGCGCTTCGCCAACGACGTGCCCATGACGATGGCTGTTGACCTGGGCGCCGGCAAAAGCGACCTGGTTCTGGGCGACATCTACCTGACCGACCTGAACATCAACGTAGGCGTGGGCGAAACCAATATCGACCTGACCGGCGACTGGCGGGAAAGCGCCAACATCAATGTCAAAGGCGGTGTCGGCTCGACGACGTTGAAACTGCCCCAAAACGTGGGTGTGCGGGTCAACACCAACACCGGACTTGGCTCGGTGGACGTGTATGGCCTCATCCGCAACGGCGACGTGTACACCAACGATCTGTACGGACAAAGCGACGTGGAGTTGGAGATTAGCGTCTCCGGCGGGGTCGGCGCCATCCGGATTGAATCGGAATAACGGTCGGGTGCAAGGTATAAAAAAGCCCGCGCATTTGCAGAAATGCGCGGGCTCTTTTTGTTGGCGGCCGGGATGGGAAACGGCCGTCTAATTCAACGAGAATATGCCCTGATCTTCCTCGGGCATCAGGCGCATGTAAAGCAGTTCCCGGCGATAAGCGCGCGTCAGTTCGTGCAAGACCACGCTGGCCCGATCGTTTTCCAAAAACGCCTGTTTCTGATCCATCTCTACCTGCAAAGCGGCAGCAGACAGGAAAATGAGGTCTTCCGGGTCCGTGGGCATCTGTTCAGGGTCAAACTCCACGTTGCCGGTGCGGGCCAGGATCTCCAGATATTCTTCCACCAAGGGCTGCAGCACGGCCGCTTCCTGCGCCAGCTGATCGGCGGCCTCTTTGGCAAAGGGAAACTCTTCCATGGTGCCCATCAGGTAGGATCGATCATGGTTGAGGGACAGAATGCGAAAGCGTTCTGTGCCCACGGTCATAAGCAGCATACGGCCGTCTTCCAGGCGCTGCACTTCTACAATTTCAGCCACGCAACCCACTTCGTAAGGATCGGCCAGCGGGCCGCCTTCGGCCACGCCGCTGCGAATGAGGACAACGCCAAACGGCCGTTTATCTTCTAAACAATACTGCACCATCTCCCGGTACCTTTCCTCAAACACGTGCAGCGGCAGCGGCATCCCAGGAAACAAAACCGTATGAAGCGGGAATAACGGTAATTCAAACATTGCATACCCCCTTGTCTACCAATATTTACAAAAACGGGACGACACTGTCGCCCCGCTCCATACTATACAATTTTACAACCCTGAAATGCAACCCTATTCACCGATCACTGAGGTTTCGGGCCGGCAGCCTTAATGTCCTCAGTCACTCCGTCTTCAAACTGCTTAAAGTTGTTGATAAACATGCCAACCAGCTTTTTCGCCTGAGCATCATACGCCGCGCCGTCTTTCCAGGTAGACCGGGGATTCAACACCTCAGGCGGCACGCCTTCCACCTTCGTGGGAATGCTCAGCCCAAAATTAGGCTCGGTCACGGTCTCCACGTCGTCCAGTTCGCCGTTCAACGCGGCCGTGACCATACGCCGGGTATAAGCCAGCTTCATGCGGCTGCCTTCACCGGCCGGTCCGCCAGTCCAACCGGTGTTAACCAGCCATACCGTCGAACCATACTTCTCGATCTTCTCGCCTAATAGTTTGGCGTATTCACCTGGATGCAGCGGCATGAAGGGTGCACCAAAGCAGGCGCTAAAGTTCGGCTGCGGCTCCGTAACACCGCGTTCCGTGCCGGCCACTTTGGCCGTATAACCACTGAGGAAATGATACATCGCCTGCTCTTTGGTCAGTTTGCTGATGGGCGGCAGTACGCCAAATGCATCGGCCGTCAGGAACATAATATTCCGCGGATGGTGACCATAGCCTTCCGGATCGGCGTTATCGATATGGGTAATGGGATAACTGGAACGCGTGTTTTCCGTGTGCGTGCCGTCGTCCAGGTCCACGCGGCGCGTCTCATTGTCAAAAATAACGTTCTCCAAAATAGTGCCAAAGCGCCGCGTCGTCTGGTAGATTTCCGGCTCACCCTGCGGATCCAGGCGAATCACTTTGGCATAGCAGCCGCCTTCAAAGTTAAATACGCCGTCATCGCTCCAGCCATGTTCATCGTCGCCAATAAGAGTACGCGAGGGATCAGCGCTCAGGGTCGTTTTCCCCGTGCCGCTCAGGCCAAAGAACAAGGCCGTATCATCCCGATCGGCGCCATAGTTGGCGCTGCAGTGCATGCTCATCACGCCTTTCTTCGGCAGATAATAGTTCATGGCGGAGAAAATGCTCTTCTTGATCTCGCCCGCATACTCCGTGCCGCCGATCAAAACCAGCCGCTGCCCAAAATCGACCAGGATGAACGTCTGGCTGTTGGTCCCGTCTACACTCGGCTCGGCCTTAAACCGCGGCATATCAATGACCGTAAACTCCGGTACGTGCGACTGCAGCTTTTCCTTATCCAGTTCCCGGATGAACATGTTGCGGGCAAACAGATTGTGCCAGGCATATTCGGTGATGATGCGCACCGGCATGCGGTAATGTGGGTCGGCGCCGGCATAGCCATCGAAGACAAAAATGTCGCGGTTTTGAATGTAGGCCATCATTTTGTGGTGTAACCCATCAAACTTTTCCTGCGGAAACGGCCGATTTACCTTCCCCCACCAAATTTCGTTTTCGCTGGTCTCTTCTTTGACGATAAATTTGTCATTTGGCGACCGACCCGTATGATCACCGGTGCTGACAACAATCGGACCCAGATGCACAATGTTGCCTTCACGACGCCGTATAATTTGTTCATACAACATCGAAGTTGATAAATTCCAATAGACCGTTCCCGGATTGCTAATTCCATGATTTTCTACGCCATAACTGCTGACGAAAGGACCGAAGCTTTGCATTGTTATTCTCCTATTTTCTCCAAAACGAATACAGTTTTGCTTATCGGTTAGTGTACTTGTGGCAGGCCACAAATTCAAATCATAAGCAAACAAATCTGGACACCAATTGTTCGTGAAAAATGTCACAAACGGGAGCCGCATTATGCGCAGGTCAGGGACTAAAGGTGCTTACTCAGTAACATTATAATGGCAAGGAGGCCAAAATGATAGACGAAACAAAAGCAAGAATTCTATCCAGTGTCAGGACAATCGCTGTGGTGGGGCTCTCTTCCAATCCCGGGCGGGCAGGATATTATGTGCCCGCGTATTTGCAGGCCCAAGGCTACCAGATTATTCCGGTGAACCCGAATCTGCAGGAAGCTTTGGGAGAACGCGCTTATGCCAGTTTAACGGCCGTTCCCCAGCCCATCGACCTGGTGCTTATCTTTCAGCGCAGCGAGAAGGTGCCGCCGCTTGTGGACGAAGCGATTGCCGTGGCCGCAACGGCCGTCTGGCTGCAAACTGGCATCTACCATGAAGCCGCAGCCGCTAAAGCACGGCAGGCTGGGCTGGATGTGGTGATGGACGCCTGCATGATGGTAGAACACCGGCGCTGGCACGCCCAGCAGTCGCCCGAAATCTGAAACTTTCATAAGCAAGGCGCGTATAGTGGGTGAAAATGATTCAGTTTAAACAGGAAGGAGTAACCGACACATGAGTGATGAAATTTCCCGTCTGAAAGACGAAGAAAGAGAAAAAGTTGTAGAAGTGAGCAAGGAAGACCTGAACGGCGGCGCCGCCGAGCTTGCTTCGCAGCCGGCGTCCAGTATGGCCTCGCCCAAAAACTGGGTTGGCGGCGTTATTCTGATCGCCATTGGCCTTATCTTTCTGTTCACCAATCTGAGCGGCTTTCATTTGAACAACTGGTGGGCCTTGTTCATTTTGATTCCCGCCATATCCAATTTTGCCAGCGCCTGGGACAATTATCGGAAGAACGGCCGTCTCACCAAATCCGGCCGCGGCTCCATCACCGGGGGCCTTATTCTTTCGCTCATCGCCTTCACCTTCATCTTTGAATGGTCCTGGAGCATCATCTGGCCAGTCTTCCTGATTATTGGTGGTATTGGTGCCTTGTTAGGCGGCTGGTTCGAATAACCACAATTCTATTGTATCGGTAGCCAGATAGACCGGGAGTAAGCGGGCTGAACGTCCGCCACTCCCGGTCTTTTTTCTTTGACAGAACCGAACAAACGTGCTACCTTACGCTCACCTAAGTCAACAACGTTCCACCTAAAAAACCAGAAAAAATACCACCCTGCCGGGAGCTGGAGATAGAACACATGGCATCTTTAACCCTGGATACGGCCGTTTCCCATTTCGCCGCTCTCACCCACGCCTTCAGCGAAGCAGACCTGGAACAGCAGTGGGCCTGGCTGGCCCACGAAGAAGGAGTGCGTTTTGCGTTCCTGGGAACCTACCAGGAACTGCGTGATCTGGCCGCCCGACTGGCAGTCAGACGGCAAACCGCCGGACCGCCTCTCACCATCGCCCACCGCGTTTTAGGCCAATATCTGGCCGCTTACCGAGACTTTCAGGCGGTGATGCTGGGCGTCAGCGACGATGATTACGAACGTGAACCGGCGCCGGCAGAATGGCCTTTGCGCCTGGTAGTGGGCCATACCCTGCGCACCCATATTACCTTTTTTGCTCTTACCCATTACGGGCTGGAACGCCTGCGCAGTGAGGAAGAACGGCCGTTATCCTTCCCGCCAGAAGAAGTCGGCCGCGTGGTGGTCTCCCCCGAGCAGATACATGCGCTCATCTTTGACAAGAGCCGCCAGGAAGTGCTGGCGTTCTACGACAACCTCCACCAACGCACCCTGGCCGAATTTGCCGGCATGAGCGATGCCGAGAGCCAGGGGCCGTCGCTGTGGTGGGAAGGCGAACCGTACACCCTTCAGCACCGCCTGCACCGCTTCGACGCCCACCTGCGGCAGCACACCATCCAGGTGGAGAAAGCGCTGGAACTGCTGGGCCAGCCGGCCACAGAAGCCAAAAAGCTGCTGCGCTTGGTGTACCAGGCCCTGGCCGAAGTGGAAGCGGCAGTCCTCGGTGCGCCAGATTTAGGGGTAGCAGAACGGCAGGCCCTCGCCCAGACCATTCAGACACGCGCCGAGGAGGTTGCAGGGGTGGTGACGCAGTGCCGGGCGATGAGCACGGCCGTTGCCGCAGGCAACCTGGCCGAAGTGCAAAGGCTCCTCACGGCCAATCCGCAGCTCGCCAATGTGTTGGAACCGCAGCGTATCCCAGTGCTGTTCACCGCGCTGTATCGCGGGTATGACGAGATTGCCACCGCCCTGCAGGCGGCCGGGGCCACGCTAGATTTGTTCGCGGCGACGGCCGTCGGCCGCCTGGACCTGGTTCAACAAGAGCTGGCCGACTATCCGGAAGATGTCAACGAATACAGCCGCGACGGCTTCACACCTTTGCAGCTAGCCTGCTATTTCGGCCATGAAGAGATGGCCCTCTGGCTCATCGATCACGGGGCCGACGTACAGGCCACAGCCAAAAACGATTTAAAAATTCAGCCCATCCATGCCGCCGCCGCCAATGGCAGCCTGCTGATTTTGCGCGCTCTTCTGGCCGCCGGAGCAGACGCCAACGCCCGCCAGCAGCAGGACTTTACACCGCTGCACACCGCCGCCGACCGTGACGACATCCCGATGGCCAGGCTTTTGCTGGCGCACGGCGCCAATCTGCACGCGCAGACGGCCGCCGGGCAAACACCGCTGGACCTGGCGCAAGCGCGTGGCCAGCAGCGGGTCGCCGCTTATTTGCAAGACCCCAGTTAACGAAGGAAGGAAAACCCCATGGATACTGTTACGCTTTCCACTGATCGTTTTGAGCAGGCCAAAGAGTTTATCCGGCAGACCGCACGGCCGCTTGACCAGGCGTTGTTTGCCTACCGTTTTGAGGATGGCCCAGCAGAGACAGTGCTGGCGGCTCTGGCGGCCTATCAAAACACCGACGGCGGGTTTGGACAGGCCATCGAACCGGATTTTCGGATGGCCGCTTCGTCGCCAATGGCCACGTCTGTAGGGCTGCAATATGCCACGGCCGTTTCCGCCCCGGCCGCACACCCGCTGATCCAGGGCGCGGTACGGTATCTGCTGCACACCTACGATGAGGCAGGCGCCTATTGGCCGGCCACTTCGGCTGCCGTCAACGACGCTCCCCACGCCTTCTGGTGGCACGTCACGGAAACTGCGCCGCCGGAAGAAGGCTTCTGGCCTAATCCCAGCGCAGAGTTGGTGGGTTATCTGCATCACTACAGTTCTCTGGTGCCGCCGGAATTCCTGGCCAGGGTGACGGCCCGCGCCGAAGCAAATCTGGCCTGTTCGCCGCTGATTGGCGGCGAGAAGCCGCAGCAGTACAGCATTTTGTGCTGGCAGCGAGCTGCTCCATACCTGCCGGAGAAACTGCAAACGGCCGTGCACCAAGCCATTGCGCGCACGTTGTTGGCTTTTCATCCCGTTCGGCCAGACACATTTGGCGAACTGAGCGTGCTGGCCGTCGCGCCCGACCCGGAATCGGCTCTGGCGCTTCAGGAGCCGGAGGCTGTGGCGCAGGCTCTTGATGTGGAGATTACCCGCCAGCAGGATGACGGCGGCTGGTGGCCCAACTGGCACTGGGGCCAGTTTGAAGATGTCTGGCCGGTGGCCGAGAAGGAATGGGCGGGCAAAATTACTGCGGAAACGCTGTGGACACTGCGCCGGTTTGGCCGCCTCGCCGGCCTGCGCGGCTAGCGAGGTGTGTCAAATCGCCCTGGCCCTATAGGCCGTTCCCTGTTCTTCCCGCTTTTCTCCTGCCCTGTTATAATAGCCGGCAATCCTAAAGAGTATGCTTGGACAGACGGCCGTGGACCATGAACGTTGATATTGAACAAGAGCAAGGGATAACCATTGTGCGGCTCAGCGGCGAGCTGGATCGCCAGACGGTGCCTGAACTACAGGACCGGCTGCTGCCGCTGATTGTCCCTGGCTGCAAGATTCTCATGGACATGAGCAACGTTACCTATATGTCCAGCGCCGGCCTGCGCGTGTTTTTGTTGTTTTATCGCCGCGTGGATGGGGAAAACGGCCGTATCGTGCTGAGCGGTTTGCAAGAAATGCTCTACGATACGATGTCCATCACCGGCTTCCTGGACTTCTTCCAGACTTATGACACGGCCGCCGCCGGCATCGCGGCACTCAAACAATCCCGCTCCTAAGACCTGTCCCGCCAACCTATGCAACGAATCGACGTTTATCCCACACACCGCTACCAAAATTTTCTACTGCGCGCCGGACGGCCGTATCCGCTGGGGGCCAGTTTTGTACCCGGCGGCGTCAACTTCGCCGTTTTTTCTCGCTACGCCACGGCTTGCACGCTGGTTCTCTTTGAGAAAGGCGCCGCCAAACCCTTTGGCAAAATCCCTTTCCCCGCCGAATTCCGCATCGGCCACGTCTTTGCCATGGTGGTGTTCGACCTGGATTACGAGAACATCGAGTACGGCTACCAGTTTGATGGCCCGCACAAACCCCACGAGGGCCATCACTTCAAAAAATCGCGCATCCTGCTCGATCCTTACGCCAAGGCCATCAGCGGACGCGACGTGTGGGGCAGCAGCAAGAATAACGGCCCGTTTGAATATCGCGGCCTGCTGGTTTACGACGACTTTGACTGGGTCCATGACCGGATGTTGAACATTCCCGCCGAAGACTTGGTGATTTACGAAATGCATGTGCGCGGCTTCACCCGCCATCCCTCGTCCGGCGTCAAATATCCCGGTACGTTTGCCGCCATACGGGAAAAAATTCCATACCTCAAGGAATTGGGCATCAACTGCGTGGAGTTCATGCCCATCCACGAGTTCGATGAGTTACAAAATACGTTTGTCGATCCGACGACGGGCGAACCGCTTAAGAATTATTGGGGCTACAGCACCGTTGGCTTTTTTGCCCCGAAAGCGGGCTATGCGGCGACCGGGCGGCTGGGCATGCAGGTCGACGAGTTTAAGGCATTGATTAAGCTGCTGCACCAGAGCGGCATTGAAGTGATTCTGGACGTGGTATTTAACCACACGGCAGAAGGCGGCAATGACGACGATTTTACCTTTTCTTTCCGCGGGATTGACAATAAAACGTATTACATGCTGCGGCCAGACGGCCGTTACTACAACTTCAGCGGCACCGGCAACACCATGAACTGCAACAATCCGGTCGTGCGCGGTATGGTGCTGGACTGCCTGCGGTATTGGGTAGCTGAGTATCACATCGACGGGTTCCGCTTTGACCTCGCCTCTATCCTGGGGCGCGATACACGCGGCAATCCTCTTTCCAATCCGCCGCTGCTGGAGGCATTGGCCTACGACCCGGTGTTGGGTAAAACCAAGCTTATCGCCGAGGCGTGGGATGCGGGGGGACTGTATCAGGTGGGGTCGTTCCCGGCATACGGCCGTTGGAGCGAGTGGAACGGACAGTACCGTGACACCTTGCGTCGCTTCCTCATCGGCGATATGGGGCAGGTAGGCGCACTGGCAGAATGTATCAAAGGCTCCCCCCACCTCTACCAGGAACGCGGGCCAACGGCCTCCGTCAATTTCATCACTGCCCACGATGGCTTTACATTGGCCGACCTTTTTGCGTACAATGAAAAGCATAATTGGGCCAACGGCGAAAATAACCGCGATGGCCACACGCCCAATTACAGCTGGAACTGTGGCTGGGAAGGCCCCACCAGCGATCCTCAGATCAATGCCCTGCGCCGACGGCTCATGAAAAACGCAGTCGCCATCCTTATGGTCAGCCAGGGTGTGCCCATGGTTTTGATGGGTGACGAAGTGGCCCATACCCGGCAGGGCAACAACAACGCCTACTGCCAGGACAACGAACTCAACTGGTTCAATTGGGAACTTGTGGAAGAAAATAGTGACATCTTCCGCTTCTTTAAAAACAGCATTTCCTTCCGTAAGAGTCACCCGGCGCTTCGCCGCCGCACCCACTTTCACAACGAAGATACAGTGGGCAGTGGCTTTGCCGATATTTCCTGGCATGGCGTGGAAGCCTGGAATGCCGATTGGTCGTATCACAGCCGGACACTGGCCTTTATGCTGTGCGGCGAACATGCGCCGCAAGGCTCGGAGGCAGATGACTACATTTATGTAGCCATGAATATGCATTGGGAAAGCCACCTTTTTGAGCTGCCCAGTTTGCCGGGCAATCGCCGGTGGCATGTATTTGCCAATACCAGTATGCCCTCACCAAAAGATATTATGGAGCCGGGTGAGGAGGTTCTTCTGGATGAACAGGTTTCTTTTCTGGTTGGTGCGCGCTCTGTAGTGATCCTGGTCGGACGATAGCATCTGGGCATCACAACAGCTCGCGGGCCAAAGGCGGTTAAGCCTTCGATGAAAGCATTGCGAGTTCAGGGAACGTTACAAGCGATAGAACCGGTGGTGAAATTTGCCGTTCAGGCTGCCGAAGAGGCCGGGCTGGACGATAAGGACACCTTCCGCATTCGGCTGGCCGTAGATGAATTGGCGACCAACATCATCATGCATGGCTACCTGGAAGCTGGTCGCTCAGGCGACATTGTGGTGTCGTCGGAAGTGGCCGATGATCAATTACTGATTTGTCTGGAAGATAATGGCGCGACCCACGACCCACGCCATACGCCGCCGCCTAACCTGAATGCCCCGCTAGAGGAACGGCCGTTAGGCGGCCTGGGCATTTATCTGGCGCTGTGGGCTGTGGATCAGTTTCACTATGAACATGATCAGAACGTCAACCGCAGCGTCCTTGTTCTGGAACGGCCGTGTCCGTCCTTCAACCCCTGACTCCCGCTCTACACCCACACACCCATGACCATCAGCTACGCTCACCTGCTTATTGTTGATACCGATGAGACACGCGCCAGGTCCCTGGCCGAGCCCCTGGAAGCTTATGGCTGGTATGCCGTCACCATTTGCCATACCATCTCATCGGCTTTGTTCAATCTAACTTCACGGCCGTTGGACATCGTGCTGATTGACGTGCGCCTCGCCCGCGCCAACCAGGGCGAATTTCTGCGCCGGGTCCAGGCCAATCCCCGCCTAAACCAGATTCCCATCATCCTGCTAGCCACCTCCGATCAGACCGACGGCGTCGCCGACAGCCTGGAACTCGGTGCGGTAGACTACTTGCTCACACCGACCCTCCCCGGTCTTGTCAAAGCGCGTTTAAGCACCCACCTGCAGCAAAGAGAAGTGCGCGCCCAGGCCCTTTCTTGCCTCAACGCGTTCAACTCCATGAAAAAACTGGCCGACGATTTACGCCAGGTGATTTTGCCTTTGGGCATCGCCCTCTCCAGCGAAAAAGATTTCGAGCAGCTTTTGGAAACCATTGTGGTGGAAGCCAAGTCTGTGTGTAATGCCGACGCAGCCACACTCTATTTGCGCACCGACGATGACAACCTGGAAGTTGCCATTTTGCGCATCAAGTCTTTGAGCCTGACCTACGGCGGCGCGACTGGCCAATCCGTGCCTTACAAACCGCTGCCGTTGTACCTGCCGGACAGCAAGGAGCCAAATTACCACAATATCGCCACCTACGTCGCCCTGCACGAGCAGTCTGTCAACATTCCCGACATCTACAACGCACCAGAATTCGACTTTTCCAGCTTTAAGAAGTTCGACAGGCAGCACGACTATCGTTCCATTTCCTGTCTCACCGTGCCGCTGGTAAACAACGAAGTCATCGGCGTTTTGCAGCTCGTCAACGCAAAATCGCCGGTGGACGACCACGTCATTCCGTTTTCGATCTACCACAAGCTGGTGGCCGAATCGTTGGCTTCGCAAGCGGCCGTGGTGCTGCATAATCACGTTTTGCGCCAGCGGCAGGAAGCACTTTTGCAGGCGGAACGAGAGTTGGAAATCGGCCGTCGCGTGCAGGCCGATTTTCTGCCGACCACCATTCCTCAGCCGCCGGGCTGGGACATTGCCTATCACTTTGAACCTTCGCGCGTGGTGGCCGGCGATTTTTACGATGTCTTTCACATGCCCAATGACAAAATCGGGCTGGTCATCGCCGACGTGTGCGACAAAGGCGTGGCGGCCGCCATCTTCATGGCCCAGGTACGCAGCCTGCTGCGAGCCTTCATCCAGCAGCATTATTTCTTGGGGAATCATAATTTGCTGGCCCAGCAGGTGACTCAGATGCCATCGCTGCCAGAAACCAGGGCGTTTCGCCCTATTGATTTTGCCGCCTTGTTGGATTCTATGATGTTGACCAACGTGCAGGTGGGCAGCAACCACGGCGCCTCGAACATGTTTGTAACGATTTTCCTGGCTGCGTTGGACCCGGCGACGGGTGAATTTGTCTATATCAACGGCGGGCATTTGCCGCCGCTGGTACTCCATGATAACGGGGTGCGCCTGGAGTTGAAGCCCACCGGCCCGGCCGTGGGGCTGATGGCCGATGCTCACTATCAATTTGGCGTGGGCTGTTTGGAGCCGGGCGAACTGCTGCTGGCCTATACCGATGGCGTAACAGAAGCGCGGAATCAAGAGGGAGAACTGTTTGGCAAGAAACGGCTGCTGGCTGCGTTGCTGGAACGGCCGTCATCCGCCCCCGCCCTCCTGCAGCACATTGTGGATCTGGTGCACGCCCACAACGAGGCCGCCAACCAGTACGACGACATCACCATGCTGGCAGTTCATCGGCAACGGCCGTCTTAATTGGCCATTGCCCAGTCCACAGACCGGCCAGCTATGTTATAATCAGATCTCGCTTCAGGAACAGGATCGTTGGAACAAAAGGAAGGGGATACACATGAGCAGCAATCAATTCGATGAAGATATTGACGTCACCACGGAAGATTTTCAAAGCCCGCCGCTAAGGATTTTGGATCAGAACGCCGAATTCACCTCGCGCGCCGAACTGCCCTTTCAGGTCGGTTATGGCAGTGTGACCATCAAAGAAAAACTTATGCCTGCCGCGCCGCCGGAGTATAAGGAAAACGGCCGTCTCAAAAACACCTACTACGCTGCTGAACTGTCCCGGCTGCAAGGTGAACTGGTCAAGCTGCAGTACTGGGCCGCCGAGAAGGGCCTCCGCGTCGTTATTGTGTTCGAAGGGCGCAGCGGCGCCGGCAAAGGCGGCGTGATCAAACGGATCACCGAGCTGACCAACCCGCGCATCGTGCGCGTAGTCGCCCTGCCCAAACCCAGCGACCGCGAACGAACCCAATGGTGGTTCCAACGCTACGTGGCCCATCTACCCGCCGCCGGTGAAATCGTGCTGCTGGACCGCAGCTGGTACAATCGCGCCCTGGTCGAACCGGTAATGGGCTTTTGCACCGAAGATCAGTACCGTGAATTCCTGCGCTCCTGCCCCCAATTTGAACGGATGCTTGTCCGCTCCGGCATCATTCTGCTCAAATATTGGTTCTCTGTCAGCGACGATGAGCAGGAAAGACGGTTCCAGGCCCGCGTGGAAACGCCCCACAAGCGCTGGAAGCTCAGCCCCATGGATCTGGAAGACCGGCGGCGCTGGGTCGAATATTCCAAAGCCAAAGACCGCATGTTCGATTACACCGACATCAAACAGGCGCCCTGGTACGTCGTCAACGCCGACGACAAAAAAAAGGCACGCCTGAACTGCATCACCCACATCCTCAGCGCCATCCCCTATGAAGACATCACACCGCCTTCCATCGAGCTTCCCCCCCGAGAAATAGATACCGGATACATACGCCCGCCCATCAACGAGCAGACATTTGTACCGGAAATCTATTAAACGTCTGATTAAACCAACTTGCTTTGGAGACTGGAGATGGAGTCATCTCCAGTCTCTAATTTGCTAGCTGCTGTGCAGCTCCATTCCCTGTGACTCCCGCCACGGATTTGAATCCGGCACAAACAGCGGCGAGCCAAACGCTTCCATCCCAAAACTGCCTATCAACTCCTGTGTCGGCACAGAGATCAACCAGTCGATAAATTGGTTCGCCAGGTCAGCCTGAATGTGCGCGCCTTTGTTGGGATTGACGGCAATCACGCCATATGGATTGAACAATAGCGGATCGCCCTCCACCAGGATGACCAGGTCTGTACCCTCCAGTGTGCGCGCCAGGTAAGTTGCCCGATCGCTGAGCGTATAAGCCTGCTCCTCGTCGGCCATCGTCAACACGGCGCCCATGCCCTGCCCCGCGGAAATATACCAGTCGCCTGCCGGTTCTATACCGGCCGTTTCCCATATCGCTTTTTCCTTGGTGTGCGTGCCGGATTCGTCGCCGCGAGAGACAAAGGGGGCCTCGGCTTCGGCTATCCGGGTGAAAGCTGCAGCGGCATCGGTCATGCCAGCGATTCCCGCGGGATCAGCCTCGGGGCCGACGATGACAAAGTCGTTGTACATCACGTCTTCGCGGCGCGAGCCGTCGCCGTTGGCCATGAAGGCGTCTTCCTGAGCGCGTGCGTGCACGAGCAGCACGTCGGCGTTGCCGTCTACGCCTAACTGCAAAGCCTGACCAGTGCCTACCGCCACCACGTCGACATCGACATTGTACTCATCCTGGAAAACCGGCAGGATCTCGGCCAGCAAACCGGAGTTTTCGGTGCTGGTGGTGGTGGCGAGGATAAGGCGCGGACGTTCACCGCCGGCAGCGGCGTTTGTGGGCGGCACGGCCGTTTCCACCGGGGGTTCCGCAGGCGTGGCAGCGCCGCCGCACCCGGCCAGCATAAAGGCCAGCACCAATCCATACATCAAGCCAAACAATTTCTCTTTCAAAGTCGTTTCCTCCAACAAATATTGCCGGCAGGCTGTACCCTCTTAGGCGGCGACCCTGCCGGGACGATCAATAAACCATATCGCCGCGCACAAAAGCCGCGGTGCGAGCATCATGAGGGGTGTTGAAAAAGGTTTCGGTGGGCGCTGTTTCTATCACACGGCCGTTTAACAGCAGCGTCACCCGATGGGCCAGGCGTCTGGCCTGGAACACGTTGTGGGTCACCAGCACAATGGTCATCTGCTGCGTTTCGTTCATCTGCCGCACGATGTTCTCGATCAGGTTGACGTTGTAGGGATCCAGGTTGGCCGTCGGCTCGTCCAGCAGCAGCACGTCTGGCTGCAGGATAATGGCCCGGGCCAGGGCCACCCGTTGGGCTTCGCCGCCAGACAGCGTACGCGCATTTTGGTCGGCCACATCCTGCAGTCCCACCCGCTGCAGCACATCCGCCACCTGCTGTTCACCGTCGTATTGGCCGCGCAGGCGCAGGCCGTATGCCACGTTGGCCCGCACACTGCGGTTGAGGAGAAACGGCCGTTGAAATACCGTCGTCGCCCGCCGCCGTTCAGCCAGCGGCACCTCCTCCTGCCCGTCAAATTTCCGTCCACGAAAGGTGATACTGCCCCTGGTAGGCCGCTCCAAAAAGTTGAGCAGGCGCAGCAGTGTGCTTTTACCCACACCGCTTGGCCCCACGAGCGCCAAAATCTCTCCCGCATACACAGACAGTTCTTCGATGTGCAAGACAGAACGACCGTCGTACACTTTTTCAACCTGCTGCAAGTGATAGAGAGGCGTATTCACCTGCTCACCTGCCGCTGCAACAACAACACGGTCGTGTTAATCACAAAAGCCAGTCCGATCAAAGTAATCCCCAGGGCGATTGCCAGATCGAAGTTGCCTTTGCGCGTTTCCAGCACCACGGCCGTTGTCAGCACTCGCGTACGGCCGTCGATATTCCCACCGACCAGCATCACCGCCCCCACTTCGGCGATGATGCGCCCGAAGGCGGCCACAATGGCAATGATCACCCCGACGCGTGCTTCGGCCAGCGTTGTGAAAGTTGCCTGCCAGGGCGTAGCTCCCAGGGCGCGCGCCTGCAGCTGCAGCTGCGGATCAACGCCCAATACGGCGGCCATCGTAAAGCCGGCCACCAGCGGGATGGCAATCACGCTTTGGGCTAAAATCATTGCCTCGGGGGTAAACAGGCGCGGGATCCAGCCGGCCTCTATCTGGCCCAACGGCCCACTACGCGAAAGAAACAGGTAAACCAGCAGCCCGATCACCACCGGCGGGAAGCCCATGCCGGTGTAGAGCAAAGCCATCACAAACGGCCGTCCCACAAAACGGCGCAGCCCCAGCACCGCACCGATAGGAATGCCTATCAACGTGCTGATCAACAGCGCCGTGCCGGAAACACGCAGCGACAACACGACAACTTCGGTTAAACTCGGATCGCCGCTCAGGATCAAGCCCATGGCTTGCGCCAGGCCGTTGCGAATGACGTCGATAGTACCCTCTCCAGTGTGCCAAACGATATGGTCACAATCCTAGCAAAGAAAAAGTGCTAAGCAAGGAGAGGAAGTTTGGCTGCCAGCCTCTTATCTCTGAGCAGCGATTCCCTTCCGGTTTTTCCAGACAGGTTTTTAGGATAAACTTGGGCGCTGTTTGACCATTCCTGGCAGGAAAAGTTTTTATGACAAAACGACAACTTGGTTATGCATTCATCGCCCTTGGATTGTTGGCCGCGGTTGGGTCATTCGTCAATGACATGCTGGGCGCGGGCGAATTTCAGGGCGTGGGGCCAACGCAGCGGCTGGCGCTGCTGGCCGCCGGGGCCATTATTCTGGTGGGCGTTAGCCTGCTGCCTTTGGGGGACCGACCGGCATGAGTGATGAATTTGTGGCGCTGCAAGAGGGAGGCGAGGAGGAAACGGCCGTTTCCCTCCCCACCAAACTCGCCATCTACGCCCCGCGCATTCTGATCGGGCTGGCGCTGGCCGCCTTTGTGGGCTACTTTGTTGTCTACGCCGTCTACGCCTACCGCCTCTTTCAGTTCCCCTTCGACTATGACCAGGGCGAAGGCTTTGAATTGATGGATACGGTGCTTTTCAGCCAGGGCCAGTGGCCTTACCGCGACAACAACGCCTATCCGTTTTATTCATCCAACTACCCGCCGCTGTTCCACGTGGTGACGGTGCCGCTGGTGTGGTTGTTCGGGCCGCACTATTGGACCGGCCGCCTGGTCTCTTTTCTGGGCACGCTGATCACGGCGGCGGCCATTGGCTATGCGGTGCAGCGCGAGGGCAAGCGGTGGTGGCTTTCGGCGCTGGCGGGGCTGGCCTTTCTGGCTTCCAACTACGTCTATCACGTCGGGCCGCTGTTCCGGCAGCATATGTTCATGGTCATGTTCGAGACGCTGGCGGTGGTGTTGATGACGGCCGTCATCGCCCAAGAAGAAGCGGCCGGGAAGAAATTGAACGGCCGTCTCCTCCTGGTTATGCTGCTGCTGCTGGCCGCCGGGTATACCAAGCAGCTTGCCTACGCCACCGTCGCCGCCGTGTTCATTTTCTTCTTCATCCGCCAGCCGAAGCGGGCCGTGCTGTGGGCCATCCCTTTTGCCGCCGTGACCGGCCTCATCTTTTTGTGGATTAACTGGTCGACCAACGGCATGTGGCTGCTGAACACCGTCACCGCCAACCTGAACCCGTTCATCCGTGAGCAGGCCATTGGCCTGTTCCGGCAGTGGTTCACACTGCACACGGTGCTCACGGTGGCGGCGCTGGTCTTTGCCGTCTACCAGTTGTATTTCGAGCGGCTGTCGCTGTATGCCATCTGGTTTGTGGTGGCGCTGCTGAACAGCGTGACGGCCGGTAAGTGGGGCGCGGGTGAATCGTATTTTGCCACGGCCGTGGCGGCGAGCTGCATTTTGACCGGGCTGGCGTTTCATCGGGTGCTGCAGTGGGCAGAAAAGCGCGACGGCCGTCGTCCGGTGGGCTGGCAAACGGCCGTGCTGACGGCCGTCGGCCTGTTGTTTCTCATCCAGGCCAACAAAATGTTCCACATGCCCACCGATGTGCCCGCTTTCCGGGCCATCGCCGCCGCGTTGGGCAAGCCTACCGAGGTCTGGATCGCGCCGCAAACCTCCTGCTCCGCGCCGCGCGACCCGGAGATGATCCCCTACGTGGATTCGGCCGGCGTGTCCCTGCTGGGCCGCCCGCCCACCGCCGCCGACACGGCCGCCGGCATCCAGATCGCCGAGTTTGTGGCCGCCGGGCACACGGCCGCGTTCAGCGAGGACGCGGGTTTCAATTTTTACGCCGGGCGCGACATCGTCACCAATCCGACGCAGCTTTTGAACCTGTATAATAACAACCAGGTGGATCTGACGGACATGCTGGACATGCTCAACAACCAGGCCTTCGATTCGGTCATTTTGCGGGCGCAGTTTTACCCGCCGCCCGTGCTGGACGCCATCGGCCAGCAGTACGAAACGGTGGAACTGGTGCAGATGAATGGCTTTGTTTATTGTTTGATGCGACCGAGGTGAAGAATGAAGACTGGAGATTAGAGATTGGAGACTGAACGACATCCAGTCTCCAGTCTCCCATTCCCCAACTACCCATGAAGAAATACAACATTGACCTCCCCGCCTTCGCCGGGCCGCTGGATTTGCTGCTGCATTTGATTGAGCGGGAAGAATTGGATATTACGGCCGTTTCCCTCGTGCAGATCACCGGGCAGTATCTGGCGCAGGTGGAGCAGCTCAAGGAAGACCGGCTCGACGAGCTGATCGACTTCCTGGTGATTGGGGCGCGGCTGGCGCTGATCAAGAGCCGCGCCTTGCTGCCGAAAACGCCTGGTCTGCCCGGCGACGGCGAAGAAGAGGAAGATCCCGCCGAGGCGTTGGTGCGCCAGCTGCGCCAGTACAAACGCTTCAAGGAAGCTGCCAACTGGCTCCACGAGCGCGAGGAGCAAAACCTGCGCACTTATTTACGCGTGGCCCCCCCGCCGAAGCTGGAAGAGCGCTTGGACATGACGGGAATTTCGTTGGAGAGTTTGATTACGGCCGTTCTGGACGTCCTCTCCCACGCGGAAAATTTGGAAGAGAGCGTGGCCATCGCCCAGCCGCGCCAGCTCACCATTGAGGGACAGATCAAGCGGCTGCGCGCCCGGCTAAAGCACGGCGAATCGTTTATGTTTCAAGACCTGCTCTCCTCAGAGCGGTCGCGAGTGGAAATTTCGGTGACTTTGCTGGCGGTGCTGGAACTGATCAAACGCCATGAGGCCACGGCCGTGCAGACCGCCATGTTTGGCCCCATCGAGATACGCGCTTACGAGGAAATGGCCCCGGCCGAGAATCCAGACGCTACCACCACTGCTGCTCCTGACCATAACGAATGATCAGGTAGATCACAATGCCGATGAGCACGGCGGGCAGCAGCAGCCGGAACAACATGAACCCCCCAAAGCGCAGCAAAACCACAAACAGCGCGATGCCGATCACCACCTGCAGCCAGCGCGGGATTCGGCTCAGGCGCGTCAGCCAATCCACCTCTTCAGCCAGGACCGGGCCGATGCGGCGGCTTTGCGCCTCGCGGCAAGACTCGCCGCTGCCGATGCGGACCACATCGCCCTGCATGGTCCATTCGCAGCCACAGACGCGGCAGCGATAGTAGGCATTGTTGGGGCGCGACGGCCGTCGCGCCTTTTGCCGCAAAATCTCGCCGCCACAGTGGTCGCAATCGTAGCCGCTGTCTAACCAGACAATTTCTTTTGCTTTCATAGGCTGAAAGAGGTGGGCTAAGTTGGTTAGTTTGTTAGTTCGTTAGTTTGTTAACTGCCACCTAACTAACCAACCTTCCAACTCACCAACATTCTCACATCCGCTCGCAGCTATCCAGCAGCAGGTTGTACGTGCCGGACAGACTGACATAGACAAACCCGCCGCATTCCCGGCAGGAAGACTGATATTCCACGCCCTCCTCGCCAGAAACAGGTTCCCAACCGGTCAGAGTGTGGCCGTGGATGCTGGCAAATGCCTCTACTTCGCGCATTTGGCGGTTCAAAAAAACTTCTCTCTCAAGGGCTTCTTCGATATGTAAATTTTCGGCGGCGCCGACGATGGCCCGCACGACGGCCGCCTGCACCAGGTTATCCGGCACGTTATCTGGCAGCCCGTTTACTTTCGCCAGCATCAGTTCCAGCACTTCGGCGATTTCGCGCCGCGTTTCGGGATCATAGTGCTGAATGAGGGAGCCTTCTTCCAACAAACCGGCCAGGTAATGGACGGCCGTCTCCAACTGCGCTTTTTTCACTTCAATAGACGTGGTCATCTTGCTGTTTCTCCTTGCGGCAATAGAGGACGGTATAACTTTTAGGACTGCCGATTTGCAAGCATGTAGATGTATTATACCGTTCTATGCCAGCGGTCCCAACCAGGAAGCTCGCACCCGGTCTGCCTTCAGGCCGGACCAGACGATGACGGCCGTTGCAAGCTCTCGAACTGCGCCTGAATCATATCTCGCTCCACCTGTTTACGGGCTATTTTGCGTTCCAGCTCCAGCACCATTTCGCCTAGCAGGTCGCGGCCCTGGCGCTGGGCCAGTTTCACTTCCAGGCTCAACGCCACCATCGGGTCCGTGTGCAGCGTTTGCCGCTCCAACTTAAGGCGCCGCAGGCGGCGGCGGCAGCGGATCAGTTCTTCCTCCAGGGCACGCACCATATCGTCTTCCGTTTGGGCTGGGGAGGCGGGCGCGGCCGGCTGCTCGCCATCCAATTGGCGGGCCACGGCCAGCAGCTCAGCCAGGCTGCGGGCCGCATAAGCGTCGTTGACGGCCGTCATCAATTCCGTGCGCCGGACACGGTCGGCGGCGTCGGTGGTCAGGTCGGGATGCAGGCGGCGGGCAAGCTGGCGGTACAGCTTTTTGATTTGCACTTCGGTTGATTCGCTGACCGATTCAGACGGCCGTTTGGGAGCCGCTTTGGGCGGCTGCTGCCAGGTGCGCCGGTACTGCTCATCCACCGAGCGGAAATCTGTGCCGAAAGTCTGCTCGTTGCGGCGGCGCTGGATGCGATCCAGCAGGTCGGCCACTTCTGCCTCCACCGCCGCCAGCTCGGCCAGCCGCTCGCCCATCCGCGCCGCAAAAATAAACTCAAACGCCTCAACGTCGGCGCGATAGTCGGCCAGCTCGGCTTCGGCTTCGATCAGGTCTGTGCGCGCCGCTTCTACTTCGATGCGCAGCCTGGCGATTTTACTTGCCTTTGTTTCCACGTTACCTTCTCCTGGCAGGCTTGCAAGAAAAAACAGATAAACAAAGGGTAACACACATTGGCCTGAATTTTGCTGATGGGATCCTGAATTTTCGTTAGTCTACCCGGCTGTTAGCGGCTGACGGCGGGCAGATAAACATACTGGATCTCGTCCACCACGGCCAGCCGCAGCGGTATGACGGCCGGTAGTCCTTCGACGGCCGTTGTAGCGCTGAGGGTAAGTGTGCCAGTGTAGATGCCTGACGGCCGTCCTGCACTTTCAATCGTCACCTGGATGGCGCGCGGTTCGCCGGCCTGCAGCACGTCGCCGGTCGGGGCCACATCCGGCACCAGGTCCGCGCCCGCATCGGCCTGCACCGTGAAGGTGACGGGTTCTGTGCCGATGTTATGGATGACGAGGGAACGTACGGCCATGTACGGCTGCTGCGCCGGAGTGATGATAACGGCCAACTGTTCCGGCCAGACGTCGACGGCCGTGATCACCGGCGGCTGCTCTTTGGGCATGTCGCGCAGAGCAGCTTCCGCCGGACGGCCTTGCACGGCGTAGTAGCGCATCTGCTCGCACTCCTGGTAGAGGCCGGGCTGGTTAAAATTGAGGTTAAAGACCATCATGGCTTCCATCCAGGGCCAGTTGGCCGCGGCGTATTGGAAAGCGCCTACCAGATTGTCGGCCTGCTCCTGCTCGGAGACCAACTGCCAGAGACGGCCGTCCCAGGAGCCATCGGCGCGGCAGTGATCGGGCGGGGTCACCAGCCAGCCGAACTCCGTGGCCCAGACTGTTTTGTGGCCGTAGCCACGCTGCTGCATAATCTCGTAGATTTTCTCCACACCCCGGAAGCAGAAGCCGTTTACACAGTTCTGGTCAGGGTCAGCCGAAGCCACGTCCGGAGGGGCGTCAAAATCGGCGCTGAACCCATACGGATGGTACCCGACGCCATCCAGACAATCTCCGCCGCCGGCCGCCAGGAACTCCTTGAAGAATTCGCGCTCGTCCTGGTAGAGGCCGTTGTGGCCTGGATGGCCGTTCCAGTTGCCCGTCACCCGGCCCGTGGGCGCCAGCCCGGCAGAAATCACTTTGGCTTGCGGATCAGCGGCTTTGATGTGGCTGTAGGCGGTGCAGAGGAGGGCAGCGTAATCGGCGGCGTTGGGCGAAGTGGTCCAGCCGTAGCTGGCGTCCAGGTTCGGCTCGTTGCCGATCTCGTAGGCGTCGACGTAGCCGGCCTGTGACTGGGCCAACTGCGTCATAGAGGCGCCAAAGGCTGACAGGTTGCCGAACTCCGCAGCGCTGGCCTGCACGCGCAAGAGCACGTGGACCGGCAGGCGGCTGCCAGGCGCATTGAAGACTTTCATCCAGTTAAAGCCCATCGCTTGCAGTTTGGGGATGTCCCAACTGGCGACGTTAAAGCCGTAGCCAAGAGCCAGATCGTCAGGTTGTTGAGGGGATGGTGGGGTGGCGTGGAGGTGGCTGAAGAACAGGCCCAGCCCTAAAAAGGCCAGGACGAGACTGCTGATGAGCGAAACGGCCGTATGGCGACCTCTCATACTAATCATATGCACTTCCTTTACGTCAGTTTATGTTTCACAATACGGAACCAGCCGCGCACCTGAATGCCGGCCAGGACAAAGCCGGTGAGCAGCGCCGGGTACTGCTGGCTGTAGAATTTACGATAAAACACCTGCATGGCCCGCACCGATTCCTGGGCCACTTTGATACGCGTTTCTTTGGGCGGCCGGGCAATATCGGCCGATTCTTTGCGCAGGCCGGAGCTGGCCCCTTTGTAGTGCAGCACCGTCACGTGCGGATAGTAGATAATCTGGTAACCGGCCTGGTTGATGCGGTAACAGAAGTCGATGTCCTCGCCATAGAAGAAGTAGGTCTCGTCCCAGCCGCCCAAGCGGTCGAACAGCGCGCGCGGCATGAGCATGTAGGAACCGGCAATGACGGGCACGGCGTGGGTCTGGCTGAAGTCGGCGTAGGATTGGAAGTAGCCATTGAAGCGGGGCTTGTGGGGAAAGAGGCGGCTGAGGCCGGAGAAGTGGCACAACGCGTTCCAGGGTGTGGGAAAGCCGCGATGGTTGTCCGGATCGCGACGGCCGTCGGGGTATGTCAGTCGCACCGTCAACGCACCGGCTTCGGGATGGCCTGCCATATAGGCCAGCGGTTCGGCCAGGGCATTGGGTTCGACGCGGGTGTCGGAATTGAGGAAGAGCACGTATTGACCCTGAGAAACGGCCGTGCCGGCGTTATTCGCCGCCGCAAACCCCTTGTTCTCCGGGCAGGCCAGCAGCCGCACGCCGGGATACTTGTCGCGCACCATCTCCGGGCTGCCGTCGGTGGAAGCATTATCCACGACGATGATTTCCAAGCCGCCCGGCGGCACTTCCGCCGCCAACAGAGAGGCAAGGCAGTCGTCGAGCAGTTTGCGGGTGTTATAGGAGACGATGATTACCGAGAGATCAAACGTCTGGGGCGGTGCTTGCTTGTCATTCATCCACATCTATGCCTTCAATCAGCCTGATCCTGCCAGGGCCGATAGTTTACCACACGAACCCGGCCGGCACGAGATACAATACCAGGCAGCCGTGGGTCTTTAATCCGGCAAGATTGGTCCAATCTGAAAGCCGCTGACTTGTTTTTGCACGGCCGTTGCCCACCCACGACGGCCAGAAAATCCGGCTTTTTTATTTGCACAGGGTAGGGTAAGATTATTTTAATTCTCAAGGGGATAGTCGTCCTATGTCACAGTTACTCGAACTTTTGTCCCGCACCAACGACTCTTTTACCAGTATTGGCTTCCCTCATTTTCTTCGTATCTTTTGGGCTGTTCTGTTCTTTCTCGTGGGGCGCTGGTTGGCAAAGCGCGCTCGCCGGTTATTTTTATCTTCCGTTGAAAATAGAGAGTTTCACGTAACCAGGAAGGTGATTCTGGCGATTGACGGGTTCATCTACTATGGCATTTTGCTTATCGCCATTTCGATTTCGCTCGTTACGCTGGGGCTGCCCATCAACTCTTTATTCACTGTCATCATTCTTATTATCGTTGTGATAGCTATCGCCATGCAGACAACGCTTAATAATCTGGCGGCAACGATTATCTTTGTGGCCTTTCAAACCTTTAAACCGGGCGATTGGGTAAATGTCCTGGATAGGACATTTGGTCAGGTGAAAGAGATTCAACTGTTTAGCACGGTCATTTTGACCCAAGAGCAAAGCACGGTGACTGTTCCGAACGGTGATATCTTAAAAAGTAACATCGTTAACTATTCGGTGCTTGGTTATCGGCGTGTGGATATGGTTGTGACCATCAAGTATCAGGACGATTTGCTAAAAGCCAAGCAGATTATGGAGGAGGTTCTGGCCACAAACGAGCACGTTTTGGCCGATCCGAAACCGGTAGTTGGCGTTTTGTCTTTAGGGGAGAGGGGGGTTGATTTTTCGTTACGGCCGTTTGCCCCGGTAGACGCCTATTGGGATACCATGTTTAGTGTGACCGAACAGGTAAAGTTGAGATTGAGCGAAGCCGGCGTCAGCATTCCCGTGTTTCAACAAGATGTTCATCTTATCGGAAGCGATGTTCTGTCTCCGAAAAATGGAGCGCAGTAACCGGTAAAGGGTTTCTGGCCAACTTTTGGTACGAACCGGCTTCGCCCTGGGCGCAGGTGCCCCGCTGGCCAGACCTGTTGGCGGCGTAACGGCCGTTACGTTTTCTCCTCGCCGTTCCTTCACCGGGTAATGTGACCCAGATAGATCCCCGTTTCTCCTCAGCCTCTATCCTTTTTGTATACCTTATATATCTGTGGTCTATAGATTTATGTATGCAGGCGCTTATACTAGAAATGTCTTTCCATTTCTAACTGTTGTCAGGTAAGACATTCCACTCTCCCCAAAAGACATCCAACACCGTTCTGTTTTCCCCAGTTTTAGGCCTGGCAGCGTCCAAATGGTTTTCTGTTAAGGCAATACTGACCCCTACCGTACCCGACTGCATACCAAGCTCTGCAAGTGGTAAGAGGCCTGTTGGCGGATATGGTCCGTATCTTTTGGATCAGCGAAGCCTCTGGAACCGGAAGCAGACATGAAAAAAGCGTTTCAACCGTGTACAGTTCGCAAACTCACTTTACCTGGGCACAGCGGCATCTATTTATTACTACTTTTATTCCCTCCCTTGTTAAGCGCCTGCGCCAGCGTCTCCGGCGGTGTGCTGGATCCCCAAGGCCCGGAAGCCCAGCGAGTCGCCTATCTTTCCTGGCTGATGTTTGGTGTGGCAGCCGTGGTATTTACGGTGGTCACGGTGCTTCTGCTGTTAACGGCCGTGCGTACCCGCCGCCAGCGTTCGGTCGAATATTCCCCAGAAAGTGACCACCGCGCCCTCAACGGCGTCATCGTGGGTGGGGTCGTCATCCCCGCCGTGGTTTTGCTCATCATCATGGGCCTCAGCATCGCCGTCCAGCAGATAAGCGCGGCCCCCGCCTCCGGCGACCTCACCGTCGAAATCGTTGGCCACCAATGGTGGTGGGAAGTAAACTACCCCGATTACGGCGTCACCACAGCCAATGAAATTCACATCCCCGCCGGGCGGCCCGTCCTCATCAAGCTAACCTCCGCCGATGTCATCCACAGCTTTTGGGCCCCCCAGCTTCACAGCAAGCTAGACCTGATCCCCGGCCAGACCAATTCGTTCGTATTACAAGCCGATAATGCCGGAGTTTATCGTGGCCAGTGCGCCGAATTCTGCGGCCTGCAGCATGCCCACATGGTCTTTCTGGTCGTGGCCGACAAAACCGACGACTTCAACACCTGGCTGGAGCAGCAGCGCCAATCCGCCCCAGAACCCGACGAAGGAAGCTTTGAGCAGGAAGGACAGCAGGCATTTTTAGGATCTGCCTGCGTCTACTGCCACACCATCAAAGGCACCAACGCTTCCGGCACGCTTGGGCCAGACCTGACACACGTCGCCAGCCGCCAGACGATTGGGGCCGGTATTTTACCAAACGGCCACGGCTACCTGGCCGGCTGGATTATGAACTCGCAAACTGTAAAACCAGGCAACGAAATGCCGCCTATGGACCTGGATGCCGAACAGCTCCAGGCCATCCTTGCCTACCTGGATACTCTCAAGTAACGCTCGCGGCACTGGGATTGATCGAGATAAGGAGAATGTGATGGCAACAATTGCAGTAGGAGAAAAGCGCCTAAGCGATGCCTGGGAAGCCCGATCTGGCCTCATCAGCCTGTTGGGCACGGTGGACCATAAGCTGATTGGCATACGCTACATCCAAACTGCCTTTCTCTTTTTCGTGCTGGCCGGCCTGGAGGCGCTCTTTATGCGCACCCAGTTAGCTGTGCCGGAAAACACCTTGTTGGGCCCCGAAACCTACAATCAGTTCTTCACGATGCATGGCACAACGATGATCTTCTTTTTCGCCACGCCGATGTTGTTTGGCTTTGGTAATTATCTCATTCCCCTGATGGTGGGGGCGCGGGATATGGCCTTTCCGCGGCTGAATGCCCTTAGCTACTGGGTATTTTTGTTTTCCGGCCTGTTCATGTACAGCAGCCTTTTGTTTGGCGCAGCGCCGGACGGCGGCTGGTTCGCTTACACACCCCTTACAGGGGCAGAATACTCACCTGGCCTGAATCTGGACTTCTGGGCGCTGGGCCTGATATTTCTGAGCATTGCCACCACGGCCGGGGCCGTCAACTTCATTGTCACCATTCTGAAGATGCGCGCGCCGGGTATGGCCATTAACCGTCTTCCCCTGTTCTGCTGGGCGATTCTGGTGACGTCCTTTGCCGTGCTGTTTGCTATTCCCCCACTAACGGTGGCTAATGTCTTTTTGATGCTGCAGCGGGTGTTTGGCTTCCACTTTTTCCAGACACAGGCTGGCGGCACGCCGCTGTTGTGGCAGCATTTGTTCTGGTTTTTTGGCCACCCGGACGTCTATATCATCTTTTTGCCGGCGGTGGGCATCGTGTCGGAGGTCGTGGCTTCCTTTTCGCGACGGCCGATTTTGGGTTATACCTTGCTGGCTGTAGCCACCATCGCTACCGGCGTGATTGGCTTTGGTGTGTGGGTTCACCACATGTTCGCCGTGGGCATTTCGCCGCTGGTGCTGAGCATTTTTAGCATTTCCAGCATCGTCATCGGCATCCCAAGCGGGATTCAGGTATTTGCCTGGCTGGGCACGATGTTAAACGGCCGTCCCGTCTTCAAAACACCCTTGCTCTTCATCTCCGGTTTTATCATCCTGTTTGTCCTGGGCGGCCTGAGCGGCGTCATGTTCCCCGCCGTGCCCTTCGACCAACAGGTAACCGACTCCTACTTCATCGTGGCCCACTTCCATTATGTACTCGTGGGCGGTGCTGTGTTTCCCATTTTTGCCGGATTCTACTACTGGTTCCCCAAGATGAGCGGCCGTCTGCTGGACGAACACCTGGGGCAGTGGAATTTCTGGCTGATGTTTATTGGCTTTAACCTGACGTTTTTCCCCATGCACATTGCCGGGCTGATGGGCATGCCGCGCCGCGTTTACACCTACGAGGCCGGCTTAGGCTGGGGCGGGCTAAACCTGCTGGAGACCATCGGCGCCTTTACGCTGGCAGCAGGCATCCTGTTTTTTATCGCCAACGTCTTTTACAGCCTGGGCAGCGGTGAAGAAGCGGGCGACAATCCCTGGAATGCCAGTTCGCTGGAGTGGGCGACCAGTTCGCCGCCGCCGCCATACAATTTCCGGGCGCTGCCTGTGGTACACGGCCGTAATCCCCTGTGGGAACTGCCGGCAGCCGACACCCCTGGTTCCAGCCTGTTCATGGAAAATGACCCCACCGATCCATACCAGCGCGAAACGTTAGCCTCGACCGTGCTCAGCGGGCAGCCGGACGGCATTTTGCACATTCCCGCGTCCACGCTGATTCCACTGTACTTAGGCTTGGCGTTAACGGCCGTCTTCGTCGGCATTTTACTGCGCCAATGGTGGCTGGCTGGCGTCGGTGTGCTGCTGGTTTTCGGCCTGATTGTGGCCTGGTTGTGGCCGCCCGAGAGTGAACCGGCCTGGCATGAAGGAGAAACGGCCGTGATCGAGGAGAGACCCGCATGACCACTGCACAAACAACATCCGCCGCCGCAAGACCGGCAGTGTCCCGGCCGCTGCCGCACGTGCTTTCCGGCAGCCGGTCCCCCAGTTGGTGGGCCATGCTGCTGGTCATATTAAACGAAAGCATCATCTTTGCCGCCCTGCTTACCAGCTATTTCTACGTGCGGCTAAACCTGCCGGCCTGGCCGCCCGACGGCATGAAACGGCCGGAACTGGTCATCCCCCTCATCAACACGGCGCTGCTGGTGAGCAGCAGCTTTGTGATGCAGTGGGCGCAAGGCGGCATTCGTCGCGGCCGGCAGGGACGCTTGCGCCTGGGCATGATTATCGCTCTGCTCCTGGCCGGATCGTTCCTGGCTTTGCAGATTTATGAATACGGCCGTAGCGAATTCAGCCCACAAACCAACGTCTATGGCTCTTTGTTCTTCACCATCACCGGCATCCACGGCCTGCACGTCCTGGTGATGATCCTGATCAGCAGCGTCGTGCTGGTGCGGGCGCTGCTGGGCCACTTCACAGCCGAGCGTCACCTGGCTGTAGAAAACGCGGTGCTGTACTGGCACTTTGTCGACGTGGTGTGGCTGTTCATCCTGGCCTCTGTTTACCTTTCACCCTACGTGTAACGAAGGAGTTCAAACATGGCGCGTATAGATGCAAACGCGGACACAGGGGAGCGTCACCCCTGGCGATGGGCTTTTATGTTCTTTGCCGGGCCGGTCATTTGGGCCTTGCAATTGTTCATTGGCTATACGCTGGCGTCTTATGCCTGCAGCCTCTCCAAGATACCTGTTTACGTTTTAGGCGTGATTATGGCGCTGATCGTGCTGGCCGCCGGGATACTGGCTTACCAGAGCTGGCAGCGCCTGACGGCCGAAAACCGGCCAGCGCTGCAAGATGTGGACGAACTGCATGAATGGCCAGCGTTCATTGCCGTCGCCGGCTTTATTGTGAGCCTGCTTTTCCTGGGGCTGATTGTGGTCACGGCCGTTGTCGCCTTTTTCCACAACCCCTGCCCGTTGATCACCATGCCGTTTCCCTAAAACTGGGCCAAGGAGTTAACCATGAAACGTGAACAAGCGAATGTCTATGGGGTACTGGTGCTGCTGCTGCCCTTTCTGCTGTTTGCCGTGGCCCTGTCGGCGGCCGCGGCTCAGGATACGGCCGTTTATCCCCAACAAACCGTACCCGGCGGCGATCCACAGTCGGGAAGGGCAGTCATCGCCGCCTATGGCTGCGGCACCTGCCACACTATCCCCGGCGTTGCCGGCGCCGACGCGACCGTCGGCCCGCCGCTCATCGGCCTGGCCGAACGCAGCTACATCGCTGGAAAACTGCCTAACACCCCTGATAACCTGGTCTTGTGGATACAGTACCCGCAAGAAATAGACCCCGGCGTCGCCATGCCGGACCTGGGTGTCAGCGAACCGGCCGCCCGCGACATCGCCGCCTACCTGTATACCCTGGAAGATGATAGGAGATAAACATGTCTGATGAAAAAATACCGACTGAAAAACCCCAGTCAGAAGAAAAACCGACCGGCCACGAGGTTACTTTGCTCCTCATGTCCCGGCGGGGTTTCCTCCGGGCGGCTGGATTTGCCGTAGCTGCTACTGGCCTGGGCGTCGTCACGGGATGCGACACGCCGCCCGCCGAAGAAAGCACCGGTGCCCTGCCCACCGAGACCGTCCCCGTACGTGCGCAGTACCCGGAAGTGCCATACGCCCCCATCGTTCCCCCGCCAGCCGACGTGCTGGTCTTCTTCAGCCCCCATGAAGCGCAAACCGTCGAAGCGCTGACAGCGCGCATCCTGCCCGGCACTCCCGACGACCCGGGCGCCCGAGAAGCTGGCATCGCCAACTACATCGATAAGCTCATGGGCTTCAACGAAGGCTTTGCCGAGCCGACCTACCGCCAGGCGCCTTATGCCCAAACGTATGAAGGCGATACGCCGCCAGATCAAGCTTCCCCATCCAACCAGTACCAGACAGTCTGGGTATCAAAAGATGAAATCGACCGCTATGGCTTCCAATCCCTGCTGACGCCCCGGGAAATATACCGGGCCGGCCTGAAATCGGTTGACAGTTTTGCCAACCAGACGGCCGGAAGCAACTTCGTAGACCTGTCCGAAGACCAGCAAGACCAGATTTTGGAGGCTATGTCTAAAGGCGAAGCATCTGGCTTCGACAATCCTTCGGCCAAAGATTTTTTCGCGCGGCTGCGCGACGACACCATCAACGGCATGTTTGCCGATCCCGCTTATGGCGGCAACCGTGACATGGTGGGCTGGAAGTTAATCGGCTATCCCGGCGCTCAGCGCGCCTACACCCCCCACGACATCCACACAGAAGGTCCGGTGCGCCCGCCCCAAAGCCTGGCTATGATGCACCAATTCCACCCCGGGCAGTTAGCAAATTCGCACGTCGCCGTGCCCGTCAGCGGCACAGAAGAGCAGCGCCCGGAACATTAGGCAGCATGAAAAGGAGTTATGAATGGCAATACAAAAAAAAGTAGACGTGGTGACGGTGGGCGCGGGTTGGACGGCCGCTATTTTTGCCCAAATCCTCACCGAGGGCGGTTATAACGTCTTATCCATCGAGCAAGGCCCTATGCGTTGGGCCAATCCCGACTTTAAGCACAACCACGACCCCCTGCGCTACCACATTCGCCACGCCATGATGGTTAATTTGGGGCGGGAAACATGGTCCTGGCGACCGAATCCCAAAGCCCCTACCCTGCCCATGCGGCAGTACGGCTCGTTTAACCCCGGCCAGGGTGTGGGCGGCGCAGCCATCCACTGGTCGGGTATGAACTGGCGCTTTTTGGAGAGTGATTTCAACTACCGCACGCACTATATCGAGCGGTATGGAGAAAACAAGCTGCCCGCCGGCAATCGCATCCAGGACTGGCCGGTAACGTATAAGGAGCTGGAACCGTACTACGACCGCTTTGAGTACGACATTGGCGTGTCGGGGCAGACGGGCAACCTGAACGGGGTCATTCTGGAAGGCGGGAATCCGTTTGAAGCGCCACGATCACGGCCGTATCCCCTCCCGCCCCTGGAAGTCACCATCCCTTCCGTCATCTATGCCGATGCGTGCCGCGAATTAGGCTACCATCCCTTTCCCCAACCGGCGGGCATTTTGTCCCAGGCCTACCAGGATCGCTGGGGCAACGTGCGCAGCGGCTGCCTGTACTGCGGCTTTTGCACCCGCTACGGCTGCGAAGTAGACGCCAAATCCATGCCGGTAAACACCCACATCCCTCCCGCCCTGCGCACCGGCCGTTATGAAATTCGCGCCCATTCCAAGGTGATTCGGGTGAATCTGGGACCAGGCGGCCGGGCGACCGGCGTTACCTACATCGACGAGCAGGGGCAGGAGCAGGAGCAGCCCGCCGACGTGGTGCTGCTATCCGGCTTTACCTTTACCAACGTACGCATGCTGCTGCTCTCGCGCAGCGACGATCACCCCAATGGCATTGGTAACGACCAGGGATTGGTGGGTAAAAACTACACCTACCAGCACTGGCACGGCGTTTCCACCGGCCTGTTTGAAGGGCGGCGCTTTAATCTCTACATGGGCAACACGTCCACGCAAAATGTGATCTTCGACTTCCAGGCCGACGTGTTCGACCACAGCGATCTGGACTTTGTCGGCGGCGGCATGCTTTTTTCCACGCTGGGCGAACGCGATCCCTTGGCTTCTGTGGGCAGTCTGCCTGTGACGGATGAGGGCGGGAAGAATTGGGGCCAGGGTTGGAAAGATTACCTGCGGCAGAATTGGGACAGCGTGGCGACGATTGTCTTCCAGGGTGAAAGTTTGCCTTATGAAGACCAGTTTCTGGACCTGGATCCGGTGTATAAAGCGGCCGACGGCCAGCCGCTGCTGCGCCTGACGTTTGACTGGCACCAAAATGATTACAACATGTACCGCTTCATCGCCCAGAGAGCAGATGAGATCATGAAGCAGATGGGGCCAACGCGCCAGAAAACGACCAAAGAGCTGGACCCGTACAACATCCACAAGTATCAGAGCACGCATCCAACCGGCGGAGCCATCATGGGCACGGACCCCGGCAACTCGGTGACGAATAAGTATGGGCAGGTGTGGGACACGCCCAACGTGTTTGTTACGGGCGCGGCGCTTTATCCGCAAAATCCGGGAGTGAACCCGACAGGCACGCTGGCGCCCCTGGCTTACATGGCCGCCGAAGCTATCCGCGACCGGTTTTTCCGCAATCCTGACCGGATCCTGGTGTGAGGTGTGGCGATGAGCGCGAAGCAAAACAAGTGGGGACGATTGTTCCTCTGGCTGCTGGCATTGGGCGGCAGCTTGCTGTTTCTGGCCGGCTGCGCCGACATGGAAGCCGCCCGTGACAACGAGCATTATCAGATTCGGGTGGTTATGGCGGACAGCCAGAGCCACTTTGAGCCATCCAGCCTGACGGTTGGGCCGGGGGCAACGGTGACGTGGACCAATACCGGCCTGTATCCGCAGACGGTGACGTTTAATCCTGACGAAGTAGAAACGCTGACGGGCGCACGGCCGTCTGACGGCCTGGCCGCCTGGGAGTCCGGGGTTCTGTATCCGGGCGAGGATTGGTCCTACACATTCGACACGCCTGGCACGTATCTGTTTGTAAGCAAAAGCCAGGCGATGCCCAAAATGATGGGCGTGATTGAAGTAACGGAGGCGCAATGACCACACGATCCACCACGCTCAGCCCGGCGCGGCGCACGTTTCAGGATTATTTACAGTTGACCAAGCCGCGGATTGTGCTGCTGCTGCTGTTTACGACGCTGACGGCGATGGTGGTGGCGGCGCAGGGCCACAATCTGCCCCTGCAAACGGTGCTGGCCACGGCCGTTGGCGGCTGGCTGGCGGCGTCGGGTTCCGGCGTTCTGAACCAGTACCTGGACCGGGACATCGACGGCCGTATGTCGCGCACCAAGAACCGCCCCATACCGGCCGGCCGGGTGTCGCCGGAGCGCGCCCTGCTGTTCGGCCTGGCACTGCTGGCTTTGTCGCTGGTTGTTTTAGGCTGGGGGGACAACAGGTTAACGGCCGTGCTGGCCTTTATCGGCATGGTCTACTACATCTTCGTCTATACCATCCTGCTCAAACGGCGCGGCGCCCTGAATATTGTCATTGGCGGCGGGGCCGGAGCCATGCCGGTGCTGGTGGGCTGGGCGGCGGCCACCAACGGGCTGTCTGCCGGGGCCTTTATTCTGTTTGCCATCATCTTTTTGTGGACGCCGCCACACAGTTGGGCGCTGGCGGTGCTGGTAAACGCCGACTACAAACGCGCCGACGTGCCGATGCTGCCCGTGGCGCACGGGGAGGAGACGACGCGCATCCAGATTGTGCTCTATTCGCTGCAGTTGGTGATTCTGACGCTGCTGCCGCTGCCTTTTCAGGTGTTGGGCTACTTTTACTTTGTAGCGGCGGCGCTGTTGGGCGCGGCGCTGCTGGGTAGAGCGCTGCGGCTGCTGCGGCAGGCGACCAAACCGGCGGCGCGGCAGATGTATAAGTATTCGTCGGCGTATCTGGCGCTGCTTTTTTTGTGTATGATGGTGGACCAACTGCTGTTTCGGGGGTGAAAACGGCCGTTTCCTGACGCTTAACTAAGAAAACCGCCGGTGCACGGGGCAAAATGGCTGGTGCATGGCACAAAAAGGCTGGTGCATGGCACAAAATGGCTGGTGCATGGCACAAAATGGCTGGTGCACGGGGCAAAATGGCTGGTGCATGGCGCAAAATGGCTGGTGCACGGCGCAAAATGGCTGGTGCACGGGGCAAAATGGCTGGTGCATGACACAAAATGGCTGGTGCATGGCATAAAATAGCCGGTGCGTGGGGTAAAACGACTGGTTCACGGCACAAAATGGCCGGTGCACGGAACAGATTGGACCAATCTAAGAAGATTGGTCCAATCTCCGAGGTAGAGAGACCTGACAGGTTTTCTGAAACCTGTCCGGTCTAAACGATCAATTCCACACTGCCGAACTGCATCTGGTGAAGCCGCGCGTACAACCCATCCACCTGCCCCAACAAATCCGCGTGCGTGCCCTGCTCCACAATCTGCCCCTCATTCAAGACCAGCACCCAATCCGCATTGACCACCGTGCTGAGGCGGTGGGCTATCACAAAAGAGGTGCGCCCTTCCATCAGGCGCTCCAACGCCTCCTGCACCAGACTTTCGCTCTCGCTGTCCAGCGAGGAGGTGGCCTCATCCAGAATGAGAATGCGCGGATTTTTGAGCAGGGCGCGGGCGATGGCTACCCGCTGGCGCTGCCCGCCGCTTAACTTCACCCCGCGCTCGCCGACCGGCGTGTTATATCCCTCCGGCAAATCATGCAAAATGAAGTCATGGGCATTGGCGGCGCGGGCGGCGGCCTCAATTTCCTCGCGGGTGGCATCCAGCTTGCCGTAGCGGATGTTGTTATACACGGTGTCGGAGAACAACGTGGTTTCCTGGGGCACAATGCCGATTTGTTCGCGCAGGCTGCGCAGGTTCACGTCGCGGATGTCGTGGCCGTCGAGGGCGATACGGCCGTTATCCACATCCCAAAAGCGGGGAATCAGGCTCACCAGGGTCGATTTGCCCGCCCCGCTCGGGCCCACCAGGGCAATAATCTGTCCGGGCTGCGCCGTAAAGGAGACAGAACGCAAGACGGCAACGGCCGTGCTGTAGGCAAAACTCACGTCGCTAAAAACCACCTCGCCCTGCACCGCTGGCAGCAGCGGCGCATCCGGCGGGCTGACAATATCCGGCTGCGTATCCAGCAAGTCAAACAACCGCTCCGTCGCCCCAATCGCCGCCTGGAACTGGGCATACAACCCGGCCAGCGAAGCCAGCGGCGTGGCCACCAGCATGGTATAAATCAGATACGCCACCAGGTCCCCGGCCGTCAGCTGCCCCTGAATCACCTCATAACTGCCAAACCAGAGCGTGATGGTGATCGAGGCAAAGGCCATAAAGCCAATAATTGGCCCCAAAACAGCCCCAATTTTGGCCCGGCGCATCGCCGCATCGAAGATGTCCGTTACGCGCGCCGTGAAACGGGCAATTTCATACTCCTCGCGGGCAAACGACTTCACAATCCGCACGCCGGAAATGGTCTCTTCCAGCACGTTGGCGCCCTGGGCCAGTGCATCTTGCACCGCTTTGGCCTCGCGGCGGATTTTGCGCCCCAGCCAGACCATCGTCAGCGTCACCGGCGGGATGCCCACCAGGATAATCAGGGTCAGCCGCCAATCCAGCACAAACAGCAGGATCGTCGCGCCGACCAGGGTGATGGCTTGCCGCAGGAGCGCGACCAGATTGTCGGTAACGGCCGTTTGCAGCAAAATCACGTCATTCGTCACCCGCGACACAATCTCCCCGGTGCGGTTATCGGTGAAGTATTTCAGCGACAGCGTTTGCAGGTGGCTGTACACCTGCACCCGGATATCGGCCACCACGTTCTCGCCCACGTAGGCCAGCGAAATCTGGTTCACAAAACTGGTCACGCCCTGCAAGATAAAGACCACAAACAAACCCGCCGCCAGCTGATTCAGCCGGGCAAAGTTCTTATCCACCAGCACAATATCCACCAGATTGCGGATCACCAGCGGCAAAATCAGCCCCAGCGACACGCTAATCAGCAGCATGAAGATGGACAGGATCATCCATTTGAGATACGGCCGTACATACTGCAGCAGCCGTCTAAAGGTATTCACCTGCTCCCGCGTCAAGCGTGACGGCCGTTGCGATCCATCCGCCTCATACTCCCGCCCCATCCGTCTCATTCTAAAAGCCATTCGTTTCTCCGAAGATAGTTTGATGGTTTGTTGGTTTGATGGTTAGTTGGTTTGATGGTTTGTTGGTTGGTTCAGGACATCAGCCAACTAACCAACCAACCAACTAACCAACTAACTAACCAGCCAACCAACCAACTAACAATAAGGAATCTTCCCTTTCGGTAGCATTTCTCGCCATTTCATAGAGAATAATAACCAACATCCGTAAGGTTGCCGACGCCTTCTAGCCTTCTTCTATCCTGTTTCTCACGGCAGCGGCCCACCTTCACGACCACCCAGCCTACAGCTTACAGCTAAAAGATTACAGCTAACAGCTTATTGGAGGTTTATTCATGATTGACCAACAGAAACGGATTGCCCTCTTTGTCACCTGCGTCATCGACCAGCTTATGCCCGACGTGGGTGTAGACACGGTCAAGGTGCTGCGCCGCGCCGGGTACGAAGTGGACTTCCCCGCCGAGCAAACCTGCTGCGGTCAGCCGTTCTTCAACAGCGGTTTTCACGACGAAGCGCGGCGCCTGGCCCGCCGCACAGTAGATGTCCTGGCCGACCAAGAAGTCGTCGTGCTGCCCAGCGGCTCCTGCACGACGATGATTCGCCAGGAATACCCGCACCTGCTGGAAAACGAACCGAAATATTATTACCGCGCCCTGCGGCTGGCGAAGAAAACGTATGAATTGAGCGAGTTTTTGATGAAGGAGGCGCATTGGGAAGAAACGGCCGTGTCCCAACACCCCACTCCCCAGCCCGAACCGATCACCTACCACGATTCCTGCCACATGTGCCGCCTCCTCGGCCTGAAAAACGAGCCGCGCCAGGCGCTGCAAGCCGCCGGCTACACCATCCAAGAAATGGAAGAGTCCGAACGCTGCTGCGGCTTTGGCGGCCTCTTCTCCGTGCGCATGCCCGAAGTCTCCAACGCCATGACCGCCGAAAAGCTGCGCCAGGCCCAGGCCACCGCCGCCGCCACCCTCGTCACCGCCGACCCCGGCTGCCTCATGCAAATGCGCGGCCTCACCGACAACCAGCCGCCGGTCGAGCACATCGCCACCATGCTAGAGAAGGCCACCCGATGAGCGCCCAAGGCAGCACCTTCACCCATTTCCGGCAAAGCGCCACCATCGCCATTGAAGACGTGCGTCTGCAAGGGGCGCTGGACCGGGCGCTGTCCCACTTCCGCGAGGCGCGCGGCAGCGCCCTGGACGCCATTCCCGCCGTCGAAGAGCTGCGCGATCACCTGAAGCAAATCCGCAGCCGCACCATCGCCAACCTGGCCCACCATCTGGAAACCTTCGAGCGCAACGCGCAGGCCAACGGCGCCCACGTCCATTGGGCGCGCACCCCCGAAGAAGCCACCCAAATTGTCCTGGACATCGCCCAGGCCCACGATGTGAAGCTGGTCGCCAAAAGCAAATCCATGATGACCGAAGAAATCCGCCTGAACCATGCGCTGCAAAATGCAGGCATCGAAACAGTGGAAACCGACCTCGGCGAGTGGATTATCCAGTTATCGCAGGAACCGCCCTACCACATCATCGCCCCGGCAGTGCATAAAACCAAGGGGCAGGTCATCGAATTGTTTGAGCATGAATCGGGCGAAGCGCTGTCGGCGGCGGATATTCCGGCGCTCACGGCCGTGGCCCGCCGCCTGCTGCGCGAAAAATTCCTGGCCGCCGACATGGGCGTCAGCGGCGGCAACATCGCCGTCGCCGAAACCGGCAGCGTGGTGCTGGTGACCAATGAGGGGAACGGCCGTATGGTCACCAGCCTGCCCCGCGTGCACGTGGCCGTGATGGGCCTGGAAAAAATCGCCCCCACCTGGGACGAAGCGGCCGTCTGGCTGAGCCTGCTGGCGCGCAGCGCCACCGGCCAGCCGCTGTCCATCTACACCACGGCCATCAGCGGCCCGGCCCGCCCCGGCGACGAGGACGGCCCGCAAGAAGTGCATGTGGTGCTGGTGGATAACGGCCGTTCCAAACTCCTCAACACACCCTACGAAGAAGTCCTGCAATGCCTGCGCTGCGGCGCCTGCCTGAACGTCTGCCCAGTTTACCGCGAAGCGGGCGGCCACGCCTACGGCAGCCCCTACTCCGGCCCCATCGGCGCGGTGGTCTCGCCGCTGCTGTTCGGCCTGGAAAAGTACGAGGCGCTGCCCCACGCCAGCAGCCTGTGCGGCGCCTGCAAAGACGTCTGCCCGGTGCGCATCGACCTGCCGCGCATGCTGCTGCAGCTGCGCAAAGACGAGGTAGACGAGGGCATCATCGCCGGGCCGGAGGCGCTGGCGGAACGCGCCGTGGCGGCGATGATGAGCAATACGTCCCTTTGGAAGCTGGCGACGGGATTGGCAAGAGTGGGGCAACGGCCGTTCCTGCAAGACAACCAGCTCCAACTGCCCATTAACCTCATCGGCGAGCGCCGCCCGCCGACCCTGCCGGAAAAATCGTTCCGGCAGATGTGGGCGGATGGGGAAGTGGAGACTGGAGACTAATGACTAGAGACTGGAGACTGGAGTTTGGAGATTGTCTACCAGTCTCTAGTCTCTTTCCTTTGGAGAACAACATGAACGCACGAGAAGAAATTTTAGAACGGCTGCGAGCGGCGGGTGATGGGGCGACGGCGCTGCCGCCGGTGTGGCGGTCGCGGCAGGATTTTGCCGACCTGACGGCGCAGTTTGCCCAGGCGGTGAAAGGGGCCAAGGGCGAGGTGCGGCAGGCGGCGGATTGGGAAACGGCCGTTGCCGAACTCGCCCGCCTGCTGGAAGAAATCGACGCGAAATCGGTGGTGGTGAATGGGGATGTGGTGGAACGAGGAGGGGATTGGCACGGCCGTTTTCCCCACATCCAGTTCCACCTGGTCGGGCAGACGGCAGGCGACCTGCGCGCGTTTTGCGCCGTCGCCGACGCCGGCATCAGCAGCGCCGACGCCGCCCTGGCAGAAACCGGCTCCGTCATCGTCAGCAGCGGCCCCAACCACAGCCGCCTGGCGACGCTGCTGCCGCCCATCCACATCGTCCTGCTGCCCACGTCGCGGCTTACCAGCGACATTTTCACCTGGACACAGGCGCGGCAGGGAAACACCCCGGCCAACATTACCCTCATCAGCGGCCCCAGCAAAACGGCCGACATTGAGCAGACAATGGCCGTGGGCGTGCATGGCCCCAAGCGCTTTGTGGTCATCGTGTATGAAGATCTAGAGTGACGGATGGGTGAGAAGAGATAGGTGACGAATCCCAGCGACAGAGCACGGCCGTGTTAGAGCAGCCCTATATCTTTGGCCTTGAG